>NZ_JBLXHL010000005.1:0-335683 GCF_048259695.1 Celeribacter sp. | reverse complement strand
GCCATGGAAGAAGGCCTGCGCTTCGCCATCCGCGAAGGTGGCCGCACTGTTGGCTCCGGCGTTGTGTCGAAGGTGATTGAGTAATCAATCAGCCCGAGACGCACCACCAAGCGTGTGTCGAAGGTGATTGAGTACGTCGAATAGTCGGCTCTGCTGACAATCGAATTGAAAAGGGCGCTCCCAAGAGCGCCCTTTTTGTCTGCGGCGTAGCGGGCTGTCGGCTTTAGAATGGCGGCATGTTTGCACCGGCGCGTGGCCGGTTTTCCCATGTAATCGGTATTAACGCAGGTTTTATGTTGCCACGATGCGTTCACCCCTGTATTGGGCGCTAGTTCGCCCTTTGGCGCACGCTCGGAGAGGGATTCGCTCTCACTCCATAAGGTTCGATGTGGGGGTGCAATGAAGCGCCTCGACCTCTCAATCTCAATAAGCCTACGAAAGGCATTGCAATGCAAAGCCAGAACATCCGTATTCGGTTGAAGGCATTCGATTTCCGCGTCCTCGATGCGTCGACACAGGAAATCGTCAATACGGCCAAGCGCACAGGCGCTCAGGTTCGTGGCCCGATCCCACTTCCAAACAAAATCGAGAAGTTCACGGTTCTCCGTGGTCCTCACGTTGACAAAAAATCCCGCGATCAGTTCGAGATCCGTACGCACAAGCGTCTGCTCGACATCGTAGACCCAACACCGCAGACTGTGGACGCGCTGATGAAGCTCGATCTTGCTGCCGGCGTTGACGTCGAAATCAAAGTCTAAGGGGGGCAATCAGATATGTTGCGCTCTGGTGTAATCGCGAAGAAGGTGGGCATGACCCGTCTCTTCATGGAAGACGGCAAACAGATCCCTGTGACCGTTCTCCAACTCGAAAACCTTCAGGTTGTTGCTCAGCGGACCACAGAGAAAGACGGCTACGTTGCCGTTCAGCTCGGTGCAGGTTCCGCTAAAGCAAAGCGGACCTCCAAAGCTATGCGCGGCCACTTTGCCGCTGCGAATGTTGCGCCCAAGCGCAAGGTTGCAGAATTCCGCGTAGACGAGGCAAACCTCATCGCCGTTGGCGAAGAGATCTCCGCCGAGCACTACTTTGACGGTCAGTTTGTCGACGTGTCCGGCACGTCGATCGGTAAAGGCTTTGCCGGTGCGATGAAGCGTCACAACTTTGGGGGCCTTCGCGCTACCCACGGTGTGTCCATCTCCCACCGTTCGCACGGCTCCACCGGTCAGTGTCAGGATCCGGGCAAAGTTTTCAAAGGCAAGAAAATGGCGGGCCACATGGGCGCCGTTCGTGTCACCACGCAGAACCTTCAGGTTGTCCGTACCGACGCCGACCGTGGCCTGATCATGGTCAAAGGCGCCGTTCCCGGCTCCAAAGGTGGCTGGGTCACCGTTAAAGACGCCGTGAAAAAGCCGTTCCCCGAGAACGCGCCGCTTCCCGCCGGTCTGAAATCTGCTGCCGCTGCCGCTGTAACTGAGGCTCCCGCCGCAGATGCTCCGGTTGAAGGAGGTGAAGCATGAAACTTGACGTAATCAAACTGGACGGCGGCAAAGCCGGCACTCTGGATCTCGACGAAGCACTCTTCGGTCTTGAGCCACGCGCCGACATTCTGCACCGTGTGGTCCGTTGGCAGCGCAACAACGCGCAGGCCGGCACCCACAAGGTAAAGACCCGCTCGGAAGTGTCCTATTCCACCAAAAAGATCTATCGCCAAAAAGGCACCGGTGGCGCACGTCACGGGTCCCGCAAGGCGCCGATCTTCCGTAAAGGTGGTATCTACAAAGGCCCGACACCGCGTTCGCACGGTCACGATCTTACGAAGAAATTCCGTAAGCTCGGTCTCAAGCACGCGCTCTCCGCGAAAGCCGCAACTGGCAATCTCGTGGTTCTGGAAGATGCGAAACTCGCAGGCGCCAAAACCGCATTGCTGGCCAAAGCGATCAAGGAACAGGGTTGGAAGCGCGTTCTCGTGATTGACGGCGCCGAAGTTGACGCGAATTTCAAAGCTGCGGCTGCGAACATCGTCGGCATCGACGTTTTGCCAACCATGGGCGCTAACGTTTATGACATCCTGAAACGTGACACGCTTGTCATCACGCGTTCCGGTATCGAAGCTCTGGAGGCTCGTTTGAAATGACCAACAAAGCAGAACTCTACGACGTGATCCGCAAGCCGATCATCACCGAGAAAGCCACAATGGCTTCCGAGCATGGTGCTGTTGTTTTCGAAGTCGCTATCGACGCCAACAAGCCCCAGATCAAAGAAGCTGTTGAAACGCTCTTCGGTGTGAAGGTCAAAGCGGTCAACACGGCGATCACCAAAGGTAAAACCAAGCGTTTTCGCGGCACAGCCGGCAAACGTAAGGACGTTAAAAAAGCCTACGTGACGCTCGAAGACGGCAATTCTATCGACGTCTCGACAGGTCTCTAAGGTCAAACCTTAGTCCCGTACAAAATTGAAAAGCCCCTCGTCGCGAGACGGGGGGCTTTTTAGTGGGCCGAACCGCGCTTCACTAAATTCAGTTTTTCGGGTTCCTTGTGTGCCGTTTCCAACAGCTTGCGGTATACGCCAAATTCAATTGTGGTGATTAACTCCCGAAATTCGATTTGATCCATGTACTTGCTAAAGTAGATTCCCTCATCGTGTCTGACTATGGGTACCCGTAAGTCGCTCTGGGATACGTCAATGGGAAGTATCATTGAGGTAAAGTTCATAAATTCCTCATCACTATGGGCAACCATTTTGTCCCGCATCCGTAAAACTCGACGGTGAAGTTCGTTTTCCTTTTCGGATAGATTGATACCGCACTGTTTTAGCCCAAGTTTGGGAAACTTCCCCTTTGCTGTGAAGGGGCGGCAATACGAGATAATGGCGGCGTGTTCAAAGCACCTGAAGCGCCGTAAGTCTTCGAAATCGTAATGTACATCTTCATGCGCCTCCGCAAGGAAGACCATTCCGCTACGGGCAAGGGATAGGTCTCCCAATGCGCTCATCATTCGGATGCGTTGATTGATGATCTTTTCTTCCATTGAAATTCACTTTCAGCCTATTGGAATGAAATAGAGACCTATTTCCGCCCGAAATCAAAGCGAAGCTGGCCAACTGTGCGCCAGCCCGCTTGTGAACTGTGCGCGCCGTGAGGGTAGGGGCCACATGCCCATCCTGTGTGTGGCTTGCGCTGTCGCCCATCTAAACGCCAACTTCCCCTTGCCACCCCAACCCACCCCTGCTACATCGCGCGGATGGTTCGTGGCCTCAGATTCGTCTGGGGCCCATTACTATTGTGAATTCGGGCACCTTCGGGGGCCTATAATATGGCCACCTTCGGGGGGCTAAACATCAGGCGGGCCGCAATTTGGCATCGTCTGCTCAAAACGGAAGACAGAAAGAATGGCACTCAAGTCGTATAAGCCGACGACGCCTGGCCAACGTGGGTTGGTTCTGATCGACCGTTCGGAGCTTTGGAAAGGTCGCCCCGTCAAATCCCTTACTGAGGGTTTGACGAAGTCGGGCGGTCGGAACAATACCGGACGGATCACATCACGCCGCCGAGGCGGCGGGGCAAAACGTCTCTATCGTATCGTAGATTTCAAACGCAACAAGTTTGACGTATCCGCTACCGTAGAGCGTATCGAATATGACCCGAACCGCACCGCGTTCATCGCGCTTGTGAAATACGAAGACGGCGAGCAGGCATACATCCTTGCTCCGCAGCGTCTGGCTGTAGGCGATAAAGTCATCGCATCTGCAAAAGCCGACGTGAAACCGGGCAACGCAATGCCCTTCTCCGGTCTGCCCATCGGTACAATCGTCCACAACGTCGAGCTTAAAGCCGGCAAAGGTGGCCAGATTGCACGTGCCGCCGGCACCTACGCCCAGTTTGTTGGTCGTGATGGTGGCTACGCCCAGATCCGCCTCTCTTCGGGCGAACTGCGTATGGTCCGTCAGGAATGCATGGCCACCGTTGGTGCCGTGTCCAACCCCGACAACTCCAACCAGAACTTCGGTAAAGCCGGTCGTATCCGCCACAAAGGCGTGCGTCCATCGGTCCGTGGTGTGGTTATGAACCCCGTCGATCACCCACACGGTGGTGGTGAGGGTCGTACGTCTGGTGGTCGTCACCCGGTGACGCCATGGGGTAAGCCGACCAAAGGCGCAAAAACGCGCAATAAGAAAAAAGCGTCCAGCAAGCTTATTATCCGCTCGCGTCACGCTAAGAAGAAGGGTCGCTAAAATATGGCACGCTCTGTATGGAAAGGCCCGTTTGTGGACTCTTATGTCCTCAAGAAGGCTGAAAAATCCCGCGAGTCGGGCCGCAACGAGGTCATCAAGATCTGGTCGCGCCGCTCAACCATCCTGCCGCAGTTTGTTGGTCTCACCTTTGGTGTGTACAACGGCCGCAAGCACATTCCCGTCAATGTCTCTGAGGACATGATCGGTCAGAAGTTCGGTGAGTATGCACCCACACGGACTTACTACGGTCACGCCGCAGACAAAAAAGCGAAACGGAAGTAAGCCATGAGCAAGGATAAGAATCCCCGCCGCGTGGCAGACAACGAAGCAATGGCGAAAACCCGCATGCTTCGCGTTTCCCCGCAGAAACTGAACCTCGTGGCTCAGATGATCCGTGGCAAGAAAGTTGACAAGGCCCTTACGGACCTGACTTTCTCCAACAAGCGTATCGCAGCAGACGTGAAGAAATGCCTTCAGTCCGCTATCGCTAACGCCGAAAACAACCACAACCTCGACGTCGATGAACTCATCGTTGCCGAAGCTTGGGTTGGTAAGAACCTGACCATGAAACGCGGTCGTCCGCGCGCTCGTGGCCGTTTCGGCAAGATCATGAAGCCGTTCGCTGAAATCACCATCAAGGTGCGTCAAGTTGAGGAGCAAAACTAATGGGTCATAAGGTCAACCCGATTGGCATGCGTCTCCAGGTCAACCGCACCTGGGACAGCCGCTGGTACGCCGACACCAAGGACTACGGTGATCTTCTTCTTGAAGACCTGAAAATCCGTGCGTTCGTCAAGGAAGAATGCCAGCAAGCCGGCGTCAGCCGTGTGATCATCGAGCGTCCGCACAAAAAGTGCCGCGTTACGATCCACACCGCACGCCCCGGTGTCATCATTGGCAAGAAAGGCGCAGACATCGAAACCCTGCGCAAGAAAATCGCCGCGATGACAGACAGCGAACTGCACCTCAACATCGTTGAAGTGCGCAAGCCCGAGTTGGACGCTGCCCTCGTTTCCGAGAGCATCGCACAGCAGCTCGAGCGTCGCGTGTCCTTCCGCCGTGCCATGAAACGCGCCGTACAAAACGCAATGCGCATGGGTGCCCTCGGCATCAAAGTGAACGTTGCGGGTCGTCTCGGCGGTGCTGAAATCGCGCGTACCGAATGGTACCGCGAAGGTCGCGTTCCGCTTCACACATTGCGTGCAGACATCGACTATGCACCGTATGAAGCAAAAACGGCTTACGGCATCATTGGTATTAAAACCTGGATCTTCAAAGGCGAGATTATGGAACACGACCCTCAGGCTCGTGACCGTCGCGCTGAAGAAGCCCAAGCTGGTCCGGCGCCTCGCGGCGACCGCGGCCGTCGCTAAGGAGACCTGAGCCATGCTTCAGCCAAAGCGTACTAAATTCCGCAAAGCCCACAAAGGCCGTATCCACGGTGAGGCCAAAGGCGGTTCTGATCTGAACTTCGGGACGTATGGCCTCAAAGCCATGCAGCCTGAGCGTGTCACCGCACGCCAGATCGAAGCTGCACGTCGTGCCATGACGCGTCACATGAAGCGTCAAGGCCGTGTTTGGATCCGCATCTTTCCGGACCTGCCCGTGACATCGAAACCCACCGAGGTTCGTATGGGTAAAGGTAAAGGGTCCGTGGATTATTGGGCATGTAAGGTCAAACCAGGCCGCGTCATGTTCGAAATCGACGGTGTATCGGACGACATCGCGCGCGAAGCTCTTCGCCTCGCCGCAATGAAACTTCCGATCAAAACCCGCACCGTGGTCCGCGAAGACTGGTAAGCTGCGCTTCGCGCAAGCGAAGGGTCAGCCGTGCGCGCAGTTGCTTTTGCAAGCAAAAGCGACGAGAGCGCACCAAGGTCTACAAATAAGAAACCCCCGCCGAGCAATCGGCGGGGGTTTTTCGTTGACCGTTTGAGTAAGGCTTGTTTCATTCGCCCCATGGGTAAAAAGTTTCAATATGTTGTCTACAAAATCACGTTCCCAAACGGGAAGATTTACATCGGGAAAGACGTCGGTACAGACGGCCATACGATCCGTTATTTCGGGACGTGGAATTACGCGAGAGTTGAACGTGACTTCACCAAAGACCAACTGGCCGACGTCACCATTCGGCGCGAAATTCTATTCGAAAGTTCTGACAAGGTTGAGGTCGGACGAATGGAGATGGAATTGATCGTCGAGCATGGAGCAAATGACCCCACGTTTGGATATAACGCCGTTCCAAAATTCAGGCCCTCGTTCAATTTTCCCCATACGTCGATGACGTCCAAGGGCTCCGCCCGGGATCATCGCAATCGCTCCCCCGGAGCGATAGCCACTCAGGGCTCCGCCCGTTCGTAACTCAAACGCCCTCCCAGAGCGTTTGCCGCGCCCAGGGGCGCGAACCGTTACTCACCCCACCGATAATTGAAACTCACCGATACCCGATCGAACTCGCTTGCGTTCATCACCACCTCGTGGCGCAGCCAGCTTTCCCAGAGCATCAGGTCACCGACCTCTGGTTTCAGGTAGATGAAGTTCTGCATCTCGCGCCGTGCGTCTTTGAGACGGGGCGGGGCGGCCATCATGCGCGAGTGGCGCGGATCTTCGAGGCGGAGCGCCGATGCGCCTTCGGGCATCGCCACATAGGTTGTCCCCGAAATAACCGAATGCGGATGGATATGGGCGGAATGGTAGGCCCCCTCGGGCAGGATGTTGATCCACAGATCTTCGAGGACGAGTTTGCGATCATCGAGGTTGAACTGCAAATCCTGCGCAAAGGCCGCGACGTGTTTGTCGAGCGCCTCCACCATGTCCTTGAACACCGGAAAGCGCCACGGCAGGTCGGTGAGCGAGGCATAGGAGGTATAGCCGGGATAGTTGTTTTCCTCGCACCACTGTTGACCCGCCTCGTCGTCCTCCGCGATGGAATAGCAGCTGTCGAACAGCTCCTCCTCGCTGATGTTCGCGCCGACCTCGTTGAGGCGGGCTTTGTACAGGCGGGTGACGAAGAGGCTTTCGATATCGGACATGGGATTTCCCTCGGAATGATGCGTGGACAACCAAAGGTCGCCGCCGCGTGACAAGAATGTCTTAAGCACAATCACCTAGTCTCGCAATCATTCGGCATTCTTTTGCCCCACCGATCTACGCACGACCCACGCATGACCCATTCAACGGCGGACCGCGCATTTGCTTCGATTGATCTCTCTCCTGTTGCCCGCGTTGATACCCTCGTGGCGCTTCTTCAAAACGGTCGAGGCCTCGCCGCGTGTCGAGTACCGATTGGGGCAGGGGACGCCGTGTGGGACGCAGTGGGGACCGTGGCAAGAGGCCCGCCCACGCCCTGCCCGCATCCCGTTTGTGCGCCAGTTGCGCCGCATGGTGTGGAACCCGCGGTGGAACGAGGCGCTGTACATGGTGTCGCTCTCCGAGCGCCTGATCATCGCGCCCTCGGCCCATAGTGTGGACCGCCTCAATGCGCTGATCGCGGCGGAAGTGGCGCCGCAGGCCGGTGGGGCGCTGCAATTTCGCATCGCCTTTCTCGACAAAGAGGGCGCACAGATTGTCAAAACCATCGAATATGAAAGCGACCCTGTGCCGCTCTCCCGTCTGCGTCAGGCGGCCGGCCGCAATGAGGCCCGCCCGTGAGTATGGCCCTGTCGCTGGCCGACACCGTGCGCCTCACCGAGGTGTTGCTGTCCCTTGCCATCATTCAACAAAGTGCCGAACACATGACCCGTGCGGGTACAGAGCGTCTGATCTTTGGCACCCGCGTCCTGATCGCGCTTGGCTTGCTTTTGGGCGGCAGCGCGGGACTGGCCATCGGGGCGCTCTTTGCCGTTGAACTGGGGATGCTGCACCGGTTTCAGGGGCCGTATAATGGCGGATCATCCAAAATGACGCTGCTGATCATTGCCTGTCTTGGCGCCTACCACCTTGCGCCCACCGATCGAACCCGCGAACTGGCCATGGCCTATCTCGCGGCGCAACTGACCCTGTCCTATTTCGTGTCGGGCTATGTCAAGGTGATCCGGCCCGAATGGCGCTCCGGCGCGGCGCTGACCGATGTGTTCCGCTTTTCGGCCTATCCCGTGTCGGAGCGGCTGCGCGAATGGGCCGGTCGCCCGCGCGTGCTGTGGGGGATGTCATGGGGCGTCATGGGGTTCGAACTGGCCTTTCCGCTCACCTTGCTCCATCCGCTTGCCCTCATGGCGGGGCTTTTGGTGGCGGCGTGTTTTCATCTGTCCAATGCGCTGTTCTTTGGCCTCAACCGCTTCTTCTGGATCTGGATCTGTGCCTACCCGTCGATCCTTTGGTTTCAGGATCGCGTGTTCGGGTGAGGGGGCGTGCGGGGCGCGTCCTGTCCTGAACGGCTCCGCACCCCAATAAATCCTAAGCTTTCGCTTGCCCCGCGTGATTGCATCCCCTATAGAGCGGCATCGCGCAGATTCCCCGTCAGGGGAGTCGTGTGCTTTGACATAACCCACTGGGCCGATGGTTACCCCGAAACGGGCGCCTACCAGTGCCACTAGGAACGAAGGAGAGGCGAACATGAACGCCCAAGAAATGCGTGCCAAAACGCCGGATCAGCTCCGCGAAGAATTGGCAAACCTGAAGAAAGAATCCTTTAACCTGCGCTTCCAGCAGGCCACGGGTCAGCTCGAAAACACCGCTCAGATTCGCAAAGCCCGCCGTTCGGCCGCGCTTGTGAAAACTATTCTGAACGAAAAAGCCGCAGCAGCGGCTGAATAAGGAGCGACACCTATGCCTAAGCGTATTCTTTCCGGGGTCGTAACCTCGAACCAGAACGAACAAACTGTAACCGTGTCTGTGGAGCGTCGCTTCAAGCACCCGGTTCTCAAAAAGACCATCCGTAAGTCCAAAAAATACCGGGCTCACGACGAAACGAACCAGTTCAACGTTGGTGATGCCGTCCGTATTCAGGAATGTGCGCCAAAGTCGAAAACCAAGCGCTGGGAAGTTCTCGTTTAATTCAGTTTGAACGGGCTTCCTCCCAGCTTAATCGAAACCCTGGGGAACTTGGCCGCTGCAGGCCACCTCATAGGTCGGGAGAAACTAAATGATCCAGATGCAGACCAATCTGGATGTAGCTGACAACAGCGGCGCTCGCCGTGTTCAGTGCATCAAGGTCCTCGGCGGTTCGCACCGTCGTTATGCGTCCGTGGGTGACATCATCGTCGTTTCGGTGAAAGAAGCCATTCCGCGCGGCCGTGTGAAAAAAGGGGACGTGCGTAAAGCCGTCGTCGTTCGCACAGCCAAAGAAGTTCGTCGTGATGATGGCACAGCGATCCGTTTCGATCGCAACGCTGCCGTGATCCTCAACAACAACAACGAGCCCGTAGGTACACGTATCTTTGGACCGGTTGTTCGCGAGCTTCGCGCCAAAAACTTTATGAAGATCATCTCGCTTGCTCCGGAGGTGCTGTAATGGCTGCTAAACTCCGTAAAGGCGATAAAGTCGTCGTACTTGCCGGTAAGGACAAGGGTAAAAAGGGCGAAATCGCGTCCATCAACCCCTCCAAAGGCAAAGCCATTGTGGAAGGCGTAAACGTCGCCATCCGCCACGCGAAACCGACACAAGGTGAAAACGGGGGCCGTCAGCCGGTCGCTATGCCCATCGACCTGTCGAACCTCGCACTTCTTGACAAAAACGGCAAAGCAACGCGCGTCGGCTTCAAATTCGAAGACGAGAAAAAAGTGCGCTTCGCCAAAACGACAGGGGACGTAATCTGATGCTCGACGCTGACACCTACACCCCGCGTCTCAAGTCGCTCTACAAGGACACCATTCGTGCCACGCTCAAAGAAGAGTTCGGCTACAAAAACGATATGATGATCCCGCGTCTGGACAAAATCGTTCTCAACATCGGTTGCGGCGCTGAAGCTGTGCGTGATTCCAAAAAAGCGAAATCCGCTCAGGAAGATCTCACCGCCATCGCCGGTCAAAAGGCACTCACCACAATCGCCAAGAAATCCATCGCTGGTTTCCGCGTTCGTGAAGACATGCCTCTTGGTACGAAAGTCACCCTGCGTGGCGACCGTATGTATGAATTCCTCGATCGTCTGATCACGATTGCTATGCCTCGTATCCGCGACTTCCGCGGCGTATCCGGCAAATCCTTTGACGGCCGTGGCAACTACGCCATGGGCATCAAGGAGCACATCGTGTTCCCCGAAATCAACTTCGACAAAGTCGACGAAGTTTGGGGTATGGACGTTGTAATCGCCACCACGGCGAAAACCGACGCTGAAGCCAAGAGCCTGTTGACCGCGTTCAACATGCCCTTCAACAGCTAATCGCGCGAGGAGTTTAGACACATGGCTAAGAAATCCATGATCGCACGAGAGGTCAAGCGCGAGAAATTGGTGGCAAAATATGCTGCCAAACGTGCCGCTCTCAAAGAGATCATCTATGATCAAGAGAAGCCGATGGAAGAGCGTTTCCGCGCCTCCCTGAAGCTTGCAGACCTGCCGCGCAACAGCTCGGCTACCCGTTTGCATAACCGCTGTCAGTTGACGGGCCGTCCTCACGCTTACTACCGTAAGCTCAAGGTCAGCCGGATCATGCTGCGGGAACTGGGCTCGAATGGCCAGATCCCCGGTATGGTGAAATCGAGCTGGTAAGGGAGAGATATTATGAACGATCCTATCGGCGATATGCTTACCCGCATCCGCAACTCTCAAATGCGCGGCAAATCCGTGGTCTCTACACCAGCGTCCAAGCTGCGTGCATGGGTCCTCGATGTGCTGCTCGATGAGGGCTACATCCGCGGTTACGAAGGTGGCACTGATGTCAACGGTCACGCGACCCTCGAAATCAGCCTCAAGTACTACGAAGGCACCCCTGTTATTCGTGAGCTGAAGCGTGTTTCCACGCCCGGCCGTCGCGTATACCTCGGTGTTAAAGACATCCCAACGGTCCGTCAGGGCCTCGGTGTGTCGATTGTCTCCACCCCCAAGGGTGTGATGTCGGACGCAAACGCTCGTGCCAACAATGTTGGCGGCGAAGTGCTTTGCACGGTCTTCTAAGGAGCGCGCAATGTCTCGTATTGGTAAAAAACCGGTCGACCTGCCCAGTGGCGTAACCGCTACTGTCTCCGGCCAGACCATCGAAGTTAAAGGTTCCAAAGGAACCCTTTCCTTCACCGCAACTGATGACGTCACCCTGACGCTCGGCGATAACGTTATTACTGTCACACCCCGTGGCAGCTCCAAACGTGCTCGTCAGCAGTGGGGCATGTCGCGCACAGTCATCGCCAACTTGGTGACCGGTGTGTCTGACGGCTTCAAAAAAGAACTCGAAATCAACGGTGTTGGTTATCGTGCGGCAATGCAGGGCAACACCCTGAAATTGTCTCTCGGTTACTCGCACGAGGTCAACTTCGAGGTGCCTGACGGTGTAACCGTTACCGCCCCGAAACAGACTGAAATCGTTGTGGAAGGTGCTGACGCACAACTCGTCGGCCAAGTCGCGGCAAACATCCGTGAATGGCGCAAGCCCGAGCCCTATAAAGGCAAAGGTATCAAGTACAAAGACGAGTACATCTTCCGCAAAGAAGGTAAGAAGAAGTAAGGACGCTCAAAATGGCAAACAGCAAAAGAGACCTGTTCTTGAAGCGCCGCCTGCGCGTCCGGAACAAACTTCGCAAGAGCAATGTCGGCAAGCTCCGCTTGTCGATCCATCGCTCCAACAAGAACATCAGCGCCCAGCTGATCGACGACGTTCAGGGTGTAACCCTCGCGTCCGCATCCTCGCTCGAGAAAGATCTCGGCGTGGTCGGAACGAACAATGTCGCCGCTGCTGCCAAAGTTGGCGCAGCACTGGCAGAGCGCGCCAAGAAAGCCGGCCACGAAGTATGTTACTTCGACCGCGGCGGTTTTCTCTTCCACGGTAAAGTGAAGGCCTTGGCCGAAGCGGCCCGTGAAGGTGGCTTGAAGTTCTAAAGCACATGTGGGGGACGGGGTTTCGTCCCCCCGATGATCCAGGTCGGGCGCGCCAGTTGCGCCCGTCACTGCGATCGAGATTAGCGGCGCGCAATGCGCCACCTTAAAAGGATAGTTCTATGGCAGAACGTGAAAACCGTCGTGGCCCACGCCGCGATCGTGAAGAAACACCAGAATTTGCTGATCGCCTGGTCGCGATCAACCGCGTTTCCAAAACCGTGAAGGGTGGTAAGCGTTTCGGCTTCGCCGCACTCGTCGTTGTTGGCGACCAAAAAGGCCGCGTTGGCTTTGGTAAAGGTAAAGCGAAAGAGGTCCCCGAGGCCATTCGCAAAGCCACCGAGCAAGCCAAGCGCCAGATGATCCGCGTTGCGCTCAAAGAGGGCCGCACATTGCACCACGACATGGAAGGTCGCCACGGCGCCGGTCGCGTTGTGATGCGGACCGCCCCACAGGGTACCGGTATCATCGCCGGTGGTCCAATGCGCGCCGTGTTCGAAATGCTCGGCATTCAGGACGTTGTTGCGAAATCCACCGGGTCCCAGAACCCCTACAACATGATCCGCGCGACGTTGGACGGCCTTCGTAAAGAAGCCTCCCCCCGTTCCGTGGCTCAGCGTCGTGGCAAAAAAGTCGCCGAAATCCTCCGCAAGGATGATGCTCCGGTTGCTGAAACCGCTGAAGCGTAAGGAGACGGACACATGGCTAAAACTATCGTTGTAAAACAGATCGGTTCCCCGATTCGTCGCCCCGCCAAACAGCGTGCGACACTTGTGGGTCTCGGCCTCAACAAAATGCACAAGACCCGCGAATTGGAAGATACACCTTCCGTACGCGGCATGGTGGATTCCATTCCCCACCTCGTCACGATCATCGAAGAGCGCGGCTAAGTCTTAACGCATATACCTCTACAACGCCCCGTGGTCCTGCCGCGGGGCGTTTTGCGTTTGTCCGCCCGCACGTGCCGTTCCCGCAGCTGTCTGACGGTGCCAATCGCCCCCCCTCTGATCGCGCGTTTCAGTCCCGCGTGCCCACGGTGTCCGGCCTGCGGCCCTCCCCACAATTAGCGAGTTTCCAAACCGCCCGTTATTTGTGCAGGATTTGCATATCGGCTAGTCCCAAATAGGGGGAAGTCAAACGCAACGGTTCTCTCTAGATGAGCGCAATCCGTGCAACTCCTGCACGAAAGCATCATGTATAGGACCGCTCACAATGGCGTTTATTTCCTCCTCACGGGCCGTTGCGTTCGGTCAATCACCCTCCCGCGTTCTTTTGGACGCCGTGTTGGCTCCGCTGCGCCGTTGGTCGGCCTATCGCGTCACATATCGCGCGTTGGCACGTCTTGACGATCAGATGTTGAATGACATCGGCTTGGCCCGTGGCCAGATCGAAACCCTGTCGCGCACCCTCGCGTCCAACCGCTGATCGACCGCGACGACCACCCTCCCTGTCGACGGACTTGAACGCCTCGCCCTCACCGGCGGGGCGTTTTGCATCTGACCCACGCCGCTCTCACCCGAACTTGATTTGCTCCCGCGTCCCCGCGCCCTATATTTTGCGGATAACACAACAGGGAGACACTCTCATGACGCACACACGCCGCTCGTTTCTTACCCACGCTGCCGCAGGCGGGATCATCACCGTGCTGCCGTTTGCCGCCCGCGCCGAACACCACATGGCCGACAGCTTTGCGGACGGGGCCGTGACGATCCACCCCGTCCACCATGCCTCCTTTGTGATGCAAACCCCCGCAGGGGTGATCTACGTCGATCCCGTGGGCGACGCGGCGGACTATGCCGACCTGCCCGCCGCCGATCTCATCCTTGTCACCCACGAACACGGCGACCACTACAATGCCGACACCCTCGCCGCCCTCAAAGGCACCGCGCCGCTGATCGTTAACCCCGCCGTGCGCGATATGCTGCCCGAGAGCCTCAAAGACGGCGCGATGGCGATGGCCAATGGCGACAGTCACACATGGGGCGGTGTCACCATCGACGCAATCCCCGCGCATAACACCACCGAAGACCGGATGAATTTCCACCCCACGGGGCGCGACAACGGCTATGTCCTGTCCATCGACGGGTTCCGGACCTATATTTCGGGCGATACCGAACCCACGCCCGAGATGCTCGCCCTGACCGATATCGACCTGTGTTTCCTGTGCATGAACCTGCCGTTCACAATGACGGCGGAACAGGCGGCGGAGGCGGTGGCGACCTTTAAACCCGCCTACGTCTACCCGTATCACTACCGTGGCCGCGACGATGGCACTCAGGACCCCGCGCATTTTGCCGAACTGGTCGGCGGGGCCTCCGAAGTCAGATTTGCCCCGTGGTATAAAGACGGCGAACTCGGATAGGGCGCAGCCCCATACCGATTGACATCCCCGCCCGCTCGCGCCCTATGAGCGGGCGGTTTCCATTGCGCACACCCCCTAAGGTGGCCGCCTGACACCCACGACTGAACGGTCTGCCACCGGAGCCCGCCCGATGAACCTCTTTCTCCTGACGGCCCTCGCCATGGTGGCTTTTGCCGCCAATTCGATCCTCAACCGTGTCGGATTGTCGGGCGGGGATATCGGTCCCGCAGGGTTTGCCCTGATCCGCCTCGCCTCAGGGGCGGTTGTCCTGTTGGCCCTCCTGCGGGCGCAAGGCCGCAACCGCCGTCCCCCACGCCCCACGCCCAACATCGCCACCGTTGCGGCACTGACCGCCTATATCGTCGGGTTTTCGTTCGCCTATGTATCGCTTGACGCCGGTGTGGGCGCGTTGCTGCTGTTCGGCGGCGTGCAACTCACCATGTTCCTCGGGGCCTTCTGGTCGGGACAAACCATCGCCGCGCGGCGATGGCTCGGCATGGCGATCTCGCTTGGCGGGCTGTGCGTCCTCGTCTGGCCGACAGGCGTCGTGCAGATGCCCCTTGGGGCCGTCGCGCTGATGCTCGGCGCGGCACTGGGATGGGGGATCTATTCCCTGATCGGCACCCGCGTGTCCGACCCGCTTGCCGCCACCGCATGGAATTTCGCCTACGCGCTGCCGCTCGCGGCGATCCTGTGCCTGCCGTTTGTGGGCGGCGAGCCGCTTGCCATGCAGGGGGTGATCACGGCCAGTGTCTCGGGCGCGCTGACGTCCGGTTTGGGCTATGCGCTCTGGTATCGCTTGTTGCCGCAACTTGGCGCAACCACGGCGGCACTGGCGCAACTCTCGGTCCCGGTGATCGCACTCGGCGCGGGCATAGCCCTGCTCGGAGAGCCCCTCACCCCCCGAGCCGTGATCGCCTGCGCACTGGTCTGCGGCGGAATAGCCTTTGCCCTGAGGGCCTCCTCGGCCTCAAAGCGTGACTAGGCGCGACTCGGGATGAGTGCGTCTATCAGGTCAATCTACAAACCATTAATTTTCTGGACAGATTACGCCGCCCATATAACATTGCGGAATGACTTAAGTTGAAGTGGAGCATGGTATGGTCAAGAGTAAAGACAAAAAATCAATGTTTGTAGGACAAAATATCTTTGATGTTGTGGAGGGGAAGTATGGGAGCGGTTGGGCCGCACTGAACGTAGAATTGAAGAGTTGGCATAGACATGAGTCAACTGGCGACTCGATTTTGCTAACTCACGAAGTAGAAAACTATGCTGAGTTTGAACACTATATAGAAGAACTCAAATTTCATTTGGATGAACTGAAACCAAAAGCAAAACGACATTTTTTGAAAATGAAAAAGGAGAGTTCTGCTTCCGATTGACGCCCCCACTTGCCAAGCAATCCCCCGCCGTTTATACGCCCCCAGTCGGGCATCAGTCCGTTAAGAATCAACATTTGTAAGCCGTGTTTGCCCACTCCGTCGCTGGAGGGCAGTTCCGGCAAAGGAGAAGCGACATGAAGCTACATGAATTGCGTGACAACGCAGGCGCCACAAAATCCCGCAAACGCGTTGGTCGTGGTCCAGGTTCCGGCACCGGTAAAATGGGTGGCCGTGGTATCAAAGGTCAGAAATCCCGTTCGGGTGTAGCGATCAAAGGCTACGAAGGCGGCCAGATGCCCCTCTACCAACGCCTTCCAAAGCGCGGCTTTAACAAACCGAACCGCAAAAAATTCGCTGTTGTGAACCTCGGTCTCATCGAGAAATTCGTGACCGAAGGCAAACTCGACGCCAAAGTCGAGATCAACGAAGATGCACTCGTCGCGTCCGGCCTCGTGCGCCGCAAGCTTGACGGCATCCGCGTTCTCGCCAAAGGCGACGTCAAATCCAAGCTGACGCTCAACGTCACTGGCGCCTCCGCATCCGCGATCGAGGCTGTTGAAAAGGCGGGCGGCACGCTCACCGTAGCAGTCAAGGCCGAAGCGGCAGCCGAATAAGGGTTGTGGTGAGGGGCCTCGCCCCTTACATCAGCTTGTAAGTTTTCCAAGCGCCGCCTGTCGGGAAACCGATGAGGCGGCGCTGTTCGTGAATAGAGAGACCTAAATGGCATCCGCAGCAGAACAGATGGCGTCGAACCTCAACTGGGGCACCCTTGGGAAGGCCAAAGAGCTTCGTCAGCGTATAGTATTCACCCTCGGTCTGTTGATCGTCTATCGTCTTGGCACATATATCCCCGTGCCGGGCATCGACGGCAACGCGCTCCGTGATTTTATGGAGCAAGCCTCCGCAGGTATCGGCGGTATCCTGTCGATGTTTACGGGCGGTGCATTGGGCCGGATGGGCATCTTTGCGCTCGGGATCATGCCGTATATCTCCGCATCGATCATCGTACAGCTTTTGACGGCGATGGTTCCCTCCCTTGAGCAGCTCAAGAAAGAGGGCGACGCGGGTCGCAAAAAGATCAACCAGTACACCCGCTACGGCACCGTGCTTCTGGCGCTGTTTCAGGCCTACGGTTTGGCCGCGTCGCTTGAGGCCGGTGATCTGGCGCATGAGGCGGGGTGGTATTTCCGTGCGGGTGTGATCATCACCCTCGTTGGCGGCACCATGTTCCTGATGTGGCTCGGTGAGCAAATCACCCAACGCGGTATCGGCAACGGGATCTCTTTGATCATCTTCGTCGGGATCGTCGCCGAAATCCCCAGTGCCTTGGCGCAATTCTTTGCCTCGGGCCGTTCGGGAGCGATTTCGCCGTTCGTGATCTTGTTCGTGATCGTTATGGTCGTGGCCGTGATCGCCTTTGTGGTGTTCATGGAGCGCTCGTTGCGCAAGGTCCACATCCAGTACCCGCGCCGTCAGCAGGGCATGAAGGTCTATGACGCGCAATCGAGCCACCTGCCGATCAAGGTGAACCCCGCAGGTGTGATTCCCGCGATTTTCGCCTCCTCTCTTTTGCTGTTGCCGACCACCATCGCGACCTTCTCGGGTCAGGGCGATCTTGGTCCCGTCATGTCGACACTTCTGGCCTACTTCGGTCCGGGGCAGCCGCTCTACTTCTTGTTTTTCACGGCGATGATCGTCTTCTTCGCCTATTTCTACACTGCCAACGTGTCGTTCAAAACCGACGACATCGCGCAGAACCTGAAAAACCAAAACGGCTTCATTCCGGGCATCCGTCCGGGGAAGAAAACCGAAGAGCACCTCGACTATATCGTCGCGCGTGTCCTCGTCCTCGGGTCCGCCTACCTCGCAGCCGTCTGTTTGCTGCCTGAAATTCTGCGGTCCCAGTTCGCGATCCCCTTCTACTTCGGGGGGACGTCGGTTCTGATCGTTGTTTCCGTTACGATGGATACGATTCAGCAAATCCAGTCTCATCTGCTGGCCCACCAGTATGAGGGGCTGATCGAAAAGTCGCAGCTGCGCGGGAGGAAGCGCAGCAAGAAAGGGACCGCAAGACGATGAATATTATTCTGCTTGGACCGCCTGGCGCGGGAAAAGGGACGCAAGCACAACGCCTCGTGGAGGAGCGCGGCATGGTGCAGCTGTCAACGGGTGACATGCTTCGGGAGGCCCGCACGTCGGGCACCGATATGGGCAATAAAGTCGCCGCAATTATGGACGCAGGGCAACTGGTTACGGATGAAATCGTAATCGGCCTGATCGAAGAGAAAATCCAACAGGGCAATGCCGCGGGTTTCATCTTTGACGGCTTTCCCCGCACCCTGGGCCAAGCAGACGCGCTCAACGAGCTTTTGTCGCGCAACGGCGCCCAACTCGAAGCGGTGATCCAGTTGGAAGTGGACGACAGCGCGTTGGTCCACCGGATCGTCAACCGCGCGAAAGAGGCGGTTGCCGCAGGTGGCAAGGCCCGCGCAGACGACAATGAGGACAGCCTCAAAACCCGTCTGATGGAATACTACAAAAAGACATCTCCCCTGATCGGCTACTACTACGCCCGCGGGGATCTGCGCACCGTTGACGGCCTGCAAGGCGTCGACGACGTTGCATCCGACATCGCCAAGGCGCTCGCGTAACCGCGACATCGACCCGAACTCTGAAACGAGGCGTCGCATCTGCGGCGCCTTTTTTCGTTGCTCCACGGCGCTTTGCCACCTAAAAACAGACATTAAAGTACGAGGAGTATGCAGGGTGCTTGGAAAACAATTCAAATGTGAATTTTCAGTCTCGGAAGCCATCGGCCAACTGGTCATCTGGATCCTGTTGACGATCGTAACCTTGGGTCTGGCGCTGTTCGTGATGCCCTACTACTTTTTGAAAGCGCCCCTGAACCGCACCTATGTTCTGGATTCCGATGGCGAGAAAATCGGGCGGGTGAGTGTCGAGGTTACCTTTGGTGACGTCTTGGGCCACGCGCTCGTCTGGTTGCTTTTGTCCATTGTAACGCTCGGCTTGGCCTACTTCATCTACTGGCCCGCCGTGATCAAGCGCCTTTTGAACGCGGCGAAAATCACAACGCTGTAGGGGATGAGGCGGACATGCCCTTGACGGTCCGCCAAAACCTCCGTATGGCACATCATCCCTCCTGGGATTAAAGATTCGCAAACGGGTCGCTCCCGACGCGATGATCATAGAATTCAGCTGACGCCCGCAGGTCGAGATACCCGCGGGTTTGACGTTGTGAAAAAAGGTTCTGGACTTACGGAACCGCAACGAAAAGGAAATACCACGTGGCACGTATCGCCGGCGTAAACATCCCGACTGCAAAGCGGGTTCCAATCGCCCTCACCTATATCACCGGTATCGGCAGCACCTCTGCTGAAGCCATCTGCGAAGCCGTAGGCATCGATCTCACCCGTCGTGTGAACGAATTGTCCGACGCCGAAGTTCTTGCTGTCCGCGAGCACATCGACGCCAACTACACCGTAGAAGGTGACCTGCGTCGCGAAACGCAGATGAACATCAAACGCCTGATGGATCTCGGCTGCTACCGTGGCCTGCGTCACCGTCGCAACCTCCCCGTACGCGGTCAGCGTACACACACCAACGCTCGCACTCGCAAAGGCCCCGCAAAGGCCATTGCCGGTAAGAAGAAATAAGGGAGATCTGATCAATGGCACGCGATACTCGTCGTACGACCAAGAAAAAGGTCTCCAAGAACATCGCCTCCGGCGTTGCTCACGTGAATTCGACCTTCAACAACACCAAAATCCTGATCTCAGACGTGCAGGGCAACGCGATCGCTTGGTCGTCTGCTGGCACCATGGGCTTCAAAGGCTCGCGCAAATCCACCCCTTACGCCGCTCAGATGGCTGCGGAAGACGTGGGTAAAAAGGCGCAGGATCACGGCGTTAAAACCCTCGAAGTCGAAGTGCAGGGCGCAGGCTCTGGTCGTGAGTCCGCGCTTCGCGCACTCGCCGCTGCCGGCTTCAACATCACATCCATTCGTGACGTGACGCCAATGGCGCACAACGGCTGCCGCCCACCAAAGCGTCGCCGCGTGTAATCACAGCGAACTATTTATGGATCGCGCACCATTCTGTGCGCGGTCCGTTTTTGCGTTTTTAGATCCCTCGGGACGTTTCTCGCTTACGGACATGGACGAGAAACAAGCATGGAGGCTACTGCATGATCCACAAGAATTGGGCCGAGCTCATTAAACCCCAGCAGCTTGAAGTGAAGCCCGGCAACGAGCCGGCACGTCAAGCCACCATCATCGCTGAACCGCTCGAGCGCGGCTTCGGCCTGACGTTGGGCAACGCATTGCGCCGCGTTCTGATGTCGTCGCTGCAAGGTGCGGCGATCACCTCTGTTCAGATCGACAACGTTCTGCACGAATTTTCCTCCATCGCCGGCGTCCGCGAAGATGTCACCGATGTGATCCTCAACCTCAAAGGCGTGGCTCTGCGCATGGAAGTCGAAGGGCCAAAGCGTCTTTCCATCTCCGCAAAGGGTCCTCTCGTTGTCACCGCCGGTGACATCTCCGAAAGCGCCGGTATCGAGGTTCTCAACAAAGACCACGTGATTTGCCACCTCGACGATGGTGCCGATCTGTTCATGGAACTGACCGTCAACACCGGCAAGGGCTACGTCGCCGCCGATAAGAACAAACCAGAGGATGCGCCGATTGGCCTCATTCCTGTGGATGCGATCTATTCGCCTGTGAAAAAAGTGTCCTACGACGTGCAGCCGACCCGCGAAGGTCAGGTGCTCGACTATGACAAACTCACGCTGAAAATAGAAACCGACGGGTCCGTGACCCCCGAGGACGCCGTGGCTTTCGCTGCGCGCATTCTTCAGGATCAGCTCGGCATCTTCGTGAACTTCGACGAGCCCGAAGCGGCCGGTCGCCAGGAAGAAGACGACGGCCTCGAATTCAACCCGCTGCTGCTCAAGAAAGTGGACGAGTTGGAATTGTCTGTGCGTTCGGCAAACTGCCTCAAGAACGACAACATCGTCTACATCGGCGATCTCATTCAGAAGACCGAAGCAGAAATGCTGCGCACGCCGAACTTCGGCCGCAAGTCGCTCAACGAGATCAAAGAAGTGCTTTCGGGCATGGGTCTGCACCTCGGCATGGACGTCGAAGAGTGGCCACCTGAAAACATCGAAGATCTGGCCAAAAAGTTCGAAGACCAGTTCTAAAGAATTTTCGGCCTCGGGACGCTGTTTCGGGGCCGGATTCGACCGCAGACGTGCTTGAACGTCGGGTCACAAAGTCTTGCAAGAGGTGAAAGGGACTGCCTCGAAGTCTTGTAAGTTTTGAACAAGCGGGTCGCATTCATGTGTATGTGGCCCCAAGGAGAGCCGGTGACACGCATCGCCGGTCAGACAAAGCAAAACGACGATTTAGGAGATACCAAATGCGTCACGCAAAAGGCTACCGCCGCCTCAACCGTACCCACGAGCACCGCAAGGCGCTCTTTGCAAACATGTCCGGCTCGCTCATCGAGCACGAGCAGATCAAAACCACGTTGCCAAAAGCCAAAGAGCTCAAGCGCATCATGGACAAGCTGATCACCCTCGGCAAACGTGGCGATCTTCACGCCCGCCGTCAGGCTGCCGCAGTGCTCAAGCAGGACAAAGATGTTGCGAAACTCTTTGAAATTCTCGGCCCGCGCTACGCAGATCGCCCCGGTGGCTACACCCGCGTTCTCAAGGCCGGCTTCCGTTATGGTGACATGGCGCCTATGGCCATCATCGAACTGGTTGACCGCGATCCGGCTGCAAAAGGTGCCGCTGACAAAGCCCGCCTAGCTGCTGAAGAGGCCGCCTACGCCGAAGAAGATTAATCTCTTCGACCAGACCAAGATCGGAAAGCCTCGCCTCACCGGCGGGGCTTTTTACTATGTCGTAAGGGCATGGGGCCAAGTTATTTCTTGATTTTCAAAGCGACAGTCGCCACTCTGCACCGGCCGCGAATGCAGTGTGACGGTGGTTTTGGTGCCGCGTTTTTGAACATATGTCCGCGGTCCGGTGCCTGAATGGCCGCCCCCAAATCAATATCGCCACCCCTGTCCAAGGTCCGTGTTCGATGTGTAAAGATTTAGTGCCAGTCGTGTAAATAAGGTAGAATTGCATATGAGTAGCCCCGCAGAAATGACCCGCCTGCTCTCGAAGTTGGGTGGGCTTAGTCCCTCCGGATACTCGACTGCGCTTCACATCCGCTACGCGTCGCCGCTCTTTATGGACCTGTCCTATCCGTCCGACTGGATCGAACATTACACCATCAACGCCTTTGCTTTGCGCGACCCGATGATCGCATGGGGGCTGAGCTGTGAGGGGACAACGCGGTGGAGCGAGACGGGATTGCCTGACCCGTTCAACATCATGGGACAGGCGGCGGATTACGGTCTTAAATACGGTGTGTCGGTGTCGTGTGGCGAGGTGCGCTCCCGCTCGATCGTCGCCTCTGCGCGGGCCGATCGCGAATTTACGGACGCAGAGATGAAAGAAATTGCTAAAATTGCCCGCATTCTTCATCAGGTGTCCGAACCGCGTCAGCAATTGACCCCCGCGCAGGTACAGGCCCTGCGTTGCATCGCGTCCGGGGACCGCTATGCCGCCGCGGCCTCGAAACTTGGCATTTCCGAAAGCGCCCTAAAGGCGCGTTTGGTATCGGCACGCGAGCGCCTGATGGCCCGCACCACCTCCGAGGCAATCCAGAAAGCCAAAGATATCAGGCTGTTGTAATTCGCAACGTGATCGGTGCGGCGGACACTTCCCTGTCGCGGGGCAACCGCGTAGGATTGCGCCATGAGTGATCTTTTCGCCCCCCACACTGCCGCTGCGGCGCCTGACGCCACCACCCGTCCCTTGGCGGACCGTTTGCGACCCAAGGTGTTGGCCGATGTTATCGGGCAACAACAGGTGCTTGGCGCCGATGCGCCGCTCGGCGTGATGCTGTCCTCCGGTTCCTTGTCCTCCATCATCTTCTGGGGGCCGCCCGGGGTCGGGAAAACCACCATCGCCCGTCTTCTGGCGCATGAAACCGACCTCGCCTTTGTCCAGATTTCCGCGATATTTTCCGGTGTTCCGGAGCTGCGCAAAGTGTTTGAGGCCGCAAAGCTGCGGGCGACGAACGGGCAGGGGACATTGCTGTTTGTGGACGAGATCCACCGCTTTAACAAAGCGCAGCAAGATGCGTTTTTGCCCCATATGGAGGATGGGACAATTTTGCTCGTCGGGGCGACCACAGAGAACCCGTCGTTCGAATTGAACGCCGCTGTGCTATCGCGCTCGCAAGTTATGGTGCTCACGCGTTTGAGTGTCGACGATCTGGCCAGGCTTGGCGCCCGGGCCGAACACGAGTTGGGCCGCAAGATGCCGCTTGATGAGGGTGCGAAACGCGCCCTTTGGGAGATGGCGGACGGCGACGGGCGCACGCTTTTAAACCTGATCGAGCAAATTATGGCGTGGACGGTGACGGGCGACCTCGACGCCGGTGAACTTGCCAAGCGCCTGATGCGCCGCGCGGCGAAATACGACAAATCGGGGGACGAACATTACAACCTGATTTCCGCGCTGCACAAATCTGTGCGCGGTTCCGACCCCGACGCGGCGCTCTATTGGTTCGGGCGGATGTTGGAGGGCGGCGAGGACCCCCGTTACCTCGCCCGTCGCCTGTTGCGCATGTCGGTTGAGGATATCGCGCTTGCAGATCCGCAGGCGCAAACCATTTGCCTGACCGCATGGCAAACCTTTGAGCGGCTCGGCTCGCCCGAGGGCGAACTGGCTTTGGCGCAGGCCGTGATCTATCTCGCCCTCGCGCCCAAAACCAACGCGGGCTACGTGGCCTATAAGGCCGCGCGGGATGCCGCACGCAAAACCGGATCAGAACCGCCGCCCAAACATATCCTCAACGCGCCGACACAGATGATGAAAGACCAAGGATACGGTGCGGGATACGCCTATGACCACGATGCCGAGGACGGGTTTTCGGGTCAGAATTTCTTTCCCGAAACGCTCCCGCGCACCCAGTTCTATCACCCCGTCGAGCGCGGGTTCGAACGGGATCTGGCCAAGCGGGTGGCCTATTTCCAGAAACTGCGCGAACAGCGCGAGAGTTGACATCTAGCGCGTTGCGACCCAAGACGGGCGGGAAAGGATCCTGACCTATGACACCGCTTGTTCAAGTTGCCATCGGGGGCGCAATCGGCGCCTCGGCCCGTTATCTGACGGGGCTTGGTATGGCGCGTGTGTTGGGCAAGGGATTCCCGTGGGGAACCGTGACGGTGAACTTTGTCGGCTCTGTGTTGATGGGGGTGGTCATCGTGGTTCTTGCCCATGAAAACGGCAACAGGTTTGCCCCGCTCATCATGACGGGCGTTCTTGGCGGCTTTACGACTTATTCGGCGTTTTCGCTTGATGCGATAACGATATTCGAGCGCGGCGAGATCGGGTTGGCAGCGGCCTATGTGATCGGCACACTCGTCCTCGCCCTCGGGGGAATTGCCCTCGGCCTATACGCTGCACGGAGTTTTTACGCATGAGCCGTGTCCAAACCATCATTATTGATGACGACCAACCAGAGCAGCGCCTTGACCGGTGGATGCGCAAGGTGTTCCCGCAGGTCAAACAAGGCCAGATTGAAAAGATGTGCCGCAAGGGCGATCTGCGTGTGGATGGCGCGAAAGCCAAATCCAACACACGGGTCGGACCGGGGACGGAAATTCGCATTCCGCCGCTGCCCGACACCAATGTGACCTACGCCAAAGAGACCACGCGCGTGTCCGACAAGGACGCGGCGATGATGCGTGACTGTGTACTGTACAAGGATGCGCACCTGATCGTCATCAACAAACCTGCGGGTCTTCCAACGCAAGGCGGGTCAAAACAGACGCGCCACGTCGACGGTTTGTCGGTCGCCCTTCAGGAGGACTTTGCGGAAAAACCGCGCCTCGTGCATCGTCTCGACAAAGATACCTCGGGTGTTCTGGTTCTGGCCCGCACGCCCGCGGTGGCGAGCAAATTGACCGAAGCCTTTCGCCACCGCAACACGCGCAAGATCTATTGGGCGCTCGTTGCGGGGGTTCCAACGCCCTACCTCGGCGAGATCAAATACGGTCTGGTCAAGGCCCGGGGTCGTGGCAAGGGCGGTGAGGGCGAAAAGATGATCGCCGTGCATCCGCGCGAAATTGACAGCACCGAAGGCGCCAAGCGCGCCCACACCCATTACGCCACGCTCTACCGTGTGGCCTCGCGGGCCTCGTGGGTCGCGATGGAGCCGATCACGGGCCGCACGCACCAGTTGCGCGCCCACATGGCCGAGATTGGCCACCCGATTGTCGGCGATGGCAAATACGGGGGCTCCGGTCAGGAAAACATGGGCGACGGATGGGGCGCACAACTGGGCGGTATCATTTCCAAAAAACTGCACCTGCACGCCCGTTCATTGACGTTCGAACATCCCGTGACGCGCAAACCGATCACGGTCACGGCGCCGCTGCCCGAGCATATGGCGCACTCGTGGGACACCTTCGGGTGGAGCGAAGATCTCGCCAGTCTTGATCCTTTCGAGGAGCTGCATTGATGAAGCTCGTTATCTTCGACGTTGATGGCACTTTGGTCGATAGCCAGGCGCATATCGTGTCGTCGATGACGGCGGCCTTTGCGGCTGTGAACCTGCCCTGTCCTGATCGCAATGCCATCCTGTCGATCGTTGGCCTGTCTCTGCCCTATGCTGTGGCGGATCTGGCGCCACAGGCCGATACGGACACCTGTGCGCGGATGGTCGCGGCCTACAAGGATGCGTTCAATGCCATCCGTTTGGACATGGGCGCGACAGGGTTCCCGCTCTACGCGGGGATCGAGACAGCGGTGCGAACCCTGGGGGCGCGTGAGGATGTGTGTTTGGCCATCGCGACCGGAAATAGCCGACGCGGGTTGAATGCGTTGATGGGTGACTGGGCGTTTTCGGATCTGTTTATCAGTACGCAAAGCGCCGATGAACATCCCTCGAAACCCAACCCGTCGATGGTTGCGGCTTGTCTCGCGGATGCGAATGTTGCGGCGGCGGATACGATTGTCGTGGGGGACACCACATACGACATGGAGATGGCCCGCGCCGCGAAATGCCACGGGCTTGGTGTGCTGTGGGGCTATCACGGGCGCTATGCGCTTTTGAGTGCGGGGGCGGCACGTGTACTGGATGACGTTGCAGGGCTGTCTGCGGCACTTGATGAAATTTGGAAGGGTTAGGCACGATGTCGGATTGGGCGGCGAAACGGTTTTGGACAGACACAACGGTCGTTCCCGAGGGGGACGGATTTGCTGTGCATCTTGACGGACGCCCCGTGCGCACCCCCGCCAAGGCCCCGTTGATTGTCCCGACCCAAGCTTTTGCCGACCTCATCGCGGCCGAATGGGACGGGCAAGACGGCAAAATCGACCCGGAGACAATGCCCGCAACCCGCAGTGCCAATGTCGCCATCGACCGTATCGGATCGGTCCATGCGGAGGTGGTCACGATGATTGCCGACTATGGCGACAGCGATCTGTTGTGCTACCGCGCCGTTTTCCCCGAAGCTCTCATCGAGCGTCAGGATGCGGTCTGGAACCCGCTTCTGGTTTGGGCCGAAACCGAATTCGGGGCACGTCTGGAAACCCGTGCGGGGGTGATGCACGTTCCACAATCGCCCGCCGCACTTGCGCGCCTGCACGCCGTTGTGGATGCGATGACCGCATTTGAGCTGGCCGCCTTTCATGATCTGGTCTCCTTGTCGGGGAGCCTTGTGATCGGGCTTGCCGCAACCCGCAATGCCCGGCCTGTCGAAGCGCTTTGGGACGCTTCGCGCCTCGACGAGACGTTTCAGATCGAACAATGGGGCGAAGACGAAGACGCCGCAGTCGAAGCCGCGATAAAACGCGAGAGTTTTTTGCGTGCCCATGAATTTTACCATGCGGTCCAAAATTAGGGCAATCCGTCTCAATATCGGGGTTTTTGCGGCTTAGTTTCAGGTAGACGTAGAGTAAACATGTGTTTTCCTTATAGCGCCCTTGACGATCTGGAATGAATCCTCTCAACTTAACGCATTGGAGGGGCGTTCGCCCAATTCGATGACGACACTGGCCGCACAGCGGTTGGAAAGAGCGCCGTTAAGGGCGCAATATCAGGAAGAGGTAAAAATGAAAAAATCCGTATTTTTTAGCGCACTGACGATTGCCGGTCTCGCGACTGGCGCGGCAATGGCTCAGGATGGTGGCTCCCCGACACTCGCCTCCGTCAAAGAGCATGGTGCGCTGAAGTGTGGCGTGAACACCGGCACACCCGGTTTCGCAGCCCCAGACGCGAATGGCGTTTGGAAAGGCTTTGACGTGGACTTTTGCCGCGCTGTTGCATCCGCAATCTTCGGCGATCCCGAAAAAGTTGAATACACACCGCTGAGCTCCGCTGTCCGCTTCACGGCGCTGTCGTCGGGTGAAATCGACGTTCTCGCGCGCAACACCACATGGACATTCACCCGCGATGTGGACCTGAAAAACACATTCGTCGGCGTAAACTACTACGACGGTCAGGGCTTCATGGTCCCCAAAGACCTCGGCGTGTCCTCCGCGAAAGAACTGTCCGGCGCAACCGTCTGCATCGAGACCGGTACAACAACCGAGCTCAACCTTGCTGACTACTTCCGCGTCAATGGCATGGAATACGAACCCGTACCCGTGGAAAGCTTCACCGAAGCCCAGACACAGTTCCTTGCCGGTGCATGTGACGTGTACACAACCGACGCCTCCGCGTTGGCCGCTGCGCGTTCCGCGTTCGAAAACCCCGAAGGCTACGTTGTCCTTCCGGAAATCATTTCCAAAGAGCCGCTCGGCCCGCTCGTTCGCCACGGCGACAGCGCATGGGGTGATCTGGTTCGTTGGACCCTCTATGCGATGGTTTCCGCCGAAGAGCTCGGCGTGACATCCGCAAACGCAGCCGAACTGGCACAGGGCACCGAAAACCCCGAGATCAACCGTCTCCTGGGGTCCGAAGGCGAACTGGGCGGGATGCTCGGTGTCGGAAACGATTGGGCTCTCAACGTGATTACCCAAGTCGGCAACTACGGCGAAAGCTTCGAGCGTAACATTGGCGAGAGCACACCAATCGGTCTCTCACGCGGCCTGAACGCCCAGTGGAAAGACGGCGGTCTCGTCTACTCCCCACCCTTCCGCTAAGTTTTTCTGAAAAGAGAAGGGCGCGGAACTTTCCGCGCCCTTCGATCATTTACCATCCCGCATAAGAACAAGACTCTTCACGGTCGCGGATACAAGCTGCACTGAATGAGGGGCTATCAGGGGAAAACAGGGGACCGTCTCACATGACGACTATGACTGATCCGCCGAAAGGCGAAGGCTTTCGCCTTAGTCAGCTGATTTACGACACGCGCTACCGTTCGATCACGATTCAGGTGATCGCGTTGCTCGTATTCATGATGTTTGCCGCATTTTTGATCCGCAATACGATCATCAATCTCGAAACGCTTGGCAAAGATATTGACTTTAGCTTCTTGGGCTATTCATCAAACTACGACATCAACCAACGTCTTATCCCGTATGTGTCGTCTGACACGCACCTGCGTGCGGCGGTTGTCGGGTTGCTCAACACGCTTCTTGTCGCGTTTATGGGCTGCATCCTCGCGACGGTCATCGGCGTTATTGCCGGCGTGCTGCGCCTGTCCAAAAACTGGCTGACCGCCAAAATCATGACCGTCTATGTCGAGACGTTCCGCAACATTCCGGTGCTGCTCTGGATTCTGGCCTTTATGGCGGTTCTGTCCGAAAGCCTGCCCGTCCCGCGGGCCTTTAAGGGGGCCGATGCAACAGCCTCTATGTGGCTTTGGGACAGTGTCGCCGTGACCAATCGTGGCACCTACATCCCGATGCCGGTCTGGGGCGCGAACTCGGCCTTTGTGGTTGTCACGTTCCTCTTGTCGCTTCTTGGCATGTGGATGTTCTCTAAATACGCTCTGCGCCGTTTTGAGGCCACGGGCAAAATCTTGCCGACATTCTGGATCAAGCTGGCGATCTTTGTCGTGCCATCTGTTGTGGTCTATTTCATTTTGGGCCGTCCGATCGGCCTGTCCTACCCCGAGTTCAAAGGGTTCAACTTTACCGGTGGTCTGCACCTGCGCAACTCGATGCTCGCACTCTGGCTCGCGTTGAGTTTCTACACGGGATCCTACATCGCCGAGATTGTCCGCTCTGGTATTCTCGCGGTCTCACAAGGCCAAACGGAAGCCGCCTATGCCTTGGGCCTGCGCCCGTCCCGGACCATGAACCTCGTGATCCTGCCACAAGCCCTGCGCGTGATTATCCCGCCGCTCATCTCGCAATACCTCAACCTGACCAAGAACTCGTCGCTCGCTCTCGCTGTGGGCTACATGGATCTGCGCTCGACCCTGGGCGGTACAACGCTCAACACCACAGGGCGTGAATTGGAAGCCATGTTGTTGATGATGTTGATGTACCTTGTTGTGTCGCTGTTCATCTCGTCGAGCATGAACCTCTACAACAAAGCTGTGAAGCTGAAGGAGCGGTAAGATGAGTGATACACATGCACAAACCGTCGCCTATGTTCGCGACACAATGCTTGACCAAAAACCCGCGCCACGTTCCCAGGTCGGAGCAATCCGGTGGGTGCGCGAGAACCTGTTTTCGGGGTGGTTCAATTCCATTCTCACCCTCGTGTCGATCTACGTTATCTTTAACATCGTTGCGGGATCGTTGCCGTGGATGGTGGGCGGTGTCTGGCACGCGGAAAGCCTGTCTGAATGCCGCGACATCCTGAATGCGAAATTCGGCAACACGCATTATGCCTGTTGGGCGGTTCTCACCGAGCGGTGGAATCAGTTGCTCTACGGATTCTACCCTGAAACGGAATACTGGCGCGCCAATCTGGCCTTCTTTTTGATGCTCGCCGCTATTGCTCCGATCTTGTTTGACGCCTTGCCGCGCAAACTTTTGTGGATCTCTCTGGCCTTCCCGTTCCTGATGGTCTGGCTCGTGTGGGGCGGATCCGTTTGGGGTCCCGTTGGTGCCGCCATCGGTTTCGCGATCGGCGCACTCGTGATGACGGCCCTCGCCAGATACGGTGACGTGCCTGCGATGTTCGGGGCGGTTTTGGCGGCGGTCGTGTGGTGGTTGTTCATCGGGCCATCCGTCATGGGCGGGGTCGAATCCCTGCTTCCGATCGGCCACCTGAAAGAGGTCGAGAGCCGCGAACTGGGTGGCTTTATGATTTGTGTGATCATCGGCATTGCGGGGATCGCCTTGTCGTTGCCCATCGGTGTCATTCTGGCGCTCGGGCGCCAGTCCGATCTGTTCATTGTCAAAATCATCTGCGTCGGCTTTATCGAGTTCATTCGTGGGGTGCCGTTGATTACACTGCTGTTCACGGCCTCGTTGATCCTCAACTACTTTTTGCCGCCGAACACCAATTTTGACCTGACCATCCGCGTGATCATCATGGTGACGATGTTCGCCTCTGCCTATATGGCCGAAGTGATCCGTGGCGGCCTCGCCGCCTTGCCCAAAGGACAGTATGAAGCGGCCGATGCGCTTGGCCTTGATTACTGGAAAGCACAGCGTCTGATCATCATGCCACAGGCGTTGAAAATCTCCATTCCCGGTATCGTGAACACCTTTATCGGGCTGTTCAAGGACACCACGCTCGTGATGTTTATCGGTATCTTTGACATGCTCGGCCTCTCGAATGCCATTCGTGCAAACTCCGCATGGAACGGGATTTATTGGGAGCTTTTCATCTTCATCGGTCTCGTTTTCTGGGCGAGTTGTTTCGCCATGTCGCAATATTCGCAGTGGTTGGAGCGCAAGCTTCGCACAGATCACCATTAAGAAAGGAGACCTAGAACATGTCTCTCGTACAAGAACGCACCATCGACCGCAGCCATATGCAGGTCTCCGACGAAGTCGCGATCCAGATTACCAATATGAACAAATGGTATGGTGATTTTCACGTCCTGCGCGACATCAACCTCACGGTTAATCAAGGTGAGCGGATCGTCATTGCGGGGCCGTCCGGCTCCGGCAAATCCACTATGATCCGCTGTATCAACCGCCTTGAAGAGCACCAGCAGGGTCAGATCATCGTCGATGGCACCGAGCTGTCCTCGGACCTCAAAAACATTGACAAAATCCGTTCGGAAGTGGGCATGTGTTTTCAACACTTCAACCTCTTTCCGCATCTGACCATTTTGGAAAACTGCACGCTTGCGCCCATGTGGGTCCGCAAAACACCTAAAAAGGAAGCCGAAGAACTGGCGATGCACTTCCTTGAAAAGGTGAAAATCCCCGAGCAGGCCGACAAATATCCCGGTATGCTTTCGGGCGGTCAACAGCAACGTGTGGCCATCGCCCGTTCGCTGTGCATGCAGCCACGTATCATGTTGTTTGATGAACCGACATCGGCGCTTGACCCCGAGATGATCAAAGAGGTGCTCGACACCATGATCGAGCTTGCGGAAGAGGGCATGACCATGTTGTGCGTGACACACGAGATGGGCTTTGCCCGTCAGGTCGCCAACCGCGTTATCTTTATGGACCAAGGGCAGATCGTGGAGCAAAACGAGCCCGAGGAATTCTTTAACAATCCGAAATCGGATCGTACAAAGTTGTTCCTCAGCCAGATCCTTGGTCACTAAACGACCGGAAATGGCGTATGGCCAGACAGACAAAAGGGCGCCCGATGTGGCGCCCTTTTTGCATGTTCCCGGCGTTTCTGCCTAGCGTTCCAGATCGCGCGGGGTGGTGAACTCGAGCACGCGGTTCTCGCCAAACCGGGCCTTCGCCCATGTTGCGACATCGACCTCGAACACGGTTGTGGCCGCGGTGGGATAGCGTACGAAATCGGGATGCGTGACGGGTTGTGCCGCAAAATGCGACACGAAATCACCGATGCCGGGATTATGGGCGATGAGCAAAACCGTGTTGCCCTTTGCCTGTGCAAGGGTGCGCAGAATCTGAAAATCGGGCGCATGGTAGAGCGCCTTTGTCGAGACCTGCATGGGGGAAATTCCCGCCGCATCCAACACGCACGCACAGGTCTGTGTGGTGCGCACAGAGGACGACAGCAGAACCGTGTCGGGGATGTACCCCGTATCGGCCAACCACCGCCCCATGGTCGCGGCATTGCGCAGGCCACGCTTGTTTAACGTGCGTTCGAAATCGGGCAGCAGGGGATCATCCCAACTTGATTTGGCGTGACGCATCACAATGAGGCGGAGGGTCATGGGTCAGCCCTGTGATTTCGCACTGGAGGGCGTGTCACGGATCAATGACCCCGCGCCGTGCTCGGTATACAACTCAAGCAGACAGGCATTGGGCGCACGCCCATCCAAAATAACCACCGCCCGTACGCCATCGCGCAGCGCATCGAGCGCGGTTTGGGTTTTCGGGATCATGCCGCCGGCGATGACCCCCTCTTCGGTCAAAGAGCGGATCTGGTCGGAATTGAGTGAGGTTAGCACCTCGCCATCGCTGCCTTTGACGCCTGACACATCTGTGAGCAACAAAAGTCGATCAGCGGTCAATGCGCCGGCAATGGCACCGGCCGCCGTGTCACCATTTACGTTGAATGTCTCGCCGTTTTTACCCGCACCAAGGGGGGCGATCACGGGGATGAGGCCCTCGTCGCCAAGCTCGCGGATGATGCGCGGGTCCATCTCGACGGGGGTGCCGACATAACCCAGATCAGCGTTGGTTTGCTCGCAAATCATCAGGTTCGCGTCTTTGCCCGAGATCCCGACCGCACGACCGCCTTGGCCGTTGATCGCCTGAACGATGCGCTTGTTCACGAGGCCGGACAGAACCATTTCGACGACTTCGACCGTGGCTTTGTCCGTGACGCGCTTGCCGCCGACAAAGGTGCTTTCAATGCCCAGTTTGTCGAGCATCTGGTTGATCATCGGGCCACCACCATGCACGATCACGGGCTTGACCCCGACCTGCTGCATCAAGACGATATCACGGGCAAAATCCTCCATCGCCTCGTCGGACCCCATGGCGTGCCCCCCGAGTTTGATCACCACGGTTGCGCCCTCATATCGCTGCAAAAACGGCAGGGCTTGGGAAAGGGTGCGGGCGGTTGCGATCCAGTCTCTGTTCATATCTTGCTTCTTCATATCCGTGGCATCCATAGAGGGCGTTGCCCCTCAATACCGCGAAGGGACCTGCCCCTGCAAGCAAACGTATGGATTGGACAAAAGAGCCGCCGGATCAGACCGCGTCGGGTTAAACCAGTGTGGCGATCACAGCGCGCAAAACGTCTACGCCCCATCCCTTTTCGGAGGATGTCACGATCATTTCGGGGTATGCGGCGGGGTGCTGTGCAATCTTGGAGCGGACCTGCGCCATGATTTTTTCGCGCTCGGCATCCTTGACCTTATCCGCTTTGGTCATCACCACCTGAAATGTGACGGCAGATTTATCAAGTCGCGCCATGATTTCCTCGTCCACCGACTTCACGCCATGGCGACTGTCGATGAGGACAAACGCGCGGCGCAATGTGGCGCGGCCCGACAGGTAGGCCTTGAGCAGGCGCTGCCATTTTTCGACCGTTTTGATCGGTGCTTTTGCGTAGCCGTAGCCGGGAAGATCGACGAGGTAGTGGCTTTCGGCGCAGGTGAAAAAGTTGATCTCCTGTGTGCGTCCGGGCGTGTTGGACGCGCGTGCAAGCGCCTTGCGGCCCGTGAGGGCATTGATCAGGGAGGATTTGCCCACGTTCGAGCGCCCCGCAAAGCACACTTCGATGCGATCGTCCGGCGGCATGCCGTCCATAGCGACGACGCCTTTGACAAAATCCGTCTCGCCCGCAAAGAGCAAACGGCCCTTTTCGAGGGCCGCCGCTTCGGGTTCTACAATGGGAAATGTGAGTTCCATGGGTGAGACGCGCCCGTTAGGACGCGTCCTCCTTTTTCTTTGAGCGCAAGGAGCCCATGATGTTGCCCAGAACCTCGGGTTTGTGGCCGTGGCTGCGCATGATCAGGTATTGCTGGATGAATGTGATGGTGTTGTTCGCGATCCAGTAAAGCACGAGGCCGGAGGCAAAGCTGCCGAGCATGAACATGAACACCCAAGGCATCCATGCCATGATCATTTTCTGGCTTGGATCGGTGGGCGCGGGGTTCAGCTTTTGCTGCAACCACATGGAAATCCCCAACAGAATTGGCAAGATGCCAAGGGACAGGATCGCAATGATCGAGCCGGGTTCGGGGGCTGCGAACGGAAGCAGGCCGAACAGGTTCAGGATCGACGAGGGGTCAGGTGCCGACAGGTCGCGAATCCACCCGAGCCACGGTGCGTGCCGCAGTTCGATGGTGACGAAAATCACCTTGTAGAGCGAAAAGAACACGGGGATCTGCAACAACAGCGGCAAACAACCCGAGGCGGGGTTCACCTTGTTCTTTTTGTACAGATCCATCATGCCGCGCTGCATTTTCTCGCGGTCGTCGCCGGCCTCTTCCTTGAGCTTTTCCATTTCAGGCTGCAGCTCTTTCATCCGCGCCATCGAGACGTAGGATTTATAGGCGAGCGGGAACATGATGCCCTTGATGATCAGCGTCAGAACGATGATCGACCAGCCCATGTTGCCGATGATGCCGTTCAAGGCGTGCAGCAGGCGGAAAATGGGTTTGGTGAAGAAGAAGAACCACCCCCAGTCAATCGAATCAACAAAGTGATAGACGCCGGTGTCGTCCTGATAGTGTTTGATGGCTTCCCATTCCTTTGCGCCGGCAAAGAGATAGGTGGTGTTTTCGACCGTAGCGCCGGGCTCGACCGTCTGCGCGGGGAGGCGGCTCTCGACCTGATAGATTTCGGGGTTGGCCACGTATTTGACGACGGAGGTAAAGGGCTGACCGGGTTGTGGGACAAGTGTGGTCATCCAGTTTTTATCGGTAAAGCCGATCCAACCGTTTTCCTCGACCTGCGCAACGGAGGCTTGCGCCCCCTCGCGGGCCACCATGTCGTAGTCTGCAATATCTTTGTAATCGGCCTCTTCGAGGGTTTTGTCCGTCAGGCGAACGAGGCCTTCGTGGAGGACAAAGTAGCGAGACACTTCGGGTGTGCCGTGGCGCGCAACGATGCCGTAGGCGGCCATGCGTTTGGCGTCTGCACCGGTGTTCTCAACCGACTGGGTGATGGTGAACAGATAATCTTTGTCGATGGCGATGGTGCGACGAAACATCAATCCTTTGCCGTTGTTCCACGCCAATGTGACCGGGGCGCCAACGCCCAGTGTATCACCGCTTTCAACGGCCCATTCGGTATTGGCTCCGGGAACATCCGTCCCCGTCAGATCGCCACCGGGGGCCCAACCGTAAACGGCGTAATAGGGCGCATCCGAGCCTACGGGCGTGAGCAGGGTTACGATCTCTTCGCTATCAAGCTCGACTTTGTAATCCTTGAGCGACAGGTCATCGATGCGGCCACCAACCAAGGAGATCGAACCCACAACGCGGTCTGTCTCGATGTCGATGCGTGGCGCGTCGGGCGTCTGCTCGGCGGTCTGGGGCGTAACCGTTGCTCCACCGGCCACCCCGTCGGCCGACGGTGGGGCGAGGGCAACCGTGCCATCTGCCGCAGTTTGAGTGTCGGCGCTGAGCTGCGCGACGGGTGCGTTCGGATCTGTGACTGGCTCGGGCGCAGGGAAAAAATAGGTCCACGTGAGCAACACGATCCCGCTGAGCACAACTGCAAGGATCAGATTCTTGTTTTGATCGTCCATTCCGGCCGCCTGATTATTGGAATTCCATCTGCGCAGGTTCAACCCGCCTAGAGCCCAAAGGTCAAGCAGTTTTGCCCGAAACTTGGGGGTTTTACTGGAAAGTGAACCCAATGGCGCGGGTTTGAGGGGCGTGGCTCCCGATCACCCGGCGCGGCGACCGATCCGTGGGGCGTCTTCGATTTTCTTGAGATGTTGCGCTACCCAGTCTTGAACGTGAGCCTCACGCAGCGGGCGCGACACCGAAAATCCCTGTACATAGCCACAGCCCAATTGCGCAAGCATGGCGTGCTCGCCCAAGGTTTCCACCCCTTCTGCCAAGGTTTCCAACTCCAGCCGTTCAGCCATAGTCAGAATAGCGGCAAGCATGTCTTGTTGTTCGCGGTCGATGTCACAGCGGGTGATGTAGGAGCGGTCGATTTTGATCCGGTCCACGGAAAACCGGCGGATATTGGCGATTGAGGCATGCCCCGTGCCATAATCGTCAAGGTCGATGCGACATCCGATCGCCTTGAGGGCGCGAATGTTGCGCGGAATGATGTCGTCGTCCGTGGCCGCAATCACGTTTTCCAGAACTTCGATTTCGAGACGGTCGGGCGACAATTCAAACCGGTCCAATTCCCAACTCAATTTTTCGACCAGTTTCGGATTGGCCAGCTCTGTGGCGGTGAAATTGACCGAAACAGATTTGATGCGCATGCCATTTTTGTCCCAACTTTGCAGCGCCGAAAGCGCGTGAAACCGAATGACCTCGCCCAGCCGCTCCAGAAGGCCCAACTCTTCGAGCATCGGGAGAAATTTTGCCGGTGCGATGACGCCGTTTTCGGGGTGCTCCCAACGGGCGAGGGCCTCCATGCCGGTGACCTCGCCTGTGTCGGTTGACACCTGTGGTTGGAACCACGGAACGATGTGCCCGTTTTCAAGCGCCATGGCGACCTCATCGGGGTCAAAGCTATGCTCGAGAGGGCGGTGGATGCGATCTGCCGAATAGGCGCGAATCGAGCCCGGGCCATTGTGGCTTGCGTCCAGGAGTGCGGCTTCGGCGGCATCAAGGTAGGCCGCGCCCGATTGCGCCGGTGCGCGTGTCGGCGTGCAAAAACCGATGGAGGCCGAGGCGTAAATTTTTGCGGAATCAATGGAATAGGGTTCTGCGAGGGCGGCCTGAATTCGTGAGGACAATTGAATGAGGGTTTCAAGGTCGGCGCGGCGCACGGGGGCAAGTGCGATTGCAAACCGTGTGCCGTCGAGTTTGGCAACCACATCATGTTCGCGCATGGTGTCGCCGATGCGGCGGGCCGCGATCTGTTGCAGCTTGTCGGTGGTTTCGGCCCCGTATGATGCCGAAAGTGCGCCGATGTTTTCAATTTCGACCATCAGGCAGGCGGTCGTGCGCCCATTGGTGTCGCGCATGTCCAAAATGCGGTCCAGTGCCTCAAGCACCGCAGGGCGCAGCGGCAATCCCGTGAGCCCGTCCTTGTTCGCGGCGGCCCGTGATCCTGCGTTATCAGACGCAAGCGCGTAAACCGCGGCGGGGAACAAAACGGTTGTGACGATGAGAGCGGCCTCCCCCCCGAACCAAAAGGCAGCGAGGAAAATTGCGGGGAGAAAGGCAACGCTTTGTGGTCTGAGAAACAGACGTCTAAAGGTTGCAAGATCCGGAGTTGTTAGCCGTTGTCGCACGCATGCCACCTCACTTGTCGCGCCGCCCCCCGCGGACGATCATCTTGCATGAATTAAACGCAAAAATATGGCGACTAAGTTAACGCAGCAGAGGAATATCCGTAGATTTTTTGACTTTTTCCTCGAGAGCCAATTCCGTAAAATCAAACAGCTTTGGGTCCAACATATGTGATGGGCGCACGTTGGTGAGTGCCTTGAACATCACCTGTCTGCGGCCCGGCGCATTCTTTTCCCACCCGTCAAGAATTTGTTTGACCTGTTGGCGTTGTAGCCCGTCTTGGGATCCGCACAGGTCGCACGGGATGATGGGGTAATTCATCGCGGTTGCGAATTTTTCACAATCGGCTTCGGACACATGGGCGAGGGGGCGATAGAGAAAGAGGTCGCCCTCTTCGTTCACCAGTTTCGGTGGCATCGTCGCAACGCGTCCGCCATGAAACAGGTTCATGAAAAAGGTTTCGAGGATGTCATCGCGGTGATGGCCAAGCACGACCGCCGAACAGCCCTCTTCGCGGGCAATCCGGTACAGGTTGCCACGGCGCAGGCGCGAACACAGTGCGCAAAAGGTGCGTCCTGCGGGGATTTTATCCATCACGATAGAATAGGTGTCCTGATATTCGATGCGGTGCGGAACGCCCATTTTCTCAAGGAACGCGGGTAAAACCGTTGCGGGAAAGTTGGGCTGACCCTGATCGAGGTTACAGGCGATCAACTCCACAGGGAGCAAACCGCGCCACTTCAATTCGTACAAAACCGCCAGAAGCGTGTAGCTGTCCTTGCCCCCCGACAGGCACACGAGCCATTTCGCGCCGCGTTCAACCATGCCGTATTGTTCGATCGCCTCACGGGTATTGCGCACAATGCGTTTGCGCAGTTTTTTGAACTCGGTGGTGGAGGGCGCACCATAAAAGAGCGGGTGAATATCGTCGAGGTCATCAGGCATCGGGAGTGTCTTTCGGTGGTTTGTTGGGGTCGGGGACAGGGTCGTAGCCTGTGCCGCCCATCGGGTGACAGCGCCCGATCCGCTTGGCTGCCAATATCGTTCCCTTGATCGCGCCGTGCTTTTCAAGCGCTTCCATCGCATAGGCGCTGCACGTTGGTTGATAACGGCAATTGAACCCGACGATGGGGCTGAAAACCAAGCGGTAGGCCCGAACAGGCAGGGAGACGACAAAGGCGAAGGGGGTCATGGATGTGTGCTCTGGCTGTCGCCATGTACCTTGCGCATGGCATAGCGCATATCTTTGAGCAGGAGATCAAAGGGGCGCGCAGAGGTGTCCACGGCTTTGCCGATCAACACATAGTCCCATCCATCATGGCCCAGTTCGGGCAAAACGGCTCGCGCAACTTCACGCAAGCGCCGTTTGGCGTGATTGCGTTTGACTGCGTTGCCGACTTTTTTGGAACAGGTATAGCCGACGCGGATTCCCGTTGCGGGATCCCCGTCGTCGCGCTTGCGCGCCTGAAGCAAAAAGCTTCCCGTGCCTTGACGCCGTGCGCGGGCCGCACGCAAAAAATCTGCGCGTTTGGCCAGTGTTGTCAGAGGCGTACGGGCGGTATCGTCAGAGCATGACAAAACCGCCGATCGCTGACCTTCGGTTCCGGCGATTGCCATTCCCTCGGGTGCATCCGGCGGTGTCATATTCGTCGAGCCCTAAGGGCTGCCCTTATGCGGACAGAGACTTGCGGCCGCGTGCGCGACGTGCGTTCAGGATTTTGCGACCCGCTTTGGTTGCCATACGTGCACGGAAACCGTGGCGGCGCTTGCGGACGAGGTTACTCGGTTGAAAGGTGCGTTTCATCGCGCCATCTCCATCGGTTTGGTCATGGCCCAAACCCCAAGTCGTGGGATTCGAAGGCCGACATTCATTGAAGCCCTGCGTTTAGGTGGCCCAAGGCGGCTTGTCAATTCGTGTCTTTGGGAATTCTGTAACATTTCCACCTGTAGAGACGAAAACACCGGCGAACTGCTCGCGACAGATCAACCGCGCGTGAGATCGGTGCAACACAAGGGCGTGGGAGGTGGCAATTGTGGTCCATTGAGCGCAGATAAACAACCAACAGCGAACCAGAGAGGCCATATGGCACATATAGACCCCCCAAAGACGCGGCGCCACACCGGCCCGTTGGTTGTTTTGATCGCAATTGCCATTGGCTTGGCGGTTTTGTTCCGTGATTCGCTCAGTTTTGAGGCGCTTGCGGAAAATCGCGAGGCGCTTTTGGCCTATCGTGATGCGCATTATGGCCTGTCCGTGGCCATTTTTATCGCCGCCTACACCAGTATTGTGGCGTTCTCGCTTCCCGGGGCGACGATTGCGACACTGACGGGCGGCTTTTTGTTCGCAACCTTTCCGGGGGCGGTGTTCAACATCATAGGTGCGACCACGGGCGCGTGTCTGTTGTTTCTCGCGGCGCGATGGGGCCTTGGTGACTGGCTGTCGGCCAAGATGGAGACGGGCTCCGCGCGTATTCAGCGGATCAAGCGCGGATTGGACAACAATCAGTGGTCGATGCTCTTTTTAATGCGCCTTGCGCCGGTGGTGCCGTTTTTTGTCGCCAATCTTCTCCCCGCCTTGCTCGGAGTGCCGTTTTCCCGCTTCGTGGTCTCGACGGCCGTTGGCATCATTCCGGGCGCGGTGATTTACACCTCCGTCGGTGCGGGGCTTGGTCAGGTGTTCGAGGCCGGTGAGACGCCTGATTTGGGTGTCATTTTTGAGCCGCATATCCTCTTGCCGATCCTTGGCCTGTGTGCCTTGGCGATCCTGCCGATATTTTTGAACTCCCGCAGCAAACAGGACCTGTAACCCATGAAAAAGATCAAAACAGATATTTGCGTCATCGGGGCCGGATCCGGTGGGCTGTCCGTCGCCTCCGGCGCGGTTCAAATGGGGGCATCCGTGGTCCTGATTGAAAAGGGCGAGATGGGTGGCGATTGTTTGAACTCGGGGTGTGTGCCGTCAAAGGCGCTGTTGCATGCCGCCAAAGAGGGCCGCAGTTACGCCGATGCTATGGCGCATGTTCAAAACACCATTGCCACCATCGCCCCCCACGATAGCCAGGAGCGGTTCGAGGGATTGGGCTGCACCGTGATCCGCGACCACGCACGGTTCACATCCCCCAAAACGGTTGAAGCAGGGGATACGGAAATTACCGCCCGCCGTTTTGTCATCGCCACAGGATCGCGCCCGTTCGTGCCGCCGGTCGAGGGGTTGGCCGATGTGCCATATCTGACCAACGAAAGCCTCTGGGCGCTGCGGGAGGCGCCGGCGCATTTGCTGATCCTTGGTGCGGGGCCGATTGGCATGGAAATGGCGCAGGCGCATCGCCGCTTGGGCTGTGACGTTACGGTGATCGAGGCGGCCACGGCCCTGTCGCGCGAAGACCCCGAAGCGGCTGCCCTCGTCATCGCCGCGCTCAAGGCCGAAGGCGTAAAGATCATCGAGGGCGACAAAGTGGTGCGCGTGTCGGGGGGGCGGCACGACATCACGCTTGATCTTGAAAGCGGCAACCGGATCACAGGGTCGCATCTTTTGGTGGCGACGGGTCGTGTGGCTAACTCCGAGAGCCTTGCTCTGGAAAAGGGCGAGATTAATCGCAACCGTGGAGGCATCAAAGTCGACGCGCGTCTGCGCACCTCGAACCGCCGCGCCTATGCGATTGGCGATGTGGTCGCGGACAACCTGCAATTTACACATGTGGCGGGCTATCAGGCGGGTGTCGTGATCCGGTCGCTTTTGTTCGGCCTGCCTGCCAAGGCCGCAACGCATCATATTCCGCACGCCACCTATACCGCGCCCGAACTGGCACAGGTGGGTTTGTCAGAGGCTGACGCCCGCGAGACGTATGGTGACAAATTGGAAGTTGTCCGCGCCGAGGTGTCTGGCAACGATCGCGCCATTGCCACCGACCGCGCAGGCGTGGGGTTCATCAAGGTCATGGTGGTCAAAGGGCGCCCTGTCGGGGTCACGATTGTCGGGCCGGATGCGGGCGAATTGATCCCGTTGTGGAGCTTGGCGTTGTCCGCAAAACTCAAGATGAGCCAGATCGCGGGCATGATTGCACCCTATCCCACACTTGCAGAGCTTAACAAACGCGCTGCGGGTGCCTATTTTACCCCTAGACTGTTCGACAATCCAAAGGTCAAAACAGTGGTGAAACTGGTTCAGCGGCTTTTGCCGTAACGGGACCGGAAAGGGTTTATGGGACTTTCGCGGTTTATCAACTCGCTGACAGGACGATTCCTGATGCTGACGATCATCTTTGTGATGGCCGCAGAGATCATGATATTTGTTCCCTCCATCGCACGCTTTCGCGAGGATTTCCTGCTGTCGCGTCTGGAACGGGCGCAAATCGCGTCGCTTGCGCTGTTGGCCAACGACAGTCTTGATATGGACCTTGAGGACGAGCTGCTCGCCAACGCGGACGTTTATAACGTCGTGTTGCGCCGCAATGAAATCCGTCAGCTTGTGCTGTCCTCCCCGATCCCTGAACAGATCTACGCGACCTATGATCTGCGTGACGCCTCGGCCTTTGAATTGATCCGCGATGCCACGGCGGCACTTTTGGATCCGACCAACCGCGTGATCCGTGTGATCGGCGATCCGGTGAAACAGGCGGGCCTGTTGATCGAGGTGACGTTACCAACCGAACCGATGCGCGATGCGATGGTGGACTACGGCATTCGCATTTTGATGCTCTCCGCGGCCATCTCGCTGTTCACGGCGCTGTTGTTGTTCCTCGCGGTGCGCGCCCTCATCGTGCGTCCGATCAAACGTGTGGTCGGCGCGATGACGCACTATGCCCAAGCGCCGGAGGATGCCCGCCGCATTATTGAACCCTCCGCCAAGGTCTATGAGCTGCGTGAGGCCGAATTGGCCCTGTGTTCGATGCAAACAGATCTGACGTCCTCACTGCGCCAAAAAGAACGGCTTGCGCAGCTCGGGGGGGCGGTTGCGAAAATCTCCCATGATCTGCGCAACATTCTGACCACGGCACAACTGTTCTCGGACCGTCTGGAAACCTCGCAGGACCCTGCGGTTATCCGGTCCGCGCCCAAGCTGATGAACTCGATCCAACGCGCCGTGAACCTGTGTGAAAGCACGCTTGCCTTCGGCAAGGCCGAAGAGCCGTCCCCGACCATGTCCGGTGTGCGCGTGGCGGAGCTTGTCGGTGATGTGATCGAGGGGGAACGCCTGTCTTCCGGTGACGCCGATATTTCATTCGCCGAGGATGTCCCCGCGACCATGGTGATGCGGGCCGATGCGGAACAGATGCACCGCGTGCTGTCCAACCTCGTGCGCAACGCCCGTCAGGCGTTGGCAACGCAACCCGATGGTGGCGAGATCAGTGTCGCCGCACGCGAGGACGAAAACGAATGGGTGCTCACCGTCTCTGACACGGGGCCGGGTCTGCCACCAAAGGCCCGCGACCACCTGTTCCAACCATTCCAGGGCGGCACACGCAAAGGCGGCTTTGGCCTTGGTCTCGCGATTGCTGCGGAATTGATCCGTGGACACGGTGGCAAATTGCTTTTGGAGCGCACGGATGAGACGGGTACGGTCTTTGGCATTCATTTGCCCAAAGGCTTTGTGACCGAAGCCATGCCGACCGCCGCCCATGCCCATGCACAGACCGGTGCAACAAAGGCCGCCGAGTAGGCATCCGTCGCCTGTGTTCCGACACTTTTTTAAAAATCATGACGAATGCCCCTTGCACCTGTGCGCCGCACTCGGTAAATCGCCCCCAGAGCGCACCCGTAGCTCAGCTGGATAGAGTACCTGACTACGAATCAGGGGGTCAGAGGTTCGAATCCTCTCGGGTGCACCATTTCCCTTTTTTGACCGTTTATGACTTTGGTCTTTGCGACAGGCATTGTCTCGAGTGCCCGTCAGTCGGAGTGACTTGTTTCACGATCGTTTGACCGGCGGCGGCTTTGTGTGTGACGGGACCCGATGGGAGTTATCTTGGCACGCTCCCCTAAGCGGCCTATGATGCAGGCGAAAACCGCTGACGGAGACACGCAGGTGGCGCAAAATACCCCACGTACAGATGGTCTAGAAAAGATCGCCCGCCGGAAGCTATCAGATCAACTGCTCGATAAACTGCATGGCATGATTGCGGCGGGGGTGTTGCACAACAGCGGGTTAATCACTCTCACTCAATCGGGCAACAATGCGTGGTTGCTGCGATGGCCTGTCACCTTGATCGGTCAAGCGATGCTTTCGGGGCAAAGGCCTAAGACATGACGGACCAAAATGATCACGAAATCGACGCTGTGGGTCTGTTGTGCCCGCTGCCTGTGCTCAAAGCCCGCAAGGCTTTGCTGACGATGCCCGCAGGGGCCGTGTTGCGTCTGGTCGCGTCCGACCCTGCTGCGGTGATTGATGTGCCGCACTTTTGCGCCGAGGCAGGGCATGACTTTATGTCGTTCGAGGACTCGGGTGATGTTCAGGTGTATCTGATCCGGCGTGGCTGATTTACCGGTCGAGGGCGGCCTCGGCTATGGCCAGATCTTCGGGGGTGTTGATGTTAAAAAACGGGTCGAGCCCGCCGTGGGCGGGAACGGGGACCACCACTGCGCCATGGGACCGTGCAAACCACCCCACACGCCGCTCTTCGCGCATTAGGGCGTCATAGATGGCCCCGCGCAGATGCACAGGCCACAGGCCTACAACGGGGTGCTGACGCTGCCCGTCGCCATCGGGACCTGCGGCAATGGAAAATCTGGCATCCCCCGCCCCCTGCGCCAGTTGCGCCACCAGACCATCCGGCAAAAACGGCGTATCGACGGGGGCGGTAAAAACCTGTTCCATCCCCAATTGTGCGGCCCACTCCAGTCCTGCAAGAATGCCGGCAAGCGGTCCGGGTCGGTCAGGAAGGCGATCGGGCAGGACGGGCAGGTTATGCGCGGCATAAAGAGCAGGGTCGCCATTGGCGCTAATGGCCACCGCCCCGCATTGCGCTGAAACGGCCTCAACCGAGCGCTGTAACAGGGTCACGTCACCAAGCCTCACAAGCGCCTTTTCCCCGCCGCCCATGCGCCGCGCCCGCCCTCCGGCCAATATCAACCCTGCGATCTGTGTCATGGTCTGCCTTTTGCCCCGAACCCACATCATCGGGCCACATCTTGGGCGCCTGACGGGTGGGTGTGTTTTGACTTTCACCGATGGGTGTCATTCTGTATTCCGCATGGGGAACTGACAAGGGATCAAACATGCTAGCCGTCGTTTCAGGGCGCGAACAAGGTGAGACAGACGCCGTCTTGCGGGCTGTCGCGGCCTCCTTGCGCGATCAGGGCGTGTGCGTCGCGGGCGCCGTTCAGGTCAACACGGATCCGTCGGGAGAGGCCGTGTGCGACATGGATTTACAGATCCTGTCCTCGGGCGCTCTCATCCGCATCAGTCAATCGCTTGGCCCCCATGCCCGCGGATGCCGGCTTGACCCCGACGGGTTGGAGCGGGCGGTGGCGGCGGTTGAGGCGGATCTGTCCACGCTCTCGCCGGACCTCGTGATCATCAACAAATTTGGCAAACAAGAGACCGACGGGCGCGGGTTCCGCGATGTGATCGGTCTGGCTTTGGCCGCAGGGATGCCCGTTATCGTTGGTGTCAGCCCGGGCAAACGCGCAGCTTTCGAGGCCTTTTGTGGAGGCCTTGCTGTGCCGCTTGCGGCCGATGTCGTGTCTGTTCTGGCATGGGTTGCGGCGCATATCAGATCTGATACGGACGCCGGATAAGGCACGTAGTTTCCATATCTCGGCCCGATTTTCGCCCCGTTCGGCTGTCAAATTCTGTGTAAGAAGATGAACAAAAGGACATTTGAGATGCTTGATATCGACCCCTTCACAGCACGTATCGAAGCCTTTGCCGCGACCCTGACGTCGGGACAAATCTACATGATGCTCGGCATCGGCCTCGGGTTGATTGTCCTGTCATTGTTGGCGATCGTGTTTCGAACACAGCGCGGCGTGCATATCGATCCCGCGACCCTAGACCTCAACGGCAAACACAAAAAGGGCCGCGCGGCGCGCAACGGTCAAGTTCTCGCCCGCTTCGACCAGATTTCCATATCAAAGGCGTAAAAGGATCGTCTGCGACAGTTTTTAAGAGGTTTCATTATGTACAAAATGGTTATTCAGGCGGTCATGCTCACGGCCGCAGCGGTCTTTTTTATCTTTTTCAAATCCGACAACCTGCGCCATGCATCGCAAACGGGGGACCTGTCTGCCCTCACATCCGGCGCGGTCCGATCGGCCTATGCGGATATCGATATGTCGGGGCCGGATCCGGTTTACTCGCAACCGTTTTATAAAAAATACGATCCGCGCAAACTGTGGTCCGAGCGCCCGAAAACGGTCAGGCTTTCGCCGAAATCAATACGTGTCGAGCCCGCTCAGGCCGGCGCCGATGTCACCGCAGCGTTGCGAGAAAAGGGCGTAAATCCCGACACCGTGTCAGTCGTGAAGCTGAAATAGGCAGGCGTGCAGGGCTAGAAATTAACCTCGACACCGGGCAATTTGATCTCTTTGAGCAGATCGCGCACTTCCTGACGGGCGGCCACATTGGAAATGTTCAACGCATTTTTCACGCCAACGTCTTTGAGGTCGAGCAAGGTCAAACCGCGGGGGAACAATTCGCGGAAAATCACGCGCTCCGAAAATCCGGGTGCGACGCGGAACCCGATCCGTTTGGACAGATCGTCCATCGCATCCCCGATCTTCTTTTTGTTGTGCATGTTTTGCGCACCGAGACGGTTGCGCAACACCACCCAATCAATCGGTTTTAGCCCCGCTTGGGCGCGCAACTGACGCGCATTCCACACCATTTCCGAGTACACAGAGGGGCCGAGGATTTTGTTGGTCTCCGGATCGACACGGGCCAAAAGGTCAAAGTCGATGAAACTGTCGTTGAGTGGTGTGACCAATGTATCGGCAAGCGAGTGCGCCACCTGGCTCAAGCGCGTATGCGAGCCGGGGCAGTCGATCAGTATGAAATCACATGTGTCCTCAAGGCCGGTAACAGCCAGAGACAGGCGACGGTCATAGAGGTTTTCACCCTCTTCGAGGTCGTCGGTATTGACGGCGGGCAGGTCGCGGTACTCAGGGGTCGGAAGGTCGAGCCCCTCACGCAAACAAAAGGACAAACGGTTTTCGAGGTAGCGTGCGAATGTCTTTTGACGTAGGTCCAGATCCAATCCGCCAACACGATATCCCATCCGCGATAGGGCCGTTGCGACATGCATGGAGACGGTTGATTTTCCGGCTCCGCCTTTTTCATTCCCAACAACGATAATATGTGCCACGTGCCCTGACCCCGTATGTGTCGCGCCCCTGTCAGATCGGGCGCGTGTCTCTCAATGAAGTTCCTGTATGCCGCTGATCCGCCCCCGTGCGCAAGGGCGTTTCGTGCCGGGCGGGGCGATCCGTGATGGGGATGCGACAGGCGGGCGCACAAACAAAAAGGCCCGCAGAATGTTCTGCGGACCCTTTGTAAAACAACAGGGGACTAAGCTTAGAAGCCGAGGCCGGAGTATTTGTTTTTGAACTTGGAGACGCGACCGCCCTGATCCATCAAACGGGTCGAGCCGCCGTTCCATGCGGGATGCACGGAGGGGTCGATGTCGAGGGACAGTTGGTCGCCTTCTGCGCCCCAAGTGGACTTCATCTTGAGCATGGTGCCATCGGTCATTTTGACGTCGATGATGTGGTAATCGGGATGTGTATCGGCTTTCATCGATCTTCTCCTTAGGCTTTGGACGCGAGCGGTTTGTAGTTGGTGACTTCTGCGATACGTGCGGATTTACCACGACGATCACGCAAGTAGTACAGTTTGGCGCGACGAACGCGGCCGCGACGCACAACTTCAATGCTGTCAATGTTGGTGGAGTGCAGCGGGAACATACGTTCCACACCTTCGCCAAAGGAAATCTTGCGAACCGTGAAGGAGCCGGAAATGCCAGCGCCGTTCTTACGGGAGATGCACACGCCTTCGTACATCTGGACGCGGGAGCGGGTGCCCTCGGTCACTTTGAAGCCGACGCGAATGGTGTCGCCAGCTTTGAAATCCGGAATTTTATGGCCGAGAGCTTCAATCTGCTCGGCTTCCAGTTGTGCGATAAGGTTCATCGCTTTCTCCAATTGTTCTCGTGGTTTATGTCCACGAATGTTTCGCGCGTCCCAGAGCTCCGTGTCTTCTTTCGGGTCATCATATGCCCGCCGGAGAATTCGGTCGACTTTACTTGTTGGTGTTTTGATGTGGTCCACACTGAGGCCGAAGAAAGCACCCGAACGAACAGCAAAACAGTCCACACACCGATTCCGGTGCCAGACGGGCGGTGTATAGGGCGCATTCATCCGCCGGGCAAGATGATTCTGGCCTTATTTCTTTGGGGATTTCGCGGGGTTTTGCGCGGCGTAGTCGGCCCACATATCGGGGCGGCGCTCTTTGGTGATTTTCTCCGCGATTTTCTGACGCCACTGTGCAATTTTCCCGTGGTGGCCCGACATCAGAACCTCGGGGATGGGAAGTCCGCGCCATTCGGCGGGCTTGGTGAACTGCGGGTGCTCAAGCAGACCGTTCGAGTGGCTTTCTTCCTCTATGCTCTCGGCGTTTCCAAGCACCTCAGGCAACAAGCGCACGGTGGCGTCGATCATCGCCTGAGCCGCGATTTCCCCGCCCGTTAGGACAAAATCACCAAGACTGACCTCTTCGATCCCGTAGTGATACAGAACGCGGTCGTCCAATCCCTCGAAGCGGCCACAGATCATCGTGACGCCCTGTGCCTTTGACCACCGTTGTGCGGTGGCTTGGTCGAACCGCTTGCCGCGTGGCGACAGGTAAACGAGCGGCCAGTCCGCGCGGTTTGGCGGGGTGCCGTCCTGAGCGAAATCAATCGCCTCGCCCATCACGTCGGGGCGCAACACCATGCCCGCGCCGCCTCCGGCGGGGGTGTCGTCCACGTTGCGGTGCTTGCCGATGCCAAACGCGCGCAGATGGATTTTCTCCAACTGCCATTTGCCCTCGCTCAACGCTTTTCCCGTGAGGCTTTCGCCAAGCACGCCGGGGAATGCTTCGGGAAACAGCGTGATGATCTTGGCCGTCCAGACCCCCGCCAGATCGGGAGTGTCGGTCATCAACTCGCGCGGGCGCAAGGTCTGGCGCACCGCGAGGCGACCGTGGGATTTTGGCTTGGGGGTGTCATCTGTCATGGACGCCTCATAGTGCAAATCTTCGCGCAGGAAAACGCTTTTGCCGTGATTTAGTCTTTGGATGTGTCGCCATTGATAATTGCACGCTTTTGCGCCCAATAGGCGGGGCCGAAGATTGGCGCACAATTGAGCGCGTGGAGCCGTTCACGCGCATCGCCACCGGGATAGGTGTTTTCGTTTTCGGGCAGATGCAGAGCCTCAAAGAGGGGCGCCAAACCCAGTTGCGCAAGAACAGGGCGTACTGGATGGCCCGCATCGGCGACATCACAGTGCGTTATCGGCACCTCGGGGAGCCTGTTGCGGGTGTCGTCGATGACCGCCGCGTGGTCTGCGGCTGTCTGGTACCGTTCCATAAATTGCGCATAGCTCACGCGGTAGCGGTCTTTTTTGAGGCGCTGCCAGTAACACGAGGCAAGCCACCCCGTGCGCCGCGTCGAGAAATAGATCTCGAAAGGGGCGGTTTTCCCCATGACCGACTGCCATGCGTTGTGTAATTCTTTGAGCACCACGGGGGCGGCGGCGTAGTGAAAGACCCGTTTGTAGCCAATACCGTAGCCCGACAGGCTTTCGTTCGAAAGCAGGATGGGACGCGGATCGTCACGGTCCAGATCGTCAAAGAATTCTGTGGCCTCGGTGGCGACGATGGCGCGTGTTTCCTTGCCCCGCGCCGCGGAAAATTCTTTGGCCGCCCCCGCCAAAAGCATCTGCGGGATATCCCGGGCCAGATGAAGCTCGACATGCGGGTCAAGCAGATCGCGGTTGATGCGCAGTGTTTCTTGCAGCGTTGTTGTGCCCGTCTTGTGAAATCCGGGGTGAACAAGGATTCGGCGCATTACTCGAACAGGCCCTCGGGGGGATCCGCGATGATGCGCCGTGCAGAGAGATCTACGGTGGGGACATGGGCGCGGGTAAAGGGCAGCAGGACCGACGCCTTCAACGTGGGGCCGCTCACCTCCAACAGATCACCCGCCCCGTGGTTCAACACATCGGTGATCTTGCCCAAAACCGTGCCGCCGGTGTCGCAGACCTCCAGACCGATGAGGTCGGCATGGTAAAACTCGTCATCCGGCAGGGAGGGCAGGGCATCGCGACTGGCGTGAAGCGTCACACCACGCAGCGCGTCCGCCTCCTCTTTGGTCTCGACCCCGCCAATACGGGCGGAAAACCCGTTTTTGATCGAGCGCGTCAATGTGATGTCAAAGCTACGTTTGCCGTCTTCGGACATCAGCGTGCCGTAGGTGGCGATATCCTCGGGGACGGCGCAAAACGACTTGATGCGTACATCGCCGTGGACGCCGAACGAGCCGGCGATGGCCCCTACTATGATCATATTCTGTGTCATTTTGCCCTCATGGCGGTTGCGATGGTCGCGAAATCTGTTGCGCTAACTTCGAACATACTTTGACGAAACGCCATACCCCAATTGTGTGTCGAGTGGACGAATGTGAGGTGGTCTAGCATCGGACGCACAGGCACCTCGCGCACCGTTTCATAAGCCGCCGCCCGCATCCACGCGTCCCGCTCCATGACGGGAAACGCCGCAAAAACAGGCGCGTCCCCTGTCACCTCGCCAAGCGCGGTAAAGGCCTGAACAGGGGCGCCCCCAAATGTGTCGCGCGGGCTGTAATAGGCAAATTGGTCGCCCTTTGCGAGTTTGCGCACCGCGGCCTCTTTGCCGTGGGAAAAGGCGCAGAACCCGTTTTCCTGTGCAATTAAAACGTGGCCGCGATGGGCGACCCCGATCCAGTATTTCGTCATGCTCACCCCAAACAAAAACCCGAACGCGAGGGTGTCGCGTTCGGGTTCAGTCTAATCGCAAAAAAGGTGCGCTGACGAGGTTTACTCCTCGGCGGCTGCTTCTTGTGCAGGTGCGGCAGCAGCTTCAGCGGCCTCGGCAGCTTTGGCTGCTTTTTCTTCGGCGCGGGCCACGGCTTTTTTGCCTGGTGTGCCTTTGGTTGGGTTGGCGCGTTCTTTTTTCGCAACAACGCCAGCCGCTTCGAGCATGCGGGAGATACGGTCGGTTGGCTGTGCGCCTTCGCCGAGCCAGTATTTTACGCGCTCGACGTCCATCTGTACGCGCTCTTCGTTGTCTTTGGCGAGCAGTGGGTTGTATGTGCCGAGTTTCTCGATGTAGCGACCATCGCGTGGCATACGTGCGTCAGCAGCAACGATGCGGTAAAAAGGGCGCTTTTTGGAACCGCCGCGGGCGAGCCGGATTTTCATAGCCATGATTAATTCTCCTATTGATAGCTATTGAGCTTGGGTTTTTCTCTGAAAAACCTCAGCAATCTTGGTGTTGTTTGTGGTGTTGAATGACTTCCTGAATAATGAACTTCAGGAATTTCGTTGCGAATTCCGGATCGAGGTTGGCGCGTTTCGCCAGATCTTCGAGCCGTGCGATTTGGGTTTCTTCCCGCGCCGGATCGGAGGGCGGAAGGTCGTATTCGGCCTTGAGCTTGCCCACTGCCTGGGTCTGGGCAAAGCGCTCGCCAAGGGTATAGACGAGGATGGCGTCGAGACGGTCGATGCTGTCACGATGTTCGGCCAGAATTTCTTGGGCGCGGCTGACGGGATCACTCATGCGTAGGCCTCCATTCCGCCGTCTTGCAATGCGGCGGGGTCGGGGTGGCGATAGACAAGGCAATCCTCGTCGTCGGGTGTGGCCGCTGTCGTATCGACGAATGCGCCAAGGCGTTCGGCAAGGGCGATAGAGCGGGTGTTTGCCGCGTCGATGTAGGACACGAGTGTCTCGCGCCCCATCTCGCCGTAGGCCCAGTCGCGCGCGGCCGTGGCCGCCTCAAAGGCGTATCCGTAGCCTTCTGCGCCCTCACAGAGCATCCACCCCAATTCGACTTCGGGGAAATGCGGTGGTTTGCCGATGGCGACCTGACCGAGGAATGCACCGTCCTCAGTGCGCTCAACGCCCCATGCGCCGTGATCGAACAGCGCCCATTGCGCGATGTCGCCACAAAAGGCGAACCATGCTTTGCGACGCTCCATTGGTCCGCCCATAAACCGCGCACGCTCCGAGGCAAACGCCGCGGCATAGGCATCGAAATCACTGGCGCGATGGGCGCGCAGTGTCAGACGTTGCGTGGTTATGGTGGGCGCGTGGGTCACGTTATTTCTTCTTTCCGAAACCGGACAGACCGGGGGGCAGGGCGCTGCCGCCGAGGCCGGGAAGTCCGCCGCCGATGCCGCCCCCCATGCCGCCAAGCGCACCAAGGCCGCCCGCGCCACCGAGTGCTTTCGCCGCCGCTTCCATTGCTTTGGGGTCGTTCATGTCGGGCATGTCAGGCATATCGCCCTTGCCGCCAAACATGCCTTTGACGGCCTGTTTGAGCATGCCGCCTTTGCCCATTTTCCCCATCTTTTTCATCATGTCGGCCATCTGGCGCTGCATTTTGAGAAGTTGGTTCAATTCGGGGACTTCGAGACCTGCACCTTTGGCGATGCGTTTCTTGCGGCTGGCCTGCAACAGCTGCGGGTTGGCGCGTTCGAGTTTGGTCATGGACTGGATCAGGGCGATCTGGCGTTTGAACACGCTTTCGTCAAAGCCGCTGTCCTTGATCTGTGACGCGGCTTTTTTCATGCCGGGCATCATGCCCATGATGCTTTCCATGCCGCCCATTTTTTGCATTTGCTCAAGCTGCATCTTGAGGTCGTTCATGTTGAACCGACCCTTTTGAAAGCGCTTCATCATGCGTTCGGCGTGTTCGGCCTCAATGGTCTCCTGGGCTTTTTCGACGAGGGATACGATGTCGCCCATGCCAAGGATACGGCCCGCGATCCGCTCGGGGTGGAATTCCTCAAGCGCATCCATTTTCTCGCCAAGGCCGACAAACTTGATCGGCTTGCCCGTGACGGCACGCATGGACAAAGCTGCACCACCGCGCCCGTCGCCATCCATACGGGTGAGGATCACACCCGTGATGCCGATGCGCCCGTCGAAATTCTCGGCGGTGTGTACCGCATCCTGACCCGTCAGGCCGTCGACAACCAGAATGGTTTCGCGCGGGGTGGCGATGTCGCGCACGGCCTCGACTTCGGCCATAAGAGTGTCGTCGATTGACAAACGGCCCGCGGTGTCGAGCATGTAGACGTCATAGCCGCCCATGGTCGCCATCTGCTTGGCCCGTTTGGTGATCTGTGCGGGGGTCTCGCCCGCCACGATGGGCAAGGTATCGACGCCGATTTGCTCGCCCAGCACGCGCAACTGTTCCATCGCCGCAGGACGGTAGACGTCGAGCGAGGCCATCAGAACGCGCTTGCTTTGCTTTTCCTTGAGGCGCTTGGCCAATTTGGCTGTCGTGGTGGTTTTACCGCCACCTTGCAAACCGACCATCAGGATCGGCGCAGGGGGATTGTCCACTTTCAACGCGCCGATATCGGCCTCGTCACCGGCAAGGAAATGCACCAACTCGTCGTGGACGATTTTCACGACCTGCTGACCGGGGGTCACGGATTTGGTGACGGCCTGACCGGTGGCTTTTGCCTCGACGGCCTTGACGAAATCACGCGCAACGGACAGTGAGACGTCTGCCTCAAGCAAGGCCACGCGCACTTCGCGCAGTGCGGTTTTCACATCGGCTTCGGACAGCGCCCCTTGTTTGGTGAGCTTGTCGAAGACGCCCGAGAGGCGATCTGACAGATTTTCAAACATTATGGCGGTCTCCCTACCTGTTGACGATGTGCTTCATCCGGGGACGAAGCGGTGAAATGCAAACGCCGAATGGATTTTGGCCCCCGTGGGCGAAACTCGCTGACGGGGGGCGATCCTGGCGCGTGGGCCTGAGGACCGGAAGAATTTGCGCTTCCGGAAAATGTTGTGCTGCGTTTACGCGCGGGGACAATGTGAGTCAAGAGGGCAGGGGTGTGGCCGGCCTGCGCGATTTTTCGTGGCGAAGGACTGGCATGTTCTGCGCTACGGTCTAACTGGGGCGGGTAATCGGGAGGCCATGATGGACCGTATTTTGATCCTTGGCAGCGGCCGCGCCGCGCCGCAAGCCGCGCAGTGGGACCTTGGTGCCTTTGACGCCGTGGTCGCCATTAACAACGCGTGGCGGGCGGTGCCGCAGTGGACGCACCACATCCACCCTGACGACTTTCCCCCCGAACGTTGCCCCGATGTCGTCGCTGCGGGGCAGCAAGTTATTACAAGCCCACAGTATGTTCCCGCGCAAAATGCCTATGGCGGCTTTGTCTATGCCGGTGGAACGATGGCGTTTACCGCCGCTTATTGGGCGCTTCATGCGTTACGTCCGAAAGTGATGTGTTTTTTCGGTTGCGACATGGTGTATCCGGCTACGGCACAGACCCATTTTTATGGCACGGGATCAGCGGATCCACTGCGCGATGATCCGACGTTGAAATCCCTGCCGGCCAAAGCGCGGCGGTTGCAGTATTTCGCAGCGGCGCAAGGTTGTGCCGTGGTCAATCTGAGCGATACGGACAGTGTCCTGCCCTATCCGCGTCAGGATGTGCGGGCGCTGTCCGGTCCCGTTGCGCCCCTTTCATTCGACGCGGCACAGGCCGCCTTGGCGCACCGTATGGAGGAACAGGCGGGGTATTATGTGCCGTCAGGAATGTACTGGACCGAATTGGCACGATTCTCCCAGAACACTCTGGACGCCATCGATGCGGCGTGGATCGCGGCGTTCAGGGATTAAGCGCAGCCGCCGCGCCAAAAGGCATATGCCGCGCCCTGATTTCCCTTGCACTTTTGCAGGGCGAGGGTGATTTAGGGCGATACGTCAGCAACTTTGCACAGGTAGCACGCCATGATGTCTGAAAACTGGGATGAGATTCGCACCGCATTTCAGGTGGCCAAATTGGGGACCGTGTCGGGGGCCGCACAGGTTCTCGGCGTCCACCACGCCACTGTGATCCGTCATATTGATGCGCTCGAGGCGCAGCTTGGTGTCAAGCTGTTCCAGCGTCATGCCCGTGGCTATACCCCGACCGAGGCCGGTACGGACCTGTTGGCGGTTGCACAGGCCACGGACGACCAGTTTTCGCAACTGGCCAGCCGGATCAAGGGGCGCGGTGAAGATGTGTCAGGCGAACTGGTCGTCACATCGCTGCCCGGAATGGCATCCGTGATCGCGCCCGTGTTGGCCGAGTTTCAGGCCGCCTATCCCGATGTCATCGTGCGCTATTTGACGGGAGAGCGCGTGTTCCGCCTTGAGTACGGCGAGGCCCATGTCGCCATCCGTGCGGGCAAACCGCCACAGGAACCCGACAATGTGGCACAGCCGTTTTACGTTCAGGAGGTCGCTCTTTATGCGCACCGTTCCTACCTTGACCGGTTCGGGCATCCCGCGCCCGATCGTCTGATGGCCGAGTTGCGCTTTGTCGGCCACGATGACCCTGCGCACCGTGCGCCGTTTATGACGTGGCTGCATGAACAGGTTACGCCAGACCGGATTACCTTTCGAACATCCGAGGCGGATGCCATGACCCAAGCCATTCTGTCAGGCGTCGGTGCGGGGTTTATGTTGATTCAGGAGGCTGCCACGCATAGCGATCTGGTCGAATTGATGCCGGCGCGCCCTGAATGGGCGAGCGCCAGTTGGCTCGTGACCCATGTTGATTTGCACCGCACCCCGAAAGTTCAGGCCTTTCTTACCCTGCTCAAAGACCGCGCAAAGGAGTGGCCCTGTGCCTCATAAAGCATCCGACCATGATCGGCGGCAGGGCCACATCGCCATGCTCGTCTTCTCGTTTCTGGTGGCGGGGTCGTTTTCGCTCGGCTCAATGGCGGCCAATGAAATCTCGCCCTTTGCGCTCAACGGTGTGCGATTCATCATCGCGTCTATTGTGGTCGGGATGTTGGCGCTGTTCACCGGCGGCATCCCGCGTGACGCGATGCGAGCCCCGTGGCGCTACGCCATTTTGGGCGGGTTGTTCGCGCTCTATTTCGTGATGATGTTCGAGGGGCTCAAGACCGCAACGCCCGTGTCGACGGCAGCGGTGTTTACCCTCACGCCCGTGTTCGCGGCGGGGTTCGGCTATCTCATCATGCGCCAGATCACCACGCGCCGTATCGCGCTTGCTTTGGCCGTGGGGGCGTCGGGGGCGCTTTGGGTCATTTTTCGCGCGGATCTGTCGGCCTTGCTTGCCTTTGAGGTCGGGCGCGGCGAGGCGGTCTATTTCATCGGCGTTGTTGCCCATGCGCTTTATACGCCACTGGTGCCAAAGTTTTCACGCGGGGAGCGCACCTTTGTGTTCACCTTTTTCATTCTGGTCGCGGCGACGATTGTCCTGTTGGCCTTCGGGTGGCGTGACATTGCGGCGACCGAATGGGCTGCACTGCCCCCGATTGTCTGGATCACGCTTGGCTATGTCTCGATCGTGGCGACCACGACCACCGCGTCGCTTCTGGCGTTTGCTTCGGTGCGGCTCGCCTCGGCCAAGGTCATGGCCTACACCTATCTCACGCCGTCATGGGTGATCGTATGGGAAATCGGGTTGGGCCACGGGGTGCCGTCGGCGCTTGTCTTTGGCGGGATCGGCCTGACCATCCTTGCGCTCTATTTGTTGCTCAAACACGAGGCGTGAGGGCGCTACGCGGTGGCGTCACCGTCGTCGCGCAGTTCATGCGCCAGAAACCGCTCCAACCCGTCGAGGTCGAATGCCTCGAACTGGCCAAATCCCTGCATCCACACGCTTGCGGCCCGCATGGCATCGGGATCAAGTTTGCACCACTTGACCCGTCCACGCTTTTCTTGGGCAATCAGGCCCGCGCGGGTCAAAATCGTCAGGTGTTTGGACACGGCGGCCAGTGACATCGCAAACGGTTCGGCCACATCGGTCACAGCCATATCATCCTCGAGCAGCATGACGAGGATCGCCCTGCGGGTCGGGTCGCCCAAAGCGGCGAAGATGAGGTCAAGGTCAGGTGCCATATGTCAAAGCGATAGGCAGGGCGTGGGCATTGGTCAACCATTTGGTTGAATAACGTATTTGCCGCCGTTCGCACCCAAAGGGCCGATCCGACCGGATGTGTGGAATTGATACGTCATATATTTCAGTGGCTTGGCCTGATTTATGCCTTATTGACTCTGATGCGCCTGCACCCTAGTTTCCGCCGCAACGACCTTAGGGGGCAAAACGTCTATGAGCGACCCGCATGATCCAAAGCGTCTACGCGCACTGGAAGAGCGGATCGCGCAGGCGAAGGGGGCGCAAGTTCCAAAAACCTCCAAGGGTGAAGAGCACTTTTCCCAAGCCAATATGGCATGGCGGATGGTGATCGAACTGGTTGCCGGTTTAGGTATCGGTTTCGGCATTGGGTACACCCTTGACGGGGTGTTCGGGACAATCCCGATTTTCCTTTTGCTGTTTGTAGGATTGGGTCTTGCGGCCGGCGTCAAAACGATGATGCGCACGGCGAACGAGATCCAGAAGCAACAGTTGGCAGACGCCGACGAACAGAATAACGCGGGCAATTCCGCACACGACGAGAGGGATTAAAATGGCTGAAGAAGCACACGGCTCCGAAGGCGGTCTGGCGATCCACCCGATGGATCAGTTCAAGGTCACTCCTCTGTTCGGTGATGGCCCTATCCACTGGTACACTGTTACGAACGTGACGCTCTGGATGGGCATTGCCGTTCTGTGTGTCATCGGTCTGTTGGTGTTCGGGTCGCGTGGTCGCGCCGTTGTTCCTTCGCGTATCCAGTCTGTCGCCGAGCTGATGTACGGCTTTGTACACAAAATGGTCGAGGATGTGGCCGGCAAGGATGCCATCCGCTACTTCCCCTACATCATGACGCTGTTCTCGTTCATCGTGTTCTCCAACATGCTCGGCCTCATCCCGCTGTCCTTTACGACCACCACGCACATCGCTGTCACCGCCGTTCTCGCGATGTTGGTGTTCACATTTGTGACCGTGCTCGGTTTTGTCAAAAACGGCACCAAGTTCCTCGGTCTTTTCTGGATCACCTCCGCACCGCTTCCGATGCGTCCGGTCCTCGCGATCATCGAGTTGATTTCCTATTTCGTGCGTCCTGTGAGCCACTCTATCCGTCTTGCGGGTAACATGATGGCCGGTCACGCCGTGGTGAAAGTATTCGCAGGCTTCGCCGCGATCACGATCATCTCTCCCGTTTCCGTTCTGGCGATTACCGCCATGTACGGCCTCGAGCTACTCGTAGCCTTCATTCAGGCTTACGTGTTCACCATCCTGACGTGTGTGTATCTGAAAGATGCGCTGCATCCCTCACACTAACAAGCACGTCACGAAAACTACTAACCAATTCCAAAAAACGTAAGGAGATAGGAATATGGAAGGCAATATCGCAGAAATGGGTCAATTCATCGGTGCAGGTCTTGCAGGCATCGGTTCGGGCGCAGCAGCAATCGGTGTTGGTACCGTTGCCGGTAACTACCTCGCAGGCGCTCTGCGTAACCCATCCGCAGCTGCTTCGCAGACTGCGACCCTCTTCATCGGCATGGCTTTTGCAGAAGCGCTCGGGATCTTCTCGTTCCTCGTCGCTCTTCTGTTGATGTTCGCCGTCTGATCTGACGCTCCATCCTTACGGCAGGGTGGGTCGCTTCGTCGGCCCACCCTCGCGTAACACGGGGTCCCTTTGGCCAAGCCAGAGGATTAGGACAGAGTCAGGAGGACAAGATGGCAACAGAGACGCACGGGGCCGAAACCCACGCTGCTGACGCTGCACATGACGCCGCAAACGGCGCTATGGATGCAGCACACGGTGCTGCCGAAGTTGGCATGCCGCAGCTGGACTTTTCGACGTTCCCGAACCAGATTTTCTGGCTTTTGGTCACGCTCGTCGTGATCTATTTCGTGCTGTCGAAAATCGCTTTGCCGCGCATTTCTAGTGTGCTCGCAGAACGGTCCGGCACGATCATGAATGACATTGCCGCCGCCGAAGAGCTCAAGCTCAAGGCTGTGGATGCGGAAGATGCCTATAATCAGGCACTGGCAGAGGCGAAAGCCGAAGCACAGCGGATTGTTCAGGACGCACGTGACGCGATCCAGGGTGATCTGGACGTCGCAATCGCAAAAGCGGACGCAGATATTGCAGCGAAATCTGCAGAATCAGCAAAAGCCATCGCGGAAATTCGCGAGGGCGCAATGGACGCCGTAAAAGACGTCGCCAAAGACACTGCCAAAGAAATCGTGGCGGCTCTCGGTGCGAAAGCCGACGCCAAATCGATCACTGCGGCCATCAACGCGCGGCTGAAAGGGTAAGATTATGAAAAAGCTTGTAGCTCTTATCGCCATCACAGCCGCGACACCGGCCTTCGCGGCCTCGGGTCCATTCTTCTCGTTGCACAACACCAACTTCGTTGTGTTGCTTGGTTTCCTCGTATTCGTCGGCGTGCTGGTGAAATTCGGTGTTCCCGGCATGATCGTGGGAATGCTCGACAAGCGCGCGACAGACATCCGTTCCGAGCTCGACGAAGCCCGCGCCCTGCGCGAAGAGGCCCAGTCGGTTCTCGCCTCCTACGAGCGCAAACAGCGCGAAGTTCAGGAACAGGCGGATGCCATCGTGAAGCAAGCCAAGCTCGACGCTGAAGCTGCTGCGACCAAAGCCAAAGAAGACCTCAAAACGTCCATCGCCCGTCGTCTGGCCTCGGCTCAGGAGCAGATTGCCTCCGCCGAAGCTTCCGCCATCCGCGATGTCCGTAACACCGCTGTCACCGTTGCAATCGGTGCTGCGCAGGATGTCATTGCCAAGAACATGACAGCCGCCGAGGCAAATACGCTCATCGATGACGCCATCGCAGAAGTGAGCGCGAAACTTCACTGATCGGACGCTTTGCGCCCTCCATCAGACCCCGAATTGACAAAGCCCCGCCAACATTGGCGGGGCTTTTTCGTGCGTAACGTTACTTTTTACAACTGGATCAATGCCGGCCTTGCTCGTGGTCGAACCGCAGTTTTGCGATCTCTTCGTTGCGCTCGAACTTTTGCTGATCGGTCAGGGCCATTTCCACATAGTTCAGATGCTGTGTGACCGCGGCACGGGCGCGTTCGGGATCGCGTGACTGCAGGGCCGCATTGATGTTGCGGTGTTGATCCAACAGTTGGGCGCGGTTGGTGCGCTGTTTGAACATGATAGACCGGTTGTAAAATACGCCCTCGCGCAGCAAATCGAACATCGAGCGCATCATGTGCAACATGATGACGTTATGGCTCGCCTCGATGATCGACAGGTGGAACTCGGCATCCAACCGTGCCTCATCCGTCGGGTTCCGTTTGGGATGGGCGGCTTCCATTTTGTCAAAAATGGTCTGGATCACACGTAGATCGGTATCGGAGGCAAATCGTGCCGCGCGTTCGGCGGCCAATCCCTCCATGTCGCGGCGAAAGGCGATGTAGTCGAACACCGCCTCATCGTGTGCGCCGAACAGTTGAACGAGGGCGGGGGAGAACGCCGAGCCGAGCACATTGGCGACATAGATGCCCGCGCCCGCTTTGGCCTCCAAAAGCCCCTTGTCCGATAGTGTGGCCACAGCTTCGCGAATCGACGGGCGCGACACGCCCATCCGCTCCGACAGATCGCGCTCGGAGGGCAGTCGCTCACCGGGGCGCAGGATGCCGCGTAAAATCAACAGCTCGATCTGTTGCACGACAGAGGCGCTCAGTTTCGCGGCATCAATTTTCTGGAACGGCATGGCGACCTCGCGTTTGAATTGGTCAGATTATATGACCGCATGAGACGGGGCGCCATAAAAAAGGGCCGACCAAAAGCCGACCCTTTCCAGACTTCGAAATCTGTCTGCTTAGGTCATCGGTGTGATGATGATCTCGACGCGACGGTTCTGGGCGCGGCCCTCGGCATTGAGGTTGGTGGCCACTGGTGCATCTTCGCCGCGACCATAGGCCTGAATGCGGCCCGATGAGACGCCGTTGGCGGTCAGAATGGTCGACACCGCAGAGGCGCGGCGGCTCGACAGCTCCTGATTATACGTGGCCGAGCCGGTGTTGTCGGTGTGGCCGACGACCTGAACCGTGGTGTTGGGATAGTCGCGCAGGTTATAGGCGAGTGTGCGCAAATCGGATTGCAGGCTCGGCACGACAACCGCGCTGTCTACGGAGAACAAGATGTCCTGTGGCAAAGTCACGATCAACTCGGAGCCGGTGTTGACAATTTGGACCTGATCGCTGCCAAGGTCATTGCGCAGATCGGCGGCCTGACGGTCAAGCTGTTGACCGATTGCCCCGCCAATGGCGCCACCAATGGCGGCCCCGACAGCGGTTTTCACCAACTTGTCGTTACCGGAGGACAGGCCTGCCAATCCGCCGATGACGGCGCCTGCAATGGCACCTTGTTTGGCGTTGGCATTGGGGTTGTCGGACACCATAGGCTCCATGCAGCCGCTCAGGAATACCGTGGCGGCGAGTGGGGCGGCAATTAGGAAACGGGACTTCATTGAAGGACCTCTTTTGAAACTTCTGCTCGTATAACGCTTCTAGCGCTGACAAGTTCCTATCGCACCTGTGAATAGTTGTGATTGTGCCATTGTGGCGGGTTCCTGCTTATGGGCTATCGGTCAATGCGTCTGCCTGTGTCGCCTCATAGGCCAATAGGGCGCGTTTGACGGGCAAGCCCCAGTGATAGCCACCAAGATCGCCGGATTTGCGTAACACGCGGTGGCACGGAATGAGCCATGAGACGGGATTGCGCCCCACGGCGGTGCCGACCGCACGGACCGCCTTGGGATTGCCCACGGCCTGTGCGATGTCGGAATAGGTTGTGACCTTACCCGAGGGGATCGACAGCAACGCCTCCCAGACTTTGATCTGGAACGGAGCGCCAATGAGATGCAGGTGCGCCGCCCCCCCGCCAAGAGCGGCCCTTACGTGCGGGGCGACGTGGTCGGGCGCCTCGTGAAAGGTGGCGGCGGGCCACCGTGCGGTCAGGTCGGTCATGGCGGCCTCGCGGGAGGTCTCGGATGAAAACGCCAAACCACACATTCCGCGCGGTGTTGCCATGGCAAGCGCCTCACCAAACGGCGTGTCGAACCATCCGTAGGAAATGGTCATATCCGCGCCGGACCGTGCAAATTCACCGGGGGTCATCGCCTCCCACCGTAGAAATAAATCATGCAAGCGTCCCGCGCTCGACAGGCCTGCGGCATCGGCAGCCTCGACCATGGTGTGATGGGTTTGAATGAGTGATTTCGCCGTGCCAAGCGTGAGGTATTGTTGATAGCGTTTCGGGGACACGCCCGCCCATTTCGAAAAGGTCTTTTGAAAGTGGTGGGGGCTCATGCCCAACTCCCGTGACAGCGCGTCAAGCGACAGGGGAGTGTCAGACGCGTCAATCAGGTCTATTGCCCGCCGGATCACGTTGTAGTGGTAACGATCGGAAAGCGGGCTTTCGGAAATCGGGGCTGTGTCTGGCTGTGTCTGAGGGGGGACGTTGGTCACGGTCGATCCTTTATGGCTTGGACCGTACCTTAGCGTGATCGCGTGTAAACACCGACCCGAAACTTGGCCAATTGCGCTGTGCTCCCCTCACGACAGGGGTGCATCGCCATGCCTCACGCCACCATACGACGTGCCGCAACAGCGGAGCGCGGTTTAAGCAAGCCGACTTCGCGGGTGTTCAAAACCATGCGTGCCGTGACCATCGTGTCAAGGTTGCTGCCTATGGCGTCACGCATGTCTTGCTCGGTGTCGCGTCCCAAAAGATCGAGGCACTGCGTATCGGGAAACAGGCTTTCCAACCACACCCCCTCGGCCAGAACCACCTCGTGTTGGTCGAATAGGAGGTGACATAGCGGCGCATTGGGTGTGGGGCTGACAAAGTCCTCTTCGGCTTCGGTGGCCATGGAGCCAACGGGGGCAAGGACTTCCTCCTCGGCGAAATAAAGCGGAACAAGAGGCGAGCGCATCAGAATTTGATGATGTGGTGACAAAACCAGATCGTGTTCAGGGGTCCGTTTGCCAAATGCGCCTGCAAAGATGCGGATTGGCGGGGCATGGGACGCCTCGCTGCGCCCGACCCATCGCAGGGGTTTATACCCGTTGTCGCGGGTCAAGAGCAGATCCCCCGACCGCAGCCATTCAACGGGTTGCGGTCCCTCGCTCGTCTCCAACATGACGCCTGTGCCAAAGCCCGAAATGCCATCCCGCGGGTTTTGGCCAATCGTGCGCGGCTCATGCGCGAGTAGGGGATGAGCCATTGCGCCGCCGTCAATTGTTGGCCCGCCCGTCCGGTTTTTCCCGTCTCCCCGATCTCGCCCGTCGCCCCAGTGATCGCCCATGTGATCGTGCATCCTCAAACTCTGTGTGCATTCGAGGCCCATTTTTCGCCGTTTTTATAAACAGCGGATGAATGGGGTCTGGTTCTTTTCTGAAAGTTTTACGAAAATGCCTGTCGTCAATCCGGTGCTTGCCCTGAGGCGCACATCGGGGCATAGGTCTCCCCATGATCAAACAGCTGGATTACAAAACGATATACGAGATTTTCGCGCGGTTCCGCACGGCCGAGGCCGAGCCGAAGGGCGAGTTGGATCACGTGAACGCCTATACGCTCGTTGTTGCCGTGGCTCTCTCGGCGCAGGCGACCGACAAGGGCGTGAACAAGGCGACGGCGGAGCTGTTCAAAATCGCCGACACGCCGCAAAAAATGCTCGATCTTGGCGAAGAGGCCCTGATCGAACATATCAAAACCATCGGCCTGTTCCGCACCAAGGCCAAGAACGTGATCAAGCTGTCTGAGCGTCTGGTCGCGGAATTCGACGGTGATGTGCCTTCGTCACGTGCCGCTTTGGAAAGCCTTCCCGGTGTGGGGCGCAAGACCGCGAATGTGGTGCTGAACATGTGGTGGCACGTCCCGACACAGGCCGTCGATACGCATATTTTCCGCTTTGGCAATCGCTCCGGTGTGGCCGTGGGCAAAGATGTCGTCGCGGTCGAACGCGCGATCGAAGACCATATTCCCGCAGAATTTCAACAACATGCGCATCACTGGATGATCCTTCACGGTCGCTACACATGTAAAGCGCGTAAACCTTTGTGTAGCACCTGCCTGATACGGGACCTGTGCGACTTCGAGGAGAAGAACATTGACTAAAGCCTATCAGATTGTCGGTATCGGCAATGCCATCGTTGACGTGATCACACATGCGTCCGACAGCACACTCGACCTTTTAGGGATCGAAAAAGGCATCATGCAACTGGTCGAACAGGGCCGTGGCGAGATGCTATATGGTGCGATGAACAACCGCGTGCAGACCCCCGGTGGCTCGGTCGCCAACACCCTTGCGGGCTTGGGCAATCTCGGCCTGAAAACGGGTTTCATCGGGCGGGTCCATGATGATGCACTGGGGCGCTTTTATGCCGCCGAAATGGCCACGGATGGCTGCGCCTTTGTGAATGCGCCGGTCGAGGGTGGTGAGTTGCCCACGTCGCGCTCAATGATTTTCGTGTCGCCGGACGGTGAGCGGTCGATGAATACCTACCTCGGGATTTCGTCAGAAATTTCCGAAGCCGATGTCCGCGCCGATGTTGCCGCCGAAACCGACATCATGTTCCTTGAGGGCTACCTTTATGACAAGGACAAGGGCAAACACGCCTTTGATCAGGCCGCGAAACTGACCAAAGCTGCGGGCGGCAAGGTGGGTATTTCACTGTCTGATCCGTTCTGCGTCGACCGTCACCGCGCCGATTTTCGCACCTTTGTGAAATCGATGGATTTCGTGATTGGCAATGAACATGAATGGGAAAGTCTCTATGAGACCGACCTGTCCTCGGCGCTTGAACTGGCGGCGTCCGAATGCGGTCTCGTTGTGTGTACGCGCGGCGGTGGCGGGGTGATTTTGGTGCGTGGCGACGAGGAGGTCGTCGTGCCAGTAACCCGCGTTCAGCCCGTAGATACCACAGGTGCGGGCGACCAATTCGCCACAGGGTTCCTGTACGGCTATGCAACGGGTCAGAGCCTTGAAACCTGCGGGCGCATGGGCTGTGTGGCCGCGGCCGAAGTGATCTCCCACATCGGGCCGCGCCCCGAAGCCGACCTCAAGGCGCTGTTTGCAAGCAACGGGCTGATCTGAGCGCGGCACGAAATGTCGTATCCGGCCACGTAAAATGGCGCGTAGGGCGGCCCCCCAGGCGCCATTTTTCAATCCTCATCCGATTAGTGGCTTAGTGCGCTTGCGCCCAATTGTCGCCGATGCCTGCGTCCACGACAATCGGAACGTCGAGTTTGACGGCGGGGTCCGAGGCGGTTTCCATAACACCCTTAACGACCGCAATCACAGCGTCACAGGCGTCTTCGTCCACCTCGAAAATCAATTCATCGTGGACCTGCAACAGCATGGTTGCGGGCAGGTTTTTGATGGCGTTCGGCATCCGGATCATGGCGCGACGGATGATGTCGGCGGCGGTCCCCTGAATCGGGGCGTTGATCGCGGCGCGTTTGGCAAAACCCGCTTGCGGTCCTTTCGCGCTGATCTCCGGTGTGTGTATTTTGCGCCCGAACAGTGTGGTTACGTATTTGTGGTCTTTGGCAAAGGCCACGGTTTCGTCCATGTATTCCTTGATGCCGGGGAAGCGTTCGAAATAACGGTCGATGAACCCTTGGGCCTCGCTGCGCGGGATGCGCAGGTTGCGGGCAAGGCCAAAGCCCGAAATACCGTAGATGACGCCGAAGTTGATGGCTTTCGCTTGACGACGAACCATCGGGTCCATGCCCTCGATCGGGACGCCGAACATCTCGGATGCGGTCATGGCGTGGATGTCCAACCCGTCGCGAAACGCCTGCTTGAGGCTGTCGATGCGGGCGACATGGGCGAGGATGCGCAGTTCGATCTGCGAGTAGTCGAGAGAGACAAGTTTTTTGCCGCGATCCGCCACAAAGGCCTCGCGGATGCGGCGGCCTTCGTCCGAGCGGACGGGAATATTTTGCAGGTTCGGGTCCGAGGAGGCGAGCCGCCCCGTCACAGCGCCCGTCTGGATGTAGGAGGTATGCACGCGGCCCGTGTCGGGATGGATGTAGGTTTGAAGCGCGTCCGTGTAGGTCGATTTCAACTTGGACAATTGCCGCCAATCCAGAACCCGCGCGGGCAAATCGTGGCCCTCGGAGGCGAGGTCTTCGAGAATGTCCGCCCCCGTGGCATAGGCGCCTGTTTTGCCCTTTTTGCCGCCCTCCAACCCCATTTGATCAAACAGGATTTCGCCAAGCTGTTTGGGCGATCCGACGTTAAACGCCGTGCCGGCGAGGTCGTGGATTTCGGCCTCGAGCCCCGCCATTTTTTGTGCAAACGCGTTGGACATGCGCGACAGCACATCGCGGTCGACCTTGATCCCTGCCATCTCCATTTGCGCCAAGACGGGCGACAGCGGGCGCTCCAGTGTTTCATAGACGGTGGTGACGCTTTGCGCATGCAGTTTGGGTTTGAAAATCTGCCACAGGCGTAGCGTGACATCGGCGTCCTCGGCGGCGTATTTCACGGCCTTGTCGAGGTCCACTTTGTCAAAGGTGATTGCCGATTTCCCGGAGCCAAGCAGATCTTTGGTCGGGATCGGTGTGTGGTTCAGATACCGCTCGGACAACGCATCCATACCATGATTATGGAGACCCGCATGCAGCGCGTAGGACAACAGCATCGTGTCGTCATAGGGCGCAACACGGATGCCATTACGGGCGAAAATCTTGGCGTCATATTTCATGTTCTGGCCGATTTTCAGGATGGTCTCATCCTCAAGCACGGGGCGCAGGGCATCCAGAACCATATCGAGCGACAGTTGCCCGTCCACAAGGTTCGAGCCGCCAAACAGGTCGTCTTCGCCCATCGTATGCCCGACAGGGATGTAGCATGCTGTGCCGGCCTCGACACAAAGCGAGATGCCCACAAGGTCCACTTGCATGGCGTCAAGGCCCGTCGTCTCGGTGTCCACGGCGACATAGCCGCGTTCATAAATGGCGTCGATCCACCGCTCGAGTGCGCCCATGGTGCGGACGTGTTCGTAGGCGTCGACGTCGATGGGGGGCATTTCGGGTTCGGCGGCCTGGCGTGGGGTCGCGGTCGGGGCGTCCTCTATCACGGGCGGTGCGATTTTGAACCGCTCCGCCACGCGCTTGACGATGGTGCGAAACTCCATCTGTGCGAGAAAGTCGAGCAAGGCCTCCGTGTCGGGGTCCTGCACCTCGAGGCTGTCGAGGGAGAAATCGAGCGACATGTTGCAATCAAGCTGTACCAAATCGCGCGAGATGCGGATCAGCTCGGCATTGTTGACGAGCGACTCGCGGCGTTTGGGTTGCTTGATCTCTTCGGCGCGGGCCAGAAGCGTGTCGAGGTCGCCATACTCATTGATCAAAAGGGCGGCGGTTTTGATGCCGATGCCCGGCGCGCCCGGGACGTTATCGACGCTGTCCCCCGCAAGTGCCTGCACATCGACGACGCGCTCGGGACCCACGCCGAATTTTGCCTCGACGCCTTCGCGGTCGATCCGTTTGTTTTTCATCGGGTCGAGCATTTCAACGCCGTCACCGATCAGTTGCATCATGTCTTTGTCCGAGGAAATGATCGTGACGCTGCCCCCTGCATCGCGGGCTTGATGGGCGAGGGTGGCGATAATGTCATCGGCCTCGTACCCTTCGATCTCGATGCACGAGACGTTGAAGGCGCGGGTGGCCTCGCGGGTCAGCGGGAACTGTGGGCGCAAATCTTCGGGGGCGGGGGGGCGGTTGGCCTTGTACGCGGGATAAAGGTCGTTGCGAAATGTCTTTCCCGAGTGGTCAAAGATTACGGCGGCGTGGGTCGGCGCGTCCGCACCCGTGTTGGCCTCGATGTAGCGGTAGAGCATATTGCAAAACCCCGCCACGGCCCCAACGGGCAAACCGTCGGATTTGCGCGTCAGCGGCGGAAGTGCGTGATAGGCGCGAAAGATAAAGGCCGAGCCGTCGATCAGATGCAGGTGGTGTCCCTTGCCGAATGCCATAGTCGTGCCTTTCCATGTGCGCGTTTGCGCGGATCATAGTGGGCGGCGCGGGGGCTGCAACCATGCGTGAGGCAATATGGCGAAATTCGGGGAGATGTGATGCGTGACGATGGAATCCTCCGCCGCATTAGGCCGCCATTGCCCGTGCGCCGTCGATCATGGTGGCGGCAATGAAATTGACAACCGCGAACCACGCGGCGGACACTTCGGCGGTCCACAGATCACCCGCTTGGGCGGCAAGCGTGTCCAGAAGCACCTCGCCCAGAACGATATAGTGTTTCTCTTCGACGCCATAGGTCGCATGGTCATGGCCGAGTTTGCGCAACAGCGGTGTCAGCATCTCCGGGGTGTCGAGGGATGACAGCGCCAGTTGCATCATCGCTTCAAGCTTGACCGCTTGCGCACGCGCGGTTCCCGGAAACAGGGCGCGGATATCGGGGGCGGTGACAAACAGACGTGTGTAGAAATCTTCGTAGAGCTCGGGGCGAACGGCGGTCACGGCCTTGTAACTGTGCTTTACCAGTTCGATTTTGTTGCGCGACAGCATGGACCGCCTCCTCTTTACATACAAAAGAAGGCGTATCATGCGTCCATTAAAATAGTCCGAAGCTATGCCGCGACGTAAAAATTACTCAGCGTCAGACAGTTTGGAGCTTTCGTGAATGAATTTTTTGTCACAGTAGCCGCATTCGACATAACCGCGCTCTTTGGACATCGACAGCCAGACGCGGGGATGACCCAATGCCCCCTCGCCGCCATCACAGGCCACTTTCCACTTGGAGACAACTTCGGTTTCTGGGGCTTGGATGGTCATTGTGTGTCGCTCTTTTCTGTCGTCATTGCGTAGACGGTCTGCATATTCGCGCGGGGCTTGCGCGGGCGGTGGGAGTTGCCCATCGGGACCGAAGGGCCTAAGTCAGGTGCGTATGATAACGATCCGTGCGGGCGCGACAAGCGATTGTTGTGCAAGCTTCGCGCTGTGAGGGAGAGGCCATGACCGGCAATGCAATCGAAATCAAAGGCCTGCGCAAAATCTACCGCGGCGAAGGGGGCGCAGGCCCCAAAGAGGCGCTCAAAGGCATTGATCTGAACATCCCCAAGGGATCGATTTTCGGCCTGCTTGGTCCCAATGGTGCAGGCAAATCGACGTTGATCAATATCCTCGCGGGATTGACGATCAAAACCGGGGGGCATGTTAAAATCTGGGGCTTTGACCAGGATATCAATCCGCGCCAAAGCCGTGCCGCGATCGGTGTGATGCCACAAGAATTGAACCTTGATCCGTTTTTCCCGCCGCGCGAAGCATTAGAGGTGCAGGCGGGCCTGTATGGTGTGCCGAAAAAAGACCGGTGGTCAGACGAGATCCTTGAACTTGTCGGATTGACGGATAAAGCGAATGCCTATGCCCGCACCCTGTCGGGCGGGATGCGCAGACGGTTGTTGCTTGGCAAGGCGCTTGTACACAAACCGCAAATCCTTGTGCTGGATGAACCGACGGCGGGGGTTGATATCGAGCTGCGCCAGATGCTGTGGCAAAACGTGCGCCGCCTGAATGAGGAGCGCGGGATGACCATTATTCTCACCACGCACTACCTCGAAGAGGCGCAGGAAATGTGTGACGAAATCGCGATTATCAACCATGGTGACATGATCGTGCGTGACACGACCAAAAACCTGTTGGGCCGCATGGATGCCAAGACCTTGTTGATTGAACCCGAAGGCACCGCGCCTGCGGATTTTGACCTGCCAACGGGGGTGAGTTTCGAGCGTAAAAAGGATGGGGTGTTGTCGTTCACCTATTCGCGCGCACAGGCCTCGGCCAACGATGTTCTGGATGCGGTAAAGGCCCAAGGGGTCGTTATCGGTGACGTGCGTACGCAAGAACCGGATTTGGAAGACGTATTTGTCGACCTCACGTCGGGGCGCTGATTGAGTCGCACTGTCTCTTGGGATTGGAATTGAAACGGGCGGCCTTTATGTGGGGGCCGCCCGTTTTCGTGAGGTTTGATTAGCTCGTGGTGAGCGGCCCAACGGGTTCACCGCCCAAGAGATGCACGTGAAAATGCGGCACGTCCTGCAAGCTGTCGCGCCCCGAGTTGGTGATCAGGCGGTAGCCGTTCCCACCATGGGCCTCGGACAGGCCGAGTTGTTTGGCAACGGCACCCACAGTGCGAAAGAAATCCAGTTGCTCGGCATCTGACGCGGCCTGAACAAAGTGATCAAAACAACGGTACGGACCTTTGGGAATCACCAGGATATGGCATTTTTTCTGCGGGGAGATGTCGGGAAACGCGATGGCATGTTCGCTCTCGAACACCGGTGCCGACGGGATCTCGCCGCGCAGGATCTTGGCAAAAATGTTCTGGTCGTCGTAGTCATAGGGCATGTGAAGTCTTTCCTTGGGCCGTGTCGCGCCGCGCTTTAGTCGGCGAACAGGTGCGGGGTTGCCACGATATCCTGCGCGTCCTCGATGGAAATGTCGAGGAACCGTGCAATGCAGGCGGCATTGTCGTCGTCGGAATTGTTCTGGCGCATGAGAAAGTAGTTCTCGTAGTCCTGATCGCGGATCCGGTCGGCCTCGTGGTTGATATCGCTGCGGATTGTGGGCAACAGGCGTTCAAGCGCATCTTTGGGGGTTGCCTCGCCCGCCAACCCGACCCGTTTGGCATGGCCGGCCAGATAGTCCGGCGTGTAGTCGCATTCGATTTCCAACATCCGCGTGCCGGAACGATCGGCGTAAAAGTCATTGATCAACTCAAAACCACTGGGATCTATGCAGATCAGCAACCGGTCGGTTTCGTAGTAGTCGAACAGCATCCGCACCCATGCGCGGCGGTGGCGTGAGCGTTTCCAAAGGCTTTTCTCGATGCCGCCCAGATCGGGTAGCGGGGTGTCCTCTTCGTTAAAGAGGTATTCAAGGCTCGGAAGGTTGGATTTTTCGCGGATTTTAGACACCAACCGTTTGGCGACGTGCCACTTTTTACACGTCACGATCAATAATTCGCGGTCGCGCCCCAAGGTGCTTTCCGATTCCCAGAACCGTTGGCCAAACCGGCGCCCGATCCGGCCGCGCCCCGTGAGAAACTGAAACAAGGACCGCCCCTCGTTCGAAATCTTGAACTCGACGTTTTGCGCGACAAACAAATCGCCAAGACGCTTTTTCAATGTGGTGGCATCGGGTGAAATTTTTCGCGCAAACAGATAGTCTTGTGACAAAAGCATGTCGTAGTGGTCGTTATAAAACACCACCGGCATACCGTAGTCGGTGAACATCAAAAAGGTGAGCGTGCGGTTTCTGATCTCGCTCTCGGGGACAAGGTGGCGGACCAGCGTTTGAAAAAACGTCTCGTCGGGAATCCACGTTTTGCGGAAAAAGGCCATGACATCGGGGCGTTTGCGGGTGAAATCGAGAATCCATTCGATCGTCCGGCGGCGCAAACACCACCATTGGGATCCGATCATCACGCGCAGGTCGGCGGGGATATCACGCCTGAGCCCGAGTTTCTCTTGCAGTGCCATGCTTTTATAAAACAACCACTTATGGGTGCGTTCGTTGAACACATGGCGATAGATCAGGCGCTCTTCCTTGATCCCTGTCTTGATCCAGTCACTTTCGAAAAAATCGAAGCTTTCAACATAGTCGGCATCATCGCGGTCCAGAAAGTCGTGCATGAATTCGGCGGTTTTGACCGACATGCAATCCCCCGAAACCATGTAGAAATGGGTCGCGCGGGGAAAGGCTTTCTCGGCGGCCTCGACCGCATAGAGGGTCGCCTGAACAAGGCTCCATGCGCCCCAACCACATTTGATCCGTTTGGTGGCAAAGGTGACATTGGGGTTCGTGGCAAGTGCGGATTTTATGATGTGAAAGGCATCTTTGCCGCCGCGCGCATCGAAATGGATCGAAATATAGTCACCTGCTGCGGTCAGGCGTTTGGCCTGCTGCACAATGGCATCAGGATTTTTGTGGCACAGTAGAATGAATGCAATTCGTGCCATATTGGAACCAGTAACCTCATTTTTGCCCTATTGTGTCTATATAGGCGTAACCAAACATTGAATAGACAAGGCAAATTTGCTTTTAAAGCATAAAACGCTGCTATGGGTGCAGTTACGAGGAGTATTTGTAAATATGGGCTTTCCCGGAACCTGGATGACCGAGAGCGAAAGCGTCGTCTATCGCGTCGTGCCGAAATGCGCGTGCTCGACCATTGGTCAGATTATGTACTACTCGGATCATGGTGAGTTTTTTGATGGTGACATCCATGACAGCACTGAAAAGTTGCACAAATGGGCGCAAGAGGACAGTCAGCCTCTTATTGAGGCCAACGTAAAGTCCCATGCCTCTTATGCGTTCACCTGTGTGCGCAATCCCTATACCCGTGTACTCTCGTCGTTTTTCGACAAGATTTGCGGCATTCAGCGCAATGGCCGCCGGTATCGCGGCAACCTCGTGCCTAAGCTGATCCAACAATACGGTATCGAGGTGGGCGGCGATGATGGGAAGGACGAGTTTGACCAAATCGCGTCGTTCCGCCGGTTCTTGCTGTTCGTGCGCGACACCATCCGGTGGCGCCGTCCGATGGACCCCGACATCCATTGGTCGGGCATGTCCGGCCATGTCGCGACGTTTATTGCCAACGGCGGGACATACGACAAAATCTTTTTCACCGAAAAGTTCAATGAGGGCATGCAAGACGTCCTCGATCACATTGAAACGAAGCATGTCGTGGATCTTTCTGCGATCCCGCGGTTCAACGAGAGCGAAGGTCACGGACCCAAGAGGTTGCACCCTGTCGAGGACTATTTCGATGACCTGTCGATGCACCTGATGTGGGAAATTTTTCACCGCGATTTCCAACTGTTCAAATACGATTTTGAAAATCCGGGAAACAAGATGCCTCTGTTCGACGTCGATCTTGCGGAAGTTCACGCCAAACTCGGCGACTGATCCCCCCCCTTGTTTCGAGACAACAAACGCGCCCTCGCAAGAGCGGCGCGTTTTTCATGTCTGGCCGAGATATCCCAAAGCGGCGCGATCAATACGACAGGCGAGAGCCTCGAAATCCGTATCGCCGGAATGAAGAGCGGGGTGGGCCATGCCGATGACCAGATTTGTCAAATCAAAAGCCGCCAGTTCGGGATGTTCTACGCCGTGTTTGCGCAAAAGTCCGGCAACGGTGCGATTGATTTCGGCCTTGATTTCTTGGGTGTCGGGATCCGGGGGCAGGTGCGCTTCGAGGCGTTCAAGCACATCGGCGCGTCCATGGGTGTGAACATGGTGATGGATCGCGGCCCGCACCATACGGCGCACAGCAAAATCAAGGGGATGACCGTCGACATACTGCGCCATCGCCAGAATGTCGTCGCGCATCTCACGGCGCAGATCACGGATCAATTCGCCGATGATCGCGTCCTTGGAGGGGAAGTATTGATAGAGTGACCCGATGGAGACGCCCGCGCGTTCGGCGACCAGATTTGTGGTCAATGCCGTCGGTCCGCCATGCTCCAAAATGTGAGCCGCCGCTTCGAGGATTGCCTGATAGGTGGCGCGGGCGCGGGCTTGGCGCGGTGTTTTCTTGGGTTTCGGGACAAAATCAGAGTGGGTCACGGGATGCGAGTTTCCAGTATGTGAGTTTTTACTCATGTTTGACGCGAAACGGTTAAGGAGGCAATCCCTGTGAAGCTTGATGGTAAAAAGATACTGGTGACGGGAGGCACGCGTGGCATCGGTGCGGCGCTTGTGTCGCAATTGCGTGCCAAAGGGTGCCGCGTTCTGGTCGTGGCGCGTGACGAGGCACAGCTTGCGGTGCTTGAACGCGACGGGGTGGACACGCTTGCCGCCGATCTCTCAGACCCTGATATGCCGCGTGCGATTGCGCGATGGGTTGCCGCCGAGCACCCTGATTGCGATGTGCTCGTCAACAATGCCGCCATTATGGATCACACGTTTTTGACACGAGATCCCTTGGCCAAACTGAACCGGATCGAGCAGGAAATCCGGATCAATCTCACCGCGCCATTGCAGCTCTCGACGGCCATGTTGCCCGTGCTTTCGACACGGCCTCAGGCGGCGATTGTCAACGTCACATCCGGTTTGGCGCTGACGCCGTTGCCCAATGCGGCGGTCTATTGCGCCACCAAGGCGGGCGTGCGCATGTTTACCAAAGCGCTGCGCCATCAAATCAGGGCGGAGCAGTGGGACATTCAACTGAGCGAGGTCTTGATGACACGGGTCGACACCACACTGTCGGAGGGCGCCCCCGAGGGAAAATACCCGCCCGACCGCGCTGCCGCCGACCTCATCCGCGGGGTCGAGGCGGGGCGAAGGGAGATCTTTATCGAAAAGGTGGCGCTCCTTCACCGTATCTGGCGCCTTTCACCCGCATTGGCGGACCGCATCATCGGTCGCCATGTCGGGGCCACTGCGTAAGCGCATTCCCGTTTTAAAGGAGACCCCTTGCATGTCCCACGATCATAGTCACAGCCACAAGCACGGCCATAGCGGCCACAGTCACCCCCATATCGACCCCGATGCGGGGGACGCGCGGGTTGCCGCGGCGGTGGCGGTAAACCTGTTGCTCACGGTCGCACAGATCATTGGCGGCGTTGTCTCGGGGTCAATGGCGTTGATTGCGGACGCTATTCACAATTTGTCCGATGCGGTGTCGCTTATCATTGCCTTTGCGGCGCGTAAAATCGCACGAAAGCCACGCGACGGGGATATGACGTTCGGCTATGGTCGCGCCGAAATCGTGGCGGCGATGGTCAATTACACCACGCTGATCGTGATCGCCGTCTATCTTTTGGCCGAGGGCGTGGCGCGGTTTTTCAATCCGCCCGAGGTTGAGGGGTGGATCGTTGTTTGGATCGCGGCCATCGCCTTGGTTATTGACCTGATCACGGCGGCGCTCACCTATGCGATGTCAAAGGAGAGCCTGAACATTCGTGCGGCGTTTTTGCACAACCTTGCGGACGCGGGATCGTCGGTCGCGGTGATCGTCGCGGGCGGGCTGATCCTGTTGTACGACTGGCGCCTGGCCGACCCGATCATCACCGTGGCCATTTCCCTTTATATCCTGTGGCACGCCTTTGTCGAAATCCGCCCCGTGGTGCGTATACTGATGCTCGGAGCGCCAAGCGGGGCGCGGGCCGAAGACGTGCGTGCGGCGATCGAAGGCATCAGCGGTGTCGTGGGGGCGCACCATGTGCATGTGTGGCAGATCGACGAGCAGCGCACATCCGTCGAGGCGCATGTGGTGATAGAGACTGACCCCGCGCCGATCCTGAGTGCGATCAAATCAATGCTCGCGGACCAGTTCGCCATTGCCCATTCCACATTGGAGGTTGAAAAGCCCGGACAGGGGTGCGCGGGCGTTGCGTCAGAGAGCGGGGGCGAGATCGGCCATCCAGCCTAGGCCCTCGTCGGTGCGTTTTCGGGGGGTGTATTCCGCCGACACCCACCCTTTGTAACCGCGCTTTTTGATGGCTTTGAAAAACGCGGCAAAGTCAAACTCGCCCTTGTCCGGTTCACCGCGATCCACGGGGCAGGCAATCTGGATGTGGCGGACCAAATCGCCGTAGTCGTCCCAGGCCTTCATCACATCGCCCGTCATGTGGTGGATGTGATAGAGGTCGAATTGCAGCCCGACATTTGGCCTGTCTATCTCGCGGATCAGGCGGGCGGTCTCGGCCAGATCGGTTAGAAAATACCCCGGCATGTCGTGCGCATTGACGGGCTCAACGGTCAGGCTGCGACTCGGGGCATGTTGCGCGGCCCATGTCAGGTTGCGTTTGAATGTTTCGGTCGCAACCACGCCTTTTGCCTTACCCGCCATCACAAGCATGTGGTCAGAACGCAAAAAATCCGCAAACCGGAGCGCACGTTTGAAATCCTTGCGAAAACGGTCCTCGCCCATCGGCACGGCGGCAAACCCGCGCTCGCCACCCGCCCAGTTTGGCGGCGGCGTGTTGAGCGAGACCATGGCAAGGTTCAATTCGGCAAGGCGACGAGCAATTTCGGAGGCGGCCTCGTCATAGGGAAGCAACACCTCAACCGCCTCAAACCCCGCCGCTTTGGCTTCGGCAAAGCGCTCAAGGAACGGAAGCTCTTTGAACATGAACGTGAGGTTGGCGGCGAATTTCATGGCGTTACAGCGCACTTGCCGGGGCGATGGGGAAAAAGATCCCACCCGACCACAGGCCGAACATCACGGTGCCGTTGACCTCGTGTTCGACGCCCAAATCGACAAGTCGAAAGAAGCTCTTGCGATCAATCAGCGCGTCAAGCCGTGACCGGATTTCAACATAGGGTGCGGGGTCGCCGTCGCGTGTGTCAAACCGCAGCGGATGGTCCGGTCCCGCGGCGCACCTATCGCCCACAGAGGTGTGAAAAGTGAGGTTCTGTGCCTCCCCTGCGCCGGAAACGTCAAAGTCGACGGCTAAAAAGGGCGCGTCATCGACGGTAATGCCGACCTTTTCGACGGGCGTGACAAGGAAATAGGCGTCGCCTTCGCGTTTGAGGACGGTGGAGAATAGCCGCACCAATTGCGGACGCCCGATAGGGGTGCCGAGGTAAAACCATGTGCCATCACGGGCAATGCGCATGTCCAGATCACCGCAAAACGGCGGGTCCCAACGATCCACGGGCGGCAATCCGCGCCCTTTGGCGGCCCGTACGGCGGCGGCGATACTTTCGGCGGAGACGCTCACGGTAATTTCACCTTTCTCACGGTTTTGCCATTTGTGTCTGGCGCGATACCTGTCACTAATAGGCACAACCATAGTGACACGAATTCGTAGAAAAGGTGAAGTGATGTCTGATCAAGATCTTGTGCCACAGATCGAAGCCCTCGGCGTGAAGCTCAACGCGGCCAAAGCCTCGATCACGCGTCGCTTTATCGGGCAGGATGCCGTGGTCGATCTGGTGCTGTCGTCCTTGCTGTGTGGCGGTCACGCGTTGTTGTTGGGCTTGCCTGGTTTGGGAAAAACCCGCCTCGTGGACACGCTCTCGACCGTTATGGGTCTTGATGGCGCACGTGTGCAATTTACCCCCGATCTGATGCCTGCGGATATTCTTGGCTCCGAAGTGTTGGAAACCGCCGCCGATGGCACGCGGTCATTCCGCTTTATCGAGGGGCCGGTTTTCTGTCAGCTTTTGCTGGCCGACGAGATCAACCGCGCTTCGCCGCGCACCCAGTCCGCCCTTTTGCAGGCGATGCAGGAAAAATCCGTGACCATTGCGGGGCAGCCCCATGACCTCGAGGCCCCGTTTCATGTCCTTGCCACGCAAAACCCGTTGGAGCAGGAGGGGACATATCCCTTGCCCGAGGCGCAGCTTGACCGGTTTCTGGTGCAGGTGGATGTCGGCTATCCCGACCGCGATACCGAGCGCGACATTCTGATTGCGACAACGGGCGCAGATGAGGACGAGGCCCATGCGGTTTTCACCGCTGCCGAACTGATTGCCGCGCAAAAGCTGTTGCGCAAAATGCCTGTGGGCGAACAGGTGGTGGAATTGATTCTCGATCTGGTGCGGGCCTGTCGCCCCGAGACGGCCGATGCGCCCGAGGTGGTGAATGCGTCTGTGGCATGGGGGCCGGGCCCGCGTGCCGCTCAGGCCTTGATGCTGACCTGTCGGGCGCGTGCGTTGCTTGACGGGCGGTTGGCCCCGTCCCCCGAGGATGTTCTGGCGATGGCACAACCCGTGTTGATCCACCGTATGGCGCTGACCTTTGCCGCCCGCGCACGGGGTGAAAACCTCGCGTCGATCATTGCGCAGGTGGCGGATCTGACGGCCCGGGAACGGTCCGTCGCGTGAGCCATTCCGCCCTCTCCACCCTGCGCACCCGCGCCGAGGCCCTCGCCGCCCCGCTGCCCGATTTACAAGCACAGGCCGAACGCCTTGCGCGGACGCTTTTGCTCGGGGGGCACGGGCGTAGACAGGTGGGGACGGGCGACGAGTTCTGGCAATACCGTCCCGTACAGACGGGCGATAGCGCCCGCGCGATTGACTGGCGGCGCTCGGCGCAATCAGATGCGCAATTCGTGCGTGAAAAGGAATGGCAGGCGGCGCAATCCGTGCATCTTTGGGTGGATCGTTCGGCGGCGATGCAATTCAGTTCTGCACAGGAGTTGGGGTCCAAAGGCGACCGTGCGGCGGTGCTTGCTCTGGCCCTGTCGATCTTGTTGATGAAGGGCGGTGAACGTGTTGCCTTGGCGGCGCTTGGCGCCCCGCCACGCATTGGCGCACTGCAACTGACACGCATCTCCGAGGCGCTCACATCCACTGACACGGCTGACTATGGCGCACCGGATGCGACGGGGTTTATGCCCCATGCCAACGCCGTTTTGATCTCTGATTTCATGGGGCCGATTGCGGCGGTCGAGGCGGCTGTGGCCACATGTGCGGACCGCGGCATCAAAGGCGCGTTGTTCCAGATCCTTGATCCCGCCGAAGAGGCATTCCCCTATCAGGGGCGCACGATTTTCACATCCATGGGCGGTGCGGTGTCGCATGAAACGCGTCGTGCGGGCGACCTGCGTGACCGTTACCGCGACCGCTTGGCCGAACGCAAAGACCGCCTGTCGATCCTTGCGAAACGTGCGGGATGGCAGTTTGACACCCATCACACCGATGGGTCGGCCCAGGCGGCGCTTTTGTGGCTTTATACCGCGCTTGAGGGGCCGCGCTGATGCTTGTCCTCGGGCCGATCGGGTTTGCTGCCCCGTGGATGTTGCTTGGCCTGGCCGCTTTGCCGGTCTTGTGGGTGTTGCTGCGGGCCGTGCCGCCCGCGCCGGTGCGGCGCAGGTTCCCCGGGGTCGCGCTTTTGCTCGGTTTGGCCGATGAAGAGGTCGAGACAGATCGCACGCCGTGGTGGCTGTTGGCGGTGCGCATGATGGCCGTTGCGGCGTTGATCGTGGCCTTTGCGGGGCCTGTGTTGAACCCGCGCACGGAACGTAGCGGCTCCGGCCCGCTTGTTGTGCTGCTTGATGCCTCATGGGCTTCTGCGCATGATTGGGCGTTGCGGATGGGGCGGGTGTCGGCGGCTCTGGACGAGGCGGCTGCGGATGATCGGACCGTGGCGATTGTGGCAGCTACGGACCTGCCTGCCGGAGGACTTGAGTTTTCAGCCGCGAGGGAGTGGCGCTCGCGTCTTGCGGGGTTTGCCCCACAGCCCTTTCTCCCCGACATGACGGCTGTTGCGGCGGTGCTGTCCGCGTCGGATACCGCATTCGATACCCTGTGGGTGTCGGACGGGTTGGCGCGTGCGGGCCGTACGTCTGTGTTGGATGTTCTGAAAGAAAAGGGCGATGTGTCGGTGTTTGAAAATCCGCGCCCTGTTCTTGCGCTTGGCCCCGCAACGGTCTCGGCGCAGGGCGTGACTGTCCCCGTTTTGCGCCGCGATGGGGCGGGGGTGGATACGGTGCCGGTGATTGCCCGTGGGCCCGATCCCGCAGGGGTCGAGCGGATTTTGGCGCGTGTTGATGTGGCGTTCGCGGCCGGTGAGACGCAAGGCGCCGCTGTGTTTGAATTGCCCCCCGAATTGCGCAATCGCGTTACCCGGTTCGAGGTCGACGGACATCGCTCCGCCGCCGCTGTGCGTTTGGCCGATGATCGTTTGAAGCGGCGCGAAGTGGGGCTTGTCACTGTGCGCGAAAGCCGTGAGGGCTTGGAACTTTTGTCGCAACTCCACTACATCCGTACGGCGTTAAGCGACAAGGCGGATGTGATTTCGGGGGGATTGAATGACCTCGTCTCGGCCAACCCTGATGTGATTGTACTGGCCGATATCGCACGCCTGTCGGATGGTGAGACGGCGGATCTTCTGAACTGGATGGCCGATGGCGGGCTGTTGCTGCGCTTTGCCGGACCGCGCCTTGCCGCGTCGGATGTGGCGCGTGAGGATGACGACCCGTTGATGCCTGTGCGGCTGCGCGCGGGCGGGCGTACCATTGGCGGCGCGATGTCATGGGGCGCGCCTAAAACGCTTCGGGAATTTGCCGATACCTCGCCGTTTTACGGACTTTCTGTTCCCGATGATGTCAGCGTTTCGGCACAGGTCATGGCGCAACCCGATCCCGACCTTGCGGCGCGGGTGATTGCAACTCTCGCCGATGGCACGCCGCTTGTGACACGTAAATCCGTGGGCGCGGGACAGGTCGTGTTGTTCCATGTCACCGCCAATGCGGAATGGTCGAATTTGCCCTTGTCGGGTCTGTTCGTGTCGATGCTGGACCGGTTGAACACCTCAACGGGCGGGGCCGCATTGAACGAGGCGGACCTGTCGGGTCAGGTGCTGCAACCGCTCAGCCTTCTGGACGGGTTTGGCGCCCTGCGCGATGCGCGTAATCATGCCCCGACCGAGGGCGATGCCTTTGCATCTGCCGTCGCTTCGGCTGCGACCCCGCCGGGGCTGTACCAATCGGCACAGGCCGTGCGGGCGCTCAATGTGATTGCGCACGAGACAGCCTTGGCGGCGGTTATCTGGCCGGCAGGCACGGTTGTGACGGGTGTTGTGGCATCCGCGGAACGGCTGTTGAAACCGCTGCTTTTACTGGCCGCACTTGCGCTTTTAGCGGTTGATCTGTTCGCCTCGCTTACCCTGTCGGGTCGGTTGCGTGGTCCGCGTGCTGTGGCGGCTGTGATTGCCCTTGCCGTGGGGCTGCCCACCCCGCAGGCGCAGGCGCAGGACACCAACGAAGCCTTTGCACTGGCTGCCACCAACGAGGTTGCTTTGGCCTATGTCCTCACGGGGGATGACACGCTTGATACCATGTCGCGGGCGGGTCTGTTTGGGGTGTCGCAGATGCTGACACAGCGGACCTCTGTCGAACCTGTCGCCCCCGTTGGTGTCGATCTTGAGACGGATGATCTCGGGTTTTTCCCGTTGCTGTATTGGCCTGTCTCCGTGGATCAACCAACGCCATCGGCAGAGGCCTATGCGCGGCTGAATGCCTATTTGCGCACGGGCGGCACGATCTTTTTCGATACGCGCGATGGTGATATTGCCAGCTTTGGTGCGGCAACGCCCACGGGGAACAAGTTGAAAACCCTTGCGGCGGCTCTCGATATTCCGCCGTTGGAACAGGTCCCCGCTGATCACGTTTTGACCCGTACCTTTTATTTGCTACAGGATTTTCCGGGGCGCTACACGGGTGGCGACCTTTGGGTCGAGGCCGCGCCGGCCGATGCGCAAGGGGTCGAGGGCATGCCGTTTCGCAACCTCAACGATAATGTGACCCCTGTTATCATTGGCGGCAACGATTGGGCGGCGGCATGGGCGATGGACGAGACAGGGCGTGCGCTGCGTCCCGTGGCACGCGGGTTCGGCGGCGAACGCCAACGCGAGATCGCCTATCGGTTTGGTGTGAACCTCGTGATGTACCTCCTCACGGGCAATTATAAATCCGATCAGGTCCATGTGCCTGCGTTGCTTGATCGGTTGAGCCAATGATCCGCGACATTTCTCTCGATCCGTTTGTGCCGCTGATGGGGCTCGCCGTGATGGCGGCTGTGGCTTTTGTCCTTTTGGCCTTTGCCGCGTGGCGCGGGTTGAACGGGTGGCCGTGGCGGACGTTTGCCGCGTTTGGCATTTTGACCGCGCTTGCCAACCCGGCGTTGCAAGAGGAACAGCGCGACCCGCTCACCGATATCGTGATCCTTGTTGTGGACGAAAGCGCCTCGCAATCCCTCTCGGATCGCAGCGCCCAAGTGGCCACGGCCCGCACCGCAATCGAGGCGCAGATTGCGCGACATCCCGACACGGAACTGCGGGTGGTGACTGTGGGGGACGGGGCGGATAATCGTGGCACGCTGTTGATGACGCGACTGGCCGAGGCAATGGCGAACGAGCCGCGTGGACGGCTTGCGGGGGCCATCATGCTTTCGGATGGTCATCTCCATGATGCAGGTGTCGTGCCTGATTTTCCTGCGCCATTGCACCTGTTGATGACGGGCCGCCCCACCGATTGGGATCGCCGGTTGTTGGTGCAAAATGCGCCCGCGTTTGCCATCCTTGACGAAGAGGTCGTCCTGACGCTTTTGGTCGAGGATCAGGGGGACGTACCACCGGATGCCGGTGACACCTCTGAAATCGTGGTGGCCATTGATGGCGGGGATCCCCAAACCTACACGATCCCTGTGGGGCGTCCCATTGCGGTGCCTGTGATGTTGCCGCATGGTGGCATGAACGTGATTCAGTTTACCCTGCCACAGGCGCGTGGCGAACTCACGGCCCGCAACAATTCCGCGATGGTGCAAATCAATGGCGTGCGGGACCGGTTGCGTGTGCTGCTTGTCTCGGGCGAGCCGCACAACGGGGAGCGGACATGGCGCAACCTGTTGAAATCCGACGCCTCTGTTGACCTTGTTCACTTTACCATTTTGCGCCCCCCCACCAAACAGGATGGCGTTCCGGTCGACGAATTGTCCCTGATCGCCTTTCCAACCCGTGAGTTGTTTATGGAAAAGGTCGATGATTTCGATCTGATCATTTTTGACCGCTACAAATTGCGCGGGATTTTACCGGGGGACTATCTCGATAACATTGCGCGGTATGTCGAGGACGGCGGCGCGGTGTTGTTCGCGGCGGGGCCGGATTTTGCAACAGCTGATAGTATCTACCGCTCGGCCTTGTCGCGGGTGATCCCCGCCGCACCCACGGGCATCGTGATCGAGGAGGGCTATACGCCGCGCCTGACCGAAACGGGCGCGCGTCATCCCGTGACCGAAGGGTTGGGAGGGCTGACCCCGGCTACGGATAAGCCAGACTGGGGGCGGTGGTTCCGCCAGATCGAGCTTGAGCCCCGTTCGGGTGAGGTTGTGATGTCGGGGGCGGAGGGGCGTCCGCTTTTGGTGCTTGACCGTGTGGGCGAGGGACGTGTTGCGGTGCTCGGCTCGGATCACGCATGGCTGTGGACCCGCGGTGTCGAGGGCGGCGGTCCGCAGTTGGAGTTGCTGCGCCGTTTGGCCCATTGGATGATGAAAGAACCGGAGTTGGAAGAGGAAGCCCTGACCGCCACGGCACAGGGCAACACCATGACCATCACGCGCCGCACCTTGGCCGAGGGCGCGCGTTCGGTCACGATTGTCACGCCCGATGGAACCACCGAAACGGTGGCGTTGGACGAGGTCAGCCCCGGTCGTTTTGTGGCCGAATATGAGGGCGCACAGATGGGGCTGTATCGTCTCACCGAGGGGGGAGAAGAGGCGGTGATGGTCCTTGGTCCCGCGGCCCCGCGTGAGTTCGAGGAAACGATTGCGACGGGTGAACGGCTTGCCCCTGTTGTTGCGACAACGCGCGGTGGGGTGGTTGCCTTGACAGACGGGATGCCGGATATCCGCCGTGTCGCCGAAGGGCGTCCGGCCTCAGGGCGCGGGTGGATCGGGATTACGCCGCGTGATGCCTATCTGACGCAATCCACATCGCTCAAACCGCTGTTGCCGCCTTGGGCGTGGTTGTTGATCCTGTCGGCGTTGACCGTGTTTGCATGGCTGCGCGAGGGGCGTAGGTAAGAGCGCAATTTGGCGCAATGCTGTCCGGAGTGGCGGGGTCGCTACGTCTCGGGTTCCATCAATACGAGGCGCGAGGCGGAGGCAAATTCGCGGCGCAGCAGGATAAAGACGGTCACACAGGTTGTGACGATCAATCCAACCGGCCCAAGCAGCCACCCCAAAGCCCCGAGTGCGAAATACACGCCGCGCAACCCGCGGTTAAACGCGCGGGCGGCGGCAATGTTCAGCTCACCGGCCTTGCGTGCGCGCGGCAGGGTTTCGAGGGCTTCGATTTCGTTGGGGACAGAGGCCATGACAACGCCGCAGTAACCGAACAGGCGGTTGGACCAGATGAATTTCAAAAATGCATTGGTGATCAGGATCAGGGCCAAAAGGATTTTGACCTCCCAGATGATTGCAGGGGCGGTGAGCGTCAAATCCTGCGCCACACCGCGCAAACGTTCGGTGTTGGCCAGAACCGCAAGTCCCCCGCCGATGGCGATGAGACAGGCCGAGCCGAAAAACGCGGTGCCTTGGCGTAGGCTGTCGAGCACGGCGGCGTCGAAAATGCGCGGTTGCCGGGTGATCATCTGCACCATCCACATGCGTCTGTAGTCGGCCATGAGGTGAGAGGTGGAGCGATGTTTTGCGGGGGGATTCTCGATAATAAAGCCGATGCCAATCCATGCCGTGAGCAAAAGACCGACAGCGACCGCATCAAGAGCGGAGAAAAATTGAAGTTGATCAAGAAGTTCCATGCAGGAAGGTCTAGCGCGATGGATGACATGTTGCCATAGGGAAAAATTGGTTATAAAAAATTACCAATCTCGATATGACGTCATTTTCGGAGCTGCCTATGGATATGCCGACCCCCAATGCCGCCGTGCTTGCGCGCAAACCCGAATTGGTCACACGTCTGCGGGCGGTGTTGCCCGCAAGTGCCGTGATCGACGCGCCCGAAGAGGTCCGTGCCTACGAATGTGACGCGCTGACCGCATATAAGTGTGCACCCTTGGTGGCGGTGTTGCCGCGCTCGACCAAAGAGGTCTCTGACGTTATGCGCATTTGCCATGACATGGGCGTGCCTGTGGTGCCGCGCGGCGCGGGGACGTCGCTTGCGGGTGGGGCGTTGCCAACGGCGGATGCGGTGATCCTTGGTGTGGCGCGTCTGCGCGAGGTGATCGAGATCGATTACCCCAACCGGTTTGTGCGGGTTCAATCGGGCATGACCAATCTCAGCGTCACAGGGGCCGTCGAGGGCGACGGGTTTTTCTACGCGCCTGATCCGTCGAGCCAACTGGCCTGTGCCATTGCGGGCAATATCGCGATGAATTCGGGCGGCGCGCATTGCCTCAAATACGGCGTGACAACCAACAACCTGCTTGGCGTTACGATGGTGATGGCCGATGGCGAGATCGTGGAGATCGGCGGGGCCTATTCGGACGCGGCTGGCCTTGACCTGCTGGGGCTGATTTGCGGTTCGGAGGGGCAGTTGGGTGTTGTGACCGAGGCCACCTTGCGCATTTTGCCCAAACCCGAGGGCGCGCGTCCGGTGTTGATGGGGTTTGACAGCAATGAGGTGGCGGGGGCCTGTGTGGCGGATATTATCCGTGCGGGGCTGAACCCCGTGGCGATCGAGTTCATGGATCGTCCGATCATTCGCGCGACCGAGGCGTTCGCCAAAGCGGGCTATCCCGATTGCGAGGCGCTTTTGATCATCGAGGTCGAAGGCTCGGCACAGGAAATGACGGACCAATTGGCCCGCATCATTGAAATTGCCAAACGTCACGATCCTGTCGAGATACGCGAAAGCCAAAGTGCCGAAGAGGCCGCGCGGATCTGGCTTGGCCGGAAATCGGCGTTCGGGGCGATGGGGCAAATGGGCGATTATATCTGTCTCGACGGCACTATTCCGGTGGGTGAACTGCCCACGGTGCTGCGCCGCATCGGGGAGCTGTCAGAGCAATACGGGCATATGGTCGGCAACGTGTTCCACGCGGGTGACGGCAACATGCATCCGCTTATCCTGTTCAACGCAAATGAAGCGGGCCAGTTGGAAAGCGCCGAAGCGCTCGGGGCAGAAATCCTCAAACTCTGCGTCGATGTGGGCGGCTGTTTGACGGGCGAGCACGGGGTTGGTGTCGAAAAGCGCGATCTGATGACCCACCAGTTTACCGCCGACGACCTCGACACCCAAATGGCGGTAAAGGACGTGTTCGATCCGACGTGGATTTTGAACCCGTCAAAGGTGTTCCCGCTTGCGGTTTCCGATCTGCGGAGGACGCAGGCATGAGTATTCTTGGTGCGAAACACCCCGAATTTGCGGCATGGGAAGCCGAGATTTGTGCGGGTGTGCAAGGCGGTGGACCGTTTGCGGTTCACGGTGGCGGAACGCGCAGGATCGGCCTTTGCGAGGGCGCATCCCTTTCGGCCGCTGATGCGACATGGGACTATGATCCCGGTGCGTTGACCTTGACCGTTGCGGCGGGGGTTCCGGTGGAGGTGATCGACAAAATGCTTGCCACCGAGCGTCAACGCATAGCGTTCGAGGTGCCGGATCTGCGCGGTCTTTTGGGACGTGACGGGATATCGACCATCGGCGGGATCGTGGCAACAAACGCCTCGGGTCCACGCCGCGTGGGTGTCGGCGCGTGCCGCGATTTTTGCCTTGGCGTGGGGTTCGTCGACGGGCGCGGACGGGCTATCAAAAACGGTGGGCGGGTGATGAAAAACGTCACGGGGCTCGATCTGGTAAAGCTGATGGCGGGGAGCCACGGCACGCTTGGCCTGCTCACCGAAATCAGCCTGAAGGTACAGCCCGTTCCCGAGATGGCGGCGACTTTGATCATCGAAGGTCTGTCCGAACCAGAGGCCGTGGCCGCGATGTCGGCGGCCCTTGGCACGCCCTTTGACGTGACAGGTGCGGCGCATCTACCTGCGGGTGTCGGCGTGGCGGCACGGACGTTGATCCGCCTCGAAGGGTTTGAAAGTTCGGTGGCCTACCGCATGGGGGCCTTGCAAACGGCGCTTGCCGCATTCGGGGATAGTGCGGTCGACTGGGATTCGGTGACAAATGATGAGACATGGAGCGCGATCCGTGATGTGGCGCGGTTCCATGGAACCGACGGCGATGTGTGGCGCGTGTCGGTGAAACCCTCCGATGCCCCCGCGTTGGTGGCCGCGGTACAGCCCGAGGATGTCCTCTATGATTGGGGCGGTGGGCGGCTTTGGCTGCTCACGCAGGCGGGCATGGATGTGCGCACAAAAATGGGCGCGGGTCATGCCACGTTGATCCGGGCGAGCGACGGGACAAAGCGCCGCCTTGGCGTGTTCCACCCCGAGAACGCGGTGGTGGCGAAACTATCCGGGGGCTTGCGCCGCAAGTTCGATCCAGATCAGAAATTCAATCGCGGGATGATGGGCTGATGCAGACCAACTTTACACCGGAACAGCTTGCCGACCCTGCCATCGAGCGGGCCAATGAAATTCTGCGGTCCTGTGTGCATTGCGGATTTTGCACCGCGACCTGCCCGACCTATGCGGTTTTGGGCGACGAGTTGGATAGTCCGCGTGGACGTATTTACCTCATTAAGGACATGTTGGAAAACGACCGCCCTGCGGATGAAAAGACCGTCAAACACCTTGATCGGTGCCTGTCGTGTCTGGCCTGTATGACCACGTGCCCATCAGGTGTACATTACATGCACCTCATTGATCACGCGCGGGTGCATGTCGAAAAAACCTACAAACGCCCGCTGATGGACCGGCTGTTGCGGTGGACATTGGCCCGGATCATTCCCTATCCAAATCGGTTCCGCCTCGCCCTTTTGGGCGCCAGGATCGGCAAGCCGTTTCGGCACCTGATCCCTGACCCGCGCCTGAAGGCGATGTTGGCAATGGCGCCAAAGGTCATCCCCCCCGTGTCGCGCAATGATGACGCACAGGTGTTTCCCGCGCAGGGTGTGCGCAAACAGCGTGTGGCCCTGATGACGGGATGTGCGCAAAAGGCGCTCGATACCGATATCAATGACGCGACCATTCGCCTGCTCACGCGGCTTGGCTGTGACGTGGTTGTGGCCAAGGGGGCGGGGTGTTGTGGCGCGTTGACCCATCATATGGGCAAGGAAAGCCTGTCGCACGGCTCAGCGGCCAAGAATATTTCGGCGTGGATGACCGAGGTCCGCGGCGAGGGATTGGATGCCGTTGTCATCAACGCCTCGGGGTGTGGCACGACGATAAAGGATTACGGACATATGTTCCGCAACGATCCTCTGGCCGGGGACGCCGCGACGGTGGCAGGTCTCGCAAAAGACGTCTCCGAAGTTCTGATGACCCTTGATCTGGCGTCTCATTGCGAGGGGGCGCAGGAGATGAAAGTGGCCTATCACGCGGCCTGTTCATTGCAGCACGGACAGCAGATCAAGACCTATCCAAAGGACCTTCTCAAACAGGCGGGATTCGCCATCACAGAGCCCCGTGATTCGCACCTTTGCTGTGGATCTGCCGGCACCTACAATCTTTTGCAGCCCAAAATTTCACAAAATCTTAAGGACCGTAAAATAAAAACACTCTCGGAGAAAACCCCAGATGTAGTGGCTACTGGAAACATTGGCTGCATGATGCAGTTGGGGGGCGGCATGAATGTCCCTGTGGTCCACACGGTTGAACTGCTTGATTGGGCAACAGGCGGACCAAAACCGCCCAAATTGTTCTCAAACCTGACATAATCGCGCCTAGATGGCTCTCTAGAGCTAAGTCCGAACAGGACATGGGGACGACTGATGGTGAGATTTCTGACAATCCTGGTCTTGGCTTTGTTTACAGGCCAGGCACATGCGGATAGCCAGCTGAAGAAGTTTAGGACTGTGGATGATAGCCGTGGATGGGAAGCCGTCGGACGTCTTGATTTTGCGGGGGAAAGCTTTTGTACGGGTGCGTTGATTACACCGTCACTGGTGTTGACGGCGGCGCATTGCCTTTATGATATCAATACGCATCAACGGCATGATCCCTCGGTGATCACCTTTCGGGCGGGGTTCCGGAACGGCCACGCACAGGCCTACCGCAATGTGCGGCAAGTCATTGTTCACCCCGAGTTTTCCATCAATGCGGGAAATAAAAAGGGGCGTTTGACCCGCGATCTGGCCTTGATTGAACTGGATCGCCCTGTGCGCGATGGAACGGTTATTCCGTTCGAGGTCGCGTCCTCCGCGAAAAGCGGGGAACAGGTTGGTGTTGTCTCCTATGCCCGCTACCGCTCACAGGCCGCGTCACTTCAGGAAACCTGTCGTGTTCTGGCCAAACAGGGTGGCGTGCTCGTCACCTCATGCGACGTCGATTTTGGCTCGTCCGGTGCGCCGATTTTCTCCATGGCCAATGGACGGCCCAAAATTGTCTCCGTTGTCTCCGCCAAGGCGCAGTTTCAGGGGCGCAAGGTCTCTGTCGGGACCGCACTTGAGGGTCAGTTGGACCGCTTGATGCAACTCGCATCGAGTGACCGGCGGTTCTTCCAAAAGGTCGACGCCGATCTGCCGGACGATCTGTTGGACGGCATTTCCGGCACCACCTATGTCGTTGGTACGATCGAAGATTGATAGAGGCGCTTTGCCGCCCCTTGAAACCGAATTCTTCCATTCCCAGATCTGATTGGTCGGACGCCTTTGACAGGGTCCGGTCATTCGCCTGTCCCGCGCATGATGCGCCAAGGGAAGGCTCAATCTACGGATCGCTCAATGGAGGATACCCATGCGAAATTTTGATCTTGCACCACTGTACCGTGCGTCTGTCGGCTTTGACCAGATTGCCGACCTTATGGACCGGATGCTGACCCAAGACGTCAGCCAACCCAGTTATCCACCCTTTAACATCGAGAAAACAGCCGAAGACGGTTGGCGTATTTCGCTCGCTGTTGCGGGGTTCGCCTCGGACGAGATTGCCATCGAGCAACGCGAAAATGCCTTGGTGATTTCTGCGCGTAAATCGGAAGATGCGGGTGAGGCGGGTAAAACCTATCTGCACCGAGGCATCGCTACCCGTGCGTTTGAACGCCGTTTCCACCTTGCCGATCATGTGCGGGTGACGGGCGCATCGCACGAGAACGGGATGTTGCATATCGCCTTGGTGCGCGAAGTTCCCGAAGCCCTCAAACCGCGCCGGATCGAGATCGCCAAGGGCGCAACCGTGTCGCCAAAGGCGATTGGGGCCGATGCCGCACACGAGACCGTTGAGGTCTAAACCGATCTGAAGCCGAGGCGTGTCACCCTCCCTCGACCTTGCCTCATCGCGCCCGCAGTGTCCTCGCTGCGGGCGCAGCTATGTGGGGTCAATGACTTGCAAATTATGCGCGGATTTATGTCAGCCGTATTGACTTAAATTGCAATCTGCGCGACACCTTTGAGTCTATCGGGAGGAGTGCCATGTCGCTTAATCACCTATTCGCCAATCGCACATCGCGCATGTCGGCGTCTGAAATCCGTGAGCTGTTAAAGCTGCTCGATCAGCCTGACATCATCTCGTTTGCGGGTGGCATTCCCGACCCCGCGTATTTCCCCCGCGAGGCCTTTGGCGAGGCGATGGCCGCTGCGCTCTCTGAACAGGCGGCGGGGGTTGCGTTGCAATATTCAACCTCCGAGGGCTACACGCCGCTGCGCGATTGGATCGCCGCGCATATGGCGACGCTTGGCGTGCCATGTACGCGCGACAACATCCTCATCACCGCCGGATCGCAACAGGCCCTTGACTACCTCGGAAAACTCCTTCTCGACCGGAACGACACGGCGCTTGTCGGCTGGCCTACCTATCTGGGTGCCTTGGGGGCGTTCAACGCCTATGAGCCGCGCTATGACCGCCTTGATCCTGCCGACAATCGCGCCCCTGACCAGATCGTGACCGAGGCCTCCGTCGCAGGCGGACGCGTGAAGTTTTCCTATCTCTCGCCCGATTTCGCAAACCCGACCGGCATTACCCTGAGCGAAGCCGAACGCCGCACGGTTCTGGCCCGCGCCGAGGCGCTTGACTGCGCCGTGATCGAGGATGCGGCCTATCAGTCGCTGCGCTATGACGGCGACCCGATCCCCGCCATATTGGCGCTTGAGATTGCACAAAAGGGCGACATCGAAGCCTGCAGAACGATCTACCTCGGCTCATTTTCCAAAACCCTTGCCCCCGGATTGCGGGTCGGTTGGGTGGTCGCGGCCAAACCCGTAATTGCGCAACTTGTCTTGACCAAACAGGCGGCAGATCTGCAAACCGCGACGATCAACCAGATCGCTGTGGCACATGTGGCGACCTCGGTGTTCGATAGCCATGTTGAAACGTTGCGCGCGGTGTACGGCGAACGGATGCACGCGATGCTCGATGCCCTTGCGGATCATATGCCGGAGGGCGTGACATGGAACACGCCCGAGGGGGGGATGTTCGTCTGGGTGTCCTTGCCCAATGGGATCGACGGTAAAGCCTTGTTGCAAAAGGCGCTTGCGGCCAATGTGGCCTTTGTCCCCGGGGGGGCGTTCTATGCGGATGGCTCGAATGCCAATACGCTGCGCCTCAATTTCTCGATGTCTCCCGCCGCTAAAATTGTCGAAGGGGTGGCGCGTTTGGGCAAAGTCATTTCGGCGGAGTTGGCGTAGGCACTGGTGCGCCCGAGCCGCAATGCGTAATCTGTCACGATGATCGATACAGGTTTCATTTTGACGGTCGCCTTGCCCGTGGCGGGCATGGCCGCACTGGGCTACTACCTCCCGCGTCTGTTGACCCCCTCGCGGGTGCGCCGCCAACGACACGCGGTCTATGCGACATTTTGCGCGGCTGTTACCCTGTGGTTGGGCGCGGCCGTTATGATGGCGGGGCTGTACGGATCGGGCGGCGCGCCTGTGGCGACCGCGGGGGCCATCGCCCCTGTTGCCACGGGGGTCTATTTTCTCAAACGCGCGGCGTCTTCGGTGATCGTTTGGGGGCCGATGTTGGCCCTTGGGTGGTTTTCCGTTGCGCAACGCATCGAGCGGGCCAAGGCGCAAGACGGGATATCCATGGATCAGAGTGATCCGAATGCCCGATAGGCCTCGCAACTTGCGCATGTGCAGCGTAAACTTGCCACAAAAGTCATTCGAGGACGAACCATGATCGGTTTCTTGCGCTTGTTCCTGTTCGGGTTCGCCGGTCTCACCGTGCTGTACCTGTTGCTCGTAATCTACAATCGTTCGCTGACCCGCGAAAAGTTGGAGGATGAATGGGCCGAAAAGGGTGAAATCGGCGACCGCGATACCTATGTCGAAAACGGACTGAAGGCATACAAATCCTCGTTTCGGCCAAAGCTATTGCTCTTGGTCTACATCCTTCCGCTGATCGCCTTTGGCGCGGTCTTTTTTATGACGAATTTCATGTGAGGCCTGCCGCCAATGCGCTACGTTAAATGGACCTTTATTGCCCTCCTCGCACTCTTTGTGGGCGGGTTTTTCCACTATGTTTTACCGCAGCATGATGTCGTGCGGATCGTGAATACCTATGAAGAGCGTCAAGATCTTTCGGGGTGGACCACGATGTTCTGGCAAGCGCCCGACAACGGGTCCACCACCACCCAGACCCGCGATGTTCAGTTTATTCAGGCCGTGTATCCCGATGGGAAAACAATGGTCTACCGCAATGAAGACACGGGGTGGGGGTGGCCGCCGTATTTCAAATTCGATACGGCGAACCTCTATACCGAGGCCAATGACGCGATCTCGACCAAGGCGGCCCCTGAATGGTACTCGGTAACACATTACGGGTGGCGCAACGAAATCCTGTCGATTTTCCCAAACGCCATCGCGTTCAAAGCGGTCGAGGGACCCGATGCCCGTATTACGCCGTGGTTTAACATCGTATTCCTGACCTTCTTTGCAGCCATGCTTTTGCTCCTTCGCCGGATGTGGCTGCAGTTTCGCGAACGGACGATTGACCCGCTTGTCGAGGATGTGGACGAGGCGTGGGATGAGGCCAGTGCGCGGACACGCGACACGGCGCGTGGCATAAAAGGGTGGTTCAGAAAAAAACGCTGATCCGCCTGATCAAATCCTAAAGGGCCTCAGATCAAAGCCGCCTTTGGTCGCCTGTGTTAAATCCAGAACGCACGCGAAAAAGGAGCATGTGATAACCCATCCAATTCACCCCCTGTCCGTTGCTGCCCTCGTCACCGTGGGCGCACTTGTTGCGGCCCCTGCGACCCCCTATTCGGGGGAGACATTTGTGACCTGTAACCTTAACCCCGATGGCGACAACTTTCTCGCGTTGCGCGAATGCGGGTCGTCGAAATGCGACATGATCATGCGCTTGCCGCCCGACACATTTCTGGAGTCGATGAACCCCGCTGACGGGTCGCGGTGGCGCGAGGTGATCGTACTCGACGGGCTACAGGACGACAGCTACGCAGGCCCATCGGGATGGGTCTACGACAAATACATTTGTGCTGTGAGCTACCGGTGAACAGTCCCTTACGGCGTGCGCATTAGCCCTCGCCGTAAGGCACCCAGATGGTTTTGATCTCGGTTGATTGCGCAAGCCAGTCACGCGCGGGGTAGCTGCGGCTTTGGCCGTTGTTCACCCATGTGCGTTTGAGGTTGCCCGCACTTTCGCCTTCGATTGTGGCCGACAGATCGGCGGATGAGAATGACCAAACCGCGTCCACATCCAGATGGCCCGCCATTGGTTTGGCCAATTCGGCGTGGTTCCCCGTGAGAATGTTCACCACACCTGCGGGGACATCGGAGGTGTCGAGCACCTGATAGAAATCCGTTGCGGCAAGGGGATAGGCCTCGGACGCCACGGCCACCACGCGGTTGCCCATAGCAATGGCGGGGGCGATCACGTCGATCAGGCCGCCAAGCGGGCGATCATCGCAAAACGCACCAATCACCCCCACGGGGTCTTTCATGGCGAGTGCCACGCCGCGCATCGGTACGGGTTTGGCCGCGCTGTCGTATTTGTCGCACCACGCCGCATAGGTGAACAGCGTTGAAATGGCAGCCTCGACTTCGGCCTGTGCCTTGCCGTTCGGTGTTCCCGTGAGGGCGGCAATCCGTGCGGCGAATTCATCGCTGCGGGCAGACAGGTTTTCGCCGATGTAATACAGGATTTGCGCACGCAGGTGTGCGGTGGCCTTGCCCCACCCCTTGGCGGCGTGCGCGGCCTCAACGGCGTTGCGCACATCTTTGCGGCTGGCCAAGGAGGCATGGCCAAGCAACTTGCCTTTGGGCGAAAACACCGCCTCGGAGTAGCCACTATCGGGGCGTGATTGTTTGCCGCCGATATAGAGTTTCGAGGTGCGGTCAAGGTCGAGCACGGCCACGGTATCGGGTTTGAGATGCTTGGTCGCGGGTTTGATCGCCACGGCTTTGCCCGCGGGTTTGGTATAGGCCATCATGCCTTCCCATCCGCCCTCACGCCCAAACCCGCTTTCGCGTACGCCGCCAAATCCGGCCGCTGCGTCGAACATGTTGGCGCCGTTGATCCAGACTACCCCTGCGACCAGTTTGGGCGCAATGTCGAGCGCAAGGTTGATGTTCTCGGACCACACGGACGCGGCGAGGCCGTAGCGCGTGTCATTGGCGACCTGCACGGCCTCGGCGGGGGTGCGAAAGGTGGTCGATACCAAAACCGGCCCGAATATTTCCTCCTGCATCAGCATGGATGAGCCGTGCAATCCCGTGACCAGTGTGGGCGGGTAATAACAGCCCTCGGGCGCGGGGCAGGGTTGATGCACCGTGCCTTCCGCGCCACCCGTTGCCATCAGTGTTTTGATCCGCTCAAGCTGTACCGGATCGACGATTGCGCCAACGTCGATGCATTTATCAAGCGGGTTGCCGATGCGCAGTTTTGCCATGCGTTCAATCAGGCGGCGATGGAATTCCTCCGCGATGCCCTCTTGGACCAAAAGGCGCGACCCGGCGCAGCAAACCTGTCCCTGGTTGAAAAAGATCGCATCGACCAAGCCCTCGATGGCGCTGTCCATGTCGGCATCTTCGAACACGATGTAGGGGGATTTTCCGCCCAATTCCAACGTGAGCGATTTTCCCGTTCCGGCAGTGGCCGCACGGATCGCCCGCCCGACACCGGTTGATCCGGTAAACGCGATTTTATCGACATTCGAAGCAACTAATGCGGCACCGGTGTCACCGTCGCCCGTGATGATGTTGACCACCCCTTTGGGCAGGCCGGCCTCGGTGCAGATGTCGGCAAAAACCATCGCGGTGAGCGATGTGAATTCGGCGGGTTTGAGCACAACGGTGTTGCCCGCCGCGATTGCAGGAGCGATTTTCCATGCAAGCATCAAAAGCGGGAAATTCCACGGGATGATCTGGCCGCAAACGCCAAGCGCCTCGCGGTCGCGCATTTCGTCGTCCATCAGTTGGGCGATGCCCGCGTGATAGTAAAAGTGGCGTGCGACCAATGGAATGTCCACGTCGCGGGCCTCACGGATCGGCTTGCCGTTGTCCAGGGTCTCCATGACCGACAAAAGCCGCGCATGTTTTTGCACGAGCCGCGCGATGGCGTAGAGAAATTTGGCGCGTTTATGCCCGCCGAGTTTCGCCCATTTGGGTTGGGCCTTGCGTGCGGCGGCCACGGCGGTGGCGACCTCGTCAGGGGTGGATTTGGTCAGGCCCGCAAGGCGCTCGCCCGTGGCGGGGTTCATCACGTCGATGTCGGCGCGCAATGGCCCCCATGTGCCGTCTACATAGTTGCCCGCGATGCCGCCGCGCGCCTTTAGCCATGCAAGCGCTTCGCCCGCACTTTCAGGAGCTGCGCCGTAGTCCATCGTCTCGAAAATATCTTTAACGGTCATTTTGTCCCTAAACATTGATGTCGCCCGCAAGCCAGTCTTTGACGAATTCTTCTATGCCGAGCGCTTTCCATTGTAGGTCGCCCTCAATCGGGTAGAACGCCCAAATCTCGGGTGATCCACGGCGATAGACGAACTCGATCCCGCCGATCCCTGCGCGACCGATGTAAAGCGTTTGTCCGTCCTCGGATTCGCGGATCATATCCTGCGCGTAGATAAAGGCGTGCTCTCCCGCTTCGTCCACTTTGCCATGTGAGAAATGTTTGAAATAGGCTTTTGCTTCGGGCCAGGTCAGGTGGTTGAGACTCATGTTCTTATCCAATCGGGTGACGCCATGCGGCGGAATAGTGACCCGTCACGTGATGCTCGAGTTGACGTTCGATATCGCCCAAAAGGGAGGACGCGCCAAAGCGGAACAGATGAGGTGACAGCCAGTGGTTTCCTAACTCTTCTTTGATCAAGGACAGGTAAACGAGCGAGTCTTTGGCCTTGGAAATGCCGCCGGCGGGTTTGTACCCGACGCGGTAACCTGTGCGCTCGTAATAGTCGCGGATGGTGCGGATCATGGTCAGCGATACGGGCAGGGTGGCGTTGACGCTTTCCTTGCCTGTCGAGGTTTTGATGAAATCGGCACCGGCCATCATGCAGACATAGGAGGCGCGGGCGACATTGCGCAGCGAGCCAAGTTCCCCCGTGGCCAGGATCGCTTTGACGTGAGCCTCGCCACAGGCGGTGCGAAAGGCCCGCATCTCGTCGTACAGGGCCTGCCAGTTTCCGGTCAGGACGTGGCGGCGCGAGATCACGATGTCGATCTCTTTCGCGCCCGCTCTTACGCTCTCTTCGATCTCCTTTACGCGCAAATGAAATGGCGACAGGCCCGCCGGAAATCCGGTGGACACAGCCGCCACTGGAATGCCCGTTCCGTCCAATGCGGCCACGGCGGTTTCGACCATGTCGTGATAGACGCATACCGCGCCTGTGGTGACGGGCGGCATGTCGAGTGCGGCCATAATATCCGCCCGAACAGGGTGCGCGGCCTTGGCACAAAGGCGCTTGACGCGGCCCGTGGTGTCGTCGCCCGATAGGGTGGTCAGGTCGATCATGGTGATCGCCTTGATCAGCCATGCCGCCTGATGATCCTTCTTGACGCTCCGGCGTCCGGGCAATGTGGCGCAGCGCCGCTCGATGGCGGAGGTATTGGCCTGAACGCCGCGCACCCAATCAAGGTCGAGGTCCATCCCCGGATTGCGCGGCTCATGGACTTGCGGCAGATGCGAAATCGCCTCGGGCGTTTCGGTGTGAGGGGCGGCGGTCTGTGTGGCGGTCATCGGGGGATCCTTCTTTCCGCTTCAAATCTGACAGGTCTTTATTCCAAAGGCAAGAATTTGACCTCTTGGTCAAACGGGTTGAATAACGCCTTTCTGGTTTTTCTCACGATAGCGACGCGGCGTTATATCGAATTGCGCCCGAAACAGGCGATGAAAGTGGCTCATGTTGGAAAGTCCGAGCGCCTCGGCAATTTCGGGTAACGTGTCGGGGGTCCCCGCCAAAAGCCGTGCGGCGTGCGCCATGCGGCGGGCGTTGATATAGTCGGAAGGGGTCATGGCAAAGTGCTTTTGCATCGAACGCGACACATGCGCGTGGGATTTTCCCGTGGCGGCCACAAATCCGGCCGCACCGCCCTGAAGCGTGGCGGGATCTTCGGCGGCGATGACTGCGGTTCTGAGCCATGCGGGAATGCCCTCCGGCATATCGCGAGTGTCGCCCGAAAGCTCCGCGATCAAAGGCAGCAAAAAGGCTTCGAGGTGGAGCGTGGTGCGCGGCGCGGATTCAAGGGTGATCGCCGCCGACGACAGCCGCGACAAGGCGCGAATTCCGCGATGCAAATGCACCGGTGCGTGTCCTGACGGGGGGAAATAGCGGTTTGCTTGGGGGTAGCGTGCGAGTAGCGCATCGACCTCGCCTGCGGGGACAATGACATTAACGATGTGACAGGCCTCGCCCACGCCCTGTAGCCCGTGGGGTGTTCCGCACGGCATAAATACCAGATCGCCCTCGACCAAAGTTTGCTTTTGATCCTCAAGGTACAGGCGCGCCTTGCCGTTCACCAACCAGAATAGCTCATGGTAGTCTTGGGTATGCAAAACCTTGGGGCGGGCGCGGTCCAGAACCGCACGCGACAGGTGAAACGCGGCGCCATGGTCCAGAATGTTTTTGTGACGAAGGTGAAGCTGTGTCATGTGCGTAGTCTAGCACACTTTATGTCTCAAAATATCATTTAGTTTAAAACGCCACTGTTCGAGCGTCTTTTATTGATCTTTTGCGAGGGCTTCGGCCACGAGTCCCGGTTGGATGACGGTGATGCCGTCCCGTTTGGACAGGGTTGCGATATCCTCGTCGTAGCCCGCCGTAATCTCGTTAATATCGTCATCGCTCCACCCGTCAATGCCGTCCTCGGGGCCGACAATATTGATCTGTTCGTACTTGTCGAGAAACGCGAGGGCGATGCGCTCAAAGGCGTCCTGAGTGGTGGGGGGGAATTTGCGGGCATAGGCATACAGGCGTTCGCTCCCTTCGGTCGAGAGCATCTCGCGGACCGCAGAGAGGGGCGCACGCATGGTCACATCGCTGTCCAGATCGCCAAGATGGCGCAAAATGCGCCCCCAGACGAGCGGCGCGTCCTCTTCGGTCCACAGGGTCAGTGGCACATTTGGAACGGCGTCCTGAATACGGTTGATACAGGGCAGCCACGACACGTTGTGCGCGGGTACATGTTTGGCAAACCAGTTGGCCTGACCCGATGCGCGCCCCTTATCAAGGACGCTGCCCACTAAGGTCGCGGGGTTGATAATGGACATCGAGACGCGCAGCTCGGCACCTGAAAAAACGCCTGCAATGCGCCGTACACGGTCGGCCACGCCCGCATAAAGCATCTGTTCCTCGAACGCGTGTTCAACCGGACCGCACCATTGTTCATCGACCATGATCAGGCCGCGCGGGTTGGCATCTCCCGCCAGACTTTTGATAAAGGCGGTGCTGTCCTCCACCGTGGCGGCCTGGCCGTCAAGACGCATCACCATGTCGTCGACCTGTGTGCGGTACGCATTCACAGGAGGGGCGATGACGTCGTGGCGACGATAGACCCGCTCGTTTTTGCGCACAGCCTGAACCAGACGCGGGGTCTTGGTAAAATGTACACCGATATGCAGGTGAACCTTCATCTCTCGTCTCCTCTTTCGCACGTCTTAGTGTGCGGTTTCCCCGCGCTCAACTGTAAAGAAAAATTCCGTGTCCGCGTCTTTGTCAATCACATCATCCGGTACGCACTCCGGGCCGTTCAAAAACACGTTGGCCCCGAAATGCGAATGCAGCCGGCTGAGTTTTTCCATACGCGCCCCCGTCAGTTCCCCGTAGAAATTCGTGTAGGTTTCGGTGGCACGTAATTCGGCGATCTTGGTTTGGTGGGCGCGCACACAGGCGGCGTGCTGTGCGGCGATGTCAGGGTCGGACAAAAGCCGGTCGTATTCCGCACGCAGTTTTGGCAACATGCGTTGGATGGACGTCTCTTGTTCGCAATTGTTGTTCATCCGGAACCAGTAGGCAAGGCCCTGATCGCGGTCGACGTGGTTCACGCGTCCGCGGTCGCGTTTGACCAAAAAGCTTTCCGCCGAGCGCACAGCGTAGTGATTGAGTTGCACCAGATCATAGCCGTAGGTGTCTGCGGTGGACCGCCATGCGTTGCGAAATTCGGTGCGCGGCATCGGTTTCCCCGATCCGTTATACCACCGGATTTTATCCCAGATTTGTGGCTTGAGCCCTTTGGGGCGGTGGACGCCCAATTTCTTGAACAGGCCGATATTTTTGAACAGGGTTTTAAAGCCCCACGCTTGGTGTGGTTTGTTGGCAAACTCGGGGGCGGCGCGGTCGAATTGTTCCAACAGGAACTGGTCCTCGTACCCCTGTACATCCGCGTTGCCAAACAGCCGCCATGTACACGAGATCAGATTGGCATCAGGCAGGGCGGCAAAGAGGGCGCTCATGGTGCCATCGCCAACCTTGACGTTGATGAACTCGTCCACGTCCATCGAAATGGCCCAATCCACACCGGACACGACCTCTTCGTGTTCGGCGGCCTGAAGGGCGGCGTGTTGTGGCTTGAGATCGGTGCCTTTGAACGGGTTTTCGCGGTGCTGCACATAGCCTTTTTCCTGAAGCAGATCGAGAAAGGTATCGGTCCCGTCGGTGCAGTCATTGGTGTAGACCAGAAATCCCTCGATCCCGATGGCGCGGTGATAGGCGAGCCATTCAAGGATAAAAGGCCCCTCGTTTTTCATGCAGGTCACAATCGCCACCGAGTTGTCGCCACGGGGGGCTTTGGCAACGGTTTCCTTGGGCATCAACACGGGTTGATAGCCCCATTCGGAGGCCGACATGGCGATCAGCGGGGCGTGTTCGATGAGCGATGATTTGGGGACGATTTTGGAGACGGAGGGCGCGCGGTGGCGCAGCCCCATGTAGCGGTAGAACTCGTATCCGGCTTTGGGATTTGCGCCCCCCACACGGATCAGGCGAAACACCGATCCGGAGCCAAGGCGGGCAGGGGCCGCACACCACCGCGCACGGCGGCGGGTCTCGTCAAACTGGATACAGATGTGATCGGCAAAAGAGGGCTCGTCGCCTTTGGCCCGCCACGGATAGGCCTGTCGTCCGAGCAATTGCACCACCCCGTTCGGCGCGGTCTGTGCGAGGTCGAACATCGTGATTGGCCCGCTTTTGGGTACCAGATCATAGACCTCGATATTGGCCACTGCGCGGGCCTGTTCGAGGTACTTGCGCCGCAAAAGCTCGTAGACCAGAACATCGGCAAGCGGGGCGGCCCATGCATCGGGCGCGGGAATGTCCATGCGGTCCTTGCCCGGCGCGCCGGGGGTTGAGAACGGATGCGCCTCAGGGGGCAGGGTGTCTTTGCCAAGCGGCACCGTGGTGTGCAGGTGGATCACCGTCAGGTCGGTGTCGAGCGCCGCAATCCCGTCGCGCAGTTCATCGCAAAAGGCGGCGTTGCGGGTCGGGTCGGCGCGGTCGAGAATGACAGCGCCCGTGAGGGCCTGATGGGTGATGTGGAACCGCAGCCAGTCCAGAACCGTTCGGGCGCTTTCGCCGTTGCGGGTCGAGAGCGCGACGTTGCGCCCGCGCATGAGCTCGGGTTCAGGGGCGCTGAGGGCAATCTCATGTGTGTTGAACGTCACGGGCGCCTGCTGTGTCACCCCTGTGACCCATGCGGCATTGCCGACGGATTTGACGTCTGATCGGGGCAATAGCCCCGCCGCTGTTTCGTCGGAGATGACGCTGGAGTGGTGAAAGAACAGTTCCGTGATCTCCCCCGACACAATCGCGTCGAGTAAAATAATGTCCCCAAAGACCTGTGCTTCCAAGGTATGTGCGACGTAATCAGCCATCGGTCTTTTTGCTCTCTGCGTGTTTTAGCATTTCGATATGGGCCATAAACCGGGTGCCCGAGGGGGCAACGGAGCTGGGCATAAGTTCGCATTGCCAGAACAGATCCACGATCGCTTTGTCCTTTTTGAGGCGGGCAAGGCGGTCGCGGTGGTAACGCACACAATCCGCGTGCAGCGTGTCGAATTCGGTCAGCGCCGCCCGCGCGGCGCGACTCGCGTCAAGCATCGGTGCGATCCGTTTGTCCTCAACCGTATTGAAATTGCGCAAGGCCCAGTACCCGGCATCAACCGGCTTTCGCACATGGTTTGGCAGGCCACGGTCGGATTTAAGAATGAACTCTTCGATCGAGCGCACCGAGTAGTGGTTCAACCACGCACGTTCATCTTTTTGCGGCACGCCAAGCAGGTGGATCAGCCCTTCCATCTCGTTGAATGTCGGGTGGGCTTTCATCCCCGAGGCGAGCGCCCAGGTCGCGCGGCCTTTCGGTCGGTGGATGCCGAGCCCGTTAAAGGCGGAGGGGCGGTGCAAGGATTTGAACAGATGCCCCATCGGCACAGGCATGCCGTTCGCGCCGCCACGTGTAAACCGCTCGGTAACGGGGCGGTCGACCCACTCCGCATGGCCGCCATTGCCGAACAAATGCCACCGCAGTGGTACGGCGTCGATCCCCTCGGGCAAGAGCGTGTCAAGCGTCGCCCCCTCGGTCAGAACGAGGTATTCGTCCGCGTCAAAAAACATCGCCATGTCGGCATCACGGTAGACAGGGTGATCCTGCAACAGCCGTAGGGCTTGCCATTGCACGGCTTTGCCCGCTTTCGGCGTGAACGGAAGGTGGGTGATGATCCCTGCCGCATCCAAGGCATCAAGCAGTGTGTCGGATCCGTCAAGGCAGTCGTGTGAGGCAATGAGGAAGTGCGAAAACCCGTGGGCGCGGTGGTGCGCAATCCAGTCAAGAAGCCACGGCCCCTCGTCGCGGACGCATGTGATCCCAACTGCACTCAAACTCGCACCCACCTGTTGCTCCAAGGCCCGTTTGTGGGCGTGCGCCCGCTGCGTGAGACGCCTGTTTTTATTGTATGATTGGTCTCATATGGGGGGCGCTAAGTCAAGTTGGGTGAGAGGCTGTTCTGCATGTGATGACAATACTTTACGCTTTGGTTCAGCGTGGGTAATCTAAATAAAATTACATATGGTCGCTCCCGAAACACGTAGATAGGTCTCCGCGACCATGTTATCCGTGAGTGTACAATAACGAGGAGCGCTCTCAGCGCTAAAGGCATTTATTATGGCGAACCTTCCCGAAATTGCGTCTCTTTGGATCGGCGGACGATTGAGTTGGTTGGAGCAGCTTTGTTTGAAAAGCTTCGCAGATATGGGGCATCACATCACCCTTTATTCCTACGAACCCATTCCCAATGTCCCGCACGGAGTGCATGTCGGGGATGCCGAAGAGATCTACCCGTCGACCCCGATGCTGCGCCATGTGCGGACAGGAAGCCCCGCAATCCATGCCGATATGTGGCGGCTGAACCTACTCAAGAAAACCGACAAGATTTGGGTCGATGCGGACATGTATTGTCACCGTGCTTTCGATGATCCGTCAGGGTTTGTGTTTGGTTGGGAAAAACCGGGCTTGGTGTGTAATGCCGTTTTGGGACTGCCGCGCGAGAGCGCGACGCTCAACGGGCTTCTGGCTTTTTTCAAAGACGAATATGCTATTGCCCCATGGTTGAAGCCTTGGCAAATCCGTGAGTTGGAGGAGGAGCGTGACGCCGGGCGCCCGGTCCATATGACGGCCCAGAATTGGGGCTTCACGGGGCCTGCTTCGGTGACCCATTTTTTGCGAGAGACGGGAGAGATCGAACACGCCCGCCCCGAAGCCGCATTCTATCCTGTAAGCTATCCGGACCGGAATCATATGATTATCAGCCGCTTTAACGTCGAGGAACGGTTTACCGACGAGACGCGGGGGGTGCATTTCTGGGCGCGCCGTATGAAGCCGCGGCTTGAGGAGAAGGAAAACAATCGCCCGCGTCGCGGATCCTTCATGGACCGGCTGTTGGGCAAGCACGAGATCAATCCTGATGATGCGCTGATCTTGCCCAAGGCGGTGAAGATAGAAACGCGGTCGCCAGAGGATGAGGCGCAATTTCGCGCAGAGGTCGGCCTCGCTGCGATAAAGAGCGACGCATCTATGGATAAGCTGTGCCGTGATTTCCTCGTCGATAAGCAGTTCATAAAGGAATGCCGCGACACCATCGTGCAAAATGCACCCAGATTATTTGCACCGGAGGCACAGTAATGGCACTTTTCGACGCGATGTTGGCCAATTACCCGCATCGCCGCCACTTTTTGCAAACGGTGAACCTGCCGGCGTTCGACCCGCCGCAGCGCCGTTTCTTGTATATGAAGATGCACAAGGCCGCGTGTACAACCGTGCTTGCGACCTTGATGAAGCAACTCGCCGCGACAAAAAATATCGTTGAGGAGCTGTCGATGGAGCGTGTCCATGCCCCGCCCCAATCGTTGCTGCTCACCGGGCCGCGGGGGGTGTCGAATGCGATGGTTGAGGCGGCGGTGCAAAGTGACGATGTGTTCAAATTCACCATCGTGCGCGAACCGGTTGCCCGCACGGTGTCTGCGTGGGCGGATAAGGTCGACGTGGCGGGCAAACAACGCGCCAACCTTATGGCCTATCTCGGGCGGCCCGCCGATGCGCCACTCTCGCTGTCGGCTTTTATCGACATTTTGGCCCATGATGAGGGCGCGCGCGATCTGGACCGTCACTGGCGATCACAGCGGTTGGAAATGTCCTACGACCAAATCCCCTATGATTATGTCGGTGTGGTCGAGGATATGGCCCCCGCAATGGCGCATATCACTGCGGTGATTTTTGGCGCAGAGGCGGCGGATCAGATCGAGGATACGCGCCGGTCCTTTGGCCATCAAACCACTTCGCGAAGTTGGCGTGACACGCTCACGGCGCAGGATGTGAAAAACCTTGAGGCGGCATTCGGGGCCGATCTCGATATGTATGAACAGGTGACGCGTCGCCTGAGAGGGCAACGGTAATGGCCACGGACGTTTCGCCGGAGCCGGGCAAAGACGCGTGGCGTGCCTCCTTGCGCGAGGTTGGCGCACGCGAGGGGTTCTACGAGGAACTCGGGCCACAGCATACAGCCCTGTTGGTGAACCGTGGCGATACGCTGATCGTGACGTTCGAAAATCTTGACGACGTCTATTCGCGTGGCGAGGGAAAGATGCCGTGGGGGTATGGGTTCGTAGAAAAACGCGGGTGGTCGATGCTTGGCATGATGGCCCACGATTGGACATGGTACCGCGACGAGGCCGTGTATGATTTCTTTGACCGCCTGAAAGCCGAAGGGTTCTTTGACCGCTACAAGCGTGTGATTTTTTACGGCGCATCCATGGGGGGCTATGCCGCCGCGGCGTTTTCGGCCGTCCACCCGGGGGCCGGTGTGGTGCTTATTTCTCCGCAGGCCACATTGGCGCGTGCGGATGCCTCCTGGGAAACCCGCTACCGCAAGGCATGGGCGCGTGATTTTTCCACACGCTACGGCTATGCGCCCGACATGGTGAAAAGTGCCGCCTATGTTTATCTTTTCTATGATCCCCTGTCGCCACTCGATGCGATGCACGCGGCACTGTTTCGCGGAGAGAACCTGCGCAAGATGCGATGCCGTTATTTCGGCCACCGCATTGCGTCGCTTTGGGGGCAACTCGGCATTCTGACGCCCGTTGTCGAAGGGGCGATTTCCGGAACGCTTACGGACGCGGAGTTCTACCATTTGCTACGGGGGCGCCGTGAAAACCGCCGTTATCAAAAAGAGATGCTTGACCGGCTGCAAAAGGCGCAACGCCCCGCGTGGGTCGCGCAATATTGCGAGGCCGTGATTGCACGCGCTCCGGGCCCAGTGTTTCGTCAGGCATTGAAAAAGGCCCGTGCGGCATTGGGGGCGCCCCCAAAGTAACGGGTTGCTTATCTGTTAGCGGTCGGGGCTGAACTTCGGGGATGTGACCGAGCCGCGCAGGACAAGATCCGGTGCGATCAACTGTTCGGTCGTGGCCAGTGCGCCATCCTTTTTCTCGATCATGTTGAACAGTCGGGAAATGGCGGTTTTTCCGATGATGGAGCGTGGTTGGCGGATGGTGGTCAGCGGTGGCGAGACATAGGTCGCCTGCGGCACGTCATCAAAGCCGATGACAGAAAAATCGAGCGGCACATTGTAACGGCGGGCTGCGAGCGCGTTCATCACCCCAATCGCCGTCGTGTCATTGACGCACATAAAGGCGGAGGGCAAATGATCGCGCATGAACAACAGCTCAACAGCATGTTCGCCCGAGGCCGTTGTCCCGTCGCCTTTTACAATGATCCGGTTGTCCGGGGGGACGCGGGCGGCGTCCATGGCGGCGTCGAACCCTTGGCGGCGGCGCTGATAGGCAATGCGCATTTGCGTGTCACCGACAAATGCAATGGTGCGATGCCCTGCGGCCAACAGGTGTTCCGTGGCTTTGCGGGCCCCCGCGCAATCATCGACGCCGACATAGGGGAAGGTGCCGTCCTGAATGGGTTCGAACGCGGCAACGGTCGGGGGCAGGGGCATGGCGCTCACGGCGTCACCCGTGGGCAGGCGTCCGGTAAACAGGATCATGCCCGCCGCCTGATGTGAGGTGACATATTTGAGGTAATCAATAGCGCGTTCGGGATCGTTTTGGGTGTGTCCGATCAGGATCGCATGGCCGCGTGCGCGGGCCTCTGTTTCAATCCCGATCAGGGTCGAGGAAAAATTCGGATCGCCAATGTCGGGCGCAAGGACCAGAATGATGTTGGAGCGCCCCATGCGCAGGCTGCGGGCCATCGCATTGGTCGTGTACCCCGTCACAAGGATTGCCTGATTGACCTTTTTGCGGGTGGTTTCGGCCACGCGCTCGGGCGAGTGGACCGCGCGACTGACCGTGGCGATGGATACGCCTGCGATGCGGGCGACATCTTCGATTGTGGCCTGATCTTTGGGTGCCACCGATGTCTCTCCCCTGATTGGTCAGTCTGGTGTGTGGTTGTGTGTCGTCGGTCATGGCAGAAAGTCAGCCGTTACACCAGTGTTGCTGCGTCTATGTAAACCTTTACATCACTCATGAAAAGGTTTACAGATTCTACAGGGAGAAGTTTGAATACTTCTGGGAGGAACTATGTCTGACGCGCCGGGTGATGCGCGTGCCGTCGTTTTGGCTGCGCGTGGAATATCTAAATCTTTCAATGACGTGCCTGTCCTTTTCAGTGTCGACTTCGACATCCGTGAGGGCGAGATCCATGCGTTGATGGGCGAGAACGGCGCAGGGAAATCCACGCTCGTCAAAATCCTCTCGGGGTTTGAGGCGCCTACATCAGGGGTGTTGTGCCTTGATGGTGTTGAGGTTGATTTGCCGCCCGATGGTCTGGCTGAATCACTGGGTATCGCGCTCATTCACCAGGAGATGAACCTTGCCGATCACCTGACCGTGTCCGAAAGCCTGTTTCTGGGTCGTGAAATCACCCGCTTCGGCCTTTTGGATCGCAAGGCGATGCGGGCAAAGACCCGTGAAGCACTTGATGAACTCGGCGCGAACATCCATGAAAACACACTGATTTCCGATCTCACCATTGCGGATAAGCAAATGGTCGAAATCGCCAAGGCCATTAGCCGCAATGCGCGGGTGATCTTTATGGACGAGCCAACGGCGGTCTTGTCGCAAGAGGAAGTGGACCGTCTTTTCGTGCGGGTCCGCAAGCTGCGCGCGCAGGGGGCGAGTTTCGTGTTTGTCTCTCACAAGCTCGATGAGGTCATGGCGTTGACCGACCGTGTAACGGTGTTGCGCGATGGTCAGTGGATCAAAACGGAAGAGACCCGAAACCTCGATAGCGAGATGATCGCGCAGTTGATGGTCGGGCGTGAATTGTCGAGCCTTTATCCGTCAAAATCCGAACCCGATGTCGATGCGCCTGTTGTTCTGAAGGTGGATGGCCTGAGCACCGGATTCGTGAAAAATGCGTCCTTTGCCTTGCGTAAGGGTGAGATACTGGGGTTTTCCGGCCTGATCGGCGCGGGTCGCACCGAGTTGATGGAGGCTATTATCGGGTTGCGCCCCCGCGCCTCTGGTACGGTCGAGGTCAACGGCCTGCCGCTTCATGCCAATGACATGGGGACGGCGACGGCGATGGGCGTGGCCTATATGACCAAGGACCGCAAGGGAAAGGGGCTGTTGCTCGGCGAGGGGATGACCCCGAACCTGACGCTGCAATCGTTGGACCGCCATGTGCGCCGCGGACTTTTGTCGCCCGCAAGCGAGGTCGTGGCCATGGACCGTGCCAAGCGGCGGTTCGACATCCGTGTACGCGATGCCCGCGTGATGGCGGGGCGCATGTCGGGCGGTAATCAGCAAAAACTGCTGTTGGCAAAAATCATGGAAACCGAACCGGGGATTGTCATCATCGACGAGCCGACGCGCGGGATTGACGTCGGCACCAAGCAGCAGATTTACCAATTCATCTCCGTCCTCGCCCATGAGGGGCATTCGGTCATCGTGATTTCATCCGAGATGCCCGAAATCATCGGACTATGCGCCCGTGTCGCGGTGATGCGCGAAGGGGCACTTGTCGAGGTGCTCGATGGGGATGACGTCAACGAAAATCAAATCATGCGTGCGGCTGCGGGCCTGCGCAAAGCCAGTTAAGCGGCGCAAAGACCGCCAAAGGGAGAGACACGTGAGCCAAACACCAGACCCACAAAGCAAGACACAAAAATCGCTACTCGCGAGCATGGATATGCGTGCCGTAGCACCGTTTATCGCGCTTGTTTTGCTGTTGATCGTCGGCGCGATGGTCAATCCGAACTTTATCTCGGTAACAAACCTTGCAAACGTGGCAACGCGATCGGCCTTTATTGCCGTGATCGCGGTTGGTGCGACCTTTGTCATTTCGTCCGGCGATCTTGATTTATCGGTCGGCTCGATGGTGGCCTTTGTTGCCTCTGTGATGATCCTGTTTATGAATTCGGGCGTGATCGAAAATCCGTATCTGATGATCATGGCGGCGATGCTACTGGCCTCGGCGCTTGGTGCCGCCTGCGGGTTTCTCAACGGTGCGGTGACGACATGGGGGCGGATCGAGCCGTTTATTGTGACGCTCGGTACGATGGGAATTTTTCGTGGCCTAACCACGTGGCTAAGTCAGGGCGGGGCGATCACCCTGAGTTCGATGGAGCAACAGGATGCTTATCGCCCCGTCTATTTTGCCCGTTTCATGGGCCTGCCGATCCCGATCTGGGTCATCTTGGCCGTGACCGTTATCGCCGCCGTCATCATGTACCGTACCCGCTATGGCCGCCATGTGGTTGCCGTGGGGTCCAACCGCGATGTCGCACGCTATTCGGGCATCAACGTCGACCGTGTGCGCATGACCGCGTTTATCATACAGGGGATCTGTGTGGCGATTGCCGTGATCCTCTATGTGCCGCGTCTCGGTTCGACATCCGCAACCACCGGCACGATGTGGGAGCTGCAGGCCATCACCGCGGTGGTGGTGGGAGGGACCGCGCTCAAGGGCGGCGCAGGTCGTGTTTGGGGAACCATTTGCGGTGCCTTTATCCTCGAACTTGTGGGCAACATCATGCTGCTGTCGAGCTTTATCTCCGAGTACCTGCTCGGTGCCATTCAGGGCGCAATCATCATCATTGCAATGCTTGTGCAGCGCTCGCTGTCGCGCAAGGCATAACAGGCCGTAACGGACGCCGGCCTACGTTAAAGCGTCCATTTAGGGAGGAAGAACATGAGAAAATCTGTATTGGCTGTCGCCCTCGCGTCAGTGTCATTCGTCGGAACCGCATATGCCGCCGACATGAAGATCGGGGTTTCCATCCCCGCCGCCGATCATGGTTGGACTGCGGGCGTTGTGTATCACGCCAACCGCATTGCCGAGAAACTCGAGGCCGCCTATCCCGACCTCGACGTGATCGTCAAAACATCACCCGATCCCGCGTCACAGGCCAACGCGCTTCAGGATCTGGAAATTCAGGGCATCGACGCACTCGTCATTTTGCCAACCAACCCTGACCCGCTTGTGAACGCGATCAAGGAAGTGAAAAACAAGGGCACGTTCGTGGCTCTGGTGGATCGCGCCCCGTCCAACAACGACCTGTCCGTGCGCGACCTCTACGTCGCGGGTAACAACTTTGCCTTGGGCGAAGTGGCCGGTGATTATATCGAAGGCCGCACTCCTGACGCCAAAGTGGTCGTCATTCGCGGCATGCCCATCCCGATCGACCAAGAGCGTCAGGACGGCTTTGACGCAGGGATCGCAGGGTCCGGCATCGAGGTTCTCGACCGCCAGTTCGGCAACTGGAACCGCGATGACGCGTTCAAGGTTATGCAGGACTTTCTGACCAAATACGAACACATCGACGTGGTGTGGTGTCAGGATGACGATATGTCCGTTGGTGTGCTTCAGGCCATCGAACAATCCCAACGCACCGACATTCAATATGTGATCGGCGGCGCAGGGTCCAAAGACATGATCAAGCGGGTTATGGATGGCGATGCAATGATCCCCGTGGACGTGCTCTATCCGCCAGCGATGATCGGCACCGCGATGGAAATGACGGCTGCGGCGCTCTTTGCCAACGTGCCAACAGCGGGCGTTTACACCATCGACGCCACCCTGGTCACACCAGAAAACGCCGCAGACTACTACTTCCCCGACAGCCCGTTCTAAGGCCGTCATGCCAAGAAAAACGAACGGGGGCGCATCATGCGCCCCCGTTTTTTGTCACCTGTTTTCTTCTTGGGGTGTGTCGTGGTGGGGGCGGACCTCACCGCTTCCCGCGACTGCGCTTTCCGCCGCGCATCCCGCCGCGTCCACCTGTGCTGCGCCCACCGGCGTTTTTGGATGTCTCGACAGCGGCGTCGACGTCGGATTGTCGGGCGAGCGGGTCATCGGCAATCGTCAGTTCGACGGCTTCCAGACGCTTGACCTCGTCGCGCAGGCGCGCGGCCTCTTCGAATTCGAGGTTCTCGGCGGCTTTGCGCATGTCGACCCGTAGCCCGTCCAGAACGGCCTGAAGGTTCTGGCCCGCCATCGGTTTGTCGATGGTCGCCGTGACGCGGTTCATGTCGACATCGCCTTTGTACAGGCCCGCCAGAATGTCCTCGACGTTCTTTTTGACCGTCTGCGGGGTGATGCCGTGTTCGAGGTTATAGGCCATTTGCTTTTCGCGGCGGCGTTCGGTTTCCCCCATGGCGCGTTCCATCGATCCGGTGATGCGGTCGGCATAGAGGATCACGCGGCCTTCGGCGTTGCGTGCGGCGCGGCCGATGGTTTGGATCAGCGAGGTCTCGGAGCGCAAAAAACCCTCTTTGTCCGCATCGAGAATGGCAACGAGGCCACATTCGGGGATGTCCAGACCTTCGCGCAAAAGGTTGATCCCGATCAGCACATCGAACGCCCCGAGCCGCAGGTCGCGCAGGATCTCGATCCGCTCGATCGTGTCGATATCGGAGTGCATATAGCGCACGCGAATACCTTGTTCGTGCAGGTATTCGGTCAGGTCTTCGGACATGCGTTTGGTCAGTGTTGTGACCAGAACGCGGTAGCCCGCAGCGGCCTGTTTGCGCACTTCATCGAGCAGATCGTCGACCTGTGTTTCCACTGGGCGGATTTCGACGACAGGGTCCAAAAGACCCGTAGGGCGAATGATCTGTTCCGTGAATACACCGCCGGTTTGTTGCAATTCCCACGCGGCGGGCGTGGCGGAGACAAAGACCGATTGCGGGCGCATGGCATCCCATTCCTCGAACTTGAGAGGTCGGTTGTCCATGCACGAGGGCAGGCGGAACCCGTGTTCGGCCAGTGTCATTTTGCGTCTGAAGTCACCCTTGTACATGCCGCCGATTTGCGGCACCGACACGTGGCTTTCGTCGGCAAACACGATTGCATTGTCGGGGATGAATTCGAACAGGGTGGGGGGCGGCTCCCCCGGGGCGCGGCCCGTGAGGTAGCGCGAATAGTTCTCGATGCCGTTGCACACACCCGTGGCCTCCAACATCTCGATGTCGAAATTACAGCGCTGCTCAAGGCGCTGCGCCTCCAACAATTTGCCTTCGTTGTTGAGTTGGTCCAATCGCATCCGCAGCTCTTTTTTGATGCCTTGAACCGCTTGCTTCATCGTTTTTTGCGGTGTGACATAGTGCGAGTTGGCGTAGACGCGGACCTGCGTAAATGTGTCGGTTTTGGCACCTGTGAGCGGATCGAACTCCGTGATGCTTTCCAACTCTTCGCCAAAGAACGATAGCTTCCACGCGCGGTCGTCGAGGTGAGCGGGCCAGATTTCCAAACTGTCGCCGCGCACGCGAAAGGTGCCGCGGGCAAAGCCGTGGTCATTGCGTTTGTAAGCCTGTGCGATGAGGTCGCCCATGACCTCGCGTTGGTTGTATTCATGGCCCACATGGAGGTCTTGTGTCATGGCGCCGTAGGTCTCGACGCTACCGATGCCGTAAATGCACGACACCGAGGCAACGATGATCACGTCGTCGCGTTCCAACAGGGCGCGGGTGGCCGAGTGGCGCATCCGGTCGATCTGTTCGTTGATCTGGCTTTCCTTCTCGATGAAGGTGTCCGAGCGCGCGACATAGGCCTCGGGTTGATAGTAGTCATAGTAGGACACGAAATATTCGACGGCGTTGTCGGGGAAAAAACCTTTGAATTCGCCGTAGAGCTGTGCGGCGAGGGTTTTATTCGGCGCAAGGATAATGGCGGGGCGTTGGGTTTCCTCGATGACCTTGGCCATGGTGAACGTCTTGCCCGTGCCTGTGGCCCCAAGCAGGACCTGATCGCGCTCGCCTGCGTTGATCGCCGCCGATATTTCCCTGATCGCGGTCGGTTGATCCCCCGCGGCCTCAAAGTTTGTGTGCAGGACAAACCGTTTGCCGCCCTCCAGTTTGGGGCGGTTTTTTACATCCGGGGCAGGGGAGTGCAGGATTGGTTGGTCCATGGCGGGTATGTTCGGTCCTTCGCTGGGGCGAAAAATAGCGGCAAATGGCGTAAAACGTGCAGTCCTCTATATCTGATCCCTTTTTGTTCCCGTTTCAAGGGCGCGAGGGCAGGGTGTCGAAGGTTAATGAATGGTTACTCTTTTAAGGATATTTTTAGGAACACAATGCAACCTTAAGTAAAATTAGATCTTGCTTTGAGTTAAATCGTGCGACTACAGTGTAGAGGCAAGCAGCAATACGACTGATCCGGTTTCGGGCGCAACGCCCCACCCACCCCAAGCTCCCGCCCCGAAACCGGACAGTCACCCTTGCCCCTCCCGATCATCCCTGCCTGATTGACGCCGACGTCCGCGATGCATCCATCCACTCGCGAGGTTCCGTGCCGGTTCGTGTTGTGCGCCGTCCTGTCAACGGAGGGCTTGAAACGCGCGACAGAACGGAGGATAACGCCACTAGAAACAAAGAGGAGTCGTCGATGCGCGCTCGTATTTATCAGCCCGCCCGCAACGCCATGCAGTCCGGCCAAGCCAAAACCAAAGAATGGATTTTGGACTTCGCGCCCGCGTCGGCCCGCGATATCGACCCGCTGATGGGGTGGACCTCGTCAACGGATACGCAAACGCAAGTGCGCATGAAATTCGACAGCAAAGAGGCTGCCGTTGCTTATGCGACCGAAAACGGCATTGAACACATCGTTCAAGAGCCACACAAACGCGCCCATAATGTGCGTCCCGGTGGCTACGGCGATAACTTTGCCACCAGTCGCAAGCAGGTCTGGACGCACTAACCGCGCCCGATTTCGAGGCATGGGCTTGACGCGCCTTCGGGTGGCGACGCTCCTGTGTGCCATACGGCGGGCCACGAAGTGGATTGTAGCGAGGCGGCCCGGTGGGTCGCCTTTTGCGTGCAACACGCATCGGTGGGGCCAAGCTGCCTATAGGGGCGGAGGGCAAAAAGGGGGATGCCATTGCCGTACCGTACCGCGCCCTGCCTTGCTTTAAAAACTTGACATCCAGGGGTGCATTTACACATTGAACCGCATGTCGCCTTCGGGATCTGTCCCGTGACGGGGCTGCGCCATGGGCATCGAGCCACAAATCTGGTCCCGCCCCGTGCGGGCTTTTCTGACAATGATCGTGGGGTGCCTTCGGCGAAGCTGCGACGGAGTACGTATGACAGTTAGACGGCACATAGCGTCTTTGCGTGATTTATCGGTCGCCACGAGGCTTCTGTACGTCGTCGAACAGGTGGTCGCGCACGCGATGCTGCCGTTGGTCTGCGTCCTTTTGGTTCTGCGCGCGCGCAAGGAACCTGCGCATTTGCGGCATTTGTCGCACCGGATCGGTTGTGGCCCAACGGGACCGCGTGGCGCGGTATGGATCTATGCGGCGTCTTTGGGTGAAACGCGGGCCGCCAGTCCCCTGATCCGGCGCCTTAGGGCCGAAGGGTTCACCATCCTTTTGACCCATCAATCCCCCGCAGGACTGGCCGAGGGAGCGCGACTTTTTGCAACAGATGACGGCGTTACGCAATGTTACGTCCCGTTGGATTTGTTCTGGGCGGTGCGGTTGTTTCTGCGCCGCGCCCGCCCTGTCGCTCTGGTGGTCATGGAGATCGAACTCTGGCCGGCGATGCTGTTCGAAACTGTGCGCAAAGGCATTCCGGCCGTGATGGCAAACGGCAATCTTCTGGAACGATCCATCGGGAACGGACGCGGAGTGCATCACCAGATCCATAAGCTATACCACCTGTTCAGCCACATTTTCACGCGCACAGAGGCCTACCGCGATCGCTATGTCCGCATTGGCGTCGATCCGTCCCGCGTGACCGTGGTGGGGGATATGAAATTTGACCAATGGATTGACCCTGTCCACCTTGGCCTCGCGCGAAAATTGCGGACAGGCATGGTCGGGGCCGGGCGTGTGTTGATGATTGCCTCATCGGTCGAGGCCGAGGAGCGTTTTCTTGTGCCGATGGTGGCGCGGCTTTTGGCGGCGGATACGGGGTTGCGGGTGTTGTGGGCGCCACGAAGCCCGCAGCGATTTCAGGCTGTGAAGGACGCTCTTGCGGCTTTGGGCATTCCGGTGGCGCTGCGTTCTGCATTGGGACCGGATATGGAAGGCGTCATGCCAGAGGCACAGGTTCTTGTCGGTGACAGCACAGGCGAGATGAACGCCTATTATCCCGTGGCCGATCTGGTCTTTGTCGGGGCCAGTCTCGTGGATCATGGTGGACACAACATCATCGAGCCGATGGCACTCGGACGTCCTGTCGTGATGGGGCCATCGACCTACGGTATTGATTTTATGGCGGAACCTGCGCGGCGTGCGGGTGCCTTTGAAAGCCTGCCCGATGCCACCGCATTGGAGACCCGCATCGCAAGCTTGTTTGCGGACCCGCCTGCGCTTGCAAAAATGGCTGCGGCCGCGGCGGCATTCTCCGCTGGTAAAACGGGTGCTGCCCAACAGACATTTGCCGGCCTGTCGGCCCTCCTGCCGCCCTGTGCCAAAGGAGCCTCGCGATGAACCGCAAGAAACAGCTATTGTGCGTCATTCCCCATAGCCCTGCGTTCGACAGCTGTTTTCCGCTGTTGGAGCGCCTGCACGCGCGAGGGCGTATTGCGCCGTTCATCCTTTTGGGACCGCGGCTGCGCAAGGTCGAACCCCGTGCCGAGGCGGCAATCCGCGCGGCGGGCCTGTCCTACAAGGCGGCGTCACTTTTGCGCTTGGAGCTTTGGGCCGCGCTCGACATTCTGCGTGCCGATGCGGTGTTGACCCATTCCGATCCCCGCGCCTATGGCGGCAAATTCCGCCCGCGTGACTCCGTGATTACCGGAGCGAAAAAGCCCACTGTGTTCGTTCAACATGGTATGGTTCAGGCGGGTTTGCATTACGGTGGCGCCAAGCCGGTTTGGGACTTTCATGCCGGTTTGATACTGACGTGGACGCAGCTACCTGATCCGCATGCGCCGTTCTTTGCCCACGACATCGCGGACCGTCTGCGCGTTACGGGTCTGATTAAAACCAACCGTTTGGCCCCCGCGGCGACCCTTGGGGATCTGGACCGCGAGTTGGGTACGTGGCGTCAGCGCCTGTTGATTTGCCATAATTTCGGGTTTGAAAGCCCGCTCTACCCCGTCAGCGCACAGCGCCAAGCGTTTTCGGAATGGGCAAAACTGGCGGATGCCCGTCCCGATACCTTGTTCATCCTGCGGTCCCATCGTGGCAAAAGTCACCCCGAAAACACCGCCATGATCGAGGCCTTGGTGAAAGGGCGCCCCAATATTGTGCTCTCGGAGCGCCATGCAGGCCTGATGCGGATGGCGACAATCAATGATGTGATGGCGGTGGTCGATAAGGTGATTTCCCACCCGTCCACCGTGGTTCTTGACGCGATCTATGATCAAAAGCCGGTCGGGGTTTTCAATGCCGTGCAACCGGAACTGGCGTGCCTGCCCTGTGTCGAGACAGCAGAGCAGATCGCCGCGTTTCTGGATGACGGTGATGCGTTGCGCCACGCCGCGCCCATTCGCGCCCGCTATGGCGAGTTGTCCCATAACCTCGATAGGGCCGCCGAAGTGGTTGAAAGCCACCTTCTTGCTCTGTAGAAACCCAACTGACGCTGCCCGTCGGGGCGCAATATAATATGGAGCCGCAGATGCTTTCGAATTCCACTATTCTCGTCACTGGTGGCACAGGCTCTTTTGGCCACGCGTTCACCCGCATGACGCTTGAGCGTTATAACCCCAAAAAGATCATCATTTTGTCGCGTGACGAGATGAAACAGTGGGAAATGGCCAAAATCCATGGCGATGATCCCCGCGTGCGCTTTTTCATCGGGGATGTGCGTGATCGCGAACGTTTGTACCGCGCGTTTCGCGGCGTGGACTATGTGATCCATGCGGCGGCGACGAAAATCGTACCCACCGCCGAATACAACCCGTTTGAATGCGTTAAAACCAATATCAACGGTGCGATGAACGTGATCGATGCCGCGATTGATTGCGGCGTAAAGCGCGTGGTCGCCCTGTCCACGGACAAGGCATCGTCCCCCGTTAACCTCTACGGCGCCACCAAACTGGCCTCTGATAAGCTGTTCGTGGCCTCCAATTCCTATGGCGGCGAACATGGCACACGTATGGCTGTGGTGCGCTATGGCAACGTGATGGGGTCGCGCGGCTCGGTCATCCCGTTCTTTAAATCCATCGCGGACAAGGGCGTTTTGCCGATCACGGACCCGCGCATGACCCGCTTTATGATCAGCCTCGAAGAGGGCGTTGAACTTGTCTGGCACGCTCTTGACGACATGGAAGGCGGCGAGATTTACGTAAAGAAAATCCCGTCGATGAAAGTCACCGATGTAGCCCGCGTGTTGGCGCCCGATGCCAAACAGGAAGTGGTCGGCATCCGCCCCGGCGAGAAGCTGCACGAACAGATGATCGGTCCGGAGGACGCGGCGCACACCTACGAATATCCCGAGCACTTCAAAATCCTGCCCGCGATCAACAATTGGTCGGCAAGCCCCGAACGGGTCAAAGACGGCGTGCGGGTGGCGGACGACTTTACCTACGCCTCGGACAGCAACCCCGAATGGATGAGCGACGCCGATTTGCAGACGTGGATCACAGCCAACGAATCCAAAATCGGCGCGATCTGATGGTGAGGCGCGGCAGGATGGTGAGGGGCGCACTGCCCCTTGCGGTCTCATCGGGTGTGTGACGCAATGTCCGTCCGGCGCCCGCTGCGCATGATCTATATCCCCGCAGGTCGCCCGCTATGGTTCGACCTTGCACAACACCTTGCCGATGCGGGTGTGGCCGAGCCGGTATTGTGGCTTGGCGATGGGGTTCATGATCAGGCTGCGAAAGCCGCGTTTCCGGACGCCGAAGTGGTCAATTTTAAATCGATCAACTTCAAACGTCGGGTGCCGCGTGCACATTATGCGGGTCAGTTTTCGGGGTTTTGGACCAGTCCGGCCCTGCATGAAGTGCGTGATCACGCAATCAAATTGATGGACCGAAGTGAGCGGTTCGGCCCGACCAGTGGTCCCGAGCGGGAAGCCTATTTTATCGAGCTGTGTTTTTGGGCCATGTCGCGTATCGTTGCGCAGGACGCCGAGGTGGTGCTCATGGCCGAAAATCCTCATTCCGCGCCGAGTTATGTGCTTTATGCACTGGCGGGCTTCGCGGGGTTGGAGGTCTTGGTGTTTTCGGCGTGGCCACTCGCGCCTGTGGTCACATTGCGGCGTGGACTGTGGTCGCCTGACCTCGATATCGGCGCTCTTTGCGTCCCCCGTGAAGCAAAGCGCACCGATTTGATTGCCCGGTTCCGCCCTGTTGTCGCGGCGTATGTGGCACGTTTTGAAAACCCGAAGACCTATGCGTTTGTGCCGCGTTATATGCAGATTCAGGCGGGACGTGATCCGTTGGCGGGGCGCGTGAAGCGCCTGACTGCGCCGCTCAAATCCGCGGTTCGCCTCCTGAAGCCCCGCATGGCTTATGCGGCGTTAAAACGCGGGCGGTTGTACAGGTCTTTTGTGCGTGTTGCCGAAAACGCGGCCCCCAAAGGCCCGTATGTCTACTTTCCGCTGCACTATGAACCCGAGCGCACGACCAATCCCGACGGGGGGCTCTTTCACGATCAGTTGCGGGCCTTGGCGCAGCTTCGTGCGCTTGTTCCGGCGGGGATTTCCATTTGTGTTAAAGAGCACCCGAGCCAGTTCAATGCACGAATGATGGGCCACCAAGGCCGCACCGCGCGGTTCTATCATGCGGTCCAAAAGGTTGAGGGCGTGCATCTGGTGCGTGAAACCGTGTCCTCGGCGGAGTTGACCCTTGGCGCTGAAGCGGTGGCGACAATTACGGGGACGGTGGCGTTGGAGGCGGCGATCCTTGGTCGGCGTGCCTTGATCTTCGGGCGGGCGTGGTTCGAGGGCTGTCCCAACGTGACCCGATTTGATCCTGCGCTCGATTGGGACGCCTTTCAGGCCCCTGTGCTCAAAGGGAGCACAGAGATTTGCGACTGGCTGTGTGCGCATCTTGCTGCGTGCGGACTTCCGGCTTGTGTAAACCCGTCCAATGCCAAATATTTTGCCGCCCATTACGCCGATGGTACGCGAGCCCCGCACGAGGCGGCGATCCTTGCCGACGCGGTTGCGGCGGCACTGGAAACGGGGTCGGCAACGGTGTAACCTTTGCCCGAAACGCTGGTGCGCACTGTACCGAGATATCGAAAGGCACCCCATGACCGAGACGTTCATTCCCTACGGGCGACAAGACATCACCGATGCGGATATCGCGGCGGTGGTCGAGGTGTTGCAGTCGGATTTTCTGACCCAAGGGCCACAGGTTCCGGCCTTTGAACGTGCGGTGGCGCAACGTGTCGGGGCCGCTCACGCGGTGGCAATGAATTCGGCCACCTCGGTGTTGCATGCGGCCTGTATGGCGCTTGATCTTGGTCCCGGGGACTGGCTCTGGACCGTGCCGACGACATTTGTGGCCTCCGCAAACTGTGCGTTGTATTGCGGGGCGCAGGTTGATTTCGTTGATATTGATCCCGTCACCTACACAATGAGTGTTCCGGCCCTGAGCGCAAAGCTTGAGGCGGCGCAGGCGGCAGGGCTGTTGCCAAAGGTGATCGTGCCTGTGCATCTGTGCGGTCAATCCGCCGATATGGAGGCAATTTGCCGTGTGGCGCGGGCCTATGGTGTGAAGATCATCGAAGACGCCAGTCATTCGATCGGCGCCGACCACCAAGGGCGCCCCGTTGGCGATTGCCGTTACTCCGATATCACCGTGTTCTCGTTCCATCCTGTGAAAATCATCACCACCTGTGAGGGCGGTATGGCGACCACACAGGAGGCGGATCTTGCGCGGAAAATGGAATTGGCACGAAGCCACGGGATCACCCGCGAGCCTGACGAGATGACCCATGCGCCTGACGGGGCGTGGTATTATCAACAGGTCAGTTTGGGGTATAATTACCGCATGACCGAAATTCAGGCCGCCCTTGGCCTGTCGCAAATGACGCGGTTGGATGCCTTTGTCGCGCGTCGCCGCACACTTGCCGCGCGGTACGACCGGCTGTTGGCCGACCTGCCTGTGACCTTACCCGCCCAACATCCCGACACGGCATCGTCATGGCACCTCTATGTGGTGCGCGTGGCCGCCGACCGTCATGCGGCGGTCTTTGACGCCTTGCGTGCCGCAGGGATTGGCGTGAACCTGCATTATATTCCCGTCCACACGCAGCCGTATTATCGCGCCATGGGCTATGCCGAGGGGCAGTTCCCCAATTCCGAGGCCTACTATGCCGAGGCGATCTCTATCCCGCTGTACGCCGGTTTGAGTGACGAGGATCAAGAGCGCGTGGTTGCGCAATTGTCCAAAGCATTGGCGGTCGCGCCATGAGCATTTGCGTGATCCCCGCACGCGGCGGATCAAAACGCATTCCACGCAAGAATATCCGCGATTTCCACGGGCGTCCGATGATCGGATGGTCGATTGCGGCCGCCCGCGAGTGCGGTCTGTTCGACCGTATTGTGGTCTCAACGGATGATGATGGGATTGCCGCGATTGCCCGCGCGCAAGGGGCCGAGGTGCCGTTTTTGCGGCCTGCGGATTTATCCAATGATCATGCCGCCACCGTGCCTGTCATCGCCCATGCGGTCGATGCGCTCGGCGTGGCGGATGATGCGCCTGTGTGTTGCCTTTATGCGACTGCGCCCTTTGTGCAGGCGGCGGATCTGGCCGAGGGGCTGCGCCTGTTGCACGCGGGGGCAAGTTACGCGATGGCCGTCACCGAATTTGCCTACCCGATCCAACGGGCCTTACGGCGCGGGGCGGACGGCGCGGTGTCGATGATGGATGCGGCGCAAATGCAGGTCCGCAGTCAGGACCTTGAGCCCGCCTGGCATGATGCGGGGCAGTTCTATTGGGCCAAGGCCGCAACATGGGGCGCAGGGGTGCCTGTGTTCGGGGCGGGCGCACGCGGTGTCGCACTTCCGACAAGCCGTGTGGTGGACATTGATACGCCCGATGACTGGATCCGCGCCGAGGCGCTCTTTCAGGTTCTTCAAAAATGAAGGTGCTGTTTCGCGCCGATGCCTCTGTCCAGATGGGGACGGGCCATGTGATGCGGTGTTTGACACTGGCCGTCGAATTGCGGTCGCGGGGTCACACATGTGTGTTCGTGTGTCGCGACCTTGAGGGTCATCTGGGACAACGGGTCACTGACAACGGGTTCGGCCTTGTGCTTTTGCCGGCCCCCACATCCGGTTTCACCCCTGTGGCGGATGATCCCGCCCATGCGCTCTGGGCCGGGGTGCCGTGGGACGAAGACGCGGCACAGACCCGTGAGGCGGCGCAGGGGTGCGATTGGTTGGTGGTGGATCACTACGCCTTTGATGCGCGGTGGCAAGCCGCCGTATTAACCGGAGAGACGAAACTGGCGGTGGTGGATGATCTCGCCGACCGCACTCACATTGCCGATCTGTTGCTGGACCAGAATCTGGGCCGCCGCGCGTCGGATTATGAGGGCCGTGTGCCGGCGCATTGCATCCGCCTTATCGGTCCCCGTTATGCCCTTTTGCGCCCCGAATTTGCGCAGTTGCGCGATGAAAGCCTCGCGCGGCGCAAAGAAACGCGCTTGGGTCATATCCTTATCTCGATGGGCGGGGTGGACAAGGATGATGCGACCTCGCAAGTTCTTGACGCCTTGGCTGATTGCCCCTTGCCCGAGGGGTGCCGTATGACCGTTGTGATGGGCCGCAACGCCCCGTGGTTGGACCATGTGCGCGCCATCGCCAAAACACTGCGCCACCCGACACAGGTCGTGGTCGATGTGCCTGACATGGCGGCCCTAATGGTGCAGGCCGATCTGGCCATTGGTGCGGCGGGCGGCACGTCATGGGAGCGGTGTGCTTTGGGGTTGCCAACGCTGATCGCTGTTCTGGCGGACAACCAACAGGCCGCGGCCGCTGCGCTTTCCTGCGCCGGTGCCGCCATAGATATCGGGCGGCCACAGTCCTCCGCGTTTCCGGCGCGTCTCATCGAAGCCCTGCGCCAATCGCAAACTCCTACTCTGCTGCGTGCTTTGTCCCGATCCGCTGCGGCAATTGCCGACGGGCGAGGGGTCTCTCGTGTGGCTGCCGACCTTGAACTCCCTGTGGTGCTGCGCCGCGCCACGATGGAGGATGCCGACGCCATCTGGCAGTGGCGCGATGCGCTGCCTGCCACGTACTTTCGCGCAGGCGCAAAGCCGCCGCTTGCCGACCATCTGGTGTGGTTTTCACGGGCGCTCGCGGATCCGGACCGCCGCCTGTATGTTGCGGGGTCGCCGGCTATGGCACATCTCAGACTCGATCTGGAACAGGGTCATGGCGCGGGGGAGCAATGCGCCGCCGTCTCGATTATTCTCGCGCCTCAGGCCCGCGGGCTTGGCCTTGGGGGGCGTCTGTTGTCACGTCTTGCCGATGTCAGTCGCGCCGGGGGGCTGACGGCTCTTACCGCCGAAGTTCAGGTTGAAAACCGCGCGTCTCTGGCCTTGTTTCGATCCGCCGGATACAAACAGACAGGCCTTGAAGACGGCTTTTTTACGTTCCGCCTCGATCTGTAGTGCCTTGAATTTCAAGTCGCTATACGCCACCTGTTTCTGATAGGAGACCGCCATGACAGTATACCCAGAACTCACCATCGCCGGACGTCGTATCGGTCCGGACCACCCGCCATATGTTATCTCCGAACTGTCGGCGAACCATAATGGCAACCTTGATGCTGCGCTTCGGCTTATTGATGCGGCGGCGGCATCGGGCGCGGATGCGGTCAAGATCCAGACCTATACGGCAGATACGATTACGCTCAATTCCACACGCCCCGAATTCCAGATTACTTCCGGAAAATGGGCCGGACAGAGCCTTTATGATCTGTACCAATCGGCCCACACGCCGTGGGACTGGCATGCGGCGATGTTCGATCATGCGCGCAAGCGGGGGATCACCATGTTCTCCTCACCGTTCGATCCGACCGCGGTCGATCTGTTGGAAGACCTGAATGCCCCCGCCTACAAAATCGCCAGTTTCGAGGCGGTCGACCTGCCGTTGATCCGCTACGTCGCCGCCACGGGAAAGCCGATGATCATCTCGACGGGCATGGCCGATGCCGAGGAAATAGCCGAAGCGATCGAGGCGGCCCGCGCGGGGGGCTGCAAACAGCTTGCGATCCTGCATTGCGTTTCGGGCTATCCGGCCCCTGCGGGGGATTACAACCTGCGCACCATTCCTGACATGATGTCCCGTTTCGGCCTTGTGACGGGGCTTTCGGATCACACACTCGACAACACCACGGCCATTGCCGCCGTGGCACTTGGGGCCTCTGTGATTGAAAAACACATGACCGAGGATCGCAATGGCGGCGGACCGGATGACAGTTTCTCGCTCGAACCCACCGAGTTCGCACAGCTTTGCAACGGGGCTCGCACCGCGTGGGATGCCTTGGGGCGGGTGGATTACGGGCGAAAGTCCAGTGAAACAGACAATGTGACCTTTCGCCGGTCGCTCTATTTCGTGCGCGATTTGAACGCGGGTGACACGGTGTCGGCCGGGGATTTCCGGTCGGTGAGGCCGGGATTCGGCGCGGCACCAAAGCTGACCGACCAAATCATCGGGATGCGCGTGCGCGAGGCGGTGAAAGCCGAAACGCCGGTCCTGATGGACAATCTGACCGCCTGAGCCGTGCCCGCACTGCGCTGCCTGACACCAACTTGCTCCGGCCATCTATCTGTTGTAGGTCCCGAGCAAGTTGGCACCATGAGGCGCACGGTCTGACCGTATCGTTTGTTCCTGATGACGTCTCTGGTTGGCCTCTCGGCGACACATCCATCTGGCTGTTTTCCTGTGTGAGCATGGCCTGTCATTTCTACAAGGGCGGCCCAATCGGCCGCCTCCTCTTTTGTTCGCTTGGAGCGCTCCAGTATGACCATCACCCATCTCGTCACTCATTCCGGCGGCTTTCATGCGGATGAGGTGCTGTCCTCCGTTATCCTTACGCGCCTGTTCCCTCAGGCGGAGTTGCGGCGCTGTCGCGACCGTCAATGGATCACGCCCGCAGCGGATAAGATCATCTATGACGTGGGCGGCGATTATAATGCCGAGGCACAGATTTTCGACCACCACCAACGCCCCAACCCGCTGCGCGAGGACGGTCAACCGTTCAGTTCGTTCGGCCTGATCTGGGCGCATTACGGGCGCGATTATCTGGTGGCGATGCAGGTCCCTGCGGAGGATGTCGAGGTGATCCATGCGGCATTCGACGCCAAATTTGTCCTGCCGATCGACCTGTTGGACAATGGCGCAATGGAGCCCTCTGTTGCGGGGCCGCTGTCGATCCTCACCTTGCCCGCTCTTTTGGGAAGTCTGAAGCCGGTGTTTGACGACACATCCCCCACCGCAGAGGACGACGCGTTCGTGACCGCCGTGGGCGTTGCACGTGGGTTTGTCGAGGCTCTGGTGCGCAATCTCGCGGCGAAATCCCGTGCGCAGGGCATCGTCATGGAGGCCATCGCCACGGCGGGAACCTCCCCGATCCTTGAGTTGCCCATGGGCATGCCTTTCCGCTCCGCCCTTGATAAGGCCGGGGCCGATCACATCCTTTTTGTGGTCACGCCGCGTGGTGAGGACTGGACCTTGGGGGGGATCAAAATTTCCAACGACACGTTCGATCAACGCGCCGATTTGCCTGCCGCATGGGCGGGATTGACGGATGCCGACCTTGAGGCGGCAAGTGGTGTAAAGGGCGCGAAATTCTGTCACAACGCCCGCTTTATCGCCGTGGCCAATTCGCGCGATGCGATCATGGAAATGGCGCAAGTCGCCGTCAAAGAGCTCGGCTGAGGGCGCGGCACGCCCCGCCGCGCAACGTGGTGTGGCCGGTCGTGCCGGACCTCGTTAGCGCCAGTACCCGTTGGCGGCGGCAACGGTGGCGAAATGCGTTGCCACGACCTGACTTGTCGCGATCAGGGCATCGGAATTGTTCGCGTAATCGGCCCGCAATTTTTCGCGAACCCCTGCATCCTGTTGGGTCATTTTGATCGCAACGCGCGATAATTTGACGGCCAGTTCATAACCCTCTTCGGGTGTTTTCGTGATCAGTGTCGCAAGCCAGGTTGTCATCGGGGCGTCCTTTTATATGGGCGATATTCTATGGGGCAGGGGCGCAAGTGAAACGGGGTGATCGGTTCGCGGCGCGGTAACGGAGCGGCGTCAGACGACGAAAATCCATACAAAAATCAGGCTCGCCACGAGATAGACAAGCGTGTTGACCATCCAGCGGATCAGTGCGGCTTCGCCTTGCGGGTCCACGCCCAACTTTTCGCAAACCTTGGTTCCGGGCCAGAGAAATGCTTCGGCTAATGACATTGGATTTACCCCTACAAAGGAAATGTGTGTGTCTTTCATTATCTGCATTTTAAATGCGCATTGTAAATGCTAAATATAGAGCCATGCAGTTGGACAAATTCACCGATTACGCCCTGCGCGTTTTGATGACCTTGGCGGTTCGTGCCCCTGACCGGGTTGCGGCGTCCGAAATTGCGACTCGTTTCGGCGTGTCGGAAGCCCACCTGTCCAAGGTTGCAACCAAACTGGCCCATACGGGGTTCGCGCTCTCGGAACGCGGTCGCGGGGGCGGGCTCACCCTTGCGCGTCCTGCCGATCAAATTCGTATCGGTGAGGTGGTGCGCGCGATGAAGCGGAGCGATCCGGTGGTTGAATGTTTAGGCACGGGATCGTGTTTGATCCTGCCCGCCTGCGGTCTGCGCCTGCCTTTGGCGCAGGCCCAAGAGGCATTCTTTGCCTCGTTGGACCAGTATACCCTCGCTGATGTGACCCGGTCGCGCCATGCCCTTTCCGAGCTGCTGAATGGCTGACGGATCCCGGGGTGCCGTGGCTTAGTGACCGCTCGTGCCCGCGGACTTTTGCGCGGGCTGCATGAGTAAGGCCCCGAGGGCAAGCCCGCCAAAGATCACCGTGATAATGACAAAAATGTCGATAAATGACATCACCGTTGCCTGACCATGCAGCCGTGCGGACATCTGGACCAAGGCTCCTGTTTCGCCGTCCAGTCCGCGTGCGGTGAGGGCGGATTCCATCGCGCCAAGTTGCTCGACCGCGACCGAGTTGGTCCAGGACACCGCATCGGTAAGCCGTTGATAATGCAACGCGCTACGGTCGGTCAAAAGCGTGTTGATCACCGCAAGCCCAACGGCGCCGCCGAGGTTGCGCGTCAGATTGTAAAGACCCGATGCGCCTTTCATCTTATCGGCGGGCAGGGTGCCGAGCGCGAGGTTGTTGATCGGAACCATACAGACCATCAACGACAATCCACGCAGGATTTGCGGCACCAGAAGTTCGGAAAAATCCCATTCGGCGGTCATGGCGGTGAGCATCCATGTCGAGATTGCAAAGCCCACAAATCCCGTCATGAGCATAATGCGAAGGTCGATTTTCGAGGACAGTATTCCGGCGAGAGGCGCCCCGGCGAACATGGCGAGGCCCGAGATAAACACTGTCTCGCCAATCATCAAACTGTCGTATCCGCGCACTGAGCCGAGGTAGAGCGGGTAGAGGTACGTCAGGCCATATAGGCCAACCCCCATGACAAAGGAAAAGATCGAGCCAACGGCAAAGTTGATGTCGCCAAAGGCCGACAGGTCAACGATGGGTTCCTCGCGCGTAAAGGCCCGCCAAAAGGTCGCGATGGCCCCCACGGCCATCACGATGGTGAGGATGGCGACCATGTGGTCCGCGAACCAGTCATTCGACGGCCCTTCTTCCAATACAAATTCCAACCCGCCCAAAAATGCGGCGAGCGCCAACAGGCCCCACCAGTCAAAACGGTTGAACAGTGACCAGTTCGGGCGGTCAAAGTCGATGAGGCTCCACGCGCCGATTGTGACCGCAATCCCCGGTAGGACGTTGACGAGAAACAGCCAGTGCCATGACATTGTATGGCTGAGGTAACCGCCGATGGTCGGGCCAACGGTCGGGGCGAGCGTTGCGATGAGGCCGATCACAGGCGAGACGATATTGCGTTTCGAGGGCGGGAAAATGGTAAAGGCGGCTGTGAACACGGACGGGATCATGCCGCCGCCCAAAAAGCCCTGTAGGGCGCGCCACAGAATCATTTCGTTGATCGATCCGGACGTGGCGCACATGAACGAGGCTGCGGTGAATCCGCCGGCGGACAGTGTGAACAAAATCCGCGTGGACATCATGCGTGCGAGGAACCCCGAAAGCGGGATCATGATCACTTCGGCGATCAGATAGGAGGTCTGTACCCAACTGATCTCGTCGGGGGAGGCCCCGAGCCCCGCCTGGATATCGGGTAGGGATGCGGACACGATCTGGATGTCCAGAATCGCCATGAACATGCCGAAAACCATGACCATAAAGCCGAGGATGCGGCGTGGTGTGAGCTCTGACGCGGCATCGAGTGGCGCGGCTGTGGCGGTGCTCGCCATGATGTTTACTCGCCCGCGTTTGCGCTTGGCGCTGGTGTTGTGCGAATATCAATCGCGATTTCGGTGGACAGGCCGGCCCGTAGTTTTCCGGTCGCGAGGGCTGTTTGAGGAATGGTGATGCGCACGGGAACGCGCTGTACGATCTTGGTAAAGTTGCCAGTGGCGTTGTCGGCGGGCAGCAGGGAAAAAATGGCACCTGTTGCGGGAGAAACGGAGGCGACATGCCCTTCGAATGTCTGGTCGGGTAGGGCATCGAATGTCATCTCGACCATCGCACCGGCGCCAAGGCGCGACATCTGTGTTTCTTTCATATTCGCCTCGACGTAGAAGCTTCCGTCAGGAATTAACGCCGCCAGACGCGCCCCCGGTGTCACAAGGTCGCCGGGTTCCAAGGTCATATTGGCGACAATTCCATCCGCGGGGGCGGTTAAAACCGTGAGCGATAAATCACGGCGGGCCTGATCGACGGCGATTTTTAGTTCCTGTCGCTGCCCCTCGGCCTCGGCATATTGTGCACGCAAAACCGCGACCTGTGCCTGTGCGCTTGCGATGCCGGCTTCGGCACTGGCCAGACCTGCGCGGGCAATATCAAGGGCCTCGGTCGCCGTGTCGAGTTGGGCCTGACTTGCCACCCGTTCGGTGGCCAGTTGGGTCGCGCGGTCGGCTTTGGTTCGTGCCGTGCGCAACTGTGCCTGCGCGGTATCCCGCTCGGCCTGCTTCTGGATTACGGTGGAGCTCGCCGCATCGATTTGTGCGGTGATCCGCGTCAGCGCGGCACCGGCCGTCTGATACCGGCTTTCGGCCAAAGCCAGACCATTGCGAAGATCCCCGTCGTCCAGTTGTGCAATCACATCGCCGGCCTGCACGTGATCGTTCGATGCGACCGAGACTTTGGCGACATAGCCCTGAATGCGGCTGCTGATCAGGGTGATGTCCGACTTGATATAGGCGTCATCCGTTGTTTCGATGAACCGGCCCGTGGTCCAGTATGCGACACCTTCCCATCCGCCAAAGCCGATCGCCGCAAGGGCAACCACCGCCAGAATCACCGGTTTGCGCCCGCGTTTGCGCGGTGCGGGGGGCGCATCATGGTTGGCTGTGGGACTTTGATCCGTTGTGAGGCTCGGGTCCACCGTTGGAGTGTCCATTGCCTTGAGGTGTTGTTTCGCCATGTTTCGGGTCCTCGAATTAGATCGAACCAATCGGTTCGATCTGCACCTAGCGCTGAACGAAGCCAAAATCAAGACTTCATCGAACCGATCGGTTCGGCTACAAGTGAGGTCAGGAGGATCACACGGATGACCAACCAAACGCCTCAGCCAGAAGAGACTGTCGAACGTACGGTGCGCCACGCGGCGGGGGCCGACCCGCAAAAGCGCCAACAAATCATGGCGGGGGCCAAACGCGTCTTTATGGAGTGCGGTTTTGATGCGGCCAGTGTGAATGACATCTGTCACGGCGCGGGGATCTCCAAGAGCACGCTCTATGTCTATTTCGAAAACAAGGAAGAGTTGTTCGAGGCAATCATCGAAAACGAACGCGACCGCTTGTTCGAAGGGGTCGCGGACGTGTTGGCAAGCGAGAGCGCTCCGGCGGATGTCCTGCATCAGTTCGGGGTCACGATTGCCTCGATCATCTGTTCGGACAGCGTTGTGAGGGCGCAACGCATTATCATCGGCATTGCCGAACGGATGCCCGCCCTCGGCGCACGGTTCTATTCGGGTGGCGCAATGCGCGCCCAAACCGCGCTCACCGGTTTTCTCGACCGTAAGGTGGCGATGGGGGAGTTGGCGATTGCGGATACGTCACTTGCGGCGGCGCAATTCATCGAATTATCGACGGTGGCGCTTTGGAAACCGCGCCTCTTTGGCAAAGCGGCGGCGCCACCCTCCCCCGAACAGATCGATGCGAGTGTGACCAGTGCGGTGGCCCTGTTTGTTTGTGCCTACGCGCCGAAATCCGCCTGAAGGCGTTTGAATTGCCCCCTGTGTGGCACCCGCAGGGGCGAGCGGCCCCCTTGACGATTGGTGGTGCGGCTGCGCAAATCACTATGCGTCCGGATGTGACAGGACAGATGGGAGAGCGGGCCAAACGCATACATCGCTCTGTCATGCGTCCCTTGCACAGGCATATGTCTTTGACGCTGTTGGCACAGGTCTACGGTAAAAGGAGATCAAAGGATGACAATTCGCGCATTGGTTTGGGGCGAGAACGTTCACGAGCAAAAGAATAAGGTGGTGGCAGACCTTTATCCCGACGGGATACACGGTTGTATTGCCGATGCGCTGAACGCAGCGGACGGGATTTCTGCCACAACGGCGACCTTGCAAGATGATGAGCACGGCCTGACCGAGAAACGGCTGTCGGCGACGGATGTGTTGTTGTGGTGGGGACATGCCGCGCATGGTGACGTGTCCGATCAGGTGGTGGACCGCGTTGCACGGCATGTCTTGGGGGGCATGGGGTTGATCGTCCTGCATTCGGGCCATTTCTCAAAGATATTCAAGGCCCTCATGGGAACGCCGTGCAACCTCACATGGCGCGAGGCGGGGGAGCGGGAACGCCTTTGGCTTGCTGCGCGCAATCACCCGATTGCCGCCGGATTGCCCGACCACTTCGAGCTTGAGAACGAAGAGATGTATGGCGAGCCCTTTGGCATCCCCGAGCCGCTTGAAACGGTTTTCATCAGTTGGTTCCAGGGCGGCGAAGTCTTTCGCTCGGGCGTGACTTACAAACGCGGTGCGGGCAACGTGTTTTATTTCCGTCCCGGTCACGAAACATACCCGACCTACTACGATGCCAACGTGCGCAGGGTTCTGTGCAATGCGGTGCGTTGGGCGCATAATCCTGCGGCGCGGATCGTTGACGTTTATGATGCGCCAAATGTTCCTGTGGAAAATGCGCTTGAGCCGATTGTGGCACGCGGGCCAAAGCTGCATGAGGATGGTGGGGACGGCTTTCGCTGACGGGGGCGCCCCGAGCTGTGTCGCGTCTCATAACGTGGGCCGCTGATCCGGATGTAGATTGGATGCCCCAAGCGTGTCATTCCGGCATTCCTCCGGATTCGAAGGTCCGGCGTTCTATGGCGCAGACGGGGCGTGATTCACCTACGAGATGCAGTTGGGAATCAATGCTCGAACCGTGCATTGCGGGTCAATTAAACCAATGAATTAGAGGCAGGTTGGCTGGGATGGTAGGATTCGAACCTACGGTACACTGTACCAAAAACAGTTGCCTTACCACTTGGCTACATCCCAACGTGGATGCGTAGTTAGTCCGACCGCGCGTTCTGTGCAACCCTTGAAATGGTAAAAAACGATCCTGATAGAAAAGAATTTTAGCAGACAGGCAGGTGGAGCGTGAATCCGCGCTTGCCGCGTGGTGTTTTTACCTGTTTTTAACCGAAATGACCGGCCTTCATGGCGCCATCGCCGGCCGTATGGTGTGTGGCAAACCATGTTGTGGTGTTTGACGGGGCCTACGTTCGGGGCGGCGGTGTACGCGGGCCTTTGCGACGGCGCTTTTGTCATGCCCAACCAACCGGCACAGGCCCCGCCGTTGGGCGTGGGCCTGCTGATCGCGTGTTGTCGCAATCTGCGAGGAGGGGCTTAGGCCGAAACCTGTTCGCGCAGCACGGCGGCTGTCAGGGAGGCCAATAGGTAGATCCCCGAGAACACCAAAAGCGCGAGAAGCGTGTTCTCGAACTTGCGTGGGTAGGAGGGATCTTCGGGCGCAACAGGGCTCACCCCAGTGGACAGGTAGCTGATCTGGCGGTTCACCTCGGTGCGCGCACTCTCAAGGTTCATCAAGGCCTGCTGGACCATCGCCTGACGGGTCTGAAGCTCCACCTCGGACATGCGCAGTTGCGCGGTGATGCGGGCAAGGGATCCTGCGGGGCGTTGCGCCTCGGTCATGTCATTGCGCAGATCGCTGATCAGGGCCTCAAGCCGACCGATATCGCCCTGCACACCTTCGACGCGGGCTTGGTTCGGGCGGCTGTTATCGAGGAGCTGTTGCAGCTGCAGCCGCTTTTGCTGCAATTGCGTTTCAAACCCGTTGATCTGGCCCATCAGGGCGGATGTTTCGGCATCGGGGGAAATGATGCCCATCTGCTCTTGCAGTTCGACCACGTCCTCCTGGGCCTTGCTCATCTTGGCCTCGGCCTCATCAAGGCTCTCGCGTGCGCCGGCCATCTGGTCGTCACGAATGCGCTGTGTGAGTTGGTCCATGCGTTCTTCGGCATAGGTAATCAGGGCCTCGGAAAACTGTTTGGAAACCTGCGGGTCGGCGGCGACCACTTCCATTTTCAGGATGCCCTCGGTCGGATCGTAGCCGATTTTGACGCGGTCCTGGTAGACTTTATAGGCTTCCTCGTTTGACGGGTTTTCGGGGAGGCGCTGTAGCGGATCGATGGTTTCGGAGGCAAAGTGGCCCTTGAACCCGACATCGGCATCCAGACGCAACATCGCGTCTTTGGACATCAAATAGTCTTGTACGGTCACGGCCTCTTGCGAGGTGCCAAGGGGCGATCCCGACAACAATGACCCGATTCCCGATCCCGAGGCGGGGGATTGCGCCTGTTTGATCACCATGGAGGTGTCGGTCGCATACATCGGGGTTGCGATATTGTAAAAATAGTAGCCTGCAAACATCGTGGGCAGGACTACAAAGGCGGCCAGACGCGCCACCAACAGCAACATCTTGCGCCGGCGGCGTTTGGCGATGTCGCGCTGAATGGTTGAAATATCGTCCTCACGCGAAATGCGTTCCAACACGGCGGCGGAGGGCAGTGGCGGTTGATCTACGGTCTTTGGAAGCTGCGGATCGCGTCGTGCCGGTAGGCCCGCACCGCCGTCAGTCGTGGCATTCGTCTCGACGAGATCAAGAACCGTCCCCTTTTGGAACGGATCAATCCCCTGCTTGCGCAAAAGGCGGATAGCGTCGAAATCGGAGGTGGGCGCAAGCCCGTGTTTGCTTGCCACGCGGCGGGCCATGCGCAATTGGCGCCCTGTCAGTCCCTCGCGGCGGATCGCGTCGATTTCGGCGTCGACAGTCATTTCATCGGCGGGCGTCACATCGCCGGTCCTGGCCGTTGCATCCTTGCCCAACTCCGAGGCGACACCGCCATGCGGGCGCGCGGTGCGGCGTGTCGTTCGAGGTTTCTCGGCGGCGGCTGATCCGGGGAACGGCCCGTCGCCGAACCCGTCATCGGTCGCCCCGTTGTCGAACAGGGCATCGCCCTGTAGGGGCGCCGTATTGGCCGCTTCCGGCGCGGCATTGGCGGGCGTGTTGGCGGCGTGCAATTGGCGCACGCGGTCTTGTACGGCCTCCGAATCTTCGGACACCTGTGCGGCGGCAGCCTGATGGCCCGCTTGGGCGGCGGCGCTTTGTGCGGCGGTGCGCGGCCCGCGCCGTACGCGGTATTTCTGGACTTTAGGCTTCGTAGTCATAGAGAGATTTCGCCTCTTCCAGAGTGTCAAAGAAATGCAACTTGCCTTTGCGTAACACCGCCGCAGAGCGGCAGAATTTTTCGAGCGTTGCTGTTTGGTGGGATACCACAATCAGCGTCGACTTTTCCAGTCGCTCGCGCAGGATGCTACCCGCCTTGCGGTTAAACTCCACATCGGTGGTCGATGGCATTCCCTCGTCAATCAGGTAAATGTCGAAATCGAGCGCCAAAAGCAGCGAAAAGGACAGGCGCGACCGCATTCCCGACGAATAGGTCGCCACAGGCATGTCGAAATATTCCTCCAACCCGCAGAGCCACCGGCAAAAGGCTTCGACATAATCGGGGTCGAGATCGTAGAGTTGCGCAATAAAGCGGACGTTTTCGCGGGCTGTATGTTTGCCGATTAACCCGCCCATGAATCCGAGCGGAAAAGACACGCGACATCCCCGACGAATTTCGCCCTCATCGGGTTTTTCCAGACCGGACATCATGTTGATGATGGTGGTTTTGCCTGTGCCGTTCGGCGCGAGAATGCCAAGCGAGTTGCCCAATTCCACACGAAAGGACGCACGGTCAAGGATCACCTTGCGTTGTGTGCCTGTCCAGAAGGACTTGCTGACATTGTCGAACTCGAGCATCGAATGCGGCCTCGAAACTGTTTAAGCCAAAGCACTTGGTGGCTTTGTATTACGATACGGTTATACGGCACCAATTGGGCGACATTATGTCCCTCAATTCGAAATAGTTCCATTATATTACAGTTACTATGATCAAAACGGGGACAATCCGATGATTGCCCCCGTTCAATTTTCCGAGATGCACGCAAGATGTGCGTCCGGGCTTAGCCGTTTTGTTTTTCAACGCGGCATAGTTTCCCCGCCACGATGGAAATCGCCGCGGCACCGAACGAGAACAAGGCCCCCATTTTCGCAGCCGCCTGAACAGGTGTGTCGCCCAACATCGCATCCGCGTCAAAGGCGACCGAGGCAATGAACAGCGATACGGTGAACCCGATGGCCGCGACACAGCCGATCACCAACAGGTCAATGGTGCGCATTCCTTCGGGCAGGCCCAGTTTCAGAACATGCGCGGCAAAGGCCCCCATGATCAAAATACCAAGCGGCTTGCCTATAATGAGCCCTGCCAGAACCAACCAGGTCGGATCGCCAATCGCGTTGAACTCGACACCCGCGTTGAGCAAACCGAAGAAGAACAAGATGACCTCGACAGGCAATTTCAACTTGTGCTCGATATCGTTGAGCAAATCCGAAAGGTGTTGTTCGGCGGAGGCAAAAATACCAAAGGCGCGATCCGCATGGGGGATCGTGGGAACGATAGGCAAAAGACCCAAGGCAGGGTGGATGCCCGCACGCATAAAGCCGTACCAAGAGATACAAGCGGCAATCAGGTAGGGCCAGAACCCGAGCTTTTGACGCACCCAGGTGGAGTTCGGCCGCACTTCATTGCCGACATCGAGTTTGCGTGGCAACCAGTTGGCCAGAGCGAATACGGCCACAGCGGCCGCGACAGAGAGCAGGAGCCATTCGATGGCCAATGCGCCGGTTGGATAGGCAACGGCAAGGATGACAAGGCCCGCGGCATCATCGGCAATCGCCAAAAGAAGCAAGAAGCGAATGGCGGGGTGGCCCGCGCCGAACACGATGCGACCAACGAGGTAGGCAAACGCGATGTCGGTGGCGACGGGAACGGCCCAACCATCTTTCACGGCGGAGTAGGTCTCGGAGCCCAGAATGGCGGCGAGACCGAGGTAGACAAGGATCGGGCCGAACATGCCGCCGGCGGTGGCGACGAGCGGGGTGGCGGCCTTCTTGCCACGCAGCGAGCCGTTCTTGAGAATGACCGCTTCCCAGACCTCCTTGGCCGCGATGGCAAAAAACAGCGCCATCAGCAGATCGTTCACGAGGTAATGCAGCGTCAGGGTGCGTGACACATGTCCGTGCCCGTCATCGTGGGCATGACCGATAAAGAAATCTTCCGCGAGGGGGAATTCCACGAAGGCATGGTAGGAATGCGGGTCAATATTGGCCCAGATCAGCGCAATAACCGCGCCAAAAATCAGCAGCAGCGAATAGTTGGTTACAAAATTCCAGACCTTATACATGTCTTAGCTCCACCCCATTTAGACAAGTTTGCATTGGGAATACTGGATGGGGCGGGGCAGGGCAAGCGGCTAGCGTGGTGGATTGCGGTGGATTGCGGCGTGGGGGTGGCGGTGAGGGTCACAGTGGATAGATTTCAGGCGCGGTGGGCGCTATGATCCTAGCATGTCACTGGCACATGAAATCTCCAATTGCCGCCTGTGTGCGGAGCGTTTTGCATCGACCGCATCGGCCCATGCGCCGCGTCCGGTGGTGTGGTTTCGCCCGTCCGCGCGGATCGTGATCGCGGGACAGGCCCCCGGTGCGCGGGTCCATGAGAGCGGCATACCCTTTACCGATCCGTCGGGCGAGCGGTTGCGCGACTGGATGGGCGTGGATGCGGGAACTTTTTACGACCGTGACCGTATTTCTATTGTGCCGATGGCCTTTTGCTTTCCGGGGTATGATGCAAAGGGGGCCGATATCGCGCCGCCCGCCCTGTGCCGCCAGACGTGGCATGACCGTGTGATGGCCGAACTTGGCGAGGTGCCTCTCGTCCTTGTGGTCGGACTACACGCGATGCGCTATCATCTGGGCGCAAAAGGCGCCATGACCGACACCGTGCGCAAGTGGCGCGACCATGCGCCCCGCGCCTTCCCCTTGCCTCATCCGTCGTGGCGCAATACGGGTTGGCTAAAGAAAAATCCGTGGTTCGAGGGTGAGGTTCTGCCCGCACTGCGCGCACGGATACAGGAGGTTCTATGAGCGACGATTTGACTGCATCCCCCACCGCCGTTCTCGAAACGGCGATTGATCGCGCCCACGCCGCGATGACCGCCGCCCCTGAGGATGACAACACCCGCCTGCGGTTTTATGAACGTGTCGCGGATGCGGAATTGTTTCTCCTGCTTGAGGAAGAGCCCCAAGGCGACAGTCCGGTGACGCCACGCATTTTCCCCGTCGAGGACACACAGTTCGTGCTCGTATTCGACCGCGAAGAACGCCTTGCCGCCTTCGCGGGGGCGGTGCCGTATGTCGCGCTGTCGGGGCGGTCTCTGGCGCAGATGTTGAGCGGGTCGGGGCTTGGCCTCGGGCTGAACCTCACCGTTGCGCCTTCCGAAATGCTGTTGCCGCCCGAGGCCGTGGAATGGCTCACCGAGACGCTTGGGGCCGCACCGACCGAGACCGAAGGCACCCCCGAGGAAATCACCCCGCCGCACGGATTGCCCGAAAGCCTCGTCACCGCACTGGACCAAAAACTCGCCATCACAGGTGGTCTGGCCCGCCTCGCCTACCTTGCGGGCGTGTCCTATCAGGGTGGCACGAAATCGCACATCCTCGCCTTTGTGGATCATGTTCCCGGCTCCGAGGGAGCCTTGGCCAAACTGGTGTCCGAGGCGCTGATTTTTTCAGGGGTCGAGGCCGGTGCGCTTGATGTCGCGTTTTTCCGCCCCTCCGACCCCGCCTGTGCGGCGCTCGCGCGGCACGGGTTGCGGTTTGATCTGCCCGAGCCGGAGGTGTCGGGCGCGGGGCCGTCCGCGCCGGGAATGGACCCGTCGAGCCCGCCCAAACTACGGTAGGATGCAGCGTAAACGCATAGAGAGCGGGCGCGTCAGTAGCCCGCTTTTTTGTCGACCTCATGCAACAACGGCGCGCCTGTCTGGCTGCGGCGAATGTTCTCGGCTATAACTGTGGACGCTGTTGCGGGGCGGGTTTCGGCGGCGATGTGTGGCGTTACCGTGACGCGCGGATGCGCCCAGTAGGGATGGGGCGCGGGCAACGGTTCGGTGCGGAACACATCCAGTGTGGCGTGGCCGATCCGGCCGCTCTCGAGCGCGGACAGCAGCGCCGCGTCGTCAATCAATGCGCCCCGACCGGGGTTGATGATCACAGCTCCCCCGGGCAAAAGCGCAAGGGTGCGCGCATCGAGCGTATTTTCGGTCGCGGGGGTGTTGGGCAAAAGCGTCACAACGATCTCGGTGCGGCGTAACACATCGTGCAATCCGTCCGGCCCGTGGGCACAGGTGATCCCTGTGATCTCCTTGGGCGAGCGCGACCATCCGAGCGTTTCGAACCCCAATGCCGCAATCGCTGTCGCGCAAAACTGTCCCAAGGCCCCAAGGCCCAAAACCGCCACCGTGCGATCGCGGGCCAATGGCGGCACCACCTGATCCCAACGGCCGTCCAGCCCGTGGATATGCGCGTCCATGCCAAGATGGTGACGCATCACATGCCCGACGACATAGTCACGCATCCCGAGCGCCAATCCGTCATCGACCATGCGGCACAGCGGTTGCGTCAGTGTCGGGTTGGATACGATCCGCTCAACGCCCGCCCAAAGGGACAATACGGCTTTGGTGCGGGTGAACGGTGTGAAATCGGTGAGCGCCTCATTGGGGGCGTAGATGATGTAATCGACCGCCTCGGGGGCCTCATCCGCCGCGCGTGTGATCCGCGCGTCGATGCCCGCGGCCGCAAGCGCCACGGGAAGGGCCTCGCGGTAGGCGGGCCAGAGCCGGTCGGGGGCGGAAAACAATAACGTCAGTGTCATGAGCGACCTCGTGGGCGGTGAACATGTGCCGATTGTACGATGCCAAACGCCACCATCAACACGAGCATTGCGGACCCGCCGTAGGATACAAGCGGCAAGGGGACTCCCACAACAGGGGCCAATCCCATGACCATCGACATATTGACCGCAAAGAACAAAAAGAACGTCGCGGCGATCCCGATGGTGACAAGCGAGCCAAAGCGGTCGGCGTTGCGCATCGCAGAGACGATGCAAAACATGATGATCAATCCGTAGAGGGCGAGCAGGGAGATCCCGCCCAGAAATCCGAACTCTTCGGCCAGTGTCGTGAAAATGAAATCGGTGTGCTTTTCGGGCAAAAAGTTCAAACGGCTTTGCGTGCCTTGCATGAACCCGCGCCCGGTCCATCCGCCTGACCCGAGCGCGATTTTGGCCTGTGAAATGTGATAGCCCGCGCCCAAAGGATCCGACGAGGGGTCAAGAAACGTGTCGATGCGGCGATATTGGTAGTCTTTGAGCAACTGCCATGTGGTGCCGCGTGAGGTAAACACGGCTGCGACCAGACCGCTGACCATCGCCGCCACCGCACCGAAATACCACCATGACACCCCCGCCGCGAACATCACAATCGCGCCGCCCATCACCAACAAGATGGAGGTGCCAAGGTCGGGTTGTTTGAGGACCAACACGGTCGGGATCATAATGAGGATCACGGGGATCGCGACATAAAAAGGCCGCGACACTTTTTTGATATCAAGCCAGTCATAGTAGGCGGCCAGAAACATCACGAGGGTCACTTTCATCAACTCGGAGGGTTGCAGTCGCATAAACCCGAGGTCGATCCACCGCTGTGCGCCCATGCCGACATCGCCGAAAAACTCAACGATCAACAACAGCACAAACGACAGGATATACCCGACCCCCGCGACGTTGCGCCAGAAATAGATCGGCACCATGCCGATGAACAACATCAATGCAACGCCAAGCGCGAACCGCTTCATCTGCGGCTCCGCCCATGGTGTCAGCGAGCCGCCGGCGTTTGAATACAGCATGATGAACCCGACCGAGGCCACCGCCGTGAGCAACACCACCAAGGCCCAGTTGACGTAAAGCACCTTTGACAGGCCCGTCGGGACCGTCTTCATATTGCTTTCAAGATAACTCATGCGCGGCTCTTTTCGGGATCGGCCCCGGTGTCATCGCGCAGGGGCATCGTGCGGAACCGCTCGCGGATCGTGCCCTGTTGTGATGTGGGATAGCTGTCGAGGGGCGGCACCGTGCCGTGCAGGGCATAGAGCATCAGGTCACGGGCAATCGGGGCCGCGGCCGCCGACCCGCCGCCGCCATGCTCGACCACCACGGAAACGGCGTAGCGCGGGGCGTCATAGGGGGCGAAAGAGACGAACAGGGCGTGGTCACGTTCTTCCCATGGGACGTTGTTGTTGTTCACAACCTTGCTGCGCACCTGACTCGTTCCGGTTTTGCCCGCCATGCGCAATGCCGCATCCGCGATCCGCGATCCATAGGCGGTGCCGCGCGATGAATTGGACACCTCGTACATGCCCTGACGGACCGCCCGCAGCATGTTTTCGTTGATGTCCAGTTTTTCGCCCCCCCGGATCTCCTGTTCGACACCGTCGATGGATTTGACGAGGCGCGGGGTCACGGCGCGGCCTGTGGCGAGCCGTGCGGTCATCACCGCCAGTTGCATCGGCGTGGTCAGGACAAACCCCTGACCGATAGAGGCATTGAGACTATCGCCCACAACCCATTCCGCGCCGCGCTTTTCAAGTTTCCATTGCTTGTCGGGCATCAGGCCGGAACTCATCCCCGGAAGGGGGAGGTCATAGATTTCGCCAAGGCCGAGTTTGCGCCCCATGTCCGCGATTTTCTCGATGCCCGCACGTTGAGCCATCTCATAGTAATAGACGTCACACGAATGGCGCAGGGATCCCACGAGGTCGACGTTGCCGTGGCCCGAGCGCTTCCAACAGTGGAACCTGCGCCCGCCGACCTCGGTGTGGCCAAGGCAGCGCACCGTGTCATCGGGGGCCACAACGCCCGCCTCCAGTGCGGCGAGGGCCGTGACCATTTTGAATGTCGAGCCGGGAGGGTAGGCCCCCTGAACAGATTTTGAGGGCAGCGGGCGGTACGTGTTTTCCAGTAGCGCGTTGTAATCGGCAACGGAGATGCCGCGCACAAACAGGTTCGGGTCAAAGGCGGGCGTGGACCCCGAGGCCATCACATCGCCTGTCTCGACATCAATGATGACGGCGGCGGCGCTTTCCCCTGCGAGGCGAACCTGCATAAAGTTCTGCATCTTGTGGTCAAAGGTCAGTTGGATATTGTCGCCGGCCACGCCTTCTTGCCGGTCCAACTCGCGGATGATCCGCCCGCGTGCGTTTTGTTCGACCCGCAAGGTGCCTGCGCGGCCCTTGAGGTCATCTTCCAACTGGCTTTCGACCCCGGACTTTCCAATCTGGAATTTGGGAATGCGGTAGAGCGGGTCGATCACCTCCATTTTGGACAGGTTGTAATCAGACACAGGCCCGACATAGCCGACCATATGCGCGAAATCATCGTGCAACGGATAACGCCGTGACAGGCCCACCTCGGGCGTTACCCCCGGAAGGGCGGGACCGTTGGCGGAGACCGCTGAAAACGCCTCCCACGACAAGCGATCGGCGATGGTCACGGGAGCGGACGGGCCGGCTTTGCGCAGCTCGTCGCGCACGCGATCCTGATCGGCTTTGGGCAAGCTGATCAGGCGTTCCAACTCCACCAGAACCTGGTCGATCTGGTTTGCGTCCTCCTTGCGGATCACGATGCGAAAGGTTTGTTCATTCTCGGCCAGAACCGCCCCGTTGCGGTCGTACAATAATCCGCGTGCAGGGGGCAAAAGCCGCACTTTGATGCGGTTGTCCTCCGCCATCAGGCGAAACTCATCGGCCTGTTCCACCTGCATATAGCGCATCCGCAGCCCGAGAATGCTCATAAACGCAAGTTGGGAGCCGCCCAAAAACATGGCACGGCGCGAGATTTTGCGCGCTGAGGTCGCGGTATCCTGAGGGGAGCGGCGCATCAGGCCTGCCCCCGCAACTCATCGGCCTCGGCGGGGGTAAGGCGGCGCACCCCGAGCAGGGAGGCCGACATCAAAACCACAAACGGATAGGCGATCAGGGTCGAGATCTGCCCCGAAATCACGAGGCCCAACGAGGTGAGGTCGACCATGAACACGGCAAGCACCGCACGGTAGACCACGGCCATCGCCAACATGACGCCGCCGACCATTGCCCATTCCACGGCAAACGGCATGTCGCGTGATGTCGCCTCGCGGGTGCGCAAAAACTCAAGGGCAATAACGCAAAGCGCCGCCCACAGCCCCGGAGGGCGCAAGAACATAAAATCACAGAGCAAAAAGACCGGCGCGGCGAGCCACAGCGGGATCCAGTTGGGCCGCCGCAACACCCATGCCAAGGCAAAGGCCAGAATTGGATCCGGACCCGGCCAACGCCCCATGCCGACATGCAGCGGCAGAATATAGATGAACAGCGCCAACGCCGAAATTGCGACAAATGCGGCGCGGTGCAGCCACCGCTGAACGGTATGCGGGTCAACCATCAGTTCCCCCCGCGCCTTGCGTGGCGGTGGTCTGTTCCTCTGCCGTGCCGTCAGGCCCCTCGACAAAGGGGGTAATGGGCTGTTGGCCCGCAATCAATGCACCGGGGTCGATGATTTTCTCGCCCTCATGGGTGCGCAAAACCCGTAGGTAATCGAGCCGCTCGTAGTCCGCCGAGAGTGCCACGCGCAGACGGCGGTCCGGTCCCAAAGCCACCTGACCGATCAACAGGCCCGGGGGGAAAACCCCGCCATCGCCTGATGAAATCACGCGGTCGCCCGGACGCACCAGTTCGGGGCTCTCGATGAACTCAAGCGGCGGACGCCCCGAGTTGTCGCCGGACAAAATGGCGCGTTGGCCCGAGGGTTGTACCGTCACGGGCAGGCGTGAATTGCTATCGGTCAACAGGATCACGCGGGCGGTATTGTCGCCCACGCCCGAGATCCGCCCGACAAGGCCGACGCCGTCCATCGTCGCCCATCCATCCATGATCCCGTCGCGTGCGCCGACGTTCAAAATCACGGACTGGCGGAACGGCGAGCCACTATCGGCCATGACCACGCCGGTGACATAGGTGTATTTCGGGTCGATGCGCACCTGATTGAGGTCCAGAAGTTTGGCGTTCTTTTGCTCCAGTTGCAGCGCCGCCTCTTTCCACGCCGTCATCTGGCGCAGCTCGCGGCGCAGCTCCTGATTTTGATCATAGATGCGCTGATAGCTCTGGAACCCCTCGACCATGCCGACGAATTTCGTCACCGGAACCAGGGCCCATTCGAAGGAGGGGACGACCGTATCAACGAGGTGCGACCGCATCCGCTCCACGCGCGGGCTATCGATCCGCCACAGGACGAAGACAGCCAAAAAGACCAACACCAAAAGCCCGACCAACAAACGCTGGATCGGGCGGACATAGTTGTCCGATGTGTTTTTGTCTCTAGCCACGATCACCTCTTACGGCTGTGGTGACCCGATGTCCCCACGGGTTAAGGGTGCCCAGTCTCAGCTGTCGTAGTCGATTACATGACGGAGTTGTTTTTCAAACTCCAATGCTTTGCCGGTCCCCATTGCGACACAGTTGAGCGGCTCGTCCGCCACCGAAATGGCCAGACCCGTCTGCTCGCGCAGCGCCAGATCGAGATCGCCGAGCAACGCCCCGCCCCCCGTGAGCATCACGCCACGGTCCACGATGTCGGCGGCCAGATCGGGTGGGGTGGTTTCAAGCGCTTGCATCACCGCTTCGCAAATCTGCTGCACGGGTTCGGCGAGGGCTTCGGCCACTTGCGCTTGTGTAATTTCGAGTTCTTTTGGCACGCCGTTGAGCAGGTCACGACCGCGAATGGTCATTACCAAACCGCGCCCGTCGTCCGGCATACGGGCCGTGCCGATGGTGGTTTTGATCCGCTCTGCGGTGCCTTCGCCGATCAACAGGTTCTGTTGACGGCGCAAATAGGCGATAATGGCGTCATCCATCCGGTCGCCGCCGACGCGCACGGAGCGCGCATAAACGATGTCCCCGAGCGACAAAACGGCCACCTCGGTGGTGCCGCCGCCGATGTCGACAACCATGTTGCCTGTGGGGTCGGTGATGGGCATGCCCGCGCCGATTGCCGCCGCGATCGGTTCGGCAATCAGGCCGGCCTTGCGGGCGCCGGCGGACATGACCGACTGGCGGATCGCGCGTTTTTCAACGGGGGTCGCGCCATGCGGCACACAAACGATGATCTTTGGTTTGGAAAATGTCGTGCGTTTGTGGACCTTGCGGATGAAGTGTTTGATCATCTCTTCGGCGGTGTCAAAGTCGGCAATCACACCGTCGCGCATCGGGCGAATGGCCTCGATGGAGCCGGGGGTTTTCCCGAGCATGTGTTTGGCATCCTCGCCAACGGCGAGCACTTGTTTGCGCCCGTCCTTGACGTGATAGGCCACAACAGATGGCTCATTGAGGATCACACCCTTGCCTTTAACGTAGACAAGTGTGTTTGCGGTGCCGAGATCAATCGCCATGTCCGCTGAAAAAAGTCCCGAAAAACCCGCCATAATGCCCCTAATGTCCTTCACTCCCATAAGGGAGAGAATCTCCCGTACCGAAGGTCTTATAAGAGGGTCTTGCCTTGTGGAAAAGGGTCGCTTTCGCGCAAGGCGGCAAAGCGCCGCCACTTTTGCGTGACGGGCGCGTGACGGGTGTGCCGCCATCGGGGGGGCTGTTTCGGGCCGGTCGCAAAATGGCCACCCCGAAGGATGGCCATTGTCGTGAGGGTCCGGTTGTGAGCGCAGTGCGTTAGCTCGCGTCGGTGTATTTCACTTCTTTCACATCCGCGCCGGGGGCAGATTTTTCGCGGCGCACCAACAGACGGTTGAGCGCGTTGATATAGGCCTTGGCCGAGGCCACAACCGTATCGGTATCGCTTGATTGGCCCGTGGCGATTTTGCCATCTTCCTCAAGGCGCACAGAGACGGTGGCCTGTGCATCGGTGCCTTCGGTCACGGCATGCACCTGATACAGTTGCAACCGCGAGGTCATCGGGAAGATCTCTTTGATCGCCTTGAATGTCGCGTCCACGGGACCGTCGCCTGTGACGTTGGCCGATTTTTCGACGCCATCGACATCCAGAGCCATCGACGCCTGTTGCGGGCCTTCGGTGCCGCAGATGACTTTGAGCGATTTGAGTTTTACGCGGTCGTTTTGCTCGCCGCCCGCGGTGTCGCGCAGCAAGGCAATGAGGTCGTCGTCAAACACCTCTTTCTTGCGGTCGGCCAACTCCTTGAACCGCACGAAGACGTCCTTGAGCTGATTGTCGGCAAGCTCATATCCCAACTCTTCGAGCTTCGCACGAAGGGCGGCGCGGCCCGAGTGTTTGCCGAGCGGCAGCGATGTCCCCGACAGGCCCACATCCGCGGGGCGCATGATTTCGAATGTCTCGGAGTTTTTGAGCATCCCGTCCTGGTGGATACCACTTTCGTGGGCAAAGGCGTTCTTGCCCACAATTGCCTTGTTGAACTGCACGGGGAAGCCCGACACCTGCGCCACGCGGCGCGAGATGTTCATGATCTTGGTTGTGTCGATACGGGTCGCATACGGCATGATGTCGTTGCGCACCTTGAGCGCCATCACGACCTCTTCGAGAGCCGTATTGCCCGCACGTTCGCCCAGACCGTTGATCGTACATTCGATCTGGCGGGCGCCCGCCTCGACCGCGGCAAGCGAGTTGGCGGTGGCCATGCCAAGGTCGTTGTGACAGTGGGTCGCAAACACAATCTCGTCGGCTCCGGGAACGCGCTCAAGCAACATCCGGATAATATCCGAACTTTCGCGCGGAATGGTGTAGCCGACGGTATCGGGAATGTTGATCGTGGTCGCCCCTGCCTTGATCGCGATTTCCACGACGCGGCACAGATAATCGTGTTCGGTGCGGATCGCATCCATCGGCGACCATTGCACGTTGTCGCACAGGTTGCGCGCATGGGTCACGGTCTCGTGGATTCTGTCGGCCATGCCGTCCATATCGAGCGCCGTGATGTCGCGGTGCAACGGCGAGGTGCCGATAAAGGTGTGGATGCGCGGCCGTGCGGCGTGTTTCACCGCCTCCATACACCGGTCGATATCCTTGAAACTGGCGCGGGCAAGGCCACAGATCACCGAGTTCTTGGAGTTCTTGGCAATCTCGGAGACGGCCTCGAAATCGCCCTCGGAGGCAATCGGGAACCCCGCCTCGATGATATCCACGCCCATCTCGTCGAGCAGGGTGGCAATCTCGAGTTTCTCGTTGTGGCTCATGGTTGCGCCGGGGGATTGCTCGCCATCGCGCAGTGTCGTGTCGAAAATCAGGACTTGGTCAGACATATCGTGCCTCGTTCAAATACGTGTTTTAGGCGCGGGCGTTTTGCCGCTATCGCCTGAATTGGGTTCGCCTTTTGGCTCGATCAGGAGGACTTTGACCTCCGTTTCGGCACGGGGTCGGTGGACTTGGCCCTTTGGGACAATGACCAACTCGCCTGCGCGGACCGTCACCGGATCGGCGCCTTCGTACTCCATGATCATTTCGCCCTCAAGCACGAGAAAGAAATCATCGGTGGTCTCATGCATGTGAAATGGAAACTCACCCTGAAATTTGACAACCATGACCTCGTTGTCATTGTAGTCGGCAATGACTTTGGGGTCCCAATGGCTGTCAAAGAGCGCAAGTTTTTGCGCAAGGTTTATGGGGATCATCGGATTGTGTCCTTAGCTATGGATTTGCGTGGATGGGGACGGCGCAAGGTTCAACCTCTGAGCATCGCGCCGACGGCACGCTCAGAGGCAGCTAAGGAGTAGAAGACGCGCACGGCCACAGCCCGCGCAAAGGCGCAGTTGGGCGAGAGAGATATGTGCGTTTGTCATCATGCTTTGGACTATAGCCGCGCGATCCTTAATGAAAACCCAAAAAATGAACTTTTGGGCGTTGGGCTGCGTAAGCCTGTAAAGGAGCGCAAAATGGCATCACTGGTTATCGGGGCATCGGGCGGTATTGGCGGGGCGGTTGCCGCCGCGTTGGAGGCGCGTGGCGAGGCGGTTGTGCGCCTGTCGCGGACACGTGGAGATTTCGATTTCGCCCGCCCTGCGAGTGTCGCCGGGGTGCTTGAGGCCATAGACGGGCCGTTCGAGCGCGTGATCGTCGCCACGGGGCAACTGGATGGGGCGGGGCGCCCGCCCGAGAAATCACTGGGTGCGCTGACGGCGGAGGCGATGGCCGATCAGTTCGCGGTGAATGCGATTGGACCGGCGTTGATCTTGCGTGCGTTGCCACGCCTGTTGCCGCGTGATCGCCCCGCGAGGGTCGCGGTGCTGACTGCCCGCGTCGGATCCATCGGTGATAATAAAATGGGCGGATGGTATGCCTACCGTGCCGCCAAAGCCGCCGCCAACCAGATCGTGCGCACGGCGGCGGTTGAACTGGCGCGGACCCACAAACATGTGTGCCTCGTCGCCTATCATCCCGGAACGGTCGCGACAGGGTTCACCGCGCAATACCAAGGGCGCCATCACACTGTGTCACCGGATGAGGCGGCGCAAAACCTGCTGCGTGTTGTTGACGGTTTGGACGCGACGCGAACGGGGCGGTTTTACGATTGGCGCGGCGATGAGGTGGCGTGGTGACACAGCGCGCGCTCTTGTGTCACTCGCTTGCGGCGGGAGGCTCCGTGGCTGAGGCCTCGGGGGAGACCGCGTCGGGTGCTTTGGTGATCAGGGCGCCCTCCGCCCAGTCGCCGGAGGCCACTTCGCCAGAGGCGTAGGTGATTGTGCCTTTGCCTTGGCGTTTGCCATCCGCAAACATGCCCTCGTAGACGTCGCCGTTGGCGTAGGTGGCTTTGCCCATGCCGTTAAACTCGCCATCCGCCCATGCGCCTGTGTAGGTGAACCCCGATGGCATTACGGCGGTGCCAGTGCCTTCGCGGCGACCCGCGACGAAATCGCCCGTATAGACGGTGCCATCGGTGTAGGTTGCGGTGCCGGTCCCCTCGCGCACGCCGTCGACCCATGTGCCGTCATAGATAAAGCCGTCGGTATAGGTCATTTTACCCGAGCCGTGGTTGCGGGCGTTTTTGAACTCGCCTTCATAGATCAGGCCGTTGGCGTATTTCGCCATGCCTGTTCCCTCGATGATGCCGTATTGCCAATCGCCCTCGTATGTGGTGCCGGACGGGTAGGTGATCATGCCCTTGCCGTGGCTGAGATCGTCAAGGAACTCCCCGACATAAACCGACCCGTCGGGGTGGGTGACGCGGCCGTTGCCCTCGATCCGGCCTTCGGTCCACTGGCCTTGGTAGGTGTAGCCGTCCGTACCGGTGTAGGTGCCGATGCCGTGGCGTTTGTCATCGACAAACGCCCCCTCGTAGAGATCGCCGTTGGCATAGGTGACTTTGCCCGCGCCCTCGCGTTTGCCGTCCTTCAGGTCGCCGGTGTACACATCGCCGTTGGGTTGGGTGATCGTGCCTGTGCCATTGCATTGGTTGTCGGCCCATGTGCAATCAAACACCAAACCGTCCGGCATGGTCAAAAGGCCCACTCCCGCACGTTGGTCATTGACCAACTCCCCGACATAGGTGGCACCCTCGGGGTAGGTGATGGTGCCTTTGCCTTGCTTGACGCCATTGACCCATGCGCCCTCGTAGACATAGCCCGACGGGCTTTCCATGCGGCCTTGGCCGTGGTGGTTGGCGGCCAGAAAACCGCCCTCGTATTTGACGCCGTTGGCATAGGTCGCGACCCCCGATCCGGTGGCCTCACCCTCGACCCAATCGCCCTCGTAGGTGCCGCCATCGGCATAGGTGATTTTGCCGAAGCCGTGGGGCTTGCCCGCTGCGAATGCGCCCTCGTAGACCGAGCCGTCGGGATAGCGTGCGAGGCCTTCACCCTTGATCTCGCCCTCGAACCATTCGCCCGTGTATTCAAAGCCGGACGGAAGGCTGTAGGAGCCGACACCATGTTGCACGCCGTCTTTGAACGTTCCCTCGTAAATGCCGCCCTGATCGTTTTGACGGGTGACAACCGCGCCTGCCTCTTGGGCGGCAAGTGGTGTCACCAACAGGGAAAACACGGTCCCCAATACGGTGAATGATGTGAGAAATGTCGCGCGTGTCACCTGTCGTACCCCATGGTTGGTCATCGCCCGTTACGTGCCGCTCGATGGGGCGCGTTCAGGTCTTGCCGTTGGCGCAAGCGTAAAGAGGTATCCCCCCATGAGCAAATGTTTTTGCCGCGATCGGCTTTCCCTTGCCGCATAGTCTGATAAACCGAAACCCGAACGAGCAAAGGCATGCGATATGAGCGATACATTCCGTCTGACGATGGCCCAGTTGAACCCGACCGTTGGTGCGATTGATGCCAATGCCGATGCCGTCCGTGCGGCCTACGCCGAGGCCAAGGCCGCATCTGCCGATATGGTGGTGTTCCCCGAATTGTTCCTGATCGGCTATCAGCCACAGGATCTGGTGAAAAAGCCCGCTTTGGTCAATGCCGCGATGGCCAAAATGGAGGAGCTTGCAGCGCTCACCGTCGATGGTCCCGCCATCGGGGTCGGTGGGCCATACGCCTACGCCGATGCGCTTTATAACGGCTATTGGATTCTGGCAGAGGGTCAGGTGAAACAGGTCCTGCGCAAGCACCGCCTGCCCAACTTTAACGTCTTTGATGAAAAGCGCCTGTTCTGCGAGGGGCCGCTCGAAGGCCCCTATGCCATTGGTCCGATGCGGATCGGTTCGCCCATTTGCGAGGACGCATGGCACGAAGATGTGGCCGAAGCCCAAGTGGAAAGCGGTGCGGAAATCCTGATTGTGCCAAATGGCTCGCCGTATTTCCGCAATAAATTCGATGTACGCCTGAGCCATATGGTGGCGCGTGTTACCGAGAATGATGTGCCGCTTGTCTATCTCAACATGGTCGGCGGTCAGGATGATCAGGTCTTTGACGGCGGCTCGTTTGTGCTCAACCGCCACGGCAAGCCCGCGCATATTCTGCCCGTGTTCGATGAATGTCTGCGCCATGTTGATTTCGTGCGTGAAGAGGCCGGATGGGTCGCGCGTGACGGTGAAATCACCCGCCACCCCGACGCGTGGGAACAAGATTACCGCGTGATGGTCGAGGGCTTGCGGGATTACCTTGGCAAGACGGGTTTCAAAAAAGTGGTTCTTGGGCTGTCGGGCGGGATTGATAGTGCGATTGTGGCGACGATTGCCACGGATGCGTTGGGCGCGGACAATGTCCGCTGCGTGATGCTGCCGTCGGAATACACCTCGCAAGGCTCGCTTGATGATGCCAAAGACATCGCGGAACGGTTGGGCTGTCGCTATGATTTCGTGCCGATCTCTGACGGGCGTGATGCGATCACCCACACGCTTGCCCCCTTGTTCGAGGGGCACGATGCGGATGTCACCGAAGAGAACGTCCAGTCGCGTCTACGCGGTTTGCTATTAATGGCGATCTCGAACAAATTCGGGTCGATGCTGTTGACCACGGGCAACAAATCCGAGGTCGCGGTGGGCTATTGCACGATTTATGGCGACATGAACGGCGGCTATAACCCGATCAAAGACCTCTACAAAACCCGCGTGTTCGATCAATGCCGGTGGCGCAATGCCAACCACCGCCCGTGGATGAAAGGCCCGGACGGCGAGGTCATCCCCGTGTCGATCATCGACAAACCCCCGTCCGCCGAATTGCGCCCCGATCAGCGCGACGATGACAGCCTGCCGCCCTATGAGGTGCTCGACGCGATCCTTGAGGGGCTTGTGGATCACGATCAAAGCGTGGCCGATCTGGTCGCCAAAGGGTTCGCGCGCGAGACGGTCAAGCGGGTCGAACACCTGCTCTATATCTCGGAATACAAACGCTACCAATCCGCGCCGGGGCCACGGTTGACGCCCGCCGCATTCTGGCTTGACCGGCGCTATCCGATTGTGAACGGGTGGCGTGACCCGTCCTGAGCCGCGTTATATTTCGGACAGGTCGCAATCGGGCAACATGGCCATAACGTCCTCGGCATTGCACAGCTGCGTACCTGCGGTTGTGACCGCTGCCGAGGCCGCCGCCGTCCCCATCGACAGCGCGTGAACAAGGCTCTCGCCGCGCGCAACGGCCATGCAGAACGCGCCCACAAAACTGTCGCCCGCGCCGACAGCGGAGACAACGCGTGCGGGATCAACGGCGCGTGAGCAATGCCACCGGCCATCCTTGTTGACCAATGTCGAGCCATCCGAGCCGCGGGCAATAATGACGTTCTGGGCCACGCCGCGCGCAACGAGGTCAGAGGCGAAATCGGCGGTATCGGCGCGTTTGAGGAGCGGACGGTCCGCCAGATCCTCGGCCTCGACATCATCCATGCGCAACACGAACGGGCCGACAGCCGATTTGGTCAGGGCATGAAGCGGCGCACCCGAGGTATCCACAAACAAACGGCAGTTTTTGCGCGCCAAGGCACGGTGCAAACGGGCGGGGAAATCCAGCGGGACACCGGGGGGTTGCGATCCGGAGAGGACGACGAGGCCATCCTCGCTCACAGCGGCCTCGATGGCGTGAAGCGCATCGCCCACCATGGCGGCGTTCCACACCGGACCGGGCATCACGAACCTGTATTGCTCGCCTGTTGACCCATCCGTCACGGCGATGGACTGGCGGGTGTCTCCGGTCACCGAAAAGGCTGTGAAGCGGACATGCTCGGCGGCCAAAAGCCGCAAGAGCCGCGCCCCGGTTTCCCCCCCTGTCGCGATAAACGCCGTGCTTTGGCCGCCCAGAAACTTGATCGCCCGCGCGACATTGATGCCACCGCCACCGGGGTCCGCCACGGGCGTTTCACAGCGCAACTTCGGCCCCGCGATAATCTCGGGGACCTGCGTGGACAGATCCACGGTGGGGTTGAGGGTAATCGTCAGGATGTCAGCCATGAACGGGTTCCTGTGGTCCAGAGTTTAGGTCATTTCACCCTATACGTGATAGCGATGACAGCCTTGATGCAAGTCACGCTCCCTGAAATACCATATATTTTCTTTTGGACCTGAACGGGCTGCGTCCCTCTTGACGACCTGTGGCGGTTAGCTCACGGCGACAAAGGCAAATCCGTCACCGCGTTTCTCAACCATGCCATGGGCGGGAAACGGCATGTGATATCCGACAAGCGGCACCTGATCTGTGGCGAGCATATCCAACATGGCGCGGCGTGTTTGTGCCGCTTGGGCTTTGTCCGCGTCAAACAGCATTTCCCAATCGGGATGGGCCAACGAATAGACCGGATGGTTTGCGAAATCGGCGCCAAGGACCAAACGCTGCCCCTCGCTTTCGATGTGGTAGGCCATATGCCCGGGTGTATGCCCCGGGGCGAGCATCGCGGTAATCCCCGAGGTTACTGCGCCGCCGTCCTCGATGAGGTCGAAACGATCCTCAAGCGGGCGGATTTTGCCCTCGAATGCCTCGTCGCCGGAAAAATCCCAGTGCTCCATCTCGATGGCCCCCGTGGTCAGGGCCGCGTCGCCAAAGGTAAAGGCCCCGTTGTCGCCAATCCCGCCGATGTGATCGCCGTGCATATGGGTGATGACCACGCGGTCGATGTCGGAGGGTTGGTGTCCGGCGGCGGCCAAAGCGCCGGTGATTGCCTCGGCCGATGTGCCTGTGTCGAACAGGATCAATTCGCTACCGGTGTTGACCAATGTCGGGGTGAAATAGAAATCCGCCTCTTTCGGGTTCAGCCCGTTCTCGTGGGCGACTTTGGCAAATTCCTCGTCCGGGACGTTGATCCCGAAAATGGCGTGCGGGTTTGACACAGGGCGGTTTTCGGCCAGAAGCGTGGTGATTTCAAATGCGCCGAGTGCAAAGGTGTTCACCCGCGTGCTTTGCGCCCACGCCAAAGACGGCAGGCCCGCGACAAGGGGCGTGGCGGCCGCAGTGGCCAGAAACGTGCGGCGGTTGAGATAGGGTGTTTTCAAACGTGTCGTCATGGTGCGTCCTCCCGAAGTGTTCCACATATAGGAATCATTGAATGGGACTTTAGCGCAAAATTCGGATCAGTCTACGACCCACCATTTATCGATGGTTGCAATGTCCTCGTCCGACCACCCGAAATGATGCGCCAACTCGTGAATGGTCACATGCGCCACCATTTGTTGCAGCGTCACATTTCCGCGCATCAGCCACTCGTCCAGTATCGGACGGCGAAACAGCCAGATCGTGTCGGGGGCCGTGGCCTGATCCATCACCGATTTCTCGGTCAGCGGGATGCCGGTGTAGAGACCCGTCAATTCGAACGGGTCCTCGATGCCGATCTCGCCGAGCAATTCTTCGGGTGCGAAATCCGACACGGTGAGCGCGATTTGCGAGGCCAGCACTTTGAACGCGGGCGGTAGGGCTGCGAGGGTGGCGCGTGCAATGTCCTCGACTTGATCGAGGTCGGGGGCGATGGCGTCGAGCGGCGTGAGGGTTGGTGCGTCGGACATGGTCAAACCTTATGAACAGGGGTCCGCCCGATATGGACTCTTTGCCCGCAATATGAAAGAGCAAGCGGCAACAGGAGATAGACATGACCGTCACACGTTTCGCCCCCTCGCCAACCGGCTACATCCACATTGGCAACCTGCGCACTGCGCTGTTCAACTTTCTCATCGCCCGCAAAAACGGCGGCCAGTTTATCCTGCGCCTCGACGACACCGATCCCGAGCGCTCGAAACAGGAATACGCCGATGCGATCATGGAAGACCTCGAATGGCTTGGCCTGACGTGGGACCGTGTGGAAAAACAGTCCGAGCGGCTTGATCGCTATAACCAGGCGGCCGACGCGCTGCGTGCAAACGGCCGGTTCTACGAGTGTTTCGAGACGCCCGTCGAATTGGATCTCAAGCGCAAAAAGCAACTCAATATGGGCAAGCCACCCGTCTACGACCGCGCCCACCTTGCGCTGTCGGACGACGAGAAAGCCAAGCTGCGCACCGAGCGTGGCGATGGGGTGTGGCGCTTCAAACTGGATCAGGAGCGGATCGAGTGGACGGACGGTATCTTGGGCGATCTGTCGATTGATGCGGCCTCCGTGTCCGATCCCGTTCTGATCCGCGCCGATGGCCAGTTCCTCTACACATTGGCCTCCGTGTGCGACGACATCGATTACGGCATCACCCATGTTGTGCGCGGTTCCGATCACGTCACCAATACGGCGACCCAGATCCAGATCATTACGGCGATGGGCGGCACGGTTCCGACCTTTGCCCACCACTCGCTTTTGACAGGCCCCGAGGGCGAGGCGCTGTCCAAGCGCCTTGGCACCCTGTCCCTGCGCGATCTGCGGGCGCAAGGCATCGAGCCGATGGCGCTGTTGTCGCTGATGGCGCGTCTTGGCTCGTCGCAGCCGGTTGAGCTGCGGTCCTCGATGGACGAGTTGATCGAGGGGTTCGACATTGCCACCTTTGGCTCGGCGCCGACCAAATTCGATCCCAAAGACCTGTTGCCGCTCTCCGCGCAGGTCAACCACACCCGTCCGTTCGCGGATGTCAAAGACGAGGTGGCCGCCCTTGGTGTTCCCGCGGATCAGGCCGAAGACTTCTGGACCGTTGTGCGCGAAAACATCACGGTAAAGGCTGATATGGCGGGATGGTGGACCCTGTTCCGCGATGGCGCAACGCCACTGATCGACGATGAGGACAAAGATTTCATCACCGAGGCCTTCGCAATGTTGCCCGCGCATCCCTACACGCAAGACACGTGGAAAGAATGGACCACCGCCGTCAAAGACGCCACGGGTCGCAAAGGCAAAGGATTGTTCATGCCGCTGCGCAAGGCCGTGACAGGTATGGAACGTGGCCCTGACATGTCCAATGTCATGGCGCTTTTGCAAAAAGCTCCGTCGCTTTAACGCTCGGCGATCGCATCGCCTGCTATCGGTGCGGCGCACGACAAACCCGCCCTCGCCACCTGTGCGACGGGCGGGTTTTTGCATCTTTGGTTTCCGATAGGAAACTTGACACTTGCCCCGAATCTGACGCTCGCATAACGTCCGCAAAACATCTCGCGTCGGGAGAACGGATCGGGCGTCAGCCCCCGTGCCGAAGGAGCAACCGCCCCGGTAAACTCTCAGGCAACAGGACCTTCGCGAGGTCAAAAACTCTGGAGAGAGGTGCCCTGCGCACCCGCCGAAGGGATAACGATCTCAGGCGCACAGGACAGAGGGGGCATCGGATAGGGGATTTCCCTGTCGTGATGTCGGTTGATTTGTCACCGGCGCGGACGGCCCGCAGGGGCCGGAAAGAGGATGACATGACGACGCTGAACCGCACACCGCTTTATGATTTCCACGTCAGCCAAGGGGCCAAAATGGTGCCGTTCGCGGGCTACGATATGCCCGTGCAATATCCGCTTGGCGTGATGAAAGAGCACCTGCATACGCGTGCGCAGGCGGGCCTGTTCGACGTGAGCCACATGGGGCAGGTCATGCTGACTTCCGACCAAGGGGTCGAGGCGATTGCCCTCGCGCTTGAGGCGCTTGTGCCGGTCTCGGTTACGGGGATCGCACAGGGTCGCCAACGCTACGGCATTTTCACCAATGCGCAGGGCGGTATTCTCGATGATCTGATGATCGCCAATACGGGCGAGGCCTTGTTTCTCGTGGTTAACGCAGCCTGCAAAGGCGCGGATATTGCACACCTCAAAGCCAACCTGCCCGCGCATATCACCGTCACCGAAATCACCGACCGTGCTCTTTTGGCGCTTCAGGGCCCAAGTGCCGAAGCGGCCCTTGCCCGCATCGTGCCTGCGGTAACCGACATGCGGTTCATGGACAGCCATCGCATCGATGTGAACGGTGCCGAGTGGTGGATTTCGCGCTCGGGCTACACAGGCGAGGACGGGTTCGAGATTTCACTGCCCGCGGGCGTGGCCGCCGATTTTGCCGCGACCCTGTGCGAGATGGAGGAGGTCGCCCCCATCGGCCTTGGCGCACGTGACAGCTTGCGCCTTGAGGCGGGGCTTTGCCTTTACGGTCACGACATCGATATCACCACCTCGCCCGCCGAGGGCAATATCGCATGGGCGATCCAGAAGGTCCGCCGCACCGGTGGCGCCCGCGCCGGTGGTTTCGCCGGAGAGGCGCGTATTCTGGCCGAACTGGACGATGCGCCGACACGGTTGCGCGTCGGGCTTTTGCCACAGGGCCGTGCGCCAATGCGCGAGGGGACACCGTTGTTCGCCACCGAAGAGAGCGCCGAGCAGATTGGCGTCATCACATCCGGCGGCTTTGCGCCGTCCCTCGAACACCCGATCGCAATGGGGTATCTCCCCACCGGTCTTGCCGCGACAGGCACCCGGGTTTTTGCACAGTTGCGCGGCAAACGCCTCGCCGTCATTGTGGCGGATATGCCGTTCCGCCCCTCCACCTATAAACGCTAAATCTATCGAAAAGGGACTTCCCACATGGCCGACGATATTAAATTCACCGAAGAACACGAATGGCTCCGCGTCGAGGGCGATCTCGTCGTTGTCGGTATCACCGAACACGCCGCAACCGCCCTTGGCGATATCGTGTTCATCGAACTGCCCGAGGAGGGCACGACCGTGTCCAAAGACGACGAAGTTGTGGTGATCGAGTCCGTCAAAGCCGCCTCTGACATCCTTGCGCCGCTCGACGGTGAAATCGTCGAAGTAAACGAGCCCCTCGCCGAGGATCCGGGCAAGGTGAACGAAGATCCGCTTGGCGATGCATGGTTTTTCAAGATGAAAATCGAAGACATGTCTGCCCTCGACGATCTCTTGTCCGAGGCCGAATACAAGGCGCTTATCGGGTAAACCGATGCGCTTTGGCCGCTCCACTTTGGACCCTGACATTTCGGCCCGATAGCCAAAGGCCCACACCACAGGATTGTTGCCCGTGACCTATACGCCCTCGACCTACAACCCCTACGATTTCGCCAACCGCCGCCATATTGGCCCGTCTCCCGCCGAGATGCAGGCCATGCTGTCCGCGATTGGGGCCGCGTCGCTCGATAGCTTGATCGACGAGACCGTTCCTATGTCGATCCGGCAATTGGAACCGCTGACATGGGACCCGATGACCGAACACGAGGTGCTCGATCACATCCGTAAGGTCGCGGGGCGCAACACGGTGATGACCTCGCTGATCGGGCAGGGGTATTACGGCACCGCGACGCCGCCCGCCATTCAGCGCAACATCCTCGAAAACCCTGCGTGGTATACGGCCTACACGCCGTATCAGCCCGAGATTGCACAGGGGCGCCTGGAGGCCTTGCTCAACTTCCAGACCATGGTCAGCGATATGACGGGCCTGCCCGTGGCCAACGCCTCGCTGCTCGATGAGGCCACCGCCTGTGCCGAGGCCATGACGATGGCGCAGCGCGTGTCCAAGTCGAAAATGACGCGCTTTTTTATCGATGAAAACTGCCATCCGCAGAATATCGAAGTGATGAAAACCCGCGCAGCACCCCTTGGCATCGATGTTATCGTGGGCAACCCCGATGACCTGAATGCAGCCAAAGTGTTCGGCGCTATTTTCCAATACCCCGGCACATTTGGCGCCGTGCGCGATTTCACCCCCGAGGTCGCCGCCCTGCACGACGCCAAAGCCATCGCCATCATGGCGACCGACCTGATGGCGCTGACCCTGCTCAAGGAACCCGGTGCGATGGACGCCGATATCGCCGTTGGATCGGCGCAACGCTTTGGCGTTCCAATGGGGTTTGGCGGCCCACACGCGGCGTTTATGTCGTGCAAGGACGGCATCAAACGCGCCATGCCCGGACGGATTGTCGGCGTCTCGGTCGACAGCCGCGGCGAACGCGCCTACCGCCTGAGCCTGCAAACCCGTGAGCAACACATCCGCCGCGAAAAAGCCACCTCCAACGTGTGTACCGCCCAAGCGCTCCTGGCGGTGATGGCGTCTTTCTACGCGGTGTTCCACGGTCCCGCGGGTCTGCGTGCGATCGGGGAGCGCATCCACTTTAACGCCGTGCGCTTGGCCGATGGTCTGCGGGCCGAAGGTTTCGACGTGGCTCCGGCCGCCTTTTACGACACCATCACGGTGAATGTGGGCGCGATGCAGGGCGTCATTTTGCGCTCCGCTGTGGCCGAGGGGTTGAACCTTCGCCAGATCGGCAAGGATCGCATCGGCATCGCGGTTGACGAAATGACGGGACCTGACACCATCGAAAAGGTCTGGCGGGCCTTTGGCCACGAGGCCAGGGCAGGGACCGGTCCGACGGGGCTTGGTGTGCCTGACGCCTTGGTGCGCGAGAGCGATTATCTGACCCACCCGATTTTCGGCATGAACCGCGCCGAGGGCGAGATGATGCGGTATATGCGCCGGTTGGCCGACCGCGATCTGGCGCTTGATCGCGCGATGATCCCGCTCGGGTCCTGCACGATGAAGCTCAACGCCGCCGTCGAAATGATGCCCGTGACATGGCCCGAGTTCAATGCCATGCACCCCTACGCCCCCGTCGATCAATCGCAGGGCTACGTCGAAATGATCGACGATCTGAGCGCCAAACTGTGTGAAATCACGGGCTATGACGCCATGTCGATGCAGCCCAATTCGGGCGCTCAGGGCGAATATGCGGGCCTGTTGACGATCATGGCCTATCACCGCGCCAATGGTCAGGGAGAACGCAACGTCTGTCTCATTCCGGTCTCGGCCCATGGCACCAACCCCGCCTCGGCACAGATGTGCGGGATGAACGTGGTGGTGGTGAAATCCGCCGCCAACGGCGACATCGACGTCGATGATTTCCGCGCCAAGGCCGAAGCCGCGGGTGACAGGCTCGCGGCCTGTATGATCACCTACCCCTCGACCCACGGCGTGTTCGAGGAAACGGTGAAAGAGGTCTGTGACATCACCCATGCGTTCGGTGGTCAGGTCTATCTTGACGGGGCGAACCTCAACGCGCTCGTCGGTCTGGCCAAGCCCGGTGAAATCGGATCTGATGTGAGCCATCTCAACCTGCACAAAACCTTTTGCATTCCCCATGGTGGCGGTGGTCCCGGCATGGGGCCGATTGGGGTCAAAAGCCACCTCGAACGGTTCTTGCCCGGGGATCCATTGGGCGACGGTGAGATGGGACCAGTCTCTGCGGCGAACTTCGGGTCGGCGTCGATTCTGCCGATCTCGTGGGCGTATTGTATGCTCATGGGCGGTGCGGGCCTGACGCAGGCCACAAAGGTGGCGATCCTCAATGCCAACTACATGGCGGCCCGTCTGGAACCCGCTTTCCCCGTGCTGTTCAAAGGCAAACAGGGCCGTGTGGCGCATGAGTGCATCATTGATCCGCGCGACATTTGCGAGGCCACCGAGACAGGTGTGGATGACATTGCCAAACGCCTGATGGACAGCGGTTTTCACGCGCCCACAATGTCGTGGCCCGTGGCCGGCACGTTGATGATCGAACCGACCGAGTCCGAGACAAAGGCGGAACTGGACCGTTTCATCGAGGCGATGCTGTCGATCCGGTCCGAATTGGCCGCGATTGAAGCGGGCGAGATGCCGCGTGACAACAACCCGCTCGTTCACGCGCCACATACCGTCAACGACCTCGTGGCCGAATGGGATCGCCCCTATAGCCGCGAACAGGCGTGCTTCCCTCCGGGATCATTCCGCGTTGACAAATACTGGCCGCCCGTGGGCCGTGTCGACAACGCCTACGGCGACCGGAACCTGATTTGTTCGTGTCCGCCGGTGGAAAGCTACATCGAAGCGGCCGAGTGACAAAAAGGCCCCGCTCCTAAAAGGCGGGGCCTTGAACTTTGCGGCGGTGCGCCTCATTTATTCAAGTGATAGAATATGAATGGAGGCTGACATGGCCGCGACCCTTGCAAAAGATGCCGTCAAACTGGCCTGCACGACCTGTGGCCAGATGAACCGTGTTCCCACATCGAAATTGGGTGCAGGCCCGAAGTGCGGCACCTGTGGCGATCCGCTTGTCTCTGGCAAAGTGGCCGAGCTTGATCCCAAAGCCCTCACAGCGGTCGCGCGCAATGACGATCTGCCGGTGATTGTGGATTTCTGGGCGCCGTGGTGCGGTCCGTGCCGCCAAATGGCGCCCGAATTTTCAAAGGCGGCGCAAAGCCTCAAGGGACGGGCACGCTTTGCCAAGATCAATACCGAAGAGCATCCGGGCGTTTCGGCAAAGAACGGCATTCGCGGCATTCCCGCGCTGATCCTCTATCAGGGGGGCAAGGAGATCGCACGCCTTGCGGGGGCGCGTCCGGCCAAGGACATCATCGCCTTTGTCGAGCAAAGCGCCAGGTTGCCGCGTTAAACGGCGGCTCCGTTTCCGCAGGCTTCACAGCACTTACAGGCTGTTGCGATCAATAATGGCCACGCCGTCATCCACCGCGTCCGAGGGGTGTGCGATCACCACCGCGCCCGCCTCCAGACCGGATTTCACCTCCACCACGTCATCATTGCGGTGGCCGGTTTCAACATGCGTCAACCGCGCTGTGCCGTTGTCATCGACAAAGACCGCCCATGCCGCCCCGTCGCGAAACAACGCCGAGAGCGGCGCCTGTAACACATCGTCGCTTTCCCATGTCACGACCCGCAAAAACACCGCGTATTGGTGACCCAATCCGCCCCATGTTTGTCGCGGGCTTGTGATGTCGAAAACGGCGGAGACACGCTGTTCCTCGATCCCGAGGGACGAGACTTTTGTGTCGGCACGGGGGGCGAGGCGCGTCAGAACGGCCTCCAGAGGCGGCTGGCCGCCCCATCGTTCCACATGCGCCCGTGCGCCCACATTGAGGCCGACAGAGTCAGAGGACAGCAGCTCTGCCTCGATTTCCAAATCACCCAGATCGCCAATCGACAAAAGCGGTGTCCCCACAGCCACCGCGTGTTCGGACACTTGTGTGACGGATAAAACCGTGCCGGTTGTGGTTGCCGGAATTTCGACGGCATCGGCCGCACCGTTGCCCGTGGGTTCGATCAATGCCGCTTGTGCGCGGGCCAGTGATGATCCCGCCATGTCGACGTTTGACGCGGTGGCCTCGAGAGCGGCGCGGCGCAATTTGAGAACCTGTTGCGCGTTTTCCAAGGCCGTGAGCGAGGACACGCCGCGCTCCACCAGTTCCTGCGTGCGGTCAAATTCGCGTTGCGCATAGGCGAGCTCTTCGTCGGCCTGTCGTCGTTGCGCCTCCGCCAGACGTGCGGCGGCTTCGGCCTCGCGCACGGCCGCCTCCAACTGCACTTTGGTGCGGGCATCAAGGAGTGATGGCGCCACAGGTTTGACCATGGCCACAACCGTGTCCCCCGCCACAACCGTATCGCCCTCGGCCACCGGAGAGCGCAGCGCCGTACCGGAGATCGGGGCGGATACTTCGAACAGATGCCTGATGCGTGTCTTGCCATCGGCATTGATCGTGACCTCCATCGGTCCGCGGGTCACGGTTGTCAGGTCAACGGCAACGGGGTGGGGGCGAAACGCAATGATTGCCAACGCCCCGACGAGGGCGGTAACGATCAGGAATAAAAGGGATTTACGAGATCTGGAGGTCATGGGGTCACTCCCGTGTTTTCATAACTGCGACAAGGTCAAGACGGTCGATGCGCCGCCGCACCAACAAGACAGAGCCAAGGGCGGCGGCCAGAACGATCAGACTGGCCTGCGCAAATGTGGCGGGTGAAAGGACGAGCGGAATAGAATAGAGATCGGAGGTGAAGCTATTAACCATTGCGGATGAAATCCAGATGCCGATGGCCCATCCGACGGGTTGTGCGGCGGCGGCAAGCAACATGGTTTCGCCCACAAGGATGTAGCTGACCTCGCCACGCGAAAACCCGAGAATTCGCAGGGAGGCCAGTTCACGGGCGCGCTCGGACAACTGGATGCGGGCCCCGTTGTAGGTCAGTCCGATGGTGATGAGCACAGCGACCACGATGAACAGGCCATTCATAACGGAGATGCTTTCATCAATCGTCCCCTGAAACCCCGTGCGCATATCGGCAATACGCACGGTTCCGGCGATCGCGGGCGTTGTTTTCAGCTTTTCGTTAAAGGCCGTTGTGTGTGCAGGGTCGAGCGTGACATTGGCCACGGAGACCTGTTGCCCCGCGCGGGACAATCGCGCCATGGCCTCGCGGGACATATAGGCGCCAAGGCCGAAAAACTGGTCAACCACACCGGACACGATCAGGCTGTGGGTTTCCTTGTGGCCCGTCAAGAACTCCACCTCAACGGTGTCCCCCGCCACGAGGTGCAATACCTGTGCCACGCGGGTGGTGATCTGGAGGCCTGCGCCCTGTGGGTCGATTGCGCGGCCATTGCGGTCCACGGCGCGTGCAAGGGTGGCCCCCGTCCCGCGCGTCACAATCGACAGCGCCTTTTCGCGGTGTCCGTTGCGCAGGGTGACGGGGGTCATCAATTCGCCCTCGACCTCCAACACCCCGGGCAGGTTGCGGACCTCTTCGAGGACCGACAGCGGGCGCTCGGTGGAGAACATCAGAACGGCATCCTCCCGATTGGATTGTTCGAATGCCACGTCAACAATGGTGTCCATTGCGCCCGATAGGAAGCCCGCCGAAATCAGAACGGCCACGGCAAGCGACAGGCCCAACACACTCATGGCGGCCCGCATAGGCCACCGGATAATGGCCCGCCAAATCATCATGGTCGGTTGGCTCGGGTGCAGGGCGCCGAGGGCGCGATCGAACAAGGACCGTTTGAACCGTGGCGGGGCGGGGGGCGACATGGCGATAGCGGGTGCAAGACGCGCCGCTGACAGTGCCGAACGCAGCGCGCCGAAGGCCGCCGTCAACAGCGCCAAAAATCCCGAAATGGCATAGGCATCGTAGGAGACGTTAAAGATCAGATAGGGGAATTTGAAATAGATGGCATATTGCGCGGCCATCGCACGGGCCAGAAACCCGCCAACGCCCCACCCGACAGCAATGCCGATCACCGCCGTGAGTGCGGCAAGCAAAACGTAATGCCCCGCGATATGGACATCGGAATAGCCAAGTGCCTTGAGCAGGCCTATCTCGCTGCGTTCCAATGCGATAATCCGCCCGATCACCATATTGACGAGGAATGCCGAGATGCCGAAAAAAATCGGCGGCAGGATCATCGCCATGTTTTTGAGCTGTTCGATCTCGGTGGATACAAACGCATGGCTGTTTTGCCGGTCTCGCTCGATCGCCCCCGTGCCGCCATAGGGATCAAGCAGGGCCTCCACGGCAGACATCACGGTGTCGGGCTTGGCATCGCGCGAGAGTGACAAGGCCACTGTGTTAAACGCCCCCGCCATATCGAAGGCCGCCGAGAGCATGGGCGCGGGCAGCCACAGAATGCCGAAGTTCTCGTCATCGGGCATGATTGACCCCGGCCCGATGGCATAGACATACTCGGGGGACAGCGCGGTGCCGGTAATGACGAGGGTGCGTTTGCGGCCGGATAACAGCGCGGAAAACCGGTCCCCGATCTTGAACCCGTTGGCTTGGGCAAAGGGTTCGCTGATCATAACCTCGTCACTGGCGAGCGGATCGGGCAGGCGCCCCGAGCGCACAAGTGGCACGTTGAGACGTGGCAGATCGCCGCTTTCGGGGAGCGAGAGCGCAAGGCCGGTTGCCGCTTTGGTCCGGTCGGGCAGATCAAGGACGAGATATTTCTCGATGCGGGCCTCGACGCCTTGGACGCCGTCCATCTGTGCGATGTCCTTGACCAGAGCACGCGGGGCCTTGTCCGCCGTGGCCCAGATATCGGCAAAGGCGTTGCGCTCGTAAAAGGCGGTGAGCGTGTCATCAAGGGCGCGGTGCATCCCGAAGGCGGTCAGCAAAATCATCACGCCACAGCCAAGCACCAACGCAATCGCAAGTGATTGGCTCCACAGCCGTTTGAAGTCGCGCAGAAGTTTTATGTCGAGGGCATGCATCGCGCCTACCATTCGATCTCGGCGGGGGACAGGCGGGTCGCATTTGTCTCGACTGCGGAAATATTGCCGTCCTGGAAACGGATCACGCGGTGTGCCATTTGGCGGATCGCGGCGTTGTGGGTGATGATGACGGCGGTGGCTCCGAGGGTGTCGTTGATCTCGCGGATCGCCTCAAGGACATGCGCCCCTGTCTTGCTATCAAGCGCCCCTGTCGGCTCGTCACACAACAAGACCTCGGGCCGCTTGGCAATGGCGCGGGCAATGGCCACACGTTGTTGTTCGCCCCCTGATAATTCAGCGGGAAAGTGGTCGATGCGGTGGCCCATTCCCACAAGCTCGAGGGCCTCCTCGGGGCGCATGGGGTCGGGCGCGATATCCGTGACCATCTGGACGTTTTCGCGCGCGGTGAGGGACGGGACGAGATTATAGAACTGGAACACAAACCCCACATGGTCGCGGCGGTACCGTGTCAATGCGCGATCATTGAGGCTCGACAAATCCAGATTGCGAAACCGGACCAGACCCGATGTGACGTGATCCAACCCGCCCAGAATATTGAGAAGCGTGGACTTTCCCGATCCTGATGGCCCCAACAAAACCGTCAGCTCGGCCGCAAATAAATCAAGGCTTACGCCATCCAGTGCACGCACCTCTGTGCCGCCTGTTCGGTAGGTTTTTACAACATCCTTGGTCTGGAAAATCAGCTCAGCCATGCGGGCCTCCTGAGGCAAGCATAGCAATGATACGGTGGCCGGCAATGATTGAGGTCAATGGCGCATAAGGGGCCGGACCGTTGGGCTCAGTAGTCTTTTTCGAAAAATGCGCCGAGGCTCGTGGTGCCTTCGGTGGACACAGAGCCCTTTATGGTGACGTATTTCGAAGCGTCGAGATTGAGGTTGATCTCGGATTTTCCGGTGCTGTCGATCGTCACGTCGGTGTAGATTTTTTCGGTCAGATATTTCCCCAGTTTGAGCGCCGCGTCTCCGTCCTCGGATGTCGTCAGGTCGATATCGTCAAGGCCGAAGCTTTTACGGATGGAGCCGGACAGATCGCCCCCCCCGCCCGTCAATGTGGCGACCGCAGCGGCCATTTGCGCGGCTTGAAGTGCGGAAATTTCAGTCAGGGCGCGACCAAACAAAAGCTGTGACAGGATTTCCTCGTCCGGCAATTCGGGGGATGAGGTCAGCAGCAACTCGGGGGCCGAAATGCGCCCTTGGGTGGTGATCTGGATGCTCAGGTCGTCGGTCGAGGTCACGCCAACAAGACGGAAGGTCGGGTCAAGATCGCCACTGACTGCAAGCTCACCCTCGTCGAGATCAATGCGTTTGCCAAGGATCGACAACCGCCCGCGCACGAGGGTGAATTGCCCCACGGGAATGATGTCAGCGGTGGTGCCGCGCAGGGTGACCTGTCCACCAAGTTCGGCGTCAAGGCCGCGCCCGCGGATGAACACCTGCTTGGGCGCCCGCACGGTGAGGTTCAATCCGATGGCTGAGGCGGGGCCCGTATCGGCGCCGGTGCCGATGACGCCCGCGCGGGCGCGTGTGGTTTGCACCGCCGACGCCGCACCGATGTGCGTGATTTCGGGAATGTCGCCGCCCGCCCCCAAGGCCGAAGGCGCCACCTGAACTTCGGTTTCGCCAAGCGTGATGGTCCCCGACAGGGTCGGTGTGGCCACAAGGTTGCCGGCCAAGGTGAGGGTGCCGTCGAGGGAGGTTGAATACAATGCGGGATCTTCGAGGGCGAAACCGGTCAGCGTTGTCGTGAGGTTCGCGGGTAATCCGCGCGTGAGGCCAACGGTTCCTGTAACGTCCACTGTGCCGCCTTTGTCAGGGGCTGCACGCATGTTCACTGTTGCCTGTGTGCCGCGCAGGTCGATTTGTGACGGTGAAAACGTCAGGATCAAACCTGCGGCGGGGAGCACGGCACGCGCCCCGTCCGTGATTGCAATCTGCCCCGAGAGCGCGTCAAGGGACAGCGGCCCCACGAGGGCCAGATCGAACCCTGCCGTTCCTTGAACGAGGGCGGCGGTGGTGAATGTATTGGCAAGCCCGAGTGGCGCACGGCCGGTAATGGCGAGGTTTGCGGTGGCGAAATCCTGTGTGATGCGCCCATCGATACGCGCGGTTGCCCCCCCGGGGCCAACAAGGTCGGCACGGGTGGTCCACGGCGTGGTCTCGCCGCTATGCGTCATGGAGCCTTCGATCGTCAGCGGCCCCGAAAGTCCGGTGTTCAGGCGTGCCACATCATCAAGGCGCAGGGTGGCCGTGAGGTCGCCCGCTTCGGACGACACGGTGCCGGTGGCACGGGCGCTCACGGCGGGGGTGTCAAGTTCGGCGCCCTCAAGTGTCAGGCCCGTCTCGTCGCGTTTGGCGGTCAGTTGAAAGCGGCTTGTCCCGCCCAACAGTGCGTCCGCCTGCGCGATGCCCATAGCGAGGTTGTATCCCGTGCCTTCGACATAGACGTCAAGCGCCCCCGCAAGCGGCACAATGCGGCCCGAAGCGGAGACTTCGGTTTCGCCGCTCAAGTCGAGGCCAGAGAGGGCCGCGAACCGTGCGAGGCGCGGGGTGTCGAGCACGAGACCGCCGTTGTATTCGAACCCGCTGTCAAATCCGCCGACGCTGCCGGAGGCATAAAACTCGGTCGCCCCTGTGGTGATGTCGAGGCGGTCGATTTGGAGCGGATCGCCATCGACCCATGCGACCGAGGCCGCCCCGCTCAGATCGGTTCCCAAGGCCTCTTGCAATGCGGCGTTGTCGGTTTGGAACCCCGTGACCGCAACGGCAACCTCGGCGGCGACCCCGCGCAGGAACGTGGTCACGCCGGCTTGCGGTGTGCGCTCGATCGCACCTTCGGCGGTGACGTCGACGTGGGCGATTTTGATCCGGTCACGGGTAAATCCGTCGAGGGTGGCGTTGGCTGTCCATGCCTCGCCCGCCTGCGCGTCATAGCGCGCGACGATCTGTGCCTGATCGACAAAGGTGCGCTCACCCGTCAGTGGCAAAAGCGTGGCGCGGCCCGTCGGGGTTGCAAGTGTCCCCGACAAGGCAAAGGCCGAGGGCAATCCGTCGGCGGCAACGGTGAGGCTGCCGAAGAGCGAAAGGGCTTGGGTCGAAAGGCTAAAACGTTCAAGGTCGAACATCCCGTCGGGGTAGGAAACACCACGGGCCTCAAGACGGCTCGACTGGCCGAAGAACTCCGAATAGTCGGCGGCAAACAACGGTGTGAGGTCGCCCGACAAGTCGGCCACAAACTGCCGTGGCGCGGGGGCGCCTTCGTCGGCGGTGGTTTCGGCCTTGAGGGCGATGGAGCCAGTGAGGCGATCCTGACCACGGGTGGCGAGTGTGATGTCGGTCGCAAACGCATCAAGCGGGCCGGAGCCCGTGGCGGTCAGGGCGATGTCGGGAGATCCGGGAATGTTGGCCAGTCCCGCGATGATGCCGCCCTCTGCCTCGGTCAGTGACAGGTCGAGGTCAAGCTGTTCGGTGGCGTTGGCATAGGCCACGTCCACATTGAACGCCCCCTCCGGACCATCCAGACGCAAGATGTCCAAGGTGGCCGTCCCCGATCCGTCTGCCAGTTGCATGGTGCCGGATACGGACAGATCAACGGCGGACCCGATACGCAGAACAGGCGCGCCAAGTGCGACACGCTCGGCCTCGATCGCGTCGATCGAAATGGAGACGGGCAGATCGGGAAGCGAAAACGGTGTGGCCTCTGGCGCGGGGCCTGTGGCCTCGGTCTTGGGCAGCCGGTCGATGATGATCTCGGTTGCCGTGATCCGGGTGATGTCGACCCGACCACGCAACAGCGCCGAGCGATCCCAATCCAGAACGGCACCGCGCAGGGTAAACCACACCCCGTCGGCATCGGCGATGGTCATTTCGTCGAGCGTGGCCTCTGATGACAGGGCGCCCCGAAATCCCTCGATGCGAATGTCGCGGCCCGCGCCCGACAGGTTGTCTTCCAGAAATCCCTGAATCAAAGACCGGTCACGCGCGGTGTCGCTGTCGTCTTGGGCAGAGACAGCGAGCGGCATGAGCGCGGCGGCACATATGAGGGCAAAGCGGGTCAAAATGCCTGACCGATCCCGACATAAAGTTGAACGCCGGAGCCTGTGTCGCCGGTGACCGGAGCGGCGAGATCCACGCGAATGGGGCCAAAGCCGGTGTTGTAGCGCAGCCCCAGACCGGCCCCCGAATGCCAGTCCGCGCCCGAACCGGGGACGGCCTCGTCGCCAATCGCGCCCATGTCGTAAAAGCCGACCAGACCGATCTTGTCGGTGATCCCTGCACGCAGCTCGCCGGACAGGCCGATAAAACTTGTGCCGCCGGTGGTGTCGCTGCCCGACGGGACGCCGAGCGAGTTGTACGGTTGCCCCCGCACGGTGCCGCCGCCGCCCGAAAAGAACAGGTAGTCGGGTGGGGTCTGGGCGATACTTGCGCCGATAACCGACCCGATCTGGGCGCGGGCCGCAAAGGTGAAGCGGTCATCGCTACCGAAGGTCAGATAGGTACGTGTGTCGGCGAACAGGCGTGTGCCGGATGTGGAGCCGTTCACCCCGATGAAGGGCAGGATTTGCGCGTCGAAATAGCTGCCACTCTTGGGATCAAGGCGGTCGTCGCGTTTGTCGCGTGTTCCCTCGATGGGTAGGATGATGTGATTGAACCGCCGTGATCCCAAAGCGTCGGTCACATCGGAATAGCGGTAGCCGAGGGAGACGGAAACCTCGGATAGAATAGAGGCTTCGACCTCGACGCCAAAGGTGAATTCGCCCGAATTCGAGCGATAATCAGGCTCGTCCAACCGTGCGATTTCGGCATTTAACAGCGCGGTGTATTTCGGGTTAAAGGTCGCCGGACGGCGGTAGGATGCGCCAAGGGTGTAATCCACGCCTGTGTCGCCGCCCAATCCCGAAATCTCGCCATCAACGCGAAACCGGTCCGCGTGCCGTGTGACATTGCGGTCCATCCAGTAGGCGGAGAGGGTCGCGCCCTCAAGGGAGGATATCTCTGCGCCAAAGCCAAACCGGTTGCGCTTGTCGTCGACCACGGTGGCGGTGATGTCGAGGCTGTTGTCGGCGTTCAGCGTGTCCGCCTCGCGCAGTGTCACAGAGCGGAACGTGCCGGTGCGTTGCAGGCGGCGAGCAGCGAGATCAACATATTCGGGGGAAAAGGAACTGCCCTCCGGCAGGCCCGCAATCTTGCGGATGCGGCGTGCGGTGACCGTGGTTTCGCCCTTGACGTCGAGGGTGCCGAATGTCGCGCGCGGCCCAGGATCGACGGTCAGGGCAACGTCGAGTTCGCGCGTGGGGTGGTTGGCAACGATGGACTGGTTCCCAAGGGCGGCCTTGGCGTGGGCGGCCTCGCGCCATGCGGCAATGGCCGCGTCTTTCGCCTCCCCGACCAAGGGGGCGAGGGCAGGGGCGCCGCGTGTGAAATCGTCGGGCAGAACCGTGTTTGGGGCGAGTGGCGCAACCGTGGCGTTGCCAAATGAAAACCGCGGACCGGGATCGACCGAAATGGCGACAGAGGTCACAGTCGAGGGCAGGGAGATGAGCGAGAGCGAGTAGCCTTCGCGTCCGTCAACTTTGATTGAAATCGTCGGGCCATAGTAGCCGTTGCGGTAAAGTGCGCCGAGAATGTTGCGATAGTCCGATTGCACGGCGGCGATAATTTCGTCTGTGGCCGTCACATCGGCGGCCTTGGCAGTGGCCACCGTCGAGGCGCTGCGGATGGCCGTGGCCAAATCGGGGTCCGCGCCCGCATCAAAGCGCAATTCAAAGGCGCTCACCGCAGATGTGCAGGCAAGGTAAAGGCCGATCAGCAGAGGCTTTTTAAGGTGTTCCAAAGTCTTCCCACTCGTGCGCATACAGGGTGAACGCGCGGGGACTATGATTGGTTCCGCCACGGGATTCCAGTGGCCAGATGGGGGATTTGCGCCGCAATGGCGGTTTGTTGCTTGCCCGCATACATCGCGCGCCGTAGGGTCCGCGCGATCAATGGGAGAGTGTGATGTCTGTCTGTGAAATCTGTGGGGCGTCCGACGGCGTTTCAGGGGTCGCTGTGGCCCCGAAAATTGACGTGGCAAACCTGTGCAGCACCTGTGCGGGCGGACTAAAGGGCGAAGCGGTTCCCGAGGGCCATTGGGGCGCGTTGGCCACGGCGATGTGGTCGGAAAACGATGCGGTCAAGGTGCTGTCATGGCGTTTGTTGACGCGACACAGTGACGAGGGCTGGGCGTCTGATGCGCTTGATATGTTGTACCTTGAACCAGAGGTCGAAGAGTGGGCCAAAGCCGCCGGACCCGAGGTGATCCACCGCGATAGCAACGGTGCGGTTTTATCTGCGGGTGATACGGTGGTGTTGATCAAGGATCTGCCCGTTAAGGGGGGTGGGTTCACGGCCAAGCGCGGTACAGCGGTGCGCGGCATCTCGCTGGTGTCTGACAACGCGGGTCATATCGAGGGCCGTGTCGAGGGTCAGCTGATCGTGATCCTCACCGAGTTCGTCAAGAAGAAGTAGCGCGGCGCGGGGCGGCGCATCGCGCGGCGTTCCCCGTCTACCGCCTTCAAATCGCACAATAAAAAACACCCGCAGGAGTAATTCCTGCGGGTGTTCTCATCTCTCAAACGTCACGCCTGAAGAGGCGCGGGACGCTTATGCCAGCGAAAGGTTCACGGCAGATTCACGACCGTCACGGCCAGCTTCGATGTCGAAAGTCACTTTCGCGCCATCAGCAAGACCGGTCAGACCGGAGCGCTCGACTGCGGAGATGTGAACGAACACGTCTTTGTTGCCGCCTTCGGGCTCGATAAAGCCGAAACCTTTAGTAGAGTTAAACCATTTCACGGTGCCATTAGCCATCGTGTGTCTCCTAGATTGTAATGTGCCGCTCACGTGATTGTAGCGGCTTGGCTTAGTCAGTGGTCGATCGATGACTGTAGCCTTGGAAGGAGAACAGAATGGTCGATAGAGATAACGTAGCACGTTCCATATGACAGGATTCTCGGCGTTTGCATAGTAAAATCTATCGACGGGGCGTGGGGGCATAGTTTTGCTTGTCCGGGGCGGGGGCGTGTGGTTTGTCGGGCGGGTAGGGGGATATCAGAATGCTGTATTTGATTTGGATCGGGACGTTGATGGGGATCGGCGGCACGGTGGCGATGGACCTTTGGGCCATTGTGCTCAACCGCGTTTTCGGCCGTCCGCGCCCCAATTGGGGGATGCCCGGACGGTGGGTCGCCCATGCGGTGCGCGGCACGGTTTTCCATGATGACATCGCGCAAGCCACCCCCGTCGACCGCGAATTCGCGTTGGGGTGGGCATTTCACTATGGTGTTGGAATCATTTACGGAATAGTCTTTGCCGTTCTGGCCGGCGCGGCGTGGTTTGCGGCACCGACCTTTTTGCCGCTCTGGCTCTTTGCCCTTGTGACGATCCTCGCCGGATGGGGCCTGTTGCACCCCGGCATGGGGCTTGGATGGTTCTTGTCAAAGACCGCATCGCCATGGACGGGACGGGGGTTGGGCCTTGTGGCGCATACCGTGTTCGGACTGGGCATGTGGGGCGTCGTGCTCGCGCTCTGACCGCCCGCGCCACAGCCCCCAAACGCGGCCAATTCCGCCGCCGACACCCGCGCCGCGAGGGCAGGGGGGCGGGCCTTGCCGCCGCCCGAACCGCCGCCCGAACGGGGGGCTGCCCGCCGTCTGACCCGCGTCGGCTTTGTGTCGGACCCTGCGCACGGTGCCGCAGCACGGCCTTAACACCGTCATGCCACCCTGACGCCATGACCCGAGCCAACGCCCATATCCCGCCCCGCCGCCTGACCAAAACCCAACAGCGCGCCGTCGAACGGTTGCAACGCCACGCGGCACGACTGGGTGAACACATGCCCCTCGATTGGGATGTCTCGCATATCGTGCCCGAGGCCTGGGCGACGATCGAGGAGGATTTCGAGGTCCATGAACCCAAGATGAAAATCACCCTGCGCCTTGACGAGAGCATCGCCAAATTTTTCCGCGCCCAAGGCCACGGCTACCAGACCCGCATCAACCATATCCTCGGCACCTATGCGCAAATGAAGATCGCGGAGATCAATATCGCCAACCGCAAACTCGACGCTTTCAACGCGGTCCTGAGCCGTGGCGGTACACAGGACGAGGCGATGGAGGTGTGGAGGGGCACGGAGTGAGGGGGGGCGAGCCGCGCCTTTGACGGGGGTCAACGCGCGGGCTTTTGTGATGTGCGATACTGCCCCCGAAGCGCGCGTTTGAGGAGGAAGCTATGTCCGACGATTTTAAACTGTCCTTTGACACGATCAGGGAGTTGCGCATCCACAACGCCGTTATGGTCCTCACCGACCGCGACGACGGCGGGGTGGAAATCGACGTCTACCCCGTCCCCGCGGATGCGCAGGAGGGGATGGCGCGCGAGGGCGAGGATGCGGTTCTGGCCCGTGCCACATCCCAGCGGGTCAAATGCTATTCCCGCGTCGACTATCTGGGCAATGTCAGTTGCTACAAGGTCGATTGTTCCAAGAAGTGTAAGAAGAAAGAGAAGTCCCTACCCGACGGTCGCCGCGCTGTGACCTGTAGCTGCGAGTGACCGGTTCGCGGGGCAAAGCGGTGCGGCCCCACGCCGGAGCTGTGCCGCTTGTTTGGGCGTGAGGGGAGATTGGGGGTGAGCGCCAAGCGTAGGGCTGACAGCATGTTGCGAAGCAACGTGCGAGAGTGAGGGCGAAAAGAAAACAGTCGGGGGGACTGTTTTCCGCACGAACGCCTGACCCTCCCCGGCATGCCGTCTCTCGCCGGCGCACCTTTGGTGCGACGGGAGGGCGCGTTTCACGCCCCCACCCTCGGGTCAGTCGCGGGGGGTGGATGTAATGGCAAGTACGATGAGCTTTTCAGTGCTGTTCCAAAGCGCAATCAAATCTTCTTTGGCCATAGTAAAATTCGGGCTGTGAACAACCCTGTTCAGCGCTTCGATTTCTCGCGGTGATTTACTGTCACCACAAAGCCTTTCAATGTCGCCGAGCGCTTTGTTGTCAATTTTCCCTTCGTCGCGAAAAAGCTTCGCTACGTGTTTGGCTTTTGAGCTTAAAGCTGAGTTTTTGGGGCTACTTCGTTTGGAAATTGCAAAATCGAGAGACAATTCTAGAAGAACTCTGAAAACTATCGGTATGGCAATTTCATTCCTGCGAAATTTGAGGTTCCACTGCAGCTCTTTCCAAGCTTGTTCGATTTTCCCTTGTGACTGCCGCCAATGGATTTCGTAATCTGTATCAGGGATAAGCGTTTCTCTGCTAGGTGGCTTCTTTGGGCCTTTAGCCGAAGGCAAGGGCGTTTGTGGGGAAGTAGGTTCTGCTGAAGGTGTATCATCGGAAGTCAGGCCCGCATCTGCAAGCTTCTGCATGTAGCCTTCCACTCCTTTAGAATCCAGAAGGTGCTTCAGTGAAAGCTTCTTATCGACTATATCGTCAGCAATTTTGATCAGTGCATCTGTAACGCTTTTTTTGTCTCTTAGGAACTTTAGTGCTCCGTCCTCATTCAACGCGATTCCTATCTTCTTCTGTCTTTTCTTAGCGTTGATAAGGCGATAGATTGTGGATCGTCCGACTTTTCGAGCATGCGGATAGCCTACCTCTATGAGGTGGTTTTCGACAGCTTCGGCAATAGGATACTGGTTAGTCGCGCCCACTCTATTTGCATGATTGCCTTTCGCGCGAGTATCCCACTGGAGCTGACCTCGCCCTTTATCTGTTCCGTTGTGTCTGCGACTTACAATCTCATCAACAATTGTGGACGAAGTTTCAATTTGACAGCTAATTGGTTGAGTGGCAGAGATTTTTCTCTTTTCAATCAATGGCCTAAGCTTTTTCTCATAATCTTTTGGCGGTTGAATAAGTCCAGCTAAAATCTTGAGACAAGTGACACGCCGATTGCCATCAAAAACCACGTTTTTATTTTTCTGCACGCGAATTAGGGGAGGATCATAAATTTGGCCTTGCTCGGCGATATCTTGGGCGAGGACAAGCATTTTGGGGCCTTCATGTTCGAACAGCCACGCTATTGCGTCGTTTTCAGAGCCCAAAGTGCCGTGGCGATCATTCTTCGGATTAACAACCAATTTGTCTAGGGGTACATTGATGAAACGCACTATAAATTCCGTTCACTGTTCGTATGTCCAATAATTAAAAGCCCCGCCAATCAGCGGGGCTTTTTTATTCAACATCATGGTGTGGTTTGACGCAAGGGCACCTAGTAATCTTACGGGGTGCGGCCGCAGAGTTTTCTTTGAAAACTCGCTTTTCCGCACTCCTCAAATATTAGACCTTCTCGCGCATTAGCGCGAGAATTTCTTATACTTCAAGCGCTTAGGCTCAAGTGCATCCGGTCCCAACCGCCGCTTCTTGTCCTCTTCGTAGTCTTCAAAGTTGCCTTCGAACCATTCCACGTGGGCGTCGCCTTCGAATGCGAGGATGTGGGTACAGATGCGGTCGAGGAAGAAGCGGTCGTGGGAGATGACCACGGCGCAGCCGGCGAATTCGGTCAGCGCGTCTTCGAGGGCGCGCAGGGTTTCGACGTCGAGGTCGTTGGTCGGCTCGTCGAGCAGCAGCACGTTGCCGCCCGAGCGCAGCAGACGCGCCATGTGGACGCGGTTGCGTTCGCCGCCCGACAGGATGCCGACTTTCTTTTGCTGATCGCCGCCTTTGAAGTTGAAGGTCGAACAATAGGCCCGCCCGTTGACCTCGGCGTCGCCCAGTTTGATGATGTCCTGACCGTCGGCAATGGCCTCGAACACATTGGCGTCGGGGTCGAGGTCGTCGCGGGACTGATCGACGTAGGACAGTTTGACGGTGTCGCCGTATTCGACGGAGCCGGCGTCGGGTTTTTCCTCGCCTGTGAGCATCTTGAACAGGGTCGATTTCCCCGCGCCGTTGGGGCCGATCACGCCGACGATGCCACCGGGGGGCAGGGAAAACTCGAGGTTTTCGATCAACAGCTTGTCGCCCATGGCTTTCTTCAGGCCGTTGACTTCGATCACCTTGTTGCCAAGGCGCGGACCGTTGGGGATGACGATCTGCGCACGGCCGACCTTTTCGCGCTCGGACTGCGAGGCCAGTTCGTTATAGGCGTTAATACGGGCCTTTTGTTTGGCTTGGCGGGCTTTGGCGCCCTGACGGATCCATTCAAGTTCGCGCTCGAGGGTCTTTTGCTTGGACTTGTCCTCGCGGGCCTCTTGCGACAGGCGTTTGGCCTTTTGCTCCAACCATGCGGTGTAGTTGCCCTCGTAGGGGATGCCCGCGCCGCGGTCGAGTTCAAGGATCCACCCCGTGATGTCGTCGAGGAAGTAACGGTCGTGGGTGACGATCAGGATCGTGCCTTTGTACTCGATCAGGTGCTGTTGCAGCCACGCGATGGTCTCGGCGTCGAGGTGGTTGGTCGGCTCGTCGAGCAGCAACATGTCAGGCGCTTCGAGCAGCAGTTTGCACAGCGCCACGCGGCGTTTCTCACCACCCGACAGGGACGTGACATCGGCGTCATCGGCGGGACAGCGCAGCGCCTCCATCGACACGTCGATCTGGCTGTCGAGATCCCACAGGTTCTCGGCGTCGATCTGATCCTGAAGCTGCGCCATCTCGTCGGCGGTCTCGTCGGAATAGTTCATCGCCAATTCGTTGTAACGGTCAAGGATGGCTTTCTTTTCCGCCACACCGAGCATGACGTTGCCGCGCACATCGAGGGACGGGTCAAGCTCGGGCTCTTGCGGCAGGTAGCCGACCTTGGCGCCCTCGGCGGCCCAGGCCTCGCCCTGAAAATCCTTGTCCTGACCGGCCATGATCCGCATCAGCGTGGATTTCCCCGTGCCGTTGACGCCGACCACACCGATTTTCACACCGGGAAGGAAGTTGAGGCGGATGTTTTCAAACACCTTCTTGCCGCCGGGATAGGCTTTGGTGACGCCGTCCATGAAGTAGACGAATTTATTGGCTGCCATGAGAATGCGCTCCGTTGGAGGATATGTGGGTTTAGGGGGTAGATACAGGAGCCGCACAGCGGGGGCAACGGCTGTCACCAGATAAGAGGCTATGGCGTTAATGCGCCCAGCTTCGGATCAGGGTGGCGGTGGCGGTGGCGACCTCCGCACAGGCGGTATTGTCGGCATGGGCGCGGATGATCATGTTGATGCCGATGGCGTTGGCCATGAGCAGTTGCGCCTGTGCGCGACAGTCGAACGCGGGGGGCAAATCGCCGCTCTCGACACAGGCGGTCAGGGCGCGCTCGAACCCGCCACTGACAATCGCGTAGAACCGTTGGATGCGGGCGGTGACCTGTGGTTGCGACATGCGAAACTCGACCGTGGCGTTCAGCGCCATACAGCCCAGCCCCGCGAAGTCACTGAGATGGTCCGGGTCGGCACGCCGTTCGAACCATTTGGCCAGTGTGTCGAGTTTACCATCGGTCATGTTGGGCGCTGCGCGGGTCTCGAACATGTCGAGATAGGCGTCCAGTGCTTTGAGATAGAGCGTGAGTTTCCCGCCGTAGGTGGTTTGCAGGGTGAAGCGGGTGATGCCCGTGTCGGTTTCGATCTGGCGTGTCCCGACCCCTGCGAAACCATGTTCCCAAAACAGCATCAGGGCCGCATTCAGGGCGGCGTCTGGGTCGGCTTTGCGGCTGCGTGACACGGGGGCGTTTCCTGAAATCAATTCGATGAACTGTGGGTGAACGATAGGCGAACCATGGGCGAAAATACATGGATTGACAAGCTATCCATTCGGATAGATAAGGCATTATATCCAGATGGATAGATTTTAACCCGCGTGGCCGGATGCAACACCAGATGCAACAGGGGCGCGCCAATATGCGGGCGATGCGCGGGCGATGTGCCGGCGGGGGTCGCGTGGAGAGAATGATGCCTTTTGAAGCAGCCCTTTTAGGGATCGGGGTTTTGACCCTCGCGACGATCCTGTTCGAGATTGCCTATACCTATGCCACCCAAGGGTTCGGGTTCGGCTTTACCGCCAACCGTCCGGCGGTCGAAAAATCGCCCTTTGGAAAGCGGGTCGAAACGATTTACCGAAATCAGGTTGAATCCGTCACCTATATTGCGCCTGTGCTCATTGCGGCGATGGTGACGGGCGTTGAGGGCGCGGGGGCAATGCGGGCGGCGATGATTATGGTTGTGGGGCGGTTTGCCTTTACGGCGATCTACTATACGGGCGTCCCGTTTTTGCGGGTGCCGCCTTTTACGATCACCGCTCTGGCCACGCTTTATCTGGCGGTCAAAACGGCGCAGGTGTTGCTCTAGGTCACGCCATGTGTGTCGGGTGCGAAAAGGCGCGACCTGTTTAGAGTGCGGGCAGGGATCCATACACAGGTCGGTCCGGCGGATGTGTTTTATGGTGCGGCTTGGCTGTCGCCCGAATTTGCCGCGCAGCCCGGGGGGGGCAGGTGGTCGGCTCTCTCAATGTGCGGCTTGAGTTTTAACGCGGCGCGGCACCGCAAGCCCGCGCAAAACCTGTTGACTTTAAAGGGGATTCACAGGCGGGCTTTGCTGTGCTACCTTGGGCGCAATTAAAAAACGGACAAGGCAGTAATACAGGCATGGAAACGGGCTCTCTTAGCACGTTTGTCATCGCATGGTCGCAGATCGAGGTCGATGGCCTCGAGACTGCGCCGCTCTCGGCGTTGACGATCGGTGCAACATGGCGCTGGTCGGGGAATGCAGTGTGCGTGGACGGTCCACGCGACGTGCTTTTGCTCGATCATGCGATAGGACATAACGAACTGCATCAACGCGCCGCGCGCAAGGTGCGGCGTCTCATCGGGACGGCCGCCGACGGGGCGGGCGGTGGATTTCACGGCAGCAGGGACCGGCTGTTTGACGGCGGGTTCGACATTACCGACGGGGTGACCCGATACGAGATGACGGTGATCGACACGCCCGTTCTGGGGGTGCCGCTTGTGATGTGTTTGGGGGCGATGCCGCCCGTGGACACCGATCTTTGGGTGATTTCCTCCCATGTTGCCACCGCCCCCGAGGCCCGTGAGGCCAAGGCGGGCGGGGTGATTTGTTTTACCCCCGGCACGCGGATCATGACCCCCGACGGGGCGCGGTTTGTCGAGGATCTGCGCGAGGGCGATTTTGTCCAGACCAAGGATGACGGGGCGCAACGGCTTGCGTGGATCGGCGGGCGCCGCATCACGGGGGCGCGGTTGTATGCGATGCCGGAATTGCGCCCTGTGCGGGTGCGGGCCAGAGCCTTGGGCGCGGGATCTGCGGGCGGTGCGTTCTGTGGTGGTGATGTGCCGGATGGCGATCTGATTGTGTCGCCTCAGCACCGGTTCTTGTTGGGCGGGGCGGCGGCGCGGGATCTGTTCGCGGCGGACGAGGTTCTGGTTGCGGCGCGCGATCTGGTCAACGACCGTTCGGTGATTGTCGACCGTTCGCTCCGGGAACTCACCTACATCCATCTGATGTTCGACCGTCATCAGGTGGTGTTCGCCAACGGGTTGGAGACCGAAAGCTTCCATCCGGCGTTCACCGATCTGGATGATCTGGCGATGGATCAGCGGCACCGTTTGATCGAGGCCTTCCCCGACCTCGCGAGTTACACGGACGCCTACGGGCCTGCGGCGCGGCGCACCCTGTCGTCGGCCGAGGCGGCGATTTTGTTGCACGCGGCGGCGTAGGCCGGGGTCTGTGCCAGTGCTGTGATCCTGACCGGTGCGATTTCGTGGTGGCGGGGTGCTTGACTCTGTGCGCGCGCCTTGTATAAGCCCGCCATCCGGTGTGCAGAAATGCGCGCCGTTTATTATTTTGGTGTTGGTGGCCCCCGCAAGGGGACGCCTGTCGCCCAAGGGAATACTCCCGCGGGAAAGGACAGCACCTTTCATGTCCGTTGAAAGGATCCAGATCGTGACCAAACGCACATCTGCCAAATACAAACTTGACCGCCGTATGGGCGAAAACATCTGGGGTCGTCCAAAGTCCCCGGTGAACCGTCGTGAATACGGCCCCGGCCAGCACGGTCAGCGCCGCAAGGGCAAATTGTCCGACTTCGGCCTGCAGCTGCGTGCCAAGCAGAAACTCAAAGGTTACTACGGTGATTTGACCGAGAAGCAGTTCCGTCGCATCTTTGCCGACGCCGAGCGCATCAAGGGCGACACAGGTGAAAACCTCATCGGTCTGCTCGAATCCCGTCTCGACGCTGTTGTGTACCGCGCGAAATTCGTGGCCACCGTGTTTGCGGCCCGCCAGTTCGTGAACCACGGCCACGTCACCGTGAACGGCGTCCGCGTCAACATCCCCTCCTACCGCGTAAAAGAGGGTGACGTCGTCGAGGTCCGCACACAGTCCAAACAGAACGTCACCGTTCTCGAAGCTGTTCAGCTCACCGAGCGCGATGTGCCTGAGTACATCGAGGCAGACCACTCCAAAATGACCGCAACGTTCCTGCGCAAGCCCGGCTTGTCCGACGTGCCATACGCGGTTGTCATGGAACCGAACCTCGTGATCGAATTCTACGCCCAGAACTAATCCGGGCCGACCGTTCCACGATTTCAGGCCGCTCCTTCGGGGGCGGCCTTTTTCGTTGCGGGGAGGGGCGCAAAGCGGGCCGAGGCGTGCGGGCAACATGTTCCTACGGAACGCTGTGGCATCTGGCCTTGTGGCGATTGCACCGCTATGAGTTTGGCGACCAAAGATGAGAGCCGTCATGTCTGTGCAAATCGAACCGAAATCCGGAATTCTCGACATCTCCCTGTATCAGGGCGGTGCGAGCAAAGTTGCGGGTGTGGAAAACAGCGTCAAACTGTCGTCCAACGAAAACCCGTTTGGCTCCCCCGAGGGCGCGAAAGAGGCGTTTTTGCGGGCGGCTTATAATATGCACCGCTATCCCAACACCGACCACGCGTCCTTGCGCGGTGCGATCGGCGACATCTACAACCTCGATGCAGAGCGCATCATTTGCGGCGTCGGGTCGGACGAGATCATCACATTCCTGTGCCAGAGCTACGCGGGTGCGGGCGACGAGGTGGTCTATACCGAGCACGGGTTTTCCATGTACAAAATCTCCGCCCTCGCCGCAGGGGCCACGCCGGTGTGCGTGCCGGAACGCGAGCGGGTCGTGGATGTGGATGCGATTCTCGCGGCCTGTACCGACAAGACCAAACTGGTGTTTATCGCCAATCCCGCCAACCCGACCGGCACCATGATCGGCACCTCCGAGGTGGCGCGTCTGGCCGAGGGTCTGCCGCCCCAGACGCTGTTGGTTCTCGACGGGGCCTATGCGGAATATGTCGATGGCTTTGACGGTGGTGCTGCCTTTGTCGAGGCGCGTGACAACGTTGTGATGACGCGCACCTTTTCCAAGATCTACGGCCTTGGCGGCATCCGCATCGGGTGGGGATACGGCCCCAAGGCAATCATTGATGTGCTGAACCGTGTGCGGGGTCCGTTCAACCTGTCCGAGCCGCAACTGGCCGCCGCCGAGGCCGCCGTGCGCGACACGGCATGGGTTGAAAAATGCCGTGCGGACAATGCGCGGTTGCGGGCGTGGATGGCCGAGGCATTGATGGAGCACGGGGTGCCGTCCGATACCTCCTGTACCAATTTCATTCTGGCGCGGTTCCGCAGTCAGGACGAGGCAGAGGCCTGTGACGAGTTCCTCAAAACCAACGGCCTGATCGTGCGCCGTGTGGCGGGGTATGGCCTCCCCAATTGTTTGCGCATTACCGTGGGGGACGAATCGTCGTGCCGCCGTGTGGCGCACACCATCGGGCAGTTTTTAGAGAAAACCCGATGAGCGAGCTCCTCTACAACCGTGTGGCTTTGATCGGGTTGGGCCTGATTGCGGGGTCCATGTCACTGGCGATGCGCCGTGCCGGTGTGGTCGGAGAGATCACCGGCTATGCGCGGTCTCAGGCCACCCGCGACACCGCACGCGAGATCGGCCTCGTGGATCATGTGTGTGATAGCGCGGCGGAGGCCGTCAGGGGGGCCGACCTGATCGTGCTTGCCGTGCCGGTGGGCGCGATGGGCGCGGTGATGGCCGAAATTGCACCGGCGTTGAAAGCGGGCGCATTGGTCACGGACGTCGGTTCGGTCAAGAAATCCGTGTTTGCCGCGGTCACGCCGCTGTTGCCCGATGGCGTGTCGTTTGTCGGCACCCACCCGATGGCGGGGACCGAACATTCGGGGCCGCGGTCGGGGTTTGCCGAGCTGTTTGATAACCGCTGGTGCCTCATTGTGCCGCCCGCCGATGCCGATGAGGCGGAGGTGCTCAAGTTGGAGCGGTTCTGGAAGATCCTCGGGTCGAACACCGAGCGCATGGACGCGGATCACCATGATCTGGTCTGTGCGGTGGTGTCCCATACGCCGCACCTGATTGCCTATACGATGGTCGGTGTGGCCGATGATTTGAGCCGCGTGACCGATCAGGAAGTGATCAAGTTTTCGGCGGCGGGGTTTCGTGATTTCACGCGGATTGCCGCCTCTGATCCGACGATGTGGCGTGATGTGTTCCTTGAGAACAAGGACGCGACACTGGAGGTGTTGGGGCGGTTCACCGAGGAATTGTTCGCGTTGCAACGCGCCATTCGTCAGGGCGACGGCGCGCATTTGCACGCCTATTTCACCCGCACCCGTGGTATTCGCCGCAGCATCATTGACGCGGGTCAGGATACGGATGCGCCGGATTTCGGACGGGCCAAAAAGGCCGAGTGATGCGTGGGGGTGTGATCCTGTGTGCGGCGGCGGTGTCGGTGGTGGCGCTGTTCCGGCCCGTGCCTGTGGCCGCCGAGCTGTCGCGCTCTCCCATCCCGGTTTTACGCCCCGGCGGTGATATCGGCCGCGAAATTCCGCAGCCGCCGGAGGCCGAATGGGTGGCCTCCGCGCCGGTTGTGACCCGCTCTCCTGTGCCGCGCAAACGGCCCGATGGATTGGCCGGACAGGCACAGGCCGCCACGGTTGTGCGCAAGGTCAGCTACGGCAAATCGGGCTCGGTCTGTGGCGTTGACGGCATTCGCGGCCAAGCGGCAAGCGCCATTCCCGCCCGTATCAAGGGCTGTGGTCTGGACGCGCCCGTTCGCGTGACGGAGATTGCGGGACTGAAACTCTCGCCCCCTGCGACGCTTGATTGCCCGACGGCAAAGGCGCTTTACACTTGGGTGGAAAAGGGTGCGAAACCGGCGGTGGCACGCATGGGTGGCGGGGCGGCCGGATTGCGCATCATGGCCAGTTATGCCTGTCGCACCCGCAACAACCAGGCCGGCGCAAAGGTGTCCGAACATGGCCGTGGCCGCGCGGTGGATGTGGGTGCGGTTCTGTTGAAAAACGGTGACCGCGTGTCTGTGCTCAAGGATTGGGGCAAGGGCAAAAAGGGCAAGGCGCTCAGGGCGATGCACAAAGCGGCCTGTGGGCCGTTCGGCACCGTGCTTGGCCCCAATGCCAACCGATACCACCGCGACCATTTCCATTTCGACACCGCCCGCTATCGCTCCGGCAGCTATTGCCGGTAGCGGGAGGCGGGGTGCGGGGGCGCCTAGCGGATGGTGAAATTCGGCGCGGGACCAATGGGGATGAACCCCAACACGATCATCCCGTCCGCAAGCGTCAGGTCCGCGTCGATGGTCTCGGCGTTGCCTTTCAGTCCGGCCAGAACCTGACCCGCGCGCAGGGCGAGGGATTTCATGTCGGCGGGGATCAGCCCCGTGGCGGTGGCGATCTCGATCATCTCGCGCCAGTTGCGGGCCTTGAGCGCGATTTTGCCCGTGGCCGTGCCGCGTGCATCGACGTCGAACCCGCCCGCGATCTGCAAATCCAGCGCCCCCCATTTGGCCGCAAAGGTGTCGATGTCGATCCGTGTGGGCTGTGGACGCGCGCCCTCAAGCGCGTGAATGTCCCACGGCGCGTCGAATGTGGCGGTGAGTGCAATATCGAGCTGCTCGAAGCGGTCGGACAGCACCCCGTCGATGTCGAGTTTCTCCATCACCCCGTCGTCGGGGCGAAAATCGCGGGCGGTAAAGCGGATGTCATGGGTGAGCGGGGTGTCCGCGTGCCGCTTGGTGTCGAACGCGCCCTGCGCGAGGGTGACGCCCCACCCGAGGGTCGAGGTGACGGTGAGGTTTTCAAGCGCAAAGGCCGCCACATCCAGTGTCAGGTTCGGGCCGGCGTCCATGAACAGATCGGCTCCGGCGCGATCATGGGTGATGTCGATGCGTTGCAGCGGCGTGGCAAAGGTCGCCCCCGAGGCAAAGGCCGCACTGAGCGCTGTGGGCGCGTAGCTTGCGCTGTTGATCTCGAGGCGCGGGGCAGCGTAAGCCACGCCGGTTGCCGGATCGGCAAGGGACAAGGCGGTGATGGTGGTGTCGAACCGCAACGGAAAGCCGCCCGTGCGCAGATCGTCGTATTCGGCTTGCCATCCTTCGGCACCGCGGGCGGAAATCCACCCCGCGATGGCGCGTTCCGTGCTTTTTGCCCCGACAAGCCAGTAGCCGCTATAGACCACGACCGCGATGAGGATCAGCCAAAGGAGTTTGCGCATGGGGGGTCTTTCTTCGCTCTTTTACATTCACCGTGTCGTGGTGTTTAACGGGCGGAGTCGCAAGAGGAAAGTGGATGCAATGAACAGCAACAGCAACGGATTTTGGGTGTTCGGCTATGGATCGCTGATGTGGAATCCCGAGTTCACCTTTGCCGAGCGGATCCCCGCGACGCTGACCGGCTATGCCCGCTCGTTCTGCATGTGGTCGATCCATCATCGCGGCTCGCCGGAGGAACCGGGTCTGGTGTTGGCGCTCGACGCCGAAACGGGGGCCTCGTGTCGCGGGCTGGCCTATCACGTGACGGGGGCGGAGGCCGGGGCGGCGCTTGCACGCCTGCGCGAACGCGAGTTGGTCAGCTCCGCCTATTTGGAATGTACGGTGCCGTTGGCGTTGGATGACGGGCGCACCATCGACAGTCTCGCCTATGTCGTGGACCGTGGCCATGAGCAATACACCGGCCTTTTGTCGCTTGAGGCGCAGGCGGATGTGATTGCGGCGGCCTGTGGCGGGCGGGGGCCGAATTGCGAGTACCTGTTCAACACCGCGCTGCATCTGGCCGAGTTGGGGATGGAGGACCGCGAGCTCGATCAACTGGCCGATCTGGTCCGTTTGCGCATCGCACAGCGCGGGTGCGGCGGGTAATTCAAGGGGAAAACACGAAATCGCGTATTGGCAGGATTCCAATCCTCCCCTATCGTGGCGCCAACAGAAACGACAGGTCAGGACAGGCCCACATGGACCACCCCGATCGCGAGGCCGGGCTACATTTTTCGCAACCTGTGAGACAATTCACCATGATGGTGATTGTGCTCGCGCTTGCGGGATCCGGGTTTTACATCGCGCTGCCCCGTGTGGCGCCGGTGTTTCTCGCCAGCCCCTATCTCAACGGCTTTATTGCCGTGGTGTTTTTTATCGGCATTCTCGCGTGCTTTTGGCAAGTGTTGCAACTGGTGGCCTCGGTCAACTGGATCGAACGCTTTGCGGGGGTGCGCCCCGATGATGGCGGCAAACATGCGCCGCGTCTTCTGGCTCCGCTTGCCGCGCTGATGCGCGGGCGTGAGGCGCGGCGTCAAATCTCGTCAAGCTCCGCGCGGTCCATTCTGGATTCCGTGGCGACCCGCATTGATGAGGCGCGCGATATCACGCGCTATATCACCAACCTTTTGATTTTTCTCGGGCTTTTGGGGACGTTCTATGGTCTCGCCACCACGGTGCCTGCCGTGGTCGACACCATCCGGTCGCTTGCGCCGCAAGATGGTGAAAGCTCGACGGATATTTTCGGGCGCCTGATGGGCGGGTTGGAGCAACAGTTGGGCGGCATGGGCACGGCCTTTGCCTCGTCGCTGTTGGGGCTTGCGGGGTCCCTGGTTGTGGGCATGTTGGAGCTGTTTGCCTCCCATGGTCAAAACCGGTTTTTCCGCGAACTCGAGGAGTGGTTGTCGTCCTTTACCCGCATCGGGTTTTCCGCCGCCGAGGGGGATGGTGGCGAGATGTCGGGCGCGGCGGCGGTTCTGGATCACATGAGCCAACAGATGGAGACGCTGCAAAACATCTACCTGCAATCGGACATGTCGCGTGCGGTGGTCGATGACCGCCTTGGCACCTTGGCCGTGGCGGTCGAGGGGCTTGTGGCGCGGATAGACGTCGAACGTGATGAGGCGGGGCGTGATGATGAGGCGGGGCGGAGCCACACGGAGGCGATGGCGCGTGTCATCGCCGGACAAGAGCGCCTGATCGGCCTGTTGGAACAGCGCGAGACGGCACAGACGACCAATGCGGACGCCGAAAGCCGGATGCGGTTGCGGTCGATCGATGTGCAGCTTTTGCGCATCCTCGAAGAGATCTCTGCGGGGCGTCAGGAAAGTCTGAGCGAGGTGCGCCGCGAGATTGCGGGCGTGTCGCGGACGCTGCGTGATATCCTCGGGCCAAAGGTCTGATCCGTGGCTGTTCTGCGCCGTTCCTCGCAACGTATGTCCGGATCGATCTGGCCGGGGTTCGTGGATGCGATGACGGCGTTGTTGTTGGTGCTGATGTTTGTGCTGACGATTTTCATGATCATGCAATCCATGCTGCGCGACACCATTACGGGGCAGGAAACCGAACTGGATGCGTTGACGGCGGAGGTGAGTGCGCTGTCACAGGCCTTGGGTCTGGAACAGGCGCGGTCGGCGGGGTTGGACGACCAATTGGGGGTGATGCGGGCGACATTGGGGGAGGCGCGCTCCCTCGCACAGGCGCAAACCGCGCTGATTGCCTCGCTTCAGACCCAGAATGAAGCGCTGTCGCAAGAGGCGCAAACCCAAGCGGCGCGGATTGCCTCGTTCGAGGAGCAGGTTGCGAGCCTGATGGCCGACCGTGATGCCGCCCGTGCCGATGGTGTGGCGTTGCGGGCCACCGTGGCCGAGTTGGAAACGGCAAATGCCAGGGTGATCAGCGAGCAAGAGGCGATGCAACTGGCCTTGGCCGCGGCGCGTGACGAGATTGACGTGGCGAGCGAACAGGCGCGACTGGCCGCCGCACGGCGCGAAGCGGTCGAGGCGATGTTGGCGGATATGAGGGCGCAGGCCGAGACCCGCGAGGCCGCGCTTTCGGCGCGGGTTGCGGAGTTGTCCGCCGCCGAGGAGGCGCGTTTGGCGGATGCGGCGGCGTTAGAGGCGCTGCGCGAAAAGCTCAAATCCTCCAATGATGAATTGACGGCGATGACCCTCGCGCTTGAGGGCGCACGCAAGGACGCGGAGGAGACATTGACGCTGTTGGCCGCTGCCGAGGCCGCGCGCAAGACCCTTCAGGCCGATCTTGATGCCGGGCTGAGCGATGCGCAAAAACAGGCGGCGCTGTTGGCCACGGCACAGGCGGCGTTGCAATCGGAACAGGCGCAATCGGCCGAAGGCGCGCGCAAGGTGGCGTTGTTGAACGCGCAAGTCACCGAATTGCGCGGGCAATTGTCGTCGCTACAGGCGATTTTGGATGCGCGGGCGGCGGCGGATGCGGCGGACAATGTCCAGATTGATGCGCTGACCTCGCGGCTCAATGCGGCCCTGGCGCAGGTTGCGGCAGAGGAGAAACGCCGCGCCCAACTGGAAGAGGCCGAGCGGATCCGGTTGCAGGCAGAGGCGAAGAAACTGGAAAACTACCGCTCCGAGTTCTTTGGGCGCTTGCGTGAAATCCTTGGGGATCGCGACGGGGTGCGCATTGTGGGCGACCGGTTTGTGTTCTCGTCCGAGGTGCTGTTCGAGCCTGCCTCGGCCGATCTGGGGGAAAACGGGCGGGCGCAGATTGCGCGGGTCGCGGGCATTCTCAACGATGTGGCCCAAGATATCCCGCCCGGGATTGACTGGGTGATCCGCGTCGATGGTCACACCGACAACACGCCGCTGTCGGGTACGGGGCAATACGCCGACAACTGGGAATTGTCACAGGCCCGCGCCCTGTCCGTGGTGCGGTTCATGAGCGAGACCTTGGGGTTTCCCGCGAGCCGTCTGGTGGCGGCGGGGTTCGGCGAATATCAACCCGTGGCCACCGGAAACTCCCCCGCAGCCCTCGCGCAAAACCGCCGTATCGAATTGAAATTGACCGAGAAATAATCCGCGTTCCCTGTTCGGGGCGGGCCGTCAGATCAGTTCACGATCTCGATGGCGCGGGTCATCGTGTCGACGGTTTCGCCATCGCGCATCAATGTGGCCGCGCCCGTGTAGCGCCCCGTGGGCCATGCGGTGCCGCGTTTGCCGGCGGCGCGAAACAGGAGCGCCTGATTTTTGGTCAGCTCCATGTCTTGCGAAATCACCGTGCCTGCGGGGCCGGTGAGGGTCAGGCGCATGACATCGCCCGTGCGCGCCCCAAAGGCGTAGCCGAACACCACGAGGGCGGGCGACGTGGCAGGCAGCGCATCGGCACCCGCCGCGCCCGCTTTGATCGCGCCATAATCCGGGACGGCGTCCCACACGCCCACAGAGATAAATCCGCCCGCCTGATAGGCGATTGGGGTTTGCCACAGCGTGTCACCGCGCAGCGCGTCCGTGCCACAGGCAATGAGGCCGTTCGGGTTGAACGGATCGACGACTTGGCCCTTGTGGCGCAGGGTCATGTGGACGTGGGGGAATTGGGTTTTGCCCGACAGGCCGACCTGTCCGAGGGGGGTGGTTTTGGAGACGCGCTGTCCCTTGGTGACGCTGATCGAGCCTTGGGCCATGTGGCAATATTGCGTGGTCCACCCGTCGCCGTGATCAATGACAAGACCGTTGCCGCATTCGCGTCCCGACACGTCGGGGGCGTCGGGGCCGTCTTGGAGGTGGTCCGCCATCTCGTCGCGGATGGCCAAGACGGTGCCGGGGGCGGCGGGGCGCACATCGACGCCCGCGGCCATCGCCGCCAGCGAGGGCAGGGCGAAATCGGTGCCTTTGTGACCATCGTAGCTGAGCGGACCACAGGTGAAATCGGCCGCGCCCGCGCTCGGGTCGGTATCGACGTAATTCTGGATATAGCAGGTCTCGCCCAGAGTGCAGTCAATCGGCGGGTTCAAAAGCGGCTCCCTCGCGGGCGCGGGGCCAGCGAGGGAGAGCAATGTTGTCGCGAGACATGCGGACCGGATCATCGGGGTCCGGATCAATCCGCCGTTAAAAGTGGCGGCTTTTTCGAGCGCCCGATGCGCGGTGCGTCGGGTTTTTCGATCCGCAAATCAATGTTGCCGTCTTTGACGCCCACTTTGACAACGCCGCCTTTGGCCAATTTGCCGAACAGCAATTCCTCGGCGAGCGGTTTTTTGATGTGTTCCTGAATCACGCGGCCAAGGGGGCGTGCGCCCATCTTGTCGTCGTAGCCCTTGTCGGCGAGCCATGCGGCGGCTTTGGGGGTGAGTTCGATATGAACGTTGCGGTCCATGAGCTGCGCTTCGAGTTGCAGCACGAATTTCTCGACCACCTGCATGATGACCTCTTTGGGCAGCGGTGCAAAGGAGACCACGGCGTCCAGGCGGTTGCGGAATTCGGGCGTAAAGGTGCGTTCGATCGCCGCCGTGTCCTCGCCCGTGCGCCGGTCGCGGCCAAAGCCGATGGCGTCCTTGGCCTGTTCGGCAGCACCCGCGTTGGAGGTCATGATGAGGATCACGTTGCGGAAATCGACCGTGCGGCCGTTGTGGTCGGTCAGCTTGCCGTTGTCCATCACCTGAAGCAGGATGTTGAACACGTCGGGGTGGGCCTTTTCGATCTCGTCGAGCAAGAGCACAGAGTGCGGATGCTGATCGACGCGGTCGGTCAACAACCCGCCCTGATCGAACCCGACATAGCCGGGAGGGGCGCCGATGAGGCGTGAAACGGCGTGTTTTTCCATGTACTCGGACATGTCAAAGCGCAGCAGTTCAACGCCAAGCGTATCGGCGAGCTGTTTGGCCACTTCGGTTTTGCCGACACCGGTGGGGCCGGAGAACAGGTAGTTGCCGACGGGTTTTTCCGGCTCGCGCAGGCCCGCCCGCGACAGTTTGATGGCGGAGGACAGGGCAACGATGGCCTTGTCCTGACCAAAGACCACACGTTTGAGCGAGGATTCGAGATCCTTGAGCACTTCGGCGTCGTCCTTGGAGACGTTTTTGGGCGGGATGCGGGCGATTTTTGCCACGACGGCCTCGATCTCCTTGGGGGAGATGGTTTTGCGGCGGCGGCTTTCGGCCACGAGGTGCTGTGCCGCGCCCGCTTCGTCGATCACGTCAATCGCCTTGTCGGGCAATTTGCGGTCGTGGATGTAACGCGCGGCCAGTTCGACGGCGGTTTTGATCGCATCATTGGTGTAGCGGATGTCGTGGTGGTCCTCGAAATAGGGTTTGAGGCCCATAAGGATTTTCACGGCGTCATCCACGGAGGGCTCGTTGACGTCGATTTTCTGGAACCGGCGCGCCAGAGCGCGGTCTTTTTCGAAATGCTGACGGAATTCTTTGTAGGTGGTCGAGCCCATGCAGCGCAGCTTGCCGCCCTGAAGTGCGGGTTTGAGCAGGTTGGAGGCATCCATCGCGCCGCCCGAGGTGGCCCCTGCGCCGATGATGGTGTGGATCTCGTCGATAAACAGGATCGCATCGGGGTGATCCTCAAGCTCTTTCATCACCGCTTTGAGGCGTTCCTCGAAATCCCCGCGATAGCGCGTTCCGGCCAGAAGCGCGCCCATGTCGAGCGAGTAGATCGTGGTCTTGGCGAGGATATCGGGGGTTTCGCCATCGTTCACCTTTTTGGCGAGCCCTTCGGCGATGGCGGTTTTACCCACGCCGGGATCGCCCACCAGAAGCGGGTTGTTTTTACGGCGGCGGCATAGCACCTGAATGCAGCGTTCGACCTCTTCGGTGCGCCCGATGAGCGGGTCGACATTGCCCTCGGAGGCCTTTTTGTTCAGGTCGACGCAGTATTTGGAGAGTGCGGATTCTTTGGCCTCGCCGCCCTCGACGGTGGTTTGCGGTCCCGCGCCATCGGTCTCGTCGTCGGCGCCCGATACGGGGCGGCTTTCGCCAAAGGCGGGGTCTTTGGCCACACCATGCGCGATGTAGTTCACGGCGTCATAGCGGGTCATATCCTGTTCTTGCAGGAAATAGGCGGCGTTGCTTTCGCGTTCGGCAAAGATCGCCACGAGGACGTTTGCGCCTGTCACTTCGGTCCGGCCAGACGATTGGACGTGAATGGCGGCGCGTTGGATGACCCGTTGGAACGAGGCGGTCGGCACGGCTTCGGACCCTTCGACATCGGTGACGAGTGTCGACAGGTCATCCTCGATGTAATCGGATAGGGTTTTTCGCAACTCGTCGAGGTCCACGTTACAGGCCTGCATGACACGCGCGGCGTCCGGCTCCTCGATGAGGGCAAGGAGAAGGTGTTCTAGCGTAGCCAGTTCGTGGTGGCGGGCGTTTGCCAGCGCCAAGGCAGAGTGGATCGCTTGCTCAAGGGTGTTGGAAAATGACGGCACGTCGACAGTGCTCCTTCGTCTGGGGCTGTTGGGGGGCAGGTCTGGCCCTACAGCAACCGTGGCCTGATACTGTTAAAGTTTGATTGAAACGCCCATACTTCAAGTGGAAATTCGCAAAACTGCCATAAATTTTCGTGATTGGCGTCTTTTGGTGCGGATTTGTTGCGTTCGGGGGCTTTGGCTGTGCTGTCGCGCCCAACGGCGCGCCCGGGGGTGGCGGATGTGTGACCGCAACGCCCGCAGGGCAGGGTGTCGCGCCACACCGGAATAGCACTGGCGTGCGTGGTCAAAAGGCGTCTTTGCGGGCGCGGATTTCGGTGAAAACGGCAAGATCGTCGGCGCCGCTCATGCCGATGGCGGCCTTCACACTGTCCTCGCCGGCGCGCAAAAACGGGTTGGTGGCCAGTTCGAGCGCGAGCGGGGCGGGGACGGTGAACTTTCCCTCGACCAGAGCGGCCTCGACGGCGCGGGCGCGGGTGTGCAGCGCGGTATTGCCCGTCTCGATCGTGAGGGCGAATTTGGCATTGGCGGCGGTGTATTCGTGGCCGGAATAGACGATGGTATCGGCGGGCAAGGCCATGAACCGCTGTAGGGTCTCCCACATTTGCGCGGGCGTTCCCTCGAACAGGCGCCCACAGCCGAGGGCCATCAGGCTATCGGCCGAAAACAGCGCGTGGGCGCCGGGGATGTGGAACGCGATGTGGCCAATGGTGTGACCGTCGGCGGGCATGACCTCGACCGTGTGGGCGCCAAAGGCGAAGCTGCCGCCCGCTTCGACAACCGTGTCGAGGGCGGGCAGGCGGTGTTGGTCGGCTTTCGCGCCAAGCACCTTTGCGCCTGTTTCTTTCACAAGGTCGGCCACGCCGTCGATGTGGTCCCAATGGTGGTGGGTGAGCCAGATGTCGGTGAGGGTCCAACCGTGATAATCGAGCGCGTCGAGGACCGGTTCGGCCTCGGCCACGTCAACCACGGCGGTGCGGCCCGTGTCGGGGTCATGCACCAGAAAATCGTAGTTGTCCGATAGGGCCGCAACGGTGACGATCTCTAGCATGGTGTTTTCTCCGGCTTTGGGTCATTCTGATCCCTAACACTTGTCTCTGGGCCACCGTATTGCAATGCATCTCGACGTCGTAGACCTAAGAAATTTTTATTACCGCACGGGCTTGGGGCGGGCGGCACAGCGGGCAATCCGCGATTGTGTGACCGATTTGTGGCCCGATGCCTCGCGCCAGACCATTGCGGGCTTCGGGTTTTCGGTGCCGTTGTTGCGGCCCTACCTTGCGGATGCGCGGCGGGTCGTGGCGTTGATGCCCGACCAACAGGGTGTGATGCACTGGCCTGCGGGGTTGCCGAATGTCTCGACGTTGTGCCGCGAAACCATGTGGCCGTTGCAGACCGGATTTGTGGACAAGCTCATTGTCATGCACGGGCTTGAGACCTCGGATCACCAATCGGCGGTTCTGGAGGAATGTTGGCGCGTGCTCGGGCCGGGCGGGCGGGCGTTGTTTATTGTCCCCAACCGTGCGGGGCTTTGGTCGCGGTCGGATGCCACGCCGTTCGGCTACGGGCGGCCCTATTCGCTCGGTCAGTTGGAGATGCAGCTCAAACAGGCGGGATTCGTGTCCGAGCGCCACCGCGCCGCACTGTTCCAACCGCCATCGCATCGCCGGTTCTGGTTGCGTTCCGGTCCGGTGTGGGAACGGTTCGGGCGCAAGGTGTCCTCGGCGCTTGCGGGCGGGGTCATCATCCTCGAGGTGTCCAAACAGGTTTATGCGCAAACCGGCACGGGGTCGCCCGTCACGTCGCGGCGTCCCCATCGGGTGTTGGGGGGCATTGGCGCGTTGCCCGAGGCGAAGCCGGTTTAATGTCGAGTGGCGAAGCCGGTTTAATGTCGAGTGGCGAAGCCGGTTTAATGTCGAGTGGCGAAGCCGGTCTGATTTACCGCGGCGAAGCCGGTCCGGCCCTGCGCCGCCCCGCCCTGATCCGTGCCGCGTCACAGGTGTGCGGCCAAGGCAACGCCGCGTTCCGGTGGCGTGACATGACCCGTAAAGGGTATGCCATGATGACGCGGGATCGGGCCGTCTCGGGGTCACAAAGCGGGTGACTCGCCCGAATCCGTCGCCCCCGCGCCCGCAAATTTAGATATTTTTTAACAATTTTGGACCGCAAATTCAGTAAGTCTTTGAAATCCTTGAAAAGCGCCTTGGGCCGTGTTGGCGCTAAACCCGCGCAACAAGGTTGCGAGGCGGATAAGCCTCTGTTACACCCACGCCGATTTTACCTCCCATGCGTTCTGCATGGGTTGTTCAAGCTGCCTGCTCCTAATGCGATATACTGCGTCGGGAAATGGCCAAAGACATCGGAAGGGTGGACGTGTCCGAACCAGCTTCGATCTCCCGCGGCATTGCCGCACGCTACGCAACGGCCGTTTTCGAACTGGCCAAAGATGGCAAAGCAATTAAGGCGCTTGAGGACGACGTGTCGTCCCTGTCTTCGGCTCTCGAAGACAGCGCTGATTTTCGCGATCTTGTTTCCTCGCCCGTGATTTCACGTGCCGATCTGGAAAACGCGATCACAGCCATCGCCAAAAAAGCAAAATTGTCCAAAATCGTGTCCAATACGTTGGCCATGATGGCGCAAAACCGCCGTCTCTTTGTTCTGCCGCAACTGGTAGAAGCACTCAAAGAGATGCTCGCCGCCGAACGCGGCGAGGTTACGGCGGATGTCGTTTCCGCAAAGGCGTTGACCAAGGCGCAGTCAGATAAACTGGCTAAATCGCTGTCGGCGCAATTCGGAAAAGATGTGAACATTAATGCGACTGTTGATGAATCCCTCATCGGCGGTCTTGTCGTCAAAGTGGGCTCGAAGATGATCGATACGTCGATCGCCGCCAAGCTCGCCTCCCTCCAGAATGCAATGAAAGAGGTCGGATAAATGGGTATCCAAGCTGCAGAAATTTCTGCGATCCTGAAGGACCAGATCAAGAACTTTGGCAAAGATGCCGAAGTTGCTGAGGTTGGCCGCGTTCTTTCCGTCGGTGACGGTATCGCGCGCGTTTACGGTCTTGATAACGTGCAGGCCGGTGAGATGGTCGAATTCCCCGGTGGTATCCGCGGAATGGCGCTCAACCTCGAAAACGACAACGTCGGTATCGTGATCTTCGGCTCCGACCGTGACATCAAAGAGGGCGACACCGTCAAGCGGACGAACTCCATCGTGGACGTTCCCGCCGGTGACGCGCTTTTGGGTCGCGTTGTTGATGGTCTGGGCAACCCGATCGACGGCAAGGGCGAAATCAAGGCTTCCGAGCGTCGCATCGCCGACAGCAAGGCGCCGGGCATTATCCCGCGCAAATCCGTTCACGAGCCAATGGCAACCGGTCTCAAATCCGTTGACGCCATGATCCCGATCGGACGTGGTCAGCGCGAGCTGATCATTGGTGACCGCCAGACGGGTAAAACCGCCGTGGCGCTCGACGCCATCCTCAACCAGAAAAGCTACAACGACGCGGCTGGTGACGATGAGTCCAAAAAGCTCTATTGCATCTACGTGGCGATCGGTCAGAAACGCTCCACGGTTGCCCAGCTTGTGAAAAAGCTCGAGGAATCCGGTGCGATCGAATACACCACCGTGGTTGCCGCAACCGCATCCGACCCCGCGCCGATGCAGTTCCTCGCGCCCTACGCCGCGACGGCCATGGCCGAGTACTACCGCGACAACGGCAAGCACGCCTTGATCATCTACGATGACCTGTCCAAACAGGCTGTGTCCTATCGTCAGATGTCCTTGCTTCTGCGCCGCCCACCAGGACGTGAAGCATACCCCGGTGACGTGTTCTACCTTCACTCGAGACTTCTCGAGCGCTCCGCGAAACTGAACGAAGACAACGGCTCCGGCTCCTTGACGGCTCTGCCGATCATCGAAACCCAGGGTGGCGACGTGTCCGCGTTTATTCCGACCAACGTGATTTCGATCACCGACGGTCAGATCTTCCTCGAAACCGAATTGTTCTATCAGGGCATCCGTCCTGCTGTGAACACCGGTCTTTCGGTGTCGCGCGTTGGCTCCTCCGCTCAAACCAAAGCCATGTCTTCGGTTGCGGGTCCGGTGAAACTGTCGCTCGCCCAGTACCGCGAAATGGCGGCCTTTGCCCAGTTCGGTTCCGATCTCGACGCCTCCACACAGCAGTTGCTGAGCCGTGGCGCCCGTCTGACCGAGTTGATGAAACAGGCCCAGTATTCGCCGCTGACCAACGCGGAAATCGTATGCGTGATCTTTGCAGGCACCAACGGTTACCTCGACAAGGTCGGTATTAAAGATGTTGGCCGCTACGAGGCTCAACTGCTTGAGTTCCTGCGCAATCAGCACGCTGATATTCTTGCCTGGATCACCAAAGACGATCCCAAGATCAAAGGTGAAGCAGCAGATAAGCTCAAAGCGGTTCTGGACGAATTCGCCAAGACTTTCGCGTAAGATTAGGGGAAAGCTTCAATGCCCAACCTCAAGGATCTTAAAAACCGGATCGCGAGTGTGAAATCCACACGCAAGATCACGAAGGCCATGCAAATGGTCGCGGCTGCAAAATTGCGCCGCGCCCAGGAATCGGCTGAGGCATCGCGCCCCTACACGGAACGCTTTAACGCGGTTCTGGGTGCGCTTTCCGCCTCGGTCGGTGGCTCCGATAGCGCGCCCCGGCTTCTCGCCGGGACGGGCAAGGACGACGTGCATCTGCTCGTCGTGATGACAGCGGAACGTGGTCTGTGCGGTGGTTTCAACTCCAATATTGTGAAACTGGCCCGCACACGTATCGCCGAGCTTCAGGCAAACGGTAAGACGGTCAAGATTTTGACCGTCGGCAAAAAAGGCCGTGAGCAGCTCAAACGCGATCACGGGGACAAAATGGTGGCTCATGTGGACTTCTCCGAAGTCAAAAACCTGAGCTATGCGAACGCACAGGACGTCGCCAAAGGCGTTCTGGCGCGGTTCGACGCCGGTGAGTTCGACGTTGCAACGATCTTCTACGCGAAGTTCGTCAACGTTGTCTCCCAGACCCCGACCGCACAGCAGATCATCCCTGCCGCATATGAAACGGCCGAGGGCGCAGACGCAGGCACAACTGTCTACGACTACGAACCCTCCGAGGAAGGCATCCTTGCCGACCTGTTGCCGCGCGGCGTGGCCACACAGATCTTCTCGGCTCTCTTGGAAAATGCGGCCTCCGAGCAAGGTTCGCGCATGTCCGCAATGGACAACGCGACACGCAACGCAGGCGATATGATCGACCAACTGACCATTCAGTACAACCGTTCGCGTCAGGCCGTCATCACCAACGAGCTTATCGAAATCATCTCGGGCGCGGAAGCGCTCTAAGAATCGGAGTAACGAAACATGGCAAAAGCTACTGGCAAAATCACGCAGGTGATTGGCGCCGTTGTCGACGTTCAGTTCGACGGCGACCTCCCCGCCATTCTCAACGCCCTTGAAACCGACAACAATGGCAACCGTCTGGTGCTCGAGGTTGCCCAGCACCTCGGCGAGAACACCGTGCGCACCATCGCTATGGACGCGACCGAAGGTCTCGTGCGTGGTCAGGACGTCATCGATCTGAAATCCCAGATCTCCGTTCCGGTCGGCACCGCAACACTTGGTCGTATCATGAACGTCACCGGCGACCCCGTTGACGAAAAAGGCCCTGTGAACACCGAAGCACGTCGCCCGATCCACGGCGATGCGCCCACATTCGAAGAACAGTCGACCGCGACCGAAATCCTCGTGACCGGCATCAAGGTTATCGACCTTCTGGCGCCCTACACCAAAGGCGGCAAAATCGGCCTCTTCGGCGGTGCAGGCGTTGGTAAAACCGTTCTCATCATGGAACTGATCAACAACATCGCAAAGGTGCACTCCGGTGTGTCCGTGTTCGCAGGTGTTGGTGAGCGGACCCGTGAGGGCAACGACCTTTACCACGAGATGATCGAATCCGGCGTTATCGTTCCTGACAACCTCGTCGATTCGAAAATTGCACTGGTCTACGGTCAGATGAACGAGCCTCCCGGTGCGCGTATGCGTATTGCCTTGACGGGTCTGACCCTCGCCGAGCAGTTCCGCGATGACACCGGCTCCGACGTTTTGTTCTTTGTGGACAACATCTTCCGCTTCACACAGGCCGGTTCCGAGGTGTCCGCACTCTTGGGTCGTATCCCGTCCGCTGTGGGCTATCAGCCAACACTCGCGACCGACATGGGCGCGATGCAGGAACGTATTTCCTCGACCAAGAACGGGTCCATCACCTCCGTTCAGGCCGTGTACGTGCCTGCCGATGACTTGACCGACCCTGCGCCGGCCACATCGTTTGCCCACCTTGACGCGACGACCGTTCTCGATCGTTCGATCTCGGAAAAAGGCATCTACCCTGCTGTGGACCCTCTTGGTTCCACCTCGCGTCTGCTTGATCCGCTGATCATCGGCGAAGAGCACTACAAAGTGGCGACCGACGTTCAGCAGGTTCTCCAGCGCTATAAGTCGCTTCAGGACATCATTGCCATTCTCGGCATGGACGAGCTGTCCGAGGACGACAAACTGGCCGTGGCCCGTGCGCGCAAAATCGAGCGTTTCCTGTCCCAACCGTTTGACGTGGCGAAAGTGTTCACCGGCGCAGACGGGAAACAGGTTCCCCTCGAAGAAACGATCCAGTCGTTCAAAGCTGTTGTGGCCGGTGAGTACGATCACCTTCCCGAAGCTGCGTTCTACATGGTTGGCGGCATCGACGAAGTGCTCGCCAAAGCCGAAAAACTGGCTGCGGAAGCCGCTTAAGCCGCAACCTCACGCGTTCCGGGAAAGGGCCATATCGGTTTGATCCCGGATCGCGCGCGGTGACAATCTGCGGGCTCTGGTTTGGCCCGTGTATTGTGAGCAACGCTTAGGCAAAACGTTTTGAAGGAGGCCATCCATGGCTGATACGATCCAATTCGACCTCGTTTCACCGGAACGCAAGCTTGCTTCTGTTGTGGCGACCGAGGTGCAGATTCCGGGTGCCGAGGGCGATCTGACTGCAATGGCGGGTCACGCGCCCACTATCATGTCCATCCGCCCCGGTGTTCTCACCGTAAAGGGCGCGGACGGCGAGGAGCAGTTCATCGTTGTTGGCGGTTTCGCCGAAGTGGCTGCGGACAGCGTGTCTGTTCTGGCTGAAATGGCTTTGCCACGCGGTGAAATGTCCCAAGCGGTGGTCTCGGACCTCGTTGCTCAGGCAACAAAGGCCCACGAAGAGGCACACCCCGATGAGCATCACGCGACCGAGAAATTCCTCGCGGACCTCGTCCACGTTGCCGAGGATATGGGGTTCCACTCCAACCTCGGTTAACCGTCTGGTGATCCTGATTTAGGCGAGGCCCGTGGCAGAGATGTCATGGGCCTTTCTTTTTCCATTTGGTTTAAAGACTTTAATGGCAGTATGATTCGATACAACGCACGGTTGAGGCCCTTTTTCCGAATGAAACGAATTGAGACGCACCAAATGGGAATTGAACAGGGATCGATCCTGTTGTTCTCCGACTTTCAAGATGACGGTGAAATGTGGACGGGGACCGGCCCGCGCGATATTCGCCGTGTGGTGGAGTTCGACGAGCATTTTACCCATGCGCCCTCGGTGCAGGTCAGCCTGTCGATGCTTGATATCGACCAAGCGACCAACCACCGCGTGGATATTTCGGCCGAAATGGTGACGGAGGACAGCTTTGTGATTGTGTTCCGGACGTGGGGTGATACGCGCGTGGCGCGGGTGCGGGCGGACTGGATGGCCATCGGCGCGGTGCGCCATGAGGATGATTGGGACCTCTAACCCCGCATCGGGTCAGGGCAAACAAAAAGCGCGAGGGACATTCCCCCGCGCTTTTGTCGTTTCAGGACCGGCGTTTAACCGCGGTTATTCGGCGGTGTAGAGGCCTTCGTACAGCGGCACGAGGGTCTTGTTCTCGAACAGCGACGAGACCGAGGTGCCGTTCCATGTGTTGATGATCGCCTGTGCAAACAGCGGCGCCATCGGCACGATGCGGATATTGGCACAGTCTTTGACCGCTTGCGTTGCTTCGATGCTGTCGGTGATGACGAGCGATTTCAGTTTGGAGTTTGTGACGCGCTCGACGGCGGGGCCGGACAGAACCCCGTGGGAAATATAGGCGTGAACCTCGGCCGCGCCCGCCTCGATCAGGTGTTCGGCGGCTTTGCACAGGGTGCCGGCGGTGTCGATGAGGTCGTCGACGATGATACATTTCTTGCCGACCACATCCCCGATCACGGTCATCTCGGCCACTTCGCCCGCCTTTTCGCGGCGCTTGTCGACGATGGACAGCGGCGCGTCAATGCGTTTGGCCAATTCGCGGGCGCGGGCCACGCCACCTACGTCGGGGGAGACGACCATGATGTCATCCATCGCCCCTTTGAAGTGGTCTTTGATGTCGAGGGCAAACACGGGCGAGGCGTAGAGGTTGTCGACCGGAATGTCGAAGAACCCCTGAATCTGGGTGGCGTGCAGGTCCATCGTCAACACGCGCTCGATACCGGCCTCGACCATCATGTTGGCGACGAGTTTGGCCGAAATGGGGGTGCGGGCTTTCATGCGGCGGTCCTGACGGGCATAGCCGAAATAGGGGATCACGGCGGTGATGCGACCGGCGCTTGAACGGCGCAGCGCATCGGTGATGATCAGCAGTTCCATCAGGTTGTCGTTGGCGGGGTTGGAGGTCGGCTGGATGATAAACATGTCCTCGCCGCGCACGTTTTCGTAGACCTCGACGAAAATCTCGCCATCGTTAAAGCGTTCGACGCGGGCGTCGCACAGCTCGACGGACATGCCGCGGTGCATCGACAGGCGGCGGGCCACGTTGGTGGCAAGCGTTCGGTTGGCATTTCCGGAGATGAGTTTCGGTTCGGAGGTGGTGGGCATGTGCAGCGGTTCCCGAGGTGTGTTTGGCCAAGTGCGCCACGGATTCGCGACACGGCCCCCGATTATCATCCCGACGCCCAAGCGTCTATCACCGTCCGCCCCGAGTGCGGCGTGTTAGCGCTAAAGAGGGTCGGGAACGGGGATTGCCAAGGCCGTGTGTCGAAAATGTGCGCAAAGTGGCGACGGCGTGAATGCACAGCGCGGCGGCTTTCTTTGGTGCCACGGGTGGCTTAGGCTGAGCGCAATCGCACACCGAAGGGAGGCCCCTATGGCCCATATCGACTATTATTTTTCACCCCTGAGCGTTTTCACCTATTTCGCAGGGGATCGACTGGAGCGTATCGCCACCGCGCATGGCGCGACCATCACCTATAAACCGTTCGATATTATGGTGCTGTTTGACCGCCTTGGCGCGCCCAAACCCGCCGACCGTCCCGAGGGGCGCAAGGTTTACCGCATGCAGGAGCTGCGCCGTATCCGCGATGCTTTGGGCCTGACCATGCACGAGCAACCCGCGCACTGGCCGACCAATGCGGCCCCTGCGGCCTATGCCATTATCGCGGCGCAAGAGGCCATGGCCGCATCGGGGTCGGGCGATATGTCGGCCCTCATCGGCACGTTGTTTCGCGCCACTTGGGAAGAGAACCGCGACATCGCCCAAGACGAGGTGATCACCGAAGCACTCAAAGCGGGCGGGTTCGATCCGATGCTGTCGATGTCGGGGCTTTTGGCAGGGGCGGAAACCTACACCAAAAACACCGATGCGGCCTTGGCGGCGGGGGTGTTCGGCTCGCCGTTCTACATTGTCACCGACACGGACGAGCGGTTCTGGGGTCAGGATCGCCTCGACCAGTTGGACACCTATCTCGGCACGCTGTAGCGCCTAGTCCAGTGCGGCAAGCAGGGCGTCGACGTCGTCCCCCGTCGTGGACCAACTTGTCACCAGACGCGCCAGAACGGGGGTGTCTGGTGACAGCCCCGTGACGTCTTCCCACGGGTGATAGACCGCGCCCGCGGCCCACGCTTGGCGGTGCAGATCAAGCGGCATCCGCGCAAAGACCATGTTGCCGTCCACGGCGTAGTCCATCTGCGCCCCGCGCTCCTCTAACCCGTCGGCGAGACGTGCGGCCATGGCATTGGCGTGGGTGGCCAGTTCAAGCCATAGATCATCCTCAAGCCACGCGAGCATCTGTGCCGAGATGAACCGCGCTTTGGAGAGGTTGTGGCCGCCGCGCATCCGGTGGCTTTCAAAGGCGTCTTTGAGATCTGGGTCGAACAGGATGGCCAGTTCGGCGGTCATGGCGCCGTTTTTGGTCCCTCCCAGTGAGAGCGTCGACATTTCGCGGGTCATTTCCCACGGTGTCGTCCCCGTTGCCACAATGGCATTGGCAAAGCGCGCCCCGTCCATGTGCATCGGCAAACGGGCGCTGTCCACAAGGGCCTCGATATGCGCAGGCGTATAGGCCTCGCCGTATTCGGTCAGGTTGGTGATGGACACGGCGGCGGGGGGCATCGCGTGGATGTCATGCCCCGCACGGTCTTTGGCAATGGCGGTCGCTAATGTTCCGCAGTGAAGGCGACTGTCGGGTGAGGGCAGGGCGCGCAGTTTCGCGCCACCTGCGTAAAAGGTCGCGGCCCCGCGTTCGTCCACCTCGATATGCGCGGTCTCGTGGCAATAGATCACGCCCCACGGCGGTGACATCGCCGCCAGAAGCGCGGCATTGGTCGCGGTGCCCGAGGCCATCGGGTAAACGAGCGCATCGGGGGCGTTAAACATCTCGCGCACGCGGTCGGTCAGCACCTCGGTGAACGGATCGGCACCATAGGCTGGGGTGTAGCCGTCATTGGCAAGCTGGAGCGCCTCCATCACTTTGGGATGGGCGGCGGAGGTATTGTCGGAGGCGAAAAACATTCAACTGTCCCCTGTTGGTTCCTCGATAATGTGGTCTTCCCACTCGTCTTCGTCCACCTCGAATTCGGGCACGGTAAATCCGCGCACCGAAACACCGGCCTCATGCACCGATTGCGGGTCGCCCGTCAAAAGCGGGTGCCAATGGGGCAGGGGCTTGCCCTGATACAACAGGCGGTAGGCGCAGGTCTGTGGCATCCAGTAGGCGTGTTTGTCGATGGTCTCGGGTTTGAGGACGATGCACTCGGGTACGATGCGTTTGCGAATGTCGTACTGGCCGCATTGACAGGTTTGGTCGTCGAGCAGGCGACAGGCCACGCGGGTCAGAAATACCTCGCCCGTGTCGGCATCCTCGATCTTGTTGAGACAGCATTTGCCGCAGCCGTCGCACAGGGCTTCCCATTCCTCGGCGTTCATTTTGGCCAGAGGGACCTCGGACCAAAAGTTCGGGCGTAGGCTCATTCCAGACCGCCCAAAATCTGACGCGCCGCATCGCAATCGGCGTTCATTTGGGTGATGAGGGCGCCCAGATCGGAATATTTTTCCTCGGGGCGCAGGAACTCGACAAAGGCCACCGACAGGGTTTCATCATAAAGATCACCGTCGAAATCGAACAGGAAGCTTTCGAGACACGGCGTGTTCGCCCCGAAGGTGGGTTTGACGCCAAGGGACGCCGCCCCCTGATAGCTGCCTTTGTGCGGTCCGGTGAGGACATCGACACGCACGGCATAGACGCCGAATTTCGGCGCGTGCAGCCCGTCGATGGACATGTTGGCGGTGGGAAAGCCAAGATCGCGCCCCCGCTTGTCGCCGTGGGCCACCATGCCCTCGATCCGGTGCCAGTGGCCGAGCATGTCGGCGGCGTCCTGCGGGCGGCCCTCGGCCAGAGCCACGCGGATGGCAGAGGAGGACGAAACGCCCGTTTCGGTTTCCAGAAGGTCGGCGATGGTGACGCCAAACCCCATTTGAGCGCCAAAGCGTTGCAGGTCGGCGGCGGTGCCAATGCGGCCCTTGCCGAAACAGAAATCCGCACCGACAACGACATGGCCGAGGCCAAGCCCCTCAACGATCACTTGCCGTGCGAAATCCTCGGGTGTCATGGCGACCATCGCGGCGTCAAACGGCAGTTGGAACAGGTGCTCGACGCCCAGTTTCGCCAAGCGGCTCGCCTTGGCCTTGGCGTTCATCAACCGGAATGGCGGCGCGCCGGGGGCAAAGAATTCGCGCGGATGCGGCTCGAACGTCACGATGCCAAGCGGGCCGTGCGAACGGGCGAGGTCGATCACATGGCGGTGGCCACGGTGAACGCCGTCAAAGTTTCCAATCGCCGCAGAGGCGCCACGGGCGTCTGCGGGGGTGTCGGTCCAATGGGTATGGGTCTGCATGGCGCTCCCTCGCGGGGATCGCCCCGCGCATCAGTCGAATTTGGCACTTGGCGCAAGCACGGTAGCTTCGCCTTTCAGCACCACGGTATCACCCACGGTGCAGCGACATTCAAGGGAAACGCGGCGTTTTGCATGGATGATGTCGGTCACGGTGACTTCGGCGAGAACTGTATCACCGGGGCGGACGGGCGCCATGAATTTCAACGTCTGGCCCAGATAGATGGTGCCATGCCCGGGAAGCTGTTCGCCGATGACCGCCGAAATCAGCCCCGCCGTGAGCATTCCGTGGGCAATGCGTCCCTCGAAAATGGTGTCGCGGGCGTAGTCATCGTCAAGGTGGACGGGGTTACGGTCGGTGGACACTTCGGCAAACAGTTCAATGTCGCGATCCGTCACCACCTTGCGCAGGGAGCGGGTCATGCCGATTTCGATGTCTTCGATACAGATTGTTCCGCGCAGCATATTGTCCAACATTGTGAGAATCCCCGTCCATGTTGCAGTGCAGCATAGATGAAAGCTCATCGCGAAACAATATGTCGCGCAAGAAAATTTGCCAAACTGCGTCTATTTGGCAAATTTGTGTCGGGGTGGTTGCCACTTGTGGCTTAGCGCAAAAACGAAATCGCGGCGGTCGGCGACAGGTTTTGCTCCGCCAGCCAATGCTTGAGCCGCACGGGATCAGGGTTGGCGGGGTCCGCGCCGAACTCCGCCGCCGCAAGGCCGCCGGTGATGAACAGCGTATCAAGCCCCTCACCCAGTCCGCCCATCACATCGGTGCCAATGCCGTCGCCTATGCACAGGATATTGTCGTCGGACACCTGCGCGATTTTTGACAGGCGGCGACGGGCAAGGTCATAGATCGGCGGGTGTGGTTTGCCGAAGTAAAGGCTTTCGCCACCCATTTCCGTATAAAGCCCTGCCAATGCGCCGGCGCACCATTCCCGCTCCTCGCCACGGTCCACCACGATATCGGGGTTGGCGCAGAGCAATTTGAGGCCTTTTTGTTTGGCATAGAGAAAATCGGCGCGGTAGACATCGGGGTCGGCGATCGGGTCCTCGGGGCCTGTGACCACAATGCCCTCGGCCTGTTGCAACGATACGCGGGTGATCTCCACCGCCTGATCGGCGACCAGATCCATCGGGGCGAAAAACACCATGTCTTCGCCCGGTGATCCGATGTGATAGACCTTTGACCCCACGGCGCCCAGATACATCGCGGCGCGTGCGCTGTCGCCCGAGGTGGCAATCGCGTCATAGGTATCCGTTGGTACGCCAAAGCCGACAAGTTGCTCGGACACGGCTTTCCACGGGCGCGGCGAATTGGTCACAAGCACCACTTTGCCGCCCGTCTTTCGGTAGGTTTGCAGCGCCGTGACGGCTTCGGGGTAGGCGGTGACGCCATTGTGGACGCAGCCCCACAGATCGACGAACAAGGCATCATAGCGGCTTGAAATCTCGCAGAGGGATTGGATCAACTGGGTCATGGGGGGGCTCCGTGTGCGTTTGCCCCCTTGCTATCGCCCGTGGCGGCGAAAGGGAAGCGACATGGCAGGCCATAAGCGCAAATGAGGTGGCATGGCGAAACGTCACAGGCCCCTGATGCGGTGGTGGCTTGAGTGTCGTCTGTCGGAGGCCTAGATAGTCATGGATATATTCGAGGAATGAAATATGACCAATCTTTCCAGACGTGCGCTGTTGACCCTCGGGGCGGGTGCTGTGGCGGTCGTGGTGCTCGGGGCGATGACATATGCGCCGCGCCGCACCGCACATGCCGCCTCCTTTGAACATCAGTATATGACCGTGAGCGAGATGGAGCAGGGCGGTGGTTTGATCGTTGATATCCGCACGCCGCCCGAATGGGTGGACACGGGTGTCATTGACGGGGCCGCACTGGTGACGTTCAACGATCCTGACAGTTTTCTGGCCAGGATCGGACCGCAGATCGCGGATGGGCGCGACATCTACCTGATTTGCCGGTCGGGCAACCGCACGCAACGCGCCGCCGATCTGTTATCGGGCATGATCGACAACCGCATCGTGTCGGTCGCCGGCGGGATGAAAGAGCAGATCAAACAGGGCTATCAGCCTGTCCCCGCGCGGTAGTCACAGGTCCCGGCCGAATGCCTTTGGATAAGATAGCGTTTTGACCTTGGCCGTTGCAGGTCCGGTGGTCAGGGTGTGGTCGAGCGGGTAGGGCGACGTGAAACCATCCGCAACCGGTGCGAAGCCGCAGCGGGTGTAAAAGGCGGGGTCGCCCAGAACCACCACCGTTTGCCCCGATAGTTCAGCCCATTGGGAGATCATGCCGACAAAACGCCGCCCGAACCCGCGCCCGTGATGGTCGGGGTGAATGGCAACGGGAGCGAGGGCGAGCCATCCCTTTGGCGCGACCATATGCGACAGCGCCGCGTAGCCGATAATCCCGCCGTCCATCGGCAGCACCATTTCGCCTGCAATCGCGCGGGATTTGCGCAGGGCCGCGACGAGATCGACCTCGGCCGTGCCGCCGAATGCCGCCGCCATCAGGGCGTCCACGGCGGGTTCTTCGCCGCGTTTGAGCGGGCGCATGAAGTCGGGGGATTTGAACATGGGATCTCCAACGAAAAAGGGGCGCCGCGTGGCACCCCTTTGAACCGTATCAGTGCCGCAAAGTCGATCAGACTTTGAGGTTCGGAATGATCTGTTTTTTGCGCGACATGATGCCGGGCAGGACAACGGTGTTGCCATCCACGGTCGCGCCGAATGTTTTCTCGGCCACGCCTTTGACCAGGTCGTTGGGGACGAACAGGGTTGCTTCCTCTTTGAGGATGTCCACGACGAACAACAGCACCTCGTCCACACCGTCCTCTTTGGCCACGTCGGCAAAGGATGCCATGATGCTGTCCTTGCGGTCGAGCACGATTTTGGGCGCTGTGGTTTCAAGCACGGAGACGCGGAATTTGGTGTCGCCCACGGCGTATTCCTTGCTGTCCATGCGGATCAGTTCGGCATCGGAAAACGCGGAGATGTCGGATTTCGCCTCGAACATTTCGGACGCATAGGCGTTCAGGTCGAGGTTCAGTTCGGAGGCCAGTTTCGCGGCCAGTGCGCGGTCGTGGTCGGTTGTGGTCGGTGAGCGGAATTCGAGCGTGTCGGACAGGATGCACGACAACACCATGCCTTTGACCCAGTCGGGCATCTTGTCGGCGTCGTCGCCCATCAGGTCGACCATAATGGTCGCGGTGCAGGCGAGCGGACGGATGGTGATGTCGATCGGACCAGAGGTCTCAAGGCCACCCACAAGTTTGTGGTGGTCGATGATCGCGGTGATGTCGAGGTCGTTGATGTTGGCGGGCAATTCGGCGGGGTTGTTGGTGTCAACGATGACAACCTTTTGGCCCGCGTCAAATTCGGTGACGATGCGCGGTTTGGGGCAGGACCATTTTTCCAATACGAACGCCGCTTCGGTGTTGGGCTCGCCCAGGAACACGGCCTCGGCCTTTTCGCCTTTGATCTCGTTGAGGTACCATGCCCAGATGATGGGCGAACCTGTGGAGTCTGTGTCGGGGGATTTGTGGCCGAAAACGAGCGTTGTCATGTAAGAAGTCCCATAATAGGTGGCAATTTTGCCCGCCTTATAGGCAGTGCAGCATGGCTTGTCACGCCCCACTATGCCGTGCGGATTTCCCGCGCTAAAAAGGCCGCATGAGAAAACGCGCGACAAAGCCCAAAGAGAGCGACCTGTACCTGCCTGTGAAAGCCTTTCTTGAGGGGCTCGGGTATGAGGTGAAGGCGGAGATCAAGGATGCGGACGTCATGGGGCGGCGCGGCGACGAGCCGCCTGTGATCGTCGAGTTGAAGCTCGGGTTCTCGCTGATCCTGCTGCATCAGGGCGTTGCGCGCCAACGGATCACGGATCAGGTCTATCTCGCCGTGCCGCGATGGTCGGGCCGCGCCGGATGGAAGGCGTTCAAGGCCAATGTGGGTCTGGCCAAACGTCTGGGCCTCGGGGTGATTTCCGTCGATCTTGCGGCGGGGCCAACGGTGGAGGCGGTGCAGGTTCACGCCGATCCCGCCGAGTTCCGCCCGCGCAAAGTCAAAGCCCGCAAAGACAGCCTGTTCAAAGAGTTCAACGCCCGCGAAGGTGACCCGAATTTGGGCGGCGTGCGCGGCGCACGTGTCACGGCCTACCGTCAGGCGGCGGAAAAATGCCGTGAGTATCTGGCGCAAAACGGCCCGAGCAAGGGCGCGGATGTGGCCCGCGCCACAGGCGTCGAGAAAGCCACAACCATCATGCGCATGGACCACTACGGATGGTTCGAGAAGGTGGAGACGGGGGTTTATGGTGTTCGGGGGTGAGGGGCGTCTTTGCGGACACAGAAGCCGTCTGCGTCTTAGGTGCGAACGGCTGCGGCGTGTTTTACAGGTGCTCTTGTAGGTAGGTGATAATCTGGCGTGTAAGCTCATCATGAATGTCCGAACGCACACGCCCACCCGCGTCATCACAGAGCGGATCAAGCTCACCCTCATCGATCAGGATCTGCGCTCCTTTTGGTTTGCATCGCGCCAGAAAGCTAAAGTGGGTTGCATCGTTCACAATGGCATAGGTTGCATTGGGGATCGCGTCAGCGGCGCTGCGGGCGTAAATCCCCACGGGAATTTTATCTTCATCGCCCAAGTTGATGATCAGCATGGGGATATCGATCTGCTCCAAACTTTCCACCGTGAGGGTTTCTATAATCCCGGGGTCGACAATCACGGCTGTTTTGATCCGTGGGTCGCGCAGGTCTTGTGCGGCAGGCGACATATCGATCGCATGCAGGTCAACACCGAAGTGGGCCAGAAATGCACAATCGGACATGTCATGGTCGCTGTCATCGCAGAATCCCTGCAACGCGTCGGGATCAACGCGCGCGCCGGATGTTGCCATGGCTGTGTATCCTCCTGCAGAGAACCCCAGAATAGAGATCCGGTCCGTATCAATGTAGGGGTAAGCGCCCGCATTCGCGGTGATTTCATCCAGAACAGCGGACACATCGGCCGGGCGTTCCCAAACGCGCACGGCGGCCTCGGCTGACGCATTTCCGGTTGTGGTGCCGGGGTGATTGGGCAGAACAACAACATATCCCGCTTGCGCCAGTTCTGACGCGATCCAGCCGAATTGCCCTGCATTGCCGCCCGAGCCATGAGAGATGACGATCATTGGAAATTGTCCATTCTGTCGCGGCGCATCGCGACCAGCCGGCGTGCCATAGAAAACGCCATTGCCGCCAACTGTAATGCTTTTGCCGCCGGGCGCTGCTGGATACCAAATATGGAAATCAACGTCAGTGTCACGAATGGGGGCATAGGCGGATCCATAGGTGATACCTGCCGTCCCATCGTAAGGCGGACGCATCACGTCATATGCGACCCATCCGGACAGGCAAAGAACGGCAGCAAAGGTTGTGGATTTCGCGATCATTTTTAGGTGTGACATCGGGCTTCTCCGTATTCGTCAAATGGGTGATGCCCTTGGAATGATGTGAATGCGTCGATCAATCGTCCTAAAACGCGTTTGAGGTCGTCCTGAAACACGTTTCAGGATAAACACGGTCAAAATTATTGAAGAAGTCCCCTGCTTATGCTGTTTGTTCCCCTCCCTTTGTTTGCCACCTTGTTTCTCTTGTTATTGGTCTGCCGTATCTTGGTGACCCGCGACATGACACTGCGGGCGCATCAACTGTTTGCAGGCCTCATCGCACTTTACGCGGTGCAATCGCTTTTGGTCTCGCTGCGGTGGGGCTACGACATAGACGGCCTTTCGACGTACTTGATCCTTTTGGCCCCCGTTTTGCCTGCCGTAGCCTATATGTCTTATGCCGCGCTTGCGCAGCGCCAAACACGACAACACCTTTGGCCCGTTGGCGTCATTGCCCTGAACTGGTTGGCCTTTGCTGTGCTGCCCGTGATCCCTGATCCGCTCATTCTGATGACCTATTTGGGGTTTGGCGTTTTGCTTCTCCGGCTTTGGTGGAAGGGTACAGATGCACTCTCTTTGTCGCCCATCAATGACGAACGTGAGATCCGGTTGGCCATGGTTCTGACGGGGGCAGCTTTGGTGTTGTCCGGTCTGACGGACATCTACCTGATCATCGACTTCATACAACACGATGGGCGAAACGCCGGCCTGATCCTGACATTCGTGCAAACTGCATTTGTTGTCGTGATTGGTGTCTCTGCCTCTTTCGGCCGTGCGGCTGACATGACCGAGCCAGAAAGCGAAACAGTCGCATTTACCCCGGAAGCGACCGAAAAAGACAGCGACATTGTGAGCCGCCTTGAGCGTTTATTTGTCCAAGAGGCGCTGCACCGAGACGAAGACCTCAGTTTGCGTCGTCTTGCCCGAAAACTTGGCCTGCCAGACCGGCAGGTTTCAAACGCAATAAACAGGGTGCGCGGGATGAGCGTGTCCCAGTTCGTGAATGACTTTCGGATTCGGGAAGCCTGTACCCAGTTGAGCACATCAAAGAAGACAATCATGGAAGTCTCTTTGGCTGCGGGATTCGCAACGAAGTCCAATTTCAATCGTGAATTTTTGCGTGTGATCGGCCAAACGCCATCACAATGGCGCAAAGAAAATATGTCGGGCCGAGAATAAAGTGTAGAGATGACAGTCGGATCGCAACCATTCCGGCCCCGTAGTATAATGTGCTGAGGGCTCGGAGTGGTCGCTCTCCGCATCGTACATTATTTCAATGGCTTTCAGGCCACTCCTGCAAAGAAATCTATTTGCACGGCCTCTGGTTGACACGCCCTCAGACGCTCCCTACGTATATCTCGTTATCACTCGCCCTATGTGAGTGCTAACGCGACATTTACCTGCTGTGTGTGACATGGCGGGACGAACCGAAACTGGCCCGTATGGGTCTGCATATTTGAGCGAAGGATCCTCGAAGATGGCATTTAAACCGCTTCACGACCGCGTTGTTGTTCGCCGCACCGAAGGCGACGAAAAAACTGCTGGCGGCCTCATCATTCCAGATAGCGCCAAAGAAAAACCCTCCGAAGGCGAAATCGTCTCCGTTGGCGAAGGCGCACGCAAAGACAGCGGCGAGCTGATTGCACCCTCCGTCAAAGCAGGCGACCGCATCCTGTTCGGCAAATGGTCCGGCACGGAAATCACTGTTGAGGGCGAAGAGCTGCTCATCATGAAAGAGTCCGACATTCTCGGCATCATCGCCTAAGCGATCTCTTTCCTACCGAAATTTACCTGAATTCAGGAGTGAACCATGGCTAAAGAAGTCAAGTTTGACGTCGACGCACGCAACCGCATGCTCAAAGGCGTTAACATCCTCGCAGACGCAGTAAAAGTGACGCTCGGCCCCAAAGGCCGCAACGTTGTGCTCGAAAAATCGTTCGGCGCACCACGCATCACCAAAGACGGCGTATCCGTGGCCAAAGAGATCGATCTCGAAGACAAGTTCGAGAACATGGGCGCACAGATGGTCAAAGAAGTGGCATCGCGCACCAATGATGAGGCCGGCGACGGCACCACCACCGCGACCGTTCTGGCACAAGCCATCATCAAGGAAGGCCTTAAGCAGGTTGCTGCCGGTCTGAACCCGATGGACCTCAAGCGCGGCATCGACCTTGCAACCACCAAAGTCGTTCAGGCGATCAAGGACGCGGCGCGCCCCGTCAATGATTCCGCCGAAGTGGCTCAGGTCGGCACCATCTCCGCCAACGGCGAATCCGAGATCGGCCGCCAGATCGCAGACGCGATGCAGAAAGTCGGCAACGACGGCGTCATCACCGTCGAAGAGAACAAAGGCATGGAAACCGAGACCACCGTGGTCGAAGGCATGCAGTTCGACCGTGGCTTCCTGTCGCCCTACTTCGTGACCAACCCTGACAAAATGATCGCAGACCTCGAAGACTGCATCATCTTGCTGCACGAGAAAAAACTCTCCTCCTTGCAGCCGATGGTTCCGCTCCTCGAGCAGGTCATCCAGTCGCAAAAACCGCTTCTCATCATCGCAGAAGATGTTGAAGGCGAAGCACTGGCAACCCTCGTGGTCAACAAACTGCGCGGTGGTCTGAAAATCGCAGCTGTCAAAGCGCCTGGTTTCGGCGATCGCCGCAAAGCCATGTTGCAAGACATCGCGATCCTCACCGGCGGTCAGGTGATCTCCGAAGATCTCGGCATGAAGCTTGAATCCGTCACGATGGATATGCTCGGTTCCGCCAAGAAAATCACCATCTCCAAAGACGAAACCACGATCGTCGAAGGCAATGGCGAAAAGGCAGAGATCGAAGCACGCGTTGCCCAGATCCGTCAGCAGATCGAAGAAACCACATCCGACTACGACCGTGAAAAACTTCAGGAGCGCGTTGCAAAACTCGCTGGTGGTGTGGCCGTGATCCGCGTTGGTGGCATGACCGAAATCGAAGTGAAAGAGCGCAAAGACCGCGTAGAAGACGCTTTGAACGCAACCCGCGCCGCGGTTCAGGAAGGCATCGTTGTCGGCGGTGGTGTGGCGCTCGTGCAGGCGGGCAAAGTGCTCGAAGGTATGGATGGCGCAAACGCGGATCAAAACGCCGGTATCGCCATCGTGCGCCGTGCGCTTGAGGCTCCGCTGCGTCAGATTGCTGAAAACGCAGGCGTCGATGGCGCTGTTGTGGCCGGCAAAGTGCGTGAAAGCACTGATCTGACCTTTGGCTTTAACGCTCAAACCGAAGAGTATGGCGACATGTTTGCCTTCGGCGTGATCGACCCTGCCAAAGTGACCCGTACGGCTCTTGAGGACGCGGCATCTATCGCGGGTCTCTTGATCACCACGGAAGCTATGGTTGCCGAGAAACCGTCCAAAGACGGTGCCGGCGGCGGTATGCCCGACATGGGCGGCATGGGCGGCATGGGCGGTATGATGTAAACCCGCCCCAACGGCGGTTTCGCCATTGGATCGGGTGGCCATTTGCCACTGTACGCAAAAAATTAAAGGGTCGCCTTCGGGCGGCCCTTTCCGGTTTCACGTGGTCCATTTTAACCTGTTTTCCGGTTTTTTGCCGGATGTAACGGTTTATTAGCCCGGGTTTCCTAAGAAACGGCAAAGAGACGTTTATGGAGACCGATAATGCTGACCCTGCCCAGAGCCATCGTGGTAATGTTGTTCGTGTCGTTGGTGTCCGTGGCGCCTCCTGTTTTTGCCGAGGAAAACCTGAACCTGCGGATTGATTTGGCGGGGCGCCAACGGATGTTGACGCAGCGCATGGCGCGGGCGGCCTGTTTCATTGCGGTCGAGGTGGATGTGCAAAGCAACAAGCAAGTCTTGCTCGAATCGCGCACGCTTTTTGGCAATTCGCTGCGCACGTTGAAAATGGGTGGCGGCGCCGAGGGCTTTTTGCAAGAAACCGACGAGACTGCGCTCAGTGATATTGCCGATATTGAACAGATCTGGTTCAAAATGCAGCGCAAAGTGACCGGATTTACCAAACCGGGGGCTGTGACCCTTGATGAGCTTCGCGAGTTTTCCGATATCTCGACCGAGCTTTTAACGGCATCGAATTATCTCGCGATCACGCTTGAGGACAAGGCGCGGAAAGAGGGAAGCGGGCTTTCGCCCGCGACCGCGTTGATGATCAATCTTGCGGGGCGCCAACGGATGTTGGTTCAAAAGATCGGCAAGGAAGCCTGTCTGTTGCAAATGGAACGCAAAGGGGTTGCCGCGGGGGCCAAAATCGACACCTCGACATTCAACGAGACGATGCAAGTGTTCCACGAAAGTGCCTTTGGTCTGGCGTTCGGGTCGCGCCAATTGGGACTTCCGGCGGCGCCCACGCCCGATATCTACGAAGAAAACGGCTACAGCTGGCAACGGTGGTCCATTATGAATGCGCTTGTCTCGGCTCTGGAGGTCGACATTCTGTCCGAGCGCGATATGCGCGAATTGTCGTGGGATATCGAAGCCTTCATGTCGGATTTGAGCAGGACCGTAAAACTCTACACAGCACTTTGAACAACATGCCCGTTTCCGTTGGAGCGGGTCGATCCGCTATTTCAGGATGACCTCAAGCGCGTCATAGTAGGGCGTGCCTGCCGGTTCAAACGCCACCCGTGCCAGACTTGAGGGTTTGATCGTCATCGCGGCAAGGTCGGCGCGGGCGAACCACCCCCGTTTGGACACCACATTGGCAACATCGCGCCATGTGTCATCAATCGCGCCCGAAACCAGTGTGCAGTGGAAAAACAGATCAACCTGATGAAAGCCGCTGTCCGGATCGTGAAATTCGTTGATCAACGCGAGCGGGCCGACATCGACGGTCAATCCGGTTTCCTCATGGACCTCACGGACAAGGTTGTCGGGGATGGACTGCCCGCGTTCAATCCCGCCTCCGGGGGCGCACCAAAGCCCGAGGTGGTGCTTGGGGTAGGCATTGACGAGCAACAGGCGATCCTCACGGATCAGGATGGCGCGTGCGGCAAGGCGGGGGGAACGTGTCATGGTATGACGGTGGCGCAGTGCGTGCGCACATGCAAGCGAATTGCCCCCGCGCCCCCGATTGCGGTTCGGGGTGTCAAAGGGGGCGGGACGGCGACAGCGTGCGAAAAAGGCCCCGCGTGATGCGGGGCCGTTGTGGGGGGGCGGGTGTCGATGCGCGGGTTACGCAGGGCCGGTGAGGGTGTTCACATGGCCCATCTTACGACCCGCTTTGACCTGCGCTTTGCCATAGAGGTGGATGCCCACCGCGCCGCTTTTGGCCAGTTCGGGAATGCGGTCGACATCATCGCCGATCAGATTGAGCATCTCTACATTGGAATGGCGCGTGCCATCGCCCAACGGCCACCCTGCGACGGCGCGGATGTGCTGTTCGAACTGGTCAATGGTACAGCCGTTTTGGGTCCAGTGACCCGAGTTATGGACGCGCGGTGCGATTTCGTTGACGACCAACCCCGCTTTGGTCACGAATAATTCCACCCCCATGACCCCAACATACTCAAGCTCATTGAGGATTTTCGCGGCGAGCAACACCGCATCGGTGCGCTGCGCCGGCGTGAGGCGCGCAGGGACCGTGGTGGTGTGCAAAATACCGTCGAGGTGGACGTTCTCACCGGGGTCAAAGCACGAAATATCCCCCGTTTGGCCGCGTGCCGCGATCACCGAAACCTCATGGCTGAACTCGACAAACCCTTCCAGAACGGCCTCCGCACCCGCCATATCGGCAAGGGCGGCGTCCGCGTCATCGGGCGACATGATCCGTGCCTGACCTTTGCCGTCATAGCCAAAGCGGCGGGTTTTCAGAATGGCGGGCGTGCCGACCCGGGCGATGGCGGCGGCGAGGCTGTCGGCATCGTTGACGGCGGCAAAGGGCGCAACCGTGAGGCCCAGTCCGGACAGGAACGCCTTTTCGCTCAGGCGGTCTTGAGAGACGGCAAGCGTGCGGCGGTTCGGGCGAATAGGCACGGTGGCCTCGATGAGATCAAGCGCCGATGTCGGTACGTTCTCGAACTCGTAGGTTACAACATCACACGAGGCCGCGAATTTTTTCAACGCGTCCTCGTCCTCATAGGAGGCTTTGACATGGGTGTTGGCCACATGGCTTGCGGGGCAATCACCGGCCGGTTCGAAAATACAGGTTTTGAAACCGAGGCGGGCGGCGGCCACACTGAGCATACGGCCAAGCTGACCCCCGCCCAAAATGCCGATGGTGGCCCCGGAGGGCAGAACGTCTGTCATGTCACTTACTCGTCTACGGGGGCGTCGGGGATGGAGGCGGACAGGGCGTCGCGCCATGCGTCGAGCCGTGCGGCCAATGCGTCATCGGCCGTGGCCAGAATGCCCGCAGCCATCAGACCCGCGTTGGCGGCCCCGGCCTCGCCAATGGCCATGGTGGCCACGGGGAACCCTTTGGGCATTTGCACGATGGAATACAGGCTGTCGACGCCGGAAAGCGCGCGGGTTTGCACCGGGACGCCCACAACCGGAACGCGGGTTTTCGACGCCATCATTCCGGGGAGGTGGGCGGCGCCACCGGCCCCTGCGATGATCACCTTGAGACCGCGCCCGGCGGCCTCTTTGCCGTAGCTCCACAACCGGTCAGGGGTGCGGTGGGCCGAGACGATTTTGGTCTCATAGGCCACGCCCAATTCGTCGAGAACTTCCGCTGCTTTTTTCATGGTGGGCCAGTCCGATTGGCTGCCCATGATGATGCCGACTTTGACGCTCACTGTGGTGTCCCCGCTAGGCTAAATAAGAGCCCGCACTATAACGGCTTGCGGGGTGGTGGCAACGGGAAGTGCGGGACGCGCGGTCTTAGGCGATGATGTCGGGGTTGATGCGATCATAGAGGACTTCGATCTGGTCCTTGAGCAGCAGTTTTTGCTTTTTGAGGCGCTGCAGGCGGAGCGCATCAAGGTGTCCTTGCGCTTGCATGGCGTGAATGGCCTCATCCAGATCGCGGTGTTCGCGTTTGAGGACTTCGATCTCGACACGGAGCACTTCGATCTGTTCCATTCGGGTGGACATGTTCATTTTTGGCTCTCTTGGCGCATTATGGTCGGGCTTTGGAATATACGCCCGAATCTCTAAATCTCAAAGCTTTACAGGCGGTCAGGACAGATCTCTCTTGAAGCGCCGCCAAGTCTCCCCATATCTTTAGAAACACGGCCGCCTTCCGAGGGGCCGGATGTTGCACTGTCGCTTTTAGAGAAAGGGCGTGTTTATGACCAAAGTGACCTTTGCCACCCATCCGTTTTTGTTGGGGTTTGACCAGTTGGAGCGCCTTGTCGAGCGCACGGCCAAAACCGATACGGGCGGCTATCCTCCCTATAACATTGAACAAACGACAGAAAATGCGTTTCGCATCACGCTTGCGGTCGCGGGATTTGCCGATGACGATTTGGCGATCACCGTCGAGGACCGGCAGTTGATGGTGCGCGGGCGCCAAGGCGACGAACCCGAGGGGCGGGTGTTTTTGCATCGCGGCATTGCGGCGCGGCAATTCCAACGCTCTTTTGTGCTCGCCGATGGCGTCGATGTTGCGGGGGCGCATATGGAAAACGGGTTGTTACATGTCGATTTGACGCGGTGCGAACCCGAAACTGTTGTCCAGACCATTCAGATCAAAAAGGGGTGAGCTATGGATACCACCTATCCCAACATATTCGGTGACGGCGGCAAGATTGTCTATGTCCGCGCCGTGGCCGTTAGCGATTTGCCTGACGAGGTGCGCAAACAGGCGGACGGATTGGACCTTTTGTATTCGGTCCATGATTCCGACGGTCAGCGGTTGGCCCTTGTCGCCAACAAAACCTTGGCTTTTGCCCTTGCGCGGGAACACGATTACGCGCCGATGAGCGTGCATTGACCGCATAGGTCCTTGGCATCGGCAAAAAAAACACAAGGCTCCCGTTTCGGGGGCCTTTTTTGTCCGGTTGGAATCAGGTTATTATACTATAACCTAATCATCCTTAACCCGAATTTACGAGGCTCTCATGTCATCATCTGTTTCGCGCTACGCGCCGGCCCAAATCGGTCTGCACTGGCTCGTTTTCGTGCTCTTTGCGTTCAACTTTATTGTCTCCGACAACATGGGCCGTGCGCTCAAGGTCAAGTTGGAGGGCGGCATCCCCGACCAGTTCGCCGCATTGGTCCACCCGCCCGTCGGTGTTGCGGTCCTTGTTCTGACGTTGATCCGTCTTGTGGTGCGTTGGCGCAAAGGCGCGCCTGCGCTGCCGCCAAACGGCAAACCGTTGATGGATCGGGCCGCGCAGGTTGCCCATATCGCGCTCTATGCGCTGCTCGTGATGATCCCGCTGTCCGGCATCGCCGCATGGGGTCTCGGCATTCGCCCTGCGGGGGATGTGCATGGCATCGTCGTCAAACTCGCCGTTTGGCTTGTCGCCCTGCACGCTTTGGCCGCGCTCTATCATCAGTTTGTTCTCAAAGACGGGCTACTGGACCGGATGCGCCCCAAACGCGGATAGGTGATGCTCGTGCGGGGCGTGCCCGTACGGGAACCATCGCAAGAGCGCAAAAGAAAAGCCCCGCTCTGTCATAGAGCGGGGCTTTGTCCGTGGTGTGCCGAATGCCGCTTAATGGGCGGAGATCAGGCCAAGGCTCTCAAGTTTGAGGATCACCTGATGCGCACAGTTGTCCACATCGTGGCCGACGGTTTCAACCCGCAGCTCGGGGTTTGCAGGCACATCATAGGGATCTGAAATCCCTGTGAATTCCTTGATCTTGCCTTCGCGGGCGAGTTTGTACAGACCCTTGCGATCGCGCTTTTCGCACTCTTCGATGCTCGTGGACACGTGGACTTCGACAAAGGCGCCGAAGGCTTCGACATCCTCACGCACGGCGCGGCGGGTTGCGGCGTAGGGCGCGATGGGCGCACAGATGGCGATGCCGCCGTTTTTGGTGATCTCGGAGGCCACGTAACCGATGCGGCGGATGTTCAGGTCACGGTGCTCTTTGGAGAACCCCAACTCGGACGAGAGGTTCTTGCGCACGATATCACCATCGAGCAAGGTCACAGGGCGACCGCCCATTTCCATCAGCTTGACCATCAACGCGTTGGCGATGGTGGATTTGCCGGACCCGGAAAAACCGGTGAAAAATACGGTAAAGCCTTGCTTGGAGCGTGGCGGCTTGGTCTTGCGCAGCTCCTTGACCACCTCGGGGAAGGAGAACCACTCGGGGATTTCCAGACCCTCGGCCAAACGGCGGCGCAATTCGGTCCCCGAGATGTTCAGAATGGTGACGTTGTCACGATCCGCGATCTCGTCGTTGGGCTCGTACTGGGCGCGTTCTTGCACATAGACCATGTGTTTGAAGTCGACCATTTCGATGCCCATTTCCTCTTGGTGCTCACGGAACAGGTCCTGTGCATCATAGGGGCCATAGAAATCTTCGCCCTGCGAGTTTTTGCCGGGGCCTGCGTGGTCGCGGCCAACGATAAAGTGGGTGCAGCCGTAGTTGGCGCGGATCAACCCGTGCCAGACCGCTTCGCGTGGACCCGCCATACGCATGGCGAGCGGCAAAAGCGACATGGTGGTGGTGGAGGCAGGGTATTTGTCCAGAACCGCCTCATAGCAGCGCACGCGGGTAAAGTGGTCGACATCGCCCGGTTTGGTCATGCCCACAACGGGATGGATCAGCAGGTTGGCCTGTGCCTCTTTCGCGGCGCGGAATGTCAGTTCCTGGTGGGCGCGGTGCAACGGGTTGCGGGTCTGGAACGCCACAACGCGACGCCAACCGAGTTTGCGGAAATAGGCGCGCAATTCGTTTGGCGTGTCGCGCGAGCCGCGGAAATCATAGTGGACGGGCTGTTGCAGGCCGGTGACCGGACCGCCGAGGTACACTTTGCCCGCCGTGTTGTGCAGGTAGTTGACCGCAGGGTGCGCATCGTCGTCCGCGCCAAATACCTTTTCGGCTTCTTTGGCTTTGTTCGGGACCCAGTTGTCGGTCACGGTCATGGTGGCGAGAATAACGCCCTCTTGGTCGCGCAGGGCAATGTCCTGATCCTTGGTCAGGCCTTCGGCAAAGGCCTCGGACACGTCAAGTGTGATCGGCATAGGCCAAAGCGTGCCGTCCGTCGTGCGCATGTTGTCGACGACGCCATCGTAATCGGCTTCGGTCAAAAAGCCCTTGAGCGGGGCAAAGCCACCGTTCATCAGCAATTCAAGGTCGCAAATCTGGCGGGGTGTCAAATCCCAGCTGACCAGATCGGCGGCTTTGACTTTGAGCTTTTGCGCACTTTCATAGGAGACATAAAGCTCGGGGACGGGGGCGAGGTTCTCGGGCATACAATTGGCCTTTCCGGAAAAACTGTTCAAATACGGCGGCGCCCAAGCACAGACGCGGTCTTGCGTGCCTTAACGCAGGGTCGTGTTCCAAATCAATATGCTGCAGATGCAGAAAACTGGATTGAGGCGCAATTTCCTCACTTATGCGCAAAGTGGAGGGCATTCGGTCTACCAAAGGCGAAAAAGGCGGGACAATGCCCGCCTTTCGTTCGAACCGTTTCGCGGCCTGAAGCGGACTTAGTCCTGCTCGGACAGCCACCGTTCCGCGTCGAGCGCCGCCATACAGCCCATGCCCGCCGATGTGACCGCCTGGCGATATTTGTGGTCGGTCAGATCGCCCGCGGCGAATATGCCGGGGATCGAGGTTTCGGTGGACCCGGGTTTGACCGAGACATAGCCGCCGTTGTGCAGCTCCAGTTTGCCCTTGACCAATTCGGTGGCGGGGGCGTGACCGATGGCCACGAACACACCTTTGGCAGGCACTTCGGTGATCTCGCCGGTTTTGACATTGCGTGCGCGCACGCCGTTGACGCCCTTTGGCATCTCGTCGCCAAAGACCTCGACCAGTTCGTGATCCCACAGCGGTACGATTTTCGGGTTTTTCATCAGACGGTCGATGAGAATGGCCTCGGCCCGCAATTCATCGCGGCGGTGAATCAGCGTCACTTTGGAGGCAAAGTTGGTGAGGAACAGGGCCTCTTCAACGGCGGTGTTGCCGCCGCCGATCACCACGATGTCCATGTTGCGGTAGAAAAAACCGTCACAGGTGGCACAGGCGGAGACGCCGAACCCTTTAAAGGCCTCCTCGGACGGCAGCCCGAGCCATTTGGCGCGTGCGCCTGTGGCGAGGATGACGGCGTCGGCGGTATAGGTCGTGCCGCTGTCGCCCTTGGCCACAAAGGGGCGCACATCAGTGTCCAGATCGGTGATGATGTCGCCAATGATCTCACAGCCCATCGCCTTGGCGTGGTCTTGCATCTTGACCATCAGATCGGGACCCTGGATTTCGCTTTCGCCGGGCCAGTTTTCCACTTCGGTGGTGGTGGTCAATTGTCCGCCCGGCTCGATCCCCTGAACAAGGATCGGGGACAGCATCGCGCGGGAGGCGTAAACGCCTGCGGTGTAGCCTGCGGGGCCGGAGCCGATGATGAGGACTTTGGTGTGTTTCGTCTCAGCCATTTTGGGTCTCTTGATTTTTAGGGTGTCTGTTTTAGGGTATCGGGCGCGTGTTGCACCCGATATAGACACGCAGACCCGCGGGCGCAAACCCTGCGCGGTGACATGCCGCATCACGCGGGGGCAAAAGCCCGTGTTGTGAAATGGTCTTGAAATTATCGTGCCTAAATGCGAAAGATAATTGCGCTTAGGCGCATCCTCGCACATTTTTCGAAAATTATGCCATGATTTACCCCATGATTGGCCACGACGTCGGAGACGGATATGCCCGCCCATAAACTCGATGAGATTGACCGCAAAATCCTTGCAGAGCTGCAAGCGGACGGGCGGATGACCAACGTCGAGTTGGCCAAGCGCGTCGGGATTTCCGCGCCGCCGTGCCTGCGCCGTGTGCGCACGCTCGAAGAGGGCGGCTACATCAAGGGCTATCATGCCGTGGTCGACGCGCGTGCCCTGTCGTTCGAGGTGCAGGTGTTTGCGATGGTCGGTCTGCAAAGTCAGGCCGAGGTCGATCTGGCCCGTTTTGAGGCCAAGTGCCGTGAATGGCCGCTTGTGCGCGAGTGCCATATGCTCAATGGCGAGGTGGATTTTATCCTCAAATGCATCGCCCCCGACCTATCGACCTTCCAGAGCTTTTTGACGGGGGAATTGTTGTCGACGCCCAACGTGGAGAGCGTCAAAACCTCCCTCGTGATCCGCGGTGCCAAAGCCGAACCGGGTGTGCCGTTTGACGTGCTCGAAGCACGGCTTGCGCAAAAGGCGTAACGCCGCAGTCCCCTTGGCGTCCTACTACGAAAAACCGCGCTCGAGGGCGCGGTTTTGTGTGTTGATCCGGGGCGTTCGGTCCACGTGCCTTACAGCAACCCGATCTCGATCAGGTCGGTGGGGGTCAGGCGTGGATGGGCCATCGCGCCGAAATCACCCAGGTTTTCCAGATGGGGGAACAGCGACATAAAGCGGTTGCGCAATTCGCCGTGGAACTGGCTGCTCGCGGCGATGCCGGGGTGATAGGTTTCCAACTCGACGCCGTTGACGCGGATCAAACGGTGCTGCGGCAAACAGATGTGGTAACAGCGCACGGTGGAAATCGGTGTAATCTCGATCATCGACAACCCGTCGGCCATTGCCGACACAGGGGCCAATGCGTGGGCAGTGCCGAGGTAGGATTTCAACGCTTCGGCACGTAACAGATACCGCGCCCCTGCGCCCAACATCAAGTCATGGGTCGGGTGGCCATAGCCAAGCGCATCCCCCGTCAGGCGGTACAGCTTTTCCGGAGCGGCGTCCCCGGAGCGGCGTCCCTTGTGGTCCAACTCGACCGAGCCGATCCATGTGACGGGTTGCGTGTCGCCATCGGCGGTCTCGATCATGTCACCGGGGAGAAGGTCCTCGACGGCGGTCAGGCCATTCGGGGTCTGGATCAAGGCCCCCCGCCCGAAGGCGCTAAAAGCGGCCTCAAAGGCCGGTAGCGCCGGAGCCGCCACGGTGTCGTCCATGATGTCGCCGTTTTCGGCCAGCCACATCACATCGAACCGCCGCATCGCATGCGCCGGACGGGCCGGTACGGGCTTGCGCCGCACGGTCCATGCAGGGGCCACAGAACGATGGCCGCCATGAGACGGAAGACGGGATTGGGGCGTTTCGAGGGTCTGCGCGGTGGCGGAAACCCGGGCTAGAGGCTGCGGCATAAGTCGCTCCTGCGATCACGTACGGCCCCCACCGAGTTGTGATAGGATCAACGGTCGCAGACAAATGCCCTTATTGTCAAAATATATTGTTAATTACACACAGGGGCAGAACCAATCAAACGGTTCCGCCCCTGCATTGTTTCCGAACTCTGTATGAATGGGAGGCCTTCAACTGTTCGGAGGATCCGGAATGGGGTAGGCGATTCGGCTGTTCAGGCCTGTGCGCTGCGGGCGTTGCCCTGTGAGTGTGCGGCGCGTTTGGCGGCGCGAAGGGCGCGATGCCACGGGAGAGTGACCTCGGATTTCTTTGCTTCATTGATCATGGACGTCATCCAACGCGCTTGCGGTTTGCTCTTGGTCATATCTGCCTCTGCTTTCGGACCCCAATGGGTCGCTCTTTGATTGCCGAGGCCAGTATGGGCGCGGGGTTGGGCCGAAATTTGACGATACGACTAAAGTTTCGAAAATTATCGACTTTCGCCCGCCCGCGCGATTGGGTCAGTAAAACAAGGGTGATGCGCGATTTTGTGGACAATCATAGGCAAAACGGCAGGACTGTTTCGGGCGCAAATGTGGCGAAAGACCCGCAGTTGTTACAGTCTGATGCCCGACAACAGCCGTCCGTAGTCGGCCTCTTTGCGATGCACCGAGCGGCGATAGGAATAGAACCGCGCCGCATCATGGTAGGTGCAATGGCGGCTCCATTCACAGGCGCCGACACCGGCCTCGCGCAATGCGTTCAACCCGAAGGCGGGCAGGTCAAACAGGTAGCGGTCGCCCTCGCCATTGGTAAAGAACCGTGCGTTTGTGTCACCGGCCGCAAGGAAGTCGTCGAGGAACTCGGGACCGACCTCATAGGCGCGTTGCGAGATACACGGGCCAATCACGGCGGTAATGTTGCCACGTTCGGCCCCGAGCGCCACCATCGCGGCGACCGTGTTTTCCAACACCCCGTCGATTGCGCCGCGCCATCCTGCGTGGGCCGCTCCGATCACACCGTTGGTGCGGTCGGCGAATAACACGGGTTGGCAGTCGGCGGTGAGGATGACAAGCGCGAGGCCTTTGGTGGCGGTCACGAGCGCATCGGCGTGGGGAATGTCGCCGGTTTGCGGTGCATCGATGGTGACCACATCGGCGGAGTGGACCTGAAACACCGAACAAAGGTTTTCGGGCGTCACCTCCATCGCGGCGGCAGCGCGGGCGCGGTTGATGGCCACGATGTCGCGCTGGTCCGATGAGCCGAAACCGCAGTTCAGCCCCTCGAACACGCCCGAAGACGCGCCACCCTTGCGGGTGAAAAATCCATGCGGAACACCGTCAAGCAGATCAGAGCGAATGATGTCGAGGCTCATGTGTCAAATCCAGGGGGCAAGCGCGATCGCGTTGGTGCAATCGCGATGGTTTTGAACAGCGTTCCCATTTCCGCGTCCGAGGTCAACCGTTCAAATGCTTTGATATGGGTTTCAAGGGCGGCTGCATCGAGGTTTTCGGCAAGGCGCTGTGCGCGCTGTCCGATCCCGAGACGTCCCAGAACCTCGCCTTGGGTCAACATTCTGGATACGCTCGCGCCTGCATCGGTGGCGGCACGGGCCAAGGCCTCGAAATCGACATGGGCGGTGAGATCGGCCTGACCCGGGCGGGCAAGCGGGTCGACCATGTTGTGCGCTTCGAGAGCTTGAAACGTGTCGCCGAACGAATGCCAGTCGCCGTAGTCGACAATAATCGCCGCCCCGCCATAGGTGGCGATCCGTGTGGCGATCTCATGGGTGATGGGCGCGGCCGCGGGACAGATTTCGACCACATCGCCCACCTTTGTGTCGCTCAGGCGGTGATCCAACAGCGTGATGGGCGCGGGGTTTGACAGGCCAAAGGCCAAGGTCGCGCCATTCAACGCCACCTGTGTTTCGCGCCACCCGTGCGGGTCGCGGGTGAACTGGCGGATCGGCAGGGCGTCAAAGAACTCGTTGGCCAACAGCCATAGCGGTTGATCGGGCAGGGCGCGGGCGTCCGCGATCCATGTAACGTCATACCCCGCAAGCCGGTCGCGTTGCGCCGCTTTGAGGGTCGGGGAGGCTTCGATCAAATGGAGCTGCATCGCCGCGTGCATATTTGGCACCGCCTTGGTGGCGCGTAGCACATCGGCCATCAACGTTCCGCGCCCCGGACCGATCTCGGCCAGTGTAACGGGCGCAGGGCATCCCTGATCCATCCACGATTGCGCGAGTGCGAGGCCCAAAAGTTCGCCAAACATCTGGCTGATCTCGGGCGCCGTGGTGAAATCCCCGGCCGCGCCCAAAGGGTCGCGGGTGGTGTAATAGCCGTGATCGGGATGCAACAGGCACTCGGCCATAAAGTCCATTAGCGACATCGGGCCGGTTTTGGCGATGCGGCGGGCCAGAATGTCGGCAAGCGGCGTCATGCTTTGCGGGCCCTCACGGCAAGGACAATCCCGAGCGCGATCATCGGCAGCGACAGCAGTTGCCCCATCGACATATTGAGCGCCACCGTGCCGAGCGGGTTGTCGGGGGTGATGAATTGGTCGTCCGCCTGACGGTAAATCTCGACGATAAACCGCGAGATCCCGTAGCCGGCAAAGAACAGCCCCGCGATCAACCCACGCCGTTTGAGCGCATCAAAGCGCCAGACAAGCACCAACAACAGCGAGCCGAGGATCAGCCCCTCAAGGCCCGCCTCGTAAAGCTGCGAGGGGTGGCGGGCGCATAGCGTGCCGACGTTGCCACAGGTCTGCGCCGCATCGCCCGGAAAGATCACGGCCCAAGGGACAAGCGAGGGGCGCCCCCACAGTTCTGCGTTCACGAAATTGGCGATCCGCCCGAGCATCAACCCCACAGGCGTGGCCATCGCGAGCGTATCGGCCAAGGTCAGGCGCTCGATCCCGTGACGCCGCGCATAAAGGAATGCCGCAAAGACAACGCCCAAGAACCCGCCATGAAAGGCCATGCCGCCCTGCCAGATCATCGGGATCTCGATCGGATTGGCCAGAAAATAGGCGGGTTTGTAAAACAGCACATAGCCCAATCGCCCGCCGATGATGACGCCAAGGATCAACCATGTCAGCAAATCCTCCAGTGTCGCGCGCGACATCGGTGGGGTCTCATTCGCCCAAAGGCGCGCGGTATTGAGCGCGCGCACAACGATCCACCACCCGATGATAATCCCCGCGATATAGGCGAGGGCATACCAGTGCAGGGCAAAATGGATCGGGCCGAGGTCGATCTCGAACAGAACGGGCGAGACATTCGGAAAATTCAAAACGGCGGGTATAGATGTCAACATGTGCGCATCTGTCTATTTGCACGCGCGGAAGTCAACCTTGTGATTTGCCTCCGGACGCCCCATATAGGGCCAAAGACATTTAGGAGTGGGCTCATGCAGACGCGCAACAAAATCCTCGACGACATTTCGCAACTTATGACCAACGCCATGGGCGTGGCGCAAGGGGCCAAGGACGAGGCGGACACCGCCGTCAAAGGTCTGGTGGATCGTTGGCTCGCGGATCGTGATTTCGTCACCCGCGAAGAGTTCGATGCGACCCGCGCCATGGCCCAAAAAGCCCGCGAAGAGAACGAAGAGCTGAAAAAACGCCTCGACGCTCTTGAGGGCAAAAAGACCGTGACCAAAACCACCAAGACATAAATCCCCGCGCCGCCGGGGTGGCGCGAACGCGTCCGGCCCCGACCGCAACGGCAAAAGACACGGCTCCGGATTTCGGGGCCGTTTTCGTGCGCGTGCGGCGGTTTGGGCGCCAAAGCCTCCACAAGGGGCGGTTTGCCCTGTGGAAAAGCCGCGTCTGTAGACCGACAACTATTCTTGCAGGGATAACGGAAGACCCAAGAAGACATTGGAAGTGGGCGGATGAGGTAATGAAAAAAGGTGTTTAGTGGCAGCAAACGTCCATCGGGGCGAACTGAAGTTGATGTCTTGCAGTAACGCTGAAAAGGCCTGAAAGGCGCAATATGGAGGCTCTGGATGCCATCACACCATATCCTTGAGGTGGGCGTGCGAAAAGCCTTTTAAACATGGGCTTAAGCGCGATTTAGGCGGGACTACATTGCGCTGAAATAGCACCCGATGCATGCCGCAAACTGGGATGCCGGCGTCCCAGAATGGTTTCAGCATCCCAGAAAGAGAATTATGTCAATAAATCAGAATCTTGGGGGCTTTTAGTGCTGCGGAGCTTGCTTTGGAACTGGGACGCAGTCTCACGAAAATGTCAGTCCCCAGCTTCAACGATGGTCATGAACTGTCCAACACATCGCGCGAAGTTAATGGCGATCAGAAAGCAGTTTGCTAGCCAAAAGAAGACCAAACTGTGGGTGAGCGTCCAAAGGTCAAACTTGGACGGGTCGACTATCATCAGAATGTAGGTGAACGCGATCATTGCCGCTGACCAAAGAATAGTAAACTTGAGAAGCTTAAGCACCATTCGATAGGTGGGTGTGTCCTTGATCCTCTCGAGAAACTTATTCCCCTTCGTGACGACGAACACATAGAAAGTAGCAAGAAAGCCGGTGAAGATAGAAAGGAGGTCGAAGATACCAGAGTAAATCGCAGATGCCTCAAAGCCTTCAGAGCTAGATACATGCCACACTCCGATGGATGCAATCCCTGCCATAAACAGAGACTGCAGTATCGGAGAAAAGGAAACGAATGTTCCTGTTCGCACGCTGATATTTCTGAAATGTGAGGTCATCACATGTAGGCTCTTTCTATCAATGGCAGATGGGCTGCGAATGCCCGAGCCAACAAATTGCGTCGAGCAGTATAGTTTGCGTCGACGTCTAGGTTTTCAAGGTCGAGTGTTTCAACCACTTTGAGCGGCTCGGCAAAGATATCTATTGGCTCCTCTTCCTCCGAAATCTTCACTTTGAACTTTTCTACATGACCACGGTTACCTGTCGCCCAACGTATCGCGCGCTGAACTGACGCAACATTTAGTTGCCCGTGCCGATGGCCTTGAGGGAAACCCACACTTGTCTCCACAGTTAGCCCGCCGAAGTTGTTGGCCATGCGTGCGAGGTTCTCGCTCAAATCGGTCTCATCCCCCTCGATCATTTGCATGTCAACGGGGTTTGCGACCCGGAACTGAACACGCCTTGGAGTACCGTTTGTCAACCGATTCAATGCATCCTCTGTGACTACAGGGGAAAGATAGAACCCACTGTGTCGAGGAATACGAGCTTTGATCAGCCCATCGACGCGAATTGGGGTCAGGCCGGATGGGCGACTTTCAAGGAGCAGTATACCAGATTGGGCGTGGTAACGGAATGCGCTTCGATGTCCCAGTGGATTTTCTTGCCCTTCCAACGGGCCACCTTGCGGAGCAATAGGGGGAATATTGTCTGTTTGCTGGCGCACAAATTCCCCAGCAATGAAGCCAAGCCCAGCTTCAGTGCTGCTCTCAAAGCGCTCCATGCGCACTCTGACCCCGCCAGATATTTCCTCATAAATTTCTCTTCTCGGGTGATCCCAGAGCTGGTTTCATGCGTCAAAAAGGGTTGCTTGACCTTGGGCAAAATTTTCGGCCTGGTAAAAGCGGCCGCGTATAACGGAATCCATCTGATCTCCTGGTTGGTTACTTTTAAACGCGCGTTTTTAAATCCAGTTATGTCCCGACCAAACAACCTGACCGATGATGTCAATACTCGCGGCATCTGTGCCTGTGCGATATTCAGGGGCGAATGTGGTGTTGTCGCTACGGAGGATAATGCCGACGTCCGGGATCACTTCGAGGCGCTTGATGCGCGCACCGTTGTCGCCGTCATTCAAAGCATAAACCCGCCCATCCATGATTTGCGTCTTGCGGGTGTCGATCATGACCAGATCGCCATCGCTGATATGTGGCGCCATGCTGTCCCCTTTGACCCCAACGAGAAAGCTGTCGCCCGCAGAAATGCTGCGTTGTTTGAGCCAGTCGTTTGAGAAGGCGAGGCGGTCAATGGCGGGGGCGTCATAATTGATACGTCCGTGTCCCGCCGCAATCGCTCCCTCAATGCGATCGACGGTGCTGAACGCTGTCCCTTCGATTTCAACTTGCGGGGCGCAGGTCAAATTACGCGGCGGGCCGATGTAGAGCTCCAGGCCAAGCGCGTCGCAAACATCTTTTGCTCGGTTAAGAGTAGTCCCTGACTTTTTTTCACTTCGTAAGATGCTGCGGATCGCGTCAGCAGGAAGTCCTGCTGCTTTTTCAACAGCAAAGGCATTTGTGTTCAGTTCCTGGAGGCGCTGAGCGACGACCTCCAAAAGGTCTTTTTGAGCTGTTCCCATGATTCGGAGAAAATACCGAAATATGGGGTGCTTGACTATCGGTATTTTCTCCGCTTATATTATCGGTAAGTTATCCGACTAAGGGGCAGGTATGAAAACCGATGACATCGTAAGGCTCGCAGAATTCTTTTCTGAACACACAGCCCTAAAAATATCCACGATCTCCACCTATGCCGCAAATGATGGCAAATGGCTGACGGGACTGAAGGAAAAGACCTCCGGTTGCACGTTGCGCAAAGCCGATAACGTTGTGCGATGGTTCGACGCCAACTGGCCTCTCGATCTGGAGTGGCCGACGTCCATTCAGCGTCCTTCGCTTCTCGAAAACCGGAGAGCGATATGAGCATCCGCCCTGAAATCGAGCACGAACTTCGAGCCACCAGAAGTGCTTTTTTCTCACTTCGAAAAGCCATTGAAGCCCACAAGCCTGAAAGCCCCGTGTTAAAGACCCTGTTGAAGTGGAGTTTCAAGCGCTGTGCACGGCCTACCGACGTGCGTCCAAGGCCGCGCGCCGCAAGTTCGCAAAGGCCGAGGTGGCCTCGCTCACCGACCTTCTGATGTCCGGAGGCGACACCGAATGAGGAAGTCGCCCGACCAAATCTGGTGGACCTCTGCGGAGATTGCCGATGCGAAGCTGCCCGGCATGCCTGCCAGCAAGCGCAACGTGAACGCCATGGCTGACCGGTTCAACTGGCGTGGCGATAAGGCGCGTGCAGGTCGACGCTCCGGGCGTGGCGGCGGTTGGGAGTATCATTGGAGTCTGTTCCCTTTGGGCGCGAAGACACTGCTCATGACTGAAGCTGAAGCCAAAGCTGAAGCCAAAGATGCCAGTGCAGGTGTAGCCAGAACTCGTGAGGAGGTCTGGGCATGGTTCGATGCGCAACCTCAGAAATCCAAGGACACCGCCAAGGCGCGGCTCGATGCGATCCAGATGGTCGAGGCGCTGGAGCGCACAGGTGTGACCAGGTTTTTGTCTGTCTGTGAGATTGCCCGGAAAATCGGCAAGAGTGATAGAACTGTTTGGAACTGGATCGCGATGATTGATGCTGTTGCGGTTGAGGACCGGCTTGCCTACCTCGCGCCGCGGCATCGCGCGGCGGCGCGTGCGTCGACCAAGGGTGAATGCGCAGACGAGTTTTGGGATGTGATCAAGGCCGACTATCTGCGCCCCGAGGGGCCAAGCTTTTCGAGCGTGTACCGTCGCGCCATTCGGCTGGCCAAGGAGCACGGTTGGGACACGCTTTCCGAGCGCTCGATGCAGCGTCGCATGAATTTGGAAGTCTCCAAGCCCATGCAAGTCCTTGCTCGCGTGGGCATGGATGGGCTGAAGAACATGTACCCTGCGCAGACCCGCGACAAGTCGGGCATGCATGCCCTCGAGTATGTGAACGCCGACTACCACAAATGGGACGTCATGGTGAAATGGCCCCTCGGCGGTGGTAAGTTCGAAGTGATCCGCCCGCAGATGTGTGCGTTTCAGGACATCTACTCTGGCCGTATTCTGTGTTGGCGTCTGGATCAAACGCCGAACAAGAGCTCTGTTGCGCTCACGTTGGGTGATCTGGTTGAGCAATGGGGTATCCCCGGTCACGTGGTCCTCGATAACGGTCGGGAATTTGCCAACAAATATCTGACAGGCCAGTCTCCGACGCGCCATCGCTTCAAGATCAAGGACGATGATATTCCGGGCTGCTGACACTTCTTGGGTGCCAAGTGCATTGGGCGAAGCCTTACTCGGGCCAGTCAAAGCCGATTGAGCGCGCCTTTCGCGACATGTGCGATGACATCGCCAAGGATCCGCGGTTGGCCGGCGCGTACACGGGCAACAAGTCAGGCGCACAGCCAGAGAATTACGGCTCGCGTGCCGCTGACTACGACACCTTTCTTCAGGTGGTGGGAGACGGGATTTCAGAGCACAACGCCCGCCGTGGTCGTCGTGCCGAGAACTGTCATGGACGCAGCTTTATCGAGACGTTCGATGTCAGTTACGAGACGGCGCCAATCCGCAAGGCAACGCCCGCGCAGCGCCGTCTTTGGCTCATGGGGGCAGAAGGTATTAAGGCCACGCCTTCGGGCGAGGTCCGGTTCCAGAAAAACCGGTATTGGGATCACTGGATGCATAGCATTGCAGACAGGAAGGTTGTGGTCCGCTTTGACCCTGCCGACCTGCATGCGGGGCTTGATGTGGATCTTGATCAGCTCGTATCTGGTGCGTCCTCTGCGGATCTCGTGAAGTTGAAGGAGTTGGAGTTGAACTTCCGCGCAGATCTCAAAGCCGCGGGAGTTCAGCTTGAAGAGGTGCATGCCTCTGATCGTGCATCGGCGCGGGAAGGCAGACCGGCAGATCACCGACCTCTTTCATTTCGCGGATCTCGATCGCGCCACCGATGTGATCCTTCAGAAGAAGGACGGATTGAAACACCCGCGCGTTGTGTTCTTCCTGCCTCAAGCTGCGAGCGGCGAAACCGGATATCTGGCACAGCCCCTGATCGTGTCGGTCGTCGTGAAGCCGAACGGCAACTTCGTTTCGACGTTCTGGCGCGCGGGAAGACGTCGCTGGGATCGATTGGTCGCCAGCGAAGGTGTGACAGTGCTGAAGGAGTGAAAAGAGCGCGGAGGGGCGGGAACCCTCACCTGGTCAAGCCAGACTCCCATCATGTCGCGCTCGTGGTAAATTTATGCCAAGTCGGGGCAAAATTCAAGGGCGGGTCGCAGCTGTGAGGACGCAATGGGCTCCGAGTGGCCCGCACAGCGAAATTAAATACCGGTTGAATACCCTTTGACCATTCCCACGGCTCGGCATAGCTTGGGGCCGCAAAAGTCCCTGTACGGGCAATTTTTCACAGCTTTGGATTTGACGCCCCCCCCGACCAATGTCGGTGGCGATTTGCGTTGTTGCATCGCGCATTGTCGCTCCATGGTCAAAAACGTTGCATATCTCACCCCTGTCGCCCTCAACTTCGCCGTTGGTGAAGAGGTTCCCGAATGGGTTCAGCTTCTGCCCGCTGCGCCACACGTCATCGGGCGTGACGGTCGTCGTTGGCATATGTTTGATCCCTCGGTTGTCGTGTCCCGTTTTGATCCGGCGAAACTTCCACAGGTTGATATCGAGCACTCGTCTGAACTTCTCGCGCCGCAAGGCATGCCTGCGCCCGCCGTCGGTTGGATCGAGGCGCTTGACGTTCGGGATGGCGCGATTTGGGGGAAGGTGAGTTGGACTGGCGTCGGGCGCGATTACGTTGCCTCGCGTGCGTACCGTTACCTTTCTCCAGTGTTCCGCCACACACAGTCCGGAGAAATTATCGAGATCGCTTCGGCGGGCCTGACCAACAACCCCAATCTTGAGATGGCCGCGTTGAACGCGGCTCAGTATGAGGAGAACGTGATGGATCCTGCCATCCTGGAGGCGCTTGGTTTGAAGCCTGACAGCTTCTGCTGTCGACGTCGTTGTGGCGATCAACAGCCTGAAAGACAGCGAGCGCACTGCGCTCAATGCTGCGCAAACCCCTGACCCTGAAAAGTTTGTTCCACTTGCGGATCACACGTTGGCGCTCAATCGTATCAAGACCTTCGAGGCAGATGAGACCAAGCGTCTCGACTGCAAGATTGAAGATGCCGTCAGCAAGGCTATCGAAGATGGCAAAGTTGCGCCTGCATCACGTGACTATCATCTCGCTGCATGCCGTGCAGATGGTGGCCTCGAGCGTTTTCAAGCGGCCATGAATATGCTTAATGCTCTGGTCATGATGGCCTTAGGCTCTTTTCGTTTCGGGGTGAGCAAGCCCGAGCACAAGAAGCTCTCTCGCTCAACGGTCTATCGTTGGAAAGCGATGGAGCGGATCGGGCGCGCCCCTGCTCTGCAGTTTTTGGGTGAGGGGGGCGATGAAATCACTCTTGAAGGCACCATTTACCCCCAGTTCAAAGGCGGTTTGAAACAAGTTGACGGCATGCGTTCGATGGCGGGAACCGGCGTGCCGATGATGTTGGTTGATGGCGGCGGAGCGGTCTGGAAACGTTGGTGTATTACATCTGTGGATGACACTAAAACGTACTTGTTTGCCGATGGCACACCGCGCCGCATCGATTTCTCTATCCACCTCGCTGCATACGGAGGCGACGTGCTATGGTGATGTATCGCACAAAGCAGGGCGACCGCCTTGATGCCATTTGTCACGAACAGCTCGGCAACGTTTTTCAAGTCCCTGAAATCTACACGTTGAACCCCTGGCTCTCGGCGAGGCCTCTTCTTTTACCTGAAGGCCTTCTCATTAATTTGCCGATGAAAGCCGCCGCCGTTGAGCCGACTACTGTGAAGCTTTGGGGGACGGCATGACGCCTGCGTTTTCAGTATCGATCAATGGGGCCAACCGAACATCGGTGATCGCGGATCGCTTGTTGTCTCTGGTGATCGTCGATCATGACGGAGGATCCGCTGACCGGCTCGAGATCGAGCTCGATGACCGGGATGGTCGTATCGAAGTGCCCGATGATGCAGCGGAAGTGACCGTTGCTCTTGGTTTTGAGGGCGCAGCACTCGCTCCGATGGGAGTGTTTTTTGTTGATGGGGTGTCTGGATCAGGTCCGGACCAGAAAATACGTCTGACCGCGACAGCCGCCGATATGAAAGGTGCAATCCGCTCGGCCAAGACCCGCCCCTGGTTTAACAAGACATTGGTGGAGATTGTTGAGACGATTGCGAGCGAAGCCGGTTTGACGGCGGTGGTCGGTGAAAGCGTTTCGTCTATCACCTGGGACTACCTGGCCCAGACGGCCGAAAGCGATCTGCATTTTCTGGACCGGATCACCCGGCCGCTCGATGCGACTGCCAAGCCGGCAGGCGGCGCTTTGCTCGTTCAGCGCAGGGGTGAGGGCAAGAATGCCGCCGGCGAAGGGCTTGCTCCGGCTCAAGTCTCTCGATCCATTTTGACGAACTGGGCTTGGGACTTTGATGACCGGAAAAAGGTCGGGGCGGTTGCCGCCAAGTGGTCCGACACCGGCAGCGGTTCCATTGAGACGGTTGAGGTCGGGGAAGGAGAGCCCCGCAAAACGTTGCGCACAGTTTACGGAAGCGCTGACGCCGCCACGCGGGCCGCAGAGGCCGCCAAGCGGGCCGCCACGCGTGCGTCGGGGACCTTTAAAGGGCAATTGGCCGGTTTTAACCCTGATCTGTTTGCGGGCCGTGCGCTCGCACTGACAGGCATGCGCTCTGAACTGAACGGTGAATGGCATCTCAAAACAGTGACGCATCGTCTGGGCAATAGCGGACTTCAAACTGAGTTCGAGGCGAATGCCTCTTCAGAAATCTAAGGAGAAAATGATGGCAACTCATCAATTGAATGCAGAATGGCTTGGCCCGATCGATATCGGCTTGGATGCAGAGGTCTCCGGCCCTTGGGTTCTTCAGGCTCAAGGCGGGGATGTGTTCGTTCGTATGTTCGATGCGCCAGGGGGCGAGGAGGGGGGATTTCTCCTTAAGGAAGGACAAAACGAGAAGTTCGGCTTTGCACCGGGGGCTCAAATCTGGCTGCGTGCCGCTGGCACCAACAAGTATGCAAAGGCCTATCTCGGCCGTTGGCAACTGCCTGGAGTTTGAACATGAAGAAAATATTGGAACTTCGGTCTCGTGGGCTCCTGACGGAGCAACAAATTCTTACGGCAGGCCGCTTCAAGAAGAACCCGCAGGCATTCAAACTCTCCCCCACTTTGTTTCGCGTGCTACACGATGTGATCATTAAAGAGCGTGGTTTCGAAGAGATCGAACGACAACGCGGATGGTCTGCGCGAAGCTGTAAAGTCCTTGTGTCGGTGTTGCTTTATTCACTCGAAGAGTGTGATGGCATGGTTTGGGATGCGGATGAGAAAACGTCTGATAAGGAACTAGTCGAGTTTTTGCGTGCTGATGATATTGAGATTCTGACTTCGGCCATGTCATTGCTCGGGTTAACCGAAACACTGGCCCGCCTGTTTTTAATTTTGGCGCGCTCCAATGGGCCCGCTTCCAAGGAAACAATACATCGGCGCCTGTACTGCGAGGAGATGGATGACACACCATCTCTCAAAAGCTTGGATGTGATGGTTTGTCTGCTCAGAAAGAAACTTCCACCAGGGATGAAAATCGAGACGATTTGGGGGATTGGTTATGAGTTGAAGAGCGCGGAGAGTTTGAAGCGAAATCAGCATTGGGCGGAGCTTCAAAACGAGGGCCACTCACTTCGGAAAATTGCAGATGTTTTTGGGGTGCAAGCATCCACGGTGAAACGTGCTATCGACAATTTGCCGGTGTGGACGTGATTGCCAACTTCCCTTAGGCAGTGCCACTCACGCGACTGATTCGAAGAAGATGGAAAAACATGCATACTTCAGACACGCAAATTTTCATCTGCTGCAAATATCTCTGTCGAACACTGCAAATATCTCTGTCGCGCTTCACATCCCCTGTGGAGGAACGTCGATTGCTGGGGATAAGGTGAATAAATAACTTTACAGCTGCGCCCCTTTCGGACCACCATATCTAGTAAGGGGGCGCGATGAAACATCACCCCCTTGAGCAGGCACCAAGTCTTAGTGGCGCCGTGGGGGCTTTGCGCACGGTCACATGAGCAAACAAACATGAGGCCGTAAATGTCGCTGATCGAGCATGATATCTCCGAAGACATTCACCCCATTGATCTTGTCGAGACCCTCGCCGAGTATAATGACTGGGAATTCGAACGCGTCGCCGAGGACCAGATCGCTATGGCGGTCGAGGGTCAGTGGCGGACCTATTCCATCACCCTCGCATGGTCGGACTACGACGAGACCCTGCGCCTGATTTGCACGTTCGAGATGGAGCCACCCGAAGACACGCTGCCCAAGATTTACGAAGTGCTCAACCACGCCAACGACCAATGTTGGACGGGGGCGTTTTCCTATTGGAACGAGCAAGGTCTGATGGTGTTCCGCTATGGCTTGCCGCTCATGGGCGGCCAATTGGTCAGCTCCGAGCAAATCGACCGCCTGATCGGATCGGCCGTTGGCAATTGCGAACGCTTTTACCCCGCCTTTCAATTGGCTGCGTGGTCGGATCGCACCGCCAAAGACGCAATGGATATCGCGATCCGCGAGGCGTATGGCCGCGCGTGACCGCAGCACATCGCCTAGCTCACGGGGGGGTGTGCATCTGCGCGCGGCCCCTGTCGTTGCGCTTGTGATTTGAGCCGCTAAAATGCCCCCTGTTCCCGCAGGGGGTTTTTAATTCGACACGATGGAAAGTGGGAAATGCCATGTCTATGGATGATGTAACGACACGCGGATTGGTCCTTTTAGGGTGCGGAAAAATGGGCTCGGCCATGCTCAAGGGATGGTTGGAGGGCGGGTTGCCGGCATCGTCCGTGACCGTGATCGCCCCGCGCCCGTCCGACTGGGTCAAATCCACGGGCGTCAATATCAACACCGCGCTGCCCACCAATCCTGCGGTGGTTCTGCTCGCGGTCAAGCCGCAAAAGATGGCCGAGGCGCTGCCTGCGTTGCAGGCCTTGGGCAATGGCTCCACCGTGTTTTTGTCCGTGGCTGCCGGTCTCACGCTTGCCAATTACGAGGCGATGCTTGGCGCGGATACCCCGATTGTTCGCGCTATGCCCAACACCCCCGCCGCCGTGGGGCGCGGCATTACGGGGATTGTGGGCAATGCGGCGGTGAGTGCGGCGCAAATGGATTTGGCCGACACGCTCCTACAGGCCGTGGGACAGGTGGTGCGCCTCGAAAACGAGGGCCAGATGCGGGCGCTCACGGCAGTATCGGGTTGTGGCCCCGCCTATGTGTTCCACCTGATCGAAACCATGGCGGCGGCAGGTGAAAAGGCGGGTCTATCGGCGGATCTGGCGCTGCAACTGGCGCGTACCACCGTCGCGGGTGCGGGGCATCTGGCCGAAAATTCGGAGGAAACCCCAACCCAGTTGCGCATCAATGTGACCTCGCCCAACGGGGTAACGGCCGAGGCGCTGCGGGTCTTGATGAGCGAAACCGATGGCTTTCCACCTTTGCTCGACCGTGCCATTCAGGCCGCGATGGCCCGCGATGCGGAGCTTGGGCAATGAGCGACGAGATTGCGTTTGACGATTTTCTAAAGGTCGATGTGCGGGTGGGAACCATCACCCGCGCCGAACCCTATCCCGAGGCCCGCACGCCCGCGATCAAACTGTGGATCGATTTCGGCGGCGAGATCGGTGAGAAGAAATCATCGGCCCAGATCACCGTGCATTATGCGCCCGAGACCCTGATCGGAACGCAAGTGATGGCGGTGGTCAATTTTCCGCCGCGCCAGATCGGCCGGTTCATGTCGGAGGTTCTGGTGCTCGGGTTTCCGGACGCCAACGGCAAGGTTGTGTTGGCGCGTCCCGATCAAACGGTACCTGTGGGCGGGCGGTTGCACTAACCGCTCAGGGTGCGGCGCGGTCGCCCATGGCCTCGCGCCAATGACGGCGGCACAACGAGACATAGCGCTCGTTGCCGCCGATCTCGACCTGCGCGCCCTCGGTGAGAACAGTGCCGGCCTCATTCATGCGCACGACCATCGTGGCCTTTTTCCCGCAATGACAGATGGTGCGCACCTCGCGCATTTCATCGGCGAGGGCCAAAAGGGCCGCCGAGCCGGGAAAGAGATGCCCCTGAAAATCGACGCGCAAGCCATAGGTCATGATCGGCACGCCCAAATCATCGACGACACGCGCCAGTTGCCAGACCTGATCGTGGCTCAGGAATTGCGCCTCGTCGATAAAGATGCAGGTCACGGGGCTCTGGTCCAGGCGGGCTTTGATCTTGGCAAACAGATCCTCGCCCTCTCCGAACGTATCGGCCTCTTCACCGATGCCGATGCGGCTACCGATGCGCCCCTCGCCCGCGCGGTTGTCGAACTGCGCGGTCATCAGATAAGTGTCCATGCCGCGCTCGCGGTAGTTGTGCGAGGCCTGCAACAACAGGGTCGATTTGCCCGCGTTCATGGTCGAGTATTGAAAATAGAGCTTTGCCATAGGGATAGGGTTTGCCCCACGACCGCAGTGCGATCAAGGGGACTTGGCACGAAAAAGGCGCGAAGGTTTCCCCCCGCGCCTGATTTCGGATCAGCCTTGTGATTTGCCGCCGCCGGACCGCCGGCGGCTGTGGCCGGGACGACCGCCGCCATTGGCCGCTTTGGGGGCGCCGCCTTGGGGTTTGCCGCCGCCCGAACGGCGTGGTCCACCGCGGCCGCCGCCACCGCCGCCGCCGCCATTGCCACGACGGCCTTGCTGCTTGGGTTTGGGTTCGGCTTTTTGGTCATCTGCGGCCCATGACGCGGCTGTCGCGATGGGGATGCGGATTTTCATAACCTTCTCGATCGAGCGGAAATCGTCCAACTCGGTGGGCGCACAGAATGCTACGGCCTTGCCGTCACGCCCCGCACGCGCGGTGCGGCCAATGCGGTGAACGTAATTTTCCGGTACGTTGGGCAATTCGTAGTTGTAGACGTGGCGCACGGCGGGAATGTCGATACCACGCGCCGCCACATCGGTGGCCACGAGGACCTCGATCTGACCGTTGCGGGCGTCCTTGATGGTGCGCTCGCGTTGGTTTTGCGATTTGTTGCCGTGGATCGAACCGGCGTTAAAGCCCGCCTTTTGCAACTGTTTGGACATGCGTTCCGCGCCGTGTTTGGTGCGCGAGAAGACAAGTGCCAGATCGCCACGGTGTCCGGCAAGCATCTCTTTGAGCGTGTCGAATTTATCGCCCGCAGGGATGAAATGGACCTCTTGGTCGATCTTGTCGGCGGCCTTGCCCGCAGGGGACACTTCGACGCGCACAGGCGATGTGAGATAGCTTTGCGCGATCTCGTTCATCTGTTTGCTCATCGTGGCCGAGAACAACATGGTCTGACGCTCTTTGGCGAGCATCGGCACCAATTTGCGCAGCGCATGGATGAACCCCATGTCGAGCATCTGGTCGGCCTCGTCGAGCACGAGGAACGAGGTCTCGGACAGGGTGATGGCGCGGCGGTCAATCAGATCCATCAGGCGGCCGGGCGTGGCGACAAGGATGTCGGTGCCACGCTCAAGGCGCTTGATCTGGTTGTTGATCGAGGTGCCGCCCACAACGCGGTTCAATTTGAGATGCGTGTCTTTGATGTAGGGAAACAGCGTGTCGGCGATCTGGTTCACCAACTCGCGGGTCGGGGCGAGGATCAGCGCCCGCGCGGTCTTTGCCGATGGTTTGGAACCTTCGGTCAGGGCCATGTGCAACAGCGGCAGGCCAAAGGCCAGTGTTTTACCGGTGCCGGTCTGGGCAAGGCCCATCACGTCGCGGCCATTCATCACTTCGGGAATGGCGCGGGCTTGAATCGGGGTGGGGGTCTCAAGTTTCATATCTTTCAACAACTTGAGAAGGCGCGGCTGAAGGCCGAGCATAGAAAAATCAGTCATAAACGTCCTTTGGTGGGTAGCCCACACAGCATGACGCACCCCGAAACGGGGCGCTTTTGATGGTCGCGGGAAAGGATACCGAAGAGGGCCGATTGCCCTGCTCGTCTTCCCGCCGACCCCATGCGTGATTTTGGGATCTGGTGGCCGATATCGGCCATGGTGTGACGTCTGCGGCGCGGTCCATCATGGACACATACGCGGCTGCTCACGCGGCAGCATGGGACGTCTGTAAGGGACACATGGGGGAGTTCGGACCATAAGTCAAGGATTTGCTGCGCCTGCAAAATAAAACGCCCCGCTCATTGGCGGGGCGTTTGTTATGTTTCACGATGTCGAGTGACCTTACAACTCTTGCAAGCTCATCACGTCCATCTCGCCCTCGACCCGTGATTTGATCGCCATCGCGGCGGCGTGGGAGGCGGCGGCGGTGGTGAAATACGGGATCTTGTCGTAGAGCGCGACTTTGCGGATTTCGCGGGAATCCTCGACGGCTTGGGTGCCTTCGGTCGTGTTCAGAACCAATGCAATCTCGCCGTTTTTCATGATGTCGGCAATGTTCGGGCGGCCCTCGTAGACCTTGTTCACCACCGTGGTGGCGATGCCGTTTTCCTCGAAAAACTTGGCGGTGCCACGGGTGGCGACGATTTCAAAACCGAGATCGGAGAGGGTCTGGATCGCTTCGACCATCTTGGGCTTTTTGTCATAGTCTTTGACGGATACGAACACTTTGCCGCCTGACGGCAGGTCGGTGCCTGCGCCCAATTGCGCCTTGAGGAAAGCGCGTGCAAAGCTCACATCCTGCCCCATGACCTCGCCCGTGGAACGCATCTCCGGTCCCAAAATCGTGTCGACGCCGGGGAAGCGGGCAAAGGGCAGCACGGCTTCTTTCACCGCAAAGCGGCCGGTTTTGGACGGGTCGACCAGATCGAAGTTCGCCATTTTCTCGCCTGCCATGAGGCGTGCGGCGATGGAGGCGATGGGCGAATTCACGGCTTTGGCCACAAACGGCACGGTGCGCGAGGCCCGTGGATTGACCTCGATGAGGAAAATCACATCGTCCTTGACCGCGAACTGCACGTTCATCAGACCCACAACATTGAGCGCCAAAGCCAGTTCAACCGTCTGGCGTTTCAGCTCCTCGACAATCTCGGGTTTGAGCGAGTAGGGCGGCAGCGAACAGGCACTGTCGCCGGAGTGGACACCGGCCTCTTCGATGTGCTGCATGATGCCCGCAACGTGGACGGTTTCGCCATCGGACAGCGCATCGACGTCGACCTCTGTGGCGCCCGACAGATAGCTGTCGAGCAACACGGGGCTATCGCCAGACACCACCACGGCATCACGGATGTAGCGTTTGAGCTGATCCATATCGCGCACGATTTCCATCGCACGACCACCCAGAACATAGGACGGGCGGATGACAAGCGGGAAGCCGATGTCGACAGCGATTTCAAGCGCTTGCGCATCGGTGGAGGCAATGCCGTTGTGCGGCTGTTTGAGGCCCAAACGGTTCACGAGATCCTGGAACCGCTCACGGTCCTCGGCCAGGTCGATCGCGTCGGGCGAGGTGCCGAGGATCGGGATGCCTTCGTCTTGCAAGGCCTGCGCGATTTTCAGCGGGGTCTGGCCACCAAACTGGACGATCACGCCGTGCAGCGTGCCGTTTTCCTGTTCCACGCGCAGGATTTCCATCACGTGTTCAAAGGTCAGCGGCTCGAAATACAGACGATCCGAGGTGTCGTAGTCGGTGGACACGGTTTCGGGGTTACAGTTGACCATGATGGTCTCGTAGCCCTGCCCGGTGAGCGAGAAACAGGCGTGACAGCAACAGTAGTCGAACTCGATCCCTTGGCCGATGCGGTTCGGCCCGCCGCCCAGAATGACGACCTTTTTGCGGTCCGATGGCCGTGCCTCGCATTCTACGTCGCCCATCATCGGGGCCTCGTAGGTGGAGTACATATAGGGCGTTTGTGCCTCGAACTCGGCGGCACAGGTGTCGATACGTTTGAACACGGCGTTGACGCCAAGGTTGCGGCGCGCACGGCGCACGTCAGCCTCTTTACCTTCCGTCAGCTTGGCCAGACGGGCATCGGTGAAGCCCATCATCTTGACAGCCCGCAGCCCCTCTTCGGTGGTGGGCAGCCCGTCTTTGCGGATGTCGTTTTCCATCGCCACGATTTCGCGGATGCGGGCGAGGAACCACGGATCGTAGCTGTTGATTTCGTTGATTTCGGCGTCGGAGAACCCGAACCGCATGGCTTGGGCAATCACGCGCAAACGGTCCGGCGTGGCTTTTGCCAGTTCCCGGGTGACGCTCTTGTCGATCTTGCGCTGTGCCTGTTCGTCCGCCCCGCTCAGGATGAACGGCAAGCTGTCCGCAGTGCCGGCGGTCTCGATGATTTGCGCCGGTTGCGGCATGTCGGGCAGGTCGATTTCGTCAAACCCTGTGAGGCCGGATTCCATTGACGCAAGCGCCTTTTGCAGGCTCTCGTGAATCGTGCGGCCAATTGCCATGGCCTCGCCCACGGATTTCATCGCGGTGGTCAGGTTCGGCTCGGAGCCGGGGAATTTCTCGAACGCGAATTTCGGGATCTTGGTGACAACATAGTCGATGGTCGGCTCAAAGGACGCAGGCGTCACTTTGGTGATGTCGTTGTCCAATTCGTCGAGCGTGTAGCCCACGGCCAGTTTCGCGGCGATCTTGGCAATCGGGAAACCCGTTGCCTTGGACGCCAGAGCCGACGAGCGCGACACGCGGGGGTTCATCTCGATCACGATCATGCGGCCATCGACGGGGTTCACCGCCCACTGCACGTTGGAGCCGCCCGTTTCCACGCCGATCTCGCGCAGCACGTTGATGGAATGGGTGCGCATCAACTGGTATTCTTTATCGGTGAGCGTCAGCGCCGGGGCCACCGTCACACTGTCGCCGGTGTGCACGCCCATCGGGTCGACGTTCTCGATCGCACAGACGATAATGGCGTTGTCGGCGGTGTCGCGGACCACTTCCATCTCGTATTCCTTCCACCCGAGCAGGCTCTCGTCGATGAGAATCTGCGCCATGGGTGAGGCTTCCATGCCCGAGCGGCAAAAGTGTTCGTAATCGTCGCGGTTGTACGCCACGCCGCCGCCGGTGCCGCCAAGGGTAAAGGCGGGGCGGATGATGGCCGGAAGGCCGATTTCTTCGAGGGCGTCCATCGCCATTTTCAGGCCGGCGGAGATGTCGTATTTGCCGTGGGACAGTTTTGGCGCGGTGACAATCGTGGCCTTGGGGTTTTCGATGCCCAGACGGTCCATGGCCTCGCGGAACAGTTTGCGATCCTCGGCCATTTCGATCGCGGCACGTTTTGCCCCGATCAGCTCGACGTTGAATTTCGCCAGAATGCCCAGATCATCCAACTCGAGCGCGGTGTTCAGACCCGTTTGACCGCCCATCGTGGGCAGGAGCGCGTCGGGGCGCTCTTTCTCGATGATCTTGGCCACGACCTCGGCGGTGATCGGCTCGATATAGGTGGCATCGGCCATGTCAGGGTCGGTCATGATGGTCGCGGGGTTGGAGTTGACCAGAATGACGCGGTACCCCTCTTCGCGCAGCGCTTTACAGGCTTGGGCGCCGGAGTAATCAAACTCGCATGCCTGTCCGATCACAATCGGCCCCGCCCCAATAATCATAATCGACTGGATATCGGTTCTTTTGGGCATGGCAGACCTCTGATGTTTGTGCAGCACGGCACACCCCCTGTCGGGGGGGGTGCAAATTGTCGTGGGTTATAGCCGTGACAGGCGCAGGTGCAAGACCAACACGTCGCGATTGCCTTATTTTTTCACGCAGCAGGTGGCCGCGCGGTGAGCAGGCGCAGACCAAGTGCCAACATGACGATAAGCGGCGGCACGATAGAGACAAGCCCCGTTTGGTTATAGGCGATGAGCGCGGAGAACACGGGATAGGAGAACAGCACTCCGATTACCGCCAACCAAGCCCAGGCAGCGCGGGTGGAAAAGACGTGAAACAGGGCGGGCAACAGCATCAGTGGCAAAATGAAATAGTGTCCCCATGACAGCGGGCCAAACAATGCCCCGAGCAAGGTGAGCGAGAGCCAGAGTGCGGGGGCGCTCATGGCACGCCCTTTACGCACAAGTGTCGCAAGCCCGACGAGCAGCAGCAATTTTGGGATCCATTCCACCCACGCGGGCGCATCCAGAATAGCCACGGCGAGGGTGCGTCCGTCAGGCAGGGGGATGCCCGCACGCATGGCGTGGAGGTGATACAGCAGGGATTCGAGCGCGTAATTGACCTTGGTATAGACCACCATCCCGTTGATCTGGTCGAGCCGCGACAGCATCGCCAGATGCAGGTCTACCCCCGCCACGAGGATCGACAACACAAGGAGCGACAGGGCGCTCACAGACATGGCAATCGCGGCGCGCCAGTCGCGGTGGATCAGAAATACAAGGCCGAACAGCGCGGGCTGTAGTTTGATCGCAGCGGCGAGGCCCATCAGAATGCCCGCCGCCACGGGGCGGTCGCGGGTCGCGCACAGGATGGACAGCATAACGATAAAGGTCACGGCGATTTGTGGCTGGTTCTGGATGATCGCGCCGAGCGACGGGGCCGAGAGTGCGAGCAAGCCATAGCCGACCAAAAGCCAGACCTGCGCCGACACCTCGCGCGGGCGGGCGATTGCGTAGCCGATTGCGGGCAGGGCTGCGAGCATGGCCATCTGCACGATCAGAACCACGTTGAAAAAGGGTGCCGGCGCGACATGGTCCACAACCGGGGCCAGCGCATAGGCCCAGATCGGCGGATATAGATAGGGCAGGATCACGCGGTCTTGCACCCCAAGCTGCACCGCCAAATCGCGCCACTCGGGCGGCGTCCCGGGGGAGAAAAAATCGGGCGGGGCGGCATAGATGATCTCGGGGGTGCCGATGGCCACGGATTTGGCGGCGAAATACAACGCGGACAGATCGGCGGGCCACCCGTCCCAAAAGGCCGACACAAAGGTATAGATGAACCCGACGGCCAGAACCGCTTGCAAGACCCAAAGGCGCAGGGGGAGCCGCGGTGCCGGCGGATCAAAACTTGGGTGCGACATGGGTGGGCCTGACTGATGATCGGTACAACATGCGGCTTTAGTTGCCGCTTTTGGTGCAGATTGCCCGAGGAATGTCCCCCACGCAAGGCTACGAGGCCCATTCTCCCCGCTGCAAGGCTTGACTTTCCCCCGCCCAGATTGTGTATCGGAGCCAACGTTTCCAGACTGCCCACCCACCAAAGGGACATGATTACATGCACGCCTACCGTAGCCACACCTGCGCCGAACTGAACAAATCCAACGTCGGCGATACCGTCCGTCTGTCGGGCTGGGTGCATCGCATCCGTGACCACGGCGGCATCCTGTTTATTGACCTGCGCGACCATTACGGCGTCACACAGGTGCTTTGCGATCCCGATAGCCCTGTGTTCAAAGACATGGAAAAAGTGCGCTCGGAATGGTGTATCCGCATCGACGGCAACGTCAAAGCCCGCGATCCCGAACTGGTCAACGACAAGCTGCCCACGGGCGAGGTCGAGGTTTTCGTGCGCGATCTCGAGGTGCTCGGTGCCTCCGAGGAATTGCCGCTGATCGTGTTCGGCGATCAGGAGTACCCCGAAGAAACCCGCCTGAAATACCGGTTCCTCGATCTGCGTCGCGAAGCGATGCAAAAGAACATGATCCTGCGCTCCAACGTGGTGGCCGATCTGCGCAAACGCATGTGGGCGCAGAATTTCAACGAATTCCAGACGCCGATCATCACCGCCTCCTCGCCTGAGGGGGCGCGCGATTTCCTCGTGCCGTCCCGTTTGCACCCCGGAAAATTCTACGCCCTGCCGCAGGCGCCACAACAGTTCAAACAGCTGATCATGGTGTCGGGCTTTGACAAGTATTTCCAAGTGGCCCCGTGTTTCCGCGACGAAGATCCCCGCGCCGACCGCTCGCCCACCGATTTCTATCAGCTCGACATGGAGATGTCGTTCGTGTCGCAACAGGACATTTTCGACACGATGGAACCCGTGATTGCGGGCATGTTCGACGAATTCGGCAAAGGCCGCAAAGCCAACCGTGACTGGCCGCAAATCTCCTACAAGGATTCCGCGCTGTGGTACGGCACCGACAAACCCGACCTGCGCAACCCGATCAAGATGCAGGACGTCTCCGAGCATTTCCGTGGCTCCGGCTTTGCCATCTTTGCCTCGCTGCTTGAAAACGAAGGCACCGAAGTGCGTGCGATTCCCGCGCCCAAAGGTGGCTCGCGCAAATTCTGTGACCGCATGAACAAATTCGCCCAGCAAGAGGGTCTGCCCGGCATGGGCTACATCTTCTGGCGTGATCAGGGCGAGGGCATGGAAGCCGCAGGTCCATTGGCCAAAAACATCGGCCCAGAGCGCACCGAGGCGATCCGTCAACAGCTTGGCCTTGAGGTTGGCGACGCCGCCTTCTTCCTTGGCGGCAAGCCCAAAGCCTTTGAACGCGTGGCCGGCAAGGCGCGGACCGTGATTTGGGAAGAAACGCCCAAAGCACCCGAAGACGAAAACTGGCGCGACAGCTTCCAATTCGCATGGATCGTGGATTTCCCGATCTATGAAAAGGACGAAGAGACAGGCAAAATCGATTTTGAACACAACCCGTTCTCGATGCCACAGGGGGGAATGGACGCGCTGTTGGGCGACCCGCTCGATGTGCTCGGCTACCAATATGACCTTGCGTGTAACGGCTACGAACTGGTGTCCGGCGCAATCCGCAACCACCGCCCCGAAATCATGTTCAAGGCCTTTGAACTGGCGGGCTACGGCGAAGAGGAAGTGCGCAAACGCTTTGGCGCTCTGGTCAATGCATTCCAATACGGCGCTCCGCCCCACGGTGGCTGTGCGCTTGGCATCGACCGCGCTGTGATGCTCTTGGCCGATCAGGACAACATCCGCGAAGTGATCATGTTCCCGATGAACCAACGCGCCGAAGACCTGATGATGAACGCGCCCTCCGATCCGCAAAACGAACAGTTGCGCGAACTCAGCCTGCGCGTCATCCCACGCGAAGACTAACCGTCTCGCACCACAGGGTATCGCCTAAAAACGCGGCGCGGGGGGAACCTTCGCGCCGCTTCTGCGTCTACCCGCCGCAGGTGTTGTTCGACACCTGAGACGCCCGGGGATTGACGCGCCCTAGCTTGCCTGGCTCATGGTGATCCGGTTTTGCACAAGACCCGCAATGCGTGCCACATCGGTGCGATAGGGCTGTCCTGCCTCGCGGTGGCGCGCAAGGGTCTGTGCGGCTTCGGCCACTTCGGTGTCGCCCGCCGTGCGTGCCACACCCGCAAGGAACTGCGCGATATAGTCGAGCATCTCATCGCCGTTGTGTGCGGTGAGAATATCCGCCACATGGGAAAAGTCGTCTTGCAGGGCGATGGGGTCGGGGTCGATCTGTTCGTCCGTGATGATGCGTAGCCCACTCGGGCGGGCCGCCTCGGGCAAGGCATCCAATACCATTTCTTGAAAGGCCCCGAGATTGGCGATGGGTTTCTCGATAAACCCGTGTGCGCCGGCGGCCTGTGCCGTGGCGCGGGTGCCGCTGTCGCCCGACATGCCGATGACGCAATCCACAGGCGAATGCAAATGGGTCAGCTCGTCGATCAGATCGGCCCCCGACCCGTCGGGCAAGCCGAGGTCCACGATCACCACATTGGGGCGGTACACCGCCAGATGTTTATGCGCCGCCGCAAGGCTGTCGGCACGGCGGATGCGCGCCCCTGATCGCAAACACAACAAGCGCACCGCCTCGGAGGCAAAGCGGCTGTCTTCAACCACAAGAACCGTCAGCCCGAGCAACGGGCGCTGTGGCGTCGGTTTTTGCAATGGCATCAGGTCGTCGAGGATGTCGGACATTGGACAGGTCTCCGGTTTGAGGGTCCCCAAACTAAACGCAAGATTGGTGAAGGCTCCGTTAACCGCGCGTGGATTTGTCCACCCTGCGCCCCTTTGACGCTTGCGAGCCTGCCGGTGAGGGGCGATAACATTTCCCTAGAGAGCATTCATCTGGAGGAGAGAGACATGATTGGCCGTCTCAACCACGTCGCGATTGCTGTGCCTGATCTTGAGGCCGCATCGGCGCAATACGCAAACACTTTGGGCGCAAAGGTAAATCCGCCTCAGGACGAGCCGGACCACGGCGTCACGGTGGTGTTCATCGAGCTGCCCAATACCAAAATCGAATTGCTCTACCCCTTGGGGGACGACTCCCCGATCAACGGATTTCTGGAGAAAAATCCGGCGGGCGGCATTCACCACATGTGTTACGAGGTCGAGGATATTCTTGCGGCCCGCGACCGTCTCAAGGCGGACGGCGCACGGGTTTTGGGAACTGGCGAGCCAAAAATCGGCGCCCACGGCAAACCGGTCTTGTTTTTGCACCCTAAAGACTTCAATGGCTGTCTGATCGAACTAGAACAGACCTGACGACCTGACACAAAGGAAACGCGATGGCGATTACATCTGCAATAGTTCTGTTTGCGGTGACGTGGTTCATGACCATGTTCATCGCGCTTCCGATCGGCCTGAAGACCCAAGGCGACATGGGCGAAAAGGTCGAGGGAACGCATTATGGCGCCCCCGCCAACTACAACCCGCGGCGCAAAGCCGTGATTGTCACGATCATTGCCTTTGTGATCTGGGTGGGTCTGGTGAGTTTTATCACCCTGACCGATTTGACGTGGCATGATCTGGACTGGACCACGCGTCTGCCGCCTGTGGCCGACAACTAAGGTCGATCGCACAGAGACGCCGCGCCGCGCATCATCGCGGTGCGGCGTGCATCGCGTCACCCTCGAGGCGCATGAACATATGCGTAAAGGTGGCCACGCCCAAAACGGGGATCAACAGGTTCACAAGCGGGATCGACAGCGGCACCGCCATCACGGCCCCCGCGACCCAGATCGCCCCCATATGACGTTTGCGCGCCGCCTTTGCGCCCTCACGACCCAAGCGGCGCATGGCGATCATCTGAAAATACTCGCGCCCCAACAAAAAGCCGTTGAGCGCCCAAAAGATCAACGGTGCGGCGATGTTCAGCAACAGGTAGAGCGCAAGCGCCACCACGTTGGCGGCGATTAAAACGCCCAGAAACCCAAGCGAATCCAACACTGTATCAGAGAGAGACTGACGTGGCGCGGTGGGCAGTGCGGGGTAGTGGCGGTCCTCCACGGCCTCGGCGACCTCGTCGAGAAACAGACCGGTAAAGGCGGAGGCCACCGGCACCATCAAAAACACCGACAGCGCAATCATCACAAAGAACGAGCCGACCGACAGTGCCACACCCAGACCGATTTCCCCAATCCACGGCAGTGTGATCGTGTCGGGTAAAAACAGGCCCAACACCCATACGAACGCGATGTAGATGGCCACCAAAAGCCCGAGCGTCAGCCCGATTCCCTTTCCCAGAACCGCGCGAAATCGCGGGTCGGTCATCTGGGCGACGGCCTTGGCAAAATCGCCGAACATCAGGCGCTGACCCAATCGGTGATTGCATCGACATCGGGACGGGGGCGTTCGGGCGGGGCGGAGGTTTCGGTGCCGATATGGATGATGCCCGCAATCTGTTCGTGTGCGGCAAGGCCAAGCTCCGCCTCGCAGAATGTGCGATCGTGGCTGATCCAACCCGAAAGCCAGTTTGCGCCCCATCCGGATGCCAATGCGGCGTTCAAAAGCGACAGACACACCGCACCTGCGGAATAGATCTGTTCGATATGCGGGACTTTTTCGTTGTCGACAGGGGCGGCCACAACAACAACGGCAAGGTTGCCGTCCGAGAATTGTTTGGTGTTTTTCTCCACCTTGTCGGGGGCATAGCCGAGCGTCTCGCCCAAACGCGTCACCACGCCCGCCAAACGGTCAAGTGCGGCTTTTTCCAACACGATAAACCGCCAAGGTTCCAGTTTGCCGTGGTCGGGCGTGCGGGCGGCTGCGGTCAGGATCGGCTCCAACTGCGCCCGTGTCGGCACGGGCAGGGTCAACGTTTTGGCGGGGCGCGACCGGCGGGACAGCAAAAATTCCAGAGCGGCGGGGTTCGGTGTGGGCATGGGGCGTCCTTTTACGGTCGATGTTGCGTGCGATCGCAAACGGGATGCGGTCTTGTTTCCCCTTTTATCTCGGGGCTTTTGCGGGCAATTTCAAGCCACTGATCGTATTTCGCCCCCGCATTCGGCGCCACAACCGTCCGCTCCGCAACAAAACGAAGGTGAGGTCGCATGAACAAAACAGACCTGAGAACGGCGCTTGAGGCTGTGGTGCGAGACGGCGAATTGCCGGTGCGCGTCACGCCCAAAGCCTCGCGCAATGCGGTCGTCGTGGAACCGGGGGAGGCGGGCGCGGTGGTTCGCGTCTATGTCACCACCGTGCCGGAAAACGGCAAGGCCACAAAGGATGTGGTGAAATTGCTCGCCAAAGCGATGGGTCGGCCCAAATCCGCGCTTGCTTTGGTGCGTGGCGAAACCGCCCGCGATAAAGTGTTCCGCCTGAACGATTAAGGTCAGGGGCGCGGCTGTACACGACTTCGCGATTGGCAAAAGTCCCCGTACCGGCCTAAACTGTGCACTCCCGATCCGCAGTTCGAGTAGCTATAGCAAATGATCCCCTTTCGCATTATTTCCGCCTTTGGTGCCGCCGTCGCTTTGTCGGCCTGTGTGACGCCTGTCACCACCGCACCCTCTGCGCCTGCGTCCACCTCCACCGCTGTGCCAAGCGGCGCGAACACAGGGGCCACGCTTGCGCAATTCACCTCGGTTGTGGCGCGGATGGAACCCGTGGCCGAGGCCGAATGCCGCGCCCGTGCGCCGGGGGCCAATTGCGATTACAAAATCGTGGTCGACCGCCGCGCCGATGCGCCCGCCAACGCCTATCAATCCGTAACAGAAAGCGGTCAGCCGACCATCACATTTACCGTCGCGTTGATCGCGGACGTCTATAATGTCGATGAGTTGGCCTTTGTCATGGGCCATGAGGCGGCGCACCATATTCGCGGTCACCTGTCACGGACACAGGACACGGCGGTTGCGGGCGCTGTGATTGGCAGCTTGCTCGGGGCGGCGCTTGGTGCGGATGCGCAGGGGCTGCAAACCCTGCAAAACCTCGGCGCCACGGTCGGGTCGCGTACCTACTCCAAATCCTACGAACTGGAGGCGGATCAACTGGGCACGATCATCACCGCGCGGGCGGGCTATAACCCCGTGCGCGGCGCGCAGTATTTTACCCGCATCCCCGATCCCGGCGATCAGTTTCTGGGCTCCCACCCGCCCAACGCGCAGCGCATTGAAACCGTAAAGCGCACTATGGCGACGATGTAGGGCCGTCAATCGTGCGGACAATCGTGCGGGCGTGACGGCGGCGTTCTCGCCCGCCACAAACGCACTGCAACCCTGCGTTGCTCCGTTTTCAGGCATACGCCGAGAAAATCGCCGGTCACGGCCCTCAATCGTGCGGTTTTGACACGGATCAAGGTCAGCGCCCGCGCCGCGTGCTGTCTTTGCCGCCGTATGGTCGGGCCGTTGCCTGACTGTGAACACGACGGGGGCCACAGATGATCGTCAACCGCACATTCAAAGCGCATTCCGCCCTTTTGACGCGCATGGCCGACACGCTTGGTGTGGATCTGGTCGCGGCGCTCCGTCATGGTACGGTCGAGCCACGCGAGATGACCGGACATGTGTATCGGTGCCTGAGTTGTTCGTCGCCCGACACCTGTCGCACATTTATAAACGCGCATACGGACACGGGTGCAAAATCCGCACCGTGCTATTGCCGCAACAAACAGACCCTCGAACGGATGGCGCGACAATAACGCGCCCGTTCCGTCCACCGCAAAGATCATGCGGCGGGGTCAGGAGGAAAACAGGATGGTGAATAACGCAATCAAGCCCGGTGACGCCTGCTTGTTGCACGGCATGGCCGAACGCCTTGGCGCGGATGTCGCGGCGGCGGTGAATGCGGGAGAGATGACCGCGGCCGAACTGTCAAATATCGTTGTGCGATGTGGCCAGTGTACCAAGCATGACGACTGTATTTTGTGGATGTTGGAACATCAAGGGGCGCAACAGGCCGCCCCCGACTATTGCCTGAATACCCAAGAGCTGAACTATGTGCGTGCCGTGCAGTCGGGTGAAACGTCCCACTGATACCCGCCGCAAATAACGCGCCACTTTCGAACGTTTGACACAGAAAACGGCCCCCATGCGGGGGGCGCTTTTTCGTCGGTGTCGGGTCTACTTGCCCATAACCTCAAAGGCGCCCATCAACCGGCCCGGTTCGGCACCCGCCAGATCGATCACGGTGCTCGTCGGGGTTGCGCCCTTGTACCCTGCGGCAACCATTTTGGCGGCCAAGGCATCGCCATCGGTGTCAAACACAGGTGCCAGTGTCGCGAGGTCTTTCGCCCCGAGCATCTGGACCGCCGCAAACCCCGGACGTCCGCCCCCCGCCTGTTCGGTGTCGGGCATCACATAGCCGCCGATGGTCAGGGCGAAAAAACCGAGCATCAAAACAAGCGCGATCGGGCGTTTGAAATAGGTCAAAAAGGCCCGCCAGTTAATCACGAGGTGCAAGCCCACGGCGGCCATCATCGCCAAACCGATGATTTCGTGTAGCCACCGACCCGCGTCCGTAACGATGTGAAAATACCAAAGCGTCCCCGTAACACCCGTAACAAGAAATGTGCCGACTGTGAGCGGAGTGGCGAATTTACGCAGAGTTGAAGTGGTAGACATGGCGTTCACCTTTCTCTTGATCGGTCATACCCATTGAACGCCGCGCGCCGCGCTTTCCGTCGAGGATTTGGAGACATGCGTAAGAAAAATCTTGCGCTGTGGCCCGTCATTTCCGACCCTGTGCGTCACGCATTCTCTCGCGATGGAACAACGAACATGCAAAAGCTGATCTACACGTACAAACGGCTGATCCTGCGCACGATCTGGAGCCTGCACGGCCTGCGTGCCACATGGGCGAGCGAGCATTCGTTCCGCACGTGGGTCTGGGCCAATCTCGCCTCTGCCACGCTCGCCTGTGTGCTTGACCTGACGGCGGCGGAACGCGGTCTGATCCTTGCGCTCGGGCTTTTGATCCTTGCCGCCGAACTGATCAATACGGCGATCGAGGACGCCGTGGATTATATTTCAACCGACAACCACCCGCTCGCCAAACGCGCTAAGGATGCGGGGTCGGCGGGGGTGTTCGTCACGTCCGTGGCGGCGGGTGTGGCGTGGGTGGTGGTGCTCATCGGCTAATCTCGCTACACCGCGCCCCATGCAGATCTTTGACAACATTCTCACCGACCGCGGATCAAAATACGCCGTTTCCGGCGGGCCGTGCGCGGATGTGGATGCCGCCAAAGCCTTTGTCAAAGCCCTATGCCGAACCAAAAAGTTCGCGAAAGCCACGCACAACTCGTGGGGCCTGATCTGTGGTGACGGGCCGGTCAAAAACGATGACGGCGAAAGCGGCGCAGGCATGGTGATTGTGCGGATGTTGGAACGCGAGGGGCTATCGGGTCACATCGTCGTCGTGACACGGTGGTACGGCGGCAAACACCTTGGCGGTGACCGGTTCCGCCATGTGCAAACGGCGGTGCGTCACTACCTTGATCAGCTGTGACGCGCCAAGCGGGCCTGACGCCGTTTGTGCCACCGGTAAATCACCGGCGCCAGAATGCGGTCATAGGTGAACACCGTGACGGGGCGCACAACCGGCCACCCTGTGACCCGCGCAAGCCAGAGGTAGCGCGGCATCTGCGCCCATAGCACCCGAAACGCGGGCATCCCGGACACCAGTTCCCCCGCATGCAGCACATACAACCGCCGCGCCGCCGTATCCGTGTCTATGCCCCATTCCCCCGCCGCGCAATTGAGATCATCGAACCGGATCGGCAGGGCATTGTTGCCGGCGTAGGCCGCGTAATGCCCGATCTCGAACGCGCACACGGGGCACTGTGCATTGAACAACACGGCGGTGTCTGTGGCGGGCGTCGGGGCGGGTCTGGTGTCGGGGTCTGTCTGTGTCATGGCCGTCATCTAGCGCGGTTGGGTTAAAATCCCACGCTATTTTGCCGCGACCTGCTCCACCGCGCCGCCCGCGTCCCGCCACGCCGAAAACCCGCCCTCGATATGGGCGACGTTGTCAAACCCCATGTCCTGTGCGGTTTTGGTGGCCAGGGCCGAGCGCCACGCCGAAGCGCAATAAAATACGATCTGTTTGGCCTCGGCCAAGACCGGTTTGTGGTAGGGGCTGCCCGGATCGATCCAGAACTCCAACATCCCGCGCGGACAATGGAATGCCCCCGCAATCTTGCCCTCCCGCTCCAACTCACGACGATCCCGCAGATCGACGATCAAGGTGTCAGGGTCATCCACCAACGCCATGGCCAGTTCGGTCGGAAGAGTGGCGATCTGGTCATAGGCCTCGGCCAGAAGGTCTTGGTAGGTTTTGGTCATAGGGGGGCTCCTTTGGGGGAGAGTGGACGGGCAGGTGCAATGGGTTAAGCTCGACGCCACGCCACAAGGTCAAGAACCTGCCGTCTTTGTACTCAAAATAACTTTGTCGTATGAGGGCAAATGTGTGCAGGCGAATGCAATCATTTCTTTTCGTGCAATCGCAACCAGTGCTTCAACGCGCTCTTCATTTGCTTCTTCAATGTTTTTTTCTCGTCTAATTGTCTTCGAGGCAAGGCGCGTCCATTGATCCGTTAGCTTTTTGCAGTTTCCGAGGTCAACAGTGGCATCTTTTAAAGCTTCGTATAGGTTGCGGCGCATGGTCATGTCGCCACGTCCAATGATCATTCTGGTGTGAATGCGCTCTCCGTAAAACTCTGTTTCAAAGACAATCAAATGTCGTGATTCAGTAAAGTCGCCATGCACCATACTTGGGTTCTTTCTCCATGCAGGTACAAACAATCTGCAATAGGTGGAGGAGCTTGAGTCCTGTTGGAGTAATACGCCTGTTCGATCTTTGATTTCCGAAATTATCCCAGGCATGACGTCTGTAGATTGAATCTTGGCGCTGATGTCGCGCATCGGGCTCGGGCGTTGACTCATAAGATATTCAAGCGTTTGGCCGTGCTTTTGCCAAAGCTTTTTGGCTAGGCTTTCCATTTTTTCGTCAGGCACAAATTTTCTCCTCAGCATGCTAACGTATGCTTCTAGCATTTGTCTTGAGTTCGGGGTTCCTGCTGATGCCTTGGTTGCCCTCTCCAATGCCTCGCACAATGCTGAAAACCCCAGTGCATTCCACACAGCGCTTGATCCTTCCATTCCTGTAGGCGAAACGAGGAAATAGCGAATTTTATAACCGTCCCAGAGGTGCTCGGCGATCTCTTCATAGCGTGAGAGTTGATTACTATGTTCTTTGGCGTGAACTTTAAGCTCGATCACAAAAACAGTTTTGGGGGTGAAGTCTTCTAGGATTATAACCAAATCCATGTTTCGGAATTCGCGTAAGATTTCTACGCGGCCAATATCCGTGAGGGAAAGCTCAAGCCGAAGGTCATGATCACCGCTTGCGTCAAGCATGCAGTCCAGAAATGATGCCAGTACTGTTTCGCCAAAGCCGTGAGGGGCAAGAGGGTCCAGCGCATTTGCAAGAAAATTGCTGTGCCTTATCTCGCTGTTGGATACTTTCAAGGCGTCAAACGGACAATATGTATCTTGGGACTGGGTGAGCTCGGTGAATTCTGGCCCAAGAATAAGATTTGTTAAATTCTCTAATTCGGGCAAATTTTCCCCCACAAATCATACTCCCCTGCTTCATCAACGTCCACCGTCACCAAATCCCCGACGGACACCCCGTCCGTTCCTTCGTCAATAAACAGGTTCCCGTCGATCTCTGGTGCATCCGCTTTGGTGCGGCAGGTGGCGATGCCGTCTTCGTCGATGTCGTCCACGATGACCTGCATCGTCTGGCCGACCTTGGCCTCAAGCTTGGCTTCGGAAATGGATTGTGCCTTTTGCATGAACCGCTCCCACCGCTCTTGTTTGACCGCTTCGTCAACATGATCGGGCAGGGCGTTTGATCGCGCACCCGCAACGTTTTCGTATTTGAAACAGCCCACCCGATCGAGTTGCGCCTCGTCGAGCCAGTCGAGCATATATTGGAACTCGGCCTCGGTTTCGCCCGGGTAGCCGACGATGAATGTCGAGCGCAGGGTGATGTCGGGGCAGTCCGCCCGCCATGCCGCGATCTCGTCGAGCACCTTGGCCGAGGCGGCAGGGCGCGCCATGCGTTTGAGCACATCGGGGTGGCCGTGTTGGAACGGGATGTCGAGGTAGGGCAGCACCGCACTGCCCGCATCCGCCATCAGCGGGATCAGCTCGCGCACGTGCGGGTAGGGGTAGACGTAATGCAGCCGCACCCAAAGATCATCCGCCGCACCCAACTGTCCCAATTCGCGGGTCAGGTCGGTGATGTGGCTGCGCACCTCGCGGGCATCGCTATTTTTCGGCGCCCACAGGTGCGTGTCATAGCGACGGTCCAACCCGTAGGCGGAGGTGTCCTGTGAGATCACGAGCAATTCCTTGACGCCCGCCTCCACCAGTTTTTCGGCCTCGCGCAACACTGCGTGGACGGGGCGCGACTGCAATTTGCCGCGCATGTCGGGGATGATGCAGAATTTACAGGCGTGGTTGCAGCCCTCGGAGATTTTCAGATAGCTGAAATGGCGCGGCGTCAGGCTCACACCGCTCGCGGGCAACAGGTCGATGAACGGATCGGGCGCGGGCGGCACTGCGCCATGCACCGCGTCGAGCACCTGTTCGTACTGGTGTGGCCCCGTGACGGCCAGAACCTTGGGGTGGACCCCCGTGATATATTCGGGATCGGCCCCGAGACACCCCGTGACGATCACCTTGCCGTTTTCACTGAGCGCCTCACCAATGGCCTCAAGGCTCTCGGCCTTGGCGCTATCGAGAAACCCGCAGGTGTTCACAATCACCGCATCCGCGCCCGCATAATCGGACCCGATTTGATAACCCTCGGCCCGCAATCGCGTCAAAATGCGCTCGCTGTCGACCAAGGCCTTTGGACAGCCAAGGGACACCATGCCGATGGTCGGCTGACCGGCGCGGGGTGTGACATCAAACGTGGCCTTGGGGGCCAGATCGGGGCGGAGATTCGGAGGATTTGTGCTCATGGACCGCTTTTAGCCGCAATGCGGGCATTCGGAAAGAGAGCGTGACCTCGCGACTTGCGCACCAATCGGGCCGGTTTGCACAGATTGTGTGCGCCCACATGGGGTGCGAGTCGGTGAAATGCGGCGTATTGTGACCGCAACGCACATGATATGGACCTCCCCAATGTTGACCAACACCGCCACGCGCTATGGCACGCTTGCCCGTTTTTTCCACTGGAGCATTGCGCTTCTTATTCTCGCGGCCATCGGCCTTGGCCTGATCGGGGACAACACGCCGCGCAACGCCGATACGGTGGCCCGCCTGCAAACGATCTACTCGGCGCATAAAACCATCGGCATTACGGTGCTGTTGCTCGCCGTGTTGCGCATCGGGTGGGCGGTGACGCAGCCGCGCCCCGTGCCGTTGCACCCTGAGCGGCGCGCCGAGACCCTCGCTGCCGAAGTCGTCCATTGGGCGCTCTATGGCGCGATCCTGATCATGCCGCTGTCGGGGTGGGTGATGCACGCCTCTGAGAGCGGCTTTGCCCCGATCTGGTGGCCCTTCGGTCAGGGCTTGCCGTTTGTCCCCAAATCCGATGCCGTGGCCCACGCCGCAGGGGCCGTGCATGGCCTGTCCGCATGGGTGATCTACCTGACGGTCGCCGCCCACATCGGTGGCGCGCTCAAACACCAGATCATCGACAAGGACGCGACACTGGCACGGATGAGCCACGGGCGGGACGCGGGCGATGCCGCGCCCCCCCACGGACGTGCCGCGCCGGTTTTCGCCGTGGGGCTTTGGATCATCGTTCTGGGTGTCGCCCTCTTTGGGGCTGCAATCCCCCCCTCGGACACGTCCACCGAAGCCCCCGCGCCAACACCAATTGCCACCACGCCCACTGCCGCACCAACAGGCGGCCCCGCATGGGAGGTGCAAGACGGCGATCTGACATTCGCAGTCACGCAAATGGGCGCGCCTGTTGTGGGCAATTTCGCCACATGGTCCGCCGCGATCACCTATGACGAGGCCACAGGCACAGGTGCGGTGACGGTCGATATCGACACCACCACGCTCACGCTCGGGTCTGTCACGGACAATGCCAAAGGTGCGGAGTTCTTTAACGTGGCGGCCTATAGCACCGCGACGTTTGCCGCCGACATCACCCGCACCGATGGAGCACATCTGGCGTCAGGCACTCTTACGCTTGCGGGTGTGACGGTCCCTGTGACCTTGCCGTTTGAATTGGCGATCGCGGGGGATGTGGCCACGATGTCGGGCGAGGTGGTGCTTGACCGGCGCGACTTTGCGATGGGCGCGGGCTACGCCGATGAAAGCACGGTGGGCTTTGGCGTTACGGTTGCGGTGACATTGACGGCCACCCGCGCCGACTAATCCCCCAACCGATCCGCACAAACAAAAAGGCCGCTCCCTCACAGGAGCGGCCTTAACCCTGTCCACCGGACCGGCTTAGTCGGCGAGCATCGCCTCGATGGAGATTTTCACGGCCACCTCGTCGGCGACAAACGGCGTGAACATGCCCATGTCGAACTCGGAGCGCAGCACGGTGGCGGTGGCGTCAAAGCCGAGCCATGCCTTGCCTGCCATCGGGTGGTCTCCCTTTTGGTTGAGCACGGCGTCAAGCGAGACGGGCTTGGTGATGCCATTGATCGTCAGGTCGCCGGTGATGACGCCCGTGGTCTCGCCGGTGACCTCAATGGAGGTGGAGGCAAAGGAGATGGTCGGGTTCTCGTCGGCGCCGAAAAAGTCACCGCCAAGGAAGTGCGCGGTGCGTTCGTCCCAACCTGTGTAAAGGCTATCGGTGGGAAAGGAAACTTCGACAGAGGAGGCCGCAGGATCGGCTTCGTCGAACTGGATTGTGCCGTCAAAACCGGAGTAAACGCCAACGGTGTTGGAGAACCCGAGGTGGTTGTATTCGAACACGATCTGGCTGTGCGAGGGGTCGAACACATAGGTCGCGGCCTCGGCGTGGGCGGCGGTGGACAGGCCAAGGGCGGCGACGGAGGCGAGGAGAAGCGTTTTCATGGATGGTCTCGTTTCTGTTTGGTTACTGTGCTGCAACTGGTGTGCATTACGCCAACACATAGATTTTTTGCGGCTGCGTTCAATTCGACGCGGGCAAACAAGTTCTGTTCGCCAGCGCACACGAGATTTAATTGACGGATGGGCATGTGCGCATTTTGAGCGCACGATGAGGGATGATGCGGTGTCCCGTCCCGGATCACTCTTTGATCCGCCACCCCGTTTTGAAAATCCACCCGATAAAGCCAAGGCAGAGCGCCAGAAACAGCGTGATTGCGCCGATGGACACCGCCACGGGCACGTCCGCCACCTCGAAAAACGACCACCGGAAACCGGAGATCAGGTAGAGCACGGGGTTGAATTTCACCACGATTTGCCAAACGCCCGGCAACATATCGGCGGAATAGAACGCCCCGCCCAAAAAGACGAGGGGCGTGACGATCAACAGCGGAAAGATCTGCAACTGTTCGAAGTTGCCCGCCCAGATCCCGATGATGAACCCCATGAGCGAGAAACTGACGGCGGTGAGGATCAAAAAGGCCGCGGCCCAAAACGGGTGTGCCACGGGCAGATCGACAAAGAAATTCGCCGTGATCAGGATGATAACCGCGATGAACAACGACTTGGTCGCCGCCGCCCCGACATAGCCGATGACGATCTCGACGTAATTGATCGGCGCGGTGAACAGCTCGAATATCGTGCCGGTGAATTTCGGGAAATAGATCCCGAAGGAGGCATTGGAGAGCGCGTTTTGCAACACCGTGAGCATCACCAGACCCGGCACGATGAACGCGCCGTATTCGATGCCGTTCACGGTGTCGATCCGCCCGCCAATGGCCGCGCCGAACACCACGAAATAGAGCACGGTGGACAGCACCGGCGAGATGATGGACTGGCTTAGTGTGCGGAAAAATCGCGCCATTTCAGTGTGGTAAATGGATTTTATTGCGAGCCAGTTCATGCTGTGGCCTCCTGTGTCGCGGTGGTGTTGTCCTCGACCAGAGTGAGGAACACCTCTTCGAGCGAGTTTTCGCGGCTGGCCAGATCATGTACGGAAATCCCGCACTCGGCCAAATCCGCGATCATCCGCGTTAGTCCCGTGCGCTCGGCGTTGATGTCATAGGCGTAGGTGAGTTGTGTGCCATCCTCGGACAGGCTGAGGTCATAGGCCTCAAGTCCGGCAGGCAGGGCGGCAAGCGGATCGCTCAGATCCATCACCAGATGTTTTTTGCCGAACGCGCGCATCAGGTCGTCTTTGTCCTGAACGAGCAAAATCTCGCCCTTGTTGATGACGGCCACGCGGTCGGCCATTTCCTCGGCCTCCTCGATGTAGTGGGTGGTCAAAATCACGGTGACGCCATCCTCGCGCAGCTTGCGCACCACCTCCCACATGTCGCGGCGCAAGGCGACATCGACACCGGCGCTCGGCTCGTCCAGAAACAACACAGTGGGGTTGTGGCTGAGCGCCTTGGCGATCATCACGCGGCGTTTCATGCCACCCGAAAGCGCACGGGTCTGCGTATCCTTTTTGTCCCAAAGCGACAGGGATTTAAGCACCTTTTCGAGAAAGGCATCATCGGGCGGACAGCCGAACAACCCGCGTGAAAACCGGACCGAATTCCAAACCGTCTCGAAAATATCAAGTGCGATTTCCTGTGGCACGAGGCCGATCATGCGGCGGGCCTCGCGGGGCTGTTTTTCGGCATCGAACCCACCGACCGTGACGGTGCCGGAACTGATTTTGACGAGGCCACAGACCGCGCCGATCAGGGTGGTTTTGCCGGCGCCATTGGGGCCGAGCAGGGCGATGATCTCGCCTTTTTCAATATCAAGGGACGCGCCTTTGAGCGCCTGAAACCCGTTTGAATAGCTCTTTGTGAGCGCTTTGATGGAAATAATGGGGGCCATGTGCGGGCCTTTCTGTTTATGCGTTCAGCATAGATAGGGCGGCGTCACGCATATTTGAACCACCGTGTTTCCCGCATGCCGATTCTCTTGCGCACACTGGGGTCTGCGTTTGTGCGCGTCAGGTGCGCGGGTCGGGCGCGCCAAACAAAAAACCGCCCCGAAGGGCGGCATTTCAATGGCGCAGTGTCGCGCGGTTTAGCGGCGGCGGTCGCGGCGTGAGGACATCGGCTGAAACGCCACGCCCACATGCGCCTCGCAATAGGGCTTGCCCGTTTGCGAGGGCAGGCCACAAAACCAGAACTCTTCGGTGGCGGGGTCGCCGATCGGCCATTTACAGGTCTTTTCGGTCAGATCCATCACGGAAATTTTCTTGGCCTTCTTCTCGATCTCGTTCACCTTTGCCAAGGCTTCGGCAGGGATTTCGTTGGTCGAGGGCTGTGGCGGCAGGGGCTGCCCTGCGGGAATGATCTGGCGACGGTTATGCGGCACGGCCTTTGGCGTCGCTGATTCTGTCTTTGGACCTGTGTAGGGCTCTTCTTCCTTGGGGGCGGCGGGCTTGGCCTTTGCCTTGGGGGCGGCGGCTGTGGCCGGTTTCGCCTTGGCGGCTGCGGGCGTGGCGGGCTTGGCCTTGGGCGCGGCTGTTTTCGCCGCGGCCCCTGATCCGGCACGATTGGACAGACCCAAACGATGCACCTTGCCAATGACCGCATTGCGCGTCACACCGCCAAGTTCCTTGGCGATTTGCGAGGCGGATTGACCCTCGCCCCACATTTTCTTTAGTACGTCGACGCGTTCATCGGTCCAGGACATGTGTCTTCCTTAGCATCTGCAAAAGTCGCGGTGGTTCCCACGACCTGTCACACCCAGTCTCGCAACGCACCTGTGCGCACGCACTGTTTGTAGAATTCTCTCGTCCCCCTATTTAAACGGCGTGTGAGCGGTTACAAGCACGCAAACGGGACAGACATAGGGTTTATCAGAGGATTTCGGCGATGGAAACAGGCACAAACGATATTGCGATGGGTGTGCGGCGGTTCGGTCGCGTCAACTGGCTCGGTTTGCGGACTTTGGCGCATCGCGAAATCCGCCGCTTTCTGGCCGTGTGGACCCAAACGCTGGCTGCACCTCTGGTGACGGCGGGGTTGTTCCTGACCATTTTCACTCTGGCGATCGGGCCGGGGCGTGGCGATGTGATGGGCGTGCCGTTCATCCACTTTCTGGCTCCGGGCATCCTGACCATGACCGTGATCCAGAACGCCTTTGCCAATACCTCCTCGTCGATTGTCATCTCCAAAGTCCAAGGCAATATCGTTGACACCCTCATGCCGCCGCTCTCGCCCATCGAACTGGTTCTGGGCTATCTCGCGGGGGGGCTGGTGCGCGGATTGATCGTTGCCGTGGCGATTTGGGCGGCGATGGCGCTGTTCGTCGGGCTTGGCCTCGCGCATCCGCTGTTCGCGCTGACCTTTATCTCGCTTGGCGCACTTTTGCTCGGGGCCTTGGGGATCATGGCGGGCGTTGTCAGCCAGAAATTCGACCAGATGGCCGCGATCACCAATTTCATCATCACGCCGCTGTCGTTCCTGTCGGGTACGTTCTACTCGGTGGAAAACCTGCCGCAGTGGTTTCGCGTCCTTACCCACCTCAACCCCGTGTTCTATCTCATCGACGGGGTGCGCTATGGCGTCATCGGGCAATCCGACAGCTCGCCGTGGCTTGGCCTCGCGGTGGTCAGCTCGGTCACCGCAGGCGTCATTTTTTGGGTCTGGGTCCTGTTCCGGCGCGGCACGAAACTCAAAACCTGACCACGAGGCACTACGACAGGGCGGTGCGACAGGGCGGGACGGGTTTCCCGCCTTCGCCGCGCGGCCTCCTCACTCTTGCCCCATTCTGGCGCGATCCTGCCCTTGGTTCATCCGTTAACCACATCCGTTAACTCCAAGGGTTCCCCATGCGTTTCGCCTCTTATCTCCTTGTCCTCATCGCCGCGCTCACCGCGAGTGCCACCTTTGCCGCCGATAGCCTGCCGTCCGAACTGGACCGTGTGGACCGGCGGGCCGAATTGATCGGATGGGAAGCCGTGGGCCGTCTGGATATGGCGGGGCATGGCACCTGCACGGGGGCGTTGATCGAACAGGATCTGGTCCTGACGGCGGCGCACTGTGTCCTTGACGACACCGGCCAGAAAATCGCCGCCGGTAAAATCACCTTTCGCGCAGGGCTGCGCAACGGCGACTACATCGCCGCCTCCAAAGGTCGCGCCGTGGCCTATGCCGCAGGGTTTACACAGGAAAAAGACGGGGCGATCGGCGCCGCCAACATTGCCCGCGATGTGGCGTTGATCCAGTTGGAGAAACCTGTCGCCCGCGCCCTTATCCTGCCGTTTCCGATCCACCGCGTGCGCACCTCGCGGGGCGAACTCATGGTGGCCTCCTACGGGCGCGGCCGCAACGCCACGCTGTCGGTGCAACGCGCCTGCAATGTGCTGCGAAAATTCGGCAACGGTGTCATGACCTTTGATTGCGACATCACCTATGGCTCGTCCGGTTCGCCCGTTCTGGCCTATGATGGCGGGCGATTGGCCGTGGTCTCGGTGGTTTCGGCCCTGCGTCAGGAGGGCAACAAAAAGGTCGGCCTCGGCATGGATATCCTCGACATCATCCCGACCCTCAAACGTGAAATTGCGCTCGGATCGCCACAACAGGCGCCCAAACCCGTGGTCACGCGCCGCATCACCGTGGGTGCGGAAAAATCGGGGACATCCGTTGGCACACGCTCGGTTGGCGGCGCTAAATTCCTGTCGTCGAACTAAAAATCTCTTTGACAGGGCGCCCCGTGCAGGCGTAAACGCAGCCCCATGAACACGATGACCGATCATAATTCCATCGCCCGACGCCGACGCTAACCCGTCGATCCGCGTCCGTTCATCCGTGCCGTTGCGTGACCCGCATGGCACATCCCGCGCCAAACCGGCGCAAATCCATTGAAAACCCATCTCAATCGTTGACAGCCTTGCCCCGTCGGGCGTTCAAAAGGCTTTCTGATCTCCAAAGGACCCAACCGATGATTACGTCCGTTCTGCCGACCTACAACCGCGCACCCCTTTCCTTTGTCAAAGGCGAAGGCAGTTGGCTTGTCGAGGCGGATGGCCGACGGTTCCTCGATCTGGGCGCGGGCATCGCGGTCAACACGCTTGGCCATGCCAACCCCGAACTGGCCGCCGTGCTCAAGGCACAGGCCGATACGCTGTGGCATGTCTCCAACCTCTACCAGATCCCCGCGCAGCAAAAACTGGCCGACGCGCTTGTCGATGCGACCTTTGCCGACACCTGTTTTTTCACCAACTCCGGCACCGAAGCGGCGGAACTGGCGATCAAGATGGCGCGCAAATACCACTCCGATAAAGGTGCGCCCGAGCGCATTGAAATCATCACCTTTGACGGCTGTTTCCATGGCCGCTCCACAGGCGCGATTGCCGCCTCGGGCGCCGAGAAAATGGTCAAGGGGTTCGGCCCGTTGATGCCCGGGTTTGTGCATCTGCCGTTTGGCGATGCCGATGCGCTCACCGCCGCTGTGACGGATAAAACCGCCGCGATCCTGATCGAGCCTATTCAGGGCGAGGGCGGTATCCGCGTGGTTCCCGATCAGTGCCTCAAGGCGCTGCGCGACCTGTGCGATGCAACCGGTACCTTGCTGATTTTCGACGAGGTACAATGCGGTGTCGCCCGCACGGGCAAGCTGTTCGCCCATGAATATGCGGGCGTGACACCCGACATCATGATGGTGGCCAAGGGCATCGGCGGGGGCTTCCCGCTTGGTGCTGTGCTCGCCACTGAGAACGCCGCGAGCGGTATGGTTGCGGGGACGCACGGATCGACCTACGGCGGCAACCCCTTGGGCTGTGCCATCGGTCTCAAGGTGATGGAAATCGTGTCCGACCCTGCGTTTTTGGCCGAGGTGAACCGCAAATCCGCACTTCTGCGTCAAAAGCTCGAAGGGTTGGTCTCGGCCCATCCGGATGTGTTCGAGAGCGTGCGCGGTCAGGGGCTTATGCTTGGCCTCAAACTCAAAATCGCGCCCGCCGATCTGGTGGGAAAAGGCTATGCGCAGGGTCTGTTGACCGTGCCTGCGGCCGACAATGTGGTGCGCCTGTTGCCCGCCCTTAATATCTCCGACGAGGACATCGCCGAGGCCGTTACACGTCTTGATGCGGCCGCCTCATCGCTTTGATCCCAATGACGAAAAGATAAGAATATGAAACATTTCCTCGATATCAACAAAACCGATGCCCATGAGTTGCACCGCATTATTGCCGCCGCCAAGGCCACCAAGATCGCGCGTCACGGCAGGCCTAAGGCCGCGTTGGATACCGATCTGCCGCTCAAGGATAAAATGGTCGCGCTGATCTTTGAAAAACCGTCAACCCGCACCCGCGTGTCTTTTGATGTCGGCGTGCGCCAGATGGGCGGGGAAACCATGGTGCTGTCCGGCTCCGACATGCAGCTTGGCCACGGCGAAACCATTGCCGACACCGCCCGCGTTCTCTCGCGCTACGTCGATATGATCATGATCCGCACCTTTGAGGAACAGACCCTGTTGGAGATGGCCGAATACGCGACCGTGCCGGTGATCAACGGCCTGACCAATCGCACCCACCCGTGTCAGATCATGGCCGATATCCTGACTTTTGAGGAACACAACGGGCCGATCAAAGGCAAAAAGGTCGTGTGGCTTGGCGATGGCAACAACGTCTGCGCCTCGTTCATCCACGCCGCAGGCCAGTTCGAATTCGATCTGACATTCGCGGGGCCAACGCCGCTTGACCCCGAGATGGAGTTCATTGAGGAAGCCCGCGGCAAGGGTTCTAAAATCGAAATCGAACGCGATGCCGATAAGGCGGTCGTGGGCGCCGACCTGATCGTCACGGACACATGGGTGTCGATGCACGACCCCGCCTCGGCCCGCGAACGCCGCCACAACCAGTTGCGCCCTTACCGCGTCAACCGCGCCTTGATGGCAAAGGCCAATGAGGGCGCGTTGTTCATGCACTGCCTGCCTGCGCACCGTGGTGACGAGGTGACAAACAACGTCATGGACGGGCCACAGTCGGTGATTTTCGACGAGGCGGAAAACCGTCTTCACGCACAAAAGGCCGTGATGCAGTGGTGCGTTGAATAACGCCGCTCCCGGATGGGGCGAACCCGGACGGGTCGAGCAAGGCAAAAGGGCGCATCCTCGCGGGTGCGCCCTTTTTATATCCGCAGATCAATGACGCGCCTTAGTGGAACAGATGCGTCAACAGGTAGAACACGATGGCCGACAAAAATGCGGCGGCGGGGACGGTGATCACCCATGCGGCCACGATGGTCATAAAGTGCGAGCGGCGGACCAGTTTGCGACGGCGGCGCTCTTCGGCGGCGATCCGCTTTTCAGGAGTCCGTTTGGCGGAGTTTTCGCGGGCGCGGCGGTTGTGGTGCCATTCGCGGAAAAAGCCGACCCCGAACACCCCGCCCACAGCGATGTGGGTGGAGGACACGGGCAGACCGAGCCATGAGGCGACAATCACCGTGATGGCCGCCGACAACGCCACGCAATAGGCGCGCATCGGGTTGAGTTTGGTGATCTGGCTGCCCACCATGCGGATCAGTTTCGGACCGAACAACAACAGGCCGAACGAGATGCCGAAGGCGCCGATAACCATGACCCATTGCGGAATGGACACTTTGCCCGCGAACCCGCCGAATTCCTGAGCGTGGACGATAGCGGCAAGCGGGCCGACCGCGTTGGCCACATCATTGGCCCCGTGGGCAAACGACAAGAGGGCGGCGGAAATCACCAGTGGCAGGCCGAACAGCACCTTGAGTGACTTGTTGCGGTTCTCCAAACCTTCGGACTGTTTGCGCACCAACGGTGCCGAGCCCACGTAGGACACGGCCCCCACAGCGGCCCCGATCATCACCGCGCTGAGCAGGTCGATATCAACGATCTTTTTGAGTCCCTTGACGGCGAGGTAGGTGGAAAACGTCCCCATCATAATGCCGACCAGAACCGGCACCCATTTGCGGGCTGCGGCGATTTTATCCTCTTGGTAGATGATTTTCGCCTTGATAAAGGCAAGGAACCCCGCCGCGACCACGCCCCCCAGAACGGGGGAGATCACCCACGATGCGGCGATGAGCGACATCGAGCTCCAGTTGACAGCGGAAAATCCGGCAGCGGCGATCCCTGCGCCCATAACGCCGCCCACAACGGAGTGGGTGGTGGACACGGGCGCGCCGATCCATGTGGCAAGGTTCACCCAAAGCGCCGAGGACAGCAGCGCCGCCATCATCGCCCAGACAAAGATACTGGTGTCGGAGACGGCGGTGGGGTCGATGATGCCCTTGGATATGGTCGAGACAACATCGCCGCCCGCAAGTAACGCACCGGCACTTTCACACAGCGCCGCAATGACAATCGCGCCGCCCATGGTGAGGGCTTTCGCGCCCACGGCGGGACCCATGTTGTTGGCCACATCGTTGGCGCCGATGTTGATTGCCATATAGGCGCCCAATGCGGCCGCCGCGATGATGATTGCGCTACCCGGTTGCCCGCCAAAGATGAACGCAGCGGCGATTCCGGCAATGATGATAAAGGCAAGGGCGACACCCAGACCGACCATCGGGCGAGCGACAACCGTGAGGCCGTATTCGACCTGACTGATACGATTGAGGTCTTTATCTAGTGTGGCCCACTGTTTATCGCTGTTTCCGCTCATATCCATCCTCTGGCTGTTGAGTGCAACCGATCCGGTGGATCACCGCACACGCGCCCCAAACATGCGCCGCAAACACGCGCTATGTCTGCGACAATTGCGCGAAGCGCTAACCCGCGTGAGCCGTGCGATCAAGTCTTAGTTGGGGCTAGGCACAAATCCACACCCGAGTGACGCAAGGGCGCGGCATCTCCCGGGGTGTGGCCATAGGCGGTGCAGGGGCGAAAAGGGGGATCTGTGTGACAGGGGCGGGGACACCGTGGCGGGCGTTAAAACGCGCGCAGAATGTCCTTGAGTTCCGGCTCGTCCACCAACTCGGCCGCCGCCGCAGGGGCCATCCAGTTGCGCGTGCGCTCGGAGCATTCGGGGAATGTGTCCGCCATGCCCTCGACCTTGATCGAATAGACCGTGGCGGTGACGGGGGCGGAGGCCCCGTTGTCGAACAGCTTGTCGTAATGATACTTGCCCAGTGGCTTTGGCTTGACCTTTGCGGGCTGCACGCCGGCTTCTTCCCATGCTTCCTGCGCGGCGGTACCCGCGCCGTCCATGCCGTCAATCGGCCACCCTTTGGGCAGGATCCAACGGCCCGTGCCGCGTGACGAGATCAACAGGACCTCTTTGCCCTGCGCGCCCTTGCGATAGCAAAGTGCTGCCGATTGCACCCGCTTGGGGCGACGGAAAAACGGGTTAAGGACGCCTTCCCAGGCGGTTTTGAACATCGTGACCATATGAAACCTGCTGTCTGCGCATTGGTGCGCTTGGTGATTAAAGCCTAATATAGATATTTTTTGGTAAAAATCAAGATCATGCAGCGAATCGCGCTCCTTTGGCTGTGGTATCCCCTTGTATACCTCCGACTTTGGCGGCAAATTCGGCCCGAAACTTGGTATACCAGATGCGCATCGCCCGCCTTGGCGACAAGAGGAGACCCCACATATGTCACAGGCTCGTATCGGCCTCATCGGTCTTGGCGTCATGGGCGCCAACCTGTCGCTCAATATCGCGGACAACGGCTTTCCCGTGGCGGTCTATAACCGCACCACATCCATCACCGACGATTTCGTGGCCTCGGCGGGGGATCTGGCGGATCGCCTGACCCCCGCGCATACGCTTGCCGATCTGACCGCCGCGCTGACCAAACCGCGTGCCGTGATCATCATGGTTGCCGCCGGCGCCGTGGATGCGGTGATCGAAGAGCTCAAACCGCACCTTGATGCGGGCGACATGATCATCGACGCGGGCAACGCCAATTTCCATGACACCCGCCGCCGCGAGGCCGCCCTGAAAAATGACGGCCTCAACTTTATCGGCATGGGCGTATCGGGCGGCGAAGAGGGCGCGCGCTTTGGCCCGTCGATCATGGCGGGGGGCGATCTGGCCTCCTTCGAGGTGATCCGCGATATCCTCGAGGCGATTTCGGCCAAGCATAAAGGTCAGGCCTGCGCCGACCACTTCGGCCCTGATGGCGCGGGCCATTTCGTGAAAACCGTCCATAACGGCATCGAATACGCCGACATGCAGATGATCGCGGAGGTCTACGGCCTGTTGCGCGATGGCGACAAACGCCCCACCGCCGAAATCGGCAAGCTGTTCGAGGCATGGGACCAAGGGCCGCTCAACTCCTACCTGATCGAAATCTCGGGCAAGGTGCTTCAGACGGTTGACGACAAAACCGGCAAACCGCTCGTGGATATGATCGTCGACAAAGCAGGCCAGAAAGGCACAGGTCGCTGGACCGCGATCGAGGCGCTGTCACTCGGTCAATCCCCCTCCACCATCGAGGCCGCCGTGGCGGGCCGTTCATGGTCGGCGGAGAAAGACACCCGCGAAGCAGGCGAGGCGATTTTCGCCGACATCCAACCGCAAGCGGGCGCGGAAACACTGTCCGATACCGATCTGGAAAAGGCGCTTCTGGCCGCGAAAATCATCGCCTATGACCAAGGCATCAAATTGTTGGCCGCCGCCTCCGAGGAATACAAATGGGACCTCGATCTGGCGTCCTGCGCCGAGGTCTGGCGGGCGGGCTGTATCATCCGCTCCGCACTGCTTGACGACATGGCCGCCGCCGTGCGCGAAGGCCTGCCGCATACCCAACTGATCTTTGCGCCCCGCTTTGCCCAGATCATCCGCGAAGGCTCCTCGGCGCTGCGCCGTGTCGTCGCCTCCGCCGCGCTGCGCGGTCTGCCGACCCCCGCCTTTTCCAATGCGCTTGCCTACTTTGACACTATGCGCATGGGCCGTGGCACCACCGACCTGATCCAAGGCCAACGCGACTTCTTCGGTGCGCACAGCTTTGAACGCACCGATGGCGGCAAGGGTCACCACGGTCCGTGGGCGTCCGACGTGGCGCATTCGGCGGCGCTCACCGACTAATTACGACTTGCACAAATGCGATAAAAGCGGCGCCGGGAGAGACCTTCGGGCGCCGCTTTTTGTCTGTTTGCAACATTTCAGGTGCCGCGCGGTTTTGCCCGCAATGTCGGGTCGGCCTGTGTCGGGTCCTCTGGCCACGGGTGGCGCGGATATTTGCCGCGCATGTCCTTGCGCACATCGGCGTAGGATGTGGTCCAGAACGCAGGGATATCCATCGTCACCTGAACGGGGCGATGCGCGGGCGAGGTCAGCGTAACGCGCAACGGCACCCGCCGCGCCCCCACCGTGGGATGCGTTGTGGTGCCGAACATCTCTTGCAGACGGGCGGTGATCTCGGGGGCCTCGCCACTGTAATCAATCGGCAACTTGCGCCCCAGTGGACTGGTCCATGATCCGGGAACCTCGCGGTCCAAACGGCTCATCTGATCCCAATCGAGCATCCCGCGCAACGCCTCGGTAATGTCGAGATTGCGCAGCGCCGCATCGGTTTTCGCCCCCTTGAGATAGGGCAGCAGCCACGTCTCTAACCTGTCCATCAACGCCTCCTCAGACAGGTCGGGGAAATCATCCCCCATCAACATGACCCGCGCCTGAAACCGTTTTGCGGCGGCGGTCCACGGCAGACCGATATGGCGAATACCGTCAAGCGCCCCACGCGCCACCGCCTCTTTGGGGGCGTCGGGCCATTGGCGATCATCAAGGCACAGTGCGCCGAACATCTCGCGTTTGCGGGCCACGACACGGCCTGTGCGTTTGTCCCACTGACAGATATCCACCCAAGCGATCTGATCGGCAAAGAGTGCGCGAATGTCGGCCTCGCTGATTTGTGCCGCCTGCCGGATCCGCGCCTCGCGCGGCGCACCATCGGTGTCGGTCACCACGATAAGCCGTGCGCCGGCGAGCGCATCGGCGTCGTCCATCACCGCCCCCTTGCCGCCCGACATGACATAGCGGGCCTGATCGCCCTTGCGGCGCAATCCAACGCGGTCGGGGTAGGCGAGGGCGGCCATCGCGCCCAGACTCAAATCCTGCAATTCGGCGGCCCCTGCCATCGGGCGCAGGCGTTTGGCCTCTTGTTTGATCCGCTCCACCGCGCCGCGATCGGCGCGGGCATCAGGGCGTGATAGCGCGGCGATGCGTGTCGCAAGGTCCACCCCCGCAGTGCGCCCCGCGCCGATGAACGGATCGCGTTCGTTCAACAATGCGGCCAGTTCCGCCGCTTTTGGTCCCGCTTTTTGTAGCATATGTGCAAGTCGTGGATGCAGCGGCATCGCCGCCAACGCCCGCCCGTGGGCGGTGATGTGGGACGTTGCGTCCAGAGCCTCAAGCCCGTGCAGCAACGCCCGCGCCTCGGCCAGAGCCCCCACCGGCGGCGCGGTCAGGAACGCCAGATCGTCCTCGCCCGCCCCCCACATCGCCAGTTCCAACGCCAAGCCCGTAAGGTCAGCGGTTTCAATCTCGGCGGGCGGAAAGGTCGCCAATGCGCCCTCTTCGCCCTTGGTCCAAAGTCTGTAACACACGCCCGCGGACACGCGTCCCGCGCGGCCTCGACGTTGCTCGGCTTCGGCCTTTGACACCCGTTCGGTCACGAGGCGCGACATGCCCGAGGCGGCGTCAAACCGTGCGCGGCGGGCACGTCCCGCGTCCACCACAATGCGCACATCCTCGATGGTCAGAGAGGTTTCGGCGATGGCGGTGGCGAGCACGATTTTGCGACCCGATGCACAGGGTGCAATCGCCGCACGTTGCTCGGTGAATTTCATTGCACCAAACAGCGGCCGCACGGCGCAATCCGCAGGCACGCGGCCCTTGAGCAATCCCTCGACGCGGCGGATTTCGCCCTCACCGGGCAGGAACACCAAAGCCGATCCGTGCTCCGCCGTCACCGCCGCCACCACGAGATCGGCGGTGGCCTGTTCCAACCGTGTCGTTTTGGGGATGGGTGCCGCGAGCCACCGCGTCTCGACGGGAAACGCACGGCCCTCGGACAGGACCACGGGCGCGCCATCAAGCAGATCGGCCACGGGTTGCGCGTCGAGCGTTGCCGACATCACCACCACGGCCAGATCCTCGCGCAGCGCCCCGCGCACCTCCTGAACCAACGCCAATCCGAAATCGGCGTTCAAGGACCGCTCGTGGAACTCGTCAAAGATGACACAGCCAACGCCGCGCAACTCGGGGTCGCTTTGCAACATGCGGGTCAGGATGCCCTCGGTCACCACCTCGATGCGGGTGGTTTTGGACACTTTGCTCGCCCCGCGCATCCGGTAGCCGACGGTCTCGCCCGCTGTCTCTCCCAAGGTTTGCGCCATGCGTTCGGCGGCAGCCCGCGCGGCCAGACGGCGCGGCTCCAACATCAAAATCCGGCCCGTGACATGCGGCAAAAGCGCGAGCGGCACGCGGGTTGTCTTGCCCGCACCGGGGGGGGCCATCAATACGACACGACCGGCGGTGGCCACTGCGGCCACTACTTCGTCCAACACATCATCTATCGGCAATCTATCCATGCCGCCCTTATCCCCGATTGCGGCCCGAAGCAAAAGCACCGTCATGGCGTCAGGCCGCGATTGCCCCCTATCGCCATGCATACCCCCCCGCACGCGGTGGCCCGCGCGTTGCAAAATGCCACACTGGACAGGGGCGGTGGCATCGGGCATTCCTTTGCCATCCCCCGACCGCTTTGGCTGACCAGAGCAAAAGACAAAGAGGCCCGCCTATGGACCCCACCGAACTGGCCGCACAGGTGATTGCAGGCAACCGTCGCGCCCTTGCCCGCGCCATTACATTGGTCGAAAGCGCGCGCGCCGATCACCGCGAACAGGCGATTGTGCTGATGGATGCGATCAAATCCGCCGGTCGCGTGGCGCTGCGGGTGGGGCTATCGGGAACGCCGGGGGTGGGCAAATCCACCTTTATCGAAAGCTTCGGCATGATGCTGATCCGCGAGGGGTACAAGGTCGCGGTGCTGGCCGTCGACCCCTCGTCCGCGCGCTCCGGTGGGTCGATCTTGGGCGACAAAACCCGCATGGAATTGCTCAGTCGTGAAAAACACGCCTTTATCCGCCCCTCGCCATCCCAGTCCGAACTGGGCGGTGTGGCGCGGCGCACCCGCGAGGCCGTGACCCTGTGCGAGGCGGCGGGCTATGACATTATCCTGATCGAGACCGTGGGCGTCGGCCAGTCCGAAACCGTGGTCTCGGAAATGTCCGACCTGTTCCTCTTGCTGCTCGCCCCTGCGGGCGGTGACGAGTTGCAGGGCGTCAAGCGCGGCATCATGGAAATCGCCGATATGATTTTGGTGAACAAGGCAGACGGCGACCTCAAAGCCGCGGCCAACCGCACCTGCGCCGATTACGCGGGCGCGCTGCGTCTGATCCGCAAACGCCCCTACGACCCCGAGGGGTTCCCCAAGGCCACCACCGTCTCCGCCCTTGAGGAGGACGGCCTGTCCCAGGCATGGGACGATATGCAGGCCCTGATTGCATGGCGCCGCGCCAACGGCCATTTCGACAGCCGTCGCGCCGCGCAGGCCGAATACTGGTTCGCTCAGGAAATCCGCCATGGCCTCTTGGGCCAACTGGCGCGTGAGCCGCTCAAATCCATGATCGCGGACCTCGCGGCGCATGTGTCCTCGGGCGAGATCACACCAAGCCACGCGGCACGCGATGTGCTCGACGCGCTGCGCCACGGGTAGGGCGCGGTCCCCGGTGTCGCGAATCCCCCGTGATGCGCACCGCGAGGGCTTGACGATTCTCCCGCTATCGCCTATCCACCGCGAACTGAATTTCGGGCGCCGCACCTGTGCAGGGCCTATTTCTGTTTAAATCGGTAGTTTTCGCGGAAACTTGGGTGTGGTTGCACTTGATTTCCATCCGAATGCGGCTCATAGAGAGCGCCGATCCGAACAGGACTTTGAACAACCCGCGGGCCGCGCCTTGCTGCCCCCCGACTGTAAGACGAGGATGACCACATGGCACGCCGTTGCGAATTGACTGGTAAAGGCCCGATGACTGGCAACAATGTCAGCCACGCAAAAAACCGGACCCGCCGCCGCTTTCTTCCGAACCTCAACGATGTGTCGTTGATGTCCGAAGCACTTGGCCGCACGTTCAAGCTGAAAATCTCTGCGGCTGCATTGCGCTCCGTCGACCACCGCGGTGGCCTCGACGCGTTCCTCGCAAAAGCCAAAGACGCCGAGCTTTCGGATACAGCTTTGAAAATCAAAAAAGACATCGCCAAAGCTGCCGTCGCAGCCTAAGCCGTCTTTTTCGAGACAGACGTTTAGAGACCCCGTGTGGCCCGCCCGCACGGGGTTTTCGCTTGTCCGGACGATAGGGCGGGGCGGGCAGGGATGCAGACGGGCGCATGGCCGCCCATCCCGTCCCGACCACATCCCGCCGCCGCGCATTTGGTCGCAGCAGAGCGGCCTTTTCATTCCTCACGTTCCCTCGTAATGTCCGCGCCATGCGATCCTTGCGCCCTCTCATAGCCGTCGTTTTTGCGGTCTTGTTGTTCGCCACGAGCCAAACCATGGCCGTGACGCGCGGGACCATGCGCGATGCCGCGGGCGCGATGGTTCTGTGTACGGGGACAGGTCCGGTGACGGTTCTGATGAATGCGGATGGCGCCCCCGTCGGTCCGCCGAAAATCTGTCCCGACTGCACCATGAGCGTGATTGCGGATGTGGCAGGCGCCTTTGTCCTTTCAGCTCCTGCGTCCCGCGTGACCCCGCTTGCCGTGGTCCGAAGCGTCTTTTTGCCCCGGACAGCACAGACGCTGACGCCGCTCGCGCGTGGCCCTCCTGTCGTGTGATCCGACCCTCTTTTCTCCACACATAGACCAGACGAGCAGTGAGCTGACCCACAGGGCGGCACTGCGCAGATCACAGGATAAAACCATGACACTTAAAACCACCCTTTTCGCGGGCCTCTCCGCGCTTGCTTTCGCCATGCCCGCCTTTGCCGCCGACATCACCATTGACGATGCCTATGCGCGCTCCTCGGGCATGTCCGCCAAGGCGGGTGCCGCGTTCTTTGTCATTCACAACACCGGTGCCGAGGACGACCAACTGATCGACGCCAAATCCGATGTGGCCAAACGTGTTGAACTGCACACGCACAAGGACATGGGCGATGGCGTGATGAAAATGCTGCATGTCCCCGAAGGCTTCGCCATCCCCGCAGGCGGCGAACACACCCTCGCACGTGGCGGCGATCACGTCATGTTCATGGGCCTGAACCAAGGTTTCGCGCAGGGCGATATCCTCACCGTGACCCTGACGTTTGAGAAAGCGGGCGACATCACCGTTGAAATCCCCGTCGATCTGGAGCGTCAGGATGGCATGGGCATGCAGCACGGCAAAATGGACCATGACAAGATGGACCACGGGAAAATGGGCGGGAAAATGAGCGACAAGTAAGTCGCGCCTTTTTCACCATACCCACCGACCGGACACCCGCCCGTGCATGACACGCGGCGGGTGTTTCTTTTTATATTGATTCGGTGCGCGAATGGCGTAAACCGCATGCAGGACATCGGGTCAGTCCACCCGATTCTACCCTCATAGAGACAATTGAACAGGGCGGTGCGCGGCGCACTTGCCGGAGATAGAGCATGCTGAATGTCTATTCTTTCGATGCGGCGTTTTCGCCCGCCGAATGTGACGTGATTGTGGGTCTGGCCTGCGAGGCCGAGCTTGCGGATGCGGGGCTTGTGCGCGGCGGGGCCAATCACAACCTGCGCCGTGCCGACCTTGCGTGGCTCGACGAACGTGACGGCACCGAATGGGTGATGGCGCGGATCATGGATCTGGTGGCCGAGGCCAACCGCACCCATTTCGATTTTGCGCTGACCGAGTTTGGCGAAAGCCCGCAAGTCGCCCGCTACGGTGCCGAACGTCAGGGCCATTTTACGTGGCACTCCGACATTGGGGACGGCGTGTTCGCGGCGCGGCGCAAACTGACCATGGTGGTGCAATTGTCCGAGCCTGCCGATTACGAGGGCGGCGCATTGGAACTACAACCCGATGCGGGGGTGCAGGAGGCCAACCGCACCCGTGGCTCGGCGGTGCTGTTCCCGTCCTTTACCTTGCACCGCGTGACACCCGTCACCAAAGGCGAGCGGTTCTCGCTCTCGACATGGGTTCACGGCCCCGCATTCCGCTAGCGGGTCGCCCTCAGCTCGCCAACACCTCGGCCACCCACGCAGGGACCACATCGGACGCCGCGCCTTCGCGCACCTCGTCGAACGGCACGCCCGAGGCCGCGAGGTTCAATTCCAACGTCCTGATCCCCGATTGCTGCGCCAACTGGCGAAAGCCCGCCGCGGGATAGACATTGCCGGAGGTGCCGAGCGCCACAAATAGATCACTGGCCTCCAGTGCCGCGTGGATCCGGTCCATGTGGTACGGGATTTCCCCGAACCAAACGATGTCGGGCCGCGCGGTCGGTGCGTCACACGCGGGACAACACGCGCCCACCGCCATCTCCACCGGCGCGGGCCACCGATGACCACAGGCGCCACACAGCGCCGATGTGACCTCGCCATGCATGTGGATCACATCCGTTGCGCCGGCGCGTTCCAACAGGTCGTCGATGTTCTGTGTCACCAGATGCACAGGCGCGTCATATGTTGCCTGTAGATGCGCCAAGGCGACGTGCGCCGCGTTGGGGTGCGCCGCCGCCACACCGGCGCGGCGCGCGTTGTAGAACCGCTGCACCAAGGCAGGATCGCGCACAAAGGCCTCGGGGGTCGCCACATCCTCGACGCGGTGGTCCTCCCACAAACCGTCCTCGGCGCGAAAGGTTTTCAAGCCGCTTTCGGCCGACAACCCCGCCCCTGACAAAATGAAAATCCCGCCGCGCATCGCTACACTCCCAACCACGCAAAGGCCCGTTTCAATTCGGCCGTGCCATCCGTCTCATACCACCGTCCATGGCTGATGATCACCTTTTCGGGGGCCCATGCGATCACCTCGCGCATCACCGCACGGGCCGCCTTTTTCGATTTGAACGACATCCGCATATCAAGCGGCGCCTTGCCATCAGGGTCCAGAATTCCCGCCATGCGAAACAACACCGCCTTGAGCGGGCTGACCTTTGCGGCCTCGAAATTCTCGATCAGATCGGTGAGGATCAACACCTGTGACGCGCCGTGATAAAATACCACCTCGTGCAGGAACCGGTGCCCCGCCACCACGCGCTGTTGAATCTCCGCCGCCCAGGGTGCGGGGGCCTCATCGCTCAATACCTCATGCGGCGGAAAGGCAATCGCGAATTTTTTGGCCCGTGCCGCCACACCCGGTGCGGCGTAAACCTGTGCCTTTGGAAACTGCTTGGCCCAATCGCCCACGGACACATAATGAATGGGGTTGGGCGCGATCAGCCACGCCACCTCGCCAAGGGCCGCCATCTCGGCCAACAGCCCCGCATCGGGCGCAATCGGAGAATGCACCCAAAGCTGCGCCCCGATACGCACCACCGTCATGCGCGTCGGAAACGCCACACCGTAAAACGGCACGGGCGGGCCGTCGGCAATCCAGACATCAGGCCCCACGGGCTTGAGCGTGTTCAGCGGGTCGTAGAGGTTGCGGGGCCTGGCCATGGGCCTAGCCGCAGGTGCTTGCCGCCGAGGCTCCGAACGCCTTGTAGCGTTTCCAGAAGGCCTCGTTGAACGGATTGTCCGACTGGCGCACCTCTTGCGATTTATGCGGGTCGCGGAAAAACGCCACGGCCTTGGACTGGTCGCTTGCCGACAGCTTCTGGTTGGCCACCGCCTGAACACACCCGCAGGTGGACGATGTCGCGGCCTTGCGATCCGCGGCCATACAGGCCGAATACAGCGGCCCCGTGGCAAAGGCATGGGGCGTGACCGAACGGTTCGACCCACGCGCCCCGCACGAGGCGACAAGCGCGACGCAGGACATGAGAAGAACCGTTTTGGTGAGTGTGTGTGCTGTGGTAGAAGTTCCGAACGTCATGCGCTGCCCTTTGCCCGTCTGTCCGCTCTGTGGCGGGATTTGCCCCAGTATGCGGGAAATCGAAGACGGGGGCAATTCACGGGTTTGTTGGGGAACACACAAAAGCACGAACCCGCGCATGGTGGCCCCAATCCAACCCGCCGCCGCAACGTGTGGACAGGGGGCGGGCCGTCACGCCAAAGGCGCGCGGTCAGCACGGGGGCGGGAGCGCTTCACGCCCCACCAAAATTCACGGCCTCAATCCGCCATAATTCACGCAGACCTCAAACGATTGCAAGCTGCGCCTGCGGTGACGCGGCTAAAGTTAAGCCTGCCAATCGCACAGGCCTTGCCTTTCCCCCGCTTTCCCCCCATAGAAATCAGCTAAATTCACGCGCGCGCGGGGGGAGTGTTTTGCGCTCTGGCCGCACAGTTGACCGCGCTTCATTTGCATCCGTCCAAGGGCCTCCCATGACCGAGCTGAAAAACATCCGTAACTTCTCCATCGTCGCTCACATCGACCATGGGAAATCGACCCTCGCCGACCGCTTGATCCAGTCCACAAACACCGTGGCGGATCGCGATATGAAGGCGCAGATGCTTGACAGCATGGACATCGAACGCGAGCGCGGCATCACGATCAAGGCCAACTCGGTGCGCATCGAATACACCGCCAACGACGGCGAGCTGTATATCCTCAACCTGATCGACACCCCCGGTCACGTTGATTTCGCCTATGAGGTCAGTCGCTCGATGCAGGCCGTCGAGGGCTCGCTCTTGGTCGTGGACGCCTCCCAAGGGGTCGAGGCGCAAACGCTCGCCAACGTCTATCACGCGCTCGACGCCGACCACGAAATCGTGCCGGTGCTCAACAAGGTCGATCTGCCCGCCGCCGACGTCGAGGCCGTGCGCACCAACATCGAGGACGTGATCGGCATCGACGCCTCCGAGGCGATCGAAATCTCCGCCAAAACCGGCCTCGGCATCCCCGCCGTGCTCGAAGCCATCATCACCCGCTTGCCCGCCCCCAAAGGCGACCGCGATGCCCCGCTCAAGGCGATGCTCGTGGACAGTTGGTACGACGCCTACCTCGGCGTGGTCGTTTTGATCCGCGTCATCGATGGCGTGATCAAAAAGGGCGACAAGATCAAGATGATGAAAACCGGTGCCGCGTACGGCGTCGACAAACTGTCCGTCCTCAAACCGCAGATGGTCGATATTGCCGAGCTTGGCCCGGGCGAAATCGGCATCTTCACCGCCTCGATCAAACAGGTGCGCGACACCAAAGTGGGCGACACTATCACCCATGATAAAAAGCCCTGCGCCACGGCACTTGCGGGTTTTAAACCCTCGATCCCCGTGGTGTTCTGCGGGCTGTTCCCCGTCGACGCCAACGATTTCGAGGACCTGCGAAGCGCCATCGAAAAACTGCAACTCAACGACGCCTCGTTCAGCTCCGAGATGGAAACATCCGCCGCCCTCGGCTTCGGCTTTCGCTGTGGCTTCCTCGGTCTGCTGCACCTCGAGGTGATCCGCGACCGCCTTGAGCGCGAATACGATATCGACCTCATCACCACCGCGCCCTCCGTGATCTACCGTATCTTTATGCGCGACGGCACGATGAAGGAGCTGCACAACCCCGCCGACATGCCCGACCTGACCTACGTCGACCACATCGAAGAGCCGCGCATCAAGGCCACGATCATGGTCCCCGACGACTACCTCGGGGACGTGCTCAAACTGTGTCAGGATCGCCGTGGCATCCAGATGGATCTGACCTATGCGGGCGCACGCGCGATGGTGGTCTACGACCTGCCGCTCAACGAGGTGGTGTTCGATTTCTACGATCGCCTCAAATCCATCACCAAGGGCTACGCCTCGTTCGACTACCAGTTCCTCGATTACCGTCAGGACAATCTCGTCAAGATGTCGATCCTCGTGAACGACGAGCCCGTCGATGCGCTCTCCACCATGGTGCATCGTGACCGCGCCGAATCCCGTGGCCGTGCCATGTGCGAAAAGCTCAAGGACCTGATCCCGCGCCACATGTTCAAAATCCCGATCCAGGCGGCGATCGGCGGCAAAGTCATCGCCCGCGAAACGCTCTCCGCACTGCGCAAGGACGTGACCGCCAAATGCTACGGCGGCGACGCCACACGCAAAAAGAAGCTGCTCGAAAAGCAAAAAGCAGGGAAAAAGAAAATGCGCCAGTTCGGACGCGTAGAAATCCCGCAAGAAGCGTTCATCAACGCGCTGAAGATGGACAATTGATCGCTTCGCGATCATTCGTCCATTTTAGTGCGCGTGGGTGACAGGGCGCGTTTCGCAGGAAAAGAGTGCGGGGACGCCGCGGCGGGGTGGGGCGCTAGGTGGCGTCATGCGAATGAAAAAGGCCGCCCGATTTGGGCGGCCTTTTCATATTTCGTTGATCTGAAACTTGTTAGGCCGCTATCAACCTGTAACCATTGCCGCTCATTTCGACGTTGATTTCTTCATCGGTTGAATCGGCTCGAATGCTTGCCGCGAGGTCTTCGATGCTTTGTGTAAAGGCTTCGATTAACCGCTCAGCAGCAACTCGGCGAATTACCGTTTCAGCGGTTGGGTTGAGGGGAGTTTCTCCCCGCTCCGCACGTCCGATCAGTTGGTGAGTTACACTAGCGACTTGAGCCAATTCGGATTGAGTAAGACCCATTTCCGTGCGCAGAAAACGGAGTTCCGAGCCGTCAATTTTCCCCTTTTGGTTGATGATTCCACGCGCGATCTCCGCGTGTAGCGCGGCAATGAAGCGAATTTCGATCACCTCGTCACCTTCTTCATCGATTACTGGGGCGAGGCCCTCAATGTAAACATTGTCGAGGCCACATTCGGTGTAGTGATATTTTGTCATTTCGGGCCCTCCATTGACGTACCCGCTTTCGTCGTTTCTTCGTCGACCCAATAAAGCGTTACAATCTTCATGGACATTGTAGCGGCATTTGGAATTACAACGGCTGCAATCTGTCTGCTGTCACTATTTGGGGTCGTTCCCTGTACAACGTATCGGAAGTACCCTCGGGATTTCGCGGGAACAGCGTCTTCATAAACGAAGCCATTTTTTAGTAAATATCGAACATCAGGTGTCAGTATGCTGCGTTCTGCCGCTCGTTGCATCGCATGCAATTTATATGCGATCGATAAGGCTGGGTGTCGCCCGATTTCACGAATAGAGTATGTTGCATTTGTAGGTGTCCAAGGTTCTGTTTCATTGCAGTGCATATATCACCGTGATACATTTGATCAAGTTACTAAACCGTGAACAGATCGTTTTTTTGTACGTCCGTTGCACCTCTCACAACATATATGGGTCCAAAATACATTAGGCACAAGAGAGCTATCTGCTGTTTCGTCAGTCAGCGCCCGTTCATCAGGGCTTACGCCGCCCCACTGGGGCGACGGTCCCTTCTTCATCCCCACGGGAGGGCGCTTTCAGCCCCCACCCAGTGTCGGGCGCTGGGGTTTGGATAGCGCGGTGCCTTCTTCTTTAGGGGGGGATTTTGGGGAGGGCGGGAGCTGCCCAAACTTCTCTGCCGCATCTTCGCCTATAAACCGGCGTTCGCAAGTGTGCGAACGCGTTTGGGCGCTTTGAACCTGTCTCACAGGTTCAATCGCTCGTTCCGAGCGACCGCGCCCAAACCCAAAAACTGTTCCATTTCTTGTCTTCGCCGTTTCTTCGTGCGGCCTCGCGCTCTTGGTCTTCGCGCTCCAATCGGGCGCCCCACCCGACGAGCGCGCGCCCTGGTCGCACCCCTGTGCGCGGGCTGCGCGGACCGTCGCGTTCCTCGTCCTGATGGTCCCAGATCCGTTCCAGATCAACCATCGGCACGATCGCGGCCACCGCCCGTCCGTGGCGCCGGATGATCACGTGATCGCCGCGCTCGACGCAGGCCAACAGTTCGGTCAACCGCGGGCGTAGCGTGCTTAATTTGATCCCTAAGTAGGCCATAATGATCTTAACCTTTTGCAACGTCTGGTCCCAAAGTTGCGCAAAAGATTAAACATCGTGTCACATTGGCGTACGCATTCAGCTTTACGATTGTTCCAGATCAAAGCGACACGCGCGGCGCCTCTTTACCTGTGATGTGACGCGAACGAGTGACATAGGAGACAGCCATGAACAGGCTTGCCGGTATTCTTTTTTCCCTGATTTCAACGACCCTGATGGGGGTTGGTGTGGTGGTGGCCCTGACCATCGGCATGGACACGCTCAAACCCATCCTTGTGGCCGCAGCCATTGGATTTGTTGTATCGATTCCAGTGACTTGGATCGTTTCAAAAAAGATCGTCGACCTCTAGGGGCTCCCGTTCCGGCGTGGGATGCCGCGTGATTTTACGCCGGAATTTTCCCGCCTTTGACCAATGTGCGCGGCGTCAGTTCCCTGCGTCCATTGCCGTCATCCATGCGCGACATGCCGCCTCGAACTCGCGTGGCTTTTCCGCATGAAGCCAATGGCCTGTGCCGGGAATGGATGCGAATTTTGCACTTGGAAACAACGCCTTAGTTGCTCCGCGATGGTCGCGCGAGACATAGGTGCTCTCGCCTCCGGAGACAAAAAAAGCGGGGCCGTTATACTGTCCGGATACCTGCGGGAAGCCCACAATACTGGGCATTTCGGCCTCTAGAACGTCATGGTTGAGAAGCCATTTTTTCTCTTTCGTCACAAGGCTTTGCAGCAAGAACGCCCGCACGCCCGCATCCGGAATTGCGTCCTCCAATGCCGCGTCCGCCTCTGACCTGCGGTCAATGTCCGTCAGGTCCAGATCGCGCATGGCATGGATCAGGTGGGTGTTGTCGTGGCTATAGGCGACAGGGGAAATATCTGCGACAATCAAAGACTTAAGGAGTTCGGGGCGCGTCAGGGCCAACAGCATCGCCGCCTTTCCGCCCATTGAATGGCCTAAGACATGAAACGTGCCGTGGGTCGGGACGAGGTGGTCCAGAACCTGTGCCAGATCGGCGGCCATATCGGCGTAGGACTGGGTCGCGAACCGTGGGCTTTCACCGTGGTTGCGCATATCGACGGAGACGATAAGTCGCTGATCAGAAATGCGTTTTGCGATTACGCCCCAATTCCGCGCAGAGCCGAACAGGCCATGAACGATGAGCAGCGGGGGCAGGTCGGTGGGGGCGCCAGTGGTGATATAATTCAACATGACCCAGACTTAGTGCCTTGGAGCGGCGGCGAAAAGCCCCTAGTTTCGCAAACATGGATCATTCAATTGCACATCAAGCGGACCATCTTTCGGAGCTATTGCACAGCCGTTTGGGCGTGCGCTCAGGTCACGGGTTCGCGGCGAAACTGGCCAAGGCAGGACGGCGTTTGCCCCGATGGGCGCGCCGTGACGGTGCGGTGATTGTGGCGGCTATGGCGTTGGAAACACACCCGAAACTGGCGCGTCAAATTGACCACACGCGGGTGGAGCGGGCGGTGGCAAACCTGTCGCGCCACTTGGGCGCGGTCGATCCTGTGCAGCGGCGCAAGACCAAGATTCTGGACCTGATTGCCGCCATCGCATTTGTCGTGTTTGTGACCATTGGTTTGGTGCTTGGCACCATGATCTGGCGTGGGCTGATCTAAGCGCGGGCAAAGAAAAAGGGGCCCGAAGGCCCCTCTTAAATCATTCTAACTCAATCGCTTAGAGGTTCGGGTACAATGGGAATTTGGCGCAAAGAGCGTCCACATCCGCTTTGACTTTCGCCTCTACAGCCGCGTTGCCCTCTTCGCCGTTTTGCGCGAGGCCGTCGACGACCTCCACAATCAGGTCGGCAATCTGGCGGAACTCGGCCTCGCCAAACCCGCGCGTGGTTCCCGCGGGCGAACCCAGACGCACGCCGGATGTGACCATGGGGGGCTCTGGGTCAAACGGGATACCGTTTTTGTTACAGGTGATGTGCGCACGTCCCAGCGCGTTCTCGGTCGCGTTGCCTTTGACGCCTTTGGGGCGCAGGTCCACGAGCACCACGTGGGTGTCGGTGCCGCCGGTGACGATGTCGAGGCCACCCTTCATCAACTGGTCTGCCATCGCTTGGGCGTTTTTGACGACCTGCTCGGCGTAGGCCTTGAACTCGGGGCGCAGCGCCTCGCCAAAGGCCACGGCTTTGGCCGCGATCACGTGCATGAGCGGGCCGCCCTGAATGCCGGGGAAGATGGCCGAGTTGACTTTCTTGGCGATCTCGACGTCGTTGGTCAGGATCATACCGCCACGTGGCCCGCGCAAGGTCTTGTGGGTCGTGGTGGTCACAACATCAGCATGTGGGAAGGGCGAGGGGTGTTGGCCGCCCGCGACGAGACCCGCGAAGTGGGCCATATCCACCATCAAGATCGCGCCAACGGAATCGGCAATCTCGCGCATTTTGGCAAAGTCCACCTGACGTGGAATGGCCGAACCACCTGCGATCAGCATCTTTGGTTTGTGCTCTGTCGCAAGCTCCTGAATCTGGTCGTAGTCGATCCGCTGATCCTGTTTGCGCACGCCGTACTGGATCGCGTTGAACCATTTGCCCGACTGGTTGGGCTTGGCGCCGTGGGTGAGGTGCCCGCCTGCGTCGAGCGACATGCCGAGGATCGTATCCCCGGGCTGAAGCAGCGCCTGGAATACGCCTTGGTTGGCTTGCGAGCCCGAGTTGGGCTGAACGTTCACGTATTTACAGCCGAACAATTCCTTGGCGCGGTCGCGGGCGAGGTTTTCGGCCACGTCCACAACGTCACAGCCACCGTAGTAACGGCGTCCGGGGTAGCCTTCGGCGTATTTGTTGGTCAGCACAGAGCCTTGCGCCTGCATCACGGCAGAGGAGACGATATTCTCGGAGGCGATCAATTCGATCTCGTCGCGTTGACGGCCAAGCTCGTTGGTCAGGACGTCAAAAATTGCGGAGTCGCGTGTGGAAAGGTCTTCGGTAAAGAAACCGGCGTCGCGGACGTTGGATGTCATCGGGGTGCTCCTTGGCAGCAGGGACGTGTCTGCGCGATGTTTAGCCAAAGTGAGCGGTTTGGAAAACCCATAACAGGCGCATAATCATCTTGAAGCACATGGTTTTGGGGGACAGGGGCACGCCAAGCCGCAAGATGAGTGGCCCACGGTGCTGAAAAGACGTGAAAACCTGCGGTTGGTTTGATAGGCAGACAGACGAGAGTCGCGCACAGATATTCGCATGCGGGCCATAGAAAGTCGGAGTGCCATGGTCAAAATCGCCATCACCGCCAGCGAGGCGCAAATCGCCCAACGTGCTCTTGAGCGTCTGGAGGCGCGCTATACCCCTGTTGCGGCCGAGGACGCGGACGTGATCGTGGCCTTGGGCGGGGACGGGTTCATGTTGCAAACGCTGCACGCGACCATGCATCTGGACACGCCTGTGTACGGAATGAACTGTGGCACGGTCGGTTTTTTGATGAACGAGTTCCAAGAGGACGGATTGCGTGACCGCCTCAATGATGCCGCCGAAGAAGTCATTAATCCGTTGCGCATGACGGCCTTGGGGGCGGACGGTGAGATGCACCACGCGCTCGCGATCAACGAGGTGTCCATGCTGCGCGCAGGGCCGCAAGCAGCGAAATTGCAGGTCTCGGTGGACGGGCGGGTCCGGATGGAAGAATTGGTGTGTGACGGGGTTTTGCTGTCCACGCCTGCGGGATCGACCGCCTATAACTATTCCGCACGGGGTCCGATTTTGCCGATTGGCTCGGATGTTCTGGCGCTCACCGCGATGGCGGCGTTTCGCCCGCGTCGGTGGCGTGGGGCGCTTTTGCCCAAATCGGCCAGGGTACGCATCGACGTGTTGGAGGCGGAAAAACGCCCCGTGATGGCGGATGCGGATAGTCGTTCGGCGGGCAATGTGCTTTGGGTCGAAATTGCCTCCGAGCCGTCAATCAATCACCGCATTTTGTTTGATCCGGGTCACGGGTTGGAAGAGCGGTTGTTGCGCGAGCAATTCACCTAAGCGCACCCGCATATGTGGCGGCCCATGAAAAACGCGCCCCGGTCGGAGCGCGTTTTCTGTGCCGTATGAATGGCTTATTTGGCGTAGCCAAGTCCCTGAAGCGCCACTTTGATTTCGTCGAGAATCTCGGGGTCATCAATGGTGGCGGGCATTTTGAAATCCTCGCTATCCGCGATTTTGACCATCGTAGCACGCAGGATTTTGCCCGAACGGGTTTTGGGCAGACGGTCCACGATACAGGCCAGTTTGAACGCGGCAACAGGGCCGATGTCCGTGCGCACGGCGGCGATGCATTCCTTGATAATGGTGGTGTGGTCGCGGTCGCAGCCCTTGTTGAGGCACAAGAACCCCATCGGCATTTGCCCTTTGAGCTGATCGGTGACGCCGATCACGGCGCATTCCGCAACATCGGGGTGACCCGCGAGAACCTCCTCCATCGCGCCCGTCGACAGGCGGTGGCCCGCGACGTTGATCACGTCATCGGTGCGCGCCATGATGTAGAGGTAGCCGTCGTCATCCTTCACCCCTGCATCGCCGGTCTCGTAATAGCCGGGAAAGGTGTTGAGGTAGGATTTTTTGTAGCGCTCTTCGGCATTCCACAGGTTTTGCAGCGTGCCGGGCGGCAGGGGCAATTTGATCGCGATAGCACCGAGTTCGCCATTGGCAACGGGGTGGCCCGCATCATCAAGAATGTCGATCTCATAACCGGGCATCGCCACCGAGGGGGAGCCGATTTTGACGGGCAGTTCCTCGATCCCGAACGGGTTGGCGGCAATGGCCCATCCTGTTTCGGTCTGCCACCAGTGGTCGATGACGGGGATGCCGAGGTGTTTTTGCGCCCATTTGATCGTGTCGGGATCGGCACGTTCGCCCGCAAGGAACAGCGCCTGCAGATCGTGGAGCTTGTAGCGTTTGATCCATTCGCCATCAGGGTCTTCGCGTTTGATCGCCCGCAGGGCGGTTGGCGCGGTAAAGAACGATTTGACGCGATGGTTCTGGATGATTTTCCAGAACACGCCTGCGTGTGGCGTCCCGATCGGCTTGCCCTCGAACACCAATGTCTCGGCGCCCGTGATCAGCGGCCCGTAGCAGATGTAGGAATGCCCCACGACCCACCCGACGTCCGAGGCGGCCCAGAACCGCTCTCCCGGTCCGACATTGTAAATGTTTTTCATGGTCCATTGCAGCGCCACAAGATGCCCGCCCGTGGCGCGAATGACGCCCTTGGGTTGGCCCGTGGTGCCGGAGGTGTACAGAATATAGGCGGGGTGGTTGCCCTCAACGGGGACGCATTCGGCGGGTTTGACACCGTATTGGAACCCGTGCCAGCTAAAGTCGCGCCCCTCGACAAGTTTCGCAACCTCCTGCTCGCGTTGGAAGATCACGCAAAAATCAGGGCTGTGCGTGGCCATTTCGATGGCTTGATCAAGCAAAGGTTTGTAGTGCACCACGCGGTTCGGCTCCAACCCGCAAGACGCGGCGATGATGGCTTTGGGGGTGCAGTCGTCAATACGTACGGCCAACTCGTTGGCGGCAAATCCACCGAACACCACCGAATGGACCGCGCCGATCCGCGCACAGGCAAGCATCGCCTCAAGGGCCTCGGGGATCATGGGCATGTAGATGATAACGCGGTCGCCTTTGCCCACGCCACGCATCCGTAGCGCGCCGGCGAGCGAGGCCACGCGGTCGCGCAATTCGCGGTAGGTTATGCCCTTGGATGAATGGGTGATCGGGCTTTCGTGCATGATGGCAAGGTTGTCGCCACGGCCCTCTTCGACGTGGCGGTCGACGGCGTTGTAACAGGTGTTGGTCATCCCGTCGGAGAACCATTCGTAGATGGGCGCGTTTTCATCGAACAAGGCTTTCGACGGCTTTTCGTACCAATGAATATCCTCGGCGGCCTCCATCCAGAATGTCTCCGGATCGGCTTTCCAAGCGCTGTAAACGTCTGCGTAACCCATGTGTGTTCTCCTCACTGCTAGCGCGGCCAAGGCGCGTCGACATCACCCCGTCGCGCAAAATGTTGCATATCGGGGTGTCTCGAAACAACTTAAACGCTTCCAGTGACCATCGGGCAAGGTCTCCTCCCTGTGCCAGATGGTCACTGATTGCCGACTCTCGTCGTGCAAGCTCTCCACTCGCGTGAGTGTCCTAGCAAAGCCACCGAGTCGTTTGGGGAAAATGTTGCAAACCTGTGTAGCAATTTGGTTTGCAAACTTTGCAGATCGCGGCAAGTGCAAACGGAAATCGCCCGCCAAAGGGCGGGCGACGGTTTGGCGTATTGCGGCGCTGCGTCAGCTGTAGTGCGTGACGGGCGTGCCTGCGATGGCGGACATGTTCAACAGCCCGCGTGAGGTGATCGACGGTGTTACGATATGCGCACGGTTGCCCATGCCCATCAGGATCGGCCCGACTTCCAGACCGCCGCCTTTGGTCTTGAGAATGTTGCGCACGCCCGAGGCCGCGTCGGCGATGGCAAAGACCAAGGCGTTGGCGGGGCCCTCAAGGCGCGAATGCGGAAAGGACCGCTCGCGCAAATCAGGCGTCAGGGCGCTGTCGATGTGCATTTCGCCCTCGTAGATAAAGTCGCGCGGCTCACTGTCGAGGATCGCCATCGCCTCACGCATGTGGCGCCCCGTCATGCAGTTGAGGTTGCCAAACTCGGAATGCGAACACAGCGCAATTTTGGGATCAATGCCAAAGCGGCGGATGTGACGTGCCGTAGCACAGACCGTTTTGGCGATTTGCGCGGGCGTGGGTTCGGTGTGTACGTGGGTGTCTGCGACGAATAGCGGCCCGTCCTCAAGGATCATCAGGGACAGCGCGCCCACGGGGCTCAGTTCCTTGGTGCCAAGGATCTGTTCAATGTAGTTGAGGTGCCACAGGTACTGGCCAAAAGTGCCACAAATCATGCTGTCGGCGTGGTCCTCATGGACCATGATTGCGCCGATCGCGGTGGTGTTGGTGCGCAAGATGGCTTTGGCCAGATCGGGCGTCACGCCACGGCGTTCCATCAGTTTGTGGTAGGACTGCCAATACTGTCTGTAGCGGCTGTCGTTTTCGGGGTTCACGATCTCGAAATCCACACCGGGGCGGATTTTGAGGCCTGCGCGTTCGGCCCGCATGGCGATGACCTCGGGACGACCGATCAGGATTGGCTTGTCCGTGGTTTCCTCGATCATCGCCTGTGCCGCCCGCAAAACGCGCTCGTCCTCGCCCTCGGCAAAGGCGATGCGGCGTTCGGCCTGTGAGGCGGCGTGGAACACGGGGCGCATCAAAAGTGCGGATTTAAAGACCGAGTGATCCAGACTGTCTTTGTAGGCTTTGAGATCATCGATAGGCCGTGTGGCGACGCCACTTTCCATCGCGGCGCGGGCCACGGCAGAGGCGACAACGCCCATCAGACGTGGATCGAACGGTTTGGGGATCAGGTATTCGGGCCCAAAGGTCATCCGCTCGTCCTGATAGGCGGCGGCGGCCTCCGCGGATGTTGTGGCCCGTGCCAGGGCGGCGATGCCTTCGATACAGGCGATTTGCATGGTGTCGTTGATCTCGCTTGCGCCGACATCAAGCGCACCACGAAAGATGAACGGGAAACACAGCACGTTGTTGACCTGGTTGGGATAATCCGAGCGGCCCGTTGCGATGATTGCGTCTGGCGCGATCTTTTTGACCGCGTCGGGCATGATTTCGGGCGTCGGGTTGGCCAGTGCAAAGATGATCGGTTGTTTGGCCATCTTTTTGACCATCTCGGGCGTGAGGACCCCCGGGCCGGACAGGCCAAGGAACATGTCGGCCCCGTCCATCACCTCGTCAAGCGTGCGCAGGTCGGTTTTTTGGGCGTATTCGGCTTTTTGGGCCGTCATTTCGGTTTCGCGTCCCTCATGGACCAGTCCTGCGATGTCGCATAGCCAGACATTTTCGCGTTTGAGACCGAGTTTGAGCAACATGTTGAGACAGGCAATGCCCGCCGCGCCACCGCCCGTGGAGACAACCTTGATATCTTCGATGTTCTTGCCCGCAACGCGCAGGGCGTTGGTCGCGGCGGCGCCGACAACGATGGCGGTGCCGTGTTGGTCGTCGTGGAATACGGGGATGTTCATGCGCTCGCGGCACAATTGTTCAACGATAAAACAATCGGGGGCTTTGATGTCTTCGAGGTTGATCGCGCCAAAGGTGGGTTCCAGCGCACAGACGATATCGGCAAGCTTTTCAGGGTCGGTTTCGTTCACTTCGATGTCGAAACAATCGATGTTGGCAAACTTTTTGAACAGGACCGCCTTGCCCTCCATCACGGGCTTTGAGGCGGCGGCGCCGATGTTGCCCAACCCCAATACGGCCGTGCCGTTCGTGACCACGGCGACGAGGTTGCCGCGCGAGGTGTAGCGGCTTGCGGTGCTCGGGTCGTTTTTGATCTCGATACAGGCTTCGGCAACGCCGGGGGAGTAGGCCCGCGCAAGGTCACGCCCGTTGGCAAGCGGTTTGGTGGCGCGAATTTCGAGTTTCCCGGGATTCGGGAACTCGTGATAATCGAGGGCCGCCTTGCGGAGGCTTTCGTCTCTTTTGTCGTCTGCCATGGGTTTCTCCACCATTTAGTTTAATGCTAAACTAATTTAAAGTTGTGCGTCTGTCACGATGTGATTTCTTTGCCCTTACGCGCTTGGGCGGCGGTCGCGCAAGCCTCGCGTTGACCTAGGGGGCGGGGTTAGCGCAAACAAATGCATTTTAGGGCCTGACGCGGAGTTTTTGTAACTTGAGGCGGCATCACGCTTGCATCCCAATGCCTCAAAGCGCAATCTCGACCATGTAGTCAAATTTTGCGAAAGGCCTTTGACCGATGCCCCTGATTGACGATGCCAAAGCCGCCCAAGGCAAGGCCTATGCGCCCTATTCCAATTTTAAAGTGGGCGCCGCCGTAAAAACGCCATCGGGCGCGGTCTTTGCGGGTGTTAACGTCGAGAATGCCGCCTATCCCGAGGGCACATGTGCCGAGGCGGGCGCCATCGCGGCAATGGTTTTGGGCGGCGAGACGGAAATTGTCGAAGTGGCCGTGATCGGGTCAAGTGACGAGCCAACCCCGCCGTGTGGTGGCTGTCGTCAAAAGCTGCATGAATTTGCAGCACCCGAAGTGCCGGTCACCATGATGTCACGCACGGGTAAAACACTCACGCTTACGGTTGGTGAATTGCTGCCCGGGGCCTTTTCCACCGAATACATGGATTGAGATACCAAATGGACGCGCGCCGCATTATTGAAAAGCTTCGGGACCGAAATACGCTTTCGCCCGACGAATTGACGTGGTTCGCCCACGGGTTGGCGAGTGGCGTTGTGACCGATGCACAGGCGGGGGCCTTTGCCATGGCTGCGCTCCTGAACGGCATGTCCGACCCCGAGCGTGTCGGCCTCACACTCGCGATGCGCGACAGCGGTCGCGTGATGACATGGGACGCCCCCGCGCCCGCGATCGACAAGCATTCCACGGGTGGCATTGGCGACTGTGTGTCCTTGCTCCTTGCGCCTGCACTTGCCGCTTTGGGCGGATTTGTCCCGATGGTGTCGGGGCGGGGCCTTGGCCATACGGGCGGGACGCTTGATAAGCTAGAGGCCATTCCGGGTCTGAAAACCGAAGTGAGCGAAGACAGGTTTCGCGAGATTATGGCGCAAACGGGTTTTGCGATCGTGTCGGCTACGGGGGCCATCGCCCCCGCCGACAAGCGGCTTTATGCGATCCGCGATGTCACGGGGACGGTGGAAAGCATCGACCTGATCACCGCGTCGATCCTGTCGAAAAAACTCGCCGCAGGGCTTGAGGGTTTGGTGCTCGATGTCAAATGCGGCTCGGGCGCCTTCATGCACACCCGCGAAGAGGCCAGAGCCTTGGCGCAAAGCCTCGTGACCACGGCCAACGGGGCAGGATGCAAGACCTCCGCGCTGATTACGGACATGAACCAACCGCTATGTCCGTGGATGGGCAATGCGCTTGAAATCATGGCGGTGATGTCGGCGATGACGAGCGGCGAAGTGGACAACATCCTGTGCGACCTGACCTGCGCCTTGGGTGGTGAGTTGATGGTTCTGTCGGGCATGGCCGAGGACGCGGATCACGCGGCGGACGCCGTGCGCGCCACCTTGCAAGATGGCTCTGCCGCCGAACGGTTTGGCGACATGATCCGTGCAATGGGCGGGCCGCGCGACTTTGTCGACCACTGGCGCGACCGGTTGCCATCGGCTCCTGTGGTGCGCGATGTTGTCGCCAAAGACGCGGGGTTCGTGGCGCAGATGGACGGTCATGCGCTTGGTATGGCGGTGGTTCACCTTGGCGGCGGGCGGCTTAAAGGCGGCGATACGCTCGACCCTGCTGTCGGCTTTTCCAACTTTAGCATGGTCGGGGACCACCTTGGCTCCGGCGACCTTGTCGCGACCATTCACGCGCGCTCTGACGCCGATGCCGACCGGGCCGAGGCGGCGGTTCGCGCGGCTGTAATTCTTGGCGAAACACAACCCGACGCCCTACCGCTTGTCTATGAAAAGGTGACGCTATGACCCGTGCATTTCTGATCGTACTGGATTCCGTGGGCCTCGGTGGCGCACCGGATGCGAGCGCATTTTTTAACGGCGATGTGCCCGACACAGGGGCCAATACGCTTGCCCATATCGCGCAGGCCTGTGCGGCGGGAAAGGCCGAAGAGGGGCGGTCGGGGCCGCTACATTTGCCCAATCTGGACGCGCTTGGTCTCGGGGCCGCGATGGGCGTGGCCACATCCGATCCCGCGCCAAATCTGGCGGCCGCCCCACGCGGGCTGTACGGGGCCGCCGCCGAAGTGTCGCAGGGCAAGGATACGCCCTCGGGTCACTGGGAGTTGGCGGGCGTGCCTGTGCCGTGGGACTGGGGCTATTTCCCCAAAACCGAGCCGTCATTTCCGCAAGAGATCATGGACCTGACCGCCTCCCTGTGCGGGGCGGGTGGAACATTGGCCAATTGCCACGCGTCCGGCACGCAGGTGATCAATGATTTTGGTGCCGAGCATGTCAAAACCGGTTGGCCGATTTGCTATACGTCGGTGGATAGCGTGATGCAGATCGCGGCGCACGAAGAGCATTTCGGCCTGGAGCGTCTGCTCAAGCTGTGTGAGGACCTCGCGCCAACGCTGCACGCGATGAAAATCGGACGGGTGATTGCGCGGCCGTTTGTGGGCAATGAGGTCGACGGGTTTTCGCGCACTCTGAACCGTCACGATTACGCCATTGCGCCGCCCGCGCCGACGATCTGTGACTGGGCGCATGATGCGGGGCGCAAGGTCTATGCCGTGGGTAAAATCGGCGATATTTTCTCGATGCAGGGGATCGACGAGGTGCGCAAGGGCGCCGATGTGACCCTGTTCGACCATCTGTGCGATGTCATGGACGAGGCCGCAGAGGGCTCGTTTACCTTCGCCAACTTTGTCGAATTCGACAGCCTTTATGGCCATCGCCGCGATGTGTCGGGCTATGCGCGTCACCTCGAATGGTTCGATGCCCAGATCCCGCGTTTGATGGCGCGCGCCCGTGCGGGAGATTTGATCCTGTTCACCGCCGATCACGGCAACGACCCGACGTGGGTCGGCACCGATCACACCCGCGAAATGGTGCCTGTTATCGGCCACGGGGTCGGCCCGCGAGCCATTGGCAAGGTCGCGTTTGTCGACGTTGCCGCCTCTATTGCCGCCCATCTCGATCTCGAAAATCCCGGGCCCGGGACATCGTTTCTATGACCCGGACCGTTCCATTCCTTTCCGCCAGACCAAGGACCCATTGCTATGCTTGACCACCTGACCGTTGTGAAACACCCGCTTGTTCAACACAAATTGACACTGATGCGGGAGGTCGACACCTCCACGGCGGTGTTCCGGCAGTTGTTGCGCGAAATCTCGCAGCTTTTGGCCTATGAGGTCACGCGTGGACTGGACATGACGACCAAGCGGATCGAAACCCCGATGCAGCCGATGGATGCGCCTGTTCTGGACGGTAAAAAGCTCGCGCTGATCTCCATTTTGCGGGCGGGCAACGGTTTGCTCGACGGGGTGTTGGAGCTGATCCCTTCCGCCCGTGTCGGCTTTGTCGGGTTGTACCGCGACGAGAAAACGCTGCAACCTGTGCAGTACTATTTCAAGGTGCCGGACGCGCTTGAGGATCGTCTTGTGATTGCGGTGGATCCGATGTTGGCCACGGGCAATTCCTCGGTTGCGGCGATCGATCTGTTGAAACAGGCAGGCGCCACCAACATCCGGTTCCTGTGCCTTTTGGCTGCGCCCGAGGGCGTCGCGCGGATGAAAGAGGCGCACCCAGATGTGCCGATTGTAACCGCCTCTCTGGATGAAAAGCTTAACGAGCACGGCTATATTGTTCCGGGGCTCGGTGATGCCGGTGACCGGATGTTCGGCACAAAATAGCTGTGGATAATCTGAATTGATCTTTGCAACCTAAGGTGAACTACGGTAGCCTTACCCACAATATTTTGTGTGGGGGCACATGATGAAGGTCTTAAAATCAGTTTCCATTGCGGCCATTATTGCCGTTTTGTCTGTCGCACCTTTGAGCGCCAAAACGCTCCGCAACGCGGATGAGCCGGCGGAGTTTCCTCCGTCGAGCTTTAAAGGGTCGCAATATGTCGACAGCCGTGGCTGTGTCTATGTCCGTGCCGGATATGGGGGTGGCACCCAATGGGTGCCGCGCGTAACCCGTTCGCGCGATGTCATGTGCGGATTTAAACCCACGCAGATCGCGGACGCCAAGCTTCCCGTGATTGCGGATCCTGTTGCACAGGCCCCTGCCGCTCAGGTGCAAACACCGGCTCCTGTGGTCGCCGAGGCCCCCCGCGCCGTTGCCCGGGCGCCCAAGCCGGTTGCGGGTCAAGCGGTTCGCGTTGCGACGCCTGTCGCCGTTGCGCAATCGCCCGCCCGATCCACCGTTGTGCGCGTCCCGTCCCCCACGGTGACCGCGGCTCCCGCTGCCCAAAGCCCCGCTACCCAAAGCCCTGTCGGCACCGCGGTCCCCCCCGCCACGCCGGTCACGGTTCAGATGCCCACCCGTGCCGTGACGCACGTTACCCGCACCGCAGACGTAGGCATCCGCCGCGGCCCGCAGGATGTTCACCCGTCCGACTACGTGATGAAACGCCTGCCCGCGGGTGTCACAGTGCGTACGGCGGGTGGCGGCCAGATCACCACGACACAGCCCACAATGGTGCGCGTGCCTGTTGCTCCTGTTGCGGTGCAACCACGCTATGCCGCCGCTCCGCAGTCTGCCGCAGCGCCACAGTACGGATCTGCGACTGTTGGCGGTTGCGCGGGGCTAAGCGGCAATGCCGCGCAATATATGGTGAACTCTGGCGCATCCGATGTGCGCTGTGGCCCACAGGCACAGCACCCGTCGAGTTTTGTTGTGCGCCGTCAGGCCCATGTGGCACAAACACAGGCCCAATCGGCGCAACTTCAACGCGCCGCCGCCGCGCAGGGCATCACCCTGCCGCGCCCCGTGCCGGTGAGCATTCCCGCCGGTTATACCCGCGTGTGGGAGGATGGTCGTTTGAACCCCGAACGCGGCCCGCGCACCTATGAGGGCGATTTGCAACAGGCGCAGGTCTGGTCACAGGAAACTCCTGCACGCGATGTTTATGCACCCGCACCGAAAACCTTTTGGCAAACCTTGTTTGGCTCTAGCCAGAAAAAGGCCACGGTCATTGTGCCTCAGGCCCCTGTTGCGGTGGCACCCTCCACCCGCATCTCGACCAAAAGCACCGCTCCCGCGACCACCCCACGGGTGCAAGCCGCGCCTGCCAACCTGCGTTATGTTCAGGTCGGGGCCTTCGGGGTCGCAACCAATGCCGACAAATCGATTGCCCGCCTGACGTCGATGGGTGTGCCTGTGTCGTCGCAAATGCTCAACCGTGGCGGCAAATCGATCAAGGTCGTGATGGCGGGGCCGTTCGGTTCGACGCAGCAAACGATGAATGCCTTGGGCTCCATTCGCGCCGCAGGGTATTCCGATGCCTTCGCCCGCAAATAAGCCCGAGATTGCTTTTTAACGCACTGATATTACATACAATAATACGACACCCCCGCATTTGGCGGGGGTTTTCGTTTGCGAGCTATGTGGCGAGACCGGGACGTGGGCGGGTGTGGACTGTGGGATCAGCCGCCGCAAATGCCCTGTAAGGCCACCCAATCCCCATCTGACAAGACCGCGCGGGTATCGTCGACGTTGACCGCATCGGCCTCGATCAGGGGCAGGGTCGTCTCGCCTGTTATATCCACTGCATAGGCATAGGGCGCGATGTGGACCTGAGCCGCGACGAACCGCGCAATGAGCGCATCGGTCGCCTCGATCGGAGCGGGCGGGGCGGTCAACAGGTCCTCGGTATGCGCATCCAGTGTTTCGGGATCAATGTGGCCCGTGGTCAACAGGCGCAGTGTTGCCATCAGCCCTGATTGCTTCAGCAATCGTTCAAGCGGATCATGCTGACGCGCCCGCTCCATCTCGGCCAGAGCAAATCCGGCAGGGACGGCGGGGTCGTCGAAATCCTCGACCAAGGCCCGATTGAGCAAAACGATCCGGCCCGGCAAGTGTTGCGTCGTCGGCACGCCGCTTTCGACGACGACAAGCCGCCCGCCCGCGACCGCGCGCAAACGGCTGTTGAGATGCTCAAGAGCTTGGGCGCTGCGCTCTGTGACGCACGGGCGCCCCGACAGGCGCTGCATCCGGTCAAGGAGCTGTGCGCCGATTTCCACCCGCGTGACATCCGGCACAATCGAGACGGCCTGTCGGATAAGCGCATCGGGAAGCCAGAACACGCCAAGGGCCACCCCCCCCGCGAGCGCTGCGCCGATGACCATGCCGCGAAGACGACCGGGATGGTAGCGGCCCCGTTCAAGGGCGCTCCGGATACGGGCGATACCTTCAATCAATGTGCTGTCGTCGACTTCCAACCGCTCGTCGGTATCGGGGTCGGGGCTATAGAGCGCCTTTTTTTCGTTGGTGCCATTGATGCGTTCAATGGCGGGCAGGGACCAATGGGCCAATGGTGTGCCGGCGAAATCCGAAATCACCAGAGTGGCATCGCCAAGGGACACGAGAACCTCGCGTTTCTGGGTCTCGCCCTCGGGTCGCCAGAGGGCCGAGGCCTCCAGTCGCTCATATTCGGTAAGCGCAGTCATGCGCGGGCCTGCTCTTTTGTTATTGTTGACCGACTTTACCGCGCCTTGGTCGCTGCGACAATGAAAAGCGGGACAATGCGGCCGCGTCGATCGCTCAAAGACGGCGGTCTTGCCACATTGTCGAGACGCAAAGGGCCGTCGTGCGGGTGTCTTTGGCGTGATTTGGGCCGCGCATGCCGCGTGAAAGCGGGGGGCATAGGGGGGCGTATGACGGGAAAATGCCCCGACATAAAACGGCGTACATAGTTAATTCTACGGCGGACGCCCGTCCCGTTTATGTGCGAATCCCGTCCGAATCTCCTTTTAAAACAGCGATACACATCGCGGATTGGCTCCGGAATACTGGTTAAATTCAGCGGCGCGGGGAAAAAAGTTAAGAGATCGTTATCAGAACCGTGAACAATGAAACGCCCCTGTCAGGATTTGTGCCAATGGCGGGATTATGCCGCATTTGCGTCCAATTTGCGGCGAATTGTGACCCACCCCTACTGGCCAATTGGTCTCACCAGATACGGACGGGCTGCCACCCACAAAGTCCGAACAAGGGGATGAAGAGATGAAGCTCGGTGAGATATTCGGCAAAGAGCCTGTCCGCGATGCACATGGGTTGCATCGTGCGTGGGAGTTCGGCCAGCGCGGTGGCGCGCCACGGCGCCCGATCTGCGCGGGTCTCGTTGCCGGGACCCAGGTGGCCACGGGTCTCGGTTGGCGCAAAGTCGACGCTGTCCAAGAGGGGGATAAAGTTCTCACCTTTGATGACGGCCTGCAAACCGTGCGGCGCCTTGAGCGGCATTTTGTCGAGAGCCGTGCCGTAGGGTGCGGTGACGCCGCCGATGCGCCCATTTGCGTCCCCGAGGGCGCACTGGGCAATCGGGACGCCTTGCGCATTTTGCCGGATCAACCCGTGATGGTGGAAAGTGATCTGGGCGAGGAGATGTTCGGTGACCCCTTCACCCTCGTCCCCGCGCTCGCGTTGATCGGCTACAAAGGCATTCGCCAACAAGACGAAATCGAGATTGTCGAAGTCATCACCTTGTACTTCGATACCGAGCAGGTCGTGTTCGCCAATGTCGGTGCGCTGTTTTATTGCCCCGCTTATGCAGGGGCGGACATGCTTGATATGATCGATGAAAGCTATGCCCCCGGCTATGAGGTGCTTTCCCCCGAGAAGGCCCGCAAACTCGTGGCGGCGATGATCCACGAGGATGGTCAGGACGCTGCTTGGGCGCGTGCGGCCAAAGAAAACCGCCCCCTTCACGTTGTCGCCTGACCTCGTGTCGAGGCCCCGATAAAAAAACCCGCACATGGTTCCATGCGCGGGTTATGTCGTGTTGTGATGTGGGGGTTAACCCGCGTTGATATCGGTGCCGGTGCCAAAGCGTCCGTAGAAGGTTTCGCCACGATCCGCCATCTCACGCAGGAGCTTTGGCGTTTCGAACCGTGGGCCGTGAGTGGCGGTGAGGTTGTCGCAAATCTCCACCGCTTTCGCCGCCCCGATGATGTCGAGCCAAGAGAACGGACCGCCCGACCACGGCGCGAAGCCCCAGCCAAGGATCGCGCCAACATCGCCTTCGCGAATATCGGTCAGCACACCGTCTTCGAGGGCGCGCACGGCTTCGAGAACCTGCGCCATCATCATGCGGTGCTGGACTTCGTCCAAGTCAGGTTGGACTTCCGCGGTGGGGAATTCTTTGGCGAAGCCGTCCCACAGGAGGCCACGTTTGCCGGCCTCGTCGTAGGTGTAAAACCCCGCTTTGGCCTTTTTGCCCATGCGGTTTTGATCGGCCATCCAGAATACCACCTCGTCAACAGCGGAGTCCGGATAGGCATCGCCCATTGCGGCTTTGGTCGCTTTGGCGATTTTCACACCGAGGTCGATGGAGGTCTCGTCGATGAGCTGAAGCGGACCGAGCGGGAAGCCCAAAAGCTTGGCCCCGTTTTCGATCAGCGGTAGATCGACGCCCTCGGCGGCCAGTCGCACCCCCTCGTTGATATAGGGGATGATACAGCGGTTGGCATAGAAGAAGCGCGCGTCATTGACCACGATCGGCGTCTTGCGGATCTGGCGCACGAAATCGAGCGCCTTGGCCACGGCGACATCGCCCGTTTCTTTGCCCTTGATGATCTCGACGAGCAACATCTTGTCCACGGGGGAGAAGAAGTGAATGCCGATGAACTGTTCAGGGCGCACCGAGGCCTTGGCCAGTTCGGTGATGGGCAATGTCGAGGTGTTGGAGGCAAAGATGCAATCAGGACCAACGATGGCCTCGACCTTTTTCGTCATCTCGGCCTTGACGCCAATGTCCTCGAACACGGCCTCGACGATCAGATCACAGCCCTTGAGCGCGTCGAGATCGGTTGTGGCGGTGATGCGTGACAGCACTTCGGCTTTTTTCTCTTCCGTGACCTTTTTGCGGGCGATACCCTTGTCGAGGATGCCCTCGGCGTAGGATTTGCCGCGATCTGCCGCGTCCTGGGCCTGGTCGATCAACACGACCTCGATCCCTGCGTTGGCAGAGACATAGGCAATGCCGGCGCCCATCATGCCCGCGCCAAGAACGCCGACGCGTTTGACTTTTTGGTCGTCAACGGCGGGACGGTTGGCCCCTTTTTCAAGCGCCTCTTTGTTGATGAACAGCGAGCGGATCATCGCGGAGGAGGAGGGGTTCATCAGCACATTGGTGAACCAGCGCGCCTCGATTTTGAGTGCGGTATCAAACGGCACCATCGCGCCCTCGTACACGGACGAGAGCAAGGCCTTGGCGGCGGGATAGACGCCCTTGGTGTTGCCGTTGACCATCGCGGAGGCGCCGACAAAGGTCATGAAGCCCGCAGGGTGGTAAGGCGCGCCGCCGGGCATTTTCCAACCCTTCGCGTCCCAAGGCTTGAGAATGTCGGCATCGGTCGCGGACAGAACCCATGCTTTGGCCGTGGCCAGTAGCTCGTCTGCGGGGACGACCTCGTGGACCAACTGGGCCATCTTTGCCTTTTTGGGGTCGAACATTTTGCCCTCAAGCAAAATAGGGGCTGCCGCCATTGCGCCGACCAAACGCGAGACGCGCGTTGTGCCGCCCATGCCGGGGAAGATGCCGACCTTGATCTCGGGCAGGCCGATTTTGGCCTTTGGATTGTCGGCCGCAAAGATGCGGTGCGTTGCCAGTGGCAGCTCAAGGCCAATGCCGAGAGCGGTGCCGGGCAGGGCGGCGGCAACAGGTTTGCCGCCTTTGTTGGTTTTGGGGTCCATGCCTGCGCGTTCGATTTTGCGAAGGATCGCGTGCATGTTCATCAGCCCGTCCATCAGACCTTGGGCGGGATTGTCGCCTGCGGCCTCTTTCATTCTGGCGATGATGTTGAGGTCCATGCCGCCCGCGAAATCGGGTTTGGCGGAGGTGAGCACGATGCCTTTGATGTCGTCATCGGCAAGGGCCGCGTCGAAACAGGCATCAAGCTCGGTGATGCCCTCCAACGAGAGGACGTTCATGGATTTGTTCGGGACGTCCCATGTGATGACGCCAACGCCGTCTGCGTCTTTGTTTAGTGTAAAGTCAGCCATGTTTTCTCTCCCTTACACGCGTTCGATGATGGTTGCCGCACCCATGCCGGATGCGATGCACAGTGTTGCAAGGCCCGTGCCTTTGCCCGTGCGCTCCAGTTCGTCGAGCAGCGTGCCGATAATAATTGCGCCTGTCGCGCCAAGCGGGTGGCCCATTGCGATGGAGCCGCCGTTGACGTTGACCTTTGAGGCATCGACGTTGAACGCTTGCATGAAGCGCATGACGACGGCGGCAAAGGCTTCGTTGACCTCAAAGAGGTCGATGTCGGAAATGCTCATGCCGCTGTCGGCCAAGATTTTCTCGGTGACGGGGACGGGACCTGTGAGCATGATGGTCGGGTCGGTGCCGATTTTGGCGGTGGCGCGGATGCGGGCGCGGGGTTTGATGCCCCACTTCTCGCCGAATTCCTTGTTGCCGATCAACACACCTGCGGCGCCGTCCACGATGCCCGACGAGTTGCCGGCGTGGTGGATGTGGTTGATACGCTCAAGGTGCGGGTATTTCATCAGTGCGATTTTGTCGAAACCGGGCATCATTTCGCCCATGTCCTTGAACGAGGCCTTGAGATTTCCAAGCGCCTCGGTCGTGGTGCCCGGACGCATGTATTCGTCGTGGTCCAGAATGGTCAGGCCGTTCTGGTCGCGCACCGGTACGATGGATTTGTCAAAGTGACCCGCTTTCCATGCCGCTTCGGCACGGTTCTGGCTTTCAACGGCGAGGGCATCGGCCTGTTCGCGCGAAAACCCGTATTCGGTCGCGATGATATCGGCCGAAATCCCTTGGGGGACAAAATAGGTCGACATGGCAAGCGAGGGATCGGCGGCAATGGCCGCGCCATCGGAGCCCATCGGCACGCGGCCCATCATTTCGACACCGCCCGCGATATAGCCCATGCCCGCGCCACCCTGCACTTGGTTCGCGGCGAGGTTCACGGCCTCCATGCCCGAGGCACAAAAGCGGTTGATCGCAAGACCGGGGATGGATTGGTCAAGCTTGGAGGCCAGAACGGCCGTGCGGGCAAGGCATGCACCCTGTTCGCCGATTGGCGTCACGTTGCCCCAGATCACGTCCTCGACCGCGTGACCCGAAAGACCGTTACGGTCGGCCAGAGCGTCGAGCATCTGCGACGAAAGGCGCACGGATGTCACTTCGTGCAATGCGCCGTCTTTGCGGCCCTTGCCGCGCGGCGTGCGAATGGCGTCATATATATAGGCGTCTGTCATGTGGTCCTCCTCAGGCCGTCGTCGCATAGGCGCGCGGCATCAAATCATAGGGGTGTGTACAACCGTCCAGAGCTTCGATATCCGAAAGCCAACGGTCGATGTTCGTCCAATCCGCACGGGTGAACCCATACGTTTCGGGGTAAAAAAGATATGCGCAGCACGAAAGATCCGCGTTGGTCGGCCCGTTGCCCCCTGCGATCCATGTGTGGTCTGCGAGATGGGAATCAAGGATCCCCATCGCGGCCTTGATGCGGCCTTGGGTAAAGGTGATGACCTCTTGTGGCCGCTTGTCCTCGGGAATGAAATTCATCAAGAAACGCGTCATGCCGATCTGGCTTGAAAACTTGTGGTTGTCCCACAAGGTCCACCGCAACACCTCGCGCCGTTCGGCCTCGCTCTCGCCTCCGAATTTTCCGGTTTGTTTGGTGAGGTAGTCGAGGATCACACCTGATTGCGTTAGCGTCAGGTCGCCATCCACCAAGACGGGACATTCGCCCATCGGGTTGATGGCCTTGAACGCGGGGCTGCGCGCCTCACCGTTGAAAAAGTCGACAAAGCGCAGGTCATAGGGGACCCCCGCGAGGGACAGGGCCAAGGCCACTTTGTACGAATGGCCGCTTTCGCCAAATCCATAAAGCTGGATCGTCATTTTTCCCTCCCCTCCCGGAGTTGCGTGCCTGATCCCGTACAAGGGACGGGTTTGAGCCCGTGGCGCGTTATGCCTTGCGTCTCTCCAAATCCGCCCTGAACAGGTTCAAACGGTGTTTGAGGTTCTCTTCATGCGTGACCGATGTGAAGTTTTCGAAAAGAAACGATAGCGCTTCTCCCTCCTCCAGTCCGGCCTCCCGTGCGAACGTCTTGAGACGACGATAGCCATCTTCGGTCATCGAAACAGGAAAACGCCGCGTCATTCTAAATCGTTTGGGCATAGTTACGCTCCGTCAAAAGCCAAGGTGTTGTTTGAAAACAAAAACGCCCCCGCCGAAGGGCGAGGGCGTCTCAATTCCGGTCGTGGCAATCTTAGAAGTTTTCGGCATCCAAGGCCATGACAGTGTCGGCGCCGCTTTCGATGCGCTTGAGCAGGGTCATGGTCATCGGCAGCTGACGCGCCATGAAGTAACGGGCCGTGGCCAGTTTTGTCTCATGGAATACAGGGTCATCGGTGCCGTTTTCCAACGCCGCCAAGGACACCTTCGCCATGCGGCCCCACATCAGGCCAAGGCAGGTGTAGCCGAACAGGTGCATGAAATCATACGAACCCGACAGCGCCGCATTGGGGTTTTTCATGCCGTTTTGCATAAAGAACATGCCCGCCGCTTGCAGGTCTTTGGAGGCCAGTTTGAGTGGCTCGACGAAATCCGCCATGTCCTCGCCATTGTTTTCTTTGCAGAACCCTTTGACCATTTCAAAGAAGGCCATGACGTGTTTGCCGCCATCTTGTGCCAATTTGCGGCCCACGAGGTCGAGCGCCTGAACGCCGTTTGCACCCTCATAGATCATCGCGATGCGGGCATCGCGGGTGAACTGGGACATGCCCCATTCTTCGATATAGCCGTGGCCGCCGTAGATTTGCTGCGCGTTGACCGTCGCCTCGTACCCTTTGTCGGTCAAAAAGCCCTTGAGCACGGGGGTCATCAGCGACACGAGCCCTTCGGCGTCTTTGTCGCCTTTGAGGTGGCCGGCGTCGATCAGTGATGCACTCCAGTACAAGAACGCCCGCGCGCCCTCGATGAAGCTCTTCTGATCCATGAGGTTGCGGCGGATATCGGGGTGTACGATCAGGGGATCGGCAGGGCCATCGGGGTTTTCGGCCCCTGTGACAGCGCGCCCTTGCAGGCGGTCTTTGGCGTAGATCACCGCGTTCTGGTAGGCGGCCTCGGCCTGTGCCAAACCCTGCATCCCGACGCCCAAACGGGCCTCGTTCATCATGGTGAACATGGCACGCATCCCTTTGTGCATGTCGCCCAACAGATAGCCCTCGGCCTCGTCGTAGTTCATCACGCAGGTGGAGTTGCCGTGGATGCCCATTTTCTCTTCGATGGAGCCAACGGAAACGCCATTTGCCTCGCCCACGGAGCCGTCGGCGTTCACTTTGTATTTGGGCACGATAAAGAGCGACACGCCTTTGATCCCCTCGGGGCCGCCCGGAATTTTGGCCAACACGAGGTGGATGACGTTCTCGGCCATGTCGTGGTCGCCCGCCGAGATAAAGATTTTCTGACCCGAAATCTTGTAGCTGCCGTCGTCATTCGGTTCGGCCTTGGTGCGCATCAGGCCCAGATCGGTGCCGCAATGCGGCTCGGTCAGGTTCATGGTGCCGGTCCATTCGCACGACACCATTTTGGGCATGAACAGGTCTTTTTGTGCGTCCGTACCGTGAACCAGGATGGCGGAAACCGCGCCGTGGGTCAGGCCCTGATACATTGTAAAGGCTTGGTTGGCAGAGGAAAACAGTTCGCCAACTGCGGTCCCGACGATGTAGGGCATGCCCTGACCGCCATACTGTTCGGGCAGATCAAGACCGGTCCAACCGCCCTCTTTCATCTGCTCGAATGCACCTTTGAACCCTGTGGGGGTGTAGACCACACCGTTCTCGAGCCGACAGCCCTCTTTGTCACCGACAGCATTGAGCGGGGTGAGGACTTCGGAGGCCAGTTGGCCCGCAGCGTCGAGGACGGCTTCGGTGAACTCAGGCTCCAGATCGCCGTAACCGGAGATGTCGGAGCCTGAGATGTTCAACAGATCGTGCAGAACGTATTGGATGTCTTTCGTCGGTGCTGTGTAGCTAGGCATTGCCTTCTCCCTTGCGATGCTTCGGGAGGTTAGCTTGCCTTCCCGAGTAGGTCTTTGGAACCAAGCGCCTGCTCGGTCCATTCGATTTGTTCGGCGAGCTCGTCCATAACCTGGAGCAGCTCGTCACGTTGTTTTTGCATCGCCACCATTTGGTGCCGATATGCATGAAGCGTGCCGCTCATTTGAGCACGCCCGCCGTCGGCCTCACTGTAAAGATCAAGCAGTTGCCGGATCTCTTCTAGCGAGAAGCCGAATCGCTTGCCCTTCAAAATCAATTTGAGGCGGGCGCGATCCCGACGTGTGAAGAGTCGTTTTTGCCCCTCCCGGATCGGAAAGAGCAACTCTTTCGCTTCGTAAAACCGCAAAGTGCGTGGCGTCACATCGTGCGCATCACACATCTGGCGGATTGTCAGTACCTCGTTTGTCACGTTTATCACTCCGGCGTTTGTCTTTATGGGTGCTCAAGACCCATGTGCTTTCAGCGCGAAGTGGATGCTTCGCTACCAGTCTACAAGTTGAATGATCGCCACCAAAACTTTAACGTAGCGTCACTTTCCAAATGGTAAAATTTCCGGAATAGTTACCTAGCGGAAAGAGCAATATTGTTCTGTTAACACCTGCGCAAGCGGTTTGACTAAAATTATTTTAAATAGTTAAAAAATACCAGTAATCGCAAGCTTAAGCGCTTTGGCTTACCTAAGGGTATTTTGTGCATTTACCGCAATGCACGGATCGCGATGTTGTTCTTGTTTCGGCCGCGAGGGGCGAGAACGAGGCAACGGGCGCGTAAAACGTTACGTCGCATGTTTACAATCTGTAGCGCCCGCCGGCTGCGAAGGCGCCACATGCGTCAAAGAGAGGCTCAGGACGGTGATGCCGCCTCGGTCTGGCTGCGCAATTCGCGCAACTCTTCGATCGCATCATCAAGCTCTTTGCGCTGTGCTTCGAGGGCGCCGAGTTGACGGTCCGCCAATTCAACAAAGGCATCATTTTGCGCCTTTGTCCCTTTTTCTTCGTAGATCAGCAGCCACTGACGGATTTCTTCGAGTGAAAATCCGTAGCGGCGTCCACGCAGGATCAGTTTCATGCGCGCCAATTCGCGGGTGGTGTAATAGCGCGAGCGCCCTTCTTTTTCGGGATCAAGCAACTCGATATACTCGTAATAGCGCAACGTGCGCGGCGTCACATCAAATGTGCTGCACATCTCTTTGAAGCTTAGGCGGTCATCGGGCATGTCAATCCTCCACGGCGCTCGAACTAAACTGATTGGTTCAGAAAATCAATTCGGTTTGGGGCCTTTGTGAAAACCATAGTTAATACAGGGGTATGGGATCAAGGCCGTTCGCACCGGTCTCCGAATCATTTCGTAGCAGACCCGTGCCTTTGGTGACGGATTGCGACGTAACGTCACTTTGCGCCATCCCATCGCGGCTTCGGGGTCTGGCGTCAGTTTGGGCTTGCGGCGGGGGCGTGGAAGCCGATTAATTGTCCCGAGGTTTGGGGAGCGATATGACAGATCAACGGACTAAAATTGCACGACAGTTTATCGAGGCCATTCCGCATAGCCGCGATTTGGGCATGGCGTTGACCTCGATCGGTGCGGGCGCTGCAACCATCACGATGCCGTATCTGGAAAAGCTGATCGGGGATCCGTCCACGGGCGTGATTCATGGCGGTGCGGTATCGGCCTTGATGGACACCTGCGCGGGGGCGGCGGTGATGAGCCATCCCGAGGCGGGATTCGCCACTGCGACGCTTGACCTGCGGATCGACTATATGCGCTCGGCCAAGCCACATCACACGGTCACCGCCCACGCCGAATGCTATCACATGACGCGATCCGTGGCCTTTGTGCGCGCGACCGCGACCGACGGATCCTCCGACACGCCTGTGGCCACGGCCAGCGGGGCCTTTACGGTGGAGCGCGGCGCATGAGCGAAACGACACCCCGCGATGCCCTGCTTGCACGGTTGATGGAGCGCGTGCCCTACATGGCCTTTATGGGGTTCGAATTCACAGCCAAGGGGGCGGATTTATCCGCGAAAATGCCCTATCGCGCCGACCTGATCGGCAACCCCGTATTGCCCGCATTGCACGGAGGGGCCATTGCCTCGTTTCTGGAGATGACCGCCTTTATGAGTTTGGGGTGGTCGCGTGTCTGGATGGGGGATGGCTGTCTCTCGGCGGATGGCGAAGTCTGGCCCGCTGTGCCCAAAACCATTGATTTGACCATCGACTATATGCGTTCGGGCAAAGCACAAGACACCTTTGCCTCTGCGCGGATCACCCGTGCGGGCCGCCGGTTTGCCACGGTTCACGCGACGGCATGGCAGGACGAGCCCGATCGCCCCATTGCCGATGCCATGTGCCACTTTCTAATGCCGCGCCGGGATGGCTGAGCCGGTGGGGCATCCGCCGTCCGGAGTGCGCCGTTTGACCCACAGGCGTGTCCTCGCCATTGCTTTGCCCATCGTTTTGTCGAACGCCACCGTTCCTATTCTGGGTGCGGTGGATACCGGTGTGGTCGGGCAAATGGGGGCCGCCGCGCCCATCGGGGCTGTGGGCATTGGCGCGGTGATCCTCGCGTCGGTGTATTGGATTTTCGGGTTCTTGCGCATGGGGACCACGGGGCTCGTGGCCCAAGCCCGCGGCGCAGGTGATGCCGCCGAGGTCTCCGCCTATCTCACCCGTGCACTGATGATTGCCGTGATTGGCGGCGCGGGGGTGATTGCTCTACAAATGCCGATCCTTTGGGCGGCTTTTCATGTCTCGCCGGCCTCCGCGGAGGTGGAAAGCATGGCGCGGTCCTATATCTCGATCCGCATTTGGTCCGCGCCGTTTGCCATCGCCATCTTTGGCCTGACGGGTTGGTTGATCGCCCAAGAGCGCACACGCGCCGTTTTGTTGCTGCAACTGTGGATGAACGGCATCAATATCGGGCTAGATTTCTGGTTCGTTCTGGGGCTCGGATGGGGGGTCGCGGGCGTGGCCATCGCCACAGTCATCGCCGAAGTCACGGGGGCCGTTATGGGGCTGTGGCTGTGCCGCGATGCCTTTGGCGTGCCTGCGTGGCGCGATTGGGCCGTGGTGCTCAAATCCGAGCGACTTGTTCACATGGCAAAGGTCAACACCGACATTATGGTCCGCTCGGTTTTGCTCTTGTCCATCATGGTGTCGTTCGCATTTCTGGGCGCGGGGTTTGGCGATGTGACCCTTGCGGCCAATCAAATCCTGATGCAGTTCATCGAGATCACCGCCTATGCGCTTGACGGGTTTGCTTTTGCCGCCGAGGCGATTGTCGGCACCGCGATGGGGGCGCGCTCGCGTGACGCGTTTCGGCGCGGGGCGCTGTTGGCGGCGTTCTGGGGGATGGTCGCCGCCGTGGCTCTCGCCGTGGCCTTTGCGCTGTTCGGGGGCGCGATTATCGACGCCATGTCCACCGCCACGCCTGTGCGCGTCGAGGCGCGGTCCTACCTGTGGTGGATGGTGTTGGCGCCTGTGGCGGGCCTCGCCTCATGGATGCTCGACGGGGTGTTCATCGGCGCGACCCGCACGCGGGATATGCGCAACATGATGCTGCTTTCGGTCGCGACCTATGCGGTTGCGGTCTGGGCGCTCATCCCGCTCCTGGGCAACCACGGCCTATGGGCCGCGTTGATCATCAGCTATATCGCACGGGCGGTGACATTGGGGTGGAAATACCCCGCGCTTGAGCGCGACGTGGCGGGTTAGAGCCAGTCGCCGCGCTTGGTTCCGACAGCCTCTGATACGCTGTCATACCCGTCGGCTTTGAGCAGATCATCAAGCCCCTTTGCGATGCGCGGCGCGAGCGACAGCCCGTGATAGACCATCGCGGAATACAGTTGGACCACCGACGCCCCTGCACGGATTTTGGTGTAGGCATCAAGCGCCGATCCGACCCCGCCCACACCAATAAGCGGCAGGTCATCCCCGAGGGTGCGCGACAGGCGGGCCAGAACGCGCGTGGACTTTTCGAACAAAGGCTGCCCTGAAAGACCGCCCATTTCGCTTTTATGCGCACTTTTCAAACCATCGCGCGAGAGTGTCGTGTTGGTGGCAATCACCCCGTCAATGCCCGATTTGCGCGCCACTTCGGCAATCTCGTCGATCTCGGAGCTGTCGAGGTCGGGCGCAATTTTAAGGAACACCGGCACGGATTTCTCCAACCCCTTGCGTGCATCCAGAACACCCGCGAGGAGGGCTTCGAGGGCTTCGGCGCCCTGTAGGTCGCGTAATTTTTCGGTGTTGGGCGAAGAGACATTGACGGTGGCAAAGTCGATGAAGTTGCCGCAATGCGTCAGGACCGTTGCGAAATCCGCCGCGCGGTCTGTGCTGTCTTTATTGGCGCCAAGGTTCAGCCCCACGGGGATCGTGATTTTGTGGCCCGAATGCCGGCAGCGGGCAAGGCGGGTGGTGATGGCCTCCATCCCGTCATTGTTAAAGCCAAAGCGGTTGATAACGGCACGATCCTCCGTCAGGCGAAACAGGCGTGGTTTGGCGTTTCCGGATTGCGGACGCGGCGTTGCGGCCCCGATTTCAAGGAACCCGAAACCCGCACGGCTCAACTGCGGAATGGCTTCGGCGTTCTTGTCAAACCCTGCGGCGAGGCCAACGGGGTTGGGCATTTCCATACCGGCAATTGTCGTTTTCAGGCGATGCGAGGTGACGGGGCCGGGCAGGGGGGCAAGCCCCGCACGCAGCCCCGCGAGTGCCAGGGTGTGCGCCCGTTCGGGGTCAAGCTTACGCAAGGCCGCAAGGCCGATTTGCTCGGTGACGCTCATACCATGTCCTCGGGAAAGATGTGGCTGTCGGGGTGCGCATCGGGGGCCACGGGCAAGGGTTTGTCCCACACGACATCGCCCATCCGCAGGTTACGGTAAAGATGCGGAAACAGAGCCCCTCCCCGCGATGGTTCCCATGTGATGTCGGGGGCCATTGCGTCGGCGTCACAGGCCAACAGGACCAGACCGGTCTCGCCTGCGAACCATTTGGCGGCGGTTTCACGCGCCTGTTCGGCGGTTGAAAAATGCACGTAGCCATCCGCCACGTCGACAGGGGCGCCCTGTGTCTGGCCATCACGTTGCAGATCGGCCCACTCGCTTGCGCGGAATATTTTATAAATCATCATGGCGCAGAAATGCCCCGTTTTGCACAGGCGGGTCAATGGGCATCTCGCCGTTGTCGGGGCAGGGGCGGCGCGTCAAAACCCCAAGGTTTCGGCGGCTGTTCGCATGGCGGGGCGCACCCGGGAGGCGTGTTGCCTGTCATATAGGCGTTACGCGGCGGCGTTAGCGCTAATATTTGACAGATCCTTTGACTCTTCGGTCAACTCTTTGCAGCATTGCAAAATAACTCAACAGGGGGGCAGACATGCTCAAGAAGATTCTCACAACATCCGCGGCTATGACACTGTGTGCAGGGGCGGCTTATGCCGATTATTCTCTGACCGTTTTGCACACCAACGATTTCCATGCGCGGTTTGAACCGATCTCGAAATACGATTCGGGCTGCTCCGCCGAAGACAACACCGAAGGCAAGTGTTTTGGCGGCTCCGCCCGTCTGGTCACGGCCATTGAGGAGGCGCGGTCGCGCTCGAACAATTCCATTCTCGTGGATGGCGGCGACCAGTTCCAGGGCACCTTGTTCTACACCTATTACAAAGGCAAACTTGCTGCCGAGATGATGAACAAGATGGGCTATGACGCGATGACCGTGGGCAACCACGAGTTCGACGATGGTCCCGAAGTGCTCCGCGGTTTTATGGACGCACTGGATTTCCCCGTGCTGATGTCCAACGCCGATTTCTCGGGCGAGGAATTGCTTGCGGACAAGTTGCTCAAATCCACGATCATCGAGCGTGGCGGCGAAAAAATCGGCCTCATCGGCCTGACGCCACAAAACACCGACGAACTGGCCTCTCCCGGTCCCAACGTGATCTTTACCGACCCGTCCGAGGCGGTGCAGGGCGAAGTGGACAAGCTGACAGCCGAAGGCGTGAACAAGATCATCGTGCTGTCGCACTCGGGGTATCGCGTTGACCAGATCGTCGCGGCCAATACGACAGGTGTCGACATCATCGTTGGCGGGCACACCAATACGCTGTTGTCCAACACCAATGATCGCGCCGAGGGTCCATACCCCACAATGGTTGGCTCTACCGCGATTGTGTCGGCCTATGCATATGGCAAGTTCCTTGGCGAGTTGAACGTGACGTTCGACGATGAGGGCAATGTGACCGAAGCTGTCGGCGAACCGCTCATTATGGACGCGGCCGTCACCGAGGATGAGGTGACCGTGGCACGCATCGCCGAAGCCGCCGTGCCACTCGACGAGATTCGCAACAAAATCGTGGCTGAAACGGCCGAGGCCATCGACGGTTCGCGCGAGGTTTGCCGCCACATGGAGTGCCAGATGGGCAACCTCGTGGCCGACGCCATGTTGGACCGCGTCAAAGATCAGGGCATCCAGATCGCACTGGCCAATTCCGGTGGTCTGCGCGCCTCCATTGATGCGGGTGACGTGACACAGGGCGAAGTGCTGACCGTGCTGCCGTTCCAGAACACGCTGTCGACCTTCTTTGTGGATGGCGCCACGCTCAAAGCCGCGTTGGAAAACGGCATGGGCCAGTTCGACAATGCCGAAGATGACGGTCGCTTCCCTCAGGTTGCGGGCATGACCTATGTGGTCGAGTCCGGCAATGCGACGGGCGAACGTGTGGTCGAGGTGATGATCGATATGGACGGCACTTGGGAACCACTTGATCCCGCCAAAACCTACGGCGTTGTGTCCAACAACTACGTGCGCAACGGTGGTGACGGCTACAAAATGTTCATTGATGCCTCCAACGTCTATGATTTCGGTCCCGATCTTGCGGACGTGACGGCGGAATACATTGCTGCAAATGCGCCCTACACGCCCTACACCGATGGTCGCATTACGATTAAATAATCGCGCCCTCTTATAAAAACGGTAAGCCCTCGCTATCATGCGGGGGCTTTTCTTTTGACGGGCTGGCGCATGGACCATCCTCTTTTTGATTTGATCGACGCAAGGATTTCACAGGCACAACGCGAGGGGGCGTTTGACAACCTTGCGGGGGCGGGCAAACCGTTGCCGCATGAGGCCGACCCCGAAAATGCGCTGTTGAGCCGCTTGGTCAAGGAAAGCGGCGGGGTCCCGGAGTTTGTGATTCTGTCTCGTGAATTAGAGCGGTTGCGCGGCGAGCTGCGCGACACGGGGGATCGCACGCGGCGCTCCGAGATTATGAAAGAGATGTCGATGATGGACGCCAAGATTGATCTGGCGAAAAAGGCGTTTCGCTAACGCGCCCTGTGCGAGGCTCCGTGCTACACGATCTTTCTCTCGACTGACCCGCCCGCCGATGCGCCATGGCTCTGGCTTTCGTGCGTATTCGATCTATTGTCGGCGCATGTGCGGACGATTTGCCATCACCTTGCCCAACGATGCGATGGCGCAGCTTTTTGCGGCGGCACCCGCAAATGATTTGCCGGTGATCCCGAATTACAACGTCTGCCCGACCACGAAAATCCATGTGGTGTTTGGCGAGGACGGTACGCGTAAATTGGTGCCGATGCGTTGGGGTTTTATCCCGCAGTGGTATAAAAAGCCCAATGACGGCCCGCTGTTGATCAATGCACGGGCGGAAACCATTGCCGAAAAACCCGCCTTTCGCGCCGCCTGTCGTGCGCGGCGGTGTCTTATCCCTGCGGACGGGTTTTACGAATGGCACCGTCCCGAGGGCGGCGAGAAACAACCGTGGTTCATTCGCCCAGCTGATGACGGCCCGATGGTGTTCGCGGGGATTTGGCAGGATTGGGAACACGCGGGCGAGCGGCTGCGGACCTGCGCGATGGTGACCTGTGCGGCCACGGGGCGTATGGCCGGGATCCATCACCGCGTGCCTGTTTTGCTGTCGCCCGACCAATGGGGCAAATGGCTTGGCGAGGAGGGGCATGGGGCGGCAACGCTCATGCGCTCCGTGGACGATGCGGCGTTGCAGTTCCACAAGGTCTCGACAGCGGTCAATTCCAACCGCGCCGAGGGACCGGACCTGATCGCGCCGCTGTAATCCGCCACCGGCAGGACCGTGGTGCAAAAAATCTAGGGCAGGGGGGAGATTGGAGCGGGTGACGGGAATCGAACCCGTGTCATCAGCTTGGAAGGCTGAGGTCTTACCATTACACAACACCCGCTCGGGTGAGACACGAATTAGGCCATCACATGGCGGGGGTCAAGGCGGATTGCGTGACTCAATTGCCCCGAATTGCGGCCATTGTGGCGGCAATTGGTCTCAGGTCTTGCCAAAAAGGGCTGTAACGTTCGATATGGGGCAACACAAAATGTAACAGTATCGCCGCAAAGGCGAACGGCACGTAATTGAGGTGCGCAGTGAGCAAGACAGGTCATCCCCAACAGGACCACAGCGCCCCGAAGGCCCCTGTGCCGGTTCTGGCCGTCGATCTGGACGGAACCCTTTTGAAATCGGACATGCTGCACGAGACGTTCTGGAATGCCGCGTCAAAAGACTGGTCTGCGGCGTTGCGTGCCGTAAGGCAGCTCAAATCGGGCAAAGCCGCGCTTAAACGCGAATTGGCGGCACGCTCGAACGTGGATGTTGCAAAGCTGCCGTATAACGCCGAGGTGCTTGATTACATCGCGGCGTGGCGCAAATCAGGCGGGCAAGTTGCTCTTGTCACGGCGACCGATCAATCCCTCGCAGATCAAATTGCCACACATTTAGGCGTATTTGATGCGGTGTTTGGTTCGGATGGGGACAGAAATCTCAAAGGGGCGAATAAGGCCGCGTTCCTCGTCGAGACCTACGGGGAAGCCGGATTTGCCTACGCGGGCGACCATGAGGCCGACCTCGATGTCTGGCCCCACGCGGCAAGGGCCGTGACCGTGAATGCCTCCGAGGCACTGCGTGGCAAGGTCGCGCGACTGGGGGTCGAGGTGGATCACATCGGCGCGCCCGAGCGCGATCTCAAACCCTATGTCAAAGCGTTGCGCCCGCACCAGTGGCTTAAAAACATCCTCGTCTTTATCCCGCTTTTGTTGGCGCACCAACTGGATGCAATCTCGCTTATCCGTGCGCTGACCGCCTTTGTCGCCTTTTCGCTCGTGGCCTCCTCGGTCTATGTGCTCAACGACCTGTTGGACCTGAACGCCGACCGTGCCCATGCCCGCAAATGCAAACGCCCCTTTGCCGCAGGAACCGTGCCGATCGGACAAGGCACCGCGATGGCGGGCGGGTTGCTTGGCGTCGGGGCGGTTCTGTCCGTGGCGCTCGGGGCCACTTTCCTGTTTGTCATGGTGTGCTACTACGCGATGACCACCGCCTATTCGCTCTATTTCAAACGCCGCGCGGTGATTGATGTGTCGGTGCTTGCGGGGCTGTATACGCTACGCATCGTTGCGGGCGGCGTGGCTGTTGGTGTCGGGCTTTCGATGTGGCTTCTGGCGTTTTCGGTGTTCTTTTTCTTTGCACTGGCCGCAGTCAAGCGTCAGGCGGAACTTGTCGACAATATCAAGTCGGGCAAGCTGCAACCCGAGGGGCGCGGCTATCGCAATGATGACGCCGAGGTTATCTCGCAAATGGCGCTTGGCACGGGGTATGTGTCGATTCTTGTGTTGGCGCTTTACATGAATTCGCCCGATGTGGCGCTGCTCTATTCGAACCCGCCGGCGCTGTGGGGCATTTGTCTGATCTTGTTGTTCTGGATCAGCCGTATCGTGCTTTTGACCCATCGCGGCGAGATGCACGACGACCCGATTGTCTTTGCCGTGCGCGACCGTATCAGCCGCCTGTGCGGCATGATGGTGGTGGGCTTTGCGGTGCTCGGCGCGGTGATGTAACCGCGCCGCCGTTCGTGGATCTGTGCGGGACTAGCCCTGTGCGGCCATGCGGATGGCTTTGATGTTGTCGCCATAGATGCACGGGGTGTCGACCGAGCCGCCCCGGAACACCGCGGATCCCGCGACAAGCACGTCGGCGCCCGCAGCGGCGACAAGCGGCGCGGTCGTTGGATCAACGCCGCCGTCGATCTGGATATGAATCTCGCGGTCGCCAATCATCTCGCGCACTTTGCGCACCTTGGATGTCATGTCGATGAACTTTTGCCCGCCAAATCCGGGGTTCACGGTCATCACCAATACCATATCCGCCATATCAAGGATGTCCTCGACGGCGGATGCGGGCGTGCCGGGGTTCAGCGCCACACCGGCCTTCATCCCTGCGCCACGAATGGCCTGTAGCGTGCGGTGGATGTGCGGACCTGCCTCGACGTGGGCGGTGAGAATATCGGCACCTGCATCGGCATACGCGTCGATATAGGCATCCACGGGCGAGATCATCAGGTGGACGTCCATGACGGTTTTGACATGGGGGCGGAACGCTTTGACGGCGGGGGGGCCAAAGGTGAGGTTCGGAACGAAATGCCCGTCCATCACGTCGACATGGACCCAATCGGCGCCCTGTGCCTCAATGGCCTGGATCTCTGCGCCGAAGTTGGCGAAATCTGCGGATAGGATCGACGGGGCGATCTTTATGGAACGGTCGAACGTCATGGGGGTCTCCTCGGGGCCAGTCGAGCGGCGCGACATGCGCCAAAATCAGTCCCCCCTATGTCCCGCATCACCCCGCGTGACGCAAGAGGCCAAGACGACACAGATCATAAGAAATCATGCGCCATGCCGTCGGCTTTGATCCTCGGGGCGGTTTGGCCCGCCCCAAGGGGGATTGGCTAATTCGCGTCGCGCACCAGTCGCACAAAGTTTTCGGCCCGAACGGCGTCCCCTTGCGGGCCGTTGCCTTGGGGGTAGTCGGCGGCGTCTCCGGTTTTGGGGTCCGAGCGTTGCGCCCCCGCGCCATGCACATCCGTCCAGACGTTGCCGAAATACCCCGTGGCACGACCAAAGCTGACGTAGGCCCCATAACCGCCCACGTTTTCGGTCCAGTTTGCATGTGTGGTTGAACTCCACACAAACGGATAATCAGCTTGTCCGGCTTCGTTGGTGATTTCGGTGGTCATGAAAACCGGGTCAATCGCGGGGCTATCGGTCGTGTCGGGCGAGCGCGTGTAGTCTACCAACACTTGCAACTCCTTGACGTTGGGCAGGCGCCAGTCATCAAACCCAAGGTAGGTGTTGGCGTTGGCGTCTTCGGCAAAGGCCAGTGCGGCCTGCCAATCCATTGCCGCACCGCTATCGGTTTGTGACCACATCAGCCCCGTGGCCGCATCGGTTACGGTGCCGTCATTGTTGTCGGTAAAATCATTCACGCCGTATCCCGTATCGCCGCGCACATACATCACGAAAAACGTCTTGTCCTGACCGTGCAGTTCAAGCCCGTAGCCTTTGATCCGCCCGTCGGCAAAATTCACACCGAATAAAGTGGCGTCCTTTGTGGCGTTCGTACCTGAAACGTACAGTGTGCTTGACGCCATTTGTGAGTCGATCAGGCGTTCACCCGCCGCCATGTCACCATAGGCAAAGTCGAAATAGTCCCGATTGATAAAGGGGATCAGCGCGGAGAGGTCGTCGCCCTCAAAGCCGCTTGGATCGGTGCCGCGGAAATCCATCAACGAATACATTTCCTTGATCGTTGGCAGCCGCCAGTCATCATATCCCGCCAGATCGAATGTCTTGGCCCCTGCGAGGGCGGCCTCGTAGCTGAGTTTGTCAGATGCCAGAATTTCGCCATCGCCATTGAGGTCGGGGGTCTGCGCCCACATCAGGCCCGTTACGGTATCGGTGACTGTGCCATCGTTGTTGTCGGTGTAGTTGGTGGCGGGGCCGGTCACTTGGGCGTCTTGGCCGGAAAACGCATCGCCCGTATCGGCGCAGGGGATTGCAACCGTCGCATTATAGCAGACGTCCTGCATCGTGTCCGGGATGGGAAATGGCGCCTCGGCAAGGGCCGCAGTGGAGGACAAGAGTGCGGCGGCAAGTGTTAGGTGAAAGGTTTTCATCGGAATGGTCCTGTTTCATTAAAGCGTGTCGTTTTTCGCGGGGGTCAGGCGTTTAACGCGCGGCGTGGTTGTTCCCGTCGGAATTTTTTCCAAGTTCTGACGCGCGTTGCGTCAGGGGGGCGGGCGCACCCGGTGACAGGGTCGGGTGCGCCACATGCCGGTTGAGCTACCTTTTGGGGGGAGGCGGTGCATCGCGCATGGCGGTCATTGCCGCATTGATCTGATCCGCGGTCAAAGAACTGTTTTGACCGATGAGGCAGTCGATCATTGCGGCTTGCGCTGCCTCGGATGGGCGCGCCCCTTGCGCCGGTGGCTCCCCCAAGCAGCTTTTCAATTGTGCGGGCTTTAGGCCAAGCTGTTCGGCGACGCCGTCCATGGGATTTCCACCCCGCGCCAGTGTGGCGGTGGGGGAGGTTGCCGCGATTGATGCCGCCGCTACGGTGATGAGGACCGTCTGTGTGAGTCGTTTCATGTCTGCGCCCTTTTTATGTGAGACGTCCTCTCAACGTGGGGCGGTTCATTTTCCGTCGGGTTGGCAAAAATTGCGTGGCGTTTTACCCCTGTTTCTGGCCCGTGGGCGGCCTTTCCTCACTCATGCCGTGCAAAAGGCGCCTTCCAATGGACCGAACGCCATTACGCCATTTGCGTGCATCCCGGGCGCGGGTGTTCGTGTGCGCGAAGCCACTCGGAGAAAACCACAAACATTAAACCATCCTAAAGGATAAGGTGCTCTCTTTTGCGCTGTCACTTTCTCCAAAGAGGCGTTGTGTCCATCGCTCTGGGCGGGCTAGTCGGACGGGATGCGTAACTAGATTTTATGTGCCTGTTTGTTCGATTTCATGACCCGGTTTGAAAAGACTTGCGACGACCAAGGCATCACAACACGAAGGATATACAATGGCCGCAACCGTCCGCAAATTGAACATTGGCTTGGCATTCGGCGTCGCCGGTCTGGCCGCAGGGGCCCCAACGATTGCAGTTGCCGATGACGATGGCATGACCGTTAGTCTGGCAGGCGGCGCAATGCAGTCGGATTTCACGCGCGAAAAGCTTGGCGCACCCGGGGGTGTGGTGGATGATGATTTTGGCCTCTACGGTTCGGTAGAAGTTCTTCGTGACATCAAACCCGGATGGGACTGGTCCGCGAGCGCGTCTGCCGTGGCCTTTGCGCCGAACTCATTTACCGATCTTGGAGACGACATCAGCGATGAAAGCTCTCTGACGTCTGACTTCGATGCGGGCATCGCCAATTTCGATATTGGTCGAAAATGGGAAACATCGCGCACGTCCTTGCGTTTGGGCGTGGGTGTCGAGGCGCTCTCGACGTCTCAGGACAAGGGCGTTTCCGCGTTTTCTTCAAGCGGTGGCGGATCCGTCGATTCCCTTCAGAGCAACAACTCGCGAGACTATGTTGGCGCGGGCCTCCGGATCTCGGCACAAGCAAAAGCACAACTCGCAGCAGGCTCCCCGTTTAGCGTTTACGGTGGCGCAAGTGCGGCTGCCACGCGGGGCCAGTACAGTTATGATAAGGGCCTAACCTACACCGATGACGTTGACGGCCCAAGCGGAGGCGACGTCTCGGCGTCCGGAAACGGAGGCTTGGGCCACGGCACACTTGATGTCGGCCTTGAATACGCCCCTACGTCGCGCACGGCGTTCCGTGTGGGTCTGCGCCGCGATATTTTCAAGATGGACGCCGACTCCGGTATCCTGCCTGACGAGCTTCCGGATATCTTCGGATCGACGATCAAGGCGGATACCGTTTATGTGGGCGTGGCGATCAGCTTCTAACGTTCAGACCAAACAAGATAAACCCGGGCGCATCACGCGTTCGGGTTTTTACACGGACATGCACGTGACAATTGCGTCCACATATCGTGTTTGTAAGGCGTCGGTGTTGCGGACCATTTTATCAGATCCAAGTCGTTCGTTAATATCCCTGACGTACAGTTTGGCCAAACCGGTGCGACGGTTCGTCGTGGCCCTTGTTGCGTGGCCCTTGGCCCTGACCGCGTTGTAACGATCCATTCTTTTAGTGAGGCCAGCCATGAATGACGTCCATTCCCTACAACGGGACGCATCACAGTTTCTCGATCGGGTCGTCGTCGAGCTTTTAAACCGCACCACAGTCGCACCAAGCGAAAGGCCTGCCCGTCTGGGCGCGTTGTTCGTTCTCGAAGACGCCATAGACATTGAACGCGTCTTGAATGCGCCGCAGGTGTTTGAAAAGGATTTCGGACTGGTGGCTGCTGTCGGGCCCAGCCGCTTTAACATGAACGGTGCGGACTGGGTCAATCTGCGGGCCAAAACACAGCGCCACTATGCAAAAGCGGGCAAGCCATCCTATTTGAGCGTGTATCGCGACATTTATGACGCAGAGCTGTCCGCGTTGGAGACCGCTGATCATGCCGGATTGGAAACGGCTATATCGCGTGCAGCATTGCGATGTTTTTTCTATGCCTTGGGTATTCAGGTCAACGTGGCGGATTTCCTGCCGCATTTTCGTGACTTGCGCACGATGGCGGAACTGCTTCAATTCAGATCATGGATCGCGGCCTCCGAGGCGTCGAGCGAGCTGACAACACTGTCCCGAGAGCTCACGCGCATACGGGTTGCATTGTGGGACACATGCCAAGACAGCCCTGAATTGGTCGCACTTTTTAACAGGTTCGCAACACAGGGGGATCCCTTTCCTGTCGAAACCATATTCAGCGACTTTTTGACGAACATGTTCGCCGGTATTGAAACCACGACGTCCAGTTTGTTGTGGATGATTGATTGCCTGAGCCGAAGCCCTGATGTGCAAACCGCGTTGCGTGCGGATGCCCACGCACAGATCGACGCGCGTATCGACGGGTTTCGGGACGAGACAATGCGGCTGTTTTCACCTATCCCGTTTGTTGTCCGCAAGCTCAGTCATCCGGCCCGGTTCGGGGAGACGTCATTGCAGGCGGGTGAAATGGTTCTGATCTCTCTGGTCGGTCTACATCGGGATCCCCGATATTGGTCCACTCCACACGAATTTCGCGCAGGCCGGCCTGAATTCCAACGGACCGCGCCGTCCGACAATGTGGCGTTTCGCCCGTTCTTGACGGGGCCGCGTGTGTGCGGCGGGCGCAGAATTGCGGAAATGGAGATCAATGTCGGGTTGCGTCTGATCCTTACACATTTCGAGCTGAATACACGCGCACAACAAACGGGCTTTCGGTACTCATTGGCCTTTCGCCCGGTGCTGACCGAGGCGTTGGAGGTTACTCCCATCACGGCCCCGCCGGCCCCTACGCATGCCTGAGATTGTGAAATTCGAGCTTGTCGGGGCGCGGCGTTATGTTCGGGCAACGGATGTTTTGCGCGCCATAGAGGCTTACACGGGCGAACAAGATGCGCGGGTTGATTTCATCAAGCCCTTGCGTACGCACGCAGCCATTGTCGAAGGGCCTTCGGGGGAGGATAGTCCCGATCCCGCGTCTGTGCGTGTCACGCTTGCAACGGGGAGAACCCTTCGCCTTGTTCCCGTCAGGCAGCGGGCGCAAAAGGCCGGTGATCGCACGGCTGCGGGGCGTAGAAGTTTCGTCTTGCGGTTTGGCCGCGCATATATTGTCATTGCGCCGTTCGGCATGTCTGCCCTCGATCTCATAGAAACCAGTTTTGATCGGGTGCACCCAAGCTTGCCGCGCCGGTTTGTGGTGCGCAGCCTCACGCGGTCCACGCCATTCACGCCACGCATCCGCGCCCTATGGTTTCGACTAAAGGTTTGCGACAATGTCGCACAGATTACCATGCGGGCGCGTGGCGCAAATATTGCCCACATAGAATGCTGCGTGGTGGATCGCTAACCAAGGCAACGCGCCAGAAACCCTGCAATCGTGAAGATTTGATCGGTCTTCATCAAGGATGGCGGATGCGGGTCGGACATGCTTTTCAACAGTGTGATATTCGGGTTGGCCCGGGCAATCCCGTCATTCAACGGGTCAGCGGCATAAGGGCTTTGTGTGCCAAAACTCATCAGGACGGGACGCGGCGCTCTTTTCAATAACGCTTCGACCGAGAAGGGCGCATTTACGCGCAAGGTCTCACCAAGAGTGGGGTCATAATTCAGACGCCATTTGCCTGCAATATTGAGGATGCGGCTTTCAATAAACCGTTCGCGCCATGCGCCCTCCAGAAAGTCCATGGACCGGGATGTCAGCACATACTGTGCCGCCTCGTCGCGGGTTTCAAAGACTTTCACAGCTTCTTCGGTCAGCTGCTCCCGCAGATCCTGAACTGTTGCGTTTGCCTGTATCGGGCAATCGTTGAGAATAACGCCTTTGGTGTCCCACCCGATACTCGCCACATGTGCCAAGATCATCAAACCACCCCAAGAGGTGCCTAAAAAACAGTTGTTTGGCAGTTGGTACCGCTGCGTGACCGCAAGCGCCGACATCTGGTTGCGCAATGTGTAAAGGGTGGGGTCAAGAAAAAACGTACTGTTGCCGCGCCCGAACATATCGGGGGCAATAACGGTGATCCCACTTTGGACCAGTGTTTCCGCCAAAGGCGCGAAATCGTGACTGGTCCCGCCAAAGCCATGCACGCAGACGACCGACGCCTTGGCATTCCGCGCTTCCCAGATGCGCACCGATACATCCGCGATCAAATCACCGATCAAGACGCCGATCGTTTCAACGCGCTCTGTGACGTCAGCCATCACGTGACCTCGACTATTTTGGATGTTGGGGTGCGCCCATCCTGATAGTATCTTTTCCAGAATACCGTCAGGCCCGGTTCACGTTTTTTGGCATAGCGGACCATTGGCAATATGAACCTGCGATCCGTGACCGCGAACACCGTTACCGCAATCGCCGTGGCATCTGCATCCGTCAATAAAGGAGCGCCCTCATTTAACCAGGCATTGGCCTTGTCCTCGGTGGTGCGGATCCAACCAAGATATCCCGCCACCCTGTCATTTTGCACGCAAACGATATGGCAATTGGTTTGCATTTGATAAAAGACAGATTTGGTTGTCACGCCAAATTCAAATTCTGAAAACGGCTCGTGATCGGCCAGGAATTTGAGGACAATGCCCAAGCTGTAGGGATTGCTGGGAAGTTCCGATACTTCAAACGTCATGAGACCTCCCGATGTGGGGTTTGGTGTTGGTTGAGCAGATATAAAGCCGCTGCGCCGTACGATGTTTCATCTCGTATGCTACAGTCTCCTTATGCCTGAGCCGGAGTGTGCATTCAACATGGATGGTTGTCCAAGCAAAGTCATAAGTCCGCAATTTCACAGGTCTATCAGGGTTTTCAAGACGCCGGAATGTGAGGGGACAACTGCAGCTGAAGTGGTCCGGAAAGTTCGCACAGCGGGCCAAGACGCCCCCCCCCCGAACGCGTGGATGCGAGAATGGCGCAGTACCGGAATTTTCGGATCAACTTGAGGCGGCTGCGGTGCCGCATGGCGTATGCGGCAAATGATGACTTACGGGAGGGGTTCCGAACGCGCAAAGTGCAACCTTGACGCAGCCAAACGCAACAATGCTTCCCCGCTCGATCAACGGGAATATGGTATTGGTTCTTATGTGTAAAAATGGTGCCCAGGGGCGGAATCGAACCACCGACACGAGGATTTTCAATCCACTGCTCTACCCCTGAGCTACCCGGGCACCGGAAGAACGCTGTTGCGTTCGGGTAGCGGGTTTCTAGTCGCAGGGCGGGCGGGTGTCCAGAGGTAAAATGAAGAAATCAGCGGGGTTTATCTGTGCCATCGGGATATTCGGCATCCACGGCCTCCTTGAGCGCTTTTGCGACCTCTTCGGGGTCAAATTCGCGCTCGGACGGGATGGCATAAGCGCCATTCATCCAACGCCCAAGGTCGATGTCAGCGCAGCGTTTGCTACAAAACGGGCGGTATTCTTTGGCGCTGTCTTGTTTGCAGATCGGACACCCCATCACAGCACCTGCGAGATTGGCAACCGGGTGCGTTTCTTTTGAATTTCAAAGTTGCCAAGAGGGGTCCATCCGGCAAGGACGACATCGCCGCCTTCGGCCTTGAACCCTGCTTTGAGGGCCTGCTCGAACTGGCGGCGCTCTTTTTTGGGCATGGGGGCCAGATCGAGGATGATTTGCCCCGCAAGGCCACGCACACGCAACTGACGCGACAGGTCGCGGGCAATCGCAATGTTGGCTTTGGTCCCCGCGGCGGGGGAAAACTCCCCGCCTGTGTTGACGTCCACCGTGACCATCGCGCGGGTCTGTTCGATATAGGCAAAGGCCCCACCCGTGAGCGGCGCCTTGAGCGCGCGGATGTCGTCGACATAGTCCATCACGCCGTGGTTATCGAACGCATCGTCACTGTCGTCGAACACATCGGCGGACCAGTCGCGCCATGCGGTTTCCCACGCATCCGCGCCGGAGATGAGCAACTCGGGATCGCCCGCCACGTCGGCGGTCACGGCCTCGGCCAGATTGCGCATGGTGGCGATGTCGTCGAGGATGTCATCGTCTGGTGTCCCCTCGCAGGCAGAGCGCAGGATCAAGCCAAAGGCCTCGTCCGCGTCTTCCATGCCGGCACTGGCCAGATCGTGAAGGCGCAACAATTCGTCGTCTTCCTTGATCGCGCGGGAAATATTGAGCCCCGGCGCATCGGGGGTGACGATGCAGTATTTCGATTTGAACAACAGGCGCGTCGTGACCGGCACGGCTTTGCCCTCTTCGGCGATGTGGGTGACTTGCACCAACATCGGCGCGCCGGGCTTGAGCCCCTTGGAGCCGCGCAGGTAGGCCTGTTCGCCATCGGGTAGGTCAAGCAGGGCGCCGCCCATCCCCTTGAGCAACCGACCGCCCTTGGCGCGGAAAATCGAGCCGGGGGCAGGGGCGGCGGTGTCATCCGCATCCACCACGAAATCGTCGAGTTTGCCGTCACGGATCAGGGCCGCCGCGCGGTTGCCGTTGATCTGGCCAAGTGCAATGACGCTGCCCTTCATGATGTCTCTCCGTATACGGGGTAGCCTGCTGCGAGGAGCAGGTTTGCGGTTTCGGCCACGGGCAATCCCATCACGGCAGAGTAGCTGCCTTGAATCCACGGGATAAAGGCGCCCGCGGGGCCTTGGATGCCGTAACCGCCCGCCTTGCCCTTCCAATCGCCCGAGGCGAGGTAGGTGTTCAGCTCAGCGTCTGACAGGCGTTTCATTTTGACTTGGGTCACGACAACGGATTCGAGCACGCGGTCGCCCACGGCCACGGCCACGGCCGTGATCACCGTGTGACGGCGCCCTGCCATTGCGAGCAAAAAGGCGGCCGCCTCTTTTTCGTCTTCGGGTTTGCCCATGATGCGACGGCCCAGGGCCACGGTGGTGTCGGCGCACAGGACAATCTCGTCCTCGGCACGCGCCACTGCCATCGCCTTTTCGCGCGCCATGCGGGCGCAATAGGGGCGGGGCAATTCCCCCTTGGCGGGCGTCTCGTCAATGTCGGGAGAGCGAATATCGTCGGGTGCAAGCCCGATCTGCGCCAGAAGTTCCTTCCGGCGCGGGCTTGCTGAACCTAGGATCAGTTTCATGTGTTAACCGCGCCGCCGCGTTTAGCGGAAGCGATAGTTGATCCGACCCTTGGTCAGATCGTAGGGGGTCATCTCGACCTGTACCTTGTCGCCTGCGAGAACGCGAATGCGGTTTTTGCGCATCTTGCCTGCCGTGTGAGCGATGATCGTATGGCCGTTTTCCAGCTCGACCAGGAATGTCGCGTTCGGCAGGAGTTCCTTAACGACACCGGGAAATTCGAGCAATTCTTCCTTGGCCATGTTCACTCCATGTTTGTTTCGCCCGCCAATTTGCGAGCGCGTGCAGTAAATGCGCCTTTGATCGTGGATTTTCAAGACCGATTCCGCGCAAAGCATGTGTTTTGGCCACAGGCTGTGGGGTTTTGGCCGCCAAATCGGGAAAGCTGTCGTTAAATCAGGGGGTCAGGACGTCTTGGGGGCGCCGAACCGTGCGGTCATGCGGGCAATGATTTGATCGCGGGTTTGGCGGTAGGCATCGAGTTTCGCCTCGCGGGTCTGTCCGATACCCGTGGGGTCCATGATCGGCCAGTATTCCACGTCGAGGTGATAACACCGCGTCATTTCAAGGGCTTGTCTCTGGGATGCGGGGGACAGGGCAATGATCAGATCATAGGATGAAATGTCGTCGCCCCAGTCTTTCATGTCCTCGAACGAACGGGACCGGTGACGGTGCAACGCGATTCCCATCTCTTCGCAGACCGCCACAGAAAATCCGTCGATTTCCATATCGCTTTTGACACCGGCGGATTGGACGTAGCTGTCGGTGCCGTAGAATTTTTTCATGAGCCCTTCGGCCATAGGCGACCGGACGGCGTTGTGGTCACAGCAGAACAGGACGGAATGGGGGAGTTCTGCGGCCATCTGTGTCACGCCCCCCAGTGCAGCACGCAGATCAGCGTGAACAGGCGGCGGGCGGTGAGCGTGTCCACATCGGCCTTGCCCTCGAGGCGCTCCTGCAACACCCGCGCGCCCTCGTTGTGGATGCCGCGCCGCGCCATGTCGATCGCCTCGATTTGAGACGGTGGCATGGTTTTGACCGCGTCGAAATAGCTTTCGCAAATCTGGAAATAGTCTTTGACGACCTGACGAAAGGGGCCAAGCGACATGTGGAACTCGGCGACTTTGTCGTCGGCCTCATTGGACAAATCGAACACCAGACGGCGCTCACGGATGCACAGCAACAGTTTGAACGGCCCTTTCGGGACATCGCGGTCCTCGCGGGCGGGCAGATCGAAATTGTTGTCTTCGAGCAGGTCGAAAATCGCTACTTTGCGTTCTTGTTCGATCTCGGGGGTCGGCGGGGCCAACCCGTCGTTGTCAATCGTTACAGCAACCAGTTTACTCATTTGCGCCCCCATTGAGCCGGTCAAGGCGGGCGCGGACGGACAGCCCGTGTGCCTCAAGGCTCTCGGATTTTGCCAACCGTTCGGCGGCGGGGCCAATGGCGGCCAGAGCTTGCGGTGTCATTTTCGTCAATGTCGTGCGCTTCATAAAATCAAGGACCGACAGGCCCGACGAGAATCGCGCAGACCGTGCGGTGGGGAGAACGTGGTTTGGTCCACCAATGTAGTCACCAATTGCCTCGGGCGTATAGGCCCCAAGGAAAATAGCCCCCGCATGGGTGATTTTCGCACTCAACGCCTCGGGGTCATCGACGCAAAGTTCAAGGTGCTCGGGGGCAAAGCGGTCGGACAGTGCGGCGGCTTCGTCAAGGTCGCGCACGGTGATGATCGCGCCGAAATCGGCCCATGATTTTCCGGCAATGGCGCGGCGCTCAAGGGTTTCAAGGCGCTTTGTGACGGCCTTGGCCACGGCCTCGCCAAAGGCGGCGTCATCGGTAATGAGTACGGATTGGGCGCTCTCGTCATGTTCGGCCTGAGACATCAGATCCACCGCGATCCAGTCGGGGTCATTGTGCTCGTCGGCGATCACCAGAATCTCGGACGGGCCGGCAATCATGTCGATGCCCACCTTGCCAAAGACGCGGCGCTTGGCCGCGGCGACAAAGGCGTTGCCGGGGCCGGTGATCTTGTCCACGGGCGCGATGCTTTGCGTGCCATAGGCGAGAGCGGCGATGGCCTGTGCGCCGCCGATGCGGTAAATTTCGTCCACGCCCGCAATGCGCGCGGCCATGAGGACAAGCGGGTTGGCGACGCCATCGGGTGTCGGGACCGTGATGGCCAGACGGGACACGCCCGCAACCTTTGCAGGGATGGCGTTCATCAGCACCGATGAGGGGTAGGACGCCAAGCCGCCAGGCACGTAAAGTCCCGCCGCCGAGACCGCCGACCACCGCCACCCGAGTGTTGCGCCATCGGGGTCGGTCCACATTTGATCGTCGGGGATCTGGCGCACGTGATAGGCGCGGATGCGTTCGGCGGCCAGTTCAAGTGCGGCTCGTTCCTCGTCCGAGACCTGCGCACAAAGCGCGTCGATTTCCGTGTCGGAAAACCGCAGCTTGTCGGCGGTGATTGCCATGCGGTCGAATTTTTCGGTCAGCTCCAGAACGGCGAGATCGCCACGGGTGCGCACATCGGCAATGATCCCCGCCACGATGTCGTCCACATCGGGGCTATCCTCACGTTTCATCGCGAGGAGTGCGACAAAGCGGGCTTCGAAATCGGGGTCGGCAGCGTTCAAAAAGTGGGGCATCGTGGTCTCCTTGCCCATCACATACCGTGCAGGTCGCGGACGGGCAAGCGCCCAGACCCCGAGCGGTCAGACCTCGTGGGTTGGAACCTTGTGGGAGGGGGCTGCGTAGGGGCGGGTGACGTCCTTGAGTGTGGCATCGATGGTCTCGACGTCCAGTGCAATGGCGCCATCGCCGGCAAGCGTGATGTCGACGCGCCCGGTGCCATCCTCGCCCGCCACAAAGGCGAGCGAAAGCACGGACACGATGGTGTCGGTGTCGCGCCCGTCCACGCCCATGGACCGCGCTTTGATCACGTCGTCGAACAACAGCACGGTTTGGACACGTTCCACGGCCCGGCCACGCGCCTGTGCCGCCTCGACATCTTCCCACCGGAAGCGGTTGAGCAACATGGCAAAGCGGCGTTTGCCCGCGTCATAGGATATTTCGGCCACGGGGACCACGGCGTCCTGGATGAGGGCCGAGAACACGCCCAGATCTTCGGCATCGAGAGCCTTGAGGTGGAGCGGGCGCTCGCCGCCATCTTCGAACCGTGCGTCTTCGACCATTGCTCTGTCCTTTAGGCTTTGATGCGCTCGACGTGGGCGCCGATGCCCGACAGCTTGCGCTCGACGAACTCATAACCACGGTCAAGGTGATAGATCCGGCTCACAACCGTTTCGCCCTGCGCCGCCAGACCCGCGAGGATCAGTGATACAGAGGCGCGCAGATCGGTCGCCATAACCTGTGCCCCCTTGAGTTTGCCCACGCCTTTGACGATGGCCTTGCCGCCGTGGACCTCGATGTTGGCCCCCATGCGGATCAATTCGGGCGCATGCATGAAGCGGTTCTCGAAAATGGTTTCTTCGAGGACAGAGGTGCCATCTGCGGTACACAAGAGCGCCATCATCTGCGCCTGAAGGTCGGTCGGGAAGCCGGGGAAGGGTTCGGTGACCACATCCACCGCGTTGACGCGCTCGCCCGTACGTTTCACGGTCAGCCCGCGGTCGTTTTCCTGCACGTCGATGCCCGCCATGTTCAACTTTTCAACAAAGCTTTCCACGAGGCGCATTTTGCCACCCAAACAGGTCACCTCGCCACCACAAATCGCGGGGGCAAGCATGAAGGTGCCAAGCTCGATACGGTCGGTCACAACGGGGTGGGTCGCCCCGTGCAGGCGGTCGACGCCCTGAATTTCAATGCGGGATGTGCCATCGCCCTCAATTTGGGCGCCCATGGCCCGCAAGCAATCGCACAGGTCGATGATCTCGGGTTCGCGCGCCGCGTTTTCCAACACCGATGTGCCTTTGGCGAGCGAGGCGGCCATGAGGAAGTTCTCGGTCGCGCCCACCGAAGGGAAGCGCATTTTGTGAACGGCCCCCTTAAGCCGTCCGCCTTTGACTTTGGCGTGCAGATAGCCGTCCTTCAGCTCGATTTCAGCCCCCAAAGCCTCCAGAGCTGTGGTATGCAAATCCATCGGGCGCGCGCCAATGGCGCAGCCGCCGGGAAGCGAGACGACCGCATGGCCCAATCGCGCCAGAAGCGGACCGAGGACAAGGTTGGAGGCGCGCATTTTGCGCACGATTTCGTAATCGGCCAAGGGGCTGACCTCACCGTGGCACGACATGGCCTGAACCTTGCCCTCTTGGAGGGACGAGACTTCGGCGCCGAGTGAAGACAACAGCGCGGTCATGGTTTTGATGTCGGACAGGCGCGGCGCATTGGTCAGCGTGAGCGGCTCTTCCGAAAGCAGGGTTGCGGGCATCAGCGTCAAACAGGCATTCTTTGCCCCCGCGATTTCGATGTCGCCGTTTAGCGGGCCACCGCCGCGTACCAAAATACTGTCCATTGCTCTCGCCTTACGTTTTATCTTTGTGCTGATCCGTTTCGTCCGCCCGCGCCCGTGCCTGTTGTTTGCGACGTGCGAGGTTGGCCTTTAACGCCGCTTTGAGCCGTGCGTCACGGGCCGTGGCGGGCGTTTTGGGATGAGGGGTACGATCGGTTTTCTTATCCATGCCTCCCCATGTATCCAATGGCGCGCGGCCCGTCCAGTGCCCGCCGTTCCGGCCCGTCTACATCCTGCGCCTGCAGCGTCCGGTGGCACCATGCGGGGGATGGCAAACCGGCCCGCGTGCCAAAATCGTAGCGTCGCGGAAAGTTTTCGGCAAATACCCCTTGCGCCGACCCGCGTGAGCGTCTAATCAGCCGCCCACGGCGCTGCTGTAGCTCAGAGGTAGAGCACTCCCTTGGTAAGGGAGAGGTCGAGAGTTCAATTCTCTCCAGCAGCACCATGAATTCCCGCTTTGGACAGGTAACTCGTTTGGCACGCTTGCGGTGTCGGGTGATGTGATGTTTCGGCTGTTCGCGCACTTGGTGTGCGTTCGGGGCGCTCTTGGCGGCTCTGGGTAAAGGATCGGATGGGGGCAGTCGCAGGTGCGAACAAGCCAGACCCACCGGCCGCGAAGGCGGGTGCTTGGGCGGCGTCGACGGTTAGCCATGCGCCTGAAAGACAAATATTAAAATGAATCCGGCCTGACCGTACAGGTCGCGCCCGCGCCGCGCTGTTCGCCGGATGATGTCATGCAGAGCATTGACCTGTGCGTGCTCTCAGTGAGTGACGGACAGCGTTTCGTGTTGGTATGATTTGGGGGCGGGTTTTGCGCCATTGCCCATGGCATAGCGTGCGATGGCGAGGGCCATTAAAATGGCGATGCCCGAGAGCGAATACGTGGCCACAACCACCCAAACGGGGGCTCCGGCGACAAGCGTTGCAAGGCTGCACGCGATAGCCCCAAAAACGGTTAGAACGACCATAAAAGACATCATTTTCACCCTTCGTTACGGTGTCCGCTGTTCGCGTCGAAGACGGCGAAAACCGGAAACACTGTTGTTGTGGCGGTTCTCACCGTGATTGGCGGGCCGTCTTCAAAGAGTATCACCGACAAAGATTAACAGGTGTTCAATTCACGACACGTTGTCTCTCGCGCACGTGATGTGGCGTGCGCGAGAGAGTATTTTACTCCGCCCATTCCCATGGGTTGGTGAACTCGCCAAGGCAATGGCCCACGGCCTGTGCCTCCGGTTTCGCGCTTGGGTCGATCCGCGCGACAAGGCCGCGTTTTTTGTCGTCGATCACCGCAACCACCGTGGCGGACAGGCCGGCTTCGGCCAGGGCGGCGTTGTAAATCCGCGTGATGGCGCGTTTGCGCAGGTCGGGCTTGAACACTTTGCCCACAGCCGTTTTTGGCAGTTCGTCCAGAATTTCGATGTGCTTGGGAAAGGCTGCGCGTTCGTGGATGTGGACCCGCGCATAGGCCATCAATTCCTCGGGCGTGACGGATGCACCCGCAACCAACTCAACATAGGCACAGGGCAGTTCGCCCGCATGGGCGTCCGGTTGGCCGATGGCCCCGGCCATGGCGATGGCTTCGTGACCGGCAAGCGCCTCTTCGATCTCGGCGGGGTCAATGTTGTGACCGCCGCGAATGATGAGGTCTTTGGCCCGCCCCGTGATCCACAGGAATCCGTCGGCATCAATGCGGCCCAAATCGCCCGTGCGCAGGTAGCGGTCGTGGTGGAACAGGTCGTGGTTTTTATCGGCTTCGGTGTAGGTCGATCCTGCGAAAACGCCCGGGTTGTCGATACAGATTTCGCCGACCTCGTCGACGGCACATTCTTTGGGGCCGTCTGCGGTCTGGATCAGGATTTTCACATCCGTGTGTGGCAATGGCACGCCCACGGAACCGATTTTCTTTGGCCCGCCCACGGGGTTCACGGAGACGAGACAGGTCGCCTCGGTCAGCCCGTAGCCCTCGACGATCTCGACGCCTGCGGCGGCCTCGAATCGTTTGTACAACTCGACGGGCAGGGGGCTTGATCCAGAAAAGGCCATTTTCACCGAGGAAATATCGGCATCCACGGGACGCTGCATCAGTGCGGAAATGGCTGTTGGCACGGTGATGACAAAGCTGATTTTCCACCGCTCGCACAGTTTCCAGAAATTGTCGAACACGCCATCGCCACGATACCCCGCAGGCGTCGGGAACACACCATGTGCGCCGCTCGACAGCATCGCCATGATAATGACGTGGCAGGCAAAGACGTGAAACATCGGCAGCGGACACATGATGACATCGGTTTCGTCAAACAAAAGCCGCGCGCCGAGCCAGCCGTTATAGATCATCCCCGAATAGCAATGCTGTGCCACTTTTGGCATGCCTGTGGTGCCACCGGTGTGGAAATAGGCGGCAACGCGGTCCGTGGTTCCGTCCTCGAACTGGAGTGTGGTGGGGTGGCGTTTCAGTTCGGCGTTGAAGTCCAGAAAATCCGCGTGGCTGCCTGAGGCGGCGAGATTTTTGGGACGAATGAGCGGCACGATCCAGCTTTTGGGCGGGCTGAGGTAGGACAGCAGGTCCACTTCGAGAACCGTGTTCACATTCGGTGCGTGGCGCACGGCCTCGGCCACCTTTTGGGCCACGTCGGTTTTCGGAAAGGCCCGCAGCGTGACGACGACCTTCGCATTGGTTTCGCGCAAAATCGCGGCGATTTGCTCGGGCTCCAACAGCGGGTTGATCGGGTTCACGATGCCCGCAACCATACCCCCGATAAACGTGATCGCCGTCTCGTGACAGTTTGGCATGATATAGGCGATGGTATCCGTCTCGGTCACGCCGAGTTTGCGGAACATGTTGGCCGCTTGCGTGACGCGCGCATGAAAGGTGCGCCATGTCAGTGTCTGCGCCTTGTCTTTAGGACCTGACGTGATCTGATAGGAAAAGGCGGGCCGGTCGGGATGTTTCGCCGCCGTATCGCTCAAAAGCCCATAGATTGTTTTTGGTACATCGCGCTCTTCCCACGGCATTTCGTTGTGGATTGCGTTGCGCGCCTCGACTGAACTGAAATCAGAAGCCATTGTTTCTCCCTTTCCTCCCCGCGGCCGATCCAGATGCAATATGCGCAATGATGGCCTCTCCTCTTGGGTCAATAGTGCGGACAAACGCCGCGCCGCGCAAGTCTCGCTGACGGGTGTTGTACGCTGCGTCATCTCGTGTGCCGCAGCTGTGAACGCCACGTCACCCGCACGATTGTCGACTTGCTCTTCTGGACGCCGCGCGACAGGGCGGGTAGCGTTAGCGCACAACATGAGGAGAGAACCTGGTATGGCGGATGTATTCATTAGCGGCAGCGGCGTCTTCACACCGCCCCATGTCATCACCAACGACGAACTCGTGGCGTCCTTTAACGCCTATGTTGACCTCTATAACGCCGAACACGCCGATGCGATTGCCGCCGGCGAGATGGAGGCGAAAGCGCCGTCTTCCTCTGACTTCATCTTTGCCGCATCGGGCATTGAACAGCGCTACGTGATGGAAAAAGAGGGGACGCTCGACCCGACCCGCATGTGCCCACGCTATGCGCCGCGTGCCGATGAGGCGCCGTCCTTGATGGCGCAAATGGGCCGCGCCGCCGCCGAAGATGCCCTGGCACAGGCGGGTGTCGCCGCTTCGGACGTGGATCTGGTGATTGTCGCCGCCTCGAATATGGAACGCGCCTATCCGGCCATGGCCGTTGAAATCCAACAGCTTTTGGATGCGGGCGGGTTTGCGTTCGATATGAATGTGGCCTGTTCGTCGGCCACCTTTGGCATTCAGGCGGCCGCAGATATGATCCGTGGCGGATCGGCGACCCGTGCGCTTGTGATCTCCCCCGAAGTGACCTCCGGACACCTTGAGTGGCGTGACCGCGATTGCCATTTCATCTTTGGCGATGTGGCCACGGCCGTGTTGCTCGAAGCGGGCGATATCGCGCAAAATCCGCAATTCAAAGTGATCTCGACGGCCTGTGCGACGCAGTTCTCCAACAACATCCGCAACAACTTTGGCTTTTTGCGCCGCGCCCACGATCAGATGGACGACCGCCGCGACATGCAATTTATGCAAAATGGCCGCAAGGTGTTCAAAGAGGTGCTTCCGCTTGTCTCCAAGCACATTAAAAAGCACCTCAAACGGGAGGGCGTTGTGGCCGACGATCTGTCACGGCTCTGGCTGCACCAAGCCAATAAATCCATGAACGATTACATTGGTAAAAAGGTGTTGGGGCGTGATCCCGAAGCGGGCGAGCAGCCCAATATTTTGCAAGACTACGCCAACACCTCGTCTGCGGGGTCTATTATCGCCTTTTCCAAACACTCGTCCGACATGACGCTTGGCCAACGTGGCCTGATCTGTTCGTTCGGCGCGGGCTATTCCGTGGGTTCGGTGATCGTGGAACGGGTCTAGGGCGTTTCGATTTTAGCCTTTTCGGACGTGAGCGTGAGCTTTGTCGTGGCGTAACTGGCCGCGCGGGCGGCCATCGCGGTGGCCGCTTCGCGGGTTGCTGCATCAGGGCCTTGAGCCAATGACGTCAGGGCCGCACCCAGGGAATCCACGACCTCGATTTGCCCCGCGCCATCACGCGCGGTGCCTGCGAATCCCGCTTCGATGAGGTCCGCCGCCGATGGGTCGGCCATAAAGACATGCGCAAACGCGGGTTCGAGGTCCGCAGGGCGGTGGCGGGCGTAATCCCAGATCAGCGTTGTAACCCGCGCGATCACCTCGATTGCCGTCCCCGGATCATTGATCCCCGCCGAAAGCGCCTTTGATGAAATTTCGGACAGGGTGACCAGACCGATTTCGGGGTCTTGCTCGGTGGTGCGTTGATCCCCGATTACGAAACATCCCGCCAGATGGCCAATGTCGTTGCGACTCAATTGCCCGCCAAATTGCGCCAGAGGCTGTCCCTCCAACACAAAGGTTCCCGGTTTCGCGGAGACATAAATCGCGCCGCCCTCTCCCGCACAGGTGTTCAGCTCGGCCATATTGATGATCTGGACATAGCCCGAGCAGGGGGCCGGAATATCCGTGACCTGTGAGGGCAGGATCGTTTGCGCGGTGATCGGCACCCCGCCGAGGGCAGGGCGGGCATTGAGACGTTTGAGGCTGCGTTGGGCCTCGTCAAAGCTCATGCGCATCACATCATCCAGACTGCCCAAGGTGCTGAGATGTTCGATCCATCGCAACATGGCCACGATCACGAGGACGACCACCACGATGGTGACACCCATGACGAGGACTGCCGCGTCCTCTTGGTACAAGGTTGTGCGAAACAGGATGATGGTGGAGAGCGCATAGACGAACGCGCCGATAAAGGTCGCGAGTACCGATTGCGTTGTCGTGTCCGCCAACAGCAAACGGTGGATGCGCGGGGTGGTGTTGTTGGCCGCTCCCCGATGGGCCGAGACCATGACATTGAGGCTGAATGTGGTGACGGCCAGCATCGAGGAGGCCAAAATCGTGAGCACAGGCATCACCGCGTCCGAACCGATCCGTTCGGTGAGGGCATCGGGGATCATCCCGCGCAAGAACGCAGCCCCTCCTGCAACTGTGACGGACAAGAGGGCATAGAGTGTCACACGCAGCCACAGCGCCTTGTAATAGCGTTGGAACAGCAGGACCGGCATATAGAGAAATGATTTCATGTCATGAGTGTAGTGCGATTTTCGGATGAGGAAACGGAAAAGGGCGCCCCGATCGGGACGCCCTCAACCTTATTGACCAAAGCGCGCGTGCCTTAGGCCTTTTTGTCCTGCGGGATGCGCAGCATTTGGCCGGGATAGATTTTGTCGGGGTGCGACAGCATCGGTTTGTTGGCCTCAAAGATCTCTTCGTAGCGTGCGCCATTGCCAAGTGCGGCGGCGGAAATGCCCCAAAGCGTGTCGCCTTTTTTGACCTCGTGGAACACGGGATCGTCGCCTGCGAGGTTGTCCTCGACGGCAGCAATGCCTTCGATGTTGCCTGCGGCCATGATGATTTTTTCTTTGGCCTCTTGCGAAACAGCTGCCCCGCCGACTTTCACGGTGTCGCCGTCTACTTCGATGTCAACGCCGGCAGCGTCGAGGCCGAGCGCCTCGATTTCAGCCAGAAGATCGTCTGTATTCGGTGCTGCGTCCTTTTTGCCAAAGACGGCTTTGCCCGCGTTTTTTGCGAAATTCCAAAGACCCATATTTATACTCCCAATGGTACATTACTATCGGGGACATCAGATAGCGAAACAGTCGGAATTAAAAGCGTAAATTGGGCGCATTCCATAAAAAATGCGCCCCGGAGATGCGGGGCGCATTATAGCTTTTCTATGTTCTACAAGGCGTTACTCGCCATGTGTGAATTGTAGTTTTGCCAGTCGCGCATATAGCCCGCCCTCGGCAACAAGGGCGTCATGGGTGCCGGTGGCGACAATTTTGCCGTCTTCGAACACGAGGATGCGGTCGGCCTTTTTCACGGTGGCCAAACGGTGCGCCACGATCAATGTGGTGCGGCTGCGCGACATCTCGTCGACGGCCTTTTGCACGGCCTGCTCGCTTTCGGAATCGAGCGCGGAAGTGGCCTCGTCAAGCAACAGGATTGGTGCGTCACGTAGGATCGCACGGGCGATGGCAACGCGTTGTTTCTGACCACCTGACAACATAATGCCGCGCTCGCCGACATAGGTGTCGTAGCCCTCGGGCAGCTTGGCGAGGAAGTCATCGGCATTGGCGGCTTCTGCCGCGGCAATCACGTCCTCCATCGACGCCCCCGATGCGCCGAACCGGATATTGTCGGCGGCCGATGCGGCGAAAATTACGGGGTCTTGGGGGACCAGAGCGATATGGCGGCGATAGTCACTCCGCGCCATGTCCGCAATCGGCACGCCGTCGATCGAAATTGTACCCTCTTGTGGTTCGTAAAAGCGTTGCAGCAATTGGATGATGGTCGATTTCCCTGCACCCGATGGGCCAACGAGGGCGACTGTTTCGCCCGCTTTGATTTCAAAGGAGACCTCATCCAGTGCTGCCTGTGTCGGGCGGGCAGGGTAGGAAAACCGCACCGCATCAAACGAAATCGACCCTTTGGCAGGGGTGGGGAAGGGGACTGGCGTGGCGGGATCCCTGACGGGATCTTTGGCGCCCAAAAGCTCGACAAGGCGCTCGGTCGCCCCTGCGGCGCGTTGCAATTCACCCCAGATTTCCGACAGGGCGCCGGCGGCACCGGCCACCATCACGGCGTAGATCACAAACTGGACCAATTCACCGATGGACAGGGTGGCCTCGCGCACATCGCGTGCGCCAATCCACAACACCCCGACCACACCAAAGAAGATCAGCGTGATGACAATCACGGTCATGACGGCGCGGGTTTTAACGCGGGTATGCGCGGAGACAAAACTTTTCTCGGTCACAACATCGAACCGCTCGGCCTGTTCGGTCTCGGCGGTAAAGGCCTGAACGGTTTGTGCCGACAACAGCGCCTCGGACGCTGCACCAGAAGAGGAGGCAATCCAGTCCTGGTTCTCGCGGCTCAGTTTGCGCAGGCGGCGGCCCAACACAATGATCGGTACAATGACGATCGGCACGATCAGCAACACAAGGCCCGTGAGTTTGGCGGAGGTGAACATCATCAAGATGAGGCCGCCGATCAGGATCAGGAAGTTGCGCAGGGCCACAGAGATCGACGAGCCGATCACCGACAGGATCAACGTGGTGTCGGTCGTGATGCGCGAGAGAACCTCGCCCGTCATGATCTTTTCGTAAAACGCAGGGGACATGCGGATCATCCGGTCAAACACCGCTTTGCGGATGTCGGCCACCACACGTTCGCCCAATCGGGTCACAAGGTAATACCGAAGCCCCGTCCCAAGCGCGAGCAAGAAGGCAATGGCCAGAGCCGCGCCGAAGTATTTATCGAGCAGAAGACCTTGCGATGCCTGAAAACCATCGACCACGCGGCGCACCGCCACGGGCAGGATCAGCGAGATACAGGCCGTCAGGACCAAGGCAAACATCGCGCCGAGCATGATGAATTTATAGGGGCGGATAAACGGCCAAAGTTCGGCCAAAGCACCGACACGTTTGGATTTTTCGCGGTCTGCGGCGTCTTGAAGTGTGCGGTCGTCGGCCATTTTTGATCCTTTTCGGGCTTTATCTTGCGCACGACTGATAGCGGGGCGGCCATGTCGGGGCAACCTTTGGTGGTTGGCCATGGTGCCGCAGCCTGAAAGAAACTGTTAGGGGCGCAGGATATTCAGTGTATGATGAAGATGGTTTTACTGGCCTTTCAACGCCATAGAGCGCCTGCGCCGCGTCGCGAAATCGGGCAGTTTTGGCAATCGGGTTGCATCCGGGCGCACAACATGTAGATTTGCGACATGCTCCGCCGATCGTGCTCCTCTATAGATAGAGGAGCGTTCCCAGAGAGGAACCGCGAACGGACGTGTGGAGAAATCGCCCAATTCGGGGTGGTGCGCGGTCCATCTATAACGTCATGAGGGCGTAGGATCGCTGAACACACACGAAGTAAGCAGGATTCCCCCTTATGACTATGACGAAACTTTTTGCTGTTAGCGCCCTGTCCCTTGCGGCCTCTGCCGGTGCAGCATTTGCCGCTGATTGCGGCGATGTCACGATTGCCGAGATGAACTGGGCTTCGGCCTCTCTCATGGCGAACGTTGACGCGATCATCCTCGAAGAAGGCTACGGCTGTAACGTGGAACTGATCACCGGTGACACCACACCGACCTTTACCTCCATGAACGAAAAAGGTCAGCCGGACGTTGCGCCCGAGCTTTGGATCAACGCCGTTGCGACACCTTTGGCCGCAGCCAAAGAAGCCGGTTCACTGGTCGCGCTCAACGATGGCCCGATCACGGGGCTTGGCGAAGGCTGGTGGGTCACGAAGAAATTCAAAGAAGATCACCCCGATCTCGACACCGTCGAGAAACTGCTCGATCACCCCGAACTGTTCCCCTACATCGAAGATGAATCCAAAGGTGCCTTTATGGGCTGTCCTGCGGGTTGGGGCTGTCAGTCCATCAACGCCAACCAGTTCCGTGCGTTTGACATGGAAGCAAAAGGTTGGGTTCTGGTCGATCCGGGTTCGGCCGCCGGTCTTGACGGATCTATCGCGAAAGCGGTCGAGCGTGACGAACCGTGGTTTGGATACTACTGGAGCCCAACGGCCATTATCGGCAAATACGAGCTTCAGATGCTGCCGTTCGAAACGGAATACGCCGGCGACGACAACTGGAACAACTGTATTTCCTTGCCCGAGCAAGACTGCCTTGACCCACAGGCGACTTCATGGATTGAATCCGCGGTTGAATCTGTTGTGACAGACGAGTTTGTGGCCAAGGCCGGCCCTGCGTCGGACTATTTCAAGGTACGCGTTTTCCCGGGCGAAGTCATGAATGGTATGCTCGTTTACATGAACGAGAACCAGGCCTCCGGTGAAGATGCCGCTTACGAATTCCTCGCGACGCAAGACGACGTGTGGATGCAGTGGGTTCCGGCGGATGTTGCCGAGAAAGTCAAAAGCGCACTTTGAAGACGCACGTTGATGTGGTCTGAATAAAAATAGAGGGCCCGCGATCCGGTTTACGGTCTATCGCGGGCCCTTTTTTAGAAAAAACGGGAATCAATACCTATGGATTGGCTTATAGAGTTTCCTTCGATGGGTCGTCGCGACCTCTCGCAGTTGAAACAAAGCATTGATGAAAGCTTTCGCACCTTTTCGCGGGCTTTCGGGGATGACCTCGAGGCGTTCTTTACGCCTTTGCTGAAATTCTTGATCTTTTTCGAGAAACTTCTGACAGGCGCGCCGTGGCCGCTCGTCATCGCCGTGATTGCCGCACTGACATGGCTCGGTGCGCGGTCGTGGAAAATCACCGCCGGTACGATCATCGCGTTCTTGTTGATCGGTTATCTCGATATGTGGGAAAACACGATGGCGACACTCGCCATTATATCTGTGGCGACATTTGTCTGTATCGCGGTGGGCATTCCCATCGGCATCTTTATGGCGCGTTCGGATGTTGCACAGCGGATTGTCACGCCCATCCTCGATGTGATGCAAACCATCCCGTCCTTTGTCTACCTTATTCCTGTTGTGATGCTGTTGGGCATTGGCAAGGTGCCGGGCCTGATTGCGGTGTGTATCTATGCCATCCCGCCCATCGTGCGTTTGACCAACCTTGGCATCCGCTTGGTGGACCGTGATGTGATGGAAGCCGCCGAAAGCTTTGGCGCCTCTGGTCGCGAGAAACTGTTCGGGGTGCAAATCCCGCTCGCCTTGCCCAACATCTTTGCGGGTGTGAACCAAACCATCATGATGGCACTGTCCATGGTCGTGATTGCGTCGATGATTGGCGTGAAGGGCCTCGGCACACCTGTGTTGCAAGCCATCGCCAACCAGTATCTCGCACTCGGCATTATGAACGGACTCGCCATTGTGGCGCTCGCCATCATCTTTGACCGTGTGAGCCAGACCTACGGCAAACGCCTTCAGGCTTATCGGGAGACCGGACATGACTAATACAAATGAAACGTCGGCATTTCCTGACGACGACCAGGACGAGATCAAGGTATCGATCCGCTCGCTTTTCAAGGTCTTTGGTGATGACCCTCAGGGCGCAATGACACATGTCCACGCGGGCATGTCGAAACCCGACCTGATGGATCAGCACGGCCATGCGCTTGGGCTGAAGGACATTACCCTTGATATCCCTGCGCGCAAAATTCAGGTCATCATGGGGTTGTCCGGATCGGGCAAATCCACACTGATCCGTCACCTGAACCGTTTGATCGAACCCACCGAGGGCGAGATCTGGGTCGACGGTGAAAACGTGATGCAGATGAGCGCGACGGAGCTGCGCGATTTGCGGCGCTATAAGATGTCGATGGTGTTCCAGAAGTTCGGCCTGTTCCCGCACCGCACTGTGTTGGAGAATGCCGAATACGGTCTGGAAATTCAGGGCGTCGAAAAACATGAACGTGAAGAGCGGGCCCGCAAGTGGCTTGACCGTGTCGGCCTGAACGGGTTCGAGGACCAATACCCCTCGCAATTGTCAGGTGGACAGCAGCAACGCGTGGGTCTTGCCCGCGCTTTGGCCACGGATGCGGATATCCTTCTTATGGACGAAGCCTTCTCGGCGCTCGATCCATTGATCCGCACCGATATGCAGTCGATCTTGCTGGAGCTTCAGGAGGAGCTGCACAAGACGATCATCTTTATCACCCACGATCTCGATGAGGCGCTCAACATCGCCGACAATATCGCGATCTTGCGCGATGGCGAAATCATCCAGTCCGGCGATCCGCAGGACATTATTATGAAACCGGCGGATGACTACATCACCGACTTCATTAAGGACATCAATCGCGCCAAGGTCGTGCGCCTGCGCTCTATCGTGCGCAAAGGGGCGACAGGTCAGGGGCAAACGCTTTCGGGTGGCATGTCTATTGAGGCGGCGTTGCCCAAATTGCATCGCGCACCGGATGGCACTTGTCCCGTGGTGTCGGCCAAGGGCGCTCCCTTGGGGGCCGTTTCGCTCGATGACGCGATCAATGCGCTCAAGGCGCTTGAGAGTGACGGAGACGATGTTCGTTACGCGTGAGGTTTCGTGAAGTTGTGTTTTGGGAAGGGCGGTTCGGGTACGGGCCGCCCTTTTTCGTGGAGCGGGTTGTGG
>NZ_JBLXHL010000004.1:0-431273 GCF_048259695.1 Celeribacter sp. | reverse complement strand
GACCTGCCGCGTATCGAGCAGGGCCACAACCGCCCCCCCCGCCCCACCCGAAGCCCCCGCAGCGGTTCCGCCAAAGGTGGCGCGGCGCAGATCAAGTGTTCCGCCCGCAATCTCGACGCCCACGGCCTCGCCCGCGCCGCGCCCGATCAAGCTCGCCCCGACGTCCAGCCAATTGCCTAGCTGAACCCGCTCGAACCGCACGCGGTCCAACCTGCCCCCGCGCTGTAATGTCACCGTTCCGCCCGTGGCACTCAGCCCCGCCGCCTCGACCGAAAGATCCGTAACCTCGGGCAGGTCGCCCGCCGTGCCCTCGACACGCAGCACCCCCGCGTCACCCGCCGGTTTGCGCCACCCGAGCGGCGCAATCGACAGCTCCGCCCCCGTCAAATCAGAGGTCAGCACAAAGGCAGGTGCGTCACCTTTGCGCAGCGCCACCGTCAGATCCGCCACCGCCGCCCCCGTCACCGCCCCGTCAGGCAGCGCAATATCAAAGGTGTCGAGGAACGCCTGATCAAGTGTCACACGCCCCGAAATACCCGATTGCCCCGCGTGCTGTGGGCCAAAGGTCTTGCGCCATTGCCCGTCAAACTGTGCGGTGTCGATCTGTGTCGGTCCCTTGATCGTCAGGCCCGTGCCGTCCACCGCAAGCTCCAAAGCCGCCGCGCGCAAGGTTTGCCCCGCCATCAGTGAGGTCGACACCACATCGCGCAACCGTCCCGAGAGCGTGAACTCCACGTCCTCCATCAGCACCTTTTTCTTGAGCGGAAAGGCAATCCGCCCCTCGATCTGCGCCCGTCCTTGTGCCACGTCCGGCCCGAAACTGGCGGCTCTCAGGATCGAGAACGGTTTTTGCGCCATCAACGACAGCGCCGCCTCCATCGGTGACGCCGTCGCGAGATCGACCACCATCGTCGCGGGCAACTTGGTGATATCGGGGATGCTGACCACGGTTCCGGCCACCGCGATGTCGCCGCCCTGAGGCGCCGTGATCACGCCACCGCCCACGGACAGGGTCATCTCGTTGTTTGAAATCGTTCCATAGCCGGACCCGCCGGTCACAGGGGGTAAGCCGTTGATAAAATGAACCGTTGCATCCTCGAACCGCCAATCCAGATAGCCGTCCGGAGCGGGGAGATCCGGCGCGAACCGCAGCGCAAGGTCGAGACCGCCAAATGTCGCTCCGGTGATATTTTTGGCCAACCAGTCGCGGGTCGAGGCCACCGCCCCCTGCGGCCAGAGCGCCATAAGATCGTCAATATCCAGACTGTCGACATGGGCCTCAAGCCCCGAATGCCACCCGTCCGCACGGGCATGTGCCGATCCCGATCCGCGCAACCACACATCGCCGTGGCGCAGCGCCACCTGTCCGATATCGGCCGTAAACGGCGCGGAGGAGAACGACAGATCCACCGAGCCCTCGTCAAACCGCAGCGGCTCGGCAAACATGCCCTCGGGGGACACAATCAATTCGTTGACCTGCAACTGGCCGACAAACCGTTGTGGCCAGTTGCCAACGAAATCACGCAGCAACAGCGCCCCGTGGCCTTTGAAATCCACAGCATCGGTGGCAATCGACAGCTCTGCAAACTGGATACGTTCCGTGACAGGATCATAGTCGAAATAGCCCTTTGCGCCATCGAACGTCAGCGGTGTGGCCCCTGCACCGCCGCGAAAATCCCCCGCACCGATTTCCAACGCGCCGGAATAGGAGGCCAACAGGCCGTCGCCATTGATTTTGGCCCGCATGGAGGCCGACACGGGGGCCTCGATCAGCGATAGAAACGACAGTGCGGGCGATTGCAGCGCGAAATCCGCCGTGGGCGCATCCGTCACCTGAAGCGCAATCGTTGTGGCCAGGGAGCCTTTGCGCGACTGGAACTGGAACCGGGCCTCGGCGAGGTTTTCGGTGCCATTGAACAGGTCGAAATCCAAAGCGATATCAATGGTTTTATCGCTATTCTTAAGGGTAACGATGGCATCGGTGGCCTGCCAGATGCGCCCCGTGCGCGCATCTTCCAGGGTCACGGTGATGTCGCGGGCCTCAACCGTGGAGACCTCCGACAGCGGCGCTTGGGCAAAGGCGGCGTCAATGGCCGCAAGAACCTCGGCGGCCGATCCCACAGCTGCGCCCGCGCCCCCGAACGCCAATGCGAATGTCCCGTCAACCGAGCGGCGCACAGTGATTTGCACCCCCGAAAGGCGCAGGATGTTGGGGGTAAAATCCCCCGCCATCACGCCCTCTTTGGTCAGGACCGCCCGCAGGGAATTGAGCCGCGCCAGTTCCGCCCCCGAGGGGTCAATAATCCCCAAATGACGGGCCGTCACGCGCGGCACAAAATTTTCGTCAACGCGCACAACCAACTGGCCGATCGACACCCGCGCCCCGCCCAGATCACGGTTCACCCGCGCCTCGATTTTATCCGTAACGGCGGCGGGCAGGATCAATTCGCGCTCTGTCATGGACAGGATCACAAGGCCCAACGCCACCGCAAGGATGGTCAACCCGCTGACCATCCAGACAAAGAACCGCACCGCGTGTTTACGTTTGCGCCCCTTTGGCCGCACATCGCCCTCCCCCATGCCCAACGCATCGGTTGGCATGGTCAGCGGGGCATCTGCCTGCGGTTCGGACGGGGCGTGCGGTGCGTCACTCATATCGTTGGAACAGTTCGCTCACTTATCTTACGGAACCCTGACGGAAATGGAGAGGGGCGCACGACACGGGCCGCACACGGTTTCATCTTGTCTGATCTGCGCATAAAACTAAACCTCAAGGGCAATCAACGCCAAACAGATCAAGAGAGAAAGAAAACGACATGTTGGAAACAGGCCAAACCGCTCCCGATTTTACCCTGCCCCGCGATGGTGGCGACCGTGTCACCCTGTCTGATTTGCGCGGACAAAAGGTTGTTTTGTATTTCTACCCCAAAGACAACACCCCCGGATGCACCACCGAGGCGCTCGATTTCACCGCGCTCAAGGACGAATTTGCCGCGGCAGGCACGTTGGTGTTCGGCATCTCCAAGGACAGTGTGAAAAAACACGACAATTTTTGCGCCAAGCATAATCTGGACATCCCGTTGCTGTCGGACGCGGAGGGCACAGTGTGCGAGGACTACGGTGTGTGGGCCGAGAAACAGATGTATGGCAAGAGCTTTTGGGGCATCGTGCGCACCACCTATCTCATTGACGGGGATGGAAAAATCGCACAGGTCTGGCCCAAGGTCAAAGTGGCGGATCACGCCCGTGCCGTGCTTGAGGCGGCCCGCGCATGACCCTGACATTGGCACAGATGGCCGACGAGGTTCTGCGCACCGCCGACGGGCGCGAAAAGACCGCACTGGCGCATAAGCACGCCGCCGCTTGGCGTGCGTCCCGTGACGCAGGCACGCCGATCGGGATTGGCACCGCCACCCCGCCGATGCAGCCCGCCCGCCCCGCGGCCCCCGCGCTTCTGGATCCGCGTGACGTGCCCAAACGCAAGCCCGGAACGCCCGAGGGCCGTCTGGCCATCCTGCACGCCATCGCCCATATCGAACTCAACGCCGTGGACCTGCATTGGGACATCATCGCGCGGTTCACCCATGTGCCGTTCCCGATCGGGTTTTACGACGACTGGGTGAAATCCGCCGACGAAGAGGCCAAACATTTCAACCTGATCTGTGATCGTCTGGAGGCGCTTGGCTCCTTTTACGGCGCCTTGCCCGCCCACGCCGGCATGTGGCGTGCCGCCGAGGATACCGCGCAGGACATCATGGGGCGTCTGGCGGTTGTCCCGATGGTTCTGGAGGCCCGTGGACTTGATGTGACACCGGGGATGATCCAGATTTTCAAACAGGCCAAAGATCCCGAAACCGTGGCGGCGATGGAGGTGATCTACGACGAGGAAGTCGCGCATGTGGCCTACGGATCCAAGTGGTTCCATTTCCTGTGCGGACGCGAGAACCTTGACCCCAAGGTGACGTTTCACAGCCTTGTGCAGCAGTATTTCCATTCGACCCTGCGCCCGCCGTTCAATGCGGAAAAACGGGCCGAGGCCGGCATTCCGCCCGATTTCTACTGGCCGCTTGCGAACGCCTGACAGCAAGACACCATGCGCAGCCCTGCCCGAACAGGGGCCGCAATGCCACACAAGGCGCGGCAAAGTGCAAAAGCAAATGCCGGATCCCCCGGGGTCTTGTCAGGGCCGCCCTACCATATGTGCGACAGGGCGCCGCAGGAGGCACAACGCGCGGGGCACGGTTCGGCATAAAACCGCCCAATCACAGGGGGTTCCGCCGACCTGCTCACAAAAAGGCCGTAAACCGTTGCCCCGCGGGGAATCGTTTTGTAAGGACTTCGGTAACCGGTTCGCGAAAAAGGCAGGATCGGGTGGGATGGACCTGAGGACGGTTGATAAAACATGATTAGACAGCTCAATCACATGCTTGAGCGCCGTTTGCCCGAAAAGCGGGTATTTCTGCGCTCTGACAATGACACCCGCTACCTCCGTCTGTCGCCGCTCACGCAACTGGCCGTGGTGTTCGGCACCTCCGTCACCATCGTCTGGATGACCATCGCCACCTCGATTATTCTCATGGATGCCATCGGGTCGGGCAATTTGCGCGAACAGGCCAACCGCGATCTGGTTTTGTTTGAAACCCGCCTGAGCCAGTTGGCCAGCGAGCGCGACACCCGCGCCGCCGAGGCCGCCGCCGCACAGGCACGGTTCAACACCGCCCTGAAACAGATCTCCGTGATGCAGTCGAATTTGCTGAGTTCCGAGGAGCGCGTGCGCGAACTGGAAACCGGTATCGACGTGACACAGGCCAATTTACGCGATGCGCTCAAGGTCCGCGATGACGCCATCGCGGCACAGGAAACTCTGGCCGCACAGGTCAACGGCACCGATGTGAGCCCCACAGGCGTCACCAGTAAAGACATGGAGGCAACCGTTGATGTGCTGGCCTCCGCGCTGAGCGCCACCTCCGCCGAGCGCGACGCGATGGTTGTTGACGCCCATCAGGCCGTCACCCAAGCCAAAACGCTTCAGGTCGAATTGAAACTGATGGAAGAGAAAAACGACCGGATTTTCTCCCAACTCGAAGATGCGATGACACTTTCGGTCGCCCCGCTCGATAAAATGTTCCGCAACGCGGGCCTGTCGACCGAGAGCCTGATCAAAACCGTGCGCAACGCCTATTCCGGTCAGGGCGGCCCGCTCACACCGATCACCTTTTCGACCTCTGGCCATCTGGATCACGACAGCGAACGTGCCAACGGCATCCTCGACAAAATGGACCGGTTGAACCTTTACCGCATCGCCGCGCAAAAAGCGCCGTTTGCCCTGCCGGTCAAAAACAACTTCCGCTACACGTCCGGCTTTGGCCCCCGTTGGGGCCGGATGCATGAGGGCACAGACTTTGCCGCCGCTTACGGCACGCCGATCTATGCCACCGCCGATGGCGTCGTAACCTATGCCGGTTGGCAGTCCGGTTATGGCCGCCTTGTGAAAATCCAACACGAATTTGGAATTGAAACGCGCTATGCCCACCAGTCAAAACTTCTCGTGAAAGTTGGCCAAAGGGTATCGCGCGGAGAGCAAATTGGTGCTATGGGAAACTCTGGTCGCTCTACCGGCACACACTTGCACTATGAAGTGCGCGTTGGCGGAACGGCTGTAAATCCGATGACTTACATTAAGGCTGCCAACGATGTTTTCTAAAAGCAGGATCAATGAACCCGGCCCGAAACAGGGCGAAGGTGACCAAAAACTCGATACAACTGCGAGCAAAACCGCAGCAGCGAGTGCCAAACCGGCAGTCCCTGATTATGCGGCCCCTGCGGCAAAGCCCAAAGCGGCCGTATCCGTACTGTCCACAGACCTGACCATTACCGGAAACCTCAAGACGACCGGTGACATTCAGATCGAGGGGACGGTTGAGGGTGACATCCGCGCCCATCTGCTCACCGTTGGTGAAACCGCCACGATCCGTGGCGAAGTGGTGGCCGACGATGTGGTCGTCAATGGTCGCGTGATCGGTCGTGTGCGCGGGTTGAAAGTCCGTCTGACCTCCACCGCAAAGGTCGAGGGTGACATCATCCACAAGACCATCGCGATCGAGAGCGGCGCACATTTCGAAGGCTCCGTACAGCGTGCCGACGATCCGCTCAACAACGGCTCCAAGCCGGCTATTCCTGCGGCCACCGCCTCCGCTCAGGCGGCCCCTGCGGCACCGACCACCTCGGCGGCCACGTCGGCGGCGACAGCGGCACGCAAGGCTGACAAAGGCGCATAAGCCCGCCACCTGCGACATGTATTCCAAGGCGGCCCTTCGGGGTCGCCTTTTTCTTTGGCGGTCTTGTGTCTCGTCCCGCCCCACGCCTGCGCGCCCCCACGGTCCTGTGCGCAAACCATCACACCCCGTGATCGCAGACATGCGGGGAATGCGATTGTCTCACATGGCAAGCTCGGGCTAACTGGCGGCCTGATATGTAAAAAGAGACGCCCATGCCCCTTGTTCCCTCCGCCGATCTTCACACCACCGCAAATCTGCGCGGCGCCGCGTTGATGGTGGCGGCGATGGCCCTGTTCGCGGTCGAGGACACCTTGCTCAAGGAGGTGTCCACCCGTTTGCCCGTGGGCGAGGTGTTGATGATCTTCGGGCTTGGCGGCATGGCGCTTTTTGCCGCGCTGATCATGCGGCGCAACGAGCGCCTGATCCACCCCGCCCTCTGGTCACGGGTGATGTTGATCCGCACCCTGTTCGAGATCATGGGCCGCGTGTTTTTCACACTCTCGCTCGTCTACACCACGCTATCGTCCACCTCCGCCATTTTACAAGCCACCCCCATCGTCGTGACCGCCGCCGGTGCGGTGATCTGGCGCGCACCGGTGGGTGCGGTGCGGTGGGCGTTGATCCTGTTGGGGTTTGCGGGCGTTCTCATGGTGCTACGCCCCACATCAGGGGCCTTTTCACCGCTGTCCATTCTGGCCGTGCTCGGGATGCTCGGCTTTGCGGGCCGCGATCTGGCGACCCGTGCCGCCCCGCCCGTATTGTCCTACGCGCAACTCGGTTTGTACGGCTTTGGCGCCCTTGTCCTGTCAGGTATGGGGTTGTTGATCTGGAACGGTCCGGCCGCCATACCGTCCGTGGTGGATCTCGTCGCCCTCGGGGCCGCGATTGTGGTTGGCGTCACCGCCTATTCCTGTCTCACCTTTGCAATGCGCATGGGCGAGTTGTCCGTGGTCACACCCTTTCGCTATTCGCGCCTGTTGTTCGGCATGGCCATGGGGATCTTGGCCTTTGGCGAACGCCCCGACACATGGGAAATCGCCGGCGGGGGTGTCATCGTTGTCGCGGGCCTGTCGATCATGCTGACCGCCCGCACACGCAAACCCGCCGCCCGCTAGATCAACGCGCGGCGATACAGGTGCCAAGTGGCGTGACCGAGGATCGGCAGCACGATCAGCAGCCCCAAAAACAGTGGCGCCATCGCGATCAGGGTCAGCACCGCGACCAGAATGGCCCATGCCATCATCACCACGAAATTTGATGTGACCACCTTGAACGACAGGATCATGGCGGTGACGAAATCCACCTCTTTGTCGAGCAGATGCGGCAGGCTCGTCACCGTGAGCGAGAACAGCACAAAGGCCAGAACCGCCCCCACGCCCAATTCCACCGCGATCATCGACAGGCCCGTGGGTGTCAAAAAGGCCTCGTAGGATGACGAGATATTGGTGAGGTTGGAAATGCCCATGAAGAGCGCAAAAATCATATGGGCCAGAAACGACCAGAACAGCACATAGATGACGATGATGGCCCCCATCCACGGGATTTGGCGGTCCTTTTCGGCCTTCACAATGCCAAGCACCTTGTACCAATCCATCGCTCCGCCACGTTCCAACCGGCGCGAGACCTCGTAAAGCCCCACGGCGGCAAACGGTGCGAACAACGGAAAGCCCAAGGACATCGCAAAGGTCCACAATACGGTCCCCGCATTGAACACCACAAAGCCCAATCCGATCAGCACGTATACGGCGGAAAAGAACAGGCCAAACTGGGGCGCGCGGCGGTAGTCATGCCACCCCGCCGCGAGGACCTCGCGCAGGTCGCGAAAACTCAGGCGTGCAACTTGCGGCAGCGGCGCGGCCGCCGCATGATCTGTGGTGTGCGTCATGTATCCTCCCTGCCGCGCCCTTCTGTCGGGACGCAGTCATTTTCGGAATGATCTGACGCGATTGCCCAGCCCCCTGTCAAGCGCCGCGCAATAATGTTGTGCGTGAAATAACGGGCCTGCGGTTCAATCCGCGCCCGCTGTGAGCTGATAGCTCAACGGCACAAGGCTCACGGTTGCGGCGCGGTTGCCCAGGGCCCATTCGGCCAGAGCCTGAATGGTCTGTGGCGTCGAGCGTCCGAGCAAGACGATGCCATTGTCGATCCCCGCCCGAAAGGCCGCCTGATCGAGGAATCGCTTGATCGCCGCGACATCCTGATTGCGGCCGTCAATGTCACGGAACACCAAGGCTGCGGGCTGATCCTCGCGCTGCGCCTCTTGTTCGAGGGCATTCAGACCACGGGGGAAAGACACCAACCCACGCCCATTGGTGGCCGCGGCGGCGACCACTTGGGCGGCGACCTGACGGCTCGCTTGATAACTGGCGGACGGCACATCGAGAAAGCCGATAGAAACAGGCATGATCTCTTCGGCCTGTGCCAATGTCATCGCCGCATCCTGAGGCGTTGCCCCCTCGGGCAAACCGACCATGGCCAGAACTTCCAGACCCTTGTTGCGATACGACAGCGCCCGCTCGCCCGCCGCAGCGGCCAGAACGTCAACGCCAAAGGTCACGGGGAACGGCAGATTGGCAATCGCCGCATCATCGGGGCCAAGTTGCGCCACGTCGACCAAAATCACCGACATCATCGGGCCATTGACCGCCGTCCCGTCAAAATTGGCGGAATAGGCCACGAGCGCCGGAAGGTCCTCGGCCATAATGACGGGGGTATCTTCGGTCGCGGCCTTGTTCGAGACCGAGGGCAGTCGGGTGGATTTGCGCGTGTCTTCGCGGTCGGTGAAGGAGCCGACTTTCGCGCCCAAAGGTGCCTGTGCGCTTTCGCCCAACATGGCATCGGGTTCGGTATCGGGTTCGGTATCGGGCATTTGCGGCTGTGCGGGGGCGACATCCGCACCCTCGGGAACCGCAACCACATTCGGGGCGGCCCCGGTCGCATCGGGGGCCGCGGGGGCCGACGGCGCCGGACCTTGGGTCTGTGGTTCTTGCGCTTGCGGGGTGGGCAGAACGGGGGCCTCATCCGTGGCGTGCGGAGCGGCGGCAACATCGTCGGAGCTCGGCGCACTCGGCGTGTCGAGCGCGCTCATATCGGGGTGCGGCGCGGGATCGGTTTCGCCCGCACCGGTCGCGCGGGCGTCCTGTGCGACCTGATCGGCGGCGGGTTCATCGGGTTGCGCACCGGAGCGGTCCGGCTCGGACGCGGGCGTCTGTGCGGTCATCTGTGGCGCATCGCTTGCGGCGGGGGCGTCATCCGCGCCCGCGGGCGCCGTATCATCCGCCGCCATTGGCCGTGGCACAGAGACCTCAACAGGGCCAACGACCTCATTGGCCACGGTCAAAATCCCGCCACCAACGACGAGCCCCCAAATCAAACCAGTCAGAATACCGCGACCCATATTTCGCGTGCTCCTTGCTCAAAGACGCGCAACCGCGCGTGATCCCTCATGCGCACCTGTGCGCCATATGCCTTTTTGTCGGAAGAATTCGGGTGGAACCCTTGACCCTCCATCAGCCTTCGTGAACATGTATAACGCGCCTTTAAGGTGGGATCATCCCCCTTTGACGCACCCAATCCCAAAGCGCGACCAAAAGGCCGCGCAATATCACCAAAAGAGCGTAAAATGCTGCTACTCATCGATAATTACGACAGTTTCACCTACAATCTGGTCCACTACATCGGTGAATTGGGGTGGGCGGCGAAGGTCGTGCGCAATGACGCGCTCGATGTGCAACAGGCGATGGCGCTCAAACCGTCGGGCATTTTGCTCTCGCCGGGCCCCAAAACGCCACATGAGGCTGGCATCTGTGTGCCGCTTGTCCATGCCGCCGCCGAAACCGGAACGCCCCTGTTCGGGGTGTGTCTGGGCCACCAATCCATTGGCGAGGCCTTTGGCGGTGATGTGGTGCGCTGCCACGAGATCGTGCATGGCAAGATGGGCGAGATCAAACACGATGGTCACGGCGTCTTTGCCGGATTGCCCTCGCCACTCTTTGGCACGCGCTATCATTCGCTCGTGGTCGACCGCGCCACCCTGCCCGACTGTCTGGAGGTCACGGCAGAGTTGGAGGACGGCACAATCATGGGGCTCAAACACAAAACCCTGCCCATCGAGGGCGTGCAATTCCACCCCGAGAGCATCCGCTCCGAACATGGTCACGCGATGCTCAAAACCTTCCTCGACCGTCTCCCCGTTTCCGAAAAGGCCTGAATTCCCATGTCCGACGCGCCCCATGACCTGCTCAAACCCTTTATCGGGCTTGCCGCCGATCGCCCCCTGACCCGCGCAGAGGCCGAGGCCGCGTTCGAGATCCTGTTCAAGGGCGAGGCCAGTGCGGCGCAAATCGCAGGGCTGTTGATGGCGATGCGCACACGCGGCGAGGCCGTGGGCGAGATTGCGGGGGCCGCCGCCTCCATGCGGGCCAATTGCATCCCCGTCAAAGCGCCAAAGGGCGCGATGGACATCGTCGGCACGGGCGGCACGGGCAAGGCGACGCTGCAAATTTCCACGGCCACCGCGTTTTGCGTGGCGGGTGCGGGCGTGCCTGTGGCCAAACACGGCAATCGCAAACTCTCGTCCAACTCGGGCGCGGCCGACAGTCTTGGCGTCAACGGCATCAACGTCATGGTCGGCGCGGATGTTGTCGAACAGGCGCTTGGCGAGATCGGCATCGCCTTTATGATGGCACCGATGCACCACCCCGCGATGAAACATGTCATGCCCGTGCGCCTTGATCTGGCCACCCGCACCGTGTTCAACATCCTTGGCCCGCTGACCAACCCCGCAGGCGTCAAGCGCCAGTTGACGGGCGCGTTTGATGCCGGCCTGTTGCGCCCGATGTGTGAGACGCTTGCGGCACTCGGGTCCGAGCGCGCGTGGCTTGTCCATGGCTCTGACGGCACCGACGAGGTGACCATCACGGGGCCGACCAAAGTGGTGGCGCTGCACAACGGATTGATCCACGACGAAGAGGTCCACCCCGAACAAGCGGGCCTGCCGTGCTATAAATTCAGCGAGATCGAGGGCGGCAGCCCCGAAAGCAACGGCGCACGGATGCGGGCGGTTCTGGCCGGAGAGGACCACGGCGCCTACCGCGACGCGGTGCTGCTCAATTCCGCCGCAGCGCTCCTGATTGCCGACCGCGTGGAAAACCTCAAAGACGGGGTCGCAATGGCCGCGACAAGTCTGGACAGCGGCGCGGCCCTATCGAAGCTCGAAGGCTTGGCGCGTCTCACCTCAAGCCCATAATCATCCCAAGACGTTTTGAAATCATTCGTAAATTTGTTGCCCCTATTCTGACGAAAGTCCCGTAGATATCCTACAATTGCATTGAGAAAGGCCTGTATCAGTGAAACCCCCTTTTCTTGCCACACTGGCGCTTGCCGTGACCACGCAAATGGCCCATGCCGGCTATTTCGAACATGAAAACTGGGCCACGGTTAAAATCGGTGAAATATGCCATGTCTTCACGCTCGGATCCGCACGGGACACCTCCGGCACATTGATCTTCAGCTTTCCCCGAAACGGCTACAACTCCAGCTTCGAATACCGCTATGCCCCCTATCCCGGGGAAACGGGGGCGCCTTGGGGGCCGGATGATTCCGTTGTGTTATCTTTCGACGACGAAGAAACATGGATTGGTGACGAAATGGCTTTGGAACGGGATTCACACGGTGATTTCGCCAGTCTGACATCGGGTTTTGTTCCCGAAGTTGTCACGTCGGTTCGCACCGCCAACCACAGCGTTGACGTGGCAATTGATCGTGTCGACGAAGGCGAAATCTGGCTTTACGGGACGTTCTCGGCCGCAGGCTTTTCGGCCGCACTCGGCAAGGCGGGCGAATGGTGCCAGTTCGATCCTGCGGCCCTTCCAGAGTCCTAGTCACCCTGCGCCATAGATTGGCGTCAGCACAAATTCGAAAAACAATCGCCCCCGTACAAAACGGCGCGCCCTTTTGCAAAGGCGCGCCGTTGGTTATTTCATCCTAGCGTTTCGCCGCGTCAGTTCGTTATGATCTCCGGCCCCATCAACGTGGTGGGCAGGAAGGTCGAGATAATCGGCACGTAGGTGATCAGGATCAGGAACACGAACAGGATCGCGAGGAACGGCAGGGCTGCGCGGACCACGGCCATCATCGGCATGCCCGCGACACCCGAGGTTACGAACAGGTTGAGACCCACGGGCGGTGTAATCATGCCGATTTCCATGTTCACCACCATGATAATGCCAAGGTGGATCGGGTCGACGCCAAGTTCGATCGCAATCGGGAACACCAGTGGGGCGACGATGACGATAAGGCCCGACGGCTCCATGAATTGCCCGCCGATCAGCAGGATCACGTTGACCATCACGAGGAACATGATCTTGCCAAACCCCGCCGAGAGCATCGCGTTGGCGATCTGCTGCGGGATTTGCTCATCGGTCAAAACGTGTTTTAGGATCAGGGCGTTGGCGATGATGAACATCAACATGATGGTCAGCTTGCCCGCGTCGAACAGGGTCTGACGGGTGTCTTTGTGGACAAGCGCGTGGACAATCGCAAAGCGCTTGAAAATCACAAGTGGCCCGCCCTTGACCCCCTTGAGCGGCCCCATGTCGCGGTAGACAAAGGACGCCACGAGGAAGGCATAGACAGAGGCCACAGCGGCGGCTTCGGTCGGGGTGAAAATCGCCCCTGTGAGACCGGGAATACCGTAAATGCCGACCATGATGATGACGATCAACATCAGGCCCCAGAATGCGTCTTTGAACGAGGCCCAGATTTCGCCCCACCCCGCCCATTCGCCTTTGGGCAGGTTTTTGACCCGTGCAATGACGTAAATCGCGATCATCAACATCGTGCCGGCCAAAAGACCGGGGATTACACCCGCGAGGAACATGCGGCCCACGGAGACATCCGTGGCGGAGGCATAGACCACCATCACGATGGAGGGCGGGATCAGGATGCCCAAGGTGCCTGCGTTACAGATCACCCCTGCGGCGAAGTCCTTGGTATAGCCGACCTTGGTCATCGCGGCGATCACGATGGAGCCGATGGCCACCACCGTTGCGGGCGAGGACCCCGACAGTGCGGCAAAGATCATACAGGCGAACACGCCCGCAATGGCCAAGCCGCCGTGAAAGTGGCCGACACAGGCGATGGAAAAGCGCACGATGCGCGTGGCCACCCCCCCCGTCGACATGAACGACGAGGCGAGGATAAAGAACGGAATGGCCAGAAGCGTGTAGTGACCTGCCATCGCCTGATAAAGCGACTGCGCCACGGAGGCGAGCGAGGTGTCGGAAAAGGCCAGCAAAAAGATCATGGACGACAGGCCGAGCGAGACCGCAATCGGCACACCGATCAGCAACAGCCCGATCACGAATGAAAAGAGAATGACAACTTCCATAGGGATTATTCCTCGTATTCGCCGTGCGCGACGCGCTCGACTTCCTCTTCGGCCTCGTGAGATACGATGAGGCTGTCTTGTTGACCGGTGATGATGCGGATGGTGGCCTGCACAACGCGCAGCAAAATCATCCCGCAGCCAAACGGCAAAATGAAATAGGGGACAACGCGGGGCAGTTTGTCATAGTGGTCGCCATAGTTGATGGCGTCCTCCAGCCAACGGAACATCCCGAGCATCGGCACCTGATCCGTGGTGTAAAACGCACGGTCGCGCACGCCCTCGGTAAAGCCCAACGGGAACCACCGCCCGTCGGTGGGTTGCAGCGCCGCGAAGGGCGCCCAGTAGTCCCACGCCCCCTTGAGCAAAAGCGCCGAATAGATGATGCACGCAATGGCCGACAGGATCGCGGCGACCCGTTTGCCGCGGTGGGGCAACATATTGGTGACCGCATCCACACCGAGGTGGGAGGTCTTTTTGAACCCGTAGGAAATGCCCAAAAGCACCAACCACGCGAACAGGATCAAGACCACTTCGAGGCCCCAGATCAGCGAGGTGTTATACACATACCGCATGACCACATTAACAAATGTAATCAACGTCATAGCCCCAAGAATAAATGCAATCACATTTTCCTCGAGCCCGTCGAAAAACCGCGCGAGCGGTGTCTTGGGTAAATTGTCCTGGTATTGTGTCATAAGACCCCCATCCCTCTAATCCCGATGTGCCGTCAAGCCCGGTGCGGGCCGCGTGTGGCCCACCCGTACGGTGGTTGGCAAACGGCCCCGCACCGTATGGGCGGGGCCGCTGTATTCCATCAAACGCCTGCGCTTAGTGCTTGGCGTTGATTTCTTGGGCTGCTGCGATGTTGTCGGCGCCAACGTCACCTTCGAACTGTGCCCAAACGGGTTTCATCACTTCGACCCACGCCTGACGCTGTTCTGCGGTCAACTCGCGGATCACGCCGCCTGCGTCGAGCACAGCCTGACGGTTTTGCGCGTCCACTTCGGCAATCGCCGCGTTCCGGTCGGCGGTCACTTCGTTCATGATGGTGGAGAGCTGATCGCGGATGTCCGCATCGAGACCTTCCCACCAGTCAACGGAGGTCACAACCATGTAGTCGAGCAGGCCGTGGTTGGTTTCCGTGGTGCCGTCCTGAACCTCAAAGAACTTCTGGCCATAGACGTTGGACCATGTGTTTTCCTGACCGTCCACAACACCCGTTTGCAGCGCGCCGTACACTTCGGAGAACGCCATCGGCTGTGGCGATGCGTCGAGGGCTTCCATCTGGGCGACCAAAACGTCGGAGGGCTGAACGCGGAATTTCAGGCCTGCGGCATCTGTTGGCAACAACAGGGGCTTGTTGGCGGAGAACTGCTTGAGACCATTGTGCCAGAAGCCCAGACCCAGGAGGCCGCGACGTGTCATGGCTTCTTTCATGTTCTGGCCGACTTCGGACTGTTGGAACTCTTCAACGGCGTCCATGTTTTTGAACATGAACGGCAGATCGAAAATGCGGTAGACTTTGGTGAACGCTTCGAATTTGGACAGCGATGGTGCGGCCATCTGAACGTCGCCCTGAAGCATCGCTTCGAGAACCTGATCATCGTTATAGAGCGTGGAGTTGGGGTAGACCTCGACACAGGCCTTGCCGTCCATCTCGGCGTTCACGCGCTCCATGAACAGGTTGGCGGCGATGCCTTTGGGGTGTTTGTCGGTGTTGGTCACGTGGCTGAATTTGATGACCATTTCGCCCTCATCACATGCGGCAAAGCCGGCCTGTGCGGTGACGGTAAGAGCAAGGGCCGTAGCGGCGGTTGCGAGCAATTTCATGGGTGTCCTCCCTGACATGATCCCGAATATTTCAAATCGTGTTTGATGCGGTGCGCGCCATCCCGATCCGGAACACGGCACACTCGAGACAGAGACAACAACAGCCGCAATGCCCGCACAAGGGATCGTGAAGGAAATGTGAACAGCTCCGATTTTCGGCGTGTTTTCAGGGCATTGATCGACGTGAAAACGCATAGCTGCCATGCTGCATCCGCATCATGTGCGACCATCCGCACACCTGTTAGCGATGACTGTGCGGATTTCCGCACAGCGCGGCATGAGTCGCCGGATCACCCGCGATACAGTTCCGCACGCACCCCGTGACGCGCCAGTTTGTCGTAAAAGGTTTTGCGCGGCAGTTTCAGTCCCTTGGCGGCTTCGGTGGCGTTACCGTCGTGGCGTTGCAGCGCCGCAATCAACAAGGAACGCTCGACCTGCGCCAGTTGCTCGGCCAGTCCCAACTCTTCCTCTTGGGCCTCGCCCTCCGACAGGCCCATCGCGAACCGCATCGCCGCGTTCATCAGGCTACGCGCATTGCCCGGCCAGTCCTGCGCCATCAGGCGCGAGATCACTTCGGGGGTGATTTGCGGACTGGGCAGACCCGCCTGTTCGCAGGCAATATCGACGTAGTGGCGAAACAGCACAGGGATGTCCTCGCGCCGTTCGCGCAGGGGCGGAATACGGATCACCGCCGCATCCAGCCGGTAAAACAGGTCCGGCGAAAACGCCCCCTCGCGGGCCAGTTTCCCCAGATCGGCATAGGTGCCCGCGATCAGGCGCGGACGGTCGTGGTGTTCCAACAAATCGAGCAAGGCAAACTGCGCGGGCGACGGCAAGGCGGCCACTTCGTCCAGAAACACCGAGCCGTCTTTGGCCTCCCTAAAGGCCGCGGCAAGGCTGTCGCCCGTTTGGGAGGCAGCGGAAAACTTGAGGAATGGCGCCTGTGAGCCTGCCGACAACAGGTGGACCACTTCGGCCATTTTGGCGGTGCCAACACCCGGTTCGCCCGTCACCAACACATCCGCCGCCGAGCGCGACACGGCGCGGGCCTCCTCGCGCATTTTGCGCGATATGGCGGAGGTGCCGCGCAGCAACCGCGCCGCCGCGTCACCTTGCGCCACCTGACGTTTGAGGCGGCGGTTCTCGAGTACAAGCGCACGGGTACGGATGGCCTTTTCCACCACCGCCAGAAATTCTTTGGGCGCACAGGGTTTTTCCAGAAAATCAAACGCCCCCGACGAAATGCCTTTGACGGCCATCGGGATATCGCCCTCCCCCGTGAGCAGGATCACCGGCAATTCGGGGTCGATGCCATGGGCGTATTCAAGCAATTGAAACCCGTCCTTGCCGGGCATCCGGATGTCGGTGACCACCACGCCTGCGAAATCGCGGCTGATGTGATCCTTGGCCTCGATGTAGCTGCCCGCAAGGGTCGGCACCAGATCGGCCAACTCCAACGTTTGGCCCAAGGCTTCGCGCACGCTCAGGTCGTCATCGACCATCAACACCCGTTCCACCGCCGCGCCGCGTGTCCCCATTGCACTCATTGTTGTGCCGCCTCCCGGTTGCGACCCGCACGGGCCAGCTCGATTGTAAATGTGGCCCCGCCGCCCTCGGAACCGGGACGGTTTGCGCCCTTGATCCGCCCGCCAAAGGACTGGATCAACCCGTAGGAAATCGACAGGCCAAGCCCCATGCCCTGCGCCGCGCCGACCTCTTTGGTGGTGTAGAACGGGTCGAACATTTTCTCGGGATCGTTGATCCCTGCCCCTGTGTCACTGACCGTCAGGCGCACGAACTCCGCCCCCGTCTCCGCGCCTGTTTCCTGTGCCGGACCGATGCGAAGGGTCAGGCGTTTGGGGGCGCCCTCCGCCACGTCGGCCATCGCGTCCACCGCATTGGAAACAAGGTTCATCACCACCTGTTGCAACCGCACCTCGCCGCCGCGCACCACGGCGGGGGGGCCGGCGATCCAATCCGTCTGCACGCCTGATTTGGAGATTTTCGCCTGCATCATTTCCAACGCCGCCTCGACCACGCCATTGAGATCGACATCGGTGACGGCTTCGTTTTCCTGACGCGCAAAGGCCCGCAGGTTCTTGATGATCCGCCCCATGCGCCGCGCCAGTTCCGAAATCCGCCCGAGGTTCTCGCCCGCCTTGTCGGCACGGTCGCGTTCCAGAAACGCCTGCGCGTTTTCGGCAAAGGAGCGAATGGCCATGAGCGGTTGGTTCAACTCGTGGCTGATCCCCGCCGACATCTCGCCCAAGGCCGAAAGTTTGCCCGCCTGCACCAGATCGGCCTGCGCCCGTTTGAGGCGTGCCTCGGCCTCTTCGCGTTCGGCCACCTCGCGTTGCAAATCACGGTTGGCCGCCTCAAGCGCCTGCGTGCGCTTGGCCACACGGGCCTCAAGACGCGAATTGGCCTCTGCCAAGGTCCGCCTGCGTTCCATCGCTACCCATGCAAAGGCGCCAAAGGTCAAAAAGAGCGCCGTGGCAAATCCCGCCTGTAGCCGCGCCATCGCCCGCACCGGCGCCAGATCCATCAACAGTTCACCCGTCAGTTCAATCACGGGAAGGGCCTGGGTCAGGTGCAGCGCCCGCGCGGGGATATACGGTCCCGCGTCCAGATCGAACACCTCATAGCCCCCGATGCGGCGCGTTCCGGTGACCGGAAAACCGGTGTCACCGCTCCCGTCTTGGGTCCGCATCACCAATTCGCCACGGTTGGCCACGAATGCCACGCCTTTGTCATCAGTGAAATAGATCGCTGACGGGTCCGTGGGCCATGACCATTCCAACAGGCCGACATCGACGCTGACCAACACCGCCCCGCGTGACGCGCCGCCCGGATAGAACACGGGGGCCGCAATGACAAAGCGGCGGCGCTGTGCCTCATCCACGAAATGCGCCACACCCAAGGCCCCGTTCAAGGCCCGCCCGAACGCCACGTTCACCCCTGCGGGCATCCGCACCGCATCGCCCGTATCGGCCAGAACATAGCCCTTTCGCGACACGATTGTGATCGAATGCGCCCCCGTTTTGTCGGCCATCCCGAGCAAGAGCGCATCGGCGGCCTCGATTTGCGAGCGGGCGTTGCCGCCCTCCAGTATCGTGCTCAACGTGGTCGGGTGGTCGGCCAGAAACACCGCCAGTTCGCGGTAGCGTTGCAGCCCCGTGGTCAAACGGTCCGAGGCCAGTGCCAAATCCGAGCGCCCCCGCGCCGCCGCCTGATCCAGTTGCGCCCGAAAGGCAACCCCGTAGACCGCCGCCCCGAACAGCGCGGCCACCACCACAAACACAAGCGCCCCGCCCAGCCGGCGCAATCGCGACACAGGCAGGGGCGCAGGTACGGATACCGGCGCAGGCGGGCGCGCATTCGGGTGCGGTGGGGTCAGGGCATCGGTCATTTCAGCCGCAGTCTAGAAAGAACGGCTTGCAAAGCAAAGCGGTTAGCGGCAGCGTCCCCCCATGAAAAATTTCTCGCAAAATCCAAAAGATCCCGCCTTTGTCCAAGACCCCTACAGCTTTTATGCGCAGATGCGCGAAAGCGGCCCGCTCGCCTATTGGCAGGAGTTGGGGCTGCCCGTACTCACGGGCTATGACGGCGTGTCGATGGCACTGCGCGACAACCGGTTTGGCCGTGAGGCCCCCGAGGGGTTTGCGCCCCCCGTCCCCGCGGCCTTGCGGGCGTTTTACGACATCGACGCCCATTCGATGCTGGAACTCGAAGGGCCACACCACCGCCGGTTGCGTGGCCTTGTGCTGCGCGCATTCACCTCGCGCCGGATCAAGGCACTTGTCCCCGACATCGAGGCCATTTGCGACGATCTGTTGGACGGGGTGGCGGACGGCGCCGGCACAGACACCGATCTGTTGCAACGCTTTTGCCAACCCCTCCCCGTGCGGGTGATTTCGCGACTGTTGGGCGTGCCCGAGGAGATGTGCGACCAATTGCTTGCGTGGTCCAACGCCATGGTCGCGGTCTACACGCCGCTGCGCACCCCCGCCATCGAGGCCGCCGCCAACAGCGCCGCCACCGATTTCGCCGCCTTCATGCGATCCTATGTCGAGGCGCGGCGCACCACCCCGCGCGATGATCTGATCACCCATTTGATTGCCGCCGAGGAAGACGGGGAAAAACTGTCCACGGATGAATTGATTTCCACCTGCATTTTGCTGTTGAACGCGGGCCACGAGGCCACGGTACATAGCCTCGGGATTGCCGTCAAAACGTTGCTTGAACACCAGACGCCACACGGCGCCTTGGCCGACGACCGTATCGACACCACGATCGAAGAGGTGTTGCGCTACGATCCGCCGCTGCATTTCTTTGACCGGTGGGTCTATGAGGACACGCAGTTCATGGGGCATGATTTCAAGCGGGGCGACAAAATCGGCCTGCTGCTTGGCGCGGCCAACCGTGACGGGGACGCATGGGATGATCCCGACACCTTTACGCCCACGCGGCCCGTCAAACAAAACATGGCCTTTGGCGCGGGCATCCATTTTTGCGTCGGCGCGCCGCTTGCCCGGTTGGAGATGCGTGTGGCGCTCCCCCGCCTGTTTGCCCGCTTCCCCGCCTTGCAACTGAGCGATGCCCCGCACTATGCAAATACATGGCATTTCCACGGGTTGAGCACTTTGCACGTGCGGCTGCGTGAAAAGTGAGTATTTTACCGACAAAGACGACAAAGTGCGTGTGCCGGTTGACGTTGCATATGCGCCTACAAAGGGATGAACGGCCATGACGACAGTTCTCGATAAAATCAAAGCCTATAAACTCGACGAAGTGGCTGCCGCCAAGCTTGCCGTCCCGCTTGCCGATCTCGAAGAGCAAGCCGCAGCACAAGAGGCGCCGCGCGGGTTCGCCGACGCCCTGCAAGCGTCCGCGAAATCGGGTTACGGCCTGATTGCCGAGGTGAAAAAGGCGTCCCCGTCCAAAGGGCTCATTCGCGCCGATTTCAACCCGACCGCCATCGCCCGCGCCTACGAGGACGGCGGGGCCACCTGCCTGTCCGTGCTCACCGACACGCCCTCGTTTCAGGGCGCACCGGACTTCATGATCGAGGCGCGCGCCGAAGTGCGCCTGCCTGTGCTGCGCAAGGATTTCATGTACGACACCTATCAGGTGACCGAGGCCCGTGCGTGGGGGGCGGACGCGATCCTGATCATCATGGCGAGCGTTGAGGACGGACAAGCCGCCGAGCTTGAGGACGCCGCCTTTGCCCTCGGCATGGATGTTCTGGTCGAGGTGCATAACGCCGAAGAGCTGGAGCGTGCCTCGGTGCTCAAATCACCGCTGTTGGGCATCAACAACCGCAACCTCAAAACCTTTGAGACCACACTCGACACCACGCGGCAGCTGTCGCGCATGGCCACCGAGGATCGCACCCTTGTATGTGAAAGCGGCCTGAGCACCCCCGCCGATCTGGCGGACATGGCCGGTTACGGGGCGCGGTGTTTCCTCATCGGGGAAAGCCTGATGCGTCAGGACGATGTCGAGACCGCCACCCGCAAACTGCTTGCGAACCCCGTTGGAGGTGCGTTGTAATATGGCCGACCTGACCCATTTCGACGCGGGCGGGCACGCCCATATGGTGGATGTCTCGGGCAAGGCGGTCACGGACCGCTCCGCCACCGCCGAGGCCGCGATCAAGATGACCGCGACCACCCTCGAACATATCACCAAAGGCACCGCCAAAAAGGGTGACGTGCTTGGCGTGGCGCGACTGGCGGGGATTATGGGGGCCAAAAAGACCTCCGATCTGATCCCGCTATGTCATCCGCTGCCGATCACCAAAGTGGCGCTTGATCTGGTGGCGGACGAGACCCTTCCGGGCGTACGCATTCAGGCCACGGTGAAAACATCGGGGCAAACGGGGGTCGAAATGGAAGCCCTCACCGCCGCCACCACCGCCGCGCTGACCGTCTACGACATGCTCAAAGCTGCCGAGAAAGGCATGGAAATCACCTCCGTGCGCCTGTTGCGCAAAGAGGGTGGAAAATCCGGTCTGTTCGACGCCACCACGGAGGCCAACACATGATTTCTGTCACCGACGCCCTTAACGAAGTTTTCACGCTGTGCGCTCCGGTTGGCACCGAAACGGTTGCCCTGCGCCACGCCGCAGGCCGCGTTTTGGCCGTGCCTGCCACCGCACGGCGCGATCAGCCGCCCTTTGCCTCCTCGGCGATGGATGGCTACGCCGTGCGCGACGCGGATGCGGGCCAAGGGGCCACGTTCACCGTCATTGGCGAAGCCGCCGCCGGACATGCCTTTGACGGCCCCATCGGGACGGGTCAGGCCGTACGCATTTTCACCGGCGCGCCTGTGCCCGCCGATACCGACCGCGTGATCATCCAGGAGGACGTGACCCGCACAGGCGACACCATCACACAGGATGCGCCCTCGACACAGAACCGCAATATCAGACCCTTAGGCGGGGATTTCAAATCAGGCGACAGCGTGGCCGCCCCGCGCCGCCTCACCGCTCAGGACGTCACCCTATTGGCCGCGATGAACGTGGCCGAGGTCGAGGTGTCGCGCAAACCCACCGTGGCGCTCATTGCCACAGGCGATGAGTTGGTGATGCCCGGCGAGACGCCGAACCCGTCTCAAATCATCGCCTCCAACAGCTTCGGCCTTGCCGCGATGATCGAGGCGGCGGGAGGCATCGCACGGATGTTGCCGATTGCCCACGACACCGAAAGCGCGTTGCGCCAGTCGTTCGAATTGGCGCAGGGGGCGGATGTGGTTGTGACCATCGGCGGCGCATCGGTGGGCGACCATGATATCGTCGGCAAAGTGGCCTCGGACCTCGGACTTGCCCGTGCGTTCTATAAGGTCGCCATGCGACCCGGAAAGCCGTTGATGGCGGGGCGTCTGGATGGCGCACTGATGATCGGATTGCCCGGAAACCCCGTGTCCTCGATGATCACCGCACAGCTATTTCTGGTGCCGGCGCTACATGCGCTTATGGGGTTGCCCGCCACCCCCGCGCCGCGCCGCACGGCCACGCTTTTGGCAGATGTTGGCGCCAATGGCCCCCGCGAACATTATATGCGGGCGCAGCTCGGCGATGAGGGCATCGTGCCGTTTGACCGTCAGGACAGCTCGCTCATGTCGATCCTCTCCACCGCCAACGCCCTGTTGGTGCGCGCCCCCGATGCGCCCGCCGCCACGGCCGGCGAGACCGTCGACTACATCGCGCTTTAGGGCCGTCACGAGGGGAGGACATGGATCCGCCACGCAATTGTTGACACAATTGGGGAACATGGGTAGAACATAGTCAGAACACAGGGCCAAAGAGAGCCTTTTGCGCACCAAAACGGGAGCGAGCAAATGCTGACAAAGAAACAAATGCAACTCTTGGAGTTCATCGATACACGGATGCGCAAAGAGGGCGTCCCCCCCTCGTTTGACGAGATGAAAGAGGCGCTTGATCTGCGGTCGAAATCGGGCATTCACCGTTTGATTACGGCACTTGAGGAACGCGGATTTATCCGTCGCCTCGCCCACCGTGCCCGCGCCATCGAGATCGTGAAACTGCCCGAGGCCTTGGGCGGCGAACCCACCGCGCCCACAGCCGTAGGGTTCACCCCCCGCGTGATTGAGGGCGACCGCCCCGATAGCCCGCCCCCCGCCGCGGCGATGGATGTCTCTGCCGCCGCTGTTTCCCTGCAAATCATGGGTAAAATCGCCGCCGGAGTGCCGATCGAGGCGGTACAGGACAATGACATGGGCATTTCGGTGCCGTCCATGATGCTGTCGGGCCACGGCAATCACTACGCTTTGGAGGTCAAAGGTGATTCGATGATCGACGCCGGCATCAACTCCGGCGACATCGTGGTGATTCAGGAAACCTCTTCGGTACGTGACGGCGATATCGTGGTGGCGATGGTCGAGGGGTACGAGACCACGTTGAAAACCTATCGCAAGATGGGCGACCGCGTCGCCTTGGAGGCCGCGAACACCGCCTATGAAACCCGCATTCTCCCCGCCGAACAGGTCGAGGTACAGGGCAAACTGGTCGGTCTGATCCGCAGCTACTAATCCGCCGCTTGCGCGAGAGTGAATACCTCTCCCAAGTCCTCAGTGGCCGTGCCGTTTGGCGCGGCCTTTTCTTTGGGCACGGACCGCGCGGACAGCGGGCTATTCCACAACCGCCGCCCCACCACACCCCGCGTGGTTTCAAGCACGACATGCCCCGCCCCGAGGTGGAACGCCAAAGCTCCCGTTTCCTTTAGCTTAGACAAATCGAACATTTTACAGCTTCCAACCGGGTCGAAATCCAGTTTTTGATTCACAATTACGATATCGTGGGTGCGACAGGCCGCCCCCACACGGTCCTGCCATCCGCGCCCTGTGATATGGGCAACACGCAGCGGGCCAATCCGTAAATCGGGCATTGCACGTGCAGCGGCCTCACCCTGACCGGCGCGATCCCCGTCGTTTTCCAACCATGTACGGGCGGCGAACCCCGCGCCTTCGGGCTTGCTGAGCACACGCCCCTGCGGGGTCATCATACCGACCAGACCACCGTCATCCGAGACCAGAAACACAGGCCGCTCGGCCCCGATCCAAAGCGCGAAGGCCGCACACAGCGGGACAAGCCCGATGACACGGGCGCGGCCACGCCAGATCATCACAAACACCCCGCCCAAAGCCATCAGTGGCATGACCCCGTCCGGCGGTGTCGGGACATGGGTCACGGCGCCCTCCCACCCTGACACCGTGGCGGCCACGCCCAAAATCCACGAAATTGCGGGGGCCATCACGGCAAGCGCCGCGCCGTGCAATCCGAACGGCGCAAGCCCCACCGCAAGCACCGCCATCGGCATAATGATCGCCCCCATCAGCGGGACGGACAGGACGTTGGCAATCAGGCCATAATCCGCGATGCGGTTGAAATGCGCCGCGGCCACAGGCGCAGTGGCCAGCCCCGCCACGCACGACGACACCACCACCGCCGCCACCACCCGCGCGGGCTTGGGCATGCGTGCAAATTGTGGCACCCGCCGCATCCCGTTGAACGCCGCCACGAGGGATGTTGTGGCGGCAAAAGACATCTGGAACCCCGGTTCGGGGAGCACTTCGGGGCGCAGGAGCAAGATCAGGATCGCGGCAAGGGCAACGGAGCGCAGCGAGATGGCGCGGCGGTCCAAAAGCACGGCCACAAACATCACCGACACCATGATAAAGGCCCGCTCGGTGGCGACATTCCACCCCGACAGCGCAAGGTAGAACGCCCCCGCGAGCACTGCGAAAACGGCGGCGATCTTCTTGCTTGGCATCACCGTCCGGTCCCGAAACCCCATCAGCAAAATCAATCGGATAGCGCCGAACACCGCGCCTGTCAGCAGCCCCATATGCAGACCCGATATGGCCAGAAGGTGCGACAGGTTCGCCCCGCGCAGGGCGGCTTCGGTTTCGGGGGTGATGGCGGAGCGGTCACCCGTCAGGATCGCGGCGGCAAACGCGCCCTCCTGCCCCCCGATGATGCGGCGAATATCATGGGCGAGGACCACGCGCAGGCGGTGCAACAACAGCCCCGCGCCCTGATCCGCCGCCGCAACACGCACCACGGGCGCACGGGTGTAGCCCACAGCGCCCAGACGGTCGAACCACGCCATGCGTTGGAAATCAAACCCCTGCGGCTCGGTCGGTCCCGCAGGCGGCGACAGGTTGGCGGTCAGGCCAAGCCATTGTCCCGGCACGATGGTCTGTACCGGCACCCCGTGCAGCGAGATACGCACCCGCGCGGGCATGCGATCCGGCGCGACATTGCGCAACGCAACGCGGTCCAACGTGAGGCGCACCGCCCCGGAGGCCGAGCGGTCAATCGTGACCACACGCCCCTCGACGGGGCCGTAATAGCGAGAGTTCAACACAGGCGCGGCACGGATATTGGCCCGCGCCCCCGCCGCCATAAGCCCCACCAGAACAAGGCAAATCGCCATCGGGATCACGGCGCGCCCCATACCGATGCGCAGCGCCACGGCCAGTGCCGCGATAGCCCCCGCCCCCGCAAGCGCATAGTGCAGCAGGCGTGGTTCATACGGCAGGGCGAAATAGAGACCGACCCCGACACCGAGCAACACAGGCACCCAGACAAACAGCGTGCCGCGCTGTGCCTCAAGGGGGCCGCGCCACGACAGGGATGTGGCTCTCGACCGCGCCCATGCCCACGCTCCGGAGCACACCAACGCCCACGGCGGACACCATGACGCCCGCACCGCCACAGCGCCTGCTGCCCACCGGTCGGGGGCCATCCCGTCGTATCCTAACCTTGGGCGCACCCTTGTGTCCCCTTTCACGGTCGCGTAAATCTGCTGCGATATCACTCTCCGAAATCTTGGTTACCAAAGGGTTATACCTATGAGCGCAGCCTCCCGCCCCGATCAAACACCCGTCGTGACCCGCATCGCGCCGTCCCCCACGGGCGATATGCACATCGGCACCGCCCGCACCGCCCTGTTCAACTGGCTCTACGCCCGTGCGCGTGGCGGCAAGTTCCTGTTGCGCATCGAGGACACCGACCGTGCGCGTTCGACCCCCGAGGCGACACAGGGCATTCTGGACGGGATGGCGTGGCTCGGCCTTGATTATGACGGCGAGGCCATCAGCCAGTTCGAACGCGCCGCCCGTCACAAAGAGGTGGCCGAGGCCATGCTTGCGTCGGGAGCCGCCTACAAGTGCTTTGCCACCCAGGACGAGATCGAGGCCTTTCGCGAAGCCGCCCGCACCAAGGGGGAAAGCACCCTGTACCAATCGCCGTGGCGCGACGCCGATGCCGCGACCCATCCCGATGCGCCCTATGCCGTGCGCGTCAAGGCCCCGCGTGAGGGCGTAACCGTAATCCGCGATCAGGTTCAGGGCGACGTGACCATCCGCAATGACCAGTTGGACGATATGATCGTGCTGCGCTCGGACGGCACGCCGACCTATATGCTTGCCGTTGTGGTCGACGATCACGATATGGGCGTCACCCATGTCATTCGCGGCGATGACCACCTCAACAACGCCGCCCGTCAGATCCCGATTTACGAGGCCATGGGCTGGCCCCTGCCCGTCTATGCCCACATCCCGCTGATTTTTGGCCCTGACGGGAAAAAGATGTCCAAACGCCACGGCGCCACGGGTGTCAAAGAATACCAGGCCATGGGATATCCATCGGCGGGGATGCGCAATTACCTCGCCCGTCTGGGGTGGAGCCACGGCGATGACGAGTTCTTTTCCGATGCACAGGCCAAAGAGTGGTTTGATCTGGACGGCGTCAACAAATCGCCCGCGCGGTTCGACACCAAGAAGCTCGAAAACATCTGTGGTCAGCATATCGCCGTGATGGAGGATGCCACGATTTTGAGCGAAGTGGAGGGCTATCTCGCAGCTGCAAAATGCCCTGCCCTGACGTCAGAGCAGAAAACGCAACTGGCGGCGGCGATGGTCTATGTCAAAGGATCTGCGAAAACTTACCCGCAACTTATTGAAAAGGCGCACTTTGCCCTCGTGCAACGTCCGCTCGATCTGGACGAGAAGGCGCAAAAGCAGCTCACCGATGTATCCAACGGTATACTGAAAGAATTGACGCCGCACCTGCAAAGTGGTAGCTGGGACCGCGAGGCGCTCGAAGGCGCGATCAACGCGGTCTGTGAGTCACGCGAGATCGGCTTCGGAAAGGTCGCCGGCCCCCTGCGCCCAGCCCTTGCAGGACGTGCCGTGACCCCGAGCGTACTCGACATGATGCTCGTTCTGGGGCGGGAGGAGAGCCTCGCCCGTATTGCGGAGTTTACCGCCAAATGCCCGAGCGCATAAGATAGCCGGAAACACGCCCCCGGGTGTGATTCCCGGTGAACGGACCTGTCTCTCCCAATTGTACGCGCCCTTTTTCGGGACCTCATTGCGTGCATTTGACAAAGGTCATTAAAGTTTAAGCCAAAGCGGTTAACGCTCTGGCAACCGCGGCCCCTTAGATCCTGTCAAAGGCGATATGGGAGACCACGGAGATGCCGAAAGCGCCCCGCGCTTTGATGCCCCAAACGGCGCCTGAGGATACGGATTTAACCCGCACGCCTGAGACGTCCGCCAGACCACCAACGGCCCCTGCGGGAGCGCCGTTGCCAACCGAAGGAATGACGATGGCAGATACCAAGAAAACAGCGACCCTGACGCTTGACGGAAAATCTTACGAGCTTCCCGTTCACTCGCCGACCGAAGGGCCAGACGTGATCGATATCCGCAAGCTCTACGGCGAGGCGGGTGTGTTTACCTATGATCCGGGTTTTACCTCCACCGCCTCGTGCGACAGCGCCATCACCTATATCGACGGTGGCGAAGGCGTGTTGTTGCACCGTGGATATACCATCGGTGAGCTGGCCGAAAAATCCCACTACCTCGAAGTGTGCTATTTGCTGCTCTACGGTGAGCTGCCGACCGCCGCCCAGATGGAAGATTTCGAAAGCCGCGTGACCAATCACACGATGATCCACGAGCAGATGCACAAATTCTTCTCCGGTTTCCGTCGTGATGCGCACCCTATGGCCATTATGGTTGCGGTTGTGGGCGCCATGTCCGCCTTTTACCACGACAGCACCGACATCGCCGATCCGTGGCAGCGCGAAGTGGCGACCATTCGCCTGATCGCCAAAATGCCGACAATCGCGGCGGCCGCGTTCAAATACACCATTGGTCAACCGATGGTCTATCCGCGCAACGATCTCGACTACGCGTCGAACTTCCTGCGCATGTGTTTCTCCGTGCCCGCCGAAGAGTACGAAGTGAACCCGATCCTTGCCCGCGCCATGGACCGTATTTTCACGCTGCACGCCGATCACGAACAAAACGCCTCGACCTCGACCGTGCGTCTGGCGTCCTCGTCCGGTGCCAACCCGTTTGCCTGTATCGCGGCGGGGGTTGCCTGTCTTTGGGGCCCCGCACATGGCGGCGCAAACCAGGCCTGTCTGGAAATGCTGCGCGAAATCGGCACTGTGGACCGCATCCCCGAATACATCGCCCGCGCCAAGGACAAGAACGATCCGTTCCGCCTTATGGGCTTTGGCCACCGCGTGTACAAAAACTTTGACCCCCGTGCCAAAGTGATGAAGCAATCGGCGGATGAGGTTCTCGAACTGCTCGGTGTTGACAACAACCCGACCCTTCAGGTGGCAAAGGAACTGGAGCGTCAGGCGCTCGAAGATCCGTATTTCGCGGACAAGAAGCTGTTCCCGAACGTCGACTTCTATTCCGGCATCATCCTTGAGGCCATGGGCTTCCCGACCTCGATGTTCACACCGATCTTTGCGCTGTCGCGCACCATCGGGTGGATTTCGCAGTGGAAAGAAATGATCGAGGATCCGGCCATGAAAATCGGTCGCCCCCGTCAGCTTTACACCGGCGAAGCGCTGCGGTCCTACACCAACGTCGAAGACCGCTAAGCCACAGGCCCAACACAAAATTTCAAACCCGCCCTCATTTGGGCGGGTTTTTTTTGGCGTTCTGTGCCAGACTTTGAGCCGGGCGAAAGTCGCCTGTTTGAACGGATTACAGGGGCGCGGAAAGATCATGGCACGCAAACTCATTTTGCATATCGGCACGCCCAAAACCGGATCGACCTCTGTGCAGCACACGCTTTTTGCGCATCGCGACCAATTGGCGGCGGCGGGAGTTCATTGGGGGGATAGCACCCGTGAACCACGTGCGGCCGCCCCGCGCCATTCAAGCGTGAGCCACGCCCTGCGACGCGGGCCGCGTAAATGGGACGCCGAACGTGACGCAATTCTGGCCGACTTTGACGCCTCGGGCCACGACACGCTTTTGCTCAGTGACGAGGTCCTGTCCGAATGCGGGGCAAAGGCCATCGCACGGATGGCGGAGTTCGCGGCCCCCTTCGAGACCACCGTGATCTGTTATCTGCGCCGTCAGGACCGCTACGTCGAAAGCCTGTGGAACCAGTATTGTGGCGAGGGGCGGCGTGAACCGCGCAGCATCCGCAAATTTGCCACCGCCCGCGAGGTGCGAAAGCGGCTCGATTATGGCGCGATGTTGGACGCATGGCGCGGCGTTGGCACGGTGAAGGCCGTCTCGTTCGACGCGGCCAGATCCGCCCTTGTCCCGGGGTTTCTGGGCGCACTCGGCCTCGATATGACGCTCACGGACGAAGTGCGCAAGAACGTCAGCCCGTCGATGAATTGCGCGGCCCTGTTGGCCCAACTCAACCGGCAGGGCGTCACATACAACAGAGCGAAAGTGATCAAGGCGTTCCGGCACGACACGCTTAAAACCGCACTCGGGCGGACCTTGCGCAGGGCGCTTTTGGCGGAGCTTCAAGACGCCAATACGGAGCTTGCGGCGCGCTATGGCGTGACCTTTGACGACACAATGCCTGACGAACCGGACCGCCCGCTATATGCGCCGACCGAGGCGGCTTTGGCCCATGCCATCTCCCGCCTTGCCCCTGGCCGCAAAGCCGGAGCAAAGGCAAAAGACGCCACTGACCCCACCGGCTAAACGCGTTTAGCGCCCCTCGTAGACGGGTTTGCGTTTTTCGAGAAAGGCCATCACGCCCTCTTTGAAATCCCGCGTCTGGCCACAGGCATTTTGCAGCTTGGCCTCAAGGCCCATTTGCTGCTTGAGCGTGTTGTCATAGGAGGCGTGCATCGCCTCTTTGAGGTGGCGGAAGGTCACGGTTGGACCGCTGGCAAGGTAACGCGCCCGCGCCATCCAGTGCCCCGCGAACAGATCATCCTCGACACTCTCGTAAATCATGCCCCATTGCGCCGCTTTATCGGCGGGGATTTCATCCGCGAACAGCGTCGATCCAATGGCCCGCGCCAACCCGATGTGGCGGGGCAGGAAATAGGTGCCGCCCGCATCGGGGATCAGGCCAATGCGTGAAAAGGCCTGTAGGAAAATGGCGCTCTCGGTGGCGATTGTAACGTCACAGGCAAGGGCAAGTGACGCGCCCGCACCCGCCGCAGCCCCGCCAACGGCGGCGATGGTCGGGATGGGGCAATCATGGATTGCGAACATCATCGGCTCGTATTCGTCACGCAGCGTGCGCTCCAGATCGGCGGTGCCGGCGTTGACGCCATCGCCCAGATCCTGACCCGAGCAAAACGAACCACCGGCCCCTGTCAGCACCAGAACGCGGGCGGTTTTGGGCGCATCGCGCACCGCGTGGGTAATCTCGGCCCGCATCTGTGTGTTAAGCGCATTGCGCACATCGGGGCGGTTCAACGTCAGAACGCCAACCCCGTCACGAACGTCGAATGTGATGGTCTCATAGTGCATGGGGGTCCCTTCCCTCGGTCACGGGTTCCTATCAAGATAGGCATCCGCGCAGCCGAGGGAAGGGGAACGCCCCGTCACGGGGCATTTTTATTGCGTGACGGTGGGGTTTGCCCGTGTGCGGCGCTTGTTTACGGCGCGGATCACCTCGCGGGCCGTGACATCGGGCGTCACCTCGACACGGGTATATTGCGACCCGTCAAGGGTACGGGTGAGCAACCCGTCCTCGATCAACGACCGCCGGATTTGCGCGGGATCGCGAAAGGTGGTCATCGTGTCAAACAGGTCCGAGATTTGGCGCTCGGTGAACACCGTGCGGGCCGGTACCTGCGCCCAGAGCGCCCAAAGACAGGTTTGTCGCACCTTACGCTTGGTCGACCATGAGGCCATCAACCCCGCCTCATCGAACCGCGCCAAGGCACGGGTGACGGCCCGCCCCTCGGGTGTCTCAATGGGAGCGGCCCCACCCTGTGCGGCGCTCAGGTGTTGAAAGTTGCGGTAGCCCCCTGCCCGCGCAATGGCGTTCAGGAGGGTTTGATGCGGCACAGCTTCGGCACCGAGATCGGATTTGAGAGCCCGCGCAAAGGCGGACACATCGGGAAGGGTGAGCGAAATAGGCTCGCGGGTCATCGGTTCATCTCCGTTGATCGCGTCTTGTTGGTCGTGCGGGGAGCTGCCCTTGGCCCACGCTCGAAGACGCGCGGAAAACCGGATGGTGTGTTTAAAAAGCAGGTTCAGCGTATCCCCGTGCGGGGACGGCAGCGACTCGGTGAACTGCGGACCGGTGTCCCAGACATAGTTCGCCCGCCGATGCATGGCAAGCGGCGGGCGAAACGCATCCGGAAATCCGGTCGGGATCAGTCTTTCATAATCGAATCGAGGCGGTCCTGTTCATCCTGTGTCAGCTCCGCCACCTCGGTCTCGTTTTCGCGACGACGCACAAAGTTGACACCAACAAAGAGCGCGGCCAACAGCATCAACGGCCCCGCGATCCAGAGCAGTTTGTTCGATCCCGTCAGCGTTGGCTTGAGCAGCACATACTCGCCATAGCGGTCCACCACATAGTCGACCACCTCGTCATTGCTGTCCCCCTCGATCAGGCGCTCTCGGACCAACATCCGCAGATCCTTTGCCAGATCGGCGTTGCTTTCGTCGATGTTTTCATTGCGACACACAAGGCACCGAAGCCCCTTGGAAATCTCGCGGGCGCGCGATTCCATGACGGTATCAGACAGCACTTCGTCAGGCTGAACAGCCACCACAGGCGCGGCTGTCATCACGAGGGCAAGTATCAGAACAAGATGTTTCATTCTGCGGGGACTCCTGCGGTGGGGCTCACCGCCGTTTTGCGACGACGCGCCCCTGCGGCCACACGGTAACGGCGGTCGGTCAGGCTCAAAAAGCCACCCAACGCCATGATGATCGTGCCGCCCCAGATCCAGTTGGCGAGCGGTTTGATATAGGTGCGCACGGCCCATCCGCCGTTGGCCTGTACATCGCCGATCACAAGGTAGACGTCACGCAAGAACCCGTTGTCGATGCCCGCTTCGGTGGTGGGCATTTGTTGCACGGGGTAACTGCGTTTTTCGGGGTGCAGCGTGGCAACGTTTTTGTCGCCTACGAACACCGACATGCTGGCCATGGTGGTGATATAGTTCGGGCCTTGTTTACGCTCGACCTGATCGAGGGAAATCGTATAGCCCGCCACGTCAAAGGTCTCGCCGATATTGACGACGCGAATATCCTCGACCGACCACGCGGTCAGACCGGCGATGCCCGCAATGGTGACGCCAAGGCCACCGTGGGCCAACAGGCGGCCCCAATCGGCACGCGGCAAACGGGCCAGACGGGACAGATCGCGCGCCTTGCCGGTTTTGGACAAAAGGTCCTGCGCCGCGCCCGCAACGAGCCACATGCCAAGCGCCAAACCAATGGGACCGAGCAAAGTCTTTTGGGTCTGGATCGACCAGATGAGGCCAAACACCGCAAGGGCAAGGATCATCGACGGGACGAGTTTCTTGAGCGTCGCGCCAAGGCGGGCGCGTTTCCACGCCATCATCGCGCCCACGGGCAGGATCAGCGCCAGAATGGTAAAGAACGGCGTAAAGGCCGCATCGAAAAACGGCGCCCCGACCGAGAGTTTACGATCCCAGAACGCTTCGGCCACGAGCGGCCAAATGGTGCCGATGAACACCACGAATGCCGCCACCGCCAACAGGATATTGTTGGTCAAAAGCGCGGTTTCGCGGCTCACCATGGAAAACACGCCCTTGGCCGTCATGGCCGAGGCCCGCAGGGAAAAGAGCATCAGGGAGCCACCCATAAAGATCGCGAGGATGAGCAGGATAAACACCCCGCGCTCGGGGTCGTTGGCAAAGGCATGCACAGAGGTGATGACGCCGGAGCGGACAAGGAAGGTGCCGATCAACGAGAAGCCGAAGGCCAGAATGGCAAGGAGAATCGTCCACGCCTTGAGGCTTTCGCGTTTCTCGACCACGACAGCCGAGTGCAACAACGCGGCGGCAAACAGCCATGGCATAAACGACGCGTTTTCAACAGGATCCCAGAACCAGAAGCCGCCCCACCCGAGTTCGTAGTAGGCCCACCACGAACCGAGACCGATACCGATGGTCAAGAACACCCACGCGGCCAGGGTCCACGGGCGCACCCAACGGCCCCACGCCGCATCAACGCGCCCCTCGAGCAAGGCAGCCACGGCAAAGGAAAAGGTCATCGACAGACCCACATAGCCCAGATAGAGGAACGGCGGGTGAAACGCCAAACCGGGATCTTGCAGCAGCGGGTTGAGGTCATTGCCGTTCATCGGCGGGAATTGCAGACGCAAAAACGGGTTGGACGTAAACAGGATAAAGGCGAGGAACGCGACGCTGATCGACCCCTGAATGCCCAACACCCGGGCGCGGAGCGTCACCGGCAGGTTGGCCCCGAACAATGCCGCAGCCCCCCCGAACAGCGCCACGATCAAAATCCACAGCAACATGGAGCCTTCGTGGTTGCCCCAAACACCCGACACTTTGTAGAGCATCGGTTTGGCCGTGTGCGAGTTATCAACCACAAGTTTGAGCGAGAAATCAGAGGTGACAAAGGCATAGGTCAACGCACCGAACGAAAAGGCGATCAACACCAGTTGCACCACGGCGGCGGGTTCGCCCACGGCCATATAGGCGCGGCGTCCGGTATGAGCGCCCCAAAGCGGCAAAATCGTTTGGGCAATAGCCACAAAAAACGCCAAGATCAGTGCGAAATGTCCAAGTTCTACGAGCATATGCGTGTCTCCTTTGCACGAGGTTTACCCTCTCGCGGCACGCAGGCCAATGGGCAGGACCGCCAAGTCGCAAAGAAATGATCACGATATGGCGCTCAAGGGTGCGCGTTGGTGTCGCAGACTGCACGATGTGTCCCCGCCCGCGCGACACATCGCACGGAATCACACGTGCAAAAGCCGGAGTGCACATGGCGAAAAAGGGGCCGCATGCGACCCCTTTTCCCCTGTCCCTACCCTCACCTCTATAGAAATAGAAGCACCCCAAGGGACATCGTAAACGCACCAAGAACGGGCCATAAAAACGCAAATCCCCGTAGACCGAATGACCCCTGGATCACGGAAAAATGCAACACCGCGCCGCAGATCAACAACGACAGGAACACAAACAGCGCGGCGGCCTCCATCCCCCATGCGGGATCATCCAACACGCGCATCAGCCACCACCACCCGATGGTGAACCCCGTACCGGCCCATGACAACGACATGCCAAGGGCAAGCGGCGTGGCGCGTTCGTGCCACAGCCAAAGGAAGGTGACCGAGATCAAAAGCGCCATGACCGAGATTGCGCCATAGGCCACTTGCATCATCGCGGCAAACCCGAGCCCGTGGGCGCCGGCGAGGGCCGCCATAAGAATGACGGCGAAAAGGGCTGCGACTTGTTTCATTGCTTTAACATCTCCTTCACGGCGGCATCCAACGCATCGGCGGCCTGCGCGTTTCGTTTGAGCGCGGCACGCACGCCATGCTCGGTCCATTCTGTTTTTAGTCGGGTCCAAAGACGGGATAGGAAACGGTGCATGGCTCACCTCTCTCGCGGTAGGCGTTCGCGGATCATCGTGGTCATCTCGACCAGGATCTGCGTGTTTTTATCGAGCACGGAACGGGTCGCCTGATCCTTTTGCAAGTCTCTGTAAAGAAGGTAGAAAACCATCAATGCCCACGGTCCGTTTTCGGCCAGCGCCTTTATCAGTGCATCACTCATCATGGATCTGCCTCCATGCGGCGAGGGCGGGGTTGTCCTGTCCCGCGCCCATGGCGACAGGCGCCAGACCACTTGACCCCGCAGCCAGAGCATTGAGCGCGGCGATATTGGCCGTCACCATGGATGCCTGGTTCATTGTCGCGGCAATGGACTGTTGAAAGTCCTGGCTTTTGAACTGATAGCGTGCGCCAAAGTAAAAGCTGACAATCGCGCCAAGCAGCCACCACAGCGGCTCGGGGACGAGGGCAATGCCCTGCATCCGCGCGGCGAACCACACCGGATCCACCATCGCCGCCACGCACAGCCCGATTGTGCCAAAAGCCATCAGGGGACGCGGCACGCGGTTGAGCCCGTCCATGAACCGGTCAAAGCCCCCCTTGCGCTCGACCGCAAATTCGCGGGCGAATTGTTCAAGCGCCGAACTGCGAAACGCCGCGTCCCGTGCGCTCGAATTTTCACTGTTCTCCAGAAAGACCTCAGCCGTTTCGCGCAACACGTTGCGGCCATTGCCGAACAGCAGGCCCAAGAGTTTTTCGATCAGCCCCATGACGCCACCCGTTTGTCATGTTCGGCCTGCGTAAAGTGATAGCGTTCCGAGATAAACGCCTCGGCGCGCACGATCCACCCGCCTTTGCCCCCGTCACGGCGCTTGGCGTATTTGCGCGAGGACGGACGGCGATCGGCCAAGGCGTAATAGTAGTTGCGCCGCGCGATCCCGTAGGCATCCACGAGGTGATGCGGGGCGAGCGATTGCGCAATTTGTGCGGCCTCGATCGTTTGCGGACCGATAACGCCATCCACGGCAAGCTTGATCCCCATGTCGCCCAAAAGACGCTGTAACACCCGCACTGCATTGGCGCCCGCGTTGACGTACATGTCGAACACACTCGCCTGCAAAGCGGGCGGCAATTCATCGATGCGCGGCCCGTGAAAGTAATGCGACACAAAGATATCGCGGGCCTGTTCACGCGAGAGTTTGCGCACGTCACTGATGCTGACCTTGCCGTCACCATCGACATCCACGCCCAGACGCCGCAGCGTGCCAATGGTGACGCCGTATTTTGTCGCCCCGCCCGGATCGCTGGGGTCGTTGACGTAACCGCCCTCGCGGTCAATAATCTCGTCTGCGATTTGTTGAACTGTTTTCATATGCCTCAAATCCCACCTATTTGATGGTTCAAGGCTGCCTGAAAATGGTTAACGCCGCCGAACATCAGCGGTCGGCGGCGTCTTAAAATTTCTTAACTGTCGTTGCGTAAGGCGTTGGAAAACCTACGTTTCAGGCTCCTGATAGACCCCTTGCTCCTTGAGCGCGTCAACCACCTCTTTGGGCATATAGGTCTCGTCGTGTTTGGCCAGAATTTCGGTCGCCACGAACACCCCGTCTTTCAGGCTGCCCGTGCCAATCATCCCCTGGTTCTCGGAAAACAGATCGGGCAAAACCCCCTCGTAGCTTACGGGGATCGTATTGGTGACATCCGTGACCTTAAAGGTAACCTCGGTCCCCTCGCCACGTACGATACTACCCTCCTCGACCAGACCGCCGATGCGGAAAATCTCGCCCACGCGCGGTGGCTCTTCGACCACTTGGGTGGGCGAGCGGAACAGGTTGATCCCGTCCTTAAAGCCGTAACCGATCAAACCAACGGCCAGCACCAAAACCAACGTCAGGATGGACAGCACTTGCACGCGGCGGGTTTTTTTGAGGTTCTTCATTCCGGCCATGACGGGCCTCCTAAAGTTACGGGAACATCGGCGCGTTCATCAAACCCGCCGTTTCCTCAAGGCCAAGCATCAGGTTGGCGTTCTGGATCGCCTGCCCCGAGGAGCCTTTGGTGAGATTGTCGAGCGCGCCAATGACGATGCAACGCCCCTCGATACGATCGGCCACAACGCCGATATGGCAAAAATTCGACCCGCGCACATGTTTCATGTTCGGCGCTTCGCCGGTTGGCAGGACCTTGATAAACGGCTCGTCCTTGTAGGCATTGGCAAGCGCGTAATGCACCGCACCGGCCTCACCATGGACATAGGCCGTGGCAAGAATGCCGCGCGTGGCGGGGATCAGGTGTGGCGTGAATTGGATGCGCACATCGCGGCCCGCCACAGCCGAAAACTCCTGATCGAACTCGCCCAGATGGCGGTGTTTGCCGCCCACGGAGTAGCCAAAGGCGTTGTCTTCCAACTCGCCGAACAACAAGTGTTCCTTGAGCGCACGCCCCGCGCCCGACACCGCCACCTTGAGGTCAAGGATGATGTTGTCGAGGTCGATCACGCCCGCACTGATGAGCGGACGCAAAATAAACTGGCCCGTGGCCGCATTGCACCCCGTACCGGCCACAAGACGTGCGCCCCTGATCTGGTCGCGGTAAAATTCGGTGAGACCGTAGACGGCCTCTTTTTGCAAATCGGTGGCGGAATGGTCTTTGCCGTACCAAAACGCATAGGCCGCCGGATCGCGCAGACGGAAATCCGCCGACAGGTCCACAACCTTGGTCGTTGCGGGCAACTCTTTGATCACCGCCTGAGAGGTCGCGTGAGGCAAGGCGCAAAACGCCAGATCCACATCCGCGAAATCAATATCCTCGATCTTGCACAGCGGCGGCAGATCCATGTGACGCAGGTGCGGATAGACCTCTGACATCGCCATGCCCGCCTTGCGATCGCCCGACAGCGCCACAATCTCCATCGACGGATGGGTGGCAATCAAACGAACAAGCTCCGCCCCCGTATAGCCGGAGGCACCGAGGATGGCGATTTTATGGGTCATATCACTGTCTTTCATCAAACGGGACCGCCCATCATAGGGTCGGCCTTAATGTAGGGGGTACACGCCGCAACTGCAATTGCGGCAAAACGCGCAGGGCATCACAACCGCATCACGGCCACGGACATAGGGGTCTCAGGCCTTTACGAACTCGACTTTTCGCTTGAGAAATTGCGTGGCGCCGCGTGACACTTTGGCCGGATCGCCGGTGGTCAGGAACATCGATTCCGTCCCCGCACCGATCATCGCCGGATGGCGTTGCAAATAATCGGCAAGGCTATCGGCCACGAGATTGGCCTGTGAGAACACTTTGACATCGGGGCCAAGCGCCTCCTGGAATTCCTTTTCCATCATCGGGTAATGGGTACATCCAAGGATCGCCGCATCGGGGTTGGGCAATTTGCGTTTGAGCGCATCCACATGGCTGCGCACCAAGGCATCGGCCAAAATCATATCGCCGTCCTCGATCGCATCGACCACGCCGCCACAGGCCTGTGCCTCGACATCCACGCCGATGGCGCGAAACGCCAGTTCGCGTTGAAACGCCCGACTCGCCACTGTGGCAGGTGTCGCAAAAAGCGCGACGTGTTTGACGCCCACTTCGCGCGGCGGCGAGTTGTCGCCCCACTCGCGTTCGGTGAGCGCCTCGATGAGCGGCACAAACACGCCGAGCACGCGCTTGTCTTTGGGGATCCAGTTTTCCTGCATCCGCCGCAGCGCCGCCGCAGAGGCCGTGTTGCACGCCAGAATGACAAGATCACAGCCCGCCTCCCACAACCGCTCGACCGCGGCCGTGGTCAAATCGTAGACGTCATCCGCACTGCGCACGCCGTAAGGCGCGTGGGCATTGTCGCCAAAATACACAAACGGGACATCCGGCAACCGCTTGGTCACCGCATCCAGAACGGTCAAACCGCCCAATCCACTGTCAAAAACGCCTACTGCCATTTTAATACCGGTCCTTTAGACCTCTTCGGGGTTTGGCCCCATGTTTGACTTCGAACTCATACCCGTGATCGAAATTTGCCACAGGTGTCGGGGATAGTGAATAGGTCTCACGCCGCAGAAAATCCATCATCTTTTTAGGATCACGCAGGTATGGCTCCAGTTTTTCCCGCGCAATCGGTGCGCCGACCACAACCCGCACAGGCGCCCCGATGCGGGCGCGAAACTCGCGGATCAGCAACCCCATGCGCAACGTGTTGTGTAAATGGCTCGCCAACTGGAACAGGCGCGAATTGACCCCGTCGAAATAGACCGGCACCACCGTGGCGTCCGAGCGCGCAATCATTTTGGCCGTGAACGCCCGCCACCCCGGGTCCATCGGCTGCCCCAGCGGGTGCGCCGCCGTCGAAACCGTCCCGCCCGGAAACACGCCAATGCAACCGCCATTCCCCAAATACCGAAGCGCCTCTTTGCGGGTTTCGAGGTTCAGCGCCACCCCCGCTTTGGTCTCCTCGAAAGAGACGGGTAGGACCGCACGGTCAAGATCCTCGGCCCGCTTGAACACACGGTGCGCCAGAATGCGAAAATCACCACGCGTCACCGACAGGATATGCCCCATCATCAACCCGTCCAGAATGCCGTAGGGATGATTGGCCACCACAATCACCGGCCCCGAGGCGGGAATGTTTTCAAGCGCGCCCGCGACCACATCCAGTTCAAGCCCGTAGCGCTCGACCATGACCTGCCAGAAATCGCGCCCCTGCGCGACGTCGGCACCGTACCCCGCCGCACGACGAATAAGACGCAATCGCCCCGTTGCATTCTCCATCAGCCGGATCAGCGTACGCCCGGAACGGGTCTTGGCGGAACTGGCATAGGAAATATCACGGGCAACCTGACGTGCCGACAGCGGCGGTTGCACGGCAGTCTCGGGTGTCGTGTTCGGGTCCGACATTCTCGCAGCCCTCCAAGCTGTGCCTGCACCGACTGTAATGGACTGCTTACGTTGCCGCCATAAAAAGCGTATATAAGAGGCACGGGTTACAAAGGCCTCACATATTTGAGATATGTGGGGGGCTGCGTCTTGCACCACGCAAACGCTATGCTATGTGCCAGTGATATTTCGGGTTGGACGGGTTAAAGCGAGAGACAGATGGATTGGGATAAGCTACGGATTTTCCACGCAGTTGCGGACGCAGGGTCATTGACCCATGCGGGTGATACCTTGCACCTCAGCCAATCCGCCGTGTCGCGCCAAATCCGCGCGTTGGAGGAATCACTCTCGACCACACTGTTCCACCGTCACGCCCGCGGGTTGATTTTGACCGAGCAGGGCGAGTTGTTGTTCGAGGCCACCCGCGCCATGAACAAGCGCCTTGATGCCGCCTCGGCGCGGATCCGCGACAGCGAAGAGGGTGTCAACGGCGAACTGCGCGTGACCACCGCCACCGGCTTCGGCTCGCTTTGGCTGGCCCCCCGTTTGCACCTGTTGTATGAAAAATATCCCGAGCTGAAGATTGATCTGATGCTTGAGGAACGCGTGCTTGACCTGCCGATGCGCGAGGCCGATGTGGCCATCCGCATGAAAGAGCCGTCCCAGGCCGATCTGATCCGCAAACGGTTGATGAACATCCGTATGCGCCTTTATGCGACACAAGCATACCTCGACCAGAACGGCGTTCCCAAAACCGTCGAGGACCTCGCCAACCACCGCCTGATTTGCCAAAATCCGAGCTCCGCTCAGGTCTCGGCGGGGGCGCAACTGGTTCAGGAGCTGACCGAGGTGTCAATTCCCTCGACACTTTACGTCAACAACTATTTCGGCGTGCTGCAGGCTGTGCTGCACGATTTGGGTGTCGGCGTTTTGCCGGACTACCTGACCGAAAGTGCGCCCGAACTGGTGCGGGTCCTGCCCGAGATTGAAAGTGGCGAAGTCCCCGTGTTCCTCGCCTACCCCGAGGAATTGCGCCATTCCAAGCGGATCGCCGTGTTCCGCGACTTTATTACCGAGCAAATTTCAGAGCACCGCCGCCACATGCGCGACGACGATTAACCACGACCCACGCGCGCCGCGCCGCAGCACTGTGGCCTCCTCGCAACAGGGGGCGACATGGCACCCGAAACCTTTGCGTCACGCCATGCGCACTACCCCCTTGATGACACTGCGTAAATTTTACCCGCCGCGTAAATTCTTACAAGCTATGCGTGTGCCGCATGGCAGCAATGCGCAATTTCACAGCTTAAAACCTTGCGCCATTCACAAACCGCACCTAAATCGGGCAGTGAAGGTGCTGATTGACGCAAGTCTTGGCAACTTCACCTCCCTGTTAGACTTGGGCCGAGCTTATGCTCGGCCTTTTTTTTGGGATTTCGTAAACTCCGCCGGATTTGCGCCGCGACTTTGCGTTTATTGTGCATGATTCCACGCCTCGCGCGTGCCTTCCCCCTTCCCCCACGTCCACGCATGTCCTAAGACAGCGCCAAGAATTGCTGCCTTCGAGGGGATACCAATGACCGAGCCTGCCATCACCGAGGATCTGATTGCCGCACATGGCCTCAGCCCTGACGAATACGCCCAGATCCTGCGCATTTTGAACCGCGACCCGTCCTTCACGGAACTTGGCATTTTCTCCGCCATGTGGAACGAACACTGTTCATACAAATCGTCCAAGAAACACCTGCGCGGCCTGCCCACCACCGGCCCCCAGGTGATCTGTGGACCGGGCGAGAACGCGGGCATCGTCGACATCGGTGACGGCCAGTGCGTGGTTTTTAAAATGGAAAGCCACAACCACCCGTCCTATATCGAACCCTATCAGGGCGCAGCCACAGGTGTGGGCGGCATTTTGCGCGACGTCTTTACCATGGGCGCACGCCCCATTGCGGCGATGAACTCGCTGTCCTTTGGCGTCAAAGAACACCCCAAAACCCGTCAACTTGTCCACGGTGTGGTCGAGGGTGTGGGCGGCTACGGCAACTGTTTCGGCGTTCCCACAGTGGGCGGCGAAGTCCGGTTCCACAAAGCCTATAACGGCAACTGCCTTGTGAACGCCTTTGCGGCGGGCCTTGCCGACACCGACAAGATTTTCTACTCGGCGGCCTCCGGCGTCGGCATGCCCGTCGTCTACCTTGGTGCGAAAACCGGCCGTGATGGCGTCGGCGGCGCGACCATGGCCTCTGCCGAGTTCGACGACACCATTGAGGACAAACGCCCCACCGTTCAGGTCGGCGACCCCTTCACCGAAAAATGCCTAATGGAGGCCACCTTGGAACTCATGGCCACAGGCGCCGTGATTTCGATTCAGGATATGGGTGCGGCGGGTCTGACCTGCTCCGCCGTTGAAATGGGGGACAAAGGCAAACTGGGCATCCGTCTCGATCTCGAAAACGTGCCACAGCGCGAAGCCAATATGACGGCCTACGAGATGATGCTGTCGGAAAGCCAAGAGCGGATGCTCATGGTGCTCAAACCCGAGAAAGAAGACGTGGCGCGTGCCGTGTTCGAAAAATGGGATCTGGATTTCGCCATCGTCGGTGAAACCATTGCCGAGGACCGTTTCGTCATTATGCACAACGGTGTTTGCATGGGCGACTTGCCCCTGTCCACGCTTGCCTCCTCTGCGCCCGAATACGATCGCCCGTGGGTGCCAACCCCCGCCGCAGCCCCTGTCGAAGACGTGCCACAGATTGATCCGGTTGACGGTCTCAAGGCACTGATTTCGTCGCCAAACTACGCCTCCAAAGCATGGGTCTATGAGCAATACGACACCCAAGTGATGGGCGACACGGTGCAAAAACCGGGTCTGGGCGCGGGCGTGATCCGCATCCACGACACGGGCAAAATGCTCGCCTTTACCTCCGACGTGACCCCGCGCTATGTCAAAGCCAACCCTGTCGAGGGCGGCAAACAGGCGGTCGCGGAAAGCTACCGCAACCTGATCGCCGTGGGCGCGAAACCGCTCGCAACCACCGACAACCTGAACTTCGGCAACCCCGAAAAGCCCGAAATCATGGGCCAGTTCGTCGGCGCACTGGACGGCATCAGCCAAGCGGTGTCCTTCCTCGACATGCCGATCGTGTCGGGCAACGTCTCGCTTTACAATGAAAGCTACGGCGAAGGCATCCTGCCCACCCCGACCATCGGCGCGGTTGGCCTCATCGCCAATGAGGACGAACTGATTTCCGGCCTGCCGAACGACGGCGATATTGCCATTTTGATCGGGGAAACCCGCGGCCACCTCGGCCAATCGGCGCTCCTCGCCGAAGTGTTCAACCGCGAGGACGGCGATGCGCCCCATGTCGATCTCGCCCTCGAAAAACAAAACGGCGCGTTCCTGCGTGCCAACGGCAAACTGGTGACATCCGCCACCGACCTGTCCGATGGCGGTCTGGCTCTGGCGGCCTTCGAGATGGCCGAGGCCGCGGGTCTGGGCCTCACGTTGGATGACGGCGACACCGCGCAGCTGTTTGGCGAGGACCAGGCCCGCTACCTCGTTGCCTGTTCGTTTGATCAGGCCGAAGCCCTGATGGTTGCCGCCTCCCAAGCGGGCGTCACACTCGCCACAGTCGGCAAGTTCGGCGGCGACACGGTCCAGATGGGCGGCTCTTCGGCCCCTATGGCCGAGCTGTCCGCACTCTTCCGCGGCACCTTTGGCGACACCTTCGCGTAACGCCGGACGCCACAAGAGCACGAGACCAAAGGCCCGCCAGTTCTGCGCGGGCCTTTCCTTTTTCGCCCCCATAGGCCACGCTATCCCACATGGATCACCTGCCCTCTCTCACCTCCGATTGCCACCAATGCGCCGCACTATGCTGTGTCGGGCTGACATTGGATAAAGGCGACCTGTTCGCGATTGACAAGCCAAGCGGCACGCCCTGCCCCAATCTGTCGCGCGATTGCCGCTGTGCCATCCACAGCGATCTGGTGGACAAGGGCATGGTGGGCTGCACCCTGTACGACTGTGCGGGGGCGGGCCAACGGGTGGTGCAGATGCGGTTCAATGGCGAAAACTGGCGCGACGATCCCACGCTTTTGCCTGCGATGATGCGCGACTTTAACGCCCTTAAACCGCTGCACGAACGCATGGCGCAGCTGGTCGAGGCAGGCACGCTAGACCTCACGCCCGACCTTGAGGCCGAACGCGTGGCGCTTTTGACCCGCCACGCACGACTTTGGTCCGATAGCGACACATTGCGCGCCCGCTTCGACGCATTTGTGACCGCACTAAACGCCGCAGACCCGTGAACCGACTTGCAGCGCCCGCCGCCCGCCATTAGATTTGCGGTCAGTCAACACCTCAAATCCAACCACAGACCAAGCATGGAGCGCCCGTCAATGGCCATCACCACCACCGAGATCGAACATCTGATCCGTGACGCTTTCCCAAATGCAAAAGTCGTAGTGCAAAGCGATGACGGCCACCATTTCGCCGCCGAAGTTGTCGATGAAAGTTTTCGGGGCCAGAACCGCGTCCAACAACAACGCGCCGTCAACGCCGCCGTAAAGGCCAAGCTCGACAGCGGCGAATTGCACGCGATGGCGCTCACCACGCGCGCCCCCGATTAATCCGGACCACCGCAGGCCGCTCACGATCCAACCTACAGAATTTATGCAGAAAGTTCCAAATATGTCCGCTCAGGAAACCATCCAGAATACCGTCGACAACAATGATGTTGTGCTGTTCATGAAAGGCACGAAATCCGCACCGCAGTGTGGCTTTTCCTCAAAAGTTGCCGGCATCCTCAATTTCATGGGCGTTGAGTACACCGATGTGAACGTGTTGGCCGACGACGCCGTGCGCCAAGGCATCAAGGAATTCTCCGACTGGCCAACCATCCCACAGCTCTACATCAAAGGCGAATTTGTGGGGGGCTGTGACATCGTGATCGAAATGACGCTTTCGGGCGAACTGGATACCGCATTTGCCGACAAAGGCGTGGCCTTCGATGCCGAAAAGGCCGAGCAAATCCGCGCCGCCAACGGTTAAACCATCGCGCCAAACGGCCCGGACATAAATAAAGGGCGGGGAGATCACTCTTCCCGCCCTTTTCATGTCCGGTTGTTCCGTTCATCTGTCGTCAGACAAACCAAGGCGCTCTTCGAGCGCACCGGCCATCGCTTCGCTGCGGGCCGCGATTTCGGCCAGTGAATCCGTCACGCCCTGCGGAACGACAGGCACTTCGACCCGCTCGGGTTCCGGCGCGGGGCGCGCCCGCATTTCCTCGATCAACGCCTCTTGTGCGCCGAGTTTGCTTTCGAGCGAACGCAGTTTTTCATCCATACCCGCCGTTTTATCGGCCAACATCAGGCCGGACATCAACAGCATCCGCGCCTCCGGCATCCGCCCGATCTGGCTCGACAACACCGACGCTTCGTTTTCAAGCAAGGCGGCAGCGGATTGCAGGAAATGCTCCTCCCCCTCCTGACAGGCCACCTCATAGGTGCGTCCACCGATATTGATTTTCACGTCGGGCATCTTACATTTCCTCCGTTGCGGTGGTGGCATCCCGCGGGAGCGCCGCTTTGAGATCGGTAATCAGGCCATCGAGTTGGGCGCGTTCGGTCGCCCGCACGCGTTCCAACGCCTGCACATCCGCCGAGAGCCCCGCGTTGATCAGGTCCGCATCACCGACCCCCGCCGCGTTGGCCTCACGCAGGGCCGTGTTATTGGCACGCAGCGCGTCATTGGCGTGGCGCAATCCCGTCATCGAGGTCTCGAGGTCGTAAATCTGACGACGCAGGGTTTCAACCTCGGCTTCCAACGCGGCCACATGGGTGTTCTGCTTTTCATGGATCGCTTTGACGCGCTGCTCCATCTGGGCATTGGTGTCTCTTTCCGTTTCGAGAGCCTCGTTGAGGCGGCCGATTTCGGCCTCCATCTCGTCGCTCGAAATACCGCCGCCCGGCGCTTGTGCGGCACGTTCCTCGGCTATGGCCACGGCCCGACCGATCCGCTCCAACGCGGACGTGATCCGTCCCTCAAATTCAGAAATATCGCTCATTGGCCCTCACTCGTTCCTTCTCCTTGTCCGATGTCACATGTCGCGCGTCAAACGGGCAAAGTCCCGCACAGCTTTGTCCCGTGCGCCTTTGATTCGAGAGCCTAGCGCAACGGCGCAGCATTACCAATATCTCCGCCCTGTTTCGCAGCCCATCCACGGGTCCGAACGGCATAATTCGGCGATCAAGGCCGTTTTGCACGCTCCAAAGGCCACCAAAACGCCTCGTGCGCCTCACGATCCTTGATCTTCCCGACCGTCTTGGTATCAGGGGCGCACTCGATCGCGTGCCCATCCGCGATCCACACTCTAGTCTGTTCAAGGAGACCCATACGTGGATATCGCTAAACTGCGCGAGGCGCACCCCGATCACTGGATGCGCGCTGCTGCCATTCGTACGCTGACACTCGATGCTGTCGCCGCCGCCAATTCCGGTCACTCCGGCATGCCCATGGGCATGGCTGATGTTGCCACGGTTCTGTTTAAGAACCACTTAAAATTCGACGCCTCCGCCCCGCTTTGGGCCGATCGCGACCGGTTTATCCTGTCCGCCGGCCATGGTTCGATGTTGGTCTACTCGCTGCTGTACCTCACCGGATACGAGGAAATGCCGCTTGAGCAGATCAAGAATTTCCGCCAGACGGGCGCGAAAACCGCAGGCCACCCCGAAAACTTCCTGCTCGATGGCGTCGAGACCACCACAGGTCCGCTCGGTCAGGGCATCTCGAACGCCGTGGGCTTTGCCATGGCCGAAGAATCACTGCGCGCCCGTTTTGGGTCCAAGTTGCAAAACCACTACACCTACTGCATCGCCGGTGACGGCTGTCTGATGGAGGGCGTGTCGCAAGAGGCCATCGCCCTCGCCGGTCGTCAGAAGCTCGGCAAGTTGATCGTGTTCTGGGACAACAACAACATCACCATCGACGGCACGGTTGATCTGTCGGACCGCACCAATCAGCCCATGCGCTTTAAATCCGCAGGGTGGCACGTTCAGGAAATCGACGGTCACGACCCCGAGGCCATCGACGCCGCCATCGAGGCCGCCAAGAAGTCCAAGAAACCGTCGATGATCGCGTGCAAAACGCACATAGCAATTGGCCACGCCAAGCAAGACACCTCCAAAGGCCACGGCGCACTGACCGATGCCGCCGAGTTGCAGGCCGCAAAAGAAACCTACGGCGCGCCTCTTGGCGCCTTCGAAGTCGACGCCAAAGTCAAAGCCGAATGGGAAGCCATCGGCGCCAAAGGCCGCAGCGCCCGTGCGGAATGGCAAGCCCGTTTCGACGAACAATCCGAGCGCCGTCAGGCCGAGTTCACCCGCGTCTTTGCGGGCGAAGCGCCGAAAAAACTGTCGGCCGTGATCAAGGCGTTCAAAAAACAGATCTCGGACGAACAGCCCAAAATGGCAACGCGGTCCTCGTCGCAAAAAGTGCTCGAAGTGGTCAATCCGGTCATGCCCGAGACCTTTGGCGGCTCTGCCGACCTCACCGGTTCCAACAACACCCTGACCGAGGGTCTGGGAACGTTTGACGAAACCAACCGCAAAGGCCGCTACGTCTATTACGGCATTCGCGAGCACGGTATGGCCGCGGCCATGAACGGCCTTGCGTTGCACGGCGGTGTCCGCCCCTACGGCGGCACGTTCTTTTGCTTCACCGACTATGCCCGTGGCGCGATGCGTCTGTCCGCGTTGATGCGTATTCCCGTGACTTACGTCATGACACACGACTCCATCGGTCTTGGCGAAGATGGCCCGACACACCAACCCGTCGAGCATCTGGCAATTTGCCGCGCGACACCGAACACCGTGACCATGCGTCCCTGTGATACGGTCGAGACCGCCGAAGCGTGGGAAATCGCGCTGACGTCGCAATCGACGCCCTCCGTTCTGGTCCTCACCCGTCAGGGTCTGCCCACACTGCGCACCGAGCACAAAAACAAGAACATGGTGGCCTCCGGCGCCTATGTTCTGGCTGATGCCGAGGGCAAACGTCAGGCGATCATCGTGGCCACGGGCTCCGAGGTGTCTCTGGCCATGGAAGCCCGCGAGATCTTGCAAGCCGAGGGCATCGGCACCCGCGTTGTTTCCATGCCGTCCATGGAGCTGTTCGCCGAGCAAGACGAAAGCTACCGCCGCAAGGTTCTGCCCGCAGGTCCCGTGCGCGTTGGCGTCGAAGCGGCATTGCGTGCCGGTGGTTGGGATCGTTGGCTCCTCGGTGAACGTGGCCGCGAGAGCAAACAGGCGTTTGTCGGCATGACCGGTTTCGGCTCGTCTGCACCCGCCGAAGAATTGTTCGAGAAATACGGCATTACCACCGCCAACATCGTCGCACAGGTCAAAGCGCTGCTCTGACCCCGGCATAAGATCGACATTGAAACGCCCGCGCCCCAAAGCGCGGGCGTTTTGCGTTGGGCACTGACAGCGGGATGCGCGGTGCGCCTCGTGACGCCGCCACCCGACGTCAAGGTCGAGGTCGGCGTTTTGGGCATCCCGTGGCCGATATCGCACCGCTCGACAGGTCCGCAGACCTTGAGACCCACCGAGATCAGGCCCAGGCCGCTCTCCCCTTTGCGGCCCGATGTCGACAGGCCTGAGGGCACGACGCCGTTAGCGCAACCACTCAATGTTTTCGCTAACATGTTGGCGCTAAACGGGTTTTCCCACACTGCATACTTCCGTATACGGGACTTAAGTCGGGGAGGCGCGGCCCAGTCATCCGCCCCGCCCGACGCAGGCACACGGCGCATCGCCGCAGTAGGGAGCATGAGGGACGCATGACAATCAAACTTGGCATCAACGGCTTTGGCCGTATCGGCCGTTGCACATTGGCACATATTGCCGAAGCCGGCCTGAACGAAGTCGAAGTGGTGAAAATCAACGCCACAGGCCCGATCGAGACCAACGCCCACCTGCTCAAATACGATAGCGTCCACGGACGGTTCGGCAGCCCCGTCACCGTCAATGGCACCACAATGGATTTAGGGCGTGGCCCGATTCAGGTGATGTCCACCTACGAGCCTGACGAGTTGGATTGGGAGGGCGTCGATGTCGTTCTCGAATGCACCGGCAAATTCAATGACGGCCACCGTGCCGATGTCCACATGCGCCGCGGGGCAAAAAAGGTCCTGATCTCGGCTCCCGCCAAAAATGTCGACCGCACGGTCGTGTTCGGCGTGAACCACCGCGACCTGCGTGACGACGAGCGCATGGTGTCCAACGGGTCGTGCACCACCAACTGCCTCGCGCCACTGGCCAAGGTGCTCAATGACGCCGTGGGCATCGAGAGCGGCATCATGACGACGATCCACTCCTACACGGGCGACCAACCGACACTGGACCGCCGCCACCCCGACCTCTATCGCGCCCGCGCCGCGGCAATGGCGATGATCCCGACCTCGACCGGTGCGGCCAAGGCCCTGGGCGAGGTGCTTCCCGAGCTGAGCGGCAAACTCGACGGCACCTCCATGCGCGTGCCGACCCCGAATGTCTCCGCCGTTGATCTGACATTTCAGGCGGGCAAAGACGTAACCGTGGCCGACATCAACGAAATCGTGCGCGAGGCCGCCTGCGGCCACATGGGCATGGTTTTGGGTTATGATCCCGAACCCAAGGTCTCGATCGACTTTAACCACACCACCGAAAGCTGCATCTTTGCGCCCGACCAGACCAAGGTCATCGGCCGCACCGTCCGCGTTCTGGCGTGGTACGACAACGAATGGGGCTTTTCGGCCCGCATGGCCGATGTCGCCGCCGCCATGGGCCGCCTGTCCCAATAGGAGCGCAGCACCCGAGGCGCACTTTCCGCCTCGCCATGCTCTTTCATAGGGCCGCAATCCTGCACGTTTGCGCGCTCTTGAAGCCCGGCGGTCTCATCCCGTCGGGCTTTGCCCTTTTCTTGCCCTTTCCTGCGTCCGTCACACATGCGCCCCTCCCGCGCCCTGCCTGCCCATGTCCGCCCGTGCCTGCCCTGCCCCGGAACCGCTTGCCTCTTCCCTTCGCTGCGCGTGAGTGACACAATGCGCCAACTGGAACTGGAACGAGCCTTTTCATGACCGACTCTATCGCTTTGGGACTTGCCGCCGTCATATTGGTAGCCCTCGGTCTTGATTTCGGCCTGAATGACGGGGCGGCCTCGCTGTTTTTGGCACGCAAACTGATCGTCCTGCTCCACTACATCGCCTTCTGGCGCTAAGTCCCGCGCTTTGCGGTTGACCTTTGCGCCGCGATCGCGATGTTAGCGTTAACTGCCTGACGTCATAAGGCGTCGGCAAATGTGTGAAGGACGGACCGCAAACAGGCCCGCCCCGCCGAACAAGCGTCAAGGAGTGCTGACATGGCTGTAAAAGTGGCAATCAACGGATTTGGTCGTATCGGTCGCAACGTTTTGCGTGCGATCATCGAGTCGGGCCGGACCGATATCGAAGTTATTGCAATCAACGATTTGGGGCCCGTGGCAACAAACGCCCACCTGCTTCAGTATGACAGTGTGCATGGCCGCTTCCCCGTCGAGGTCAAACACACCGACGACACCATCGACGTTGGCCGTGGTCCGATCAAAGTGACCGCAATCCGCAATCCTGCCGACCTGCCGTGGTCGGACGTGGATGTGGTGATGGAATGCACCGGCATCTTCGCCTCGAAAGAGGCCTGCCAAGCACACCTTGAAAACGGCTCCAGCCGCGTTCTGATCTCTGCCCCCGGCAAAGACGCTGACAAGACAATCGTTTACGGCGTGAACCATGGTGAGTTGACCGCTGACGATATCGTCGTATCCAACGCCTCATGCACCACCAACTGCCTCGCACCTGTTGTCAAGGTTCTCAACGACAACATCGGGATCGTCAAAGGCTTTATGACCACGATCCACTCCTACACGGGCGACCAACCGACACTCGACACCATGCACAAAGATCTCTACCGCGCCCGCGCGGCGGCTTTGTCCATGATCCCGACCTCGACCGGTGCGGCCAAGGCCGTGGGCCTCGTGTTGCCCGAGTTGAACGGTAAACTCGACGGCGTCGCGATCCGCGTCCCCACCCCGAACGTGTCGGTTGTCGACCTGACGTTCGAAGCCGCCCGCGACACCACCGTCGAAGAGATCAACCAGTTGATCCGTGACGCCGCAAACGGCCCGCTCAAGGGCGTGCTTGGCTACACCGATGCGCCACTGGTGTCTTCCGACTTCAACCACGATCCGCATTCCTCCATCTTCCACACCGACCAAACCAAGGTCATGGAAGGCACAATGGTTCGCATCCTGACGTGGTACGACAACGAATGGGGTTTCTCGAACCGCATGAGCGACACCGCCGTAGCCATGGCGAAGTTCCTCTAAGCGAGGCGCAACACGTCAAGTTATCCCGCGCGAACGGGTTAAACAGCGCTCCGGAGCCATATGGCTTCGGAGCGTTTTTCGTTTTGGGATCACCACTGACAGGTCGCACAACACACCTTTGTGATGGACCTGTACCAACGGCCATATTAGGATATTGACACCAACTATTACGGACCCCCCCATGAAAAAACTTATTTTGACCCTCACAGCCCTGTCCGCACTCGCGGGCTGTTATAAACCCGAACCCGCCCGGACAATCGGCACACAGAACGGCAAGGCGCTTTACCAAACCACATGTGACATCAACCAATCCGCCGTGGGCAGCAAAGCCCTCTTTGGTCCCAATAAGGGCAAGCGCGTCACCGCCTATTATGGCTGTGAGCCACAAGCGCGCGAGACCTGCCCGAGCGGGTTCACCGTCACCGACATGACACAGGGCATCCCTGAGCGGCACACCCAGACGTTCCAGAACGGTGCCTATACCACCCGCCAAACCTTTTACATCCGTAAGACCACAATCCAATACACCTGTAACGGCGCATGACATCACAGGCGGAATGACAAAACGAAAGCCCCGCATCACCGTGTGCGGGGCTTTGAAATATGCGGGCAGGCCGTTCCGGTGCAGGGCCGCCACCGCGGCGCGACAGGCTTACGGTTTCAGCTTGTCCAACAGACGCGCCTCGACCTGCGGGGTGACGAATTTCGACACATCCCCCCCAAGTCGCGCAATCTCCTTGACCAGTTTTGACGCAATCGCCTGATGGCGCGCCTCCGCCATCAAAAACACCGTCTCGATCGAATTGTCCAAGGCACGGTTCATTCCAACCATCTGATACTCATACTCGAAATCCGCCACAGCCCGCAGCCCACGAATGATAATCGACGCGTTCACATCGCGGGCGCAATGGATCAAAAGGTTCTCGAACGGATGCACAACAATCTCGCATCCCGTCTCCTGTGCGATTGCCTTGGTATAGGCTTCCAACATCTCAACGCGCTCTTCGAGCGAGAACATCGGCCCCTTGTCGCGGTTGATTGCGACACCGATCACCAACCGGTCCACCAAGGCACACGCGCGGCGAATAATGTCGCCATGCCCGTGGGTGACGGGATCAAATGTGCCAGGGTATAGTCCAATGCGCATGAGGCTCTCCTTGCTCTGGGTGCAAGCAACAATATTGCGCGAATGAACGCAAGCGAAACAGGAAAGAGACCGGAAAACTGTTGCGCAACGTCATCGCAGACCCCGCATCAGGCCCCGCCGCACCTCACCGGCGGCGACCTGAACAGCGGAGCCTGCATGTGCGATCCGTGTGCGCGGTCAGTGCCCCATGATCATGCCTTCGAGGGCATTGCGTTCCATCGCCAACTCTTCGAGGCGCGCCTTGACCACATCGCCGATGGACACGAGGCCAACCATTTTGCCATCATCCATCACAGGCATGTGGCGAAAGCGACCCTGTGTCATTTTTTCAAGCACATCGAGCGCGGTATGATCGGGCTGACAGGTGACAAGTTTACGCGTCATCAGCTCGCTTACAGGCAGATCCAGTACGGATGCGCCCTGACGCCCCAGTTCACGCACCACATCACGCTCCGACAGGATACCATCGGGGTGGTCAAAGTCTGTTCCAACCACCAATGCCCCGATGCGTTTTTCCGACAGGATCGCAACCGCCTCTCCCACGGTCATGTCGGGGGCGATGCCCTCGGTGGTGGTAATGGCTTTCCCTTTCAAGATTTGTCCGACAATCATGCAGTATCCTCCGTTTTGCACATGCGCGTTTCGTCCCTGTCCTTAGCGTCCTCCCTAGAGGCCCTCCGTGTCAAGTTGCACTGCGGATTTGGACATAATATCCCGAACAAATGCAAAGCGGGCAGACTATGCAAACTGTCTATTTAAAACATTAACATGAGATATTTGGTGACAATCCCCATTAAAATTGCATTTTTCAAACATTTTACGCCACATTCCCTTGACCCGCGCGGAGCCGGGACGAACATGGGCGCATGAGTGGAAAACATACAGAATTGAACATCCGGCGCGAAGGGCTGGCAGGGCGCATCACGCTCAACCGTCCCACCGCGCTCAATGCACTGACCCCGTCGATGTGTGACGCCATCACCGCGACACTTGCCGCATGGGCCAAGGACGACACCATTGCCCTGCTCATCATCGATGGCGCGGGCGACAAGGCCTTTTGCGCGGGCGGCGATATCGCTCAGGTCTACGCCGAAGGGATCGCGGGCAACGCGGGGTTTGCCCAATCGTTCTGGCGGCGCGAATACCACATGAACGCCGCGCTGTTTCACTTTCCCAAACCCGTCGTCACCTTTCTACACGGCTATACCATGGGCGGCGGGGTCGGTGTGGGGTGTCACGGATCGCACCGCATTGTCGATCACACCACACGGATCGCCCTACCCGAATGTGCCATCGGACTGGTCACGGATGTGGGCGGCACGCTGTTGCTCGCCCGTGCGCCCGGACGGGTGGGCGAATACCTCGCCGCGACCGCGTTTCGCATGGGGCCACAGGATGCCATCTACGCCGGATTTGCCGATTATTTGGTTCCCCGCGAGACATGGCCCGCCCTCATCGCCGCGCTTTGCACGACGGGGGATGTCGCCCGAATCGATCCGCACGCCCTGCCCGCAGACGACGCGCCGCTAAAGGCATTGCAGCCGCGCATTGACATGCATTTCGCAGGGGCCACATTGCGCGACATTCTCAACGCGCTCGACCATAGTGACGCCCCGGACTTTGCCGCTCGAACCCTTGGCCTGATGGATAAAAACGATCCGCTTGCCATGACCGCCTCGATCGAACTGATCCACCGCGCCCGTGGGGCCGATACCATTGAGGCCGCTCTTGAACAGGAGTTCCGGTTCACCTGTCGCGCCGTCGAACAGACCGATTTCCTCGAAGGGATCCGCGCCCGCATCATCGACCGCGACGGGGTTCCACACTGGCGGCACGCTTTGCGCGCGGTCCCTGCCCTGACCGTCTCGACGCTGCTGCGCCCGTTGGGGAAAGACGGGCTTTGGACCCACCCACATGAGCCGGAATGACGCACCCGCAACGTGAGTTAGTCACAGACAGGGACAAAGCGCCGCGTTAGCGTTCGGGTGAACCTTAAAAGAGAAAGTCATCCCATGCTCAAGAAAAACGTAGGCGGTCTCGACCGCATCATTCGCATCGTTGTCGGTGTTGCCCTGATCGCGGGTTTCTTTATCAACGGCAATCCGCTGTTTCTGATCGGCATCGTGCCGCTCGCTACAGGCCTGTTGAATTCGTGCCTGCTTTACTCGCTGATCGGAGTGAACACCTGCCCGATGAACAAACGCTAAACCGGCACAGTCCCTCTCAGGCCGCTTCCGAGAGGGACTTCAAGGCGTCGACATCAAGTAGACGGACCTCGCCACGGGCGGTGGCCACCCACCCGCGCCGTTGGAACTCTTGTAACTGTCGCGAAATGACCTCCCGCGCGGTGCCAAGTTCGGCGGCCAATTGCGCGTGGGTTGCCTTGAGCGTGGCGTCGGTATCAGCCAGTTCCACCAGTTTTTGAGCCAGTCGAATATCGACCTTTTGAAAGGCGATCTCTTCGATCACATGGAACAGATCGGTAATACGGCGCGAATAGGCCGAGAACACAAAGGTGCGAAAGCTCTTTGAGGTCGCCACCAGATCATCGAACACACGGCGCGGAATGGCCGCGGCCTGCACTTCGGTTTCGGCAATCCCTTCGGCGGAGTAATCCTCGTAGGCCAACAGGCACGCGGTGGTCAAAACACAGCTTTCACCCGCATGCACACGGTAAAGCACCATTTCGCGCCCCCCCTCGGAGGTTTGTTGCACGCGCACGGTCCCCTCAAGCAAGAGCAACAGGTTCTCGGGGCTTTTGCCCGGACCAAACAGGATGGTTCCCTTTGGCACCGTCACGATTTGCGATTGTGTGGTCAGACGGTCGCGCAGTTTATCATCAAGGCTGGATAGCCCCATAAACCGGTCGATCCAATCAACGCTGATATCCATGCCGTTTCCCTTCGCGCGGGGATGGAGCGCAATTGAGCGCCCCACCGAGTTCAGGCACTACAGTTAGAAGCTTGTGGCCTCTTCCACAATCTCTGTCAGCAAATCTTCGACGGCTTGCATCGGTCCATCGGGGTAGTCGCGAAACCCGATGGTCACCTTGCCCGCCTGATCGGCCACAAAAATCGAAAAGGGGCAATGCACGATGTTCATCGGGTCGGCTTCCATCACCTGACGCGACACCGTGGCCGAGCAAAACAAAAACACATCCGCAGCGTCGAAAATCGTCACGTCAGATCCGACATCTTCGCGGGTGCGTTCCAACATCTCGCCGGTGTGGCTGCGGTAATCAATCACCAGACCCTTTGAAATAATCGCATCCTCAACGGCAAAAGTGGCATCGTCAAACGTGCCATCATAGTCAAAGGTGATCGCGGCCTCATTGGCGGTCGCGGGGGCGGCGAGCATCAATGCGCTCACGGCAAGTGCGGTCAACATAGGGTGCATGAGAGGTCTCCTGAGCACGCGGCCAAGTGTCATCCGGGCAATGTAGCATAGAAAAAGGGCAGCCTCTATAGGCTGCCCTTCCGGTGTCTCGCTTATTGCGACACGGATTTGAGGTATTCGATCACCGCTTTGATGTCGTCGTCCTTTTTCAGGCCCGCAAAAGACATCTTGGTCTTTTTGTAAACGGCCTTGGGTTTGGCGAGGAACTCCGACAGGTGCGCGTCGTCCCAAACTGTGCCTGCGTCATGGGCGTCCTGCATGTCACCGGAGTATTTGAAATCATCGACATGCGCGACAGCGGCGCCATAAACGCCGTTGAGGACGGGACCCACCTTGTTTTGCGCCCCTTCGCCGACTTGGTGACAGGCCTTACACTTTTTAAAGACCTTTTCGCCCGCAGCGGCCAGATCGGCGTCAAAGGCTGCGGCAACCACAGGGGCGGCCTCGGGCTCGGCCACGACCTCCTCGACGGCGGCCTCCTCGACAACCGCGTCCTCGACGGCAGCCGCCTCCCCCGCGCCCTCTTCCTCAGGTGTCACGTCCAGAACCGCAGCACGTTTGGTCACTTCGACCGTATCCTTGCAGTTCTCGTAACAGGCATTGGCCTCGGTAAAGATCGTCAACTCGGTCTCCGCGCGATCATCAAGGATGAAACCGTCCGCGTTGGGCATCTCGACATCCATGAAATTCTCGTTGGTGAGAACGAAATCGTCCTCCACGAGATAGTTGGAATAGAGAATATAGGCGGTGATCGCGTAAACATCGTCGTCCGACATGGTTTGGGCCGCGCCAAACGGCATCGAGCGGCGCACATAGTCAAACACGGTCGACAGATACGGCCAATAGGAGCCCACGGTTTTGAGCGGATCTTTATCCGCCAACGTCCCGTCGCCGCCCGCCAGTTTGGGCCAGTTGTCCACACCTTCGGCGAACTCGCCGTGACAGGCGGCACAGTTGTCGGAGAAAATCATTTCGCCGTCTTCGACCGAGCCAGACCCTATGGGCAACCCCTGTCCCTGTGGACCGATATCAAGATCCCATGCGGCAATCTCGTCGGGCAGTGCCACACGGCCAAGACCCATTTTCTCCGCATATGCGGGGGCCGCGAGCGCGGCCACGAGCGCCGTGCCTGCGATCAGTTTAGGAAGAAACTTCGACATTTTCTGACTCCCCGTTTTCTTTGACCCACCAGGTCTGAATACAGTTGTTGTGATAGACCGAGTTCTCGCCGCGCACCTCGCGCAATTGCGCTTTGGTCGGCTGAACGTAGCCCGTGTCATCATGGGCGCGCGATTGCAGGAGCATCTCCGAACCATCCCAATTGATGTCGAGATAGAACCGGGTGAGCGCCATTTTCTCGCCCGGCTTGGCCAGACGCGCTTTTTGCCATGTCTTGCCACCGTCGATGGACACATCCACGCCCGAGATCGCCCCGCGCCCCGACCATGCCAGACCGGTAATCACGAGCGGACCTTTGCCGTGGGTGATGGGCATCTGCGGGCTGGGCGAGGTCACAACGGATTTCGCATCCATGATCCACGTCCATTTGCGCGAGGTGCCATCGGCCAGAGTGTCGGTGTATTTCGACGTCTCTTCGCGGCTCTCGATCGGGTGGTCCGTCACCTCGATGCGACGCAACCATTTGACCCACATGTTGCCTTCCCAACCCGGAACCACGAGGCGCACGGGATAGCCATGCTCCATCCGAAGCGCCTCACCGTTGGCCTTGAACGCGACGAGCACGTCATCAAGCGCCTTTTCCATCGGGATAGAGCGCCCGTTCGACGAGGCATCGGCGCCCTCGACGTAAACCCATTTGTCGGCCAGATCACCCGCCGCATTCAGACCCGCTTCCTCAAGAAGCGTGCGCAGGGTGATACCGGAATACTCCATGTTATGGATCATCCCGTGGGTGAATTGCGAGCCGTTCAGCTGTGCGCCCGCCCATTCCATGCCGGTGTTGGCCGCGCATTCGAGGAAATAGGTGCGGTTTTCACGCGGGAACCGTTCCAGGTCGGCGTAGGTAAAGACCAGTGGTTGATCGACAAGACCGTTGATCATCAGGCGGTAGTCTTCTTTTTTCAGCTCGATCGCACCCGAGTGGTGACGTTCGAATGCACAGCCCTGCGGGGTGATGGTCCCGTCAAGCGCGTGGATCGGCGTGAAGTTGATCGAGGAAATCACATCCGCGGTCAGCCACGGCACGTTGCGCCGGATCACATCGCTCTCGAACTGGATCGGCATCCCGTAAGGCGAGGCATCAACGCCCTCACCTGTGGAGCTTGCCCAATCCTGAATTTCGGTAATCAGCGGGTCGGGGGTGTTGTCTTGGGCCACGGCCTTGCCTGTGGCGGCCAGACCGACACCAGTCGCCGCAGCACCGCGCAAGAACGCGCGGCGGTTGGGGCCTTTGGCGGGGCTATCGTGTGTGGGGGTGTCACTCATGGAATGTGCTCCCTTGTTGAATACGGTTTCAAACGCGGTGTTAAATTCTATCATTCGCCTATGTGAATGAATTTGAAGCAGAAAACCGCCCCGCACCCTTTGACAAAGGCACGGAACGGTTTTGATCTGTTCTAGAGGCCGAGCACCTTGACGGAGGTGTTTTCCTCGGCCGTGACGGTGCCTTTGGCGCGGATGTGATCCTCCACGACGTCCCAGATCTCGGGGCCTTCGGTCCCCTCGTTGACCGAGGCCCAGCCCGCGACGGTGTAGGTTTTCGCGGGATCGAGTTTCTCGCCCGTCTTGAGCATGGTGATATCGGTGATCCGCTCGCCCTGTGGCTTGGTGATGTCGATGGTGTAGCCAAGCCCCCCCATACGCACCATATCGCCGCCCTGTTGGTAGTAAGGATCAGGGTTGAAAATGTTGTCGGCCACGTCTTCCATAATCGTATGGATGAACTCGCCCGTCATCTCGGAGCGATACGCCTTGCCATAGGTCATGGATGTGGCGTTCCAGATGTCCTCGCGGGTGATCTTGTCACCGGGGATCAGGCTTGGCCCCCAACGCACACCGGGCGACATGGCAATATCCGCCTCGCGCTGTTCAATCAGGGCGTCACAAATCAGGTTGTCCCATGTGCCGTTGAAATTGCCACGGCGGTACAACAGGCTATCGGTTTCGCCGATCACCTCGGACATCTCGTCCAGATAGGGGGCGCGCTGTTCGTCGATGAGGGCGGCGACCTCTTTGTCGGGTTCGATCACATCCGAGAAAATCGGGATCAGTTTGTGACGGAAGCCCATCATTTGACCGTCGCGCACGTCAAGATCGACACGGCTGACGAATTTCCCGTTGGAACCGGAGGCGATCAGGATCGTCTCGCCCACAAGCACAGGCTCGGGCAGCGCGTCATGGGTGTGGCCCGACAGGATCACGTCGATGCCTGTCACGAGCGAGGCCATCTTTTTGTCGACGTCAAAACCGTTGTGCGACAGCAGGACCACGAGCCCCGCGCCTTGGGCTTTGACCTCGTCCACGACCTCTTGCATCCGCTCGGTGCGGATACCGAAGGAGTATTCGGGGAACATCCAACCGGGGTTGGCGATCGGCATATAGGGGAACGCCTGACCGATGACGGCGATTTTGACGCCGCCGCGTTCAAAGAATTTGTAAGGTGCGAAATCCTCGGCGGGCTCATCCCATTCGGCGTCATAGATATTGGCGCCGAGTGCTGCGAACGGCAGATCGGCCACAACTTCGCGGACGCGGTCGGAGCCGAGCGTGAACTCCCAGTGGAAGGTCATCGCATCAGGTTTGAGCGCGTTCATCACGTTGACCATGTCCTGGCCTTCGGTGTGGAAACAGGTGTAGGAGCCGTGCCACGTGTCGCCGCCGTCAAGCAACAATGCGTCAGGGCGTGCCGCGCGGATCGCGTTGATCACGGTGGCCACACGGTCAAGGCCGCCGACCTTGCCATAGCCCTGTGCCAGTGCGGAAAAATCACCCGACGACAGCGCATAGTGCGAGGGCGATCCGTCCTCGATGCCGTAGAGCTTGCGGAAATCCGCGCCCGTGACATGGGGAACCGCACCTTTGTTGCCGCCCACGCCGATGTTGATCGACGGCTCGCGGAAATAGATCGGTTTGAGCTGTGCGTGGATATCGGTGACGTGGATCAGCGACACGTTGCCGTAGGTGTCGAAATCAAGCAATTGGTCTTGGGTCAGGGTCTGCTGCGCCGCAAGGCGGGACCAATTGCCAAAGCCGGAGGCCCCGACCATTGCTGAGGCGGCCATAGAGACCTGAAGGAAATCGCGACGGGAGATCATGCGCGTAGCTCCGTTTGATTTGGCAAGGTCGCATCAAGACCTATGCGGGATTTTGAATATATTTGACTGGAGAAAACCCCGCCCTTCCCAATGGAAAAGCGGGGCCATCACAGATTTAGTTGCGAACAGACGGGCCTTCGACCGACAGGCCGTTCCCACGCGATGCAACATAAAGCTCAAGAGCCACGAACTCGGGCGAGCCCGGGCTAAAGGTCTCGGCACGGGTGTCACGGATACACCCCTTAAAGCGGCCGTGGGTCCCGTTGAGTTTGGCGTTTTTCAAACGGTACGTCGGAAACCCGTTAATCTGCCCTTGGGACAGATGGTCCGCACGGATCAGATTGCCGTAGTTGTCCTCGTGGCAGTTTGCGCACGACAGTTCCAGTTGACCGTAACGGGTATAGTAAATCTCTTTACCCTTTTCCCACATCTCGGACGCCGGACCGTCGATGGTCACGTTCACAGGTGTACCGCGTGCGGCAACCGCCAACATGGCCTCAAGGTTGAGCATTTTACCGCTGTCATACTTTTCGGCGTCTGCCCCCATTCTGGTGGTGAGGCAATCGTTGACCTGCATCTGGATGGTGCGGACTTCACCCGCGCTCTCGTTCCACTTCGGGTACGTTGCGCGCACCTCGGAGAGGCTTTCAGGACCATCGTGACAGTCGGCACAGGCCTTGCCTTCGGAGCCCCATGAGGCCTCGAAAAGGGCAAGCCCCTCTTCGGCACCAAGCATACCGGGGTTGTCGAAATCATCCATTTGCATGGCCTGTGTGTCATCCGAGCGGAAGCGCCACCCCGACAGAACCTCGCCAAGCGCACCATCAAGGTGTGCGGGGGCATCGGTTTTTGTGACGATTTCAATGTCGCCATTGATCACCAGTTCGGCGTCTTCATCCGCGACGACAGGCGCCGCGAATGTGAGGGCTGCAAGTACAGCCACAGTGCTGAGCATTGTTTTTTTCATGCGTTTCTCCTCCCTGAGCACGTGGCTAAATTAGCCGACGCTGATCGATTTGGTTTCCTCGTAGACGGACCCATCATCGTCGTACCAGGTGAATTTGAAATCACCGGCGGCCGGAACCGTCGCATCGAACTCAACATAAGGGTTGGTCGACACAGCGGGCTCGAGCTTCACATCGATAACGGACTCGCCGTTAAACTCACAGGTGAAACGATTGATGATCGAGCGCGGAATGATGTTACCGTCGCCGTCTTTACGCTGACCGGACTCCATAGGGTGCGAGATCAGGGTTTTAATGGTGATCACGTCGCCAGCAGAAGCCGACTTCGGGACTTTAACGCGGGGTTTTACACCAGATGCCATTGTGTATGTCTCCTAAATAAGTCGGTAAACCGATCAGCCGCCACAGCCGCCGATGGTTACTTTAACGGTGGAAGCGGCCTTGACGAACGACCCGTCTGCCATTTTTGCGATGGCAACAACGTCCTGCGTTCCGGCGAGGCGGATACGGGTGGACGCCGCTTGCGAACCGGCCAGAGGACCAAAGTTAAAGGTCGCCACACCGGGTGTCGGGTTGCCTGTGGCCAGGATGAGAATCGATACAGCACCGGGAGCATCAACGGACACGGGAACCGTGTTGCCGTTTTCAGCGATCTCGGGCGCGGTCAGGGTGAGACCACCCTCACCTACTTCGGAACCGCCGGTAAATGCGGCGATAGCTTCGTCGGCTGCGGCAAATGCGCGGAACGGAAGCAGGGATGCTGCCGTCGCACCAAGGCCGAGAGCCAGAGCGTCACGTCGTGTGAGTTTCATGGATTAGTCCTCGTTTTCGTAAATTCAGACGATCATTCGTCTTTGAGCGTCATGAGAAAGGCAACCACGTCCTCGATCTGGGCCGCCGACAAAAGCGGTGGCAGATCAGCCGGAGCAGCTTTGCCTGTGTAGGCGTCACCCGGACGGGTAAAACCATCAACCTTGTAGAAGGCGGGCATAACCGTGCCTTCAAACATCACTTTGGGGTTCACGACGAGACCGCGCAATTCTGCTTCGGTCCAACGTGAGCCGGCCCCATCAAGGACCGGACCGACTTCGCCGGGGAACGGGACATCAGAGTACGCTTGTGCGGCGTGACACGAGATACAGTTGCCCATGGATTTGTCGGTCATGATCTTGCGACCTTGGTCAGCGTTCCCTGCGGCGCCAGTCAGAGATGCGGCAATTGCGCCGTCCTCGTACATTACGTCTGCCGGGGCCACTTCGGCCGTAGCTGCGGTTGCTGTGAGGCAAAGTGCAGCGAATGTGGTTGCGGTGCGTTTCATGTCTCCTCCCTAAGACTTGTTTTTATTGCGCTTAAGCATGCGCTCTTTTCTTGGGCATACCGTAGCGCACCATTTCGCGAACGCGCAAGAACAAATTCAAAAAAACGAATTTTCCGATTTTTTATGTCCGTGCGCCCCACCATGGCCGTCATTCGTAAACGTTGAGTTTCCCTGTGTCCTGCTGCTTAGTTATCTGACGGGCATGGTATTTTTGGAACGGCTCATCGCCCTCGTATTCTTTATCAAGCACCCAACGCATCATGTTGTACGTTGTGAGCCGGCCAAAGGCGCCAGGCACACTTGCCACCGCCGCAGATGTTGCGGAAACACCCTCTTCGACCTCTTCGGGGAAATAGAGATTCGTTGGCGTGAACAGCACATTCCATTTCGCGACCATATCTTTTTCCGACAGCGTTTCGCCATCGAAATCCGTCACCTCGACATCGCCGAACATATTGATCTGGACCACGAAGTAATGATCCTCGATCATCGCGGTGACTTCCGGGTCGGGATAGACCTCCTCGTGCATCTTTTTACAGTAGATACAGCCGCGTTGTTCAATCATCACCAACAGGCGCCTGCCCTCGGCGGTGGCCTCCGCGAGGTCCTCGCGCAGATCCTTGAACGTGTCGCGTTGCCACGCGGCCTTATGCAACCCGTCGTCGCCCATCTGTTGGGCCAGAGCGGGAAGGGTCGCCGGAAAGGCCGTAAGGGCGATGAGGCCCGCGGCCATGACTGTACGTCGTGCAAGATGAAACATATGCGTCTCCCGTGTGGTTTAGGGCCTCAAAGCGTGCCGGATGAGCCGATTTTGGTAAAGGCAGGAAAGGTGTCGAGCATCCATGCCGCGATCAGGTTGACCGAGTTGGTCACGATCAAAACCGCGAACAGGATCAGGAAAACGCCCATCAGCTTTTCAACTTTGGGCAAGTGGCGGCGGAATCGGGCGGCAAATCCCAAAAACGGTTTGATAAACACCGCTGCGATCACGAACGGCAACGTCATACCGACGCCGAACACCAACATGAGCGCCAAACCGCGTGTCGCCGTTTCCTCGACCGAGGCCGTAAACACCACGGCGGTGAGAATCCCCCCCACGCAAGGCGTCCATCCGGCGGCAAAGGCCAACCCGATCAGGTAGGACGACCAGACGTTCATTTTTGTCACATCGCCCCCGTTCACTTGGAACTGGCGGTTCAGAATGCCGATTTTGATCACGCCGAGAAAATGCAGCCCCATCACAAAAACGATAAGCGCGGCGCCGATGCGAAAGACATCCTGATAGGAGCGAAATGCCTGCGACAGGGAAAACGCCGCCGCCCCGAGCAGTACAAACACAGTGATGATCCCGAGCGAAAACATCACCGACGCGGCAATCGCGCGTTTGCGCACGCCCGGAGCCAACGCCCCGTCTGCGCGGATCTCGCCCATGCCGACACCGGCCATATAGGAGAGGTAGAACGGCACAATCGGCAGGATGCAGGGTGAGAAAAACACCACAAGCCCACCCAGAAATGCCGAGATGAAACTGACGTCCAACATTGAAATCCTCCCCGTGTGGGTCATATGCCCACCAGTGCAGTCTTTGCGCACCTTGTGTCATTCACATATTCAAATTAGGTTGTTTGTAACGCACACGTCAATCGGGCATTCCAATGTGGTTTAAAAATCCGGGCTTTGTCGCCGCCGCCATCCTGTCCTTCGCCGCCCTCCCCGCATCCGCGATGGAGTTGATTATGATCGAGCGCGAGGGCTGCGCCTATTGCACCCGTTGGAACGCCGAAATCGCACCGATTTACCCCAAAACGCCCGAAGGCGCTTTTGCCCCGTTGCGCCGTCTGGATATCAAAGACCGCCCCGACGATGTCGTGTTCACCTCACGCCCCGTTCTGACCCCGACCTTTGTTCTGGTCGATGAGGGCCGCGAACTGACCCGCATCGAGGGCTACGGCGGTGAGGACCTGTTCTGGTCCATGCTGACCGTGATCTTGCGCGACCACACCGGTTTCGACACGCAGACCCGCCCCGAAACAGGCCCTGACGACACGCCGCCCGCCGCATCCGACTGACCCCGCGCCCCGGACCGCAAATGCATACACGGCGCGGGCGCATATTTCAAAGGAGACCATCCAGTGACCCGTATCGCCCCTGCCGCCCTCGTGGCCCTTGCCCTTTGTGTTCCTGCCTTCGCCCCTGCCCTCGTCCCTGCCCCCGCCTCAGCCCAAGACGACGACAGCGCGTTTGTCACCTTTCAGGTCCTCAAACCCGAAATCGCCCTGACGGCGGCCACCGCCGCGATGGAGGCGTGCCGCGATGCGGGCTATCAGGTGGGCGTGATGGTGGTGGACCGGTTCGGTCTGCCGCAGGCCTATGTGCGCGACCGTTTCGCGGGGCTGCACGTCTTTGAAACCGCACGGCGCAAGGCATGGACAGCCGTCTCGTTTCGCACCGACACGCTGTCCTTGGGCGAAACAACCGCGCCCGATGGTATGATGGGGGCGATTCGTGACCTGTCAGAGCCCCTTGCCCTTGGCGGCGGGCTTGTGATTGAGGCCGCAGGCTCTATAGTAGCGGGAATTGGGGTCTCGGGGGCTCCCGGTCCGGATTTGGACGCGGAGTGTGCCGGGGCAGGAATAGACGCCATCCTTGACGAGATCGCGTTCTGAACAAAAGTGAGACCGCTGGACGTGCGTATGGATCATCAATCGTCTTCATTGCCCACAATCACACCGGATATGTCCTCCGAGGACATGGACCTCATCATGAGCAGCGCCTGTGATGCCTCGCAACTGCTCAAGGCGTTGAGCCATGAGGGCCGCCTGATGATCTTGTGTCATCTGGTTACGGGGGAAAAATCCGTCACGGAACTCGAAGAGCTGCTCTCGGCGCGGCAAGCGGCGGTGAGCCAACAGCTTGCGCGTCTGCGCCTTGAGGGGCTTGTGACACCGCGACGCGAGGGCAAGGCGATCTACTACTCCTTGACGGATGAACGCCCCAAACGCATTCTCGAAGTGATCTATGAGATGTTTTGTTCCGTAGACGCGGATAAGGCGAAGCCTGCCACCTGAAGGTGCGGGGCTCTCCTTTTGACTTGGGGAGGGTCACAGAGTGCTCGATACAGTTGAATCCGGAACGATTGCCGCGCTGATCGGCCTGTTTGGCGGTCTGCTGCTCGGTCTTGCTGCCCGTTTGGGGCGGTTCTGTTCCATGGGCGCCATCGAAGACGCCCTCTACCAAGGCTCTGATCTGCGCGCCCGCCAATGGGGCGTGGCCATCGGTGTTGCCCTGATCGGCACAGGTGCGATGATGTCCACGGGCCTGTTTGATCCCGCCATGACCGCCTACCTGTCGATGAAATGGTATCCGCTCGCCTCTATCGGCGGGGGCGTGATGTTCGGCTATGGCATGGCGCTTTCGGGCAATTGCGGTTTTGGCGCTTTGGCCCGTTTGGGCGGCGGTGATTTGCGCAACTTTGTCATTGTCACCGTGATGGGGTTGGCCACCTACGTCACCCTCAACGGCCCGCTTGCCGGCCTGCGCGTGGCCCTGTTTCCGCCTGTGCCTGCGAGTTCGCCGCCCACCTTCATGCACTGGGGCCTGTCGCCCTATGTGGCGGGGGCCGTTGTGCTTGTTGTGGCGCTCTCCTCCAAGGCCTTTCGCGCCAACGGGAAATTGATCCTGTGGGGCGCGATTGTCGGTCTGGCCATTGTATCCGGTTGGGCCGGCACCGCATGGCTGTCCCATGCCGCATTCGAGGCCGAACCTGTGGTGTCCCACACCTTTGCAGCCCCCATTGGCGATGCGATGTTTTACACAATGACCTCCTCCGCCACCTCGCTCAACTTTGGCGTGGGCTCGGTCGCGGGTGTGCTTGCGGGGGCCGCGATCGGCTCGTTGTTCAAGGGGCATTTCAGATGGGAAGCCTGCGAGGATCCGCGTGAATTGAAACGCCAGATCCTTGGCGCGGCCCTCATGGGGATCGGCGCGGTGGTGGCCTTCGGCTGTACCGTCGGACAAGGTCTGTCCGCGATGTCGGTTCTGGCCTATGCCGCCCCCGTCACCGTGGCCTCCATCGTGGCGGGTGCCGCCCTTGGCCTGCGCCAGTTGATCTACGGGATTTCCTTCGCCCGCTAAGGGACGACCACCGCACCGCGGCCCCGCTCAGGCTTTGATAAACACCTGAAGGTCCGCGACGTTGGTGCCGGTCGCCCCGGTTTGAAGCAAATCCCCCGCTGCCGCGAGGCCGTGATAGCTGTCGTTGCGTGCCAGGACGTCATCCGGATCGAGCCCCGCCGCCGCCATACGGGTCAGCGTGCCATCATCGACCATTCCGCCCGCCGCATCCGTCGGCCCATCGCGCCCGTCCGTTCCGCCCGACAAGAACACGTAATCGGTGATCCCGCGTGCGGCGGCCAGTTGCGCCACGCGCAGGGCCAGTTCCTGATTGCGCCCGCCAAGGCCATCGCCCTTTATTTTGACCGTGGTTTCACCGCCGAACAGGTAGACGCCGTTTTCCGTGACGCAATCCACGATCACCTCGGCCGCATCCGCCACATCGCCCTCAAGTGGTACGGGGAACACATGCACCCCGTGGGTCACGCCGCCCCCCGCCGCACGCGCCATCGCGGCCACCGACCGCGCATTGGAGCCGATCAATTCAATCTCGCCCTCGGGCAAGGCCCCCATGTCAGGCAGATCCTGGGTCAAATGTGTGCGCACCGATACGGGCAAACGGTCCCAGACCCCAAGCGCCTTGAGCGCCTCGACCGCCTCTTCGGGCGTGCCAATCGGCGAGACCGTCGGACCGGAGGCAATGGCGCGAAAATCATCACTTACCACATCGGATAACACCAATGTGGTGACTTTCGACGGGTAGGCCGCGCGCAAGATCCCGCCGCCTTTGAGCCGCGACAGATGTTGGCGCACAAGGTTCATGGTGACGATATCGGCACCGGAGGCGAGCAACAGACGGTTGGTTTCGGCCTTTTCCTCAAGCGTCACCCCCGTCACGGGCGCGGGCAACAACGCCGAACCGCCACCGGAAATAAGCGCCAGAACCTCGCCCTTGGCATGGGCCAGAACCTGTTCGACCCGCAACGCCGCACGTGCGCCCTGAATGTCAGGCACAGGGTGGGCGGCGGCATGGACCTCCGCGCCCTCCAAAGGCGATGCGTTTTCGTAGTTTGTCACAACCACCACCATATCGGGGGTGACATGGCGCATCGCGGCCTCGGCCATGGTGCGGGCCGCCTTGCCAATGGCGATCACCAAGGGGTTGTGAAACCTGCGTCCGGCCAGCGCCGCCTCAACCGCGGCGGCGGGATCGGCCTGTGCCACTCCCGCCTCGAACAGGCGCAAGGCGGTGTGTCGCATATCGGCGGTGGCGGGGGCGTCAGTGACAGCGGACGGATCGGTTACGGTGGATTTCATCGGATCGTTCGCACGAGGGGCATTGGTTACAGTCATGTGCGTGACTGTAGCGCCTTATGCTGCGACGTCCAGAACACTTGCATCCAAGCGCCCCGCACGGCAGGGTCTGTTCATGAATGATGCAGATTTACCCACATGGACCCTCGACCTCGCGCAGCTTTTCAACGCAAGTTGGGCGGTATTGTTGCCGCAATCCGTGTCCAACCGTGTCGACGCACGCCTGGCCACTCTGGCCACGCTTGGCGCGGATGGCGCCCCCGAGGCGCGGGGCGTGGTGTTGCGGGCCGCCGATCCTGCGCGATGCACGATTGACATCTTTACCGATGCGTCCACCCGCAAATGCGCCGAGATTGCCACTGATCCGCGTGCGGCCCTGACGCTGTGGCGCGAGGACGTGTTGTTGCAACTGCGGCTGCGCGGCACAATCGCGGTGATCGAGGGGCCACAGGCGCAAGCGGCATGGGCCGGCCTGAGTGATCGCGCCCTGCCCGATTATGGCGTCACACCCGCCCCCGGCACGCCGATCACCGCACCCGATGCCTACACCCGCACGCCCGACGCCGCCCGTTTTGCGATTTTACGCCTGACGGTCGACACGATGGATGTCGTCTCGCTCAACCGTCCGACCCATAGCCGTGCGGTTTATGAGCGCCGTGATGGATGGCGCGGACAGTGGTGTGCGCCCTGAACGAACGATGGCCCGCATTAACATCTTTGAAGACCTCCCCGTGCCACACTGACCTGACGCACCACAGAAAGCCGCCCCATGCAAGACTTCCCCCTGACCCGCGACCTTGTCCTGATTGGCGGTGGACATACCCATGCGCTTGTTCTCAAACGGTGGGGGATGAAACCGCTCGCAGGTGTGCGGGTGACGGTCATCAACCCCGGCGCGGTCGCCGCCTATTCAGGCATGTTGCCGGGCTTTGTGGCGGGGCATTACGCCCGTACAGATCTGGAACTGGACCTGCTGCGCCTCGCGCGGTTCGCGGGTGCGCGCGCCGTTTTGGGCCGCGCCACGGGGATCGACCGCAAACGCAAACTGATCCACGTCGAGGGCCGCCCGCCGGTCCATTACGATGTGGCCTCCATCGACATCGGGATCACCTCCGATATGCCCGATCTCGCGGGCTTTACCGATCACGCGATTGCCGCCAAACCGCTCGACCGGTTTGCCACACAGTGGGACAACTACCGCGCCGCCGTCCGCGCAGGCCGGACCCCGCCGCAGATGTGCGTTATCGGTGGCGGGGTGGCAGGGGCCGAATTGGCGATGGCGATGGCCCATGCGCTCAAAGGCACGGACGGGCTGAGCGTCTCCCTGATTGATCGCGGCGCCATACTGGAGGAATTCCGCGCCCCTACGCGCACCGCGCTTTTGACCGCGCTCACAGATGCGGGCGTCACGCTTTTGCCCGACACGGCGGTGGGACAGGTCGGAGCGCAGAGCCTGACCCTGACCGATGGCAGCACCATTGCCTCACATTTCACCCTCGGCGCTGCGGGTGCGCGCCCCTATGCGTGGCTTGCCGACACCGATCTGACCATTGTGCAGGGCTATGTGCGTGTCGGGCCGACCTTGCAGTCGTCGGATCCCACCATTTTCGCGGCGGGCGATTGCGCCCATCTGGCCCATGCGCCCCGCCCCAAAGCGGGGGTATTTGCCGTGCGCGAGGCGCCTGTGTTGTTCGACAACCTGCGCATTGTACTGTCCGAACAGCGCGGCGCGGTAAAAAAGAGCCTGTACCATCCGCAAAAAGATTATCTCAAACTGATCTCGCTTGGCGGCAAATCCGCCTTGGCCGACAAGAACGGACTGCGCCTCAAAGGTCGCGTGATGTGGCGGTGGAAAGACAGCATCGACCGCAAATTCATGGCCGGTCTGAAAAACCTCAACCCGATGCGCCCGCCCGTCCTGCCCGATGTCGTGGCCGCGGGGCTGCGCGATGAGGTCGAGGGCAAAAAGCCGATGTGCGGTGCCTGCGGTGCCAAAGTCGGCGGGGATATTCTTTCGCGTGTGCTGCGCGATGACACAGGACCAAAGCGCGCCGATGTGACCCGCCTTGCGGGCGATGACGCCGCTGTGCTGACCCACGGCAAGGTCCACGGCGGCCAAGCCCAAGTGATCTCCGTCGACCATTTGCGTGCCTTTATTCCCGATCCCGTCCTGATGACGCAGATCACCGCCATTCACGCCCTTGGCGATGTCTGGTCGATGGGGGCCGCACCGCAATCGGCACTGGCCACCGTGACCCTGCCCCGCTTGTCCCCGCCCCTCCAACAGGCATGGCTGTCCGAAATCATGGCCGCCGCGCGCGCGGTATTTGCCGCCGAGGGCGCCGAAATCATCGGCGGGCATACCGCCATGGGCGCGGAGTTGTCCATCGGGTTCACCGTCACGGGGCTGACCGACACGCCCATCACCCTTGCGGGGGCCAAGGCGGGCGACCGGATCATTCTCACCAAGCCCGTCGGCACGGGCGTGTTGCTCGCCGCCGAAATGGCGATGCAGGCCAACGGGCGCGATGTCGCCGCCGCCTATGCGTCGATGGCGCAATCCTCCGGCAAGGCCGCACGGATATTGAACGGTGCGCATGCGATGACGGATGTGACGGGATTCGGCCTTGCGGGGCATCTGCTCGGGATCTGTCGCGCAAGCGGCGTCAGCGCGTCCATCACCCTGTCACATATCCCGCTGTTGGACGGCGCATTGGCGTTGTCGCAATCGGGAGTGGCCTCGACCATCGCGCCCGCCAATCGCGCCTATGCCGCGGAATATGACGGACCCGACGATGCGATGGGCAATTTGTTGTTCGATCCGCAAACCGCCGGCGGGTTGCTTGCCTGTGTCGGGGCCGCGGGGGCGGACAACCTTGTAAAGAAACTGAAAAAAGCCGGTTATGAGGCGGCAATCATCGGGGAAATAACCAAGGACAGCGCACAGGACGCGATCACCCTGACAGCGACGCCATAACCTTTATCACTTCGCCCGCCGCCTCGTCACGCGCCGCCACATCCATGTCGCACAGATCAATCGTCGCCGAGACAACAGGGGTGTGTTTGGCCCGTGAACGCGTATAGCGCGGGTCATAATGCTGTGCCATCAACCCGCCCGCGAGATCGACAAAATTGCCCGTCCGCGCAAGGTCTTTCCACGCATCAACACGCTCATACCCCTGAAACGGGACCAGTTTTGTAAGCAGCTTTTCAAGCAAATGCGCATCGTGGACGATGTCGGCATAGGCCTGTGCGAGGTAGCCCGCGCGGCTCGACAGTGGGGCTGTCACCTCGATGCGCGGCGCGGCGCACATCACCGCCCAAACCGAGGACGGCACCGAGACCTGACCAATGCGCGAACTTTCCGCCTCAACCAAAGTGGGTTTCGCAGGATCCAGTTTGGACAGCTCCACCGCCAGAGCACTCTCGAACGCCTTTTGCGCAGGCTGCGTGCCGAGACCGCCAAAGATCGAGCCGCGATGATTGGCCAGACCTTCGAGGTCAAGCACCTGACCGCCTTGCGCTTTGACGCGGGCAATCAGGTCGGTTTTGGCCGTACCGGTGTTGCCGTCGATCAAAACAAACCGATGGGGCAGCGGGTCATCATACAGGGTTTTGACGACCAGACGCCGCCACGATTTATATCCGCCCTCGACCACCTCCACGCGCCACCCGATCTGGCGCAGGATCGTCGCGAACGCGTTCGAGCGCTGTCCACCGCGCCAACAATAGACCAACGGTTGCCAATTGCCCTCATAGTCCGCCAATGGCCCCTCGATATGCGCGGCGGCATTGCGGGCCACCAAAGCGCCCCCGATCTTTCGGGCAAGAAAGGGCGATTGCTGGACATAGATCGTCCCGACCCGGGCGCGTTCGGCGTCATCGAGAACCGGCAGGTTGATCGCACCGGGCACATGGTCATGCGCAAATTCGGCGGGGGCGCGCACGTCGATGATCGTGTCAAACGGGGCCGCGAGAAAATCGGCAATGGATGCGAAGGTTTGGCTCATAGAAGGTGTTTAGCCCCTTTCACGTCACACGAACAGGGCCGAGATCAATGTGGCAACCGGTGTGGTGAAACGCCTGCATCCCCCCGAAGTCCGCCCAAAGAAAAAGCCCCGACCAATATGGCAGGGGCTTTTTTCTAAACTCTCCGGAGAGAGAATGGTGCGGTCGAGAAGACTCGAACTTCCACGGGTGTTACCCCACAGCGACCTCAACGCTGCGCGTCTACCAATTCCGCCACGACCGCACTGTCTAGGCTTGGTGAGGGGTTCTCTAATGAATGTTCAAATGAGCCGCAAGCACTAATTCGAAGTTTTAGAGGGAAAGTTCAGACACCCGTTGCGCCCCGTGCCGCGCGCCACCCGCGGTGGGCGCCTCGCGGCGGATTTCACGCCACACCCCCAGGGCAATAAAGGCCAGGCCAAGGGCGATCACGACCCATCCCCATTGCCGCGCCTCGTCCATAAAGATGCGGTTGGTGATGCGGCCCGGGAGGAAATTGAACACCCCCGCCACCACCAAGCCGCGCCAGTAGAGATTGCGCATGGTTTTCTCGTGGCCCACGCGGTGGCCCGCAATCGCATGAGCCACGCCCGAATAGAGCGACCACAGCGCAAAGAGCGACAACAGGTGCAGCGCCGAGAACGGCCCGATCAGTCCGAACCCCGAAATGCCAAAGGACGACAGGGCGGCCAGTGCCATGGCCACCGCCCACACATATCCCAACGTTTTATGCAAACGGTCACGACGGCGGCGATATATCACCACGGGGCCAAGCACGATGGCGACACAGGCCGCAGAGGCATGGAGTTGGATAACGGGGGCAGCGGCAAGAAACGGGTCCAGAGACATGGGGGGCCTTTCGGTGGGCGCTCGAATGCGCGGTATCGGATGGGACCGAGGGGAGACACGGCGACGGGATGACCTAGACAACCCCCCGCCTGTCGTGCCATTTGAATTGCGCGAAATAAGGGGTTTGCTTCGTGAGTGACGGGAAAACGCAAGTCGCGCTTCGTGAATGGCGGGCGTATATGACACGGCGGGAGACGCTTCTGGCGCTCGCGGGTGTGAGCGTGTTTGTCACTCTGGCCGCCCCGTTCAATTCGGGCGCGTTGCTCGGCTTTGGCCCGCGCCTCGTGTATTGGGCCGCGATGGTGAGCCTGACCTTTGCCGCCGGATCGCTGATCACCCTTACGCTCAAACCAGGTCTGGGCGCCCTGCCCTTTGCGTTTCGGGTCTTTACGCTCGGGATACTGACAAGCCTCGGTGTGTTGGCGGTGGTTGTGGTCATCAATGCGATGGCATTCGGGTGGGTACCACCCGCACGCGACTGGCCGCTGTTTGCGGCGACTTTGGTCGGGATGACCCTTCTCATCACCGCCGCGTTTCAGTATTTCGACACCAGAATGCGCACGGATCAAAACCATCCCCCCCGCGCAGGCGTGCCAATTCTGGACCGCGTGCCGATCGAGAAACGTGGGGCTCTTGTGGCGCTTTCGGTCGAGGATCATTATGTGCGGGTGCGCACCAGCACGGGCGAGGCGTTGATCCTCATGCGCCTTGGCGATGCTGTGCGCGAGGTTGGCGAGACGACACGCGGCGCGCAGGTGCATCGCTCCCACTGGGCGGCCTTTGATCAGGTCACGGGGGTGCGCCGCGATGGCGACCGCGCGATCCTGAGCATGACAACAGGCGACGACATCCCCGTGAGCCGCACCAACATCAAGACACTTAAGGAGGCGGGGCTACTGCCGCGCTAAAGGAGCAATTGCAATGGTCGAATGGCGCAGAACACCGGGCCTCACCGATTACGACGATGCCGTGGCACAGATGGAGGCCCGCGCCGATGCGATTGCGCGGGGCGAGGCCGATGAGCTGATCTGGCTCGTCGAACACCCGCCCCTCTATACCGCAGGCACCTCCGCCAAGATCGAAGACCTCGTCGATCCCGACCGCTTTCCCGTCTACGCGAGCAAACGTGGCGGGCAATATACCTACCACGGTCCGGGGCAACGGGTGGCCTATGCCATGCTTGATGTGGGCAAGCGCGGCAAGGACGTGCGCAAATTCGTGGCCGATATGGAAGCGTGGGTGATTGCCGCGCTTGCGGAGTTCAACGTTCACGGCGAAATCCGTGACGGACGGGTCGGGGTCTGGGTGGTGCGCGACGACAAACCGCTCACCGCCACCGGCGCCAAACCCGAGGACAAGATTGCCGCCATCGGCTTGCGCATCCGCAAATGGGTGTCGTTTCACGGGCTGTCTATCAACGTCGAACCCGACCTGAGCCACTTCGGTGGCATCGTGCCGTGCGGGATCACCGAGCACGGCGTGACCTCGCTGGTCGATCTGGGCCTCCCTGTGACAATGGATGACGTGGATGTGGCGCTCGAACGCGGGTTTGACGCGGTGTTCGGCGCGCGCAAAGGCTGAACGCGCGCCAAAACCGCCATCAGACCAAAACGCCATCAGAATTGTAGGCCGATGCCCAAAGACACCGTGTCAAAAGTGTAATGATGGGTACCAGGGCTTATCGTTGTCGTGGTGTTCGGGAACCCCATCGACGGGTTGGAGGCCGAAAAGTCGTTATAGTGGCGGGCCTCGAGTTGGGCGAACCAACCTGTGTCGATCTGATAGGCGACACCGATCCCGACATAGCTTGTGGTCACGCCGTCATGAAACGTGATCGTATCCGCAGGCGAGAACACATTGACATCAAGTTGCATGTCCATCCGCGCCACACCTGCCGAAGCAAAGAACAACGCGGATCCCTGCGCCACGCCCCCCCGCAGGCCGAGGGAGGCAACACTATCGGTCGAAATGTCCATCGACGAGCTCCCGGCACCGTGTGCGAAACTGCCGCCTGACCCCAAGCCGGTCATATAGCTGGCCTCGACCCCCCAAACGAAACTGTCCTTTTGAAAGGCGTAGCCAACAAAGGCGCCGCCGATTGCGGGATTGGAGTCGGCGGTGCCATAGGGCGCAGAGCCGAGGGGGGTAAACTGGCCATCCGATTGCGACTTTGCGATCACGGCCCCGCCATACCATCCGTCCCACGCCGGTTGCGCCAGAACCGCAGCCGGTTGTAGTCCGAGCAAAACTCCGACAACCAACCCCGTGTAGCGCGCCTGTCTGAATGTCTGGCCCATAGCGTCCTCCTGTCGTTCGGGGTCCAAATGACCCAACCGCTGAGGAGTCTACCCGTAAAGCGCGGGGCGGTCCTTGATCCGGGGGGCGCGATAAATGCACGGCTTTGGCGGATTTCATCCTATCGGGGCGGGTCACAGCGGCCAATCCGTGCCGGCCTTCACTCCTGTGAGAGTGCAAACCTGTATTTTTAACCTGTTCGCCCTAATATGTGTACAAACACTGCGTTCAAAGGAATCCCGATATGACCAAACTTCTCGCCCTGACCGCCGTCGCCCTGATGGCCACCTCCACCACCGCCGTCGCAGGCGATGCCGCCGCCGGTGAAGCGGACTTCAAGAAATGCAAATCCTGCCACATGATCGCGGACGGCGACACCGACATCGTGAAGGGCGGCAAGACCGGTCCGAACCTGTTCGGCATCGTCGGGCGCACCGCAGGCACCTCCGAGGGCTTCAAATACGGCGACAGCATCGTGGCCGCCGGCGCGGCCGGTCTGGTCTGGACCGAGGCCCTGATTGTTGAATATGTCGCGGACCCCAAGGCGTTTCTGTCAGACCGGTTGGGAGAGTCCGCAAAATCGAAAATGACATTCAAACTGAAAGACGGCGCGGACATCGCCGCCTATCTGGCCTCGTTCTAACCGCACACGGGACACGCCACCCCACCCGATCATGCCGCCGCACCCGCAGGGGGCGGCGGTTTGTGTTTGAACGGTGGACTGCGCCATGACCGGCGGCGAACAGGCATCGAACGGGCCGCAGGCGCACAGCTGCTTGGGATGCGATGGTCCAATTGCAAGCCATACGCGGTAATTTTCTGCGTTTGGGGCGCGTTGACACATTGCGCACGCGGACATGACCCAGTAAACATATTCTAATTCCGCCTACTGACTCCTGAGCAAAAGGGGCGGCGGAGCAAACGCATAAGACGCACATAAATCGGGAGGACCGCATGGCAGACGCAGCCATTCACGGCCACGGGCACGAAGACAACCGCGGGTTCTTTACTCGTTGGTTCATGTCGACCAACCACAAGGATATCGGTATCCTTTATCTGTTCACAGCTGCGGCTGTGGGCTTCATCTCCGTTTGTTTCACCGTATTCATGCGCCTCGAGCTCATGGAACCCGGTGTCCAGTACATGTGTATGGAAGGTCTTCTGGCCAACCCCTGTACGCCAAACGGCCACCTCTGGAACGTTATGATCACCTATCACGGTGTGCTGATGATGTTCTTTGTGGTGATCCCTGCGCTGTTCGGCGGCTTTGGCAACTACTTCATGCCGCTGCAAATCGGCGCTCCGGACATGGCGTTCCCGCGCCTCAATAACCTGTCCTACTGGTTGTTCGTCGCAGGTGTTGGCCTTGGCATTGCATCCATGTTGGCTCCCGGCGGCAACGGTCAGCTCGGCTCGGGCGTGGGTTGGGTTCTCTATCCGCCGCTCTCGACCAACGAAGGCGGCTATTCGATGGATCTGGCGATTTTCGCGGTTCACGTCTCCGGCGCCTCGTCGATTCTCGGTGCGATCAACATGATCACCACCTTCCTCAACATGCGCACGCCGGGCATGACAATGTTCAAAGTGCCGCTGTTTGCATGGTCGATCTTTGTCACCGCATGGCTGATCTTGCTGTCCCTGCCCGTTCTGGCAGGCGCCATCACCATGTTGTTGACCGATCGCAACTTCAACACCCAGTTCTTCCAACCGGGCGGCGGCGGCGATCCGATCTTGTACCAACACATCTTGTGGTTCTTTGGTCACCCCGAAGTGTACATCGTGGTTCTTCCCGGCTTTGGTCTGGTGTCCCACATCATCGCAACCTTCTCGCGCAAATCCATCTTCGGCTACCTGCCAATGGTTTGGGCGCTGATCGCGATCGGTGTTCTGGGCTTCGTTGTGTGGGCGCACCACATGTATACCGTCGGGATGTCTCTCACACAGCAGTCCTACTTCATGCTCGCCACGATGGTAATCGCGGTGCCGACAGGGGTGAAAATCTTCTCGTGGATCGCAACCATGTGGGGCGGCTCGGTCGAGTTCAAAACGCCAATGCTCTTTGCATTCGGCTTCTTGATCCTCTTCACAATCGGCGGCGTCACAGGCATCGTTCTGTCGCAACCGGGTGTGGACCGTGCCTATCACGACACCTACTACGTTGTGGCACACTTCCACTACACCATGTCGATGGGGGCCGCCTTTACCATCTTTGCCGGTATCTATTTCTACATCGGCAAAATGTCAGGGCGCCAGTATCCCGAGTTCTGGGGTAAGGTTCACTTCTGGATGTTCTTTGTCGGTGTAAACCTGACCTTCTTCCCACAGCACTTCCTGGGTCGTCAGGGCATGCCACGCCGCTACATCGACTATCCTGAAGCCTTCGCTTACTGGAACTATGTCTCTTCGTGGGGCGCTCTTCTCTCCTTCGCATCCTTCCTGCTGTTTATCGGCATCGTGTTCTACACGCTGCTCGCAGGCAAGCGCGTGACAGAGAACAACTACTGGAACGAGTACGCAGATACACTCGAGTGGACCCTGCCATGCCCACCACCAGAGCACACGTTCGAAACATTGCCCAAGCAAGAAGACTGGGACAAAGGCCATGCCCATTAATCGGGTTCGCCTGACGCTCCGCTGATCTTGTCAGAGCGTTAACTGTTAAGAGTTAAGGAAGACCTCGCCACGGCGGGGTCTTTTTTTGCCCTAATTCCCCTGCTACCCATTGGCGCAAAGGAGACCGTCATGGTGGCACTGTTTGCAAAATTTCTGGATCGGGGAGCGCCACCAAAGTCGTCGCACCTGTCGGCCTTTTGGCACCCTGCGCAATTCTCCAAGCTGTTTGACGCAAAAACGGGCAAGACCAATGTGGCCATGCTCATCACCTCACCCGAACAATTGTTCGAAATGGACCGCCCCGACCCCACCGATATCGACGCCCTCGCCCAAGAGATCGACCGCTACGTGCGCACGAAATGGGCCGCCGTCGAGGCGGGCAAAGCCGCACGGATGTTTGTCGATAGCCCCGTGTCCAATTTCGTCGTGATTCTCGAACATGCCGCCCTTGGCGCCTATGCCACCCGCACACAACGGGTGCAGGCGATCTATGGCTTTGACGGCATTACCATCGGCGCGCTCAAACCCTCCGGTCATACCTTTGATGATGATAGTGTCGAGCAATGCGTGACGGTGTGACGGAGTGACCGTCCCCCCTGCCCTTATTCCAGAGTTCGCGGTGTCGGACTGGCGCAGGTCGCGTGCCTTTTATTGCGACTTGCTCGGGTTCACTGTCGACTACGCCCGCCCCGAGGAGGGCTTTGTCATGTTGGAGCTTGGGGATGCGCGGCTTATGATTGACCAAATCGGCACAGGTCGCACCTTTGACGACAGGCATTTGCCCCAAAGTTACCCGTTCGGGCGCGGATTAAACGTGCAAATCAATGTCCCCGCCGTTCAGCCCATTCTTGATCGCCTTGCGCAGGTGGACCATCCGCTCTTGCTGCCCCTCGAAGAGACTTGGTATCGCAAAGGTACCGAGGAGCTTGGCCAACGTCAGTTCGTGGTCGCCGATCCAGATGGATATCTGTTGCGGCTGTGTGAAGACTTGGGGGCGCGACCTGCGACCCGCTAACCCTTTACGGCGCAGACCCGCACGCTACACTCGTCCCGAAGAAAAACACAATCGCACCCGAACGCACCGCACACCCATGCCCTATCTCTGGACCCCTGCCCATACCGCGCCCCTGCCGCCGATCCCCATCGCGCAGCCACCCGACGGTCATGCCCACACGCCCCCCGCGCCCGTTCTGCGGCTCGAAATCTGGCCGCACAGGTCGCTGCCGTCTAAAGGGTTTTCGGCCACCATCTGGCTCATGTTTGTGGCGGGACTTGTCCCTGTTGTCCCCTTCATCGGCACCACGGCGTTCTGGGTTTTATTGCTGTGCATGATGAGCGTTCTGGCCGCACTTTGGACTGCGCTGCGCAAATCCGATCGCGATTTGTTACGCGAAGAGGTGTTGATCTGGCACGACCGCATCACGTTGACCCATTGGACCGCAAAGGGCGTGCGGTTCGATTGGGCGGCCAACCCCTATTGGGTCAAACTCAGCCTGATCCCCGACGGCAAAGTCGAACAATATCTCACGCTCAAAGGCCGCAGCCCCCATCAGGCGGACCCGGTCCCGACACAGAACGACCACACCCGCGAAGTCGAACTCGGCGCGTTTTTGAGCCCCGAGGAACGCCTCGCCTTGCGCGGGGATCTCGAACTGGTCCTGGGGCGCTTGCGCGACCTGCCGCACGCATCCCCCCGCTGACCCGCAACACAAAGGGAACACCGGCCCGTTGCGCCCGCGAAACCGGAATTGCACAGGCCCCACACCGCACACACAGGGGCCACGGGCCAAGATACCGAAGCGGGCCGCGGCCCAACCGGTCCCTGTTCAAAATAAATCACTGTTTGTGCGCCGGATTTTCCTCGCCGCTGCGTTAAAGGTGCAACCCATGCGAAAAGGACCACCACAATGCGCACAGCACTTTATACACTCGCCTCACTTTGCCTCTCGGCGGGCGCCGTTCAGGCGGACACCTATAGCGCGGAGGTCTGGGCCGATAACTGGTTCGAGATGCGCATAAACGGTGCGCAAGTGGCCGAGGACAGTGTCCCCATCACCACGGAACGCTCTTTTAACGCTGAACGCTTTACATTCGACGCCGAACCACCCTTTGTCATCGGCCTCGTGGCAAAGGATTTCAAGCAAAACGATACCGGTCTGGAATACATCGGCACACCCCGTCAGCAAATGGGGGATGGCGGCATCATCGTACAGATCAAAGATGCAGCGGGACAAACCGCCGTTGTCAGCGACGCCGCGTGGCAATGCCTTGTCATCCACACGGCACCACTCGACAAGACCTGCGAGGCCGAAAAGGATCCCGTCGCGGGTGCGGGTGTCTGTGCCTTTGACATATCGCCAGAGCCCGAGGGGTGGGATACCGCCGGTTTCGACGCCTCCGACTGGCCACAAGCGCATGTCTACACCGAAGCCGAAGTCAGCCCCAAAATGGGATACGACGAGATTGACTGGGCGGACACTGCCGAATTGATCTGGGGGCCGGACCTTGAGCAAAGCAACACGGTCCTGTGCCGCCTGATGGTCGAATAATCCACGCCACCACCACCCCATAACCACTCATACCACAAAGGAATTTCCTCAATGACACGCCACCGTTTTACCGCCGCCGCGACCGCCGCCCTGTTGATTGCCAACATCGCCCATGCCGAAACCGTCGAGATCAACCTCGTCGACATGCTCGATAATATTCAGGACGGTTACTGCGTGGATATTGCGGGAGGGCAAGGTGCAAATGCCGATCCTGCCAACGGCCTTCAGGGGCACACCTGTTACAGCCCCTCTGGCGAGATTTTCGTCGACCAAGGGTTTGATTCCACGCAATTCGCTGATGGCACGCTCTACATGCCCGAGTTTGACGTCTGCGCCGAGGTCTCCTCGACCCAAGCAGGTGCCACCATCGGCTTGGCCGCCTGTGATGGCAGCGCGGCACAACATTTTGTCTTTTCCGGTGAAGGCACAATTACGCCGGCCGCAGCCCCCGAGATGTGCCTGACACTCGCCGAAAGCACCCGCACAGGGCGCAGCGATACCAACCAGATCAAAGAGCTGAACCTCGCGGCCTGTTCCGATGATCTGGCGGCCTCTCAGGTATGGGGCAACCGTACCGCCGACTAAGGCCATGATGCGAGAATACGACCCCTAGGGCGCCGCGGACAAAACCGGCGCCCTCGCCAACAAGCCCCCGCAAAGACCACCACGGGCATGACGCCGAACATGCCGTCCCTCGACGGGGATTATAATACCCCGTTCCGGTTCTTTCGGATTTTCAGGCAATTTCGCTATGGCTTCACACAATCCCAAGCTTTTTCTGCGACCGTCAGTGGGCATCAACAACATCCACAGAAACAACGATGGCAACGACAAGCACAGTTACAATGTTCTATATCGGCAATTTTGCCGACATGGATACCAACGAAACGGATTCGGATAATGAAAACCCGAATGTTGTTCTGGGTCTTTATGATGCGCTCGAGTTCGTTGAGGTGTCCGAAGTTGACGGGAACGACGATGGCATAATCTACGACGACGAGACAAGCTCAACGGACAGCCTGAGGTATGACATTAGCAGCGGGTCAACGGCAACGGCACTTGATAGCAGTTCGCTGTACAACGCTGAAATCCTGTTGGGTGATGGTTCGACCCTCTTGGTTCCCGTCCTTGTCATTCAGGCCGCCAATGGCGATGTTTTCATCTCCGAATATCCCGCAAATCCACTGGACGGGCTCGCCATCCAGTCGATCAGGTTGGTTAGCCTGAAAACATCCCAAGCGACAGGCATCAACGCGGGAATGTCCGACGTCCAAAACGCTACAATCGTGTGCTATGGCGCGGGGACTTTGATGGCCACCCCAAAGGGCGACATTCCGATAGAGCGCATTCAGCCCGGCGATATGGTCACGACCCTCGATCATGGCCCACAGACCGTCCGGTGGATTCATTGCGACACTCACCCTTTGGATGACGTCGAACCGGAAACAAAGCCGGTTTTAATTTCAGCCAATGCCCTTGGGTCCGGTCGCCCCCTCAACGACATGATTGTATCCCCACAACACCAGATACTGGTCGGTGGCGGCGGCCAGTTGACGGATTGGTTCAAAACAGAGTGTTTTGCACCGGCCAAATCACTGACATCACTCCCCGGCATACGGTACATGAACGGCAAAAAACGGATCACGTGGTATCACTTTGCCTGTGATCGCCACGAGGTCATCACGGCAAACGGGTGCTATTCGGAAAGCCTGCGGCTTGGGCCGATGGTGATGAACGGGCTGACCTGCGAGGACAAACAGGCCCTGACGACCATTTACGGCGCGGCCCTGACACCGGACACAGCCCTGAACGGACCCCCCGCACGGCCCTGTCAGACCGTTGGCGCGGTTCGGCGCCACATCGCCAAACGCATAAAGAAAACCCGGAACCACATGGGAAAAGACGACCTTCGACAGCCTGTTCCACCGCCGCCGAGGTGTCCTTCAGATGCGCAACAGCATCCGTATTAACCGGAAGTTTGCGAATACAGGCTTTGTGAAACCGGCATGAAAACTACGCCGGAGTTCCACAATGCCCGAACTCATTCACTTAGACTTTTGCGTGCCAAAGCGCTGATCAGATCGGTGCGCGTGACAATGCCGATAATTTGACCGCGCTCCAGAACAGGCACGGCGTCGACGGCCCCGTCGGCCATCTGGGGCAGCAGCGCCGACAAGGGGGTATTGGCGGTTGCGCGCGGCCCCCCGACATTCATAACATCTGCGGCTTGCACAGGCATTTCCCGTTGCCGGTCGAGCAGCCGGCTCATCGCCTTGCCAAATCCCCGGTTCAGGCGAAGGCCATCTTCCCGCGCCCTGTCGATCAGGTGGATTTGGAAAATCACGCCCAGAAACCGGTTGGCCTCTCCGACGACCGGAAGCGACGCAAACCGGTGACGGTGAAACAAATCCGCCACCTGCGTCAACGGCGTATCCGGCGCGACAGTAATCAGATTGGACGACATGATATCAGCGGCGGTCGCAGGCCCCGACCGGTTCGCCGCCACCTGTATTTCCGCAGCGCCAAGCAGGCGCGCCAGATCCTCGACACCAAGGTTGAATGACTGCCGGTAGCGATCCAGAATGTCGATCAGTTCCATTTCCGACAATCCAAAGCGCTCCATCGGTTCGGGGTCTTGGGTGCCATGGCTGTTCGGATCATCGAACTGTCGAAATGGATAGTGGCGCCCCGTCATCCGCCCGTAAGCGATGGCTATGAGCACCAACACGACCGAGCCGAGCCCGATTGGCATCAGGGCGAAATAGAACCCCAATTCCTGCACCGTGTCCGGACTCATCGCCACGGTCATTGCGACGGCCCCTGCGGGGGGATGCAACGCACGACACAGGATGATGGCGGTAATGGCGAGCCCCACAGCAAGCGCAATGCGCAAAACGGGATCCTGCACCACCAGACAGACAGCCACACCGACCAAGGCCGCCACAACGTTGCCGACGATCGCGGACCATGGCTGTGCCAAAGGACTGTTGGGAACCGCAAACAAAAGAACCGAACTCGCCCCGAAGGGCGCAACCAGATACAAACCCAGTTTCAGATCGATTGTCGGGGCCAGAACAAATGCTCCGGCCACCGCAAGCCCGATGAAGGCCCCAAGCCCCGCACGCAGGGCCTCTACCGGTGACGTTTTCGCGACAGCGGGACCAAATGAACCAAGATGAAACAAAACAGGACCTTTCCGTTACCGGTCGGCATGTTCTTTCAAAACTCACGCGGATTGACAATGCCTCCTAAAGGGCGCTGTCGGTTCCCTCCATCAAGGTGTCGCTTTGCCACTTGCGGGCATCCGGCCCCCAAGTGCGAGAGGGACCGTTAAACGCGCCGCCGCCGGGGTCGGGGCCGGTCCATCATGGCGCGTAAAAAGATCGGTCACGCTATAAAGGTGTCACAGGCACGATGTCATGGTTCGGGTCGCTCACTTCGCTATAGCCAGCTGCCCGACCACAGCGCCCCCATCGCGCCATGCGCCTGCGGACCCTAATGCCCTGAAAAGGTATCGAGACACCACGACCACACCGCATCCAGCATCGGACGGGGGCGCTGTGACTTTTTGCGGACAAGATAGTAATCCCGATCAGAGCCGCCCCCCGCAGGGCCGACATCGATCAGGCGCCCCGCCTTTAGATCATCCTGAACAAAGGCGCGGCTGACGATCGCCACCCCCTGCCCTGCCAAGGCGGCATCAATCGCCAAAGAGACCTGATTAAAGGTTGGGCCGGGCAAACGGTCCCCCGTGCCAAAATATGTCTGCCAATGGCCATACGCATCGTGCAAAAGCGGCATGGATCGCACGCTGTCCGGCGTCACGGTGCATGGCCCGTCTTTCAAAAGATGCGGGCTACACACCAGAATAAAGTTTTGACGGAACAACAGTTGCGCCTCCTGTTCCGCGGGGAATGGCGGGCGGATTTCACGCACCGCGATATCGACCTGATCACGGTCGAAATCCGTCACCGCCACCGTCGCGATTGTGCGGATATTCACCTCGGGCAGAATGGCGTTCAACGATGGCAGGCTCTGGATCAAAAGCCGGGTTGCAAAGGTCGGCGTGACGCTGATCGTCAAACTCTCGCTGCCACCGCTGACCTGCCCCGTCGCATCCCGCAAAATATCAAAGGCACGTTTCACCTCTGCGTGGTAAATTGCACCCGCAGATGTGAGGGCAACGCCCCGTGGCAGACGTGTGAACAAGGTCTGGCCAAGATGGTCTTCCAACAAACGGATCTGCTGTGCGACGGCGCCTTGCGACACACCAAGATCGTCTGACGCCGCACGAAAATTAAGCCGGCTGCCCGCAGCGGCAAAGGCACGCAACGCGTTCATCGGGGGTAATTTTTTTCGGGTGTCGCGCATGGGGAGCCTGTAGATTTTCTACAGCATATAGCGTTTCGATCTGACGCGAAACCCCTGCCCATATCGGTCATTGTGCGAGGCGATTCATGACCGGTTCAAATTCGGTGCTGCTCCACTCAAAGGATAAAGACGATGACACAACGTGCCGTAATTCTACCGACATCCTATTCCGTGATCCTCGCGGTCAGCGGCACGCACCTGATCAATGACCTGATCCAGTTTTTGCTGCCTGCGCTCTATCCTTTGCTGAAATCACAGTATGCGCTCAGCTATTTCCAACTGGGGCTGTTGACGCTTGCCCAACAAATCACCGCCTGTATTTTGCAGCCTGTTCTGGGGCTTTATGGCGACCTGCGGCCAAAGCCGTACTCGCTTGCCCTGTCTCTCACCATCGTTGCACTCGGCGTCATTCTACTGGCGACAGCGGGATCATTCGAGGGGCTTTTGGTGGCCTCTACCGTTCTGGGTCTCGGCTCTGCGCTATTCCACCCCGAGGCATCGCGTGTGTGCCGGATGGCCTCCGGCGGCCGCCTCGGGTTTGCCCAGTCCAGCTTTCAGGTGGGCGGAAATACCGGCACGGCCCTTGGCCCCTTGGCCGCGGCCTTAATCGTCTTGCCCCTTGGCCAGTTCAGCACGATCTGGTTCGGCCTGCTCGCGGTGTGTGGCATTATCATCCTTTTGTGGGTCGCACGATGGTTCACCCATCATCAACGCATCATGCAGGCCGCCGGTGGCTCCCCCGCAACCGGGCCGGTCCTGCCGCGCAAGCGCCTTATCATTGCTTTCGCCGTGATCGGAGCGCTGTTGCTCAGCAAATTCGTCTATATCGAAACATTTAAGGCCTATTACGTCTTCTTCCTGATTGAAAAATTCGGCCTCGACATCCCCCACGCGCAGGGTCTGTTGTTCGTCTTTCTTGCCGCTGTTGCTTTCGGCACATTTTTCGGCGGCCCTATCGGGGATCGCATTGGCCGCAAAAAGGTCATTTGGGGGTCCATTGTCGGCGCACTTCCCTTTGCCGTCTTGCTACCGCACGCTCCGCTGTGGGTGGCTGTATGCCTCAGCATAATCGTCGGGTTGGTTTTGTCGTCAGCCTTTTCAGCCATCGTCGTCTATGCGCAGGAATTGATGCCACAAAAGGTCGGCATGGTTGCGGGCTTCGTCTTTGGCTTTGCATTCGGGGTCGGGGCGCTCGGCGCCGCCGCACTTGGCGCATTAGCCGACCAGATCGGGATGCAGCAGGTGTTCGGCTCTCTGTCCATGCTTCTATGCCTCGGTTTCCTAACGGTATTTCTACCTGACATCGAATAATCGCATACGGCCGCGGGGCGAATTTGTCCCGCGGCCTCACAGCCATCGCACACCCATCACATCGACGGCACAGCCACGCTTTTGTGGCGGATGGGCCGCAGTATGCGTGAAATCGCCATTGGTCTATGGCGCCTCCATAACGGCTTTCTTGACGTAAAATTAGGAAAGGCCACGTTAGGGATAACTCACAAATGACGCATCGTAATTTGCAACATTTTCGAATGCTCTGGTGTTTTGAAAAATAGCGGAGCACAAAGCCGACTTGGCCCGCAAACGAAAATCTGGATTTGAACGAAGGAGACGCTCGTGAAAGCGCTGATCAGGATCGCAATGCTCATGGCAACCGCCGTGATACCGCTCGGAACGCAGGCAGAACCACTGATCGTTAAAGTCGGAACAGTGACCTCGGAAAATGATCAGGAACGCCGCATTTTTTATGGCCGCGTTGTCGCACGCGAGACGCTTGACCTTGCCTTTCAAGTTGGCGGTCAGATCGTCGAAATGCCGATCGAGGAAGGGGCCTTCATGTCGGCGGGCGATCTGGTTGCCAGAATGGATCAAAAACCATTCGAACTGGCCTTGCAAGATGCAGCAGCCCAACAGACCCAAGCCGCCCGAACCGCAAGCCGCTATCAACAACTTGTCGGAAGTGCGGTTGCACAAAGCAATGTACAGGACGCGGAAACCCAGTTGGAGTTGAGCGAAATCGGGTTGCGCAACGCACAACGGGAACTGGAAAACACAACGCTTCGTGCGCCGTTCGATGCGATTGTGGCGACCCGCCTCGAGCCGAACTTTGCAACGATTTCTGCCGGCACACCTGTGGTCCGGCTTCATGACATGTCGGACCTTCGCATCGAAATCGACGTCCCCGAACAGCTGTTTCAACGTGCCGGTAAAGACACCGATATGACGTTATTTGCCGAATTTGGCGCAAACGAAACGCAATACCCCCTCGAACTCAGGGAATTCAACGCCGAAACGGTTCAGATCGGACAGACCTATACGATCACCCTTGGCATGGAGCCACAGGAGGGATTGAACATTCTGCCCGGGTCATCCGCCAAAGTGACCGCATTCTTGAACACCAACGCCACGCGCATCGAAGTTCCGGCCTCGGCGATCCTCATCGAGAATGACAATTCGACCAGTGTGATGGTCTATACGCCGACGGGGGCATCGGAGGGGACCGTGACCAAGACACCCGTTGAAATCGAACCAACGGACCACGGCAATGTCACGATCCTTTCGGGGTTGGAACCCGGTCAGGACTATGTCGCCATCGGGGCTGGCCGGTTGGCAGATGGTGAAGCCGTGCGCCGGTTCACCGGCTTCGGGGAATAAGGGTCATCATGGATATCGCACGTTTCTCGATCAACCGCCCGATTTACACCTGGATCGTCATGCTCGTCTGCCTCTTGGGCGGCTTGTGGGGTTTCAACTCTCTGGGGCGGCTTGAAGATCCCGCCTTTACCATCAAGACCGCGATCGTCGTGACGCAATACCCCGGCGCATCGGCCGAGGAAGTGGCGCTTGAAGTCTCTGAACTGATCGAATCCGAAATTCAGAAGATGGGCGAAGTCAAAGACATCCAGACGATGAACCAACCGGGGCTGTCCTGGATCACCGTCAATATGAAAGACCAATATGACGGAACCGAACTTCCTGGAATCTGGACAAAACTGCGCAACCGCGTGGGCGATGCCGTCCTGCCGAGCGGCACGACCGAACCCTATATAAACGACAATTTCGGGGATGTTTACGGCATGTATTATGCCGTCACCGCGCCGGGGTACTCGGATGCGGAGATCAACGAGCTATCCGCATTCTTGCGGCGCGAAGTGTTGCGTGTTGACGGCGTGTCCGATGTGGCGCTTTCCGGCGTCCCCAACGAGGTCATCTACATCGAGCCTGATCTTGCCCTGATCACCAACATGGGCATTCCACCCGCCGCCATCCAAGGCGCCATTTCAGGGGCCAACGAGATCGTCGACGGGGGCGAAATCCAGACGCCTGAGGGGCGCACGATTATCCTGCGCCCACAGGGGTCCGACAGCGTTTCAGAAATCGCGGCCTTGTCGATGGGGGTCGGCGGAGAGGTCATCAAACTGTCCACATTCGCCGACGTTTACCGCGGGCGCGAAGCAAACCCTAATCTGATGGTCCGCCACAACGGGGTCGAGGCATTCACCTTGGGCGTTGCGGGCATAGCCACCGAGAACATCGTCGAAGTCGGCCACCGTGTCGATGCGCACCTTGACATCCTGCGTGAGGATATCCCTCTCGGGATCACAATCGAACCGATCTACCAACAACACATTGTCGTCGAAGACGCCTCTAACGCCTTTCTGGTAAATCTGGCCATGTCGGTTGCCATCGTCGTCGTGGTTCTGGCGATATTCATGGGGTGGCGGGCTGCGGTCGTGGTGGGATCAACGCTCTTTCTGACCGTTCTCGGCACACTGTTTTTTATGGCCCTTGGGTCGATCGAAATGGAACGGATCTCGCTTGGGGCGTTGATCATTGCGATGGGGATGCTTGTCGACAACGCCATCGTTGTGGCCGAGGGTATGCAAATTGCCATGCACCGCGGGCAAAATTCGCGTGACGCCGCAACCGAAGCGGCGAGCAAGACGCAAATCCCCCTGTTGGGTGCGACGGTTATCGGGATCATGGCCTTTGCCGGCATTGGCCTGAGCCCCGATGCAACGGGCGAATTCCTGTTTTCCCTGTTTGCTGTCATCGCGATATCGCTTTTGCTGTCGTGGGTGCTTGCCATCACGGCGACACCTTTGTTGGGCCATTTCTTTTTCAAACAAGGCGATGACCTACAAAGCGGCGGGTATGACAGTGCGTTGTTCCGGTCTTACGCGGCTGTCTTGCGGGCCTGTATCAAGCTGCGTTGGCTTGTTGTTGCCGCCCTTATCGCCACAACAGCCGTCTGTTTCGTCATGTTTGGATCCATCAAGCAGCAGTTCTTTCCCGACAGCAACACGCCGCTGTTTTTCGTCCATTACAAACTGCCGCAAGGCGCATCGATCCATCAAACCTCAGAGGATATGTTGGTTCTCGAAAACTGGCTGTCGGAGCGCGAAGAGGTCACGGCAACGACCGCCTACATCGGAATGGGGGCGTCGCGGTTCATGCTGACATACGACAGCGAGGACCCGAATCCCGGCTATGGGCATTTGATTGTGCGGGTCACATCGCTCGACGTGATCGAGGACGAGATGAACGCGCTTGAAGCCTACGCGCTCTCTGCCGTTCCCCAAGGCGAATTTCGCGTCAAACGGTTGGCCTTTGGTCCCGGTGGCGGTGCGCCGATCGAGGTGCGGTTCTCGGGCAACGATCCCGATATCCTGCGCGATCTGGCGGACGAGGCAATTGCCCGTTTGCGTGGTGCCTCTGACAACATCGTCGCGCCGCGCCACGACTGGCGTGAACGCGAACTGGTTCTGCGGCCGCTCTATTCCGAAGACCGCGCCCAGAACACGGGGATTTCCCGCTCCGATATCACGCAGACCCTGCGGTTTGCGGTCGAAGGTCTGGCGGCGGGAACGTTCCGCGAAGGCGACCGGCAACTCCCGATCACAGTACGTGTGCCGCGGGGGAGCGATTTGTCCCTCGTCGATCATGTGATCTATTCCGAAAGTGGCGGCGGCTTTGTCTCCATGGAGCAGGTCACTGACGGCTTTGTGTTCGAACCTCAGGACACGTTGCTCCTCCGGCGGGATCGTGCGGACGTGATCACGGTCGGTGCGGATATCCCGCGTGACATGACCGCGTCGGAAGTTCTGGCGGACGTGCGCGACGTGATCGAGGCGATGGAGCTTCCGGGGGGCTATACGATGGAATGGGGCGGTGAGTTGGAAAGTTCGAGCGACGCACAAGCCTCTCTCGCCGGACAGCTTCCGTTCAGCATCATCATTATGGTTCTGATTTCGGTGTTGTTGTTCAACGCATTGCGACAGCCGATCATCATTTGGCTGCTTGTCCCTATGGCCGTCAACGGTGTCAGCCTTGGCCTGCTCGGGACGGGTTTGCCCTTCACGTTCACTGCCCTGCTCGGGTTGTTGTCCCTGTCGGGGATGCTGATCAAGAACGGGATCGTACTGATCGAGGAAATCGACCTGACGCGCGAGGCGCACCCGCAACTGCCCTTGGTGGATGCGATTGTGACCGCCTCGACCTCGCGATTGCGCCCTGTGTTTTTGGCGGCGGCAACGACGATCCTTGGCATGCTGCCACTGATCAGCGATGCGTTCTTTCAATCGATGGCCATCACAATCATGGGCGGCTTGGCGTTTGCGTCGATCCTGACCTTGATCGCGGCACCGGTGCTGTATTTCATATTCTTCAAGCGCTCCGCAGGGCGGGACCTTGCGGCATCGGCGGCCTGAAACGGGCGGCGACCGCGCACTTGGCGTAGATGACACACCGAAACGCAATACGGGCGCCCCTCACCAGTCAGGGGCGCCCGTTTTCGTATTCTGCAGACACCAACCGGCGAATCCGCACGGTGTGTCGGGGCGGTTGCAACGTCCCCCCGCCGGAGCCTCACGACCTAAACCACGATGATCCTATGGCAAAGGGCGGCACAGGCCACGCGGCGCCCGATTAACGGCCCATCCAACCGCCATCCACAAGCATGACATGACCATGCATGTAGGATGCCGCTTCGGAGGCAAGGAAAACGGCAGGGCCGGCAAAGTCCTCCGGCTTACCCCAACGGCCCGCAGGGATCCGCGACAGGATGGAGGCCGAGCGCTCCGGATCTTTGCGCAAAGCCTCGGTGTTGTCGGTGTCGATGTAACCCGGCGCAATGGCGTTGACGTTCACGCCCTTGGATGCCCATTCGTTGGCAAATGCCATGGTGAGCTGCCCGATACCGCCCTTGGAGGCCGCGTACCCCGGAACCGTGATCCCGCCCTGAAACGTTAGCAATGACGCCGTAAAGATGATCTTTCCAGACCCGCGTGCGACCATGGCTTTGCCGATATCACGTGTGATCACGAACGGCGCGTTCAGGTTGACCTCGATCACCTTGTCCCACATGTCGTCGGGGTGGTCTGCGGCGGGCGCACGCAGGATCGTGCCTGCGTTGTTGATTAAAATGTCGATCTGCGGGTGCTCGGCCAAGACCTTGGCCGTGAACGCTTTCACCGCCGCACGATCCGAGAAATCACATGCGTAACCGGTGAACTTCCGCCCCAATGCCGTGACAGCCTTGCCGACATCCGATCCGACGGGATCGAGTGTGGCGCTGACGCCGATGATGTCCGCACCGGCCTGTGCCAATGCCTCGGCGATGCCACGCCCGATGCCGCGTTTGGCCCCCGTTACAAGGGCGGTTTTACCTTTGAGACTGAACTGGTCCAATACGTTCATTTCACATCCTCCGACATGCGGATCATTGATTTCATTGCGTTGGGATTTTGGGTCAGGGCCTCGAACGCGGCCTGGATATCGTTCAGCCCCTGAATGTCGGTGATGAAGCTGTCGCAATCGACGACACCTTTGGCGAGCAAGGCCATCGCCGCCTCGTAATCCTCGGGGTGGTAAACGCGTGCGCCGATCAATTCGAGTTCCCGCCAGAAAAACTGGAACATATCAATCGTGGGTTTGCTCGCGTGAATGGCAACCATGACGATGCGCCCGCGCGTGGCTGCGGCGGCGGTCATAAGGTCCACACCGGGTTGGGTACCCGAAACCTCGAACACGACATCGGCACCTTTGCCACCGGTTGCGTCCTGAATGGCCTTTGCCACGTCGACCTCTTTCGGGTTCATCACGTTGAACCCCATACCGCTCGCATATTTGAGGCGGTTCTCGTTGATCTCGGAGATCGTAACATTTGCCCCCGCGTCACGCGCGACCATCGCGACGAGCATACCGATGGGGCCACCGCCGATGACAAGCACGTCTTCGCCGGCTTGGACCTTGCCGCGCGCCACATCGTGACAGGCCACGGCAAGCGGCTCGATAAGGGCCGCGTGGGACAGATCGAGGTCCTCCGGCAAGACGTGGACCGTATGCGCGGGGACATTCCATTTTTGTTGAAACGCACCGGTGCTATCAATGCCGATGAATTTGAGCTTGTGACAGATATGTTCATGTCCCGCGTTACAAGCGGGGCAATCACCGCAATGATCGAGGGGCCGCACAACAATGTGTTGGCCCGCTTCAAGATCTGTGACGCCCTCACCAACCGCCGCAATCACGCCTGACATTTCATGCCCGATGGTGCGCTCGAAACCGACACGGCCATCCATATGCCCCAAATAGATATGAAGGTCGGTGCCACAGATGCCGCAATATGCAACATCGATTTGAACCTCCCCTCTGGCAGGTGGTCGCGGCGTCACAGCGTCGACTGTGAATGTTTTATCGCCGCGATAAACGGCTGCATAAGAAGTCATGGAAAGCGTCCTTTTAGGATTTCAGTTGATTGGCAGCGTCGAGTTTCTGCCAGTTGAATGTGACCCCTACGCCGGCCACATCAGGGGCCACCGCGCGATGATCCTCCACGACCAGAGGCCGCGTTGTGTAGTCGTCGATGGGGAAGGAATGAACCTCGATCCATCCCGCGTTTTTCTGGCCTGCGACGAGGCTCACGTGCAGCTCCTGCATGCCGTGGCTACAGATCGGCACACCCGCCTTTTCGGCCCGTTCGGCCACCTGAAGGAACCCTGTGATACCGCCGCAATTGGAGGCGTCAGGCTGGATGTAGCTCAGGTTGGATTGCGCAAAGGCGTATTCGAATTCGTGGATCGTATGAAGGTTTTCCCCCATAGCAAGCGGCATGCCCGTGGCCGCACCAATCTGTGCATATCCGCGGTAATTGTCCGGAATTGTGGGCTCTTCGAACCATGTGAGATTGAAGGGTTTAAAGGCGTTGGCGGCTGTGATCGCCTGCTCGACACTCATGGAATAGTTCGCGTCGACCATTAAAGCGCGGTCAGGACCGATCAGGTCACGCACGGCTTTGATCCGTGCAATATCTTCGTCCAGCGTCGGTTGGCCAATCTTGATTTTCACGCCGTTGAAACCGCGATCAAGATAGGATTGGATGCTGTCCAACAGCTTTGGCAACGGAAAACCGAGGTCGATCCCGCCGCAGTAGGCTTTGCATGTGTTCGCAGCGCCCCCCGCCATTTTCCAAAGCGGTTGGCCCGTGCGTTTGCCCCGCAAATCCCAAAGTGCAATATCAATCGCGGAGATCGCGAAAGACGCGATGCCACCGCGCGCCACGTAATGCATATGCCATTGCATCCCATCGTAAAGCGCATCGATATCCCCGGCGGGCTTGCCGATCAGGAACGGGGTCAGATCATGGGTTATCATGGCCGCAATGGCATGCCCGCCCTTGCCGCCGGTATAGGTGTACCCCGTTCCCGACGTGCCATCCGCGAGGTGCACGGTCGCGGTGATCAGCTCGAAGAAATGATGATCCCCGTGTTTTGCGTCGACCAGAACCTCAACCAACGGGATGTGGAACAGGCGCACGTCAATGGATGCGATCGTGCTCATAGCGCGGCTCCTTTGGATTTACGGCCTCTGGTCATGCGGGTTTGAAAGAGAATGACAGCAAAGAGGAACACGCCCCGGATCACCATTTGCCAATAGGCACTGAAACTTATGGTGCCACGACCGTTCTCGAAATTGAGGACGTTAAAGACGAGACCGAGAAGAAGCGCGCCCGCAACCGTGGCGGGGATCGAGCCGAGCCCCCCCGTAAGAAGCGTCCCGCCAACGACAACAGCGGCAATGGCCGAGAGCTCCCATGCGATGCCTTCGAGCGGCTGACCCGCCCCGAACCCCGAGGCCAGGATGACACCGGCGAGGCCCGCGCATCCGCCGGAAATGACATAGACAAAGACCTTGGCCCGATTGACCTTGAGCCCCATCAATCTGGACGCATCTTCACCGCCGCCGATGGCCAGAATGGTGCGCCCGAGCGATGTCATTTCGAGCACGATCCACAGGACGATGCCGACACCCGTCACGATCACAATAGACCACGGGAACAGGCCAAAGGCTTTGTTCATGCCCATATTGGTGAAATTCGATCCCCAGTCGACCGCAACAGTCGACGCGCCCGAAATCACCAACGCGCCCCCTTTTGCGCCAAGCATTGTCGCCAGTGTCGCAATGAATGGCGGAATGCGCAGGGCGATAATGCAAACGGCATTGAAGGCCCCGAATGCCATGCCGACAAGCACAGCCAAAGGTAAGGCAACCTCGAGACCATAGGGCGACAGATAGGCGGCGATGACCGATGAGAACGCTGCGACCGAGCCGACAGAGAGGTCAATACCACCGGTGATAATGACAAAGCACATGCCAAGCGCGATGACGATGAACATCGAGTTGTAGTTCAAAAAGGAGCCGAAATTGTAGGATCCGCCAAAGTTGTCGTAGCGCAGCACACCAAACACGATGAGGGCAAAAAGGGCGATCCAGACCGCAACCGATTGGGAGTTCCGCTGCACATATTTGCGCAGATCAAAGGCATCAGAATTCAACATGATTATTCCTTCCGGGCTTGCTGCACATAGACCGCGACAAGAATAATGCCGGCCTTTGCGATCAGGGCGACCTCGTCTTCGACGCCGTTTGCAAGCAATGTGTATTTCACCAACTGGATGATGACCGCGCCAAGGATGGCACCGAAAATCGGCGCACGTCCGCCTTGTAAAAGGGCGCCACCAACAACGGCGGCCGCAATCGCATCAAGCTCCATCAAGCTGCCGTTGCGCGCCGCATCAGAGGCCGAATTAATGGCCACGACAATCAAACCCGCGAGCCCCGACAGCACGCCGCAAATCATATAGACCCCGATTTTCACACGGGCGACAGGACCGCCAGACAACCGTGCGGCGCGTTCATTGCCGCCGATGGCAAGCACGTAGCGGCCAAAGGTCGTGCGTGAAATGACGAGGTAAAGGACCGTTGCGATGGCAAGCGCGAGCCACCCCTGAAATGGCAGACCGAGAATTTTGCCGGTCCCGAGATAGCTGAAGTGCGGGTTGGTAAAGGTTTGCAGATTGCCGTTGGTCAAAACCTGTGCAATGCCACGCCCCGAAATAAACAGGATCAACGTGGCGATGATCGGCTGCACGCCCAGTTTGGCCACCATGATCCCGTTGAACAGCCCGCATGCGATCGCGACAAGCATGGGCAACGCAATGGCCAAAGCCACCCCCAACGCAGGGTTTGCCATGCCGAACTCCGACAGGAAGATGAGCGGAGCCAAGGCCCCCGCAAGCGCCATAATGGCACCGACCGAAAGGTCGATCCCGCCCGTTGCAATGACAAGCGTCATCCCCATTGCCACAATCGCGATGGTCGCAACCTGACTGATGTTCACAAAGAGCGTTTGCAGATGCAGGAAGTTTGGCGTGAAGGCCATGTTGAACAGCAGAATTGTGACAAGAGCAACAACGCCGCCATGGCCACTTATCAGCTGTAGTGCGTTTTTACGCCGCGTTTCAGGAGTGGTCGTGCTCATACGGAAGCCTCGCTTGTTTGGGCCAATGCCTGCACCAGTTTGTGTTCAGTGATCCCCGGGTTGGTAAGTTCGCAAAGACAGCGCCCTTCGTTCAGGACCACGATACGGTCCGCGCCTTCGACCAGTTCCTCGAACTCGGAACTGATCAGAACCACGCTGTAGCCACGGTCCACATAGTCGCGGATGATGAGTTGGATTTCGCGTTTGGCGCCGACATCGACGCCGCGCGTGGGCTCGTCGAGGATCAGGATGTCAGGTTCGATCGCAAGCCAACGGGCGAGCAGAACCTTTTGTTGATTGCCCCCCGACAGTTCGCGAATGGGTTGCTCCATATCGGCGGTCTTGATGCCCAACGCGTCGATATAGTGCTGTACGATTTTGCGCTCGCGGGCGCGGTCGATCTGGCCCCGTCTGGTCATGCGCGGCAGCAACGCCAACGTCAGGTTCTCGCGCACGGACATATCGGGGATAATCCCCTCGGCCTTGCGGTCTTCGGTGAGATACCCGAGCCCCGATGCGATGGCCTTGGCCGGATGCGCGGGGGCCGATGCCCCTTTGAGCGCAATCGTGCCGCTCAGCAATGGATCAACACCAAAGAGCGCACGGGCGGCTTCGGTGCGGCCCGCCCCGAGCAGCCCCCCCAAGCCGACGATTTCCCCACGGTGTAAAGCCATGTCGAATTTTGTCAGACGCGGACCGGTGGAGACATTTTTCGCCTCGAGCAGGATCTCGCCCTTTTTCGCGGCACCGCCGCCGAATTCGGTCATCCCTTCCTCGGCGATTTCACTGGTGTCGCGCCCCAACATGCCCGCGATCAGATCAAGCTTCGTCGTTTCGGCAAGCGTGACACAGTCAACGGTTTTGCCGTCACGCATCGTCGTGACCCGATCACAAATCTCGAAAAGCTCATCAAGGAAATGCGACACATAAAGGACGGAAACCCCCGCATCGCGTAGGCTGCGCACAACCGTGAAAAGTGTTTTGACCTCGGAGGCATCAAGCGAGGATGTCGGCTCGTCCATGATAACCAGCTTTGCGTCAAGCGAGGCCGCACGCGCGATCGCGACAAGTTGCTGGATCGCGGTGGAATAGGTTCCCAGTGGCAGCGTCACATCAATATCAATGCCAAAACGGGTCAGAATTTCACGGGTACGGGCATGAGCCTGCGACCAGTTGATAAAGGCGCCGAAGCGTTTGGGTTCATATCCCATCATCACATTTTCGGTGACAGAGCGCAGCGGAACCAACGTGAGTTCCTGATAGATTGTCGCAATCCCTGTGGCTTGCGCCTCTCGCGGTGTTGTCAGGACGCAATCGTGACCGTTGAATGTGATTGTGCCGCCGTCACGACGGTAAACACCGGTCAGCACCTTGATCATAGTTGATTTGCCTGCGCCGTTTTGGCCGATCAACGCATGCACTTCGCCGCGCTTAATGTCTATTGAGGCCCCCGAAAGGGCAGGCACGCCGTTAAACGCTTTATGGATCGCATTCATTTCTAACAGGGCGGTCATAGGCATCGATCCTTTGGCACGAAAAGAGGGTGAAAGGGCGCGAGGGAGACGCCGCGCCCTTTCGGTCGGAGGTGAGGATTTAGTAAGCGTCAGCGATATTTTCGGCGGCATTCTCGATTGTGAAAATGCGGTCGCTGACCTGAACCCATGGCTCGATCGTTTCGCCGGCGGCATACCGTTTCATGGTCTCACACGCGAGCGGGCCAAAGAACGGCGAGCTTTCGACCGTTACACCCATTTTGCCGTCGATGATGGCCTGAAGCGCATCGCGTGTCCCGTCGATCGACACCACAAGGACGTCTTCGCCCGGCTTGCGGCCCGCAAGTTCGAGCGCCTGAATCGCGCCAATCGCCATCTCGTCGTTGTGGGCATAAACGATGTTCACATCGGGATGGGCTTGCAGCAATGTTTCCATGACCTGACGCCCCATATCGCGTGCAAAGTCACCCGTCTGGCTCGCCACAATTTCGAACCGTGGATCAGCGGCGATGGCATCGTCAAAGCCCGTGCGGCGGTCGTTGGCGGGGGAGGATCCTGTTGTGCCTTCCAACTCAACGATCACGCCCTTGTCCCCTTTAAAGTTCGCGATGGTCCATTCTGCGACCTGCTGTCCCTGCTTGATGAAATCGGAGCCAAGGAAGGCCACAAAATCGACACCGGCAACCGCCGCGGCGGGATCAACGGAACGGTCCACAAGGAAGGTCGGGATGCCTGCGGCCTGTGCGCGTTTCACGGCCGGGATCAGCGGCTTTTCTTCGCGGGGCGGCAAGAACAGGACATCGATGCCCTGTGCGATCATGCTTTCAACATCCGCCACCTGTTTGGCCGCAGAGCCCGCAGCATCCGTCGCGATGAGGTCCCAACCACAGCTTTCGGCGGTATCAACAAACGATTTGGATTCCGCGATGCGCCAAGGGTTGTTGGACTCCATCTGCGCAAAGCCGACCTTATAGGTGTCTTGCTGTGCAAGGGGCGGCAGGTCACCTGCAAATGCCATAGCCGAAAGACCAAGGCTCATCGCCGTAGCGCCAATCAGGATATTTTTACGTGTCATGTTTGTGTTCCTCCACAAGGTGCGCCCGGGCTCCTCCCCGTGCGCGATTATCGGGGTTACCCCCAGTTCAGATATGTCGTCTGCTTGCGCAGATATCCGTCGAACCCGTATTTGCCGTCCTCACCGCCAAGACCGGATTGGCCCCATCCGGTGTGAAAGCCCTGAATGGCTTCGCCGTTCGTGCGATTCAGGTAAATTTCTCCGCATTTCAGTGCGTAAGGCGCACGTGCGATGTCTTTGAGAGAGGTGGTGAAAAGATAGGCGGACAGGCCGAACTGTGTGTCGTTGGCATGCGCAAAAGCCTCGTCGAGACTGTCGACGCGCAACGCGGTCGCAACCGGGCCAAAGACCTCCTCGCGCATCAACGGCGAGGTGTTGCTTTGCACCTCGACAACGGTTGGCGCATACCAGTGACCCTTGGCATATTTACCCTCGGTCAGCGGGCCGCCTTCGAGCAGAACCTGTGCGCCGCCTTCAACGCCGCGCGCGACAATCTGCGCAACCTTGCGCACCTCGAGGCCGCTGACCTTTGGCCCCATATCGACGTCTGTCAACGGATCGCCAATTGTGAGCGCCCTGGCCGATGCCGTGAATTTGTCGAGGAATTCATCGGCGATGGACCGGTGCAAATACATCCGCTCGTTACAGGTGCAAATTTGGCCGCTGTTGGTAAAACGAGCGGTAATCGCAGCCGTTACGGCAGCGTCGATGTCGGCGTCCTGCATGACGATAAAGGGCGCCTTGCCACCAAGCTCCAAGCGCAGAACCTTAATCGCATCCGCTCCCGCACGGTAAATCTCACGACCCGCGCGGGTGCTTCCCGTCATGGTGACGAGACCGGTCAGCGGGCTTTCGACCATCGCCTGACCAACCACGCGACCACGCCCCGTGACGACATTGAACACACCTGAGGGAAAGCCGACCTCCAACGCCAATTGCGCAAGCGCAAGGCCCGAGAACGGTGTGATCTCGTGGGCGAGCAGGACGAATGTGTTGCCCGTCACCAGAGCCGGCCCCATTTTCCGCGCCGCCAAAGCGGCAGGATAATTCCAGGACGTCAGACCAACGACGACACCATAAGGGTGGCGGCGGATATGGATTTCTTCGTTGGCATTGTCAGAGGCGATGATGTCGCCCTCGATACGGCGGGCATTGCCGGCGGCATATCTGAGAAAGGTGACAACAGCCCCGATTTCGCCGCGCGCCTGCGAGAGGGGCTTGCCCTGCTCAAGCGTGACAAGGCGGGCAAGCGCCTCGGAGCGGGCATGAACAGCATCGGCAAGACGGTTGACCAAGGCGGCCCGCTCAACGGCGGGACGCGCCGCCCAGGCAGGCTGCGCACGGTGAGCGGCGGCAACAGCGGCCAAGGCATCATCCGCCGTCCCCTCGACAATTGTACCAATGATTTCTTCGGTCGCGGGATTTTCGACGGCGATCACATCACACGCGCTGTTTGACTGCCAAGCCCCATCGACGAACATCCGTCCCTCGATTTGGCCTTTGCCGATTGCGTCGATGCTAAACATTCGAATCTCCCATTTTGGTATGACCAAACTAGGAGCGGCATCCGTTTTCTGTCAACGTGAATCTTAAAAATTCCCTAAAACAGCTAATTAGTGGTGAAAATCGCATTTTCCCTTGCATCCTTGTGAATATTTTGGTCCGATCAAATTTAGCACCCAGATCCCAACAAGGGACCGACGACAAAGGTTTTAGACATGACAGTTATTCATCTGAAGAACGCCCAATCGCGTGCGGCCGATTCCGTAATCGATCACCTTGAGCAACGGATTCTCTCGGGAGAACTGGAAAACGGCGCCCCCCTGCCCGCCGAACGCGACCTGATGGAAGACTTCGGCGCAAGTCGCACCGTGATCCGCGAGGCCATCCTCGCCCTGTCCAATCGGGGCCTGATCGAAAGCAAACCGCGGTATCGCCCGATCGTGCGCAAGCCGGACTACGAGACCGTGCTCAATGCCACGGGCAAGATTGTGCAGAACCTGCTCACCGAAACCGGCGATGTCAAAAATCTCTATGACAGCCGTGTCTTCATCGAACGCGGTCTGGTGCGCGAAGCCGCCGCGATGGCGACAAAGGACGACATTGCAGATCTGAAGGCCGCCCTTGCGGCAAACGAAGCCGCAATTTCCGATTCCACCGCATTTTACGAGACCGATGTGGCATTTCACGGCGTGCTGTACCGCGTGCCGAAGAACCCGATTTTTCCGGCAATCCATCTGGGATACACCGCGTGGCTGGCCCCGCATTGGGAAAAAATGCTGCGGGCTCCGGAGCGCAACGAGTTAAACTTTCATGCCCACAAAGCAATCCTGACAGCCATCATGGAGCGTGACCCGGATGCCGCCGAAGAGATGCTGAAATCCCACCTTGATGCCGCCTGGGATCACGTGCGCACCACATTTACGTCATAGGATCTCGCCATGAGCACATTCGATTATATCGTCATTGGTGGCGGCTCGGCCGGGTGCGTGGCCGCGGCGCGTTTGGTGACCGACAGTGGCGGCACGGTTTTGTTGTTGGAGGCCGGTCATTCAAACCGTCATCCGCTACTGGACATGCCGCCCGGCATTTTCAAAATGATCAATGGCTCCAAATTCATGCGCTATCACCGCACGACGCCACAGGCACATCTGGACGGACGCGTGCATGACATCCCGCAAGGCAATGTCCTTGGGGGCGGGTCGTCGGTGAATGCGCAGGTTTACATGCGCGGACGGCCTGATGATTACGACCAATGGAACGAGATCCTTCGCGGCAACAATGACGGGGTTGGATGGGGATGGAAGGATGTTCTGCCACACTTCACGCGCATGGAGGGCAACAACCGGTTGGCCAATGATCTGCACGGTGTCGGCGGCCCGCTTCACGTCTCTGACCCCGGGCATATTGACGAGATGTCACGTTGGTTCGTGCAATCAGTCCAGTCACTGGGCGAACCGTTCAACCCCGATTTCAACGGGCCAACCCAACGGGGTGTCGGTTTTTACCAATTCACCAATCGCAAAGGAAAGCGCAGCTCTGCGGCCTATGCCTTTATCTCGCCGCAGCTCAAGAACCCGCGCCTGACCGTGGCGTTGGGCGCACATGTTGATAAAATCATCATCGAGAACGGGCGCGCGGTTGGCGTCGCCTACCGCGACAAGGCGGGCGCACACGAGGTGCGCGTAAAGCGTGAGGTCGTTTTGGCGGCGGGGGCCTTGGTGACGCCAAAGGTCCTGATGCTTTCGGGAATTGGACCTGCCGACCATCTGACCGAGCACGGGATCGAGGTAAAAGCGGACCTTGCGGGGGTCGGGCAAAACCTGATCGACCATCCCGAGGTGCCGATCACGGCCTATGCCGACGGGCCATACGGGTATTATAAACAGGGCGACGGTTGGCGGATGATCCGCAACGGCGTGCAGTTCAAGATGTTTGGCTCCGGCCCTGTGACCTCTGCGGGCGTCGAGGCGGGCGCATTTGTGAACCCTGACGATCCCGAGGCCCCACCCTCGATTCAGGCCTTTTGCGTGCCGATTGTGTACCTTGACCGCGATGCTCAGGTGGAGATGAAAGACGGCTATGGCATTACAATCACGACCGTTGTTGTGAAACCCAAATCACGAGGCGATGTGCGCCTTGCATCGTCCAACCCCGACGATATGCCCCTCGTCTCGCCGAATTTGCTCAAAGATCCGGCCGATATGGCGGCAATGGTTTCGGGACAGCGGTTTTTCTTGCGGGCGATGGCGGCCGAGCCGCTTGCAGGGCGGCTAAAGACCGTGGTGGTGCCAGACCCGAACGCCGCGTCCGACGCGGCGCTGATTGCGCATTGCAAACGCTTTGTGAAAACCAATTACCACCCCGCCGGCACAGCAAAAATGGGGGCCGATGGTGATAAAATGGCCGTGCTTGACGCACATTTGCGTGTGCGCGGCATCAGCGGCCTACGGGTTTGCGATATGTCGGCGGTGCCGGACATCAACGCGGGCAACACAAACGCACCCGCGATGATGTTGGGCGACCGGTGCGCCGACCTGATCATGGGACAGATCCGGTAAAGCTGACGCGCGGGCCATAGATGTCGCGAGGCGTAGATCCGCGCTCGTATCAAGCGAGATCACGTCAGTGCCGCCGGACTTCAGGGCATTGGCCGGATGGGCTCACATGACGGTCCAGATGCCGCGATCACCGACAGCGGCATCTGTTTTGGCGCGGGTTCCCCTGTTTCGGCGGGCCGCACAACAGGCGGTTCTGCGTGCATGAGGGGGGAGAAAGAGCAAAGTCGCAGGGCTTTACTCCGCCCGCAGCAGGACGATCTCACCGCGACCGAGGCCTGATTTCGCACCGCCGGCCCCGATCACAGTTGCAACAGTCAAAAACTGATTGAGTAGCTGACAGAAACACGGCGATCTTGGGTGTCCGTAAAGATATCGCCTCCTGAAAGTTCGACAGAAAGAACCCCGTAGCCGAACGAACCTGTCACACCCAACGCACCTCTGGTGGTGCCAAAGGATTGCTGTCCGTCGATGTCAGACCTCAGGCCAGAGCGGCCCATAGAAAAATCTGCGTATGGGCGCAGGTCTGTGCCACCTAAACCTCTTTGCGCTTCTGCACGAAGGCTCACAGCGGTCGACCAAAACTGACGTTGATCTGCGTCGACCGTGGCAGAGCCTTCGGAATGTGCAGGAACACGTTCGCTGTATCCACTCACCCGAAGACTGGGGGACAAGACAATCGCCCCTGTTTCCCAAGAGCCGGTCAGGCCAACGGATCCCATCACACGGTCACTGTGAAAGTCGGAGCCACTGACCGTATACTCAGGCCTGGCATACCCGAAGTGAGCATCCAGAACAAAGTGCTCCGCAAGGGCAACACCAACGTAGGCCCCCACTGCCGGGGCGCGTGCCGTGTTCTCTTGCCCGTCCTCAATCAACTTTGACCAGTCGTATGCCAGATAGAAACCGGCCATCGCATCACGGCCAATGCCGGTATCCGCGCCAAAGGTAAGGTTGCCACCATCGCCGTCGTCGGCCCCTGACAACTGCAGCACGGAGGACTTTGCCCAAACGTTCCAGTCTCGCGTTGCGCCGGTCATGCCCCCCGTTACAGAGCCGGCAGAACGCGGAGCACTTAGATGCAAACGGGCCCGCGCCCCGACGGCGTCGGTAACGGACATCATCTGGGTCACAGCATTTACATCGGCAACACCACTGGTGCTTGCCGTTCCCTTCAGAAAGAGATTAAGGGTGCCTTCCTTCTGGATATTGTAGTCGGACAGCGTTTTTGCGTCATCCAGCTGTTTGCCTCCAAATGTCAAACGCTGCTCATCCGGCGGAATGCCTTCTCTGTCCTGTATTTTTTGTTTTACATTCTCGATCGTATCCGAAGGCTCAACATCGAGCGTTATCGTCCTGCCTGTGGTTGTGTATACAAAGATTTGCATGGCGTGCGCGGGAGCGACCAACGCGCACACGATGGCGGCGCTCGTGAGGAATGTACGCAACATTAAGAAGGCTCCTATTGGTATCGTTCGTCAGCTTATCGTCGTTGCGACGTGGATTAGCAAATAATCCAATGAATTTCTATTATTCTGATTAATTTTCCGAGACGGGCGACCGGACCCCGAACGTCCCGAACCCGGCATTCCCCAAGTGGCCTGCCGCATTCTGAAGATTGCCCGTTGATGTTCGACAAGCATCTGCGCAAGGCGATGACGGGCATTCGGGTGAAAACCGCCGCTGTGCAACGCTTGAATGGCCGCAAAACAGAAATTGCGGCGGCACAAGGTATTGATAGCGATGCCGTTGTGATCCGATCCTGACCGGCTGACGTAATTGGTAAGAGTGACGGCAAAGGTGAATGGCTCATGCAAGTTGTTTGGTTCAAACGAGATCTGCGGTCTGCGGATCATCCTGCCTTGGCCTGCGCGGCACGAGCCGGTCCGGTTCTCCCGCTCTATATTGTCGAGCCTGATCTGTGGCAACAGCCTGATGCATCGCATCGGCAATGGGCCTTTATCGCGGAAACGCTTGCAGAACTGCGCGACGATCTCGGGCGGCTTGGTCAGCCTCTGATTGTACGTCAGGGGTCGGTCGTTGAAATCCTGAAAGGGTTGATGCGCCGAGGCGCGCTCTCGGCACTTTGGTCGCATGAGGAAACGGGCAATGACTGGACCTTTCGGCGGGATCGTCATGTCGCAGCCTGGTGTCGCGACAATGGGGTGCCTTGGCATGAGCTGCAGAACCACGGAGTCCAACGGAGGCTTCGGTCTCGCGACGGTTGGGCGACGCAGTGGGACCGGCTGATGGCCCAGCCCCGTGCCTGTGCGCCGCAACTGGTCCCCGTGGAGATAGAGCCCGGTCCGATACCCTCGGCGCAGGATCTTGGCCTTGTACCAGACCTTTGTCCGGGTCGGCAGGTCGGGGGGCGACGTGCCGGACGAGACCGCTTGGAGAGCTTTCTTCAACAGCGGGGTGAGCAGTATCAGCGCGCCATGTCCAGCCCGCTTGAGGGCGCTTCCGCCTGTTCGCGGCTCTCCCCTTATCTGGCTTGGGGTGCGATTTCGATGCGTGAAGTGGCGCAGGCGAATGAGGCACGGCGACAGACCCTGTCTGCCGCCGAGACAACGTGGCGAAAGTCGCTGCGGTCCTTTTCGGGAAGATTGCACTGGCATTGCCATTTCATGCAAAAGCTCGAGGACGAGCCGCGCGTCGAGTTCGAGAATCTCCACCGGCTTTATGACGGTTTGCGCCCGGGAACGCCTGACGCCGCACGGTTGGAGGCGTGGGAAAAAGGTGAAACCGGCTATCCATTTCTGGATGCCTGCATGCGATCCCTGCACGCCACCGGTTGGTTGAATTTCCGCATGCGCGCAATGCTCATGGCTGTGGCAGCCTATCATCTTTGGCTCGACTGGCGCGCACCGGGGCTGCATCTGGCGCGGATGTTCACCGATTACGAACCGGGCATCCACTGGAACCAGGTACAGATGCAATCCGGCACCACGGGCATCAATACTGTCCGGATTTATAATCCGGTGAAGCAGGGGTTTGATCAGGATCCCGCGGGCACGTTCATTCGCAAATGGCTGCCGGAACTGGCACAGATCCCCGACCAGTACCTCCATGAGCCATGGGCCGCCGATAACGCGGCAGAGGTGATCAACCGCCGTTACCCCGAACGCATTTTTGATCATATGGCAGCCGCAAAAGCCGCGCGTGAAAAGATCTGGGGGGTCCGGCGCCGGCCGGAGTTTCGCGCTCAGGCCGAGGCTATCGTGACCAAACATGCGAGCCGGAAAGGCCGCTCCGGTCGCAGGGCGCCGTCACCGAAACGCTCTGACCAACTGAGCCTGCCTTTCGGAGAGACATCGTGAAACACCAGAAGAAATCGGATTTGCCTCGGAAGATCTGCACCACCTGTAACCGCCCCTTTGTCTGGCGCAAGAAATGGGCGAAGGTCTGGGACGAGGTGAAATACTGCTCTAAACGCTGTAGGGCATCCTCATGACGGGGGCGTTTCCTGACGTTTCAGACCCGAAAGAGCGGATCGACTTTGAGCCAGCCCGCACCGCGGCCACGGTCATCGCAACCGCCTATTGCCCCATTGGCCCGTCCCCAACAGAGGGAACACCCCATGACTAAAGCCGCCATCGTGTTGCCAAATCAGTTATTTGCCGACCATCCAGCCCTGCTTGACCCTGTTACGCATGTGGTGCTTTTCGAAGACCCGCTGTTCTTTGGCGACCCACAATATCCGGCAAGGATGCACCGTCAGAAGCTTTGGCTGCATCGGGCCAGTATGGCGCGCTATCAACAGGCCTTGGTGAAACAGGGGGTGGTCGCCGAGATCTTTCCATATGACGCGCAAAAGGGTGCGTGCCTGCGGCTTTTCCAACACCTGAGGGGGCAAAAAGTCACCGGAGTGGTCATGGCCGACCCCGTTGATTTCGTTGCCGAACGTCGCCTTCGCCAGGCCGCCGATGACACAGGCATCGCCCTTGATATCCTGCCCTCTCCCGGTTTTCTGAACAGCCGGGCCGACAACCTTGAATGGTCTCGGGGCCGCAAGCGTTGGTTCATGGCAGATTTCTATAAAAACCAACGCCGTAACCTAGACGTGTTGATGGAGGGCGACCAACCTCTGGGCGGAAAATGGAGCTTTGACGAAGACAACCGCAAGAAGGTGCCAAAGGCGTTGTTGGCAAGCTTGCCCTGGATCGACTGGCCCGCCCATGACGCCATTGATGACGCCGCAAAAGCAAGTGTTCTTGCCGAATTCCCGAACGCGACCGGCCGTTTGGAAACGCTCTACTACCCGACCTCGCACGCGGCCGCCGCCGCTTGGTTCGATCAGTTTCTCGAGCGCCGGTTTGACCGGTTCGGCGACTTTGAGGATGCTATTGTCAAAGGTGAAAACTGGCTCTGGCATGCCATTCTGACCCCCGTGCTGAATATCGGTCTGTTAACCCCGCGCCAGGTGTTGGACACCACGCTCACTTATGCAAAGCGCAGGGATATCCCTCTCAATTCGCTTGAAGGATTCCTCCGCCAAATCATCGGTTGGCGTGAATTCATGCGCGCCACCTATGACGATCTCGGTGTCCCCATGCGCCGCACGAACCATTGGGGTCACCACCGCCCCATGCCCGATGCCTTCTACGACGGCACAACCGGCATTGCCCCGCTCGACGACACCATCCGGCGCGTACTCGCGACCGGTTATTGCCACCACATCGAGCGGCTGATGGTGCTTGGCGGCTTCATGTTCCTGTGCGAGATTGATCCGGACGACGTTTATCGCTGGTTCATGGAGATGTTCGTGGACAGCTACGATTGGGTCATGGTCCCCAATGTCTACGCCATGAGCCAGCACGCCGATGGCGGGTTGATCACCACCAAGCCTTACTTCTCCGGCTCGAACTACATCCGGAAAATGAGCCACTGGCACAAAGGGCCTTGGACGGAGGTCTGGGACGGATTGTATTGGCGTTTCATTTTCAAACATTCGGATGCGCTCGTAAAGAACCCGCGTTGGGCAATGATGTGCCGCACGGCACAGCGGATGAAGCCTGAAAACAAGGACCACCATTTGACGGTTGCCGAGAAATTTCTGTCGCAACTGAATTAGGGAAAACAGAAATACACACGAACCTGCGCCCCCCCGAACACAAGGCATTCGTGCAAAAAGAGCAAAGCGCAGCTTGGTCCGATCAAAACGATCGATCCGATTTTGCCTATTCGCTTGTCGCATGTCGACGCACCGCTTAGGGTCTGCTCGATTTCATAACACGTCCAGAGTTGATGGCCCTTTTTAGACGACGACAAACCAAACCCGACGCGCAAAAGCCTCTTCTGGAGCAGTGTCTTTCAGTCGACCTTGAAGTAAACCCCAAGACAGCCGAAATTTTCGATTTGGCTGCGGTGCGCTTCGGGCAAGAAACAGCTGTGATCCCGCCAAAGGGAAAGCTTTCCCAGTCGCTCGACAGGTTGGAAAAAGAACTACGGCATGTGCCCTATATCATCGGGCACAATGTCTTGCGGCACGATATAGAGCATTTGCTCGCAAAGCGCCCGCGCTTGGCGGCCAAGATACGGGCCGCCATCGATACGCTGTGGCTTAACCCCCTCGCCTTTCCACGCAACCCCTATCACCACCTCGTCAAACACTATCATGACGGACGGCTTCAGGCGGGGCACATCAACGACCCCGAGCTCGACGCGCGGTTGGTCTTCGAGGTGCTTGAGAACCAGATCGAGGCACTGACCGAGCTCAATGCGCAGTCCCCCGAGATGCTCACCGCCTACCATTACCTCGCGACCCGACAGGAGGGCCACGAGGGGTTCGATGCGGTATTTCAGGAGATCCGCAAAGCTCGGCCTCCCGAACGCAATGACGCGTTTGCGGCTATCAAACAGCTCCTGGAAAACCAAGCCTGTGGAGCGCAGGTGCAACCGGCGCTCGACGCGCTGTCGGATCCGCAAATGGCATGGCCCCTCGCCTATGCGTTGGCGTGGATTTCCGTCTCGGGCGGCGAGTCCGTGATGCCGCCTTGGGTGCGCCATGCTTTCCCGCAGGCCGCCATGATCGTGAGGGACTTGCGCGACACCAAATGCGGGGACAGCGCCTGTGCGTGGTGCCGCGAGATGAACAATCCCGTCGGCGCACTCAAGAAGTGGTTCGGGTTCGACGGCTATCGGCCTCAACCCGTCGACAGCGAGGGCAGGTCGCTGCAACAGGTCATTGTCGCCGAAACGATGGAACATGGGAACGTGTTGGGCATCCTTCCGACAGGCACGGGAAAATCCGTTTGCTATCAGGTACCTGCGCTCAGCCTCTATGACAAAACCGGCGCCCTGACCGTGGTGATCTCGCCGCTCGTGGCTCTGATGGCCGATCAGGTGCAGGGGTTGGAGCGGACGGGGATTTCCTCTGCCGTGACCATCAACGGGATGCTGTCCATGCCCGAACGGCAAGAGGCACTGGACCGCGTGCGTTTGGGACAAGCGGCCATTCTGCTGATCTCGCCCGAGCAACTCAGAAGCACCTCCGTCCGCTCCGTACTGAACCAACGGGACGTGGGTCTTTGGGTGTTGGACGAGGCGCACTGCGTCTCCAAATGGGGCCACGATTTTCGCCCCGACTATCGCTACATCGGGCGGTTCATCCGCGAATTTTCGGGCAGTGCCGACCCCGCCCCTGTCCTGTGCCTGACGGCCACGGCAAAGCCCGAGGTGGTACAGGATATCACCGGACACTTCCGCGATCGCCTTGGTGTTGATCTGGCCCTGTTCGACGGCGGGGCGACACGCACCAACCTGACCTTCGGCGTCCACCCAACCCGCAGGGAAACCAAGCTCGGTGACGTTTTGGCGACGATCCAGGAGTTCCTGCCCCGCGATGGCACATCGGGTGCGGTGGTCTATTGCGCCACGCGCAAGGAGACAGAGCGGGTCGGGGATTTCCTCAAGCAGCAAGGTCTGGCAGCGGCGCATTTTCATGCAGGGCTATCGGCCGATGACAAACACATCGTACAAGAGCAGTTCCGTGTTGGCGAATTGCGCGTGATCGCGGCCACCAACGCCTTTGGCATGGGGATCGACAAACCCGACATTCGCCTTGTCGTCCATGCCGATATCCCCGGATCGCTCGAAAACTACCTTCAGGAGGCGGGGCGCGCCGGTCGGGATCGCGCACCTGCCACCTGCGTTTTGCTCTACAACTCCGACGATGTGGAGCGCCAGTTTACCCTGACCGCCCGCTCCCGCCTGAGCCGCCACGAGATCGGCGCGATCCTCAAGGCACTGCGCCGCATGGACGAGCACACGCGCAGCAGCGGCAAAGTGGTTGCCTCCGCAGGCGAGATCGTGCGCGAGGAGAAAGACCACGCGTTCACCCGAGACAGCGCCACCGACGACACGCGGGTCAAAACGGCGGTCTCTTGGCTCGAGGAGGCCACACTGGTCCGCCGCGAGGAAAACCGCGTTCAGGTTTTCCCCTCTTCCCTGCTCGTGCGCACCGTGCAAGAGGCCGATGCACATCTGGCGAAGGCCGACATAACAAAAAAGCGGCACAAGCAACTCATGGACATCGTGCGCCATGTGATGAACACGCCCGCGGATCAGGGCATCACAACGGATGAGCTTACAGGCATCAGCGGGCTCTCGCACCGCGAACTCAGCAAAGCCATGGCCGACCTCGAAACCCTCGGCATTGCCCGCAACGATATCGCCATCACGGTCTCCGTCCATATCGGAATCGAGAACCACTCGCGCCAACGCCTGAAGAGGGCGAAGGACTTGGAAGCGGCCCTGATCGCGCAGCTACGCGAGTTTGCGCCTGATGCGGGCGTGGGCGATGCCCACCCGCTCGATATGGCCGCCGCGAGCCAGACCCTGCGCGATGCGGATCACGAGGGGGCGATCCCGCATGTCCTGGACAGGCTCCTGCGCAGCATCGAGCGCGATGGTCGTGACGCTGACGGCGGGCGCGGCAATATCCGCTTGCGCAAACTGTCGAGCAAAACACTGGAGGTCACACTGCAGCGCTCTTGGCCGGTGGTCGCGCGAACGGCGGAAGTGCGTTGGCTTGCCGCCGAAAAGCTGTTGGGCCTGCTCATGGGCAAAGCCCCCTCGGGTGCGCGAGGGAAAGACATCCAGATCGAGACGACCATCGGCGATCTGATGGCGGAACTGAACGGCGATGCCCTGATCGGCGGTCTTGGCGTCAAGGACATGACCAAGCTGATGGAGCGGGCCCTGCTGTGGCTTCACGAGCAACAGGTCATCACCTTGGGCAAAGGGCTGACGGTCTTCCGCTCCGCGATGACCATTTTCCTCAAATCAGGGCGCTCGGGCTTTACGCAAAAGGATTTCCTGCCGCTTGAGGAGCATTACCGCGAACAGACCCTCCAGACCCATGTGATGGCGCATTATGCCGACACAGGCATGGAGCAGATCGACGAGGCCATGAAGCTGTCGCAGGACTATTTCGAGATGGATCAAAGCCGTTTCCTGCAACGTTGGATGCCGGGGCGGAGTGTCGAGATGCGCCGCCAGACCACGGGCAAAGCGTGGAAACAGATCGTTGAAGATCTCGGCAACCCTGTGCAGCAGGAAATCGTGGCCGACGACCGCGAGGAAACCAACGTGCTTGTGCTCGCGGGGCCTGGCTCGGGCAAAACGCGGGTGTTGGTCCACCGCATCGCCTACCTCTTGCGCGTCAAGCGCGAAGACCCGCGCGGCCTGTTGGTGCTGACCTACAACCGCCACGCCGCCGCTGAAATCCGCGCCCGCCTGCGTCACCTCGTCGGCGAGGACGCCATGCGCGTCACCGTCTCGACCTGCCACGCGTTGGCCATGCGGATTGTCGGCGCGAGCTTTGCAGGCACCACGGCCAAAGAGCGCGATTTCGACGCGATCATCACGGAGGCCGTGCGCCAGATCAACGGCGAGGGTCTCAGCCCATCCGAAGCCGAAGCACAACGCGAAGCGCTGATTGAGGGCTATCGCTGGATCCTCGTCGACGAATACCAAGACATTGGTGCGGAGGAATACGCGCTGATCTCCGCCGTTGCGGGCCGTTCCCTCGAAGACCCCGACCAACGCTTGAGCCTGTTCGCGGTCGGCGACGATGACCAGAACATCTATGCCTTTGCCGGTGCGTCCATTTCCTACATCCGCAAGTTCGAGGAAGACTACCGCGCAAAACCCAAATATCTGGTCGAGAACTACCGCTCCACCCGCTACATCATCGACGCCTCCAATCAGGTGATCGAACCTGCGGCGGCGCGGATGAAAGCGGGACACGAGATCACCGTCGACAAAATGCGCAGCATGGAAGCGGGCGGCGGGGCGATGGCACAGCATGATCCGGTCGGCAAAGGGCGGGTGCAGTTCCTTGACGGCCCCGATAGCGAAGTCGCCCAAGCGATGATCGCCGTCGATGAGTTGGTGCGGCTCTCGCGTCTCGACCCGCGTTTCGACTGGGCACGCTGCGCCATCATCTCCCGCGACTGGCGCAGGCTGAGCGCGGTACGCGCCTATGCCGAACAGCTCGGCCTGCCCGTCGAGATGGCCAACGAGAAACTGCCAAGTGTCTGGCGCCTGCGCGAGATGCAGCGCCTTGTCGCGGGCTTGCGGCGCGCCCCCTCGGCCATGCTAACGGTTCAGGACATCCTCATGGTCCTCAATGAGCAACCCGCGGGCCGATGGGTCAACCTGATCGCCGAAGGCATCGCCGATCTCGCCCGTGATCTGGGTAAGAAAAAGATCCCCGTCCCTGATGCCGTCGAATGGCTCGCGGAATGGGCCCAAGATGTGCGCAGTACGCAAAGGGGACTGTTGCTGCTGACGGCCCACCGTTCCAAAGGGTTGGAGTTCGATCACGTGGTGATCCTCAACGGCGGTTGGAAGGCGCTGTCCAAAGGCGAAGACGGCGAAGCCCCCCGCCGCCTCTTCTACGTCGCCATGACCCGCGCCCGCCGCAGCCTGTCGGTCGTCACCAGCGGCGAGCATCCCTTCGTCCTCGCCGATTCCGAAAGCGAGCTGTTGCGCAATATCGATATGCCAAAGCGCGCGGACCTGCCGAGCCCCGACTGGTATCAGCTGCCCGATATGACCTCCGTGGATCTGTCCTACGCAGGGCGGCTTTCCGACATATCACCGACCCTCAAAGCAATCGCAGACTGCGCGATCGACGATCCGGTCTCGCTGCAACATCGCGACAACCGATGGCTGATTATCGACCGCAACAACCGCGTCCTCGGGCGCATGGCTGGAAACTGGCAGCCGCCGCAGCACTCCGCGATGATTTCCGGCAAAGTGGGAGCCGTCGTGACATGGCGAAAATCCGACAATGAGGACCGCTACCAAACCCATATCAAACGCGACGCATGGGAGACTGTGCTGCCTGAGTTTGTGTTCAGAGTTGACGGAAAAACTGAACCACTTCCGTAATTGAACGGCTCGAAACTTGCGGCGCCCCTGCCCGTCATTCCAGTCCGCAAATTGCAGAAAAGAACAAGTTTCAATTCACCTTTTAAATTGCTGGAAATATTGGATTATTTTCCACCTATGCATCAATACCCATTGCGCCGTATCTCTTCCTGACCTCACCTTCCGGGTGAGGAGGAAAGTGGTCTGGTTTGCCGGAAAGCGCCAAAGAACTGTCTGCGCTTGAGGTCATCCGCCACGGCATGGCATCTGCCGATAGGGGGCATGGGCTTCAAATTCTCTCCAGAGCAATTCAGCTACGGGGCGGACGATTGGTTTGGACTGGCGAAACGCATAGATGGTGACGTCGAAGGCAAGATGCGTGTGTGGCAAGTCTATCTCGCACAGCCGCCCTTGTTTCAACTCTTGCGCGATCATGTGTTCTGGCAGGCGGCCCCAGCCGAGGCCCGCGATCAGAAGGTGCTTCTTTGTGTGGAGGTCGCTGACGTACCAGCGGCGTTGGCCTTTCTGGACGCCGATTTCGCGGTCGAACAGCCCTCCGGCTTGCCCGCTGTCGCTTGCGATGACCTGATGGAAACGCCGCATGTCCGAGAGCCGCTTGGGATTGTCCATCTCAGCCCAAAGGGACGGTGACGTCACATTGCGCAACGTCGATGTCCCGAGGGGGATGTAGTCGAACCCCTCTTCCTCGAGCATGATCGAGGACATTGGCGAAATCGCGATTGCCGCGGTTTCCGTTTTCACGGCCTCGATGGCGCCGGACAGAACCTCGGGGCGCAAGACCACGCGGGTCTCGGGAAAGTCCGTTTGCAGTTTGCATAAGACGGGGGTCAGCGCGTTGAGGTTGGTGCTGGTATCCACCGCGATCGTGATCGTTTCTTCCTGCCCCTTCTCGAAATGATGGATCAACTGACCCAAACCCTCCGCCTCCGTCAAAACGCGCAAGGATTGAAGATAGACCCGTTTGCCGACGGGCGTGACTTCAAGCCGATACCCCGACCGGTCAAACAATTCGGTTCCGGTCTGGAATTCCAGGGCCTTCAACGCCTGGCTGATCGCCGGCTGCGTCCGGTTGAGGCGTTCGGCGGCCGCTTTGACCGAGCCGGTTTCAACAACGGCGCGCAAGACGTTCAGTTGATCGAGTTTCATCAGGCACCACAAGTTAAGAGTTGCTTATGTAGATACCAAAAAAACATAAATATCAATCAAACTCCGCTTCGCCTATCTCTTGCTCAACAACCGGAGCAATCCAATGAAACAAGTTTCTTTCCAAGAGCCGGCGCAGCCCGATCGGGTCGGTACATTTACCATCGCACGCGCCCTTCCGAACCGCGCTGTGAACGCAGTCGGCCCGTTCCTGCTTTTCGATCATCTGCCCAGACGCGAAATTGCGGCCGGTGAGTTGCCCGAGCCCGATGGCAGCTTTGCGCATCCCCATGCGGGTATCGTGACCTTCACCTATGTCATGGAAGGCGCGATGACCCATTTTGACAGTCTGGGAAACAACAGCACGGTCACGGCGGGCGGCGTGCAATGGATGAACGCGGGCAACGGTATTGTCCATGACGAGATGCTCGCCACACCCGTACGCCGTGATGGCGGGGTGCTGCATTCCTTTCAATTCTGGATCAACCTGCCCGCGTCGAACAAGATCGAGCCTGCGCAATATATGCCCGTCTCATCTCCGGACCTACCCGTGGTCATGCTCGCGGGTGGGCGTGGGGAGGTCAAGGTTCTGCTTGGCGGTTATGATGGGCAATCCTCGCCCATCCCCACCTATGCGGGCGAATTTATCTGGCACGTCAGGATCGAGCCGCTTGCGACGGTCGATATCGCCTTGCACGCAGGTCTGCTTGTCGCGGGATTCCTGCCGGCGCATGGGGCCGTGATCGGTGATGCCAAAATCGACGCGCAGACCCTCATCGGTTTGGACGCCCGGGATGGGACATTGGAGATGACCAACCCGGCTGTTGAACCACTCGATCTGCTGCTGTTTGGCGGTGAGGCGATCACCGACCCCATCGCCATGCGCGGCCCGTTTGTCATGAACAGCGACGGCGCGCTGGCGCAAGCCTTCCACGCATATCGCGCCGGAAAATTCGGACAGATCACCTATCCCGCCGATCACGCCGCCCACAAATCATAGACTAACGCCGCAAGGCCCCAAGAAGGTTAGAAACCATGTCACAGAAAATTGCCATTGTCGGTGGCGGCTACGTAGGCGCCGAACTTGCGAAGTCTCTCGACGACACCGCGCAAGTCATATTGATCGAGCCGCGCAGTCACTTCGTTCACGCGCCGGCCATGATCCGCGCGCTTGTCGACCCTTCGCTACTGGATCGCGCGCTCATTCCTTATGATCGGTTGTTGACGCGCGGCCGGATTATTGCGTCCAAGGCGATCGCGATAGGTGCGGCGGGCGTTACCTTGGCAGATGGCACGCGGGTGGAGGCGGATCAGATCGTTGTTGCCACCGGGTCTGACAATGCGATGCCGTTCAAACCGCAAGGCGCCGATATTGCCGGGCTCAAGGCGGATAATCACCGCATCCATAAGAGTCTCAAAGCGGCGCGGCGCATCGGCATTGTCGGGGCCGGGGCCGTTGGCACCGAGCTTGCGGGCGAAATCGCCTATGCCATGCCGGACAAGAAGGTGACGTTGATTTCAAGTGACACGGCATTGTTTCCAACGATGCCGCCAAAGCTAGGCACCGCTTTGGCGGCGAAACTGCGCAAGGCTGGCGTCACGCTCATTCTTGGCCAGAGGGCGGAGAACCTGAAAAGCTTGACCGAGCCCTACGCGGGAACCCTGCAACTCGCTGACGGGTCACAGCACGACTTCGACCTGATCTTTCCGGTTATCGGATCGCGCGCGAATTCCGGGGTGCTTGAAACGCTTTCCGGTGTCCAGAAAACGACGGCAAACCGGATCAAGGTCGACCCGTGGATGCGCCCGTCCTCGCTGCCCAATGTTTTCGCGGCCGGCGATGTCGCGGATGCAGGCGACGCGATGACCATCGTGGCCATAAGCCGCCAACTGCCTTGGCTCAAGGCAACGCTGTCCGGATTAGGGCAGGGCAAAACCGTCGAAGACATGAAGCCTTACACGCCATGGGGCAGCAAAGCGCCGATCCTTGTGCCGCTTGGCCCCAAACAGGGGAATTCTTTCCTCGGCTTCTTCACGGCGGGAAACGTCCTGACCAACAAGATGAAGGGCGCGGACCTGTTTCTCAAGAAATACGCAAAGCTGCTGAACCGGCCTGAAAACTGATCAGAACACAACTGAACCAAACCTCCAAAAGGAAAGACCATGGAAATCTCCCGAAGATCCTTTTTGACCTCAACCGCATTCGGAGCGGGTCTCCTGTTTGTCCCTGGCTTGCGCTCTGCGGCGATGGCCCAGACGCCGAAACGCGTCATTGGGAACTACGAGGCACCGGGCCTGTACGATCAGGCCGCCCAGGAAGTCGTGACTGACCGCGACGACGGCTATCACAATGATGGAAACCCGCGCCATTACGAGTGGTGGTATTTTGATCTGTTCACCCAGTCAGGGCTCAAGGCCGCGGTGGTCCTGATGGACCGCCCGCTGATCATGTTGGACAACCCTGATCTACCGCCGATGTTGATGTTGAACGTCGAACTCCCCGACGGCACCAACCGCGATTTTCAGGTGCCGTTCCCCGGCGTGGACTTCGTCGCGTCCGAGGAGCATTGCGACGTAACGTTGGGCAATAACTGGTGCAAAGGCCGCTACCCGAATTGGCAGCTTCACGCCGAGCATGAGGATGTGGTCGTCGATCTTGAGCTTGTCGCGACCGTTGAATCCTGGCGTGCCGGATCCGGTGCGATGTATTTCGACGAGGCGCTGACGGTGTTTAACGCGCATGTCGTGCCCGCACCGCGCGCAGTTGTGAACGGCACCATTCAGGTCGCGGGCGAAACCATCGCGATCGAGGATGGTCACGGCTATCACGACCACAATTGGGGCAATGCCGGTATCGAAGGTGTTCTCAAGGCGTGGCACTGGGGCCGTGCGGAATGCGGGGATTTCACGCTGAACTTTTCGTATATCCAACACAACACGGATTACGGCAACAAGGTCGTCTGTAAGTTCATGTTGGCAAAAGACAGTGAAATCCTGCTTAGCACGGGTGAATTCGCGGACAGTTTCGTTGGTGAAATCCATGTCGGCCCGCAGTCCGGCAACGGATGGCCTGACGGCTTCCTGATCGAAACCCCCTACAACGGCGGCATGATCCGGATTGAGATTTCAGGCAATCACCTCTTGAGCGATGCGCTCAATTCGGATCAGAAGCCAAATGACGAAACCGCCCAACCGGGCTATATCCGTCTTGGCGGCGACATCAGGATGACGGTACCACTCGCAAGCGGCACCGAGGTCGCAACCGGCAACATCATCCACGAAATGTCCTTCTCGGAGAGTATCCCCAAGGCGGACGCAAACTGGCTATTGTAGGTCCAAGCTTGTCCCCTCCCCTTTGCGAGCGCGCTGCAAGGGGGACGGTACGGGATGTCTGGATTGAAGCTCTCCTAGAACAAACATTTCGGCGCAATGTGTGGAAATGTGTGGAATGGCTGGTTTGGCGACCCCGGGCCAGCCATCGGCCAAAAGGACAATGCTCGGTACAGAGAAGGTCCTAAACATGGAAATGCTGCGCAAACACTACGATGCGCTTGGCAGCTTTCTTCATGTGCCAACCTTGAAACAAACTAAGTCCGGCAAGGCCCGCGCACCGGAAACACAACGGAAGCGTTGCACAGAGATCGCGGGTTACATTGAGTATGTGCTTGGTCCCCCATTCACAATGTCACGCTCGGTCTGCTCCCGCAAACACCTTTGATAACACGGGAAAATTCCGCGCCCGTCAGGGCGGTGCCACTGGTTCGCAATGGGGATAATGGCGGAGGCTCAGGGATTCGAACCCTGGGGACGCTTTCACGCCCGTCGGTTTTCAAGACCGGTGCATTCGACCACTCTGCCAAGCCTCCGACATGGGCGGGTTTAGCGACCTCGTTGCGATTCTAAAAGCCCATCTTGCACCTGATGCGAAACCGGCCACGCCACAGCCCCGGACGCTGCGTGCTGAATTTCGCGCATTCGCTTATGCGGGCTTTCCTCATCCCCGCCATATGGTTAGACTGCGCTCGAAGCCGAGTTTGGACGTGGGGTGCGCCAAGCGTACCCGAGCCGAATGGTAGCCAAAGGCGATGAGCAGACATAACGCGCCAAACGCGCGAAAAGGGATCAAGGGGCAAACTCACATGACCACTATGGGCAAAACCATGGGCGCAACCATTGGCACGGGGCGAAAATTTGCGCTCCTGCTCATCGGAACCCTTGCATTGACCGCCTGCGAAGACGGAAAAATGTCGGGTTTTTTTGACTCCGTGAAACCCAAAGCGTCCGGGGATGGTGCGTCGGCCCCTGCGGCGACGTCGGCCAAACTGGTCGAACGTGACGTCGAGGCGCCCGATGTATTCCAGGTGACCGATAAGGGGCTATGGGACGGGCGGCCATCGCTTGGCGGTGTGTGGGTCGCGCATTCCGCGGTTTCGGATCCCGAGCGCGTCATCATTCGCAACACCAAAAACGGTAAATTCGTGATCGGTGCGCTGTTCAAACGCGAAGCCACATCCCCCGGCCCGGAAATTCAGGTCTCCTCTGACGCCGCCGGGGCGCTTGGCCTTTTGGCGGGGTCCCCCGTTGAGTTGAACGTCACCGCGCTGCGCCGCGAGGAAGTGGCGAGCGAGGCCCCCGCGCCACAGGTCGATATGCTCGACGCACCCGAGGACATTGCGGCCACGCCACTTGACCCGATTGCCGACGCGGCAGCGGCGCTTGATGCGCTTGACGCCCCCGCGGTGACCCCCAATGCGCCGGTTGCGGCCCCCGCCCCCAAACCCAAACCCGCAACGGCACCAAAACCGACATCGGCGCTTGATAAACCGTTCATCCAGATCGGCATTTTCTCGGTTCAGGCCAACGCCAACCGGACCAGGGAGATGCTTGCGAGCCAAGGGTTAGTCGGCACGATCAAAACCGGTGAAAGTGCGGGCAAATCGTTCTGGCGTGTTGTCGTTGGCCCCGCCACCACCGCCGCCGAGCGCAAAACACTTCTCGCAAACGTGAAGAAAGCAGGCTTCACAGACGCCTACGCCGTCACGCATTAAGGTTGGGAACAGGCGCGGCCCACGGGTCGCGCCGCCCGCCCCGATTTTCAGGCCGGCCGGCCCCGACCGCCACGCCGCCCCTACCGCCAAGCAAAGGACACCCCGCCCGATGTTGCGCTCATTCGCCCGCCTTTCCAGCCTGATCTTTCTGGCAATCGCCCTCGCCGCGCCCGCCACCGCATTTGAAACCCGTGCGCGGGCGGCATGGGTCTATGACCTGACGACGCAAACCGTGTTGATGTCCAAGGAGGCGCAGACCCCCCTGCCACCGGCGTCGATGTCGAAACTGATGACGATCAACATGCTGTTCGAGGCACTGCACGACGGGCGTGTGACCCTTGACACCCGGTTTTCCGTTTCCACACGGTCCAAGGAAATGGGCGGCTCTACCATGTTCCTCAATGAAACCGACCGCCCCACGGTCGAGGAATTGATTCAGGGCATCATCGTGCTGTCGGGCAATGACGCCTGTGTCGCCGTGGCCGAAGGTCTGGCCGGAACCGAAGACAACTTTGCCCGTTTGATGAATGATCGCGCCCGCGAATTGGGTATGGAAAATTCCACCTTTGCCAACGCAAGCGGATGGCCCAACCCCGCACAACGCATGTCGATGGAAGACCTCGGCCTGCTTGCCACCCGTCTGATCACCGAGTTTCCCGAATATTACGGCTACTTTGGCCAACTCGAATTCCCCTATGACAACCGTGCGCCGCAAAACCGCAACAACCGCAACCCGCTGCTCAAACTGGGCATCGGCGCGGATGGTCTCAAAACCGGCCACACCCAAGAGGCGGGATACGGGCTTGTCGGGTCCGCGACCCAAGGTACCCGCCGCATCGTATTCGTCATCACCGGCCTGAGTTCCGAAGCCGAACGCGCCCAAGAGGCAGAACGGGTTGTGAACTGGGCCTTTCGGCAGTTCGTTGAAAAAACCGTAGCCGACAAGGGATACGAATTTGCCCGCGCCCCCGTCTGGATGGGCAGCGAAACCGAGGTGGGTCTGGTGGCCCCCGAGGCGTTATCGCTGTTGCTTCCCGGCACACAGCTTGACGCGTTGACCGCACAGGTGGTCTACACCGGCCCCATCGAGGCCCCGTTCGCACAAGGCGACATGTTGGCCGAACTGGTCATCTCCCGCGATGATTTGCCCGAGGCGCGTTTGCCGCTTGTGGCGGACCGTGGCGTGGACCGTGGCGGCATCGCCCCGCGCCTGCGCACCGCCGCCACCGTGCTGCGCCGCAAACTCGAAGGACAGGCCATTCCGGCCGTGCAATAATCCCATATGTTCATCACTCTTGAAGGTATCGACGGATCGGGTAAATCCACACAGGCCCGCCTTTTGGCCCGGACGCTTGAGGCGCAGGGCCATGAGGTCGTGTTGACCCGCGAGCCCGGAGGATCCACGGGGGCGGAAGAAATCCGTGCGCTTGTGCTTGAGGGCGATCCGGACCGGTGGTCGGCCGAGACCGAGATTTTACTGTTCACCGCCGCCCGCCGCGACCATTTGGAAAAGACCATCCGCCCGGCCCTCAGCGCGGGCAAAATCGTGATCTGCGACCGCTTTGCCGACAGCACCCGTGTGTTTCAGGGCGTCACGCGTGGAGATCTACAAGACAAGGTGAACCGCCTGCACGACGAGATGATCGGCGTTGAACCCGATCTGACGTTGCTGTTCGATATGGACCCCACCGTGGGCCTGTCGCGGGCCAAGGCCCGCCAGACCGCCGAAGAGCGGTTCGAGGATTTCGGCGCGCAGTTCCAGATCAAGGTCCGCGCCGCCTTTCTCGACCTTGCCGCCGCGTATGGACGATTTGCCATCGTTGACGCGGGGCGTGACATTGACGTGATTGCCGCCGATGTCGCACAGGTTGTCGCCGCCCGTCTGGCCACACACCGCGCCGCACACCAGTGCGGATCCGCGCAATGAGGGCGCCCGCCGGCGAGATGGAGCTGCCTCCCGAGGCCGATCGCACCGCCGGTGCGCCCCACCCGCGCGAGACGCTTCAGCTGTTTGGTCAGGACCGCGCCGAGGCCGATTTTCTCGACGCTTTTAACGCCGACCGCCTCCACCATGCGTGGCTGATCACAGGCCCCAAAGGCGTCGGCAAAGCGACATTGGCGTGGCGCATCGCGCGGTTCCTGCTCGACCATCCGCTTGAGGACTCCGGTGCGGGCGGCATGTTCGGCGACGCGCTTGCCAGACCGGAAGCCGACACGTTGCAGATCGGTCACGACACGCCTGTTTACCGCCGCTCCGCGCAATTGGCCGAGCCGCGCCTGTGTCTGGTGCGCCGTGCATGGGACGCCAAAAAGGGCAAGCACACAGCACAGATTTCCGTCGAGGAAGTGCGCAAACTCAACGCGTTTTTCCATATGTCCGCCACCGATGGCGGTCGCCGCGTTGTGATTGTCGACGCCGCCGACGAGATGAACGTCTCCGCCGCCAATGCCCTTTTGAAAACGCTCGAAGAACCGCCAAAGAACGCCTTTTTGCTGCTCGTCTCGCATCAGCCCTCGCGCCTGTTGCCCACCATTCGAAGCCGCTGTCGCGAATTGCGTCTCGGGCCGCTTGACCCCGAAAACCTCGCGCAAGCCCTTGACGCGGCGGGGTTTGATGCCGCAGATCGCAGTGACGCCCTTGCCGAATTGGCGGGCGGATCGGTGGGAGAGGCGTTGCGATTGACCAATCAGGACGGGATAGAGACCTACGCGGAAATCGTGGGGCTGTTTTCAAAGCTGCCGCAGTTTGATCGCCCGCGCGCGCTCAAACTGGCCGAAAGCTGTGTCGGGGCCGCCAATGTGACGCGCTACGATTTGGTGGTCGGGTTGATCGACCGCTTCTTGATCCGTCTGGCACGTTCCGGCGCGGGGCGCCCGCCCCTTGTCGAGGCCGCAACGGGCGAGGCCGCGTTGATGGTGCGGCTGGCCCCCGAGGGCCAAGCGGCCAAGGCATGGGCAACTTTGCAACAGACCTTATCGGCGCGTGCCGCCCACGCAAAGGCGGTCAACCTTGACCCCGCCGCGTTGATCCTTGATATGATATTCGAGATCAACGACACGGCCTCGCGCGTCGCTGCCCGTTAGGGGGGCATCCGGAGAGGCCCAAGACCAACAGGCGCTTTAGACCCATGCTCCCCACCCTCACGGACAGCCATTGCCACCTCGATTTTCCCGACTTCGACACCGAACGCGATGCCGTGGTGCAACGCGCTCTGGACGCAGGGGTGAAACGCATGGTGACGATCTGCACCAAGCTCAAAAACGCGGATCAGGTTCGTGCGATATCAGAGGCTTACGCGCCGGTGTTCTGGGCGGCAGGCACGCACCCGATGTCGGTGGCGGACGAACCCATGGCGACCTTGGACGCGCTTTTGGCCTTGGCCGCGCATCCCAAATTCGTGGGCATCGGCGAGACGGGTCTGGATTACCACTACACCTCCGAGAGTGCGCAAAAGCAACAAGACAGCCTGAGACTTCATATCGAGGCGGCGCGTCAAACGGGTCTGCCGCTGATCATTCACGCCCGCGCCGCCGACGAGGACATGGCGCGGATTTTGACCGAGGAGCATCAGGCGGGCGCCTACACATGTGTCATGCATTGTTTCTCGTCATCACGCGAACTGGGTCAGGCGGCACTTGATCTGGGGTTCTACCTGTCGATGTCCGGCATCACCACATTTCCGAAATCCGAAGAGCTGCGCGACATTTTCCGCGCCGTACCGCGTGACCGCATTTTGATTGAGACCGACAGTCCCTATCTGGCGCCCCCGCCCCATCGCGGCCGCCGCAACGAACCGTCCTATGTGGCGCAGACCGCCGCCAAAGCGGCCGAGACATTCGAGATGGATCTGGCCGATCTGGCGGCGCAAACCGAGGCCAATTTCGACCGCCTATTCACCAAGGCACGGCTGTGAGCCTGCGCTTCACCATATTGGGCTGCGGCTCGTCGGGTGGCGTGCCACGCATTGGCGGGCTCTGGGGCGCGTGTGACCCCGACAACCCGAAAAACCGCCGCCAACGCTGTTCGGCACTGGTCGAGCGCACCGGGCCGGACGGGACCACCACGGTGCTGATCGACACCTCGCCCGACATGCGTGAACAGCTTGTCCGCGCGGGTGTGACCCGCCTTGACGGGGTGGTTTACACCCACCCGCACGCCGATCATGTCCACGGGCTCGACGACCTGCGTCAGGTTGTGTTTTTGATGAAAGAACGTATCAGGGTCTGGGCCGATAGCGAGACCGAGAACGATCTGATTTCGCGCTTTGGCTACGCCTTTGTGCAACCGCATGGTTCGGATTACCCGCCGATTTTGGACCTGCACGCGATTGACGGTCCCGTCACCGTCGACGGTCCTGGCGGTCCGATCACGCTCACGCCGATCCCTGTGCGCCACGGACGCATTGGTGCGCTCGGGTTCAGGATTGGCGATCTGGCCTATATACCGGATGTGTCGGACATTTCCGAAGACAGCTTTGCGCTCTTGACGGGGTTGGAGCATTTCGTGATCGACGCGCTGCGCTACACGCCGCATTCCTCGCACGCGCATCTGGCCCGCACGCTCGAATGGATCGAGCGGCTCGAACCGGCCAGTGCCGTACTGACGAATATGCATATCGACATCGATTATGACACGGTGGCGGGCGAGACCCCCGACCATGTGCGCCCTGCCTATGACGGCATGACGATCGCATTCGGAGATTGATATGCAAGCGCTGTTCGATGTTGTCCTGCCCGTCTTTGTGATCGTCGGCTACGGGTATCTCGCGGCGTGGCGCAAATGGGTATCGGAGGCGACCATCGACGGGGTAATGTCGTTTGCACAAAACTTTGCCGTGCCGCTTTTGCTGTTTTCGGGCATCTCGCAAATCGACCTCGGCCAGAATTTTCACGCGCCCTTGCTCCTGTCGTTTTACGTAGGCGCATTTGCCGGTGGGGCCTTTGCCTTTCTGGGCGCGCGGTATGTGTTCAAACGCAGCCTGACCGATTGCATCGCCATCGGATTTATCGGTCTGTTTTCAAACTCTTTGCTGCTCGGAATCCCGATTACCGAACGCGCCTACGGGACGGATGCCTTGGGTTGGAACTTTGCCATTGTCTCGATCCACGCCCCGATCCTGTATTCGGTCGGCATTGCGCTTATGGAATATGCCAAAGCCAAGGGGCTCGGCCTGTCGCCCACGAAACTGGCCCGCCAGATTGCCCGTTCGGTGCTGCGCAACCCGCTTGTGTTGGGAATTGCGGCGGGGTGGGTCGTCAACATCGGCCAGATCGACCTGCCGCAGTTTGCATGGGACGCCGTCAACATGATGAAAGCCGCCGCTATCCCTGCGGCCTTGTTCGGCTTGGGGGGCGTTCTGGTCCGCTACAAACCCGAGGGCGACATGCGGGTGATTTTATGGGCAATGACGGCGTCGCTCATGGTCCATCCAACGGTCACCTACCTCTTGGCCCATTGGGTGTTTGATCTGGAAACGGGTGCATTGCGCTCGGCCACGATCACCGCCGCGATGGCCCCGGGGGTGAACGCCTATCTGTTCGCCAATATGTACGGCGCCGCAAAACGCGTGGCGGCCACCTCGGTGCTCATGGCGACGGCGCTGACCGTGGTGACCTCATGGGTCTGGCTCGCGATCCTGCCGTAGGTTCAACGCGCCAATCAATCACCGCCGCGCGGGAAGGCACACATGCCCTGCCCGCAAATCACGCCCCTTGGCAAAGCGCAGCACCGTTTCACCATACATCCGCACAGCAGTTGTCGCGGGCGCACCCGACATCAAAATGGTTTCGAGCGCAGGGAAAAGGTCGAACAACTCGGCCTTTGCCGCACGGTCGAAACCGGACAGGGCGAAACGTCCCGGAAACAGGCTTTCCGATGCGCATCCATTTGCCAAAATCAGCGCATGTTGTGGCAACAGGAGGTGATGATAGGTCACATCACGACAGCCGCGTGCGCGCCGCACCCGCCCATCTGTGTGGTCCAGCAAATGCACCGCACGCACCAGAACACGGGACTTCGCATGGCGCGAGAGGTCCGGTAAAACAAGCCCGTGCTGTGGCGACACCCAAAGGTCGCCAGAGTTGCCGATGGTGCCGTCACGAATACGGATGGGCAACAACTCGGGTTGTAGCGCAAGCCGTGCGTGTTTCACCGTGGTGCGCCCCGCCCACAGGACCGGTTGTGGGCCCATCGTAAGGGTGGTGACCAGATCGCCGTGCTGCAACGTCTCGACCGGACGTTCGCCAGAGGGCGTCATGATCCGTGTCCCCGAGACGAAACACGGAATACCCATTGCGTGCATTTCCGATACGCTATCCACCTGTGTCGGCGCCACGCCCGTCAGTGTGATCGTTTCCCCGTTGGGGAAGGTCATCACCGCATTGCCGCTGCCATCATCCGTGACCACAACGTCCCATCCGGTGACGGGCGTGCCGGCGCTACCCACCGTGACCGCAGATACATCCAGCTGGTCGTCGGTGTAGCCATCGGAATTGCTGTCGGTGAAATCGAAATCCGTGATCGTATCGTTGCCGAACCCATCGGCAAACACCATCGTGTCCTGACCGTCACCGGATTCAATCGAGTCATCCCCTGCGCCACCGGTAATGGTGTCATTATCATCGCCGGTATAGATATCCTCATTGCCACTGCCGCCCAGAACCACATCGTCCCCATCGAGGGTGCTGTAGACGGAGTCATGCGTGTTCGCGGAGGCGTCGATCGTGTCTCCCGCATTGGTGCCGTCGATTTGCTCGATGCTGTTGGCGGTCCCTGTGGCGGTTGTCGCATTGAAATCATAGGTGAACGATGTGCTGCCAATATAGGTGATATCCACCCCCGAGGATGTGCCGACCTCTTTGAAATCGGCAATATCCCACCACCCGTCCCCTGACAGGTTGGTGACATCATCTGTTTCGATGACTTCGAAGGTGTCGTTGCCGCTCCCGCCGGAGAGGTTGTCGGTGCCGGAGCCCCCCGACAGGGTGTCCTCGCCATCGCCGCCGTAAAGGGTGTCATCCCCTGTCCCGCCCACGATCCAGTCATCACCGGCGTCCCCATAGATCGTATCGCTGCCCGCGCCCCCTTCGGCGTAGTCACCGCCCGCCCCGAGTGCAATCGTATCCGCACCGTCGCCCCCATAAACCGCGTCATTGCCCGATCCGCCCGTGAACGTATCGTCCCCCGCGCCGAGCGCATATGTGGCCCCTGATTGATCAAGGGAGGCATCCACCGTATCGGCCTCGCCGGTGAGCCGGAAATTCTCCATCGAGTTGCCGACACCGGACGTCGCAGGCACCGTGATGAACTCATAGGAAAATGTATTGTCACCCGTATAGGACAGATCAACGCCACTGCCCGAGCTATAGGTGAAATCGACGGTATCCCAATCATCATCGCCGTAGACATTTACAGTCTCGTCGGTGGTGACAATGTAGAACGTGTCATTCCCGGTCCCGCCCGAAAGCGTATCGGTGCCGGAACCACCCGTGAGATGGTCGTTCCCCGCCTCGCCTAAAAGCGTGTCATCGCCTGCCTCGCCATAAAGGACATCGACGCCCGCACCACCATAGAGCACGTCATCGTCATTGCCGCCATGCAGCGTATCATTGCCCTCGTTGCCATAGATGATGTCGTAGCCGTCCCCCCCGTAAATGGTGTCATCTCCCGTGCCACCATAAATCTCGTCATGCCCGCTCTCGCCATACAGGGTATCGTGGTCCGCGCCGCCGTAGATTTCGTCGTCCCCCGCGCCGCCGTAAATTGTATCGTTGCCCCCCTCGCCATAAAGCGTGTCGTCATAGAGGTAATTTTGCGTGCCCGCCGCGTCATCAATGACGTCATCACCGTCACCACCGTAGACAAGATCACCGTCGGAGCGGGTCGCACCACCCCTCCCGTAATAAATGGTGTCATTGCCCGCGCCACCGTCGATGTTGTCCGCCCCATCGCCTGTGGAGATGGTGTCATTGCCGTCACCCGCAATGATCTGGTCGTCATACCCGCCACCGGTATGGTTCTGTGCCAGATCGGGATCATAGGTGGGGGTGGCCATCGCCGAAAAGTCGGGTTGGTTCGAACTTGTGACGTTTTGAACGGCCGTGACGTGATAGGTGACACCGGGCACCATTTCGGGGGTGGTGAGCATGCCGATCTGGCCGCCTGCGATCTCGATCGTGTAGACATGGATGGTGTTGCCCGCACCATCGCTAAGGGTCACATGTTCCTCGGCATAGATTTGACCCGACGCGATGGTTCCGCCGGTCGTATCTGTGACAACAGCCGTTTGATTGGCATCATCCCCGATCTCGCCCGCGCTATTATCCCCGTCGAGTTTACTATCATCGTCGGTGATCGTGTAGGTGAGGCGATCCTCGGAATTGTCCCAAGCCGGATCAAGTTGCCACACGTGTCCAACCTGCGCCGACAGGCTTCCTGACGTCGACGAGAGGCTTGATGCGGCATAGCCGTTGAGGTTGTACGTGGCCATCGGGTCTGTTTTCCCACCTTTTCCCTACCCACGACGGTACGCTTAAAGGACCAAAAAACCGTGTACGTGGCCGCTTACTTCATTCAAATACATCATAAATACGAATTGAATGGCGCCGCTGAAACGCCGGTTTCCCCACCCGAAAACTGTGACTCATTGGAAACAAACCACCAAAAAATCCAATGATTTCGTCGAATGGACGAATAGGTGCCCCATTCTCGCCACATTTCGGCATAGAACTGGTCCCCGAGCAGATCCGCGCCGTCAGAGTGTGGGCAAAACTAAAAATTGCAGGTCTCCAATGCCAACGTATACGATTCAGTATTACGATTATGATCCCCGTGGGGCTCTGCCCACATCCGGCACATTCACCTACGCAGGCCCGAGCGCCTATGCCGGCGATGCCGTCATCACCGACAACCAATCCGGCACGGATGGGGCGGGTCTGGACGATGACAACGCGAACGAGAATGCGACGGTTGATATTACGCTTGGCGGCACGACCTACACGGGCGTTAATCTCGATGCGGAGATCAGTTGGACCCTAACCGACCCTGCAACAGGACAGGTGTTCAACGTGGTCGCGGTCGAGGTGGACACGCCCGGGACCAATCAATGGATCATGCTGTCAGAGACCCCTCTGGTTGCCGGCACCGACTACACGGTAACCTCCTATGACACCCTGCCCAATGGCGGCACCGATGATCCGGGCTTTGTCTATGCCTTTTACGAAGATGGCGTAATCGAAGGCACAAGCGGCGATGACACCATCGACACCGCCTATGACGGCGACCCCGAAGGCGAGCGGGTCGATGACGGCGCCCTGAACGGCGGCGTGTTCAAGTGGAACGATCTGGGCAACCAGACCAACTATATGGACAGCTCCGGCACGCTGACCTCCGAGGGCATGACCATGTCCTTTGAGATCATCGACGACGGCACCGGCGAGATTGCCTATGACCCGACCGGAAACAACGCTTACAATCTGAACGGATATACGGAATCGGGCGAAGTGTTCGATCCGGACAGCACCCTGTTCCTGTTCGGCGAGCGCACGGGCGGCGCAGGGGCCGATACCATGACCATGACCATGGATTTCGCCGCAACAGATCCCGCCAGCGGTCTGAGCGACGAGGTGCGCAATGTGTCGTTCCGCGTCAACGACCTCGACAAGGTGACGGGCGGTTTTACCGATGTTCTGACCATCCGCGCCTATGATGCGGACGGCAACGAGGTGCCGGTCGAGTTTGTAACAGGCTCGGCCCACACGGCCGTTGGCAACACGGTGACGGGGACCTCCTCAACCAACACAGGCGACGCGGCCGGTTCACTTCTGGTCAATATCACGGGGCCTGTGGCCTCCATTGTCATCGACTACGACAACACGGGCACAGGCACGCAAGGCATCTGGCTCTCAGATGTGGTGTTTGACGCCTCCTTCCCCGACTACGACGATGTGATCAACGCGGGCGATGGCAATGACACCATTGATGCGGGTCTGGGCGATGACATTATCAACGCGGGCACCGGCAATGACACCATCATCGGCGGTGTCGGCGCGGACCAGAACAATGGCGGATCCGGTCAGGACACACTCGATTATTCCGGCTCGGACGCAGGCGTCAACGTCAACCTTGCGACCGGCACCTATTCGGGTGGCTATGCGGCGGGCGATACGGGCAGCGGCATAGACGGCATCATCGGCTCCGATTTTGATGACACGCTGATCGGCTATGACGGCATGGATACGGATCCCGTCACGGGCTACACCAATGTCTTTTACGGCGGGGACGGCAACGATTACCTCGACGGTGCGGGCGGCGATGACCAACTGTACGGCGATGCGGGAGACGACACCATTCTGGGTGGCTCCGGCAATGACACCATTGGTGGTGGCACGGGTGCCGATACCATTGACGGCGGCACGGGCAACGACACCATCGACGCGGGCGACGATAACGACACGGTCACAGGTGGCTCCGGCAATGATACGATTTACGGCGGCGCGGGCGACGACATCCTTGATGGCGGCGACGACGACGACCTTTTGTATGGTGGCGACGACAGCGACACGCTGACCGGCGGCCTTGGCGATGACACGCTGTTTGGCGATGCGGGCGACGATATCCTGTTTGGCGGTGACGGCGCGGACACCCTCACAGGCGGCGAAGGCAGCGACACGCTCAACGGCGGCGCAGGTGCGGATAACCTCTATGGTGGTCTGGGGGACGATTTTATCACCGCAGGTGGCGGCGACACGGTTGTGGGGGGCGATGGCTCCGACACGGTCTATATCGACCCGTCACAGGTGGATGGCTCGGCCATTTTCATCGACGGCGAAGAGACCAACGACAGCGGTGCGGGCGATGTGCTCGACCTGTCATTGCTTGGCCCCGGCCTTTACACCCCCGGCTCTGCGGTTTTCTCCACCCCCGATCAGGAAAACGGCACGATCACCCTGTCGGACGGAACGGTTATCAACTTTTCCAACATCGAAACGATTATCTGTTTCGGGCGCGGTACACGCATTGAAACCCCCTATGGCCCCCGCCCCGTCGAGAGCCTGAAAGCGGGGGATCTGATCCTGACGATGGATCACGGCCCACAGCCGTTGCGGTGGATCGGATCGCGCGAGGTCCCTGCCGTCGGGGCCTTTGCCCCGATCGCGTTTGCGGCGGGCGCACTGGGCAATTCCGGCCCCCTCGTCGTTTCGCCACAGCACCGCATGTTGATGCAGGACTGGCGCGCACAGGTGTTATTCGACGCCGAGCAAGTCTTTACCGCGGCCACACATCTGGTGAACGGTGACACCATCCGCCGCGTTGAGGGCGGCACGGTGGAGTATTTCCACATGATGTTCGACGGTCACGAGGTGGTCTATGCCGAGGGCGCACCGTCCGAGAGCCTCTACCCCTCCGCGCACACGCTCGGCTCGATCGAGGCGGCGGCCCGCGAGGAGCTGTTCCACGTTTTCCCCGAACTGCGCGCAATGCCCTACGCCGATCACCCGACGGCGCGGCGGTGCCTCAAAGGCTATGAGACCAAGCTTCTGATCGCCTGACCGGCCTGGTGAAACAAAACCGGTTTAAAGCCCTGCCCTTTGGCGGGGCTTTGCGGTTTTGTGGCGTGGGAGGCACTGATGCACTGGACATTTCATCATACCTGCTGTCTTGATGGCTCAAGCAAACTAACATATCAGGCAGCCCCATGACCGACACCAGTCCCCACGCCGCACGCGAAGCCGCCCCACAGCGTTTTGAACGCACCGCGCTGTTTACCCTTGCCCGTGACCTGTTGGTCCACGCGGGGCTAGAGGCGCACATCGCTGCGGTGGTCGCCGACCTGTTGATCCAGACCGACGAAATCGGCGTGACCACCCACGGGCTGTCGATGATCCCCTACTACCTGCCCGAACTGGCCAACGGCAATATGACAACGCACGGCACACATGACGTGGTGGCGGATCATAAAGTGACGATGGTGTGGGATGGCAACGGCTTGCCCGGCCACTGGGTGATGACGCAGGCGCTTGCAACCTGTATGGAGCGGGCCGCCGATCTGGGGATGGCCGCGATGGCGATCCGGCGCAGCCACCATATCGGCTGCCTGTCCACCCTCACCCGCATCGCCGCTCTCAAGGGCTTTGTGTGCTATATCGCCACCTCCGATCCCTCGGGCGAATGGGTCGCCCCCTTTGGCGGCACCGAGCCTTTGTTGACGCCGAACCCGTGGGCGGTGGGCTACCCCGCCACGGATCACCCCGTGTTGATCGACACCTGCGCGTCGATTACCACCGTGTCCAAAGTCCGCGAACACATCAACACCGGCCGCCCCTTTGCAAACGACTGGATGCTCGACGCACAGGGCCGCGCCACCACCGACCCCAACGTGGTCAACACCACCCCCAAAGGTACGATCCTTCCCGCTGGCGGCATGGATCACGGTCACAAAGGCTATGCCATGGGCCTGATGGTGGAAATGCTGACGCAGGCGCTTGCCGCCCACGGACGGGTCGAGAAACCAACCCGTTGGGGCGCGAATGTCTTTCTCCAGATTATGGATCCGCAGGCCTTTGGCGGACTTGAGGCCTTTACATCACAGGTCGATCACCTCAATGCCGCGTGTCGCGCCAACACACCCGTCGACGCCGCGCGTCCCGTGCGTGTCCCCGGCGATCGTGCGGCTATGGCACGCCGGCAAAGCGCCCGACTGGGTGTCGTGGTTCCGGACGAGGTTCTCACCCGCGTACAGGCCTGCGCCGATGCGGCGGGCCTGACGATGCCAACGCCGCTGCCATCCCCCGGATAAATCTGTACTACATCCTGAGTGAAGCACATCTTCACAGACTGACCGCATGTTTTCGTTGCATACGCAGGCCCCTGCAGTAGGCTCTACGCGCACGGGAGACAGCACGCGCATTGGATCAAGGGGAAGACCGCTATGAAACTCGGACTGGGAAGCTACGCCTACCGGTGGTCCATCGGGATCAAGGATCAGGTGCCATCGGCCCCTTTGACGGCGTTTGATCTGTTGGACCGCGCACAGGCTCTTGGCCTCGACGTGGTGCAATATGCCGACAATATGCCACTGGATCGCTATTCGGAGGCCGAGCACCACCGCCTGTATGAGGTGGCTCAGGAAAAGGGTCTGACCCTTGAACTCGGCACCCAGTGTTTTGATGCCGGCGAAGTGGACCGCTATCTCGATATCGGGCAGCGCCTGCACGCGAAAATCATGCGCGTGGCTCTGGACGAGGCCGACAGCCACGTGCCCGTGGCCGCCCTTGCCGAACAGCTGCGCCCCCGCGTCGACAAAGCCCGCGCCAAGGGCATGAAAATCGCCATTGAAAACCACTTCAACTACCCCTCGCCGCGCATGGTCGAATTGCTTGACGCGGTGAATGACGATCACCTCGGGGTCTGCCTTGATGTGGCCAACTCGATTTGTGCCAATGAGTGGCCCGAAGAGACCATTTCCATGCTCGCCCCTTACACGATCAACCTGCACCTCAAGGATTACGAGATTACACCGGACCCTTACGGCGTCGGGTTTCGCATCCACGGCGTGCCACTTGGGCAGGGGCGCGCGCCGGTTGAATGGACGCTCGACCAACTCGCCCATTGCCCCGCCGATATGAGCGTGATTCTGGAACATTGGCTGATGTTGGACGAGAACGGGTTGAACGCCGCCATCGCCAAGGAACAGCCGTGGATCGAAACCACCGCGGCCGCCGCCAAGACCTTTACACAGGGACGATGACATGACTGACGACATTCGCACCAAAAAGCTGATCAACGCCCCCGAGGACATCATTTCCCACGCGCTTGACGGCATGATATCCGCCCACCCCGATATGCTGATGGTCAAAGGCGCCACAGGCCGCGCGGTCGTGGCCAAAGACGGCCCGCGTGACGGCAAGGTCGGCATCATCATCGGTGGCGGATCGGGCCACGAACCGGCGTTTGCGGGGTATGTCGGGCGCGGTCTGGCCGATGCGGCCGCCGTGGGCAACGTCTTTGCCTCCCCCTCCCCCGAACAGATCCTCGACGCCGCAAAAGCCGCCGATGGCGGCGCAGGCGTGGTCTTTCTCTACGGAAACTACACCGGCGACGTGATGAATTTCGACATGGCCGCCGAATCCTGCGAGCGTCTGGGCATCCCGGCCCGCTCGGTTCAGGTGACGGATGATGTGGCCTCGGCCCCCAAAGGACGCGAAGAGGAACGGCGCGGCATCGCGGGGGATTTCTTTGTCTTCAAAATCGCCGGAGCCGCAGCCGAACTGGGGCGTGACCTTGAGGCCTGTGTCGCCGCAGCGCACCACGCCAATGACAATTGCCGCTCGATGGGGGTGGCACTGACCGCCTGCTCCATGCCGCAAACCGGCAAACTGAATTTCGACATCGGTCACGACGAAATGGAAATCGGGATGGGCATTCACGGCGAGCCGGGGATGCGGCGCGGACCGCTTGAAACCGCCGATGCCGTCACCGACGAATTGATGGAAATGATCCTTGCCGATATGCCGCTTGGACAGGGCGACGAGGTGGCCGTTCTGGTCAACGGGCTCGGGGCCACGGGCCAATTGGAGCTTTATATCCTCCACCGCCGCGTGGCGCGGATTTTGGCGGACCGCGGCGTAAAAATCCACTATTCCTGGGTCGGCGAATACTGCACCTCGCTGGAAATGGCGGGGGCCTCCGTGACGCTCCTCAAACTCGACGACGATCTCAAAACCCTGTTGGATGTGCCGTGCCGCACGCCCGCTCTCACCGTTGCGGGCGCGCTCGCCCCCAAAGGGGCGCACACCACGCGCCAACACGCACAGACCAGCCGTCAGACCGCACAAGACCGCAGCACGCTTAAAACCGACGGGACCATTTCCCCCGCAGGGTTTCGCACCATGATCCTTGCCGCGGCGGATGCGATCTTTGCCAACCGCGACTGGCTGTCCGAGTTGGACGGCGTGATTGGGGATGGCGACCATGGCATCACAATGGACATCGGGTTTTCCGCCATCCGCGCCGAACTGGCGCAGGATCAGGACGAGACCATCACCGGAATGTCAAACCGAATGGGCAAGGCGTTTCTCGACGCGGTCGGGGCCTCATCCGGCCCGCTCTATGCCTCGGCATTTCAAACGGCGGGGGCGGCGGTGGCGGACCGTCTCAACCTTGATGCCGCAGCGATGGTGGCGTGGATCGAGGGGCTTCACGACGGGATCGTGGCACGCGGCGGCGCGTCCGTGGGCGACAAAACCATGGTCGACGCCTATGTGCCGGCCGTAACCGCCGCCAAGGACGCCCGCGATGCGGGTGGCGACGTGGGGGCCTGCCTCGCGGCAGCCGTCGAAGGGGCGCAAGTCGGGCGGGACGCCACCGCGCACATGACAAGCAAGCGCGGCAGATCCAAAAAGCTCGGGGAACGCTCCGTGGGGCATATCGATCCGGGAGCCGCCTCGGCGCATATCCTGTTTGTGGCGCTGCGCGACGCCGCAGCGGCGCTTTAACCCGCGTCCAAAGTCACAACGGGAAAGGTGAACACGGCACTCACCCCGTCGCGGGCGCCAAGCGCGGGCGAGTGCAGCGTGAGCCCCCCGCCCGAATTGCGCGCAAGCGTTTCGGAAATATACAGACCAAGACCCAAACCGCCGCCCCGCGCATCATGGCGTTTGAACCGCGTGGTGAGGGTGGCGAGGTCCTCGGGGGCAATCACCTGCCCTGCGTTCGACACCGTGAGCGCCCCCGCCGTGAGGGCAAGGGTGATCGGGCGATCCCCGGCCCCGTAGCGCAGCGCATTGTCGATCAGGTTCGCGGCGACGATGGCAAAATCATCGGCACTGATCCCCGACAGCACCGGCGTATCAGACGGATCGGAGAGCAGCCGCGCGGCGATCTGTGCATTGGCACCCGCCCGTTCCTCCACCACCAGTTCCAACACCTCGCGCACATTGATCGGGACACCCGACGGCCCCGCCCCAGCCTCGGCGCGGCCCAGTTGCAACAACCGCTCCACCAGACGGGTCATGCGTTTGAGCGCCTGTTCCACGGCATCAATGTCGGTCAGATCATGGCCCGTGTGGCGCGATCTGAGGTGCTGTGTTTTGGCCAAAGCCACGGCAAGCGGCGTACGCAATTCATGGGCCGCATTGGTGGCAAAGTGGCGCTCGGCATCCAGAGCTTTGGACAGGCGCGACATGAACCCGTTCAAGGTGGCCACAACCGTGCGCAACTCGCTCGGCAACCCCGCGCTGTCCAAGGGCGACAAAAGCCCGCGGTCACGCGCCGCGATCTCGTCGCGCAGATGGTCGAGCGGGCGCAACGCGCTGCGCGTGATCCAACGCACCAAAAGGAATGAAATCGCCACCAGCGGCACCAGCGGCCCCGCAAAGCCCACCAGACTTTCGAGCACCGCCTCGGTGCGTTCGCCCGAGGAATCGCCCAGAATAACCACCGCGCCATCGGCATTAGGCGCACTGATGTAATAGCGGTAGCGTGCATCGGCGTAGAACCGGTTGGTGCCGGTTACGCGTGGGTCGGGGAACGCCACATCGCCGCGCGATTTGACGCGCACAACACCGCTTTGGTCGACAAGCGCAAAGACCATGATCGTCTCTTCGCCATCACGCGCCATCAGCGCCGCGAATTCGCTTTGCACACCCGCACCCCTGTCAAACGGCGCCGCCGGCATCAAAAGCCCCATAACAATAGGGGACATCTCGCGCAGGAGCTCGTCGCGTTGCTCATCCGTCTCGACCCGCAACAGCGCGGCCATCACCAAAACGGACAATGCCACAACCACCGCAAACCCGAGACTGGTGAACAGCGCCACGCGGCGCGCTAAACTGTGTGACCGGCTCATACGCGCCCCATTTTATACCCGATGCCGCGCACCGTCACGACCGCCGGTTTGCCCAATTTGGCCCGCACGCGGCTGACGTGGGCCTCAATGGCATTGCTTTCGACCTCATAGCCGTAGCCGTAGAGCGTGTCCTCAAGGTCGGATTTGGAAAACGTCATCCCGGGGCGCGAGGACAGCCGGTCGACCAGTCCCCATTCGCGGCGCGTCAGATCCACCACGCGCCCGTCCAGGGTCACGGATTTTGTGGCAGGGTCGACCACAACGGCGCCAAAGGCCCGCACGGGCGTCGCCGCAATGGTCAGGCGGTTCAGGTTGGCCTCGATGCGGGCCACCATTTCATCCAGATCGAACGGCTTGACCAAATAGTCATCTGCCCCCGCCTTGAGCCCCTCGATGCGTTCGGAAATACGGTCGCGGGCGGTGGCGATCAACACAGGTGCAGTATTGCCGCCGCGCCGGAGTTCACGCAAAAACGTGACGCCATCGCCATCCGGCAGGCCAAGGTCGAGCAGCAGGAGGTCGTAATGCGTGGCCGCCAAACTCGCCCGCGCCGAGGCAAGATCGGTAACGTGATCGGCGGCATGGCTGGCCGAGCGCAAATAGGCACAGATCGTCTCGCCCAGTCCCGCCTCGTCCTCAATCACCAACAATCGCATCGCCCACACGCCTCGCCGCTGTCCAGTTCCCGACCGTTATAGGACAACCGTCAGGTTCTCGTAAGGCACGATCTCCATAGCACCTCAAAACATGTCGCTATCGGAGTGGAACACTTATGCCGGACAGCTTTTGGATCACCATCGGATTTCTGGGGCAATTGCTCTTTACCTCGCGCTTTCTGGTGCAGTGGATTGCCAGTGAGCGCAAACGCGAAAGCGTGGTGCCCCATGCGTTCTGGTGGTTCAGCCTTGCGGGGGGATCGACGCTTTTGATCTACGCGCTGTGGCGCAAGGATCCCGTGTTCATCCTGGGTCAGGGCATGGGCCTGTTCATCTATGTGCGCAACCTGATGTTGCTGTCCAATACCGCCAAACGGGACGCTGCATAATGGCACATCCGCGCAGCCTCACCGCCCTCGTCCTCTTTACCGCTGTGGCCCTGATCGGGATTACCCTGCGCCCGCTCCTGCCGATTGACGAAACACGCTATGTCGGGGTCGCATGGGACATGCATGTGACGGGCGACTATTTCGTCCCCACCAAAAACTTTGAACTCTACACCCACAAACCGCCACTGTTATTCTGGCTTATCAATCTGTTGTGGGGCGTTTTCGGCGTGTCCGAATACGTGGCCCGCCTTGCGGCGCCTGTGTTCACCGTTACGGCCCTTTGGCTCACGGGGCGCTTGGCCACACAGCTTTGGCCAGAGGACACCGGCATTGGCGGTCGCGCGGTCTGGGCCTTGGCCGGCACCTTTGCCTTTGCCTTTTATGGCGGCGCGACCATGTTCGACACCGCTCTGGCCACGGCCACGCTTCTTGGGCTCTTGTCCCTCGTGGCGGCTGTCAGAACAGGGCTGTGGCGCTATTGGGCAGGTTTGGGCGTGGCCCTTGCGGTGGGCGTCCTGGCCAAAGGGCCGGTGATTTTCGTCCACCTGTTGCCCGCCGTCCTGCTCGTGCCGTTCTGGGCGCGGACCTTGCCCGCTGTGCGCTTGCCCCGTCTCGGTGCGGGGCTTGGCATTGCAATCCTCACAGGGGTGGCGGTTGCGGGCCTCTGGTTGGGTCCCGCCATCATCACCGGCGGCGCAGAATACCGCGATGCCGTGCTGTGGAAACAAAGCGCGGGGCGGATCGCGCAGTCCTTTGCCCATGCGCGCCCCGTGTATTGGTACGCCACCGTTCTCCCCGTGTTCTTGTTCCCGTGGATCTTTATCCCCCAACTGTGGCGGGCGCTCGCAAAGGCACAATGGACCGACACGGGCCTGCGCTTGGCGATTGCATGGGCGGGGTCCGCGTTTGTCCTGTTCAGCCTCATCAGCGGCAAACAATTGCACTACCTCATTCCCGAGCTGCCCGCAGTTGCGCTTGTCGTGGCCCGTTTGCGCCCGACCTTTGGCGAGACACGCCTGTGGATCCCCGCTGGTCTCATTGCGGCGCTTGGCGTGGTGTTCTGCCTTGCCGGACTGGGCGTTGTGGACGCCACACAGGCCACCGGATTGCTGACCCCGCGTGTGACGCTTTTGGCGGTCGGCCTGTCGCTTCTGGCGATTTGCGGTCTGGCATTGAATTACCCGGTGCTACGCGGCGGCGCGATCCTGTCGCTCGGCCTGTTGCTCAGCCTTGGTGCGACGGTCCGCTTTACCGGCATCTATGCCGCCTACGACACCCGCAGCATCGGAGAGTATATTGCCCCGTTCGAAGACAGCGGCATTGCGGTGTTCACCTCAAGCTACCACGCGGAGTTCAATTTTGCCGCCCGCGCCACCCGCCATATGGATCAGATCGATACCCCACAGGGTCTCGCCCAATGGCAAATAGACCACCCCAACGGCGTTATCGTCGGGCGGGTGGATAAAACACCGATCACGGCCACACCGACCGACACCGTGGTGTTCCGCGATCGCCCCTACGGCCTTTGGGCTGTGGCGGACCTCACACAAAAGGACCCGAAATGATGCAGCAAAGTCCGGATATCAGCGTTGTTATCCCCGCCAAAGACGAAATCGTCGCCATCGGCCCTCTGGTCGAGGGCATCCAAAAGGCTCTTAAGGGGCGATCCTTCGAGGTGATTGTGGTCGATGACGGATCGACCGACGGGATGGCCGTCAAACTCGACGAATTATGCGCCCGCCTGCCGTGGCTGCAAACCCTGCGCAATGACGTATCGGTCGGCCAATCCGCCGCGATCCGCCGTGGCGTGCGTGCAGCACGCGGGGCCTTGATCGTCACTCTTGACGGCGACGGGCAAAACCCGCCCGACCAGATCCCCCTGCTCATCGCCCCCTTCGAGCGCAATGATCCCGCATCCCCCGCCCTCGGCCTCGTTCAGGGACAACGGGTCAAGCGTCAGGACACCTTTGCCAAACGCTATGCATCGCGTTTTGCCAACGGGCTGCGCGGGGCGCTGCTCAAAGACAGGGTGCGCGACAGCGGGTGCGGGCTAAAGGCCTTTCGCCGTGCCGCCTATAACGATTTGCCGTGGTTCGACCATATCCACCGCTTTATGGCCGCAATGATGCTGCGGGAGGGGTGGGATGTGAAAACTGTGGATGTCACCCATTGCGAACGCAACGGCGGGCAATCGAAATACAACAATTTGCGCCGTGGTCTTGTCGGGATCCCCGACTTGCTCGGGGCAGCGTGGCTGATCCACCGCAAAGGGCCGCCCCGCTATCGATAAGCCCACGCGAGACCCCATCCGACCCGCGCCGCCCTGCGACATATTCCACCGGTGATGCAGATTTTTCACACACCGCACTCACGCGACATTTGATCTGGCGGCGGAATGGGTTATGACGTTGCGGAACATCTAGAAAAAGTAGGCGCATGTCCGACACTCCCAAGCCCACCGACACAGTCTCCACCCGTCCCCCTGCAAAAGAATGGGTGCGCGTCCTTGCGGGTTACCGCGATCCGAATACGCTGCGTAGCGGGTTCGAGCTCGCCGTGACACTTGGCCCGTTCGTTTTGTTGTGGGTTCTGGCGTGGAAAGCCCTCGCGATCAGCTATTGGCTGACCTTCGGGATTTCAATTCTCAACGCGGCCTTCCTGTTGCGCCTGTTCGCCATCCAACACGATTGTGGCCACGGGTCCTTTCTCAAAAGCCGCACGGCAAGCGACTGGCTCGGGCGTATTCTGGGCGTTCTGACGCTGACGCCCTATGATGTCTGGCGCAGCTCGCACTCCATGCACCACAGCTCGGCGGGCAACCTTGGCCGTCGTGGCATCGGCGATGTCCACACGCTCACCGTGGCCGAGTACCGCGATCTGAGCCCGCGCAAACGGTTGATGTACCGCCTGTACCGCCATCCCGTTGTCTTGTTCGGCCTTGGACCGGGCTATCTGTTTTTCCTGCAAAACCGTCTGCCTTTGGGTCTGATGGCACGGGCCAAATACTGGATCAGTGCCATGAGCACCAATGCCGCGATCCTGATCAGCCTCGCGCTTGTGTGGCATTTCGGCGGAGCCTCTGCGGTGTTCCTGATCTTCCTGCCCTCCACGCTTTTGGCGGCGACGGCGGGGGTGTGGCTGTTTTATGTACAGCACCAATTCGAAACCACCCACTGGTCGGTCGAAGAGGATTGGCAAATGCACGAAGCCGCCCTTGAGGGCAGTTCCTACTACGTGCTGCCCCCTGTGTTACAGTGGATGAGCGCCAACATCGGCATCCACCACGTACATCACCTTTATGCACGGATCCCGTTTTACAGGTTGCCCGAAGTCCTGCGCGACCACGCGGACCTTGCACAGATCAACCGCATGACAATCCGCCAAAGCCTGCACAGCGCCCGGTTGCACCTGTGGGACAGCAAGACCAAACGGTTGCTGTCATTTACCCAGGCCAAAGCGCTCTACAGCTGATCGCGTACAGCGCCAAACAACAAACGGCCCCGCCTGCATCCGCACGTGGGGCCGTTTTGTATCACCGGATGTTCACGGGGCCGGCTTATGGCTTGGCGATCACATCGGCATTGGCGCGGCGGTAATTCACAAAGGCATTGGCGCTGAGCACCACAAAAAAGCTGTCCATATCAATCAGGACATAGCCCTCTTGGAACATGGCCCGTGTGAGAGCCTGAACATCCTCGGGGTACAACCGGCGTTGCCCCGCCATGTCACGCACCATTTTTGACGGGATCCGGTAGCGGCCCGATGCCTTGCCACCAAAGCTTTGTGCGTAAAGCGCGGCAAGCCGCTTGGCTGTGTGTTCGATATTTTCCATGCCTCCATCATAAATGACAAATATTTTTTGTCTATAGACAAATATTTTCATGCAAACTAAAGAGCGCCCAAAGGAGCATTGCCATGACCCCGCACCTCAAAGTCAAAAAGCCCAAACCGGACCTCAGTGTCGTGGGGTGGATGGAATACATCGACCTGCCCGACCTCGGCCTGCACAAGGTCAAGGCAAAGTTCGACACGGGGGCGCGCACATCCGCGCTTCATGCCATGCAAATCGAGACATTCGAGCGTGACGATACGCATTGGGTGCGATTTCATGTGGACATCGAGGTTGCCGCCCCCGACCATTGGGTCGAGGCCCCCGTGCATGACACCCGCCACATCAAAAACACCAGCGGGGTTCCCGAAGAGCGGATCGTGATTTTAACACCGGTCACAATCGCGGGGCGCACATGGCCGATTGCCGTGTCATTGACGGACCGCAGCAACATGCGCTCGCCCATGATCGTCGGGCGCACCGCGCTCAAACACCAGAACATCGCGGTTCACACCCGCAAAACAAAACTGTCATCGCGATAGGTTTAACACACGCCCGAAGAGGCAAAAGGAGCTTTCCCATGAAAATCGCAATGATGGCCCGCAATCCTGACCTGTATTCCCACAAGCGGCTCAAAGAGGCCGCAGAGGCGCGCGGCCACGAATTCCACATCGTCAATACGCTGCGATGCTATATGAACATCGTCTCCAAACGGCCAGAGATGTACCACAACGGTGAAAAGCTCGAAGGCTTTGACGCTGTGATCCCGCGCATCGGCACCTCCGTGACCTTTTACGGTCTGGCCGTATTGCGCCAGTTCGAGATGATGGGCGTCTACCCCCTCAACGAAAGCGTTGCGATTGGCCGCTCGCGGGACAAATTGCGCTCGATGCAGCTTTTGGCCCGCGACGGCGTTGGGCTTCCGGTGACGACATTCGCCCATGACCCCAAACAGACCGCCGAGGTTCTCGAACTGGCGGGTGGCGCACCTGTGGTGATCAAACTGCTTGAAGGCACCCAAGGCATCGGCGTGGTTCTGGCCGATACCGACCGCTCCGCCACATCGGTGATCGAGGCGTTTCGCGGCGCAAAGGTGAACATCCTGCTGCAAGAGTTCATCAAGGAAGCGGGCGGAAAGGACATTCGCGTCATCGTGGTCGGCGGCAAAGCCATCGCGGCGATGGAGCGCACCGGCGCCAAGGGCGAGTTCCGCTCGAACCTGCACCGTGGCGGGTCGGCCAAAGTCGTGAAACTGACCCCTGCGGAACGCGCCACTGCGGTCAAGGCGGCGAAAACCATGGGCCTGAATGTGTGCGGCGTCGACATGCTGCGCTCAGAAAACGGTCCCGTGGTGATGGAGGTGAACTCGTCACCGGGTCTGGAGGGGGTCGAAAAGGCAACGGGTCTTGATGTGGCGGGTAAAATCATCGAATACATCGAGAAATCCGCCAAGCCGAACGCCACACGTACAAAAGGAAAAGGCTGATGCCGCGCCGCGCGCCCTTTATCATCAACGGAACCGAGGTTACGGCGGGAACACGTCAGACCGTCGACCTCCCCGTCAGCGTCCTGTCGGACCATACCCCTGTGACCATGTCGCTGCATGTGATCCACGGGCGCCTCGACGGGCCGACCGTTTTTGTCAGCGCGGGCGTGCATGGCGACGAGGTCATCGGCGTCGAGATCGTGCGCCGGTTGCTACGGGCCACGAACCTCAAATCCCTGCGCGGGACGTTGATTGTGATCCCGATCGTCAATGCCTTTGGCTTTATCAACCACTCGCGCTATCTGCCCGACCGTCGCGACCTCAACCGCTCCTTTCCGGGCAATGCGGGCGGGTCACTGGCCTCGCGTCTGGCGCATCTGTTCCTGACCGAGATTGTCGCACGGTGTGATTTCGGCATCGACCTGCACTCGGCGGCGGTGCATCGCACCAACCTTCCGCAAATTCGCATCTCGCCCGACAACCCGCGCACGGCGGAACTAGCCGAGGTGTTCGGCGCCCCCGTCATCTTGCAATCCCCCCTGCGCGACGGCTCCCTGCGCGGGGCCGCCAAAGAGATCGGCAAGGACGTGTTGTTGTTCGAGGCCGGCGAAGGGCTGCGCTTTGACGAAATGTCTGTGCGCGCGGGCGTGGCGGGCATCCTGCGCGTGCTGCGCCATGTCGAGATGGTCCCCGCAAAAGGCATCGCAAAACCCAAAACCCCGTCGCATTACTGTTTCTCAAGCAAGTGGTTGCGCGCCCCCGTCGGGGGCCTGTTGCGCACATTCAAGGCGGACGGGGATGTCGTGGCCGAGGGCGATATCATGGCAGTTGTCTCCGACCCGTTCGGGCAAAAGGAACGCGACATCATCGCGCCGTTTAGTGGCATCATTGTCGGTCGCGCCGTTATGCCAATCGTCAACGAGGGCGACGCCGTATTCCATCTAGCCCGCGTCAAATCCGTTGTGCGCGCCGAGGAAATGATGATGGATATGAACGACCAGCTGACCGACGATCCGCTGTTCGACGAAGACGAAATCATCTAAGCCCTGACAATACCGGCACACGGCGCGTTGGTTTCGCCCCCCCGCACCGGATTTGGCCCAACCTGCCCCTATCATTTCGCGCCACATAGCGTAAGGAACGGGGGATCAAATGGAGAAGAAACGATGCAAGCGTCACAAAGCGTGGTTGAATTGGTTGCGGCGGCACAGGCCACGGCAAAGACGTCAGAAGATCGCATATCAGAGCTTTTGAAACAGATGGACGGGTCCGACGCCCGATTGGCCGAGCTGCGTGAGGCAACACGCGCACTTGAACTGGTTGCCGTTGATATCTTTACGCTGTTCGAATCCCGGATGCAGGGTCATTTCAAACGCGGGCCTTTTTCACGCAAGTTGAAATCCATGCTCATCGCGTCCGGGGAAACCGATCTCGCCGACAGGTTCCACCAATATTACCTCGCCATCAACGTGCTCAAGCACGGCAAAGGCGCAAGTTACCGTGAGTTGCTGGCCACCCCGAGCGCCCTTTATGACGTGAAACATCCCGATGAGGTCGCCACGGATGACGCCGACACCGCGCCAAGCCTGATCGACATCAGCAAACCGGGATTTTTCGACGGGCTCGCCAGGACATTGCGCGACGCCTACCATTTCCTCGAAACGGCCTAAGGCCCGCCACCGCGTCACGGTCGCATTTGCCACCCAAGTTGAAAGATCTCCGGCATGTCGTCACCCAAGCCCAAATCCAAATCCAAAATGATTGTCCGCAACCTGAAACATGCCGACATTGCGCGTGTCAGATCGCTTGTCGAGCGCGTCTATCCCGACGAGGACACCTACACGATCAGCATGTTGGTGGGACAGTTGAACCGGTTTCCGGACGGGCAATTTGTTGTTCTGATCGACGAGGACATTGTGGGCTACGCCGCCACGTTCCGCATCTCCGAGGCCGAAGCCTTCAAACCACACGACTGGATCGGCATCACCGGAAACGGCCACCTGTCGCGCCACGATGAAAACGGCGACTGGCTTTATGGTATGGAGGTCTGTGTCGACCCCAACCGGCGGCGCCTCAAGATCGGAAACCGCCTCTATAATGCGCGGATGCAGCTATGTCAGGAGTTGCAATTAAAGGGCATTCTGTTTGGCGGGCGGATGCCCGGATTTGACCGCAAACGGCGGCTGTTCCCGACGCCTTCCGCCTATTTGCAAGCCGTGATCGACAACAAGATCAAGGATTCCGTGATCTCGTTTCACCGCCGGATGGGGTTTGAACCCACGGGTGTTTTGGCCAACTATTCGCCTGCCGACACGCCATCGGGGGGCCATGCAACGTTGATGGTGTGGCGCAACCACGATTACACCGAACCCGAAACATCCGGCGTGATCGGCCGCGTCAACCGTGACCTTGTGCGGATTATCTCGGTCCAGAAACAGGCCCGCACGATTTCTCATGTCGACGAGTTTTTCTCTGCCATCGACTATTTTGTCGAGGTGGCATCGGATTACAAAGGCGACTTTGTTCTGTTCCCCGAGCTGTTCACGCTTGAGCTGTTGTCATGCGAGGCCGAGGTGTCCCCCGACATCGCGATCCAACGCATGACCGAGTACACTGAACGCTTTGTCCAACACATGTCGCAACTTGCGGTGCGCACCAACATCAACATTATCGGCGGCTCCCATCCGACGAAAACCGATGATGGCGAGCTTCAGAACGTCGGCTATGTGTTCTTGCGCGACGGGTCGATCCATATGCAGGAAAAACTGCATCCAACGCCGGACGAAAAATATTGGTGGAGCATTCAGGGCGGCGATGAAATCAATGTGATCCAGACGGATTGCGGCCCCATCGGTGTGATGATTTGCTACGACAGCGAATTCCCCGAAATCGGCCGGCGCCTTGCGGATCAGGGCGCACAGATTTTGTTCGTCCCCTATTGCACCGACACACGGCAGGGGCATTTGCGCGTCAAATATTGCTGTCAGGCCCGCGCCATCGAGAACCAGCTTTTCGTCGCGACCTCAGGCATGGTCGGCAACTTGAAAAATGTTGCCAACATCGACATCAACTACGCCCAATCGGCAATCTACACCCCAAGCGATTTCGCGTTTGCCCGCGATGGCATTGCCGCCGAAGCCACCGAAAACGCCGAAATGGTGGTCGTCGCCGATGTGGACCTGTCCAATCTGCGCCATGCCCGCGCCCAAGGAGAGGTGCGAAACCTCAAAGACCGCCGGCTTGATCTGTACACCGTCAAATGGAAAGAGCCGCGCCGGTAAGACACGCGCCACAGCCGTCAGGCCCCGGCCACCAACGGTGGCAAAAACAGGGGCGTCACAGGGGCGTCAACGGGCGACCCCCAACACACATGCCAAAACACGGCTGACATCTCTATGGGAACCCTGCGCTATGCGCGGGGGGAATGTCCGTCACCGGGAGCGGCGCGATAGGCCATTTCCTCCAACTCGCTCTCGGTCAGATTGTCATAGAACTGTTTCGGTGTGCCGCTTAAATCATGGCTCGTGCGCTCGCCGCGCTTGGCAGCAAGGGCGACACCTGCGGCGTCGAGATGGGTTTTGGCGTGAAATGTCATGTCGGGCTCCGGTTCAAACGCGATTGGATCGGAGCAGTGAAACAGGGGAGTGTTAGCGAAGTGTTAAAAAGGGCCGCCCGATTTGGGCGACCCTTAACGCCATGATGGCAAAATGGTTAATTCGTTACCCTAGTTTGGCTTTGATTTTCCCGCCAACAGCTCCGAAATCGAGCTGTCCGGTATATTTGGCTTTCAATGCGCCCATGACCTTGCCCATATCGCGGATGCTCTCGGCATTCGTCTCGGCAATCGCCGCATCAATGGCCGCTACGGTCTCGGCCGCGTCCAGTTGGCGTGGCAGGAACTCTTCGATCACGGTGATCTCCGAGCGCTCTTTATCGGCCAGCTCGATGCGTCCGCCTTCTTCAAACGCTTTCGCGCTCTCTTGGCGTTGCTTCACCATTTTCCCAAGGATTTGAAGGACATCGCTATCTTCGACGCCGCTGTCATCTCCCTCACCACGAGCCGCGATATCGCGATCCTTGATGGCTGCATTGATCAGCCGAAGCGTGGAAAGACGCTCCTTATCCTTCTCTTTCATCGCCGTTTTGAGGGCGGTGTTGATCCGGTCACGCATATCCATAGACATCTCTTCCTATCGCTGTCGAAGCACCCACCATACCCAAAGTGGCCCCTGATCTCAATACAGGATCAAATTTGCAAAGGTCTGGTTTAATTGGTTAATTTTATATTCCTGAAAATCCCCTATTCTGCGACCGATGCGCCTTGACGCTCCGCACCGATCTGCCTAGTTTCCCGACAATTTTGGGCACATGGGAGTCGCGACATGGCAACGGGTCAATCCACTAAGAAACCGACTGCGTGTTTGGCACTGGCCGATGGCACACTCTTTTACGGCATGGGATTTGGCGCAACGGGCGTCACCACCGCAGAGCTGTGTTTCAACACCGCCATGACAGGCTACCAGGAAATCATGACCGACCCGTCCTATGCGGGTCAGGTTGTGACCTTTACCTTTCCGCACATCGGCAACACCGGCGTCAACGCCGAGGATGACGAAACCGCCGATCCGGTGGCCGCGGGCATGGTCGTCAAATGGGACCCCACCGAACCATCCAACTGGCGGTCGCAAGAGGATCTTGGCCCATGGCTCGCCAAACGCGGTCGCATCGGCATGGGGGGCGTCGATACGCGCCGCCTGACCCGCGCGATCCGCCAACAAGGGGCGCCACATGTGGCCCTTGCCCATGATCCGGACGGCAATTTCGACATAGAGGCCCTCGTGGCTCAGGCCCGCGCCTTCACCGGTCTGGTCGGCGTTGATCTGGCCAAGGACGTTACCTGCGCCCAGTCCTACAAATGGGACGAGATGCGGTGGGCATGGCCCGACGGCTATCCCAAACGCGAGGGCAACGGGTTCAAGGTTGTCGCGGTTGATTTCGGTGCGAAACGCAACATTTTGCGCTGCCTCGCCTCGGCGGGGTGCGATGTGACGGTTTTGCCCGCGTCAGCTACCGCCGAAGAGGTGCTTGCCCACAATCCCGATGGCGTGTTCCTGTCCAACGGTCCGGGCGATCCGGAGGCAACGGGCGCCTACGCCGTTCCGATGATCCAAGGGGTTCTGGCCAAAGACCTGCCCGTGTTCGGGATTTGCCTTGGCCACCAGATGCTCGCACTGGCGCTCGGGGGGACAACGATCAAGATGAACCACGGCCACCACGGAGCCAACCACCCCGTCAAAGACAATGACACGGGGAAGGTCGAGATTACATCGATGAACCACGGGTTCGCGGTCGATGCGCAAAGCCTGCCTGCGGGTGTGGTCGAGACGCATGTGTCGCTGTTCGATGGCTCGAACTGTGGCATCAAGGTCGAGGGAAAACCGGTCTTTTCGGTACAATACCACCCCGAAGCCTCCCCCGGCCCAATGGACAGCTACTATCTGTTCGAGCGCTTCGCCGCCGCCATGGCAGAGCGCGAGACAGCCTAAAGCGACGACCCTCACGGGTTTTCACGCAACAGTTGGAAACGGATAGGAGCAAAGGCCGCGTCTTTTGCTCTTATCCACATCGTTATCCACAGAAATTAACCATCTGTTAACCACTCTGCTTCACTTCTGGTTGTGCCTGACGCGCAGGCGAAACCAGAAATTGTGGGCAAATTCCGATGGGATACGGGCCGCACCGTATAGAGACAGCGACAGATCTGACGGCCATCACCGCGGCCCCCATTGGCCTACCCACCCCGCCCTCGAATTCACAGATCACACCGCACGCCTCGCCGCCCCCCACCGCCATGGTGCGCCCGCGTAAACCCGTCGGGCAAATTCTCATCGACATGGGCGCCCTGTCGGCCAAAGACGTGGAACGGGCCGCCGCCGTGCGCCAACGCGAAAACACACGGATCGGCGATATCCTTTTGGCGCGCGGGATGGTGGACGAGACCACGCTCTATAAAGCCATCGGGATGCAATATCAATCCATTGTCGCCGATTTCCTCCAAACACCACCGGATGTGCGCCTGATTGACAAAATTGGCGCGGACGAATGCCTTAAATACGGGGTTTTACCGTGGCGGCGCGCCGGCGGGGCCACGATCATTGCCTCCTGTCGCCCCGAGAAATTCAACACGCTGCGCGCGCGCCTAACAGAGATTTACGGCCCTGTGCGCCTCGCCATCACCTCGGAGACCGCCCTGCACGAGGCATTGTTGCGGTCGCGCCAACGGGTTCTTGCCGATGCCGCCGAAACCCGCGTCGCAGCCTCCGAGAGCTGTCGCGAGATTGACATCAAACGGCTCACCCGCCTGTTATCGCTTATTGGCGTTGTGGCGCTTGTGTTTATCGCGTTTTACCCCGACACCGCCTTTATCGCGCTGACCGCTTGGGCCGTGCTGACATTGGTCGTCAATTCGGGACTAAAGATCGCCGCGGCCTTTGTTCAGGCCCGTGATGCCGGACGGCCAAAGGCCGTGGTGGCGCGACGCCGAAAGCCCGCCACGCTTCCGATTGTGTCCGTCATGGTGCCGCTGTTTCGCGAGCGCGAGATCACCGCCCGCCTCGTCAAACGCCTGTCGCGGATCGACTACCCGCATGAATTGCTTGATGTTTGTCTGGTGGTCGAAGAGGACGATCAAGTGACCCAAGCCGCCGTGGCCACCGCCGACCTCCCACGGTGGATGCGTCAGATCATCGTGCCGCGCGGTCAGGTCAAAACCAAACCACGCGCCCTGAATTTCGCACTCGATTTTTGTCGTGGCTCGATTATCGGCATTTGGGACGCCGAAGATGCCCCCGAACCCCGCCAGTTGCACAAGGTCGTGCGCCACTTCGAAAACGCGGCACCGGATGTCGCCTGTGTTCAGGGGGTGCTCGATTTTTACAACGCGCGCACCAACTGGCTGTCGCGCTGTTTCACCGTTGAATATGCCTCGTGGTTCCGTGTGGTTTTGCCCGGATATGAAAAGATGGGGCTTGTGGTTCCACTCGGCGGGACCACGCTGTTTTTCCGCCGTGATGCGATTGAGGAACTGGGCGGATGGGACGCCCACAACGTCACCGAGGACGCCGATCTTGGCTTGCGCCTTGCACGGCACGGCTACCGCACCGAACTGATATCAACCGTCACAGAGGAAGAGGCCAACTGTCGCACATGGCCGTGGATCAAACAGCGGTCGCGGTGGCTCAAAGGCTACGCCATGACATGGGCCGTGCATATGCGCTCGCCGCGCAAACTGTGGCGTGACCTCGGGCCGTGGCGGTTTTTCGGCGTTCAGGCGCTGTTTTTGGGAACCATCAGCCAATTCGTGCTTGCGCCGTTCCTGTGGTCGTTCTGGGCCATCGTTCTGGGCCTGCCGCATCCGTTGCGCGATGCGCTCCCGCGTGAGGCCTTTGTGGCCCTCGGAGCCTTGTTCCTTTTGTCGGAGGTTGCAACCGTGACCGTCGGATTGGTGGCGACAAGCACACCCAAACACAAGTGGCTCTGGCCATGGGTGCCGACATTGCACCTCTATTATCCCCTCGCAACCCTCGCCGCCGCCAAGGGGCTATGGGAAATCGTCACACGCCCCTATTACTGGGACAAAACCACGCATGGGGTGTCCGACACCTGTGGCACATTCGGGCCATCGGCGTCGGGCAAAACGGCGGATAAATTGCCCCCGGTGCCGTACAAACACCCGACAGCGGCGCCCAAACCCCCACGTCCGGCGCAACAAGCAACCACCCGCCTGTCTGATGCGACACGTCCCGCCCCCACCACAGTCGTGACGCTCCCGAACGCCGCGCCCGCGATACCGCCCGACATGCGCGACCCGCTGCCGTCCAACCTGTCGCATCCCCCGCGCCGCCCGCCACATATGACCGTGGCCGATTTACAGTCCAAAGACCGGTCGACCACGCAGCGTGACACAAAGGAGAATGTCTTTTCCGACCCGCCGGCAGACTATGTTGCGGCACCCGCCGCCACGGCCCCGCCCGCCGATCCGTCATTCTCGCATCATCGAAGCGACCCTGACAGTCTTTACCTGCCGTTTGTCCCGCATGGGAACGGGACAAAGGCCAAGGGCCGACTGTCCCTCGGGTGGAGTTGGGCGCGCAAGCCACAGCCGTGATCGGCCCGCCGCCGTGAACAGCACACGCCAACGGGAGCGCCCACGATCGGGCGCCTCTTTCGTGTTATCGGCACGTGCCGTTAGCTGTCTTTGGTGGCGTCGATTTTCAAACGGGTCACAAAGGCTTTGGAAATATGGTTGGACAGGGCTTTGTGCGCCGTTGCGCCATCCCCCGCCTCGATTGCGGTGACAATGGCGTCATGCTCGGCAATCGCCTCCGCGCCGCGTCCGTCCACGGCCAGTGATGTGGTCGCCAAAAGCGCCATCGAGCGGTGGACCAGATCCAGTTGCTGCACGAGGTAGCGGTTGTGCGAGGCAAGGTGGATTTGTTTATGGAACCGGCGGTTGGCCCGCGCCAATGCCTCCGGATTGCCGATCAGACCACGGTCCTCTTCGACCATATCGCGCAGCACACGGGCCTCTTCGGGGGTCGCATGACGCGCCGCCAACCGCGCGGCCAAGCCCTCAAGCTCGGTGCGCACCACATAAAGGTCGGCCATCTGGTTGTGATCGAGCGAGGCCACAATCAACGACCGCCCGTCGCGGGTCAGCATGGATTGCGTTTCAAGCCGTTGAAGCGCCTCGCGAATGGGCGTGCGCGACACGCCGAACCGTTCGGCCAGCTCGCTTTCGACCAGACGGTCTCCGGGGCGGTAAAGGCCCGTATCAATTGCCTCCAGGATCATCTCGTAGGCGTCTTTTTGTCCCGTGCGCGTCTCTTTCATCAGGCTTCCTTGGTGGCCGCATGTTTGCGCGACCATAGACACCCCATGCGCGGGCAATCAAGCGATAGATGGCCGCACCATACCAATGACCGCACGCCCCCTTGCCTCACCCGAGGCCCTCGCCTATCACTGCGCCCATGGTTAGCGATCCCTTTTCCCACGTCCGCGAATGGATTTTCGATCTCGACAACACGCTCTACCCGCCGTCCTCATGCCTGTTCGAGCAAATCGAACCGCGCATGACCGATTGGGTACAGCGTGAATTAAACGTGTCGACACAGGAGGCCAATCGCCTGCGCCACAGCTATTGGATGGACTACGGCACGACCCTTTCGGGGATGATGCACCTGCACGGGACCGATCCCCTGCCCTATCTGACCTATGTCCATGACATCGATTTTTCCACTCTGGCGCAGGATCCGGAATTGCGCGCCCTCATATCGGCCCTGCCGGGGCGTAAAATTGTCTATACCAATGGCTCGGAACCCTATGCCAAACGGGTGCTTGAGGCGCGGGGACTGACAGGTATTTTCGATGCGATCTACGGGATCGAGCACGCGGATTTCAAACCCAAACCGATTGCACAAGCCTTTGACATTATCTTGAAAAAAGACGGGCTTGCCCCCTATAACGCGGCAATGTTCGAGGATGATGCCCGCAACCTCGAAGTCCCCCATGCCCTTGGCATGAAGACTGTGCATATTTCGCCCAAGCCCCTCGACCCACCCGCGCCCTATGTCCAGTTCCACGCCGCGGATCTGACGGGTTTTCTCGCCGGCATTCTCGCATAACGCGCGTTTTCCCCGCGAAAGTTAACATTTACGACACCTCAAGCAGCATAGTTATGTCGTTGCACCAAACCGTCGTGCGACAACCCGTCGCCGTGACATGTATAATGTGCGAAAATATAGAGGCTCCAAATCAAACGCCTCAAAACGCACATGGAGACCACACATGACCGATGCCCCTTTGGATCCGGCCCTATCCACCGACCACCACGCGGAAGAAGATCTGATTTCTCCAAAAGGCGTTGTTCTGACGCTGTTGTTTATCACTGTCGTTCTGGCACTGGTCATCGCGGGGTCGTTCCTGATCGGCCCTTGGGTTCTGGGTCTGACGGCACTCGCGTTTGTTCCCGTGATCTACATCATCATGTTCCTGCTCACGATTGGCGCCTGACGCGCCCTGACGGCCCCCACGCGCGCCGCTTGTGTAAAGGTGAGGCAGGCTGACGCTTGGACAAACCGTTCCTTTGCGCCTATGTCTAGGCCACGCGCCAGACGCCGCGCAAAGGAGATCCCCATGCCGACCAAACCCACAGCGCAAACCCAATCCTCAACCGCAGCCCCTAAGGCAAAGCGCGAAACCGTTGATGTGCTCGTGAGTGGCGGTGGCATTGCGGGGATGATTGCGGCGGCGGCCTTTGGCGCGAGCGGGTTCAAGACCCTGATGGTTGATCCCACCCCGCCCGTCACGGTGGGCGATGATGACGCGTCGGATTTGCGCTCCACCGCCTTTTTGCGCCCGGCGCGTGATCTGTTTCAACGCATCGGCATATGGTCGGCCCTTGAACCGCACGCCACCCCGCTTGAGGCGCTGCGCGTTGTTGATACGGTGGGCGCGGACGGCACCCCGTCCGAGGTCCGCACCGAGCGTCAGTTCGAAGGCACGGAAACGGGCGACGAGCCGTTCGGATGGAATTTTCTCAACTGGCAAATCCGCCGCGAATTGTTCGCCGTTCTGCCCACCATCACCAACACCGAAATGCGCTATGGCACGGGGTTCAAATCCATGCTGACCCGCACGGGTGAGGCGCTTGTCACGCTCACCGACGGCACTCAGGTCGCGGCCCGATTGGTGATCGCCGCCGACGGGCGCCACAGTCCCGTGCGCGAGGCCGCAGGGATCGGGGTCAAAACCACCCGCTACGGCCAGAAATCACTGGCCTTCACCACCTTTCACGAACGGCCCCACCACAATGTCTCGACCGAAATTTACCGCGAGGGTGGCCCGTTCACGATGGTACCACTGGCCGACATCGACGGGCGACATGCCTCGGCGGTTGTGTGGATGAACCGTGGCCCGCGAGCCGTGGAGCTGTTGACTATGGAGGTGGCGGCGTTCAATGCGGCGATGACCGAACGGTCGGCGGGGCTGTTCGGCGCGCTCGAACTGGCCTCCCATCGCGGCATGTTCCCGATCATCACGCAACTGGCCGACAGGCTTGCCGCCGAGCGGGTGGCGGTGATTGCCGAGGCCGCGCATGTGCTGCCCCCCATCGGGGCGCAGGGGTTGAACACCTCGCTCAATGATCTGGCGCAACTGCTTGATCTGGCGACGCAAAACCCCGCCACCTTGGGCGATCAAAAGATGTTGGATGTTTACGCCAAAGCCCGCCACCGCGACATTTCCTCCCGCGCCTTTGTGGTGGATAAATTCAACCGTGTGGTGCGTTCGCAGGACGGTCTTTTGAATGCGATCCGTCACATGGGCCTCAAGGCAGTCCATGACATCAAACCCGTGCGGATGGGCGTGATGAAGGCGGGGCTTGGCCCGCTGACCTGACGCGTTTCAAACCGCAAAGTCAAAACGGCGCGCCCTCCTTTCGGGGACGCGCCGCTTTCAAGTCTCTCATGCGTGTGACGCCTTACAGCACCTGATCGAGCGCCGCCTCAAGACGGGCAACGGAAGCCTTCACGTCATAAAGCTTGTCCAATCCGAACAGGCCGAGACGGAAGGTCGCGTAATCCGGTCCCTCGTCGCATTGCAACGGCACGCCCGCCGCGATCTGCATCCCCAAAGCGGCAAAGGCACGGCCCGACTGCACGTCGGCATCTGACGTATAGGACACGACCACACCGGGGGCCTCGAACCCTTCGGCAGCGACGGATTTGATCCCGCGGGATTTCAACATTGCCCGCACACGGGCGCCCTGCTCCCATTGCGCGTCACGCAGTTTGGCAAAGCCGTAGTCCTTGGTCTCCAACATCGTATCGCGGAACGCACGCAGCGCATCGGTGGGCATGGTGGCGTGATAGGCGTGTGCGCCGCCGGTGTAGGCTTCCATGATGGTCAGCCATTTGCCCAGATCCACCGCGAAGGACGTCGATTGACGCGCCTTGACCACGCCAAGCGCGCGTTCGGACAGCATCACCAGACCTGCCGAGGGTTGTGCCGACCATCCCTTTTGCGGGGCGGAGATCAACACGTCGACGCCTGTGGCGGCCATATCCACCCACGCACAGCCCGACGCGATACAGTCAAGCACCATCAGACCGCCCTCCTCGTGGACCGCATCTGCGAGCGCTTTGATATAGGCGTCGGGCAGGATCATGCCCGATGAGGTTTCCACATGCGGGGCAAAGACCACCTTGGGTTTGATCTCTTTGATCTTGGCCACGGCCTCGTCAATCGGCGCGGGCGCGAACGGCGCGTCGATGGCATTGCCGGTGCGGCGGGCCTTGAGAACGGTCTCGGAGGCGGGAATGGACCCTGCCTCAAAGATTTGCGTCCAACGGTAGGAAAACCACCCGTTGCGGATCACCATCACGTCCTCACCTGTGGCCAGTTGGCGTGCCACGGCCTCCATCGCGTAGGTACCGCCGCCGGGGACGACCACGGCGGTGTGTGCGCAGTAGACCTCGCAAAGCGTGCCGTGGATGTCGCGCATAACCTGTTGAAAAACCGCGGACATATGGTTGAGAGAGCGGTCGGTAAAGACCACCGAATATTCCAAAAGGCCATCGGGATCGATATCGGGGCGCAATGCGGGCATGGGCAGTTCTCCTGTGATTTGTTTCAGGGCTAGCACGGGCGGGGGCGGCGAGGGAAGTGGTCGCGTGCTACCGGATCGACGGGGCGGGCAGCAAGATTGCGTCAGGCACATGAGACACGGCACGGGCATCCAGACGGGCGGGACGCGGCTGTGGAACGGGCGAGCGCTTCATCACCACCTTGCAAAACGGCTGACGTTTCATCCACCGTTTCATATCGTCGCGTTTCTCGCTTGAATGAAACGGCCCCCAATCGGCGGCCACCCCTTTCATCCCTGCGCTCACCACCTGATCGCGTGGCACCGTGGCATTCATAATGCGCACCGCGCACGACAGGTTGGCCACACCGTCCTGCAACTCGGCTGCCGTCCGCGCACGGCATTTGCGCCACTGCGCCGTCGGCGGCGCGATCTGTGTCAGGCCGAACCATAGCCCCCCGCCCCCTGCCGCCGTTTCGCGCCATGTGCTTTCGTGATAGGACAGCGACGACAACAGCCCCGCCCAAAAGGCCGCGCGGCCTTGCCTGTCTTGGTCGGGATACCCCGGGCACCACTCGGCAATATCGCGCGGCACGGTTTTGGTCAGGCGTGTGCCGTGGCTCGTGATGAAGCCCATCGTCGCCTTGGTCCATGTCTTGCCCTTGGGCATCCTATCCCACCGCAAATCAGGCATGAACACCTCATAGGGACGGGGTTGCGGCACGGGGCAGCGCTCCATCGCCAAGGTCGCTGCGCCGCTTGCGGCAAGCAACGCGACCGCAAGGACCACGGGTTTAAAGCAGGTCAATCGCATGTGCGGCAGCACTCACATTGGTCAATTTCGCCCCTACTGTGCGACAAAACCCGCCAAATGCAAAGCGCCTCCCCCTTGCTCCCCGCGCAGGGCTGTCTTAGACAGGCGATTAAACGCCAACTCGAGGGATTTCACCCATGCTCGACCATCTCGAATATACCACACCGAAAGTCAAAACCATCGCCGGTGCGAAGGATGACTGGGAACTTGTGATCGGCATGGAAATCCACGCGCAGGTGGCCTCCAAAGCCAAGCTGTTCTCGGGGGCCTCCACAAAGTTCGGCAACGAGCCGAACTCCAACGTGTCCTTCGTTGACGCCGCCATGCCCGGCATGTTGCCCGTCATCAACGAGTTCTGCGTCGAACAGGCCGTGCGCACGGGGCTCGGCCTCAAGGCCGACATCAACCTGATCTCCGCGTTTGACCGCAAAAACTATTTCTACCCCGACCTGCCACAGGGCTACCAGATCTCGCAGCTCTACCACCCCATCGTGGGCGAGGGCGAAGTGCTCGTGGATATGGAACCCGGTGTGGCGCGTCTGGTGCGCATCGAGCGCATCCACCTTGAACAGGATGCGGGCAAATCGATCCACGATATGGACCCGAACATGTCGTTTGTGGACCTCAACCGCACCGGCGTGGCGTTGATGGAAATCGTGTCGCGCCCCGACATTCGCGGCCCCGAAGAGGCCGCCGCCTATGTCCTTAAAATGCGCCAGATCTTGCGCTACCTCGGCACCTGTGATGGCAACATGCAAAACGGCAACCTGCGGGCCGATGTGAACGTGTCGGTCTGCCGTCCGGGCCAGTACGAAAAATATCAGGAAACACAGGATTTCGGCCACCTTGGCACGCGTTGCGAGATCAAGAACATGAACTCCACGCGCTTTATCCAGATGGCCATTGATTACGAGGCCCGTCGCCAGATCGCCATTCTCGAGGATGGCGGCGAGGTCGATCAGGAAACCCGTCTGTATGACGCGGCCAAGAACGAAACACGCTCCATGCGCTCCAAAGAAGAGGCGCATGACTACCGCTATTTCCCCTGTCCCGACCTTTTGCCGCTTGAGATCGAACAGGCGTGGGTCGACGACATTGCCAAATCCCTGCCCGAGCTGCCCGACGAGAAAAAGGCCCGCTTCGTCAAGGACTTCGGCCTGTCGGAATATGACGCGGGTGTATTGACCGCCGACACGGTGAACGCCGATTACTTCGAAAACGTGGTCGCCACAGGCAAGGACGGCAAGCTATCGGCCAACTGGGTGATCAACGAACTGTTCGGGCGCCTGAAAAAGGACGACAAAGACATCGAAGACTGCCCTGTCACCCCTGCGCAGCTTGGCGGGATCGTGGCGCTGATCACGGCGGGCGACATTTCGGGCAAGATTGCCAAGGACCTGTTCGAAATCGTCTACACCGAGGGCGGTGATCCCGCCGCCATCGTCGAGACGCGCGGCATGAAACAGGTCACGGACATGGGCGCCATCGAGGCCGCCGTGGACGAGGTCATCGCCGCCAACCCCGATCAGGTCGAGAAAGCCAAAGCCAACCCCAAACTGGCGGGATGGTTCGTGGGTCAGGTGATGAAAGCCTCCGGAGGCAAGGCCAACCCCGCCGCCGTCAACAAGCTGATCGCCGAGAAACTCGGCCTGTAAACCGGCCACACGACACAGATCATTCCTGCGAAGGGCGCCCCGACGGGCGCCTTTTGTCCTGTGCGGGGGCGCCTTTGTCCGGCGATATAAAGCACCGGTTAACCCGTCTGCTTTAACGTGGTCCAAACCTCAAGGAGACCTCCGCATGTCCCACTATGAATACAAAGCCGTCCCTGCGCCCACATCAGGCGAGGCCACATCCTCCGCGCAAACCATCGCCGCACGCATCTCAAGCGCCGTCGAGACCCGCCTCAACGCGATGGCCGCCGACGGGTGGTCCTATGTGCGGGCCGATAATTTTTCCACAGACGGGGAAACAGGAACAACATCCGTTCTGATTTTCCGCCGCGCAAGCGATTTCGGGATGTTTACCGAGGACAAGCCCGAGTTCGGCACCTTTGACGACGCTGCCGAATAGGCACGGCACCAGACTGCGCCAGTTCCCGCAAGGCACGCGGATAGGTGCATTTGCTGACATCTTTTCGCGCAAACAGGCGCAACGGATCACAGGTGCTTGACCCCCGCCTCCTGTCGGCTAAACCTTTGGCCAGCACGAGGAGACGCGCAGATGGCCAAATTCGAATACAAATCCATTCCCGCCCCCAAAAAGGGCGAGAAGGCCAAGGGCGTCAAGGGCTCGGACGGGCGCATGGCACAGGCCATGACCTCCGTGCTCAACGACATGGGGGCCCTCGGGTGGGAGTATTTGCGCGCCGACACGCTGCCGCTTGAGGAGCGCGCGGGCCTGACCTCCAAGGCGGTGCACTACTACACCGTTCTGGTTTTTCGCCGCGAGATGGCCGCCGCCGCGCCGGCGCAGTCCGAATCGTCCCTTGATGTCGAGATGACCGATGTGGAACACGCCCATGTAGATGCCCCCGCAGAGGCCCGGGGGGAGGATGGGACCACGGCCGTCGTGGCGCCCGCAGACGGGACCCCGCGCCCGTCGCTTACCGCCACCCGCACGCCCTGATCACACATCCAGATCAAGCGTCAGCGCGTGGATCCGGGCGACCAGATCCCCCAAGGCACTATGCACCGCGCGGTGGCGCGCCACGCGGCTCATACCCGCCATCGCCGGCGCCCGCATCACCACGTGAAAATGGGTCTCGCCATCCCCGCTCGGGTTTCCGGCGTGGCCCGCGTGGCTTGCACTCTCATCCACGACATCCAAGTGGCTCGGAGAAAACGCTTTTTTGAGTGTATCGTGCATTTGATCGGCGATTTTCATCGGTCTTGCCCTTTTCCATTTCCCGTTCTTCATCTATGGTCCTGCGTCCGAGTCGAAAAGGTTGAGGCACATGGATAAGAACGATCCCTTTGGTTTTAATATGTCCGCAGCAAAGGACAAAAAGAAACGCCGTGGCGGTCGCAGAGGCATGTCCGGTGCGTTCGAGACGTCAAAACGCGAGTGTGAGCATGACGGATGCGAAGAGCAAGGCCAATACCGTGCGCCGCGCTCTCCCGATCATCTTGACGAGTACAAATGGTTCTGTAAGGACCACGTACGTGAATACAATTTGAAGTGGAATTTCTTCAACAATGCCACGCCCGAGGAGATGGAAGAGCACATCAAATCCTCTCAGGTTGGCGATCGCCCCACCAAGCCGTTTGGAAAAAAATCGGTGGAGCAACAGGCGTGGGAACGGCTTGGGGTGGATGACCCCCATCAGGTCCTGGGTGAAAATGCGACACAGAACCCCGGGCGCTCTGACCCGTCGGCATCGACGCGCAAACTGCCCCCGACCGAACGCAAGGCCGTGACCATTCTGGAGGCCAAGGACCATTGGACCAAGGCCGAGATCAAGAAACAGTACAAATCCCTGATCAAAGTGCTGCACCCTGACGTCAACGGCGGGGACCGCAGTCAGGAAGAACAGCTTCAGGAAGTTGTTTGGGCATGGGACCAACTCAAAGAAAGCCGTTGGTTCAAATAAACGGATGCGCCGCCTCGCGCGGCGCATGCAACCCTTTGGTAAGGGTATTCAGCTACGCTCACGCCTAACGGATCTCGGGTGGATCCATAAGGGTGAGATCTATGCAATCGAAACAAACGATAGGGGTAATGCGGCGGACCATTGCGGTCTGGGCGATCACATCTATTTATGTCGTCGTCGTCGCGCTTGGCGCGGTGTCGGAGATCGCTTTGGTGGCGCTCGGTGTGACCTTGGCCGTGCTGATTGGCCCCGCCTTTAACCCGTGGCGGGATCGTACCGCGCCCGCATTCCACGTGTCGCGCACAACGCTCGCGCTCACAGGCCTCCCGTTCACAGGCCTCCCGTTTACAGGCCTCCCGCTCACAGGCCTTCCGCGCCCCGTGGCGAGGACCGTCAGATGACCCTTTTGAACTCCACCAAATGGCATTTGGCCATGCGCGTGGTGCTGTTTTTTGGCACGGCAAACGCCACCCGCCTTGCCATTTACGACAGTTTCATTGTGCTGCTTGGCCAACAGACAACAGTCACGATTATTTTTCTGATGAGCGTTCTGGCCGCCCTGTTCGGGCCGATGTTTCGCAAATCATGGCCAGCGTCCGCCATTCATATGTATTGGGCCTCGATGCTCACGGGCCTCGTGGCCGCAACGACATGTTTGGCGTTGCTGACACCGTTCCAAACCGAGGGCATAACAGGCATTGTCGACATTCTCGCGTCGGCCTTTAGCGGCGCCATATCGGGCGCTGTCCTTGTCGTCATCGCCTTGTTGACCAAACCACTTGCCTTGCTGTCATGGGCCATCGGCACCCTGATCATCGGGTACTGTGCGCGGCGGGTCGTGTATTGGTCGGCGAAAGAGCGCGGGGATGACACGTCCGGCCCCTACGGAATGAGCGGCTATAACGCGATTGCGCCCTTTCGGTGGTGGTGAGGCCCCCCCTCCCCGGACAAACGCCTCCGCCACCCCACCAAACATCAATGGGCGCCGGATTTACCGGTCACGGCCCCGATCACGGGGTTAATGACTTTGGTCACAACGGGGATCAACAGCAACCCGACGATCAACCCGAACACCCCGTCGAAAAAGGCGGTCACGGCCCATTCGACAAACCCTTGGGCGCTTTGAACCGCATGGGCTACGGCATAGGCGATGTCGTGGATCCCTGCATAGGGTTGATCAATGCCGAACTCGTGCAGCCCATGGATCAAAATCGAGCCGCCAACCCAAATCATCGCCGCTGTTCCCACCACCATCAGTAGCGTCATCAGATGCGGCATGACCTTGACGATCCCGCGCCCGAACGCCCGTGTGAGGCCCAGACGTCCGACCCGTGCGAGCCACAACCCGACATCATCGGCCTTTACGATCAAGGCCACCGCACCATAGACAACCACGGTGATCAAAATACCCGCAAGCGCCAAGGCCCCCGCCGTCATCCAGATCGACGCGGCAGGATCGAGTGCGGCGAGAATAATCGTCATGATCTCGGCCGAGAGGATAAAGTCGGTCTTTACCGCGCCTGCAATCTTTTGCGCCTCAAGGTGGGCCGGATCCCCCTCCGCATCGGAATGGCCATCGGCATAATGGGCGTGGGGTTTGAACAGGTGATACACCTTTTCGCCGCCCTCGAAACACAGATACGCGCCCCCAAGCATCAACAAAGGCGTGATCAGCCACGGCGCAAAGGCCGACAACAGCAACGCCGCGGGCAGCAGGATCAACAGTTTGTTGCGAATGGAGCCGAGCGCGATTTTGCCCACAATCGGCAATTCACGGGCGGGCTTGAAGCCGTGGACATATTTCGGCGTCACGGCAGCGTCGTCGATCACCGCCCCGGCCGCTTTGGTCGAGGCCTTGATCGCCTGACCCGCGACATCATCCACCGAGGCCGCCGCGATTTTTGCGATGCCTGCCACATCGTCCAACAATGCCAATAGACCGCTCATGCCCAAATCCCCTTTAAAAACTTTCCAATGGTTTACGGGGTGCGCCACGGCAATTCAAACCCCAAACGTGAAAAAGGGAGGGCAACAGCCCTCCCTTTCCGCGACCAGAACAAACGCGGTCGGCTCGACTTAAGTCGAATTACATCGCAGGCAGGAGAACCTTGTCGATCACGTGGATCACGCCGTTGGACTGGTCCACATCGGCGATGGTCACGTTGGCCACATTGCCTTGCTCGTCTTCAATCATGATTGCATCGCCCATGTAGGTCGCCTGCAATGTACACCCGCCGACCGTTGGAACGGGGTGCTTGCCGTTGTCGTCATCGATCATGCCCTTGATCGCGGTCGACATGGCGTCGGCGGACACCACGTGGCAGGTGAGGATTTTGGTCAATTGGTCTTTGTTTTCAGGCATCAACAGCGTCTCGACGGTGCCTTCGGGCAGCGCGGCAAAGGCGTCATTGGTCGGTGCAAACACGGTGAACGGACCTTCGCCCGACAGGGTCTCGACCAGACCTGCGGCCTGTACGGCGGCGACCAGTGTGGTGTGATCGGCGGAGTTTACGGCATTCTCGATGATGTTTTTGTCCGCGAACATGGCGGCGCCACCAACCATCGGGTTTTCGGCGTGGTCATCCGCGAACGCGGCAGTTGCGAGAACGGAAAGAGCGGCGGCTGTGGAAAGAATACGTTTCATTGGGGTGTCTCCCTGAGAGTGGTTTAGCGCCTCGGCCTCATGCCGAAGTTACAAGGGATACGGGGGCCGGATACAAACTGGATCACCAAAAAACACACCTTGATGTTCACATAATTGGGATCTCCCGTGATGGAACCTTTTGCGGTTTTGCGAAGCGGGATGTGGCGATATTGCGCTCCCTCTCCCCTTGCACCCTTTGCGCAGATGTTGCACGAAGGGGGCAACAAATTCCGAAGAGAGACGAGCACACGATTATGGACGCCAACGCAAAACCCACCGAAGTGATTTCTGTCCGCGATGTATTCGGCATCGACACCGATATGACGGTGAAAGGATTTGCCGAGGCCATCGACCGTGTGCCTGATATCGACCCGACGTACAAATTCGACGCCGATACCACGCTCGCCATTCTGGCCGGTTTTTCCCACAACCGCCGCGTGATGATCCAGGGCTACCACGGCACAGGCAAATCGACCCACATCGAACAGGTCGCCGCCCGCCTCAACTGGCCCTCTGTGCGTGTCAACCTTGACAGCCACATTTCCCGCATCGATCTGATCGGCAAAGACGCGATCAAACTGCGTGACGGGATGCAGGTCACCGAATTCCAGGAGGGCATTTTGCCGTGGGCGCTGCGCAACCCCTGTGCCATCGTGTTCGACGAATACGATGCGGGCCGCGCCGATGTGATGTTTGTGATCCAGCGTGTGTTGGAGGCCGACGGCAAACTGACGTTGATGGACCAGAACGAAGTCATCACCCCGCACCCCTCCTTCCGCCTGTTTGCCACCGCCAACACCGTTGGCCTTGGCGACACCACGGGACTGTACCACGGCACACAGCAGATCAACCAGGCGCAGATGGACCGTTGGTCCCTCGTGGCCACCTTGAACTATCTGAGCCATGACGCCGAGGCGAATATCGTGTTGGCCAAATGCCCGCATTACAACACGGAAAAAGGCCGGCGCGACATCAGCCAGATGGTGACCGTTGCCGATCTGACCCGCACCGCCTTCATGAACGGCGAGCTGTCCACGGTGATGAGTCCGCGTACGGTGATTACATGGGCGCAGAACGCGGAGATTTTCCGCAACATCGGCTATGCTTTCCGCCTGACCTTCCTCAACAAATGCGACGAGTTGGAACGTCAAACCGTGGCCGAATTCTATCAACGCTGTTTTGACGAAGAGCTGCCCGAAAGCGCCGTTTCCGTCGCACAGTAACGGGTCGGGCCGCCCGCCCCGTCCCCCACGCCCCTCATACCGCCGCGCACCCCGAATGGATCGCGCGGCGGATTGCGTTTTGCACAACCTGCGCGGCACGCGCACGCCGAGGCCAACTGCGCAAAAGTTTGCGCCCCCTGTGCGCCCCTGCGCCCTCTGCTTTCACTTGCCGCGCCGCCTGAGCGATGATTTAAAAGACCCATGAAAAAGCCAAGCGACAACCCCGCAGACCCGTTTAAAAAGGCGCTCGCCGATGCCACCCGTGTGATGGCCGACGATGCCGAATTGACGGTGACCTTTTCGATGGACCCCGCCGGGTTGACCAACGACACCGTGCGTCTGCCGCAGGTGTCGCGCCGCATGACCAAAGACGAAGTGTTGATCGCGCGAGGCACCGCCGATGCGCTCGCACTGCGTCACAAATACCACGATGGCAAAACCTTTAACCGCTACGCCCCGCAAGGCCAGATGGCCTACGACATCTATGACGCGTTGGAGACCGCGCGTTGTGAGGCCGTGGGCGCGCGCTACATGCCCGGCACGGCGAGCAACATCGACGCCAAGCTCGGCAATGACGCGATGCGCCGTGGCTATGACGGGATCACCAAAACCGAAGACGCACCACTTGCACAGGCTATGGGATATTACCTGCGCCATATGGCGACAGGACGCCCCCTGCCCGGCGGCGCGGGCAACGTCATGGAACTGTGGCGCGATTTTATCGAGCAACAGACACAGGGCGATTTCGACGACCTCGACAGCTTCCTCGAGGATCAGAAAACCTTTGCCAAACTGGCGCGGCGCGTGATCGAGGATCTGGGCTACGGCGACCAATTGGGCGACGATCCCGACGAGGCCGACCCCGACGACGAGCAAAGCGCCGAGGCCGACGATCAGGACGACAGCGACGAGAGCGAGGGCGATCAGGAGCAAGAGCAGGAGGACGAAAACGAGGCCTCCGCCGAGAACGCCCAAGACGAACAACAAGACATGCAAGAGGCCTCGGTCTCTCAGGATGACACAGCCACCGACGCGTTCAACGAAGAGGTGGAAATGCCCGACGACGAGGCCGAGATCGATCCGCCTCAGCCCGCACCGATCTCGGATGCCGATCCCAACTACGTCGTCTATTCAACCCAGAACGACGAGGAGATCCGCGCCGAGGATCTGGCCGAGCCGGCCGAACTGGAACGTCTGCGTGCCTATCTCGATCAACAGTTGGAGCCGCTCAAGGGCGCAGTGTCGCGTCTGGCCAACAAATTGCAACGCCGCCTTCAGGCGCAGCAAAGCCGCTCGTGGGAATTTGACCTCGAAGAGGGCATTCTCGACGCCGGGCGCCTTGCCCGCGTGGTCGCCAATCCCACCACGCCGCTGTCGTTCAAGATCGAAAAAGACACCGAATTTCGCGACACCGTGGTAACGCTGTTGCTCGACAACTCCGGCTCGATGCGCGGTCGCCCGATCTCTATCGCGGCGATCTGTGCCGATGTGTTGGCCCGCACGCTTGAGCGCTGCAACGTCAAGGTCGAGATCCTCGGGTTCACCACCCGCGCATGGAAGGGCGGCACCGCCCGCGAGGCATGGCTCAACGCCGGACGCCCCTCGCAACCCGGTCGCCTCAACGACCTGCGCCACATCATTTATAAGGGCGCGGACGTGCCGATGCGCCGCACCAAACAGAACCTCGGCCTGATGATGAAAGAGGGGCTGCTCAAAGAGAACATCGACGGAGAGGCGCTTGAATGGGCGCACCGCCGCATGACGGCCCGCCCCGAGGTGCGCAAAATCCTCATGGTGATCTCGGATGGCGCCCCCGTGGACGACAGCACACTCAGCGTCAATCCCGCCAACTATCTCGAAAAGCACCTGCGCGATGTGATTGCGATGGTCGAAAAACGCCGTCAGGTTGAACTCCTGGCCATCGGCATCGGCCACGACGTGACCCGCTATTACGACCGTGCCGTGACCATCACCGACGTCGAACAACTGGCGGGGGCCATGACCGAACAACTGGCCGCCCTGTTTGACAGCGACCCGCGCGCGCGCGCCCGTGTCAAAGGGATGCGCCGCGCCTCATAACCCCGCGCGCCCCCGCGCAACACGCTCCCCGAGTTTCCAACAAAAGAAGTGCGCAGGATGTTCCAGACTTTCAACGTGACCTCAACGCCTGAACAGGCCGCTCCGCGCGTCACCAATCTGCGCACGGTGATGACCGATGCGGGGCTTGACGGCTTTCTCGTGCCACGCGCCGATGCCCATCAGGGCGAATATGTCGCCCCCTGCGACGAGCGCCTTGCGTGGCTCACCGGTTTTACCGGATCCGCGGGATCGGCGGCCATTCTGACCGACCGCGCCGCGATGTTCACCGACGGGCGCTACACCGTTCAGGTGCGGACGCAATGCGACACCGAGGTGTTTGAATGTATCGACTGGCCCGCGACGGGTGTGGCCAAATGGCTCGGGCGCACAGATGCGCAAAAGATCGGGTTCGACCCGTGGTTGCACACGGTGGCGGAGGTACGCGACCTGCGCGAGGCGCTCGAGAAACGGGACAAGAATCTGGTCACAACCGCGAACCTTGTCGATAAAATCTGGACCGACCGTCCCGAGCGGCCCACCGCCCCCGCTGTGGCCCAACCGATTGAGCTCACAGGAAAGTCTTCCGCCGACAAGTTTACCGATATCGGCAACGCGGTGGCAAAAACGGGCGCACAGGCAGTGGTGTTGACCCTGCCCGACAGTATCTCGTGGCTGCTGAATATGCGCGGGGCCGACATCGCCCATAACCCCGTGGTTCAGGCCTTTGCCGTGCTGGGAACGAATGGCAAACTCGCCCTGTTTGCCGACCCGTCCAAATTCGCCGCCCTTGATCCCGACGGCCGCGTCACCCTGTCCGAGCGCAGCGCCTTTGCCAAATATCTGCGCGACATGGAGGGTCCGGTTCTGATCGACCCGAAGACCGCGCCCCATGCCGTGCTGACCATGTTGCGCGATGGCGGCAACGTGGAGATTATCGAAGGCGACGATCCCTGCATCCTGCCCAAGGCCCTCAAGACTGACGCCGAAATTGCGGGCTCCCGCGAGGCGCATTTGCGCGATGGCGCGGCGATGGTCGAGTTTCTGGCATGGTTGGATGCGCAGGAGATCGAGACCCTCACCGAGATTGATATCGTCACATCACTGGAGGGCTTTCGCGCCGCCACCAACCAACTCAAAGACATCTCGTTCGACACCATCAGTGGCGCGGGACCGAACGGCGCCATCGTTCATTACCGCGTCACCGAGGACACCAACCGTCCCCTGTCGCAGGGCGAATTGCTCCTGATTGATAGTGGCGGGCAATATGTCGACGGCACCACCGATATTACCCGCACCGTGGCGCTCGGTGATGTGGCCGGAGAGGCCCGCGCGGCCTTTACCGCCGTGTTGCAAGGCATGATTGCCATCTCCACCGCCCGTTTTCCGCGCGGTGTGTCGGGCGGGCATCTGGATGCGCTTGCGCGTGCGCCGTTGTGGCGGATGGGGCGCGATTACGATCACGGCACGGGCCACGGCGTTGGCGCGTATTTGTCGGTCCACGAAGGCCCGCAACGCATTTCGCGCACCTCCACCCTGCCCTTGGCCGAGGGTATGATCCTGTCCAACGAGCCGGGATATTACCGCGAGGGCGCCTTTGGCATTCGCACCGAAAACCTGATCGTGGTCCGCGCCGCACAGATGCCCGAGGGCGCAGATGCCCGCGACATGCTTGATTTCGAAACGCTGACCTTTGTGCCGATTGACCGCACCCTCGTTCTGGCCGATGAACTGGCCCCGTGGGAACGCGATTGGCTCGATGATTATCATCAGGAGGTCTGGGACAAAATCTCGCCCCGTGTGAGTGACGTCGCGAAAGACTGGCTGCGACAAGCGGTAGCCCCCCTCTAACATAGCTTGTTCATACAAACGCTGTTATAGAACGCACAAACGACGTGAACATTGGAGAGACACATGGGCGAAGACCACATCAAGATCCGCAAGGCCATTGGCACTTGGGTCGTCCGCGCCGGTGGGGCCGTTTTGGGCGAAACCACGAACGCGCTTGAACTCAGCGAGGGCGATATGCCCCCTGTAATATATTTTCCGCGTGCCGACCTTGGCATGGCCTTTCTGGAAGCCACCGACACGCGGTCGTCGTGCCCGTACAAAGGCGAGGCCACCTATTATTCGATCCACACCAAATCCGTGGTGATCGCAGACGCAGGGTGGTCCTACGAGGATCCCGAAGCGCGTGTCGCCGCGATCAAGGATTACATTGCATTCTACCCGCAAAAGGCCGCCGTCGAGCAGCTTTAGGCCGCATATACCGCACCGGTTCTGACACGCGCCCCTCCCGTGGGGGGCGCGTTTTTCGTCTGCACCACTTGCGACGGATTACGAATGTTCTTCGGCGGCGGTGGCGGCGAGTGCAGCGTTGAAAATGCGGAGCGCGTCCACCTGGAACACCGCACCGTGCAGGTCCGGCCCAAGCTCCTCGCGCAGCGTCACCACGGGAATAAACACCAGATTGTGCTGATCGTAGAGCGGCATCACCTTTTCCAGGGTGGTGTTGGGCGAGACGTAAATGCCTTGGTTGATCAAGTCCCTGCACGCCTCCTCCGAGGCGGCGCGGGGGGCGTCAGGTTTGCGGTAGCATTGATGGACCCGCACCGTGGCCAACAAATAAGCCTGCGGTCCCGCCGCCAAATGAACGCCACGCCGCTCCAGCAACGTGAGAAAGAACGAGCGATCCACAAGCCGCGAGGCCAAGGCGGTCGACAGCGACACGGCGACCATCACCGCCAGACCCGTTTGCCAATCTCCGGTCAGTTCGAACACGATCAAGGTGGTCGAAATCGGTGCGCCCAAAACGGCCGCCGCCACAGCGCCCATGCCCGCAAGCGCATAGAGCGTCGCGGTGCCGGAAATGTCGGGAAACACGGCCGTGGCAATCAGGCCGAACGACAGTCCCGTGAGCGCCCCGACCATAAGCGCGGGCGAAAACACCCCGCCGCCCATCCGCCCCGCCATCGTGATCGCAACCGCGGCCACCTTGAGCACCGTGAACACAATGGCCTGCCACAGCAACAATTGCCCCGTCAGTGCCAGTGATGTCGTCTCGTAACCGACCCCGATGATATGGGGAAACGCGATGGCCATCAGGCCAAGCATCCCGCCCGCAATGGCGGGGCGGAACAGCGGCGGGATCCCCAATCGCCCCTGCGCCCATGTGCCGAAATCATCGGCCATAAAGATCGCGCGCATCATCAGCACCGCCACCAGACCACAGGTCAGCCCGAGCAACAAAAAGGCAGGCAGTTCGACATAAAAGGTCAACGCGCCGTCCGCCACGAGGGTGAACTCGGTCACATCGCCAAATTCGAGACGGTTGATAACGGTCCCCGCCGCCGCCGCAATGGCAATCGGGGCAAAGGCATGAACGGCGAAGTGGCGCAACACGACCTCAAGGGCAAACAGTGTCCCCGCAATCGGCGCGTTGAACGAGGCCGACACCGCCGCCGCCACCGCACAGCCCAACAGATCGCGCCCCGTGACGCCGTTGACCTGCAAACGATTGGACACCCACGACGAAATCACCGCCGCGAGGTGGACCACAGGCCCCTCGCGCCCCGTCGAGCCCCCTGTCGAAAGCGTCACAAGCGAGGCCGCAGCCGAGGCCAGACCCGCGCGACGCTCCACCCGCCCCTCATTGAGCGCGGCCCCCTCGATCACATCAGCAACAGTCCGCACACGCCCGTCAGGGGTGAACCAGTTCAGGAGCCCCCCCACGACAAGCCCGCCTAAAACCGGCACGATCAGCACCCAATACCACGGCAGGTCACTGGCAAAACTATGTAGATGGGTCAAATCATTAGTGCCATAAATGGCACCCTGTAACCAGTTGATACCTTTGCGGAAAAAGAGCGCAGCAAAGCCCGAGGCAATCCCGATCACCAAGGCGATGAACCAGAACTGGATCTGGCTCGGCCCCTTGGTGCGCACCAGGGCCAAAGCCTCCGACAGGCCATCACGGATGTCGGTGAGCGCCTTATGCGGGTAGGAAGTTTTGTCCTCGGGCATCCGTGTTTACGGCTCTCTTATCCTTTCGTGCCACAACGGCTTTAACCACCGTGGCGCTTCTACTATGGTCACGCAGCCAACGTCCCGTGTTCTCAGAGATAATCATGATCCCAGACACCGCATTCACCGCGCTATCCACCGTTCTAGAAGGTCGCGTGACCCGTTCCAAGTCCGATCTTGAGGTCCATGGCCGATCGGAGACGTGGTTCACCGCCACGCCGCCCGATGCCGTGGCCTACCCCGAGACCACCGACGAAGTCGCGGCCATGATGAAAATCTGCTACACGCATGACATTCCGGTCACCGCGTGGGGGGCGGGGACCTCGCTTGAGGGGCAAACTCTGGCCATCCACGGCGGGCTTGTGGTGGACTTTTCACGCATGAACCGCGTGTTGCGCGTCAATGACGCCGATATGGATTGCCGTGTGCAACCCGGCGTCACGCGCGAACAGCTCAACACCGAATTGCGGGCCACGGGATTGATGTTCCCCGTCGATCCCGGCGCCAACGCAAGCATCGGCGGCATGGCCATGACGCGGGCTTCCGGCACCACGGCCGTGCGGTATGGCACCATGCGCGACAATGTGATTGGCCTGACGGTGGTATTGGCGGATGGCACCATCATCGAGACAGGAACGCGCGCGCGCAAATCCTCCGCCGGCTACGACCTCACAGGGCTGTTTGTCGGCTCCGAGGGGACGTTGGGCCTGATCACCGAGGTATCCTTGCGCTTGCACGGGCAACCCGAAGCCATTTCCGCCGCTGTCTGTGCCTTTGACGATATGGACGCCGCCGTGAATGCCGTGATCGCCACCATCCAGTACGGGCTGCCGATGGCCCGCATCGAATTTCTCGACACCACAAGCGTGCAGGCCGTGAACGCCTATTCGGGTGTCAATTTCCCCCCCCGTCCGCACCTGTTCGTGGAATTTCACGGCTCGGAGGTGGGCGTGGCCGATCAGGTCGCCACCTTTGGCGAGATCGTGCACGATTTTGGCGGCTCGGATTTCGATTGGGCAAGCAAGGCCGAGGACCGTTCGGCCCTCTGGACCATGCGCCACAACGCCTATTACGCCTGTCTGGCGCTCAAACCGGGATGCACGGCCGTGGTCACCGACATCTGCGTGCCGATCTCGAAACTGGCGCAGGCGGTCGAGGACACCGCCGCCGATATCGCCGCATCCCCCCTTGAGGGGCCGATCCTTGGTCATGTTGGTGACGGCAATTTCCATGCCATTTTGCTGATCGAGGATGGCAACGAGGCCGATCTCGCCGAGGCCAAACGCCTTGCCGGTCTGATGGCGGACCGCGCTTTGGCCCTGGGCGGGACGATTACGGGCGAACACGGCATCGGCATGGGTAAAAAGGGGCTGATGGAGGCGGAACACGGTGCGGCATGGGCCGTTATGGGTGCGCTCAAGGCAGCGATGGACCCCCATAATCTGATGAATCCCGGAAAACTTGTTCCCTGACATATCAAAGGTCTGGACGGGGGGCGGATCGCCCCCCCTACCCGACCAAAAGCGACTTGGCGGCTTCGCGGGCGGCCTCGGTGATCGTATCGCCCGACAACATCCGCGCCACTTCCATCACACGGTCGTCGCCGATCATCGGCGTGACCTCGGACAGTGTCACCTCGTTCTCGACCCGTTTGGCCACGCGCCAATGATGCCCGCCAAGGGCGGCCACTTGCGGCGAGTGGGTCACGACCAGAACCTGACCGTCATCGGCCAAGGCCTTGAGACGGCGGCCAACCGCGTCGGCGGTCGCCCCGCCCACACCACGGTCGATCTCGTCGAAAATCATCGTCACGCCGGTTTGGTCGCGCGTCAGACAGACCTTGAGCGCCAACAAGAACCGCGACAACTCACCGCCCGAGGCGATTTTGTTGAGCGGTCCGGCAGGCGCACCGGGGTTGGTGGCCACAGTAAAGGCCACGTTGTCACAGCCATCCGGCCCCGCGTCGGTCGGGGTCACATCGGTGGTGAACACCGCCCGTTCCATTTTCAGCGGTGCCAATTCGTCCCCCATTTGCGCGTCAAGGCGGGCCGCAGCACTCAGGCGCGCCCCCGTCAACTGCGCGGCGGCGGCGTCATAGGCGATCTGCGCCGTGGCGACCTCCCGTTCGAGGCGGGCGATATCCTCGACCCCGCCATCCAGTGCCGCAAGTTTGTCGCGCAACCCGTCGGCAAAGGGGCCAAGCTCGTCGGCGGCCACACCGTGCTTGCGGGCCAGTCCGCGAATGGCAAACAGCCGCTCCTCGACACTTTCCAACTCGTGCGGATTGAACCGGAGCCCTTCAATAGCGTCCTCGACCCCGCCCTGTGCCTCCCCCAATTCGTTGAGCGCACGCCCCAAGGCGTCGATCGCGGCGTCAAGGGCGCCATCGGCCATCTCCGCCGCCCCTTCGAGCCATTTGAGTGCATCGACCAACAGACCCTCGCCGCCGTCATAGGACAGGGCCTGATGGGCTTTGGAGACATCTACGGCGATCTTTTCGGCTTGCTGCATCCGGCGGCGCTCGGCGTCAAGCGTGGCCTCTTCGCCCATTTGCGGATCGAGCGTATCAAGCTCCCCCACAGCATGGCGCAGGAACTCTTCCTCGTCTTTGAGGGCCGCCTGTTTGGCAAGCGCTTGGCGCAGCTCCTTGCGTGCAAGGCTCAGCGTTTTCCATCCGGCGCGGGTCGCGGCAAGGTGGTCAGCGGTGCCGCCGAATTCATCAAGGAGCACACGGTGACCACGCGGGTTGAGCAATCCGCGGTCATCATGTTGACCGTGCAACTCCACCAGAACATTCGACAGGCGGCGCAGCATTTCACCCGACACGCGACGATCATTGACCCACGCGGTTTTACGACCGTCCTGCGCGTTCACACGGCGCAAAATCAACTCGCCATCCTCGGATTCGATGTCCAGTTCCGCCAGAATCTCTTCGGCGTCGTGGCCTTTGGGCAGCTCGAAAACGGCGGTGACTTCGCCCTGTTCGGCCCCTGTGCGCACCAGATCGGCCCGCCCGCGCCATCCCAAAACAAACCCGAGACTATCAAGCAGGATGGATTTGCCTGCGCCCGTCTCCCCCGTCAACACGTTGAGACCCGGCTGAAACGCAAGTTCCAACCGGTCGATAATCAACATGTCACGAATGTCGAGGTGCCTCAGCATGACAAACCCGCGTGCGGTATCAGAGCCATTCGCCGCGGATCATCTGACGATAGACCGCCCCGAGCCAGTTGTTGTCAAAGGCTTTCGCCTCGAGCCCCTTGCCCGAAAGCAATTTGTAGCTGTCCTGATACCATTCGGTGGAGCGGTAGTTATGCCCCAAAATAGCGGCTGCCGTCTGGGCCTCTTGGGTAAAGCCGAGCGACAGGTAGCTTTCCACCAGACGGTGCAACGCTTCGGCGGTGTGCTGTGTGGTCTGGAATTGCTCGACCACCACACGGAAGCGGTTCACCGCAGAGGTGTAATGTTTGCGCTTGAGGTAATAGCGACCGATTTCCATCTCTTTGGCGGCGAGATGGTCAAAGGCGAGGTCGAATTTCAAAATCGCGGAGCGTGCATATTCGCTGTCGGGATAGGTTTCGATCACCACGCGCAGCGCCTTGAGGGCCTGAAATGTCAAACCCTGATCGCGGCCCACATCGTCGATTTGGTCGTAATAGGACAGTGCCAGAAGATATTGCGCGTAGGCGGCATCCTCATCGGCGGGATAGAAATCGATGTAGCGCTGTGCGGCCACACGGGCGTTTTCGTAATCGCGGTCACGATGGTAGGAAAACGCCTGCATGATCAGGGCGCGCTTGGCCCAGTCGGAATAGGGGTAAAGGCGCTCGACCTCGGCAAAATAATGCGCGGCATCGCCAAAATCATTCTGGCTGATCTCGTATTCGGCGCGTTTGTAGATGGCGTCCGCGGGGTACCCCTCAAGGTCACGCTCGGGCGCGTTGTTGCCACACGCTGACACGAGGAGTGCCAATGACACTCCCAACCCCAGTTTGAGTCCAACTTTCAGACTGCGATGCGTCTTTGCCGCCATGAAAGGTCCTACCCTTGCCAATTCACCAGCCCTTTTAACAGGGCGTTGACTTGCTTCCTAGCACAGAAAATTTCCGTGCAAAATGTCTTTGCGCGGAAATTATGTCACATACGCGATAGCGAGCGGTATTTATCGTCTCAAAAACCACAGATCAACGCCACATGTGCCGTGAACCTCAGGCGCAGACCGCCAGATCAAAGCGGGTCACACCCGCGCCGGGCAACCGTGCCGCCGTAGTCGCATCGACAGTCACAAACGCCCACGCGCCCTTGGTGGCAAAGAGTTTGCGCAAAAGCGCGTTGGTCATCGCATGTCCGGATTTCTGCCCGACATAGCGGCCCAGGACCGGCGCCCCCGCGAGATAGAGATCCCCGAGCGCATCGAGCATTTTGTGGCGCACAGGTTCGTCGTCACGGCGCAGCCCGCCGGGGCTCAACACCGCATCGCCATCGACAACCACCGCATTCTCGAACGTACCGCCAAGGGCAAGACCGTTTTTGCGCATCATATCGACATCGGATTTTCGGCAAAATGTGCGGCAATCGGACAACTCGCGTACGAACGCGCCATTGGCCATGCTCAACCGCTTGCCCTGAACACCAATCGCGGCATCGGCAAAATCGATGTGAAAATCAATTTCCATCGTGTCGGCGGGTTCCAGACGCGCAACCGCATCGCCCTGTTCGACCTCAACGGGTTTGAGAACTTTCAGAACGCGGATCGGGCCCTCTTGTTGCGCAAGGCCCGCACGCAGCAATTTATCGACAAACGGTGCCGCAGAACCGTCCAGAATCGGAACCTCGGGGCCATCGACGCTAATCACCGCATTGGTGACGCCGAGCCCCGCCAGAGCGGCCATGATGTGTTCGACCGTCGAGAGGGTCACGCCATCCTCGTTGCGCATCAGGGTACACAGCTGTGACGGGACAACACAGTCCCAACGCGCGGCGATTTCGGCCGCACGGTCATCGGCGGCGTCGGCGGCAATGTCGGAGCGCACAAAGGTGATGCCCGCATTCACACGCGCAGGGGAGACCACCATGCGCACGGGTTTACCGGAGTGAAGCCCTACCCCGTTAAAAACCACTGATGTTGCGAGTGTTGTTTGCACGTTAAGCCTCTGGTCTACGAAGCCCGCTTGCGGGGGATCCGGTTTGCGGGTCTGCGAATGTCTGTTGCCTTCGGAGGATCAACGGCACACAGGCACATCAAAATCCCCCTCTGATTTGTTAACGGCAATTTATGACCCTGTGCCACACACCTCAACACACAGATTGTAACGGTCTGTAACAGTCGGCGCTCCCCTCGCGCGAAAAACGGCCAATGCACATTCTGCGTCATGGCAAGGCATTGAAAGAAAAAAGAAAAGGCCCGCCGCAGCGGACCTTTCCAAATGGTCAAATTTCGTGATTTTGACCCCACGTTCGTGGTGCGGCCTCACCTATTTGTCACGCAGTTCAGTTGGCCTGACGGCGCAGGAAAGCCGGGATTTCGATCTTGTCCTGCTCGGCGTTGGCCTCTTGATCTTCGTCATACCCCTGATGAACCTGCGGCTGACGCTGTGGCGCGGCACCGAAACGGGGCTGCTGTGCAGGCGGTTGGGGCGCGGCGGCGCGGGGCTGCTCCTCGGGGGCGTGCCCTGTCATGCGACCGATCAGGGAATTGATCCCGAAGCGGCCTTGCTTTTGCTCGGGCTCGGGGGCGGCAGGACGCGCTTGCGGTGCGGGCTGACGCGACACGGCGGCCTGCAAACGGGCCAGTGTTTCGGGCGCGGGCGTTCCGGGCTGTGACGGCTGCGGCGCGACATAGGCATCGGGCGCGGCGTCATACATGGACGGGTGCTGCGCGTGTTGGGGCGCCTGTGCCTGTGCGTGGGCCTGTGCGTGGGCGGCGGGCTGTGCCTGTGCGGGCTGATACGCGGGTGGCGGCAGATCATCGGAGGCCTCATGCCCATAGGCGTTGGACTCGTAGGAGGACTGCGGCTCGAACACATCAAGGCTTGGCTGCGCCGGCGCTTGCGCTGCGGCGGCCTCAACCGGCGCGGGTGTGGCGACCGGCGCTTCGACTTCGACGTGCTGCTGCGCCAAAGGCTCCGCCATACGACGGCGCGGCACGGGTGTTTCTGCGTAATTGGTGTTGGCGTCGATCCCTGTGGCCACAACGGAGACGCGCATCGCGCCCTCAAGGTTTGGATCCATGGTGGAGCCAACGATGATGTTGGCGTCCGGATCGACCTCTTCGCGGATACGGTTCGCGGCCTCGTCCAGTTCGAACAAGGTCAGATCGGCACCGCCGGTGATGTTGATGAGAACACCGCGTGCGCCTTTGAGCGAGATTTCGTCCAACAGCGGGTTGGCGATGGCTTTCTCTGCGGCCTGAATTGCGCGGTCTTCGCCCGTGGCCTCGCCTGTGCCCATCATGGCTTTGCCCATCTCGTCCATCACGGCGCGCACGTCCGCAAAGTCGAGGTTGATGAGACCGGGACGCACCATCAGGTCTGTCACACCTTTGACGCCCTGATACAGAACATCGTCGGCCATCGAGAAGGCCTCGGTGAAGGTGGTTTTTTCATTGGCCAGACGGAAAAGGTTCTGGTTGGGGATGATGATCAGGGTATCGACCATCTTTTGCAGCTGCTCTACGCCCTCTTCGGCCTGACGCATGCGTTTTGCGCCTTCGAACTGGAACGGCTTGGTCACAACACCAACGGTCAGAACGCCAAGCTCGCGTGCGGCCTGTGCGATGATCGGTGCGGCGCCGGTCCCCGTGCCACCGCCCATACCGGCCGTGATAAAGCACATGTGAGCGCCGGCGAGGTGGTCGACGATTGTCTCGATGCTTTCTTCGGCGGCGGCGGCACCAACGGAAGCCCGCGCACCGGCACCAAGACCTTCGGTGACTTTCACGCCCATCTGGATTTTGGCGGTCGACTTGGAATGCTGGAGCGCTTGCGCGTCCGTGTTGGCCACCACGAAGTCAACGCCTTCAAGCGCCTTTTCGATCATGTTGTTCACTGCGTTGCCACCGGCACCACCGACACCAAACACTGTGATTTTCGGTTTCAAGTCGTCCCGCTCGGGCATCGTGAGATTCAAAGCCATGATCTACCGCCTGCTTTTGTTGTCGCGCATCGATACTTTCGCCGATGTCACGATATGAATGTCCCCACCCCTGAATCGGGGCAAAATTAACCTTTTCCGTTGTAAACTTAGTGGTTTTCGCTTGCCACGTCACCCGAAAAACACACTTTCAACACAAAATGTGGGGTGCGTATTGCAACCTTAGGCGGGATTTTGCGCATTTAACGAGATTTAGATGTACGTTAGGGCAGCAAACACAAGGGGGCAGCCATAAAAATCACCCCGCACCCCTTGAAGGGCGCGATACATGATGCTGTCCGTAACCGTCGAACCGGTCGCATTTTCGGGGGCACTGCTCGGTGCCGTCTTCTTTGGTCTCAGTCGTTTTTTTATCGTGGTCGTTTTTTTGTCGTGGTCGCGTCGTGCGGTGTCGTTGCACCTGCCTTATCCCACAATAGCACGCATGATGGACGGTGTGAACCATCCATCGCGCACAATGCCATCGCGGCCGGCCCGAACTGCGGGCGCGTTACCAGTTTTCTTTGAACCACCGCACAGCGCGCTTGAGCGACCGCGCGGGATAGCTGTCCACCGGCACCTCGAAATCCCACCATTCGTCTTGTGGGTTGGCCGCAAACAGGCACAGCCCCACGGCGGAGGCGAACGCCGCGCCTGTGGCCGCCTGTGGCAGGCCCTGAACGCGCAACGGACGCCCGATGCGCACCTGTTGGCCGAGAATTTTCGGCGCGAGGGTTTCAAGGCCGGGGATCTGGCTGCCTCCGCCTGTGAGCACAATCTGTTGTGATGGCAGGTGTTCGAACCCTGCGGCGTCAAGGCGCTCGCGCACCCCTTCGAGGATTTCCTCGACCCGCGGGCGCATAATGGCGATGAGGTCGGACCGCGATACGGTGCGGCGGTCCTTGTCCCAATCCCCGCTGTCGCCGCCCACTTCGATCATCTCGCGGTCATCCATTCCCGTGGCATGAACGCCGCCGTAGAACGTCTTGATCCGTTCGGCGGTGGTCGTGGGGATTTGCAGACCCATCGCGATATCGGAGGTGACATGTTCGCCGCCCATCCGCACGCTATCGGCGTAGATCATGTGCTTTTTCATAAAGATCGAGACGTCCGTGGCCCCGCCGCCGAGATCGACACAGGCGGCCCCAAGCTCCTGTTCGTCCTCGACCAGTGCCGAGATGCCCGACACATAGGCCCCCGAGGCAAGGCCCGCCACTTCGAGATCACAGCGTTTGATACAATACAAAAGGTTCTGGATCGTGGCGCTATCGACGGTGAGCATGTGCATATCACAGGCAAGCGTCTGGCCGATCTGGCCACGCGGATCGCCAAGGCCGGAGCGGTGATCGAGCGCAAAGTTCACGGGCTGCGCGTGCAGAACCTCACGGTGGGCGCCGTAATCGGGTTGCTCACAGGCGGCCAGAACGCGGGCCACGTCCTGTTCGGACACGGTATGCCCGTCGACCTCGACCTGACCGTCAAGCCCGTAAGAGCGCGGTGCGCCGCCGGAGAAACAGGCGATAACGTGATCAACGCGGGTCTGGGCCATCTTTTGCGCCGCTTGCACAGCGGTGCGAATGGCGCGTTCGGTTTCGGACATCGCGTCAATCTCGCCAAAACGCACACCGCGCGAGCGGGTGGTGGCCGCCCCGATAACGCGGAACGAGGATTGCCCCGCCATAGAGCCGACGCCCTCGCTGCCTGCAAAGCGCTCGCCATCAAAGCGCAACACAAGACAGGCGATTTTGGAGGTGCCGACATCCAGAATGGCGATCACCCCGCGTTGAATGGCGGCGTTTCGCATGTTCCGCATTGCACGCTGTGCCGCGTAAAGATCAGTCATTGAAAGGACACTCCAAGTTCCAAACCTTTGATCTTGCGCATGTCGTCATGCGCGATCTCGGTCAATCGTAGGGTGGGCCGCAACGGATTGCGCAGGTCCACATGGGTTACATCACGATCCAACAGGTCTTGCGCCTGATCGAGTGCAATCACCTGCGCCAGAGCGCCGGTCGGATTTTGTTCGGGAAGCATAATGGTCTGGCCACGGTCGAGCACGATATCCCAACGGCGTTCGCCAATCCGCATCAGGCCCCGCACGCGCGGCAGGATCGGCCCCGAGACACGCAGAATGGATGTGGCTTCGGCAATGGCGGTATTGGCCCCCTCGCCCGCCACCAATGGCAGGTCGGGGTACTCAAGGCGGCTGTTGATTGCGGCAACGCGGTGGCCCTCGAGGTCGAGCAGCTCAAGCCCGTTGGGACCGCGCCACACCACCGACGGCACACGTTCGGTCACGTCGATTTGCAAGATCCCGCCCGCCCGCACACGCAGACCCACATCCGCCACAGCATCGAGGGCCTCGATCCGCTCCATCATCCCCGCCAGATCAAGCTCGAACGAGGAGATCGGAAAGTCCACATGCGCCACCTCGCGCACGTTTTGCGACAGCCCTTCGGAGGCGCCGTCAACGGCCATCAGTTTGACCATAAATTCAGGACGGTTTTGCACGTCACGTTTGATCGCGGCGACACTTTCGTTAAACCCCTGACGGCGATCGGCATCGGCGAACCACAGCGCCACACAGGCGGCAATAAACAAAACAGGGGCCAAGCGGCGCATGAAAAAGCGGAACGACGGGGTGAGCCACAGACGGTTCATCCGGTAGGCGGTGCGCGACGGCGCGGGATCACGTGGCGCTGCGGGCGCATCGCCCTTGCGTCCCCCCATGACACGGGCCACGGCCTCGGACACCAAGGCCGATCCACCGTCAACGGCGCGGCGCGCCTGTGTGGGCGGCGTGGGGGCGGGGCGGAACTGTCCGTGGTTTACCGGTTGCATGAGGCATCCTCCACCATCCAGGCCACAAACTGTCCATAGGTCAGACCCGCCTGCTGTGCCTGCTCAGGGGACAGCGACGTGGGCGTCATGCCCGGTTGCGTGTTGGTTTCCAACAAGATCAGACCATCGACGCCTCTGGCCTCGTCCCACCGGAAATCGGTGCGCGACACACCACGACACCCGAGTGCGGCATGCGCACGCAGGGCGTAGTCCTGACAGGCGGCGGCAATCTCGGCGGGGATATCGGCGGGACAGACATGGCGCGATCCACCGGGGGCGTATTTGGCCTCGAAATCATACCACCCGTCCACGATGATATCGGTGACGCACAGCGCACGCTCGCCCATCACGGTACAGGTCAGCTCGCGACCGGGGGCGAATTTTTCGACCATCACCACCTCGGGCATATCGGCGGCCATGCGCGGCGCGTTGCTGCCCTCATGCACGATATAGACACCCACGGACGAGCCTTCGTTATAGGGTTTGACCACATAGGGCGGCGCCATCACATGCGCGGCCTCGACCTCGGCACGGGTGGCCAAACGGCTGTCGGCCACGGGAAGGCCCTCGGCGCGGTACACGTCCTTGGTCTTTTCCTTGTCCATCGCCAGAGCCGAGGACAGGACACCGGAATGGGTGTAGGGAATTTTGAGCCATTCGAGCAGCCCCTGAATGCAGCCGTCCTCGCCGTAGCGACCGTGCAGCGCGTTGAACACGACATCGGGACGCACGTCCAGAAGACGCAGCGCGACATCCTCGCCCGCGTCGATCTCGACCACTTCAAATCCTTCGCCCTTCAGTGCGGCGGCGCATCCACGCCCCGATGACAGCGACACCTCGCGCTCGGCGCTCGGTCCACCCATCAATACCGCTACTTTCAGGGATTGCCTGCTCGACATACCCACCAAAGCCTCATTCACGGAGCCACGTGTCTGGCCCTCATTTGCGGAGTCGTGACTCCAATCAAGCGCACTCATTGGTACGCTTTCACTGGCCATTCGGCCTAAAAATTATGGAAGCTGCCCGCCTCCTTTGCACGCCCCCTCTGTGTGGGACTTATGCAGATTACGCTTCGGGTAGGCCCGCGGGAATTGGGTCCCCGTCAAACTCGCCGATGCGCATAATTTCCCACTGTAACCTAAGCCCCGAATTTTGGAACACCTTTTTTCGGACCTCTTCGCCCAAAGTCTCCAGATCACGCGCCGATGCCGCACCGGTGTTGATCATAAAGTTCGAATGTTTCTCACTCATCTGTGCGCCGCCCACCGATGCACCACGCAGTCCGGCGTCATCAATGACCTTCCACGCCTTGAGGTCGTGAACGTCATCGGCCCGCCCCGTTGAGGAAAAGCCCGCAGGGTTGCGAAAGGTCGAGCCCGCCGAGCGGTCCTTGACCGGTTGGGTCGCGTCGCGCTTGGCCAACTGATCGTCCATCCGCGCCTCAAGCGTGGCCGTGTCGCCCTGTTCGGCCGCAAACGTGGCCTCAACGATCACCCACCCGTCGGGCAGGTCGGTTTGGCGGTACCGAGCGTTCAAATCGGCCTTGGTCAGGGTGACAAGGTCGCCCGCACGCGTCACCGCACGCACCGACACGAGATGATCGGCCACATAAGAGCCGTAGCACCCCGCATTCATCCGCACAGCGCCGCCAATCGCCCCCGGAATGGTGCGCAAGAACGTCAGGTCAAGCCCCGCTGTCGCCGCCTTGCGCGCCACGTGCGCATCAAGCGCCGCAGCGCCCGCAACAACGCGCCCGGCCTCTGCGTCCACCTCGATGGCGTTAAACCCGCGCCCCATGCGGATCACCACGGCCCGCAAACCGCCATCGCGCACGATCAGATTGGACCCGACCCCCATCGGGAACACCGCAACATCGGGATCAAGGGCGGCCAGAAAATCGCGCAAATCATCGAGATCCGCGGGGATGAACAATGCATCCGCCGGACCACCCACGCGCAACCATGTCAGGTCCGCAAGAGGGCGCATTTCGGTCAGGGTGCCACGGGTATCGGGATAAATCGTCATGGCTCCGGCTATAGCCGAAGCGGCGGGCCTTGCGAAAGCCCAATTTGCGCCGCGCGCCCGCGTCGGCGTTATTCGGCGGGACCTTTGAGGGCGGTGCGTTTGATCCAACGGCCGAGATAAATCACGGGCCACCGCAAAATGGACACGCCCGCCGCAAACACAATCAAGCCGACCCACGGGCCGTTCTGATAGGTCACAAACCCCAAAATCGGCACGCCAAGCGCGATCAACGCATAGGCCTGACGCCAATGGTTGCTCTTGGACGGAACCATCGCCACGACGTTGGCCAGAATGGCCCACACGCAGGCTAGAATGAGGGACAACGGCACGTATTCTCTCCTGTCATCTCTTGGTAATCTGCCGCCTGAGCGCGTGGAAAAGCGCCGCGAGCGGTTTGCGAAACAAAGACATGGCAGCAACGATACACATCAGAACAGGGACCGCTCCATAGTCCCGTCCGAGCCAGATCAGGAGCACGGGAAGCATCAGCAGTGACACAGGCCCGATCCGTTTCTGGTGGCGCAATGGTAGCGGAGCAAGGGCCATAGTTGCAAGCGCCCATATGCACATCGCCAAAATCGGGCTCATCCCCCCTGCCCCGCCACGCCAAACACGACCAAGGCCAGCACCGACAACACCAACCCTGTATAGGGCACCCAGTCCGGCACGCGGAACGGTGCATCGGGGTGGCGGCGCTTGAGACCTATCAACGCGCCGTTGACCAAAGCAAAGACAATCAACAAGATGAAAGATGTCGCCCCCGCCAGATCGGCCACAGGCAGCGTCAGCGCTGCGGCAATGACACACGCCCCGATCAACACCGTGGCCGCGACAGGCGTGCCAAAGCGGCGGTGCGCATGGTGAAAGGCCCCAAGCGGCCCACCGCGTGCGCCCAATCCGTATAGCACCCGCGCCGCCATGACCATTTGTGCCAACACACCGTTAAGGGCGGCGACCACCGCGACCAGTGACAACAGCCGCCCGTCCCCGCCCCATGCGGCCTCATAGACAAGCGCAAGCGGACGGTCCGATAGCGCCAGAGCCTCAAGCGGCACGGCACGCACGGCCGCCACGGTCACACCCGCATACAGGAGCGTTGTGATCACAAGAGAGGCGATGATGGCAACCGGCAAGGTGCGGGAGGGATCGCGCACCTCCTCGGCCATGTTCACAATGTCCTCGAAGCCGATAAAGGCAAAGAACGCGAGGGTGGCGGCAATCCCGATTCCGGGCAGATAGAGCGATGCGGGCGCGCCCCAGTCTGGCGACACGGGCGCGCTCCATCCGGCCCAGACCACAACGGCCAGACCCGCGATCTCGATTACGGTGAACAGGGCCGCCAACGCAAGGCTTTCCAACACGCCGACAAGCGCGACACAGACCAAGCCACCGCCCAGCACAATGACCACCACATCCCACGGCAGGTCGAACACGCCCGTGAGATACCCCGCGCCGCCGCGCAACACCGCCGCCGCCGACACGGTGCCTGCCGCAACGATGCCAAGCCCGACGATGACGCCGAGCGCGCGCGATCCGAACCCCGCCTCGATATAGGCCGCTTCCCCTGCGGCTTGGGGGATGCGGGTGGACAGTTCGGAATAGGACAGCGCCGACGGGGCCGCGATCAGTCCCGCAAGCAAAAAGGCCAGCGGCGCGTAAATCCCCGCATGGGCGGCGACCGCGCCCACAAGCACGTAAATCCCCGCGCCAACCATCACGCCCACACCGTAGGCGGTCAAAAGCGTTGGCCCGATGCGGCGTTTGAGGTGGTCAGCCATCGGGAAACTCGCGCTCTAAGCCGCTTGCAAAATCGGTTTCGGCTTCCGAGACGCGCCTCCTGTGCGCCATGCCCAAGAGTGCGCCAATCCCGAGAGCGGGTAAGGCGAACGGCACCGCGACGATTAAGGAAAAGGCGAGCATGCCCCGCGTGTCGGGCATCACAAACCCGATGGTCAGCGCCATGGCCGCCAACGCACCGAACGCCATCCAGAGCCATTTTGGCGCAAGTGCCAAAACATAGCCCACAAGACCAAGCGCCAGAAAGCTGCACACCAGCTTGAAGAGAAGAATGCCGTTGAGCTGTTCCATAATGCGCCGAGCCTACTTGATGTGTTGCCTCACGTCATTGAAATAGGACAAACGCAGGGATTATGATCTGGTCAATCGCGCGGGCAACCCGTGCGCCCATGTCGAAATTGTCCCTGCCCCGAGGCACACCACCATATCACCCGAACGCGCCTGTTCGCGCACCAGACGCTCCAGATCATCCTCGGATGTCACGGCGCGGGCGTGGCGGTGGCCGTGGCGAATAAGACCGGCGACAAGATCGTCGCGCGATGCGCCCTCGATCGGGTCTTCGCCCGCCGCATAAATATCGGCGATGCCGACGACATCGGCCTCGTTGAAACAGGTGCAGAAATCCTCGAACAGCGAGGCCAGTCGCGAATAGCGGTGCGGCTGATGCACGGCAATCACGCGCCCGCCGTCATTGCCGATCGCCTGACGCGCCGCTTTAAGCACAGCGGCAATTTCCACGGGGTGGTGGCCGTAATCGTCGATGATGGTCACGCCGTTCACTTCGCCCACGCGGGTAAAGCGGCGATTGACGCCCCCGAAGTTGGCCAAGCCCGTTTTGATCTCTTCGGCTTTCATCCCCAGATGCCGCGCCACGGCCACCGCCGACAAGGCGTTGGAGACGTTATGGTCGCCGGGCATCGGCAGGGTGCAGCCCTCGATGGTGATCCCGTCCGCGGCCAGTACGATGTCGAAATGCGCCACGCCTTTCTTGTAGGTCAGGTTGATCGCGCGCACGTCCGCCTGGGCGTTGAACCCGTAGGTGACAACGCGGCGGTCGGTGATCTTGCCCACGAGGCTTTGCACCTCGGGGTGGTCGGTACAGCACACGGCCAGACCATAGAACGGAATGTTGGACACAAAGTCATAGAAGCCCTTGCGCAGCGTGTCGAAATCACCCCAGTGCTCCATGTGCTCGGGGTCGATGTTGGTCACAATCGCGATGGTCGCGGGCAAACGGTTGAACGTGCCGTCACTCTCGTCGGCCTCCACCACCATCCAGTCGCTCTCGCCCACGCGGGCGTTGGAACCATAGGCATGGATGATGCCGCCGTTGATCACGGTGGGGTCAATGCCGCCTTGGTCCAACAGCGCCGCGACCATGGTTGTGGTCGTGGTTTTGCCGTGGGTGCCGGCAACGGCAATGTTGGATTTGAGGCGCATCAACTCGGCGAGCATTTCGGCGCGGCGCACGACAGGCAGCCCCTTAAGACGCGCCGCGTCCAGTTCGGGATTGCCCGGTTTAATGGCCGAGGAGATTACCACCACTTCGGCATTCGCAAGGTTTTCCGCCTTTTGACCGACAAAAATCTCTGCTCCCAGATCGGCCAGACGATCGGTGATTTTCGACGCTTTGAGGTCGGAGCCCTGCACCGTATAGCCGAAATTCAACAACACTTCGGCAATGCCCGACATGCCAATCCCGCCGATGCCGACAAAATGGATGGGGCCGATTTCGGTGGGAAGCTTTGTGGCTGCGCTCATGGACTCGTCTCTCTTACAGTTTACGTTTTGCCGCATCACGCGGCGAGTGCGGCGACCATATCGGCCAGATCTTCGGCGGCGTGCGGTCTGCCAACAGACAGGGCGGCCTGTGCCATTTGCGCGGCACCGTTCGCGTTGCCCATAACCAATGCGATCTGTTCGGACAAGGTGGCGGCGGTCAATTGGCTCTCGGGGATCATAATTGCCGCCCCGGCATCAACCAGACCACGCGCATTGGCGGTTTGGTGGTCGCCCGTGGCAGCAGCAAACGGCACAAGGATCGCGGGGCGGCCAATGACGGAAATATCCGCCACAGTCGACGCGCCCGCGCGGGCAATCACAAGCTGCGCCTCGCTCATACGTTTGGGAATGTCGTCAAAGAAGGTCTTGATGTCGGCACCAATGCCGTTTTGCGCGTAAAACGCTTCAACGCGCTCGACATCCTCGGGCCGGGCCTGTTGGCTCACCCGCAGGTTGGATTTGATCACATCAGACAGCGCGGCAATGGCGGCAGGCACCACATCCGACGTGATCCGCGCCCCTTGGGAGCCGCCGATGACCAGAATTTCCATAGGGTAATCACCCGGGGCAATATAGGGCGCTGCGGCCTTGTCCAACACCGATGCGCGCACGGGATTTCCGACATGCACCCCCGTCACACCCTCGGGCAGGTCCGTGGGCCATGTGCCACAGGCGACATGATCGACGCGGGTCGCAAAGGCCTTGTTGACGCGGCCAAGCACGCCGTTTTGCTCATGAATCATACGCGGCAGTTTCATCAGCGTTGCCGCGGCCACGGCAGGGATCGCGGGATAGCCGCCAAAGCCCACAACAACGGCGGGACGGTCACGGCGGAACTTGCGCATCGCGGCAACGACACCGCCGGCAATTTTGAACGGCACTTTGAGCTTGGCCACGATCCCGCCCCGCGCAAAGGTCGCGGAGGGCATTTGCTCGATCTCGACCGCCGCCGGAAAGGCACCTGTATAGCGTGCGCCACGGGCATCGGTGGACAGTTTGACCCGCCACCCCCGCGCAAGCATCACTTCGGCGAGGGCCTGTGCGGGGAACATATGACCACCGGTCCCGCCGGCGGCGATGACAAGGAGGGGCGCGTTGTTGGACATGTCTGGACTTTCTCGATTATCGACCGTGACGGATCAGCAAATCACCGATCTCACCTTGGGGGCGGGTGCGCGTAAACGCCAAGAGCGCCCCGAGGGCAATACCCGAGGCAATCACCGACGAGCCGCCATAGGACACAAACGGCAGGGTCATGCCCTTGGCGGGCAACAAGCGTACCGCCACACCCATGTTGATAAAGGCCTGAACCCCGAAGGCACAGGCAAGCCCCGTCCCCGCAAGGCGGATAAACGGGTCGCGTTCGCGCAACAGACGCCAGAGCGCCCGGACGGTGATGGTGGCATAGAGGCCAAGGATCACGAGCACGAGGATCAGCCCGTATTCTTCGGCGGCCACGGCAATGATGAAATCGGTATGCGCATCGGGCAGCGACCATTTCACCGTTCCCTCGCCCACGCCCACGCCAAAGAACCCGCCCTCACGGATCGCATTGGTGGCATAGCCGATCTGGGTGGTGGGATCGATGTCGGGGTTGAGAAAGCCGTCAATGCGTCGCGCAAAGTGTTCGGAATTGTTGTAGGCCACCGTCCCGAACAACACGATCCCGCCCGCAAGCCCGAGCAGCAACACCATCGGCGCACCGGCGACGAAATACATCACACACCAACTGAACATGACCAAAGACGCCTGACCAAAATCGGGCTGAAACGCGAGCAAGACCACAATGGTCGACACCAACATAAACGAATAAAGCCGCCCCGGAGGGCCACCGATCTCGTTTGCGGCGGCCATCAGCCACGCGGCGGTGATGACAAAGGCGGGTTTGAGAAACTCGGAGGGTTGCACAGAGGCAAAGCCGAGCGAGAACCACCGCGTCGCGCCCTTGCCAAAGTCCGTTCCGAAAAACGGCAGCAAAACCAGAGCGATGAATGCAGCCGCAAATCCCAGCACACCCAAACGGCGCACCTTTTGCGGGTCCATCATCGACATCAGAACCATGACCATCAACGCCACAGAGCCAAAGAAGGCCTGACGTTGGACATAGTGAAAATCGGCAAGGTTATTTTTCTGGGCCAAGGGCGGCGAGGCCGCAAGGCCAAGCAACAGCCCGATCCCGAACAACATGAACACGGCCGCCAAGGACCATCTGTCGATGGTACGCCACCAACGCGGGAGAACCGGCTCACCTTCCCGTTGGGGAATCGAGCCATAAACCATTTCTGTCATGGGACCGCCTACTGCCTCAAACTGTAACGCCCGCTTATGCGGATCTATTCGCTCAATGTAGCGGGTTTTGGCATACGAATCCACTATAGATTGCGCCACAAGCAAGAGGCCGCGCATCGCGCACAGGCGGACACACAGGCCGCCTCACAGCCCGGCGGGGGCGTTACAACAGGGCCGTGACCACGCGGGTGAAATCCTCGCCGCGCCGTTCGAAATTGGGGTATTGGTCAAACGAGGCCGCCGCAGGGGCCAACAGAACCGTCTCTCCCGCTTGCGCCTCTGCCGCCGCACGGGCCACAGCCACATCCATCGTTTCGCAAATCTCGTAGGGCGTATCCCCCAGTTGCAGCGCAAAATCACGCGCCGAAAAGCCGATGAGATAGGCCTTTGCCACCGCGCCCAGATGTGGTGCCAGACCGGCAATACCGCCGTCCTTGCCCATGCCGCCCGCAATCCAGCGGATGCGCGGGAACGCTTGCAACGCCTTGGCGGCGGCGTCGACATTGGTGGCCTTGCTGTCGTTGACGAATTTCACCCCGTCCTTTTCACCGATCATTTGCGACCGGTGCGGCAGGCCCATAAAGGTGCCAAGCGCCTTTTCGATGGTCTTGGGTGCGATGTTGATCGACCGGCACGCCGCATAGGCCGCACAGGCGTTCTGGTGATTGTGCGCACCGGGTAGCCCGTCAATCGCGCGCAGATCGATCGAGGTGGTTTGCCGCCCCTTGCGCCATTCGGCCAGGAACCCTTTGCGGGCAAACACCGACCAACCGGAGGTGAGTTTGCGCTCGGCGGAGATGCGGATCAGGCGGGCATCTTCGAGCCCTTCGACCAGTTGGTTGGCCAGATATTGCCCCTCGGCCTCATCGACACCGATCACGGCGCGGTCCGGCCCGCCCTCTGCGAACAAGCGCCGCTTGGCCGCGAAATAGCCGCCCATACCGCCGTGGCGATCAAGGTGGTCGGGCGACAGGTTGGTGAACACCGCCACATCAGGGGTCAGGGCGCGCGCCAAATCGGTCTGGTAGGACGACAGCTCCAACACGATCACCTCACCCTCGATCGGGGCGTCAATGTCCAACACGCCACGCCCGATGTTGCCGGCCAGTTGCGACGGGGTGCCGTTCTCGGTCAGGATATGATGGATCAACGCCGAGGTGGTCGATTTTCCGTTCGACCCCGTCACGGCAATCACGCGTGGCGGCGTGTCGTGCTCCATCCAGTCGCCCTGACCGAGCGAGCGGAAAAACAGCCCGATGTCGTTGTCCACCGGCACGCCCGCATCCCACGCCAGTGCGATCACCTTGTTCGGTTCGGGGTAGAGGTGCGGGATACCGGGACTGACGACAAGACAGGCAACATCATCAAACGCGCCTTGCCGGGTCGGGTCATGGATCGTAAGCCCCTCGGCCTCGGCGCTTGTGCGCGCCTCGATGCTGTCGTCCCAACACAGGGCCTCGGCCCCGCCCGCATTCAGCGACCGCGCGGTGGCAAGGCCCGAACGGCCAAGCCCCAAAACAGCGACCTTGCGGCCTTCGTAACCGAGAACGGGGATCATGGTGACCTCTTAGGAGTTTTGTGCGCCCAAGACCCACGCTTTGATGCGGGCCAGAACACTGGGGGAGGAAGACGGCGAAGACGCTGCGCGCGCAGCGCCAGCGCGTGCGCGGATGGCGTCACGTGCGACGGTTATATCAGCTTTGACTTGGGCCTCATAGGCTCCCATGCCACCCGCAGGCTCGCAGATCAAGGTCACATCACGGCTGTCGTGCAGACCAACTTCGACACCGAACGGAGCGTCCTGCAACCCGCACTCACGTGCCAGCGCGACGATAAACGGTGCAATCACGGTGGCCTCTACGTTCGCGGCGTCGATCACAGGCTGTTCCAACGCATGTTGCGGGGCCTCGGGACCCTCTTCCCAAACGATGAACTGGTCTTCTTCGGCTTGCGATATGAGCGGGGCAAACCCGTCAAATGAAGGATCCGGGCGATCGGTCTTGCCATCGAACCATGCGGACACGGGGAAGGCATAGGACAGCCCGTCGCGGGAAACTTCGATGCGCAAAATGATCGCGCCTTCATGCGCATGCTCGCTCGACGTATCGCGCGTTTCCTCACATGCCCGAGACAGCACCTGCGCGATGGCATCTCGCTGCGCCTCTAGCCGGTGTGCAACCAACTCGCGATAGGCTTCTATGGTCATGCCCGCCCCTTAGCGCAGTTTCAACGTGGCCAAACCGATCAGCGCCAGAATGAGCGAGATAATCCAGAACCGGATCACGATCGTGGGTTCTGCCCATCCCTTTTTCTCGTAGTGGTGATGGATCGGGGCCATAAGGAAGACGCGTTTCCCCGTGCGTTTGAAATACAGCACCTGGATGATCACGGACAGGGCCTCGACCACGAACAGGCCGCCGACAATGCCCAAAACGATCTCGTGTTTGGTGGCCACGGCAATCGCGCCCAAAGCACCGCCAAGCGCCAAAGACCCCGTGTCGCCCATGAACACCGCTGCGGGGGGCGCGTTGTACCACAAGAACCCCAACCCGCCGCCGATGAGCGCCGCCACGAACACCAACAATTCCCCCGTGCCCGGCACATAGTGCAGGCCGAGATACTCGGTAAAGTCGACACGCCCCACCACATAGGCGATGGAGCCAAGCGTGCCGGCCGCGATCATCACGGGCATAATGGCCAACCCGTCAAGCCCGTCGGTGAGGTTCACGGAATTGGCCGCGCCAACGATGACGAACATCGCAAAGGGGATGTAGAAATAGCCGAAATTCAGCAACACGTCCTTGAACACGGGCAGGGCCAGTTGGTTCGACAACTCGTCAGGATGCACATAGGCCGCCCAAACGGATGCGATGAACGCAATGATAAAACCGAGCAAAAGCCGCACCCTGCCCGACACGCCCGCCGTTGTCGCCTTGGACACTTTGGAATAGTCATCGGCAAAACCGATCGCCCCGTAGGCGAAGGTCACGAACAGCACGATCCACACATAGGGGTTATCGAGCCGCGCCCATAGCAAGGTCGAGGTGAGCAAGGCGGTGAGGATCAACAGCCCGCCCATGGTCGGGGTTCCGGCCTTGGCAAAATGGCCCTCGGGGCCGTCTTCGCGAATGGGTTGGCCCTTGCCTTGGCGGCGGCGCAACAGGTTGATGAGGGGACGCCCGAAGATAAACCCGAAAATCAGCGCGGTAAAAAACGCCCCGCCTGCCCGCATTGTGATGTAGCGAAACAGGTTGAACACATCCCCGCCATCCGAAAGTCCGGTTAACCAATACAGCATTTGAACATCATACCCCTTGTTCTTCGTTAGGCAGCGGATGCCCCAAGTTTCGGATCGCGTCAACAAGCAAGCTGACCCGCGACCCTTTCGACCCCTTCACCAAAACCACATCGCCTGCGTCAATCAACCCTTTGAGATCGCGCAACGCATCGGTGGCGTGATCATAGCGGTGACCGCGTTTGTGCGGCGGCAGGGCCGCGAACAGATGCGCCATCAGCGGCCCGACACAGTGGACAACGTCGATGGCCTCAAAAAACGGGAGCGCCGCGAGATCTGCGTGATCGGCCACCTCGGTCTCGCCCAGTTCCAGCATATCGCCCAGAAACGCCACACGCCGCCCCTTGGACACGCGGCCCAAACCGTCGGTGACCTGTGCCGCCGCGAGCACTTCGAGGCTTGCGATCATCGAGGTCGGATTGGCGTTGAACGCATCATCCAACAGCACCATGGTCTGGTCGATTTCAACCGGATCGAGCAAGATGATCTCACGCGCCCCACGCCCCTCGGGGGGCGCCCAAAGCGCCAGATCCCGCGCAGCCATCGTGACATCCCCGTCCAAGGCCAACACCACAGCCAAACAGCCGACCGCGTTGGTGGCAAAATGGCGCCCTGCGGTGGACAGGCGGAACAATTGCACCTCGCCGTCGATCTCGGCCTCGCCCACGGTCACATCATTGGCCAAGCGCACAGAGGTCAGACGTGCATCGTTTTCAGGACGTTCGCCAAAGGAGATCGTCGGGCCGGTCCACGCGGACGCCAAAACAGGCGTCACGGTGAGATCCCCATTGATAACGGCCACGCCGTCCGGCTCAAGCCCCTCAAAAATAGCGGCTTTTTCCACTGCGATGCCCTCAAGGCTCTCGAAGGCCGCCATATGCGCTGCGGCCACCGTGGTGATCATCGCCACATGCGGGCGTGCCATTTTGGCCAGAGGCGCAATCTCGCCCGGGTGGTTCATGCCAATTTCGATCACCGCAAAATCGGTGTCGGCGGGCATACGCGCCAAGGTGAGCGGCACGCCCCAATGGTTGTTGTAGGACGCTTCGGCGGCGTGGACCTTGCCCTGACCGCGCAAAATTGCCCGCAGCATTTCCTTGGTCGAGGTTTTGCCGACCGAACCGGTCACGCCGATGACCTTGCCCGCCACCCGTGCACGGGCGGCCTCGCCCAGACGCTCCAACGCGGGCAGAACCTCATCCACGATAATCAGCGGCGCATCGGCGTCCACCCCCTCGGGCACATGGGTCACAAGCGCGGCGGCTGCCCCGTTGGCCAGTGCGGTGGCCACAAATTCATGGCCATCCCGCGCCGCCTTGAGCGCCACAAACAAATCACCCGTACCGATGGTGCGCGTATCAATCGAAACGCCCGCAATATCGACCTGCGCCGTGGCCCGCCCGCCCGTGGCGGCGGCAATCTCGCCGCTCGTCCACAGCACGCTCATATCGCACCATCCAAAGCCGCCACAATGACGGAGGCCTGCTCCACATCGTCAAACGGATACACCGTGTCGCCCACGGTCTGTCCCGTCTCATGTCCCTTGCCACAAATCAAAAGCGCATCGCCGGGTTGTAGCGCGTCCACGCCGCGCAAAATCGCCTCGGCGCGGTCGCCCACCTCGATGGCCTCCCCCGCACCAAGCATCACCTCGGCTCGGATCGCCGCGGCGTCCTCGGAACGCGGGTTGTCATCGGTGACGATCACCAGATCGGCATGCTCACGCGCGGCCTGCCCCATCAAGGGGCGTTTGGTTTTGTCGCGGTCCCCGCCCGCGCCGATAATGGCAATGACGCGGCCCATGACATGCGGGCGCAGCGCCTTGATCGCGGTGGCGACGGCATCGGGGGTGTGGGCGTAATCGACGAACACCGCAGCCCCGTTGTCGCGCGTGGCCGCGTGCTCCATGCGCCCGCGCACGCCCTTGAGTTCCGCCAGACACGAAAACACCTCGTCGGGGTCGGCGCCACTGGTCATGCACAAACCCGCCGCCGCAATCACATTATCGGCCTGAAATCCGCCGATCAGATCAAGACGGACCTGCGTGATATTGCCGACGAAATCGATGCGCACATCCTGTCCCGTGGCGTCAAACCGCTGACCGACCACCCGCAGGTCGGCGGCGTCCGAGCGTCCCACCCGCATCACATCAATGCCCCGCTCGGCACAGATAGCTTCAAGCTCCATCCCCTTGGGGTCGTCGATGTTGATCACCGCCACGCCATCGTCGGGCAACACGCGGGTGAACAACCCCGCCTTGGCCGCGAAATAGGCCTCGAATGTTTCGTGATAATCAAGGTGGTCCTGGGTGAAATTCGTGAACGCCGCCGAGGTCAGCCGCACCCCGTCAAGGCGGCGCTGCGACAAACCGTGGCTTGAGGCCTCCATTGCACCGTGGGTCACGCCCGCACTGGCGGCCTGTGACAACAGGCGGTGCAACGTGACCGGTTCGGGCGTGGTGTGCGGGCTTGGCGCATTCCAATCGCCCTCGACACCTGTGGTGCCGATGTTGATCGCACGTGCCCCCAAAAGCTGCCAGATCTGTCGGGTGAAATTGGCCACAGAGGTTTTGCCATTGGTGCCTGTAACCGCCACCATCGTGTCGGGTTGGCGACCGAAATACAAAGCTGCAGCATAGGACAAGGCCTGACGCGGATCCTCGACGACCACCAATGCAGGCGCGTAAGAGCCGATCACTTCAGCGGCAATTTTTGCGCCCTCGGGATCGGTCAAAATTGCCCGCGCGCCCATGCGCAATGCATATTCTATAAATTCGCCGCCATGTACGCGCGCGCCCGGCAAGGCGGCAAACAAATGACCGTCAAGGGTATCGCGGCTGTCCACGGACAGGCCCGTGATATGGGCGTCCTTGCCCCCCTGCGCGGTTAATCCTAACTCGGAAAGAGATTTCACCATTGCCGCGCCTGCCTTTGTTGATTGTCGCTGTTCGCTATCGTGTTGCGGTCAGTGTTACCCCACCTTGCGCAGCAGTTTCAATCTCTGGTCGCAACCCGAGAAGGGGCGATGTGCGACGGATGATTTCGGCGGCAACAGGCACGGCCGTCCACCCCGCGGTGCGGCGCGGAATTGGCCCTGTGGTCTCCACCGCTTCGTCCAACGTCACGATCAGGACATACCGTGGATCATCGGCGGGATAGATCGAGGCAAAGGTCGTAATGGTTTTATCTTCGTAATAGCCACGCCCGTTTTCACGCGGTTTGTCGGCGGTGCCGGTTTTGCCGCCAACGCGGTAGCCCGGAACTTCGGCAAAGTTTGCGGTGCCTTCGGGTTCATGCACAACCGCACGCAGCATCTCACGCGCCGCCTGAGACACCTCGGGGCGCACAACGCGCGGGCCTTTGGGGACAAAGCCTTGCGCCTTGAGCAAGGTCGGTGTGACATGGGTGCCACCGTTCAAAAGCGACGCATAAGCGGCGGCCAGATGCAGCGGAGAGGCAGACAGGCCATGGCCGAACGAAATGGTCAGGGTCGACAATTCGGACCAGTTGGGCGGCAAGAGCGGTTTTGCCCCTGCGGCCTCGATCAACTCCACGGGGGTTGGATCGAAAAAGCCGAGCGTTTTGAGGAACTCCTGTTGACGGGTCACGCCGATTTGCTGCGCCACATGGGCGGTCGCCACGTTGGACGATTTTACAATCATATTGCGCAGGCTCAATGACGGCCCGTAGTTGTGGCCTTCGAACTCGCCGATCCGGTGTTTGCCCCAACGGAACGGCGGCGTTGCGGGGATCAAGGTCGAGGGATTGGCGATGCCAAGCTCCATCGCCTGTGCGGCCGCAAAAATCTTGAACGTCGAGCCGAGTTCATAGACGCCCTGCACCGCACGGTTAAAGCGCGGATTGTCGGCGGGATTATTGCCGGTAAAATACTCGGGACGTGAATTGGGATCGAAATCAGGCAGCGACACCATCGAAATGATCTCGCCCGTTTGCGCATCCATCATTACGGCGGCGGCCCCCTTGGCATCGAGCATCCGCATCCCGCCATCAAGCACTTCGCGCACCGTGGTTTGCACCGACAGGTCAAGCGACAGTTGCAACGGCGCATCGCCATTGGCAGGGTCGCGCAGGTAGTCGTCGCGGAACCGCTCGATCCCGGACTGGCCGACGATCTCGGCACTCATCACACCCTCCCGGCCGAATTTGGTCCCGCCAAGAATATGCGCGGCCAGTTTACCGTTGGGATATAGCCGCTCTTCGCGCGGACCGAACAACAGGCCCGGCTCGCCAATGTCATGGACGGCTTGCTGTTGTTCGGGCGCGATCTTTTTCTTGATCCACAGGAATTTACGCTTGCCGGTAAAATCCTTGATCAGGCGGTCCTCGTCGAGGTCCGGAAAAATATGCACCAACTGACGCGCCGCGTTGAGCGGGTCGATCATCTCCTGAGGCTGTGCATAAAGGGAGTGCGTGGTGCGGTTGGTCGCCAGAATACGGCCATTGCGGTCCACAATATCGGCGCGCTGCGCGAGGATCGGCGTCCCCGATGTGACGGCGCGGGGTTCCTCGGGGACCGTTGAGGCCACCTGTCCCATGCGCAAGCCCACGACGAGAAACGCGGAGACAAACCCGAGGCCAAGGATCAACAACCGCCCTTCGGCCCGCAGACGCGATTTGTCGCGCATCTCCTCGTGACGCAGACGCAGGTTCTCGCGCTCGATCGTGTCGGGGTTTTCGCCTTTCTGGCGGGCTTTCAGGATGCGGGCGAGCGGGCGAAGCGGGGTGCGGATCGACATTACGGATAATCCTCCACACGGCCCACGACATCGAAAATGCCCTCGATATCGCCCAGAATATCATTGTCCTGAGGAAAGCTGACCTGATCGACGCGGCCGAATTGTTCGGGCAAAAACGGCAAGAGACCCAAGCGGTCAAAATTGATCGAGGCCAGATCGCGCAACCGTTCAGGACGGTTGAGGTAGGCCCATTCCGCCTTGAGGACGGCCAGTTCTTCGCGTTGGTGTCCGATCTGGCGTTGCAGGCTCGACACTTCGCGCAACACCTGTTGGGTGCGGTAATTTTCGTTGTAGGCCCAAAACGCGAGTCCCATCACGATAAGACCCGAAATGACAATATAGAACGCCCGCATCACTCATATCCTCGGTCCAAAAGCGGCTTGGGCAGGCCCAAAATGGCACGATCCGACGGCAAAGCGGGCGCATCTGTGCGCCGCCCCACGCGCAAACGGGCGGACCGCGCACGCGGGTTCACTTCCAATTCGTCATCATCGGGGCCGATTGCCTTGGACAACTGCTCAAATCCGGGTGTTTTCACCTCTTGGACCGGAGCATAGCGCGAGCCACCGCCGCCTGTCGAGGCACGTTGTTGAAAGAACCGTTTCACAACGCGATCCTCAAGCGAATGAAAGGTCACGACCGCCAGTTGGCCACCCGGTTTGAGCGCCCGCTCGGCCGCCTCAAGCCCCGCGATCAACTCGCCGAATTCGTCGTTGATGTGAATGCGAATGGCCTGGAACGTGCGGGTCGCAGGGTGGCTTTGACCCGGCTTTTTGCGCGGCAACAACCGCTCGATCAGGCTTGCAAGCTGTAGCGTTGTCTCGAACGGGGCCTTTTTTTCGCGATCCATCACAATGGCACTGGCAATTTTGCGCGACTGGCGCTCCTCGCCGTAGTGAAACAGCACATCGGCGATTTCGTCGACCGAGGCCCCGTTGACGAACTCGGCCGCCGTTGGCCCGTCCTGACTCATCCGCATGTCGAGCGGGCCGTCTTTCATAAACGAAAACCCGCGATCCGCGAGGTCGATCTGCATGGAGGACACGCCCAGATCAAGCACAACACCGTCCAGATCCGCAGCGTAGTCGTCAAGGCGCGAAAACGTCCCGAGCGTCAGCGAAATGCGGTCGCCAAAATCCGTGACCCACTCAGCGGCCAATTCATGCGCCAACGGATCGCGATCCACGCCCATGACGTGATCCGCCCCCGCCGCCAACAATCCCCTGGTATAGCCGCCCGCACCGAATGTGCCGTCGAGCCAACGGCCCGAGATAGGCGCACATTCACGCAAGAGCGGACGCAAAAGAACCGGAATGTGCGGCGCGTCGGGGGGAGTGCCAGCCTCGGACATGGCCTACGCTCCTAATTCATCAAGCAAAGAGAGCGGGTCGAAATCGTCGCCCTGTTCGGCCAACCACCCATCGGTGATCTTGGCGTCTTCAATCTCAAAGGTCTCGGGCTTCCAGATTTCAAATGTCTCGCCCATACCCGCGAAATACGCCGTGCCGTCGAGGCCGATTTTATCACGAAGCGGCTGCGGCAGAACCAGACGACCATCCGCGTCCACCTCGGTGGGACGCGCACGGTTGAGGATCATGCGCTGCATGATTTTACGCTTTTCCGACCCACGCGGAAGCGCCGCAATATCGGCCGCGAGGGCTTTGTAGCCCTCATAGGTGTGAACAATGAGTTGTTTTTGGGCGTCGTGGCCGTAGACGATGACCATACGCGGGCGGCCTGTCTGGCTTGACAGAGGATCGCCCTCTTCGAGTTCACGACGAAAATCGGCAGGGATCGACACGCGCCCCTTACCGTCCACCTTAAAGGTGTGTTCGCCTATGAACATGCCAGCCAAATCGTGGCTCCTATTACAATCTTGCGAGCCTCGCGGCTCCACTCATCGGGCGGGCCCGTCGACCCAAAAATACTGTCGACCCAAAGTTTCGTTGGAAATCAGGGCCTGAAATGGAGAACGGCGAACCGAGCTGCTGCCACCGCTCAATTCGCCGCCCTCGTCCCGTTTCCGGGGATGTCCGACTGCGCGCGCCACCTGGGGGGATGTCTGCTCGCTCGCGCGCCGGATCTCTGTGTTCTGGTGAGAGAGGTGCCTGTATGAAGCCTGACTTTTATTTTGTTTTATTCGCGGTCTTGTATGTGCCGCTCATTCCCGTCTCACCGGATACAAACAACATGTCACGGGATTTCATGGTAATCAACGGGTAAATTATGCACAGCCCACCAGATATGGGATTTGACGCACCCCACACCCTAGAACTAGAGACATTAAGTCACGAAATATTTACCATAAATTGACAAAAAAGAGCCAAACAACACCACATATAGTAAGTCATACGGAAGGGCCAGAAATTCCCGCGCCGGTCAAAAAAAATTCAAAATACGCCGGAATTACAGACTCTCCACGAAGTTATCCACAGGCATCTGATTCGAAATTGGGGAAAATCCCCCTATTTCCCGCGAATACCATGGTCGCCCTCCCAAGAAATCCCATCTGTGCCATGAATTCCCGTAACGCGACCCACACGCGGGACACCGCACATAAAACCGCCGCGCAGGACATACCCTACGCGGCGACATTCAGGACCGTCGGCACAGTGTTGCGCCTATTTGAGAGCAAAAGCGCCCCGAAGGGACAACACCCGGATCATCACGTCAGGCAATCCCGCCCGCAATGAGCCGCGCGGCCAGTTCCATATACGGCACACCGAGCGGACTGTCGGTCGCCGCAATCGGCACCCCCGCATCGCCCGCCACACGGGTATCAAGCGCAAGAGGCAGCTGCGCGAGAAACGGCACATCCATTTTCTCGGCTTCATCCTTCACACCGCCATGCCCGAACAGGTGCTCCTCATGTCCGCAATTGGGACATATATATGTGGACATATTTTCGATCAGGCCAAGAACCGGCACGTTCAGCTTTTCAAACATCGAAATGCCGCGCCGCGCATCGATCAAAGCCACATCCTGTGGCGTTGACACCACCAGAGCACCCGTCAGTTCGGTTTTCTGGCACAGGGTCAATTGCACATCACCGGTGCCCGGAGGCATGTCGATCAACAAGACGTCCAATTCACCCCATGCGACCTGACCGAGCATCTGTTGCATCGCACCCATCAACATCGGACCGCGCCAGACCACCGCTTCGCCATCCTTGATCATCAGGCCGATCGACATCATCGTGACGCCATGCGCGTGCAATGGCTCGATGGTTTCGCCATCGGGTGATGCGGGGCGTTTGGTCACGCCCATCATCCGCGGTTGGCTTGGACCGTAGATGTCCGCATCCAACAGACCGACCTTGCGCCCCTGTTTGGCCAGAGCAACGGCGAGATTGGCGGAGACGGTGGATTTGCCCACGCCCCCCTTGCCGGACGCGACCGCAATAATATTTTTGATCCCCGAGGGTTTGGATTTGCCTTGTTGCGGGGTCGGGTGACGTCCGATTTTGAGGCTTGGCGGCTCGCCTTGCGCCCCTGCGGGGGAGGCGGGGGCCGAGGGGGCCGCACTGCCGGAGGGGCCATGCGCAGTCATAACGATGGAAACGGTATCCACACCGTCGAGCGCTTCGATCGCGGCTTTCGCCTGCGCCTGTGCGCCGCCCCACGCGCGGGCAGCAGCGGCATCAGGGGCCTCGATCACAAAACTGACCTTGCCCCCCTGTTCGCTCAATGCGCGAATGCGATTCCCCGAAGCAAGGCTTGTTCCGTCCGGAAGTAAAACCCCGTCAAGAAGCGTCATGATTCTGTCATGTAGTGCGGGCATATTGGTCATCCCCTTTTCCCTATTCCCCTTTCAGATATGCCTTTCGGGCGGGTTTTTCCACCACATACCCACCGCAACCCCCTCATTTATTGTCCATTTGGACAACAATGACCCAAAGCGCCTTCAAATTAGGTCAGTATCGGTCATGCATTTTCTGCATAGCGGCAATGACAAGACGGCGGATTGTGCATCTGCAGCAATTCCCCCATCTTAGGGACAACCAAGGCGAACAGGACATGTCGTTACAACGACAGTTCCAACCGCCACCCGAACCACCGAGAGCAAATCGCTCTCACGCACATTAAGGCAAGAGCACAATGGCTTACGTAAACAACATCCGCGCAGCTGCGCCCGCTTCCGCCGGTCTCTTCGGCTTGTTCGCAAACATCTCCGAGCGCTACGCACGCTACACAGTGTACCGCGAAACGATGAACGAATTGAACGAGTTGAGCGACCGTGACCTGGCTGATCTGGGCCTCGCACGCTCCACGATCCGGTCCATCGCGTACGAAGCGGCTTACGGCAACTAAGACTTTCGAAATCGGACCCTTCTCCTCCTCCCTGGGGTTCTGATCGAAGCGGCAATATCTCTCCTCCTCCCTGATATTGCCGCACCTAACAACCGGAATTCGGGCCTCTTCCTCCTCCCTTAGGGCCCCGAAGACCAGAGCGGCGATGCTCTCCTCCTCCCTGCATCGCCGCACCTAACAACCGGAATTCGGGCTCCTCCCTCCTCCCTTAGGGCCCCGAAGACCAGAGCGGCGATGCTCTCCTCCTCCCTGCATCGCCGCACCTAATCCGGAGCAACACGCTCCACCATAGATCGGTCTTTCTCTCCTCCTCCCTGAGAGATCGTGTGCTAAAAAGCGGTGATGTCTCTCCTCCTCCCTGACATCACCGCTTTTTTATGTCCGGACCTCGGGCGGCACCGGAATATGGGGGAAATCGCACGCATACAGAGCCGCCCCCTGTCCCGCGGGACACGTCACGGGGTATGGCCCCGTCAAATGACCGGCACAGAGCGGGTGGATTGAAACATTGAAACAGGGGGGGGGCGCGCCCGCTTTCCCCACAACATGCAGCGGGGCCTTTGGCATTTGCGCGGCAGGCACCACCCCGAAAGCTTGAGCCTCACGGGGCCGCGTCACGGTTAGCGCATCATCAGGCCGCGCGGGTGACGATTTTCACAAAGGCCGGAAGCCCGAGCAACCCGTCCGCATCCAACCCCTTGGCGGGATTCAACTGATAGGGCCATGCATTCTTTAATCCCGATTTGAGGAACATCACGGGCTTGGACGGCGGCAGGCCCGCAATGTCCGCCATAAGCGTCATGCCCTCGCGCACGGTCAAAAACGGCCGCGCGGGTTCCTGATCCGGGCCCGAGGCGAAAACATCCATAAAGGTTTCCATCGCACCGCTGTCCGCCGTCGCGTCGCCCCCCTCCATGGCACCGATCACGCCCCGCGCCACTTTGCCCAAATACAGGCTTTCACACACCACGTCCTGACACGACACCAATTCATGCCCCGCGCACAAAACATGCACATAGGTAATCATGTCGCGCGGGCGCAAGCGTATGGTATCCCCGTTGATAAAGGCCACAGCGGGAATCAGAACCTCGCGGGCGCCAAACCGCGCCTCCGCCTCCGGCGCATCGAACAAAACACGGTGCTGTTGGCTCAACACAAGCGTATCGCGATTACCGATGGTCCCCGCGTCGAACACCACAGGGGCGTGACGCCCCCATCCGCGCACCGCCCGTTGCGCCACCCATTTGATCGGCTGCACCCCGTGTTCGCGCGTCACGATCATGTCGCCCGCCCTCAATTCGCCCGCAGGACGTGCGCCCACCGGGGTCTCGATCAACATCGAGGCCTCGAAACACACTGCCTGATAGAGCGTCGCACCATCCTGATCGGTGGTGTAGAATTCGGGAGGCGTACCACCGGAATGATTGTTCCAATACCATGCCTCAAGATCGAATTCCGGCGTCCAGACCACTTGGGCAGGGTTACCGTTGCTATCCAGCCCCTCGAACACAACCGCGTGGCCCTCGTCGCCATCCCAAACGCCATAGTCGGATCGAAGAATTGTGGCGTTTTGAATTGTTGTCCCACCATTGCCGCCAAAGGTCACCGTGTAGACATCACCAGGATTGAACACGAACGGATCCGGATCGCCGTCTTGAGACGTGATCACGAGGTCCTTCGTCGAGTTTGGCGGGTAGTCAAACCTTGACCTGCCCGCGCTCGAATTGACATTCGATCCGGTGGACACCGCGAACTGGCTATCTATGGCGTATATGGTTTTTGTCATTGGCGCACTTACACTTACGTCAATCACTTTACCTCACGGCAGTTAATGCCCGATTAAACGCGCACGACCAGAGATCGCAAAACCGTATTAAAACGGAACATCACCCGCCTTGTCCGCAGGGATCACAAAACTTGCCACCAATTTCTTTTCGCCCGAATGGTCGAACGCGATGGCAAGCTTGTCGCCCTCGATTTGCAACACCTGACCATAACCGAATTTCTGGTGGAACACGCGATCGCCCACGGTAAACACCGCCGCCGCTTTGGCGTCGATCGTCATCCCGCCGCCCCCTTTGGAGCTGCGCACATTTGTGGCGGCACCGCTGCGCTGACTGCGGCTCTGCAGGCGTTTCCACCCCGGTGAATTATAGGCATCGGCCTTGGACACGCGGCTCTCGAAAGACGCCGACATGCCCGCCCCCGCGTCCCCACCAAACCCGCCGGATGATGCCGCCCCATAGCCACCGCCATACAGGCCGGGCGGGGTGAGAATATCCACATGCTCGGGGGGCAATTCGTCGATGAACCGCGACGGCAACTGGCTTTGCCACTGGCCATACACACGGCGGTTGCCCGCAAAGGAAATCGTACATAATTCCTCGGCCCGCGTGATGCCGACATAGGCCAGACGCCGCTCCTCTTCGAGGCCCTTTTGGCCGCTCTCGTCCATCGAGCGCTGAGACGGGAACAGACCCTCTTCCCACCCGGGCAGGAACACCACGGGGAACTCCAGTCCCTTGGCCCCGTGCAGCGTCATGATCGTGACCATTTCGCCATGCTCTTCGCTGCTGTTGTCCATAATCAGGGAGACGTGTTCGAGAAATCCACCGAGATTATCGAACTGCTCCAGTGCCTTAACAAGTTCCTTGAGGTTCTCGAGACGGCCGGGCGAATCCGGATTTTTGTCGTTTTGCCACATCGCGGTATAGCCGCTCTCGTCGAGCAACATCTCGGCCAACTCGACATGGCTGATCTCTGCGGGTTCTTCGTCGCGCTCGATTACCGCGTCCTCATCGGCGATGCCGTCGACGCGGATTTGCTGAACGCAGAGCGACGACCACCGGTCCAATTGATCGACCAACTGCGCCACGCCCGATTTGGCCTTGCCCTTGAGCAATCCGTCTTGCACGGCAATCCGTGCGCCCTCTTTAAGGGAGACACCGTTGGCGCGGGCGGTGATCTGGATATCCGCCATCGCCTTGTCCCCGACACCGCGTTTTGGCACGTTGATGATCCGCTCGAACGCCAGATCGTCCTCGGGGGAGATCACCACGCGGAAATAGGCCATCGCGTCGCGGATTTCCAACCGCTCGTAAAAGCGCGGCCCACCGATCACGCGGTAGGGCAAGCCAATGGTCAAAAACCGGTCCTCAAAGGCCCGCATCTGATGCGAGGCCCGCACGAGAATGGCCTGATCGTCGAGCGCGTACTTGCGCAACCGCGCCCGCGTCCCGCTGTGCATCGCCTCGATCTCTTCGCCGACCCACCGCGCCTCTTCTTCGCCATCCCAATGGCCGATCAAACGGACCAGTTCGCCGTCCTGTTCGGCGGTCCATAGCTCTTTGCCCAAACGGCCCGAGTTGGCGGCAATCACGCTTGAGGCGGCGGCGAGGATATGGGGGGTCGAGCGGTAGTTCTGCTCGAGGCGCACCACCTTTGCGCCGGGAAAATCCTTTTCAAACCGCAAGATATTGCCCACTTCGGCCCCGCGCCACCCGTAGATCGACTGATCGTCATCGCCCACGCAACAGATATTGCGATGCCCCTGCGCCAACAGGCGTAGCCACATATACTGCGCCACGTTTGTGTCCTGATACTCGTCCACGAGGATATACTTGTACCACCGCTGATAGTCGGCGAGCAGGTCGGGATGGTTCTGGAAAATCGTCACCATATGCAAAAGCAGATCACCGAAATCACAGGCATTCAGCTCTTTGAGGCGGTGTTGGTACTGCGCGTAGAGCACCTTGCCCTTGTCGTTGAAGGCCATCTCGTCGGCGGCGCCCAGTTTGGCGGGGGTCAGCGCCTTGTTCTTCCACCCGTCGATCAACCCCGCGAGTTGCCGCGCCGGCCACCGCTTGTCGTCCATACCCGCCGCACGGATCAACTGTTTGAGCAGGCGGATCTGGTCGTCGGTATCCAGAATGGTAAAGTTGCTTTTCAACCCGACCAGTTCGGCATGGCGGCGCAATTGTTTGACACAGACCGAGTGGAATGTGCCGAGCCACCGCACGCCATCAACCGATTGCCCCATAAGCGCCCCAACGCGCTCTTTCATTTCGCGCGCGGCCTTGTTGGTAAAGGTCACGGCGAGGATTTCATTGGGGCGGGCGCGCCCGGTGTTGAGCAGATGCGCAATGCGACAGGTCAACGCCTTGGTCTTGCCCGTGCCTGCGCCCGCGAGCATCAAAACCGGTCCATCCAGGGCCTCGACCGCCTCGCGCTGCGCGGGATTGAGCCCTTCCAGATAGGGTGTTGGCCGCGCCCCCATCGCCATCTGGCTCAGGGAGGGACGGTTTGCGGGTGGGGCTGCGGCCTCGAAGGCGTCATCTTCACTGAAACTGCTCATGGGCGCGAGACTACAGACATGCAGTCCGGAGGAAAAGCATGTTCTGCAATTGTTCGCACGAAAAACGCCATACCACAGACCGTGGCGTGGCGCGTGATGCGCCGCAGTCCGGACCAAACCGGATGACTATGTGCGCGACCCGTCCCCGGGTGGATTCAAGGCCGCAGCCAGATCACCGACATACCGCTGCATCAGTCGCGAAAAAACCTCGATCTCATGGGCCTCCCACGCCTCGAAAATGCCCGACATGATTTGCCATTTGGAAAGCGTAAACTGACGTAGAAAGGCACCGGCCTTGGGCGTCATGCTCAAAATGGATTTGCGGGCATCATCCTGTGCGGCCGCGCGGACCACGAACCCGCGTTCGACCAATCCGGACACGATTCGCGAAGCCCGTGACGGGTCCACGGCCATCATTTCCGCGACCAATCCGATGGTCGGCTCCTGCGGCGCATGACGCCCCAAACCCGCACCGATTTGCGCCACAGACAACAGGCCTTGCAACATGGCAGGGTCGAGCTTTTCGTCTACGCTCTCCAGAACCTTGCCCTTGAACTCGCCACGCTCCGCCATGCGGCGCCAGTGGAACAGCACCATATCAAACTCCAACAGCGCACCGATGGAGTCGCCCGTCGGTCGCCCGAAACCCCTTTTCAAGGCGTTCGAGGCGCCGCGATGCACGCGGGGCGCTCTTTGCCACGCGGCTTGCGACACTGACGGGCGGCGTCGACATGCCGGGCTTGGGCAATGTCGCCGAACTGGGACCGCAACACCTTGCCGCGCTGCCCGCCGAGGCCCAAGCAATGTTGGCGCACACCGTCTCGACGGCCCTGCGCCCCATTTACGCGATTGCCGCCGCATTGGCCTTTGCCGGTCTGCTGTTTGCCTTTCTGCTTGAGGAACTCCCGTTGGAATCGCGCCACACGCCGCGCAACCCCGATCACGCATAGGCATTGTACCCCTGCGTCATCCCCCTGCGTCACCCATTCCGGGGGGCGGCTTGTCTGGCCGCCCTTTTCTTTTGTTCGCGCTAACAGTATTCATCACCGCAACTAAGTAGATTTGGGGATTTACTGCACCGCAGAAACCCCTACTCTGCGCCCATTAAACACCTCAAGCACGATGGAGACTGCCACCATGCCCGAATTCAAAAAGGTCCTGATCGCCAACCGCGGCGAGATTGCCATTCGCATTATGCGCGCGGCCAACGAACTCGGCAAACGCACGGTGGCGATCTACGCCGAAGAGGACAAACTGTCCCTGCACCGGTTCAAGGCGGACGAGGCCTATAAGATCGGCGAAGGCATGGGGCCTGTGGCCGCCTACCTGTCGATCGCCGACATCATCCGCGTGGCAAAGGCCTGTGGTGCCGATGCGATCCACCCCGGTTATGGCCTGTTGTCGGAAAACCCCGACTTTGTGGATGCCTGTACCGATGCGGGCATCACCTTTATCGGGCCGAAAGCCAAAACCATGCGCGAGCTTGGCGACAAGGCCTCGGCACGCAGGGTGGCGATGGAAGCGGGCGTGCCGGTCATTCCCGCCACCGACGTGCTCGGCGATGATTTCGACGCGATCCGCAAAGAGGCCGAAGAGGTCGGTTTCCCCCTGATGCTCAAAGCCTCCTGGGGCGGCGGCGGACGCGGCATGCGTCCGGTGTTCAATGCCGAAGAGTTGGAAGAAAAGGTCAAGGAAGGCCGCCGCGAAGCCGAAGCCGCCTTTGGCAATGGCGAGGGCTATCTCGAAAAGATGATCGTGCGCGCCCGTCACGTCGAGGTGCAGATCCTCGGCGACAGCCAGGGCAACATCTACCACCTCTATGAGCGCGACTGTTCGGTGCAGCGCCGCAACCAGAAAGTGGTCGAACGCGCCCCTGCCCCCTACCTGTCCGAAACCCAACGCGAAGAGATTTGCGCCTTGGGCAAGAAAATCTGTGAACACGTCAACTACGAGTGCGCCGGCACCGTCGAATTCCTGATGGATATGGACAGCGGCAAGTTCTACTTCATCGAAGTGAACCCGCGCGTTCAGGTGGAACACACCATCACCGAGGAAGTCACGGGCATCGACATCGTGCGCGCCCAGATCCTGATCGCGGAGGGAAAATCGCTCACCGCCGCCACGGGTGTTGCATCGCAATATGATGTGAAACTCGACGGCCACGCGATCCAGTGCCGCGTGACGACCGAAGATCCCACCAACAACTTCATCCCCGATTATGGCCGCATCACCACCTATCGCTCGGCCACGGGCATGGGCATCCGCCTTGACGGTGGAACCGCCTATTCGGGTGCTGTGATCACGCGCTATTACGACAGCTTGCTGACCAAAGTGACCGCATGGGCGCGCACGCCAGAGGCCGCGATTGCCCGTATGGACCGTGCGCTGCGCGAGTTCCGTATTCGTGGCGTGTCGACCAACATCGCCTTTGTGGAAAACCTGCTCAAGCACCCGACCTTCCTCAACAATGAATACACCACCAAATTCATCGACGAGACCCCTGCGCTGTTCGATTTCAAACCGCGCCGCGACCGTGCGACCAAAATCCTGACCTATCTCGCGGATATCTCCGTGAACGGTCACCCCGAAACGGTCGGCCGCAGCCAACCCGCCGCCGAGGCCCGCAAACCCGTTGCCCCCAAGGCCCACAACGCCGTGCCGCCCGCCGGCACACGTCAGTTGTTGGAATCCAAAGGCCCACAAGCGGTGGCCGACTGGATGCTCGCCCAGAAACAGCTTTTGATCACCGACACCACCATGCGTGACGGCCACCAATCGCTCTTGGCCACGCGGATGCGTTCGATCGATATGATCAATGCCGCGCCCGCCTATGCCTCGAACCTGTCGCAACTGTTCTCTGTGGAATGTTGGGGCGGCGCGACGTTCGATGTGGCCTACCGGTTCTTGCAGGAATGCCCGTGGCAGCGCCTGCGCGACATTCGCGAAAAGATGCCCAATATCATGACGCAGATGTTGCTGCGTGCCTCCAATGGCGTCGGCTACACCAACTACCCCGACAATGTGGTCCAGTCGTTCGTGGCACAGGCCGCCGACACCGGCGTCGATGTGTTCCGCGTGTTCGACAGCCTCAACTGGGTCGAGAACATGCGCGTGGCGATGGATGCCGTGCTTGAAAGTGGCAAGGTCTGTGAAGGCACGATTTGCTACACCGGCGACCTGCTTGACCCGACCCGTCCGAAATACGACCTCAAATACTACGTCAAAATGGGCCAGGACCTCAAAGCCGCAGGTGCGCATATCCTTGGCCTCAAGGACATGGCGGGGCTGTTGAAACCGGCGCAGGCCGCAATGCTGATCAAGGCGCTCAAGGACGAGGTCGGCCTGCCGATCCACTTCCACACCCACGACACCTCCGGCATTGCCGGCGCGACCATCCTTGCCGCCGCTGACGCAGGCGTGGACGCGGTGGACGTGGCGATGGACGCCTTTTCGGGCGGCACATCACAACCCTGCCTTGGCTCCATCGTCGAGGCCACGCGGTTCTCCGAGCGCAACACGGGTCTGGATATCTCCGCGATCCGCGAAATGTCGAACTACTGGGAGGCCGTGCGCCACCAGTATTCCGCGTTTGAATCCGGCCTCGAGGCCCCTGCCTCCGAGGTCTACCTGCACGAGATGCCCGGCGGTCAGTTCACCAACCTCAAAGCACAGGCGCGCTCGCTTGGCCTTGAGGAGCGGTGGCACGAGGTGGCTCAGGCCTATGCCGATGCCAACCAGGTGTTCGGTGATATCGTCAAAGTGACGCCAAGCTCCAAAGTGGTCGGTGACATGGCCTTGATGATGGTCAGCCAGGGGTTGACCCGCGCCGATGTGGAAAACCCCAAGACCGAGGTGTCCTTCCCCGACAGCGTCATTGACATGATGCGCGGCAACCTTGGCCAACCTCCCGGTGGTTTCCCCGCCGCCATCGTCAAAAAGGTGCTCAAGGGCGAAAAGCCCAACGTCGAGCGCCCGGGCAAGCACCTGCCGCCCGTGGACCTCGAGGCCACCCGCGCCGAGCTGTGCGCCAAATTCGAGTGCGACGAGATCGACAACGAGGATCTCAACGGCTACCTGATGTATCCGAAGGTCTACACCGACTACCGCGCGCGCCACGAAACCTACGGCCCCGTGCGCACGCTACCGACGCAGAATTTCTTTTACGGCATGGAACCCGGCGAGGAGATTTCCGTCTCCATCGCCGAGGGTGTGACACTCGAAATCCGCTGTCAGGCGATGTCGGAGGCCAACGAAGAGGGCGAGGTCAAAGTGTTCTTTGAACTCAACGGCCAACCGCGCACCGTGCGCGTGGCGGACCGCTCTGTGGCCGCCACCAAAGTCGCCCGCCCCAAAGCCGCGATTGGCAATGCCGCCCATGTCGGCGCGCCGATGCCCGGCGTTGTGGCGACAATTGCGGTCACCGTGGGTCAGGAGGTCAAACAGGGCGATGTGCTGTTGACCATCGAGGCGATGAAGATGGAAACCTCGATCACCGCCGAGGCCGATGGCACCGTCAAGGCACTGCATGTCGGACCGGGGGACCAGATCGACGCCAAGGACCTTTTGGTCGAATTCGAATAGGCCCCGCCACACCAATCCCGAAAAGGGCGTCGCAGATCGCGGCGCCCTTTTTCTTTGCCATATGCGAAAATCTAAACCGATCCGTTCAGTTTTGGATGGACAAGTCCCGATGCACCCCGCAAAGATGGGACGACGATAGCGCAAACAGGAGCCCCCCATGTTTCACATCACCGCCATTTACGCGGGCCTCATCGGCCTGTTTTACACCTATGTCTCGCTGCACGTTTCCTTGGGGCGTGGCGCGCATAAAATCTCCATGGGCGATGGCGGTCATGCCGATCTTGGCATTCGCATCCGCGCCCATGGCAATTTCAACGAATATGCCCCGATCACCCTCATCCTCATCGCCCTGTCCGAAGCCCAAGGGGCACCTGCCCTTGTCCTGCACGGCGCGGGGGTCGCCCTCATTGCAACACGGGTCGCAAACTTTGTCGGCCTCAAATCCCCGACGGGCTATAAACTCCGGTATTACGGGGCGGTGTTGACCTATCTTTTGCTGCTGTCGCTCTCCTTGGCCGTGCTCGGACACGCGCTGTTTTAAGGGGAAATAGAAAAAATCTGCATTTGTCCGATTTTCCCCTTGCGGCCAAGCGCGTGACGTCCTAAATCCCACCTCACCCAAGGAAGCGGGCGTAGCTCAGGGGTAGAGCATAACCTTGCCAAGGTTAGGGTCGGGCGTTCGAATCGCCTCGCCCGCTCCAATTTTCCTCCAGTCTCCGGATTGGTTGATGTGCGATACCCAAGCATGTCGTTCAAAGGAAACGTTCGAGACACCGACGTAACAGGTGACACGCCGAGCGGGCGTAGCTCAGGGGTAGAGCATAACCTTGCCAAGGTTAGGGTCGGGCGTTCGAATCGCCTCGCCCGCTCCATTTCCTCCCGAACTGTTTGATAGAAACACGCCACATCCACGGATGACATCTGCGGCTTTGCAGCCCTGAACCGTTGGCCCGTCCGGACCCGGGATGCGTCATGCCAACCGCCGTAGCGTGGTCCTATGTATAAAGTGCGTTCTGCGGCGCGGTCGGTCAGGCGTGTGCCTGCGCGGGCTTTGACACGGGGTCATGCCCGCCCGCGTCCTCCACACAGCTCTCTGCAAAGGTCACGAGATCCTCGACGGGCGACCCTCGTCCCAAAACGGCCTTGAGACTTGAGAGACGCGAAAACAGGTCCTGTTGAAACGCGGGGTCAAAGTTGGAGACCAACATGGTCGCACAGTTGGGTTGATGGAACTCGGCCAAAAGCGCCACGCCCAACCCGCTCCCGTCGCCGACCAGAATATCGAAAATCATCAGATCAAAGGTTTCGCTGCGCAGCATCTCCATCGCATTCTCGGGGATAGAGGCGGTAAACACCGCATGGCCCCGCGCCGAAAGCGCCGCCGACCAAGCCGCCGAGGTCTCCCGTTCACCATTTAAAACTAGAACGCGCATGTGGAGACCTTTCGTTTAGGTTTCATCAATTCAGGTTTCGCCTTTATTAATGAATTTTTCCTTAACGCCGCTCGGGGGCGCTCCGGCCTGCGCGAAAACCCGCCACACGGCGCCGCTCCGCCATGACGCCCCCTGCCCGCCCTATGCCCGCACAAACCACGGCCCCGCACGGGGGCTGCGACATCCGCTTGGCAAAGGCGACCGGTCACGGCTATACAGGCCGCGAACCAAAGAGGATTAGCCCGTATGCGCAAGGCATCTATCACCCGCAAAACCGCAGAGACGGAGATCAGCGTCGAGATCAACCTCGACGGCACTGGCCAGTACGACAACGAAACCGGCGTGGGCTTTTTCGACCACATGCTTGACCAGTTGTCGCGCCACGCCCTGATCGACATGACCGTGCGTGCCACGGGCGACACCCACATCGACGACCACCACACGGTCGAGGACACCGGCATCGCGCTCGGTCAGGCGCTTGTGGCGGCTCTGGGCGACAAAATGGGCATCCGCCGTTATGGCCACTTTGCCTTGGCGATGGATGACACACAGGTGTCGACCGCACTTGACCTCTCGGCGCGTCCGTTTCTGGTGTGGAACGTCGATTTTCCATCGGCCAAAATCGGCACCTTTGACACCGAATTGGTACGCGAGTTTTTTCAGGCCCTCTCGACCCACGGCGGCATCACGTTGCACGTGGATCGCATCCACGGAATCAACAGCCACCACATCGCCGAAGCCGCATTCAAATCCGTCGCCCGCGCCCTGCGCATGGCGGTCGAGACCGATCCGCGCACCGCAGGCGCCCTGCCCTCTACCAAAGGCAAGCTGTAAGCGCCACGCACGGCACGCCGACAGGCCCATGACATCGACAGTCCCGAGACATCGAGAAAGCGCACCCCCACCGGGTGCGCTTTTTGCCTGCCGCGACCGCAACGGGGATCAGGTTGACCTAAGGGAAATTCCCGGCCGCAGCAAGGCCGCGACCGGGCCGGAAATGCACCCGACCATATAAAACAACACTCGTTACAGGGATAAGAGTGGGCCATTCCAGATGGACCCCACGAGGCAGGGTCGTGCGCAAACTGCGTCTGCACGATCGGGGTGTCAAGATGGTGAATAGCCAAAAGAATGAGTACGTTACGTCGTAAGTTTCCCGAACGTTACCAAACCGGTCGCGAACACCGCAGGGGTAGAATTTGACCGCAGTCCCCGCATCCTGACGCAGGGCACGGCATATGCGCCCGACTGCCCCCTTGACCCTGCGCGCATTTGGCGGCACTTCCCATGCACGGCAATAGGAGACGCACACCATGCTTACGGTCCTCGTAGATTACGACAGCGGCAACCTGCACTCGGCGCACAAGGCGTTCGAACGGATGGCCAACGAACGCGGCTCCGGCACAATCGTTGTCACCTCCGAGGCCGATGTGGTGGCCAAAGCCGACCGCATTGTCTTGCCCGGTGATGGCGCATTTCCCGCGTGCAAAGCGCATTTGTTTGACCGCTCCGGCTTGTTCGAAGCCATCGAGGAAGCTGTAACCGTCAAGGCGCGGCCCTTTATGGGCATTTGCATCGGGATGCAGATGATGGCGACCCGCGGCCACGAATATGCACAGACCGCGGGGTTCGACTGGATCGGTGGCGATGTGGTGAAAATCACGCCTTCGGACAAGACGCTCAAAGTACCGCACATGGGATGGAACGACCTCGTGATTGATCACCCCCACGCGGTTCTGGACGGCATCGCAACGGGCGATCACGCCTATTTCGTCCACTCCTACCATTTCAACGTGACCAAGGACACCGAGCGCCTGTCACATGTGGATTACGCGGGCGACATCACCGCCATCGTCGGCCGCGACAATATGATCGGGTTCCAGTTCCACCCCGAAAAAAGCCAACACACGGGCCTGCGCATGATCTCCAACTTTCTCGGTTGGGCCCCCTGAGCCCGCCGGAACCGCCAACGCCGGTCGATCAGGCCACAGCAAAAAGGGGCCACAGCGGCCCCTTTTCGTATCGTTTCATCGCCGGTGTGGCGCTCGGATCACTTGATGCGCGCCCAAGTCTGTGACGAACACAACATCCCGCCCGCGACGCAGCCCTTGAGCTTGATACGGTCGCCCGACAGGTCCAGCTTGCCGATGTAGATCTTGTCATTGGAGGGACGCCACACTTTGCCCTCGAACTTGCCGTTGCCTTTCGGCGCCATGTCGCGGACGATTTGTTTGCCCTTGTTGGGGGAATTATATTCGCCGTCCGAGTTGAACGTGCGCGAAATGGTGCCACAGAAGTTCGCCCCACATGGCGCAATCGTGACATAGGCATAAGCCCCGTCATCGACCTCTGTCTGCCAGATGCCCTCCACCGGATCGGCGGCAAACGCGGGGGTGGCAAGGCCAAAGGCCAGAACAGCCGTTGCGATAATCTTTTTCATTGATGATCCTCCCTGAATCTCTCGGTCCCATCCTGTGGGTGCGCGGGGTTTGGTGGCAAGAATAACGTTGGGGAATTTCTACGCGGCGATGCGTTATCACCCGGTTAAGGCGTTGCGCGATTCCCCGCACCGCCCTGACCCGCCCTTTGCATTACCGCGCCAATCGTGGCAAAGGGTGACAAACCCCACCAACAAGGAAACACACAATGATCCTCTACCCCGCGATCGACCTCAAAGACGGCCATGCCGTGCGGCTCTATAAGGGCGAAATGGATCAGGCGACCGTGTTCAACGAAAACCCCGCCGCCCAAGCGTTGGAGTTCGTCAACGCGGGTTGTGAGTGGCTGCACCTTGTCGATCTGAACGGCGCTTTTGCGGGCGAACCCGTGAACGCCGCCCCCGTCGAGGAAATCCTCAAACAGTGCAACGTGCCGGCGCAACTGGGCGGCGGCATTCGCGATATGGCCACCATCGAACGGTGGCTCGACCGTGGCCTGCAGCGCGTGATCCTTGGCACGGTTGCGGTGGAAAATCCCGATCTGGTGCGCGAAGCCGCGCGGGCCTTTCCCGGCCATGTGGCCGTGGGCATCGACGCACGCAAGGGCATGGTGGCGACCAAGGGTTGGGCCGAGGAAACCAACGTGACCGCCACCGATCTGGCCAAATCCTTCGAGGATGCCGGCGTGGCCGCGATCATCTACACCGACATCAACCGCGACGGCGCGATGCAAGGCCCCAACGTCGAGGAGACCGCAGCCCTCGCCCGCGCCGTATCGATCCCCGTGATCGCATCGGGCGGCGTGTCCTCGATTGCCGACCTACAAGCCCTCAAATCCTGCGGCGCATCGCTCGACGGTGCCATCTCGGGCCGCGCGCTTTATGACGGCGCGATCGATTTGAAAGAAGCCTTGGCCACGCTAAAGGGATGAAAAAGCAGCTGTACGTTTCTTTGTCGCTCGGCATCCTGATGTGCCTGTCACCCGTTGCTGCCATCCTCTGGGCGAGCAACTTTGCCGCAAAACACGGCTGTCGCCTCGATGAGGCGAGTGCCTACGCCTGTATGGTGAATGGTCAGGACTGGGGTGGCACGCTCGGGGCGGCGTTTCTGTCCGGTTGGCTTTTGCTGATCACCCTGCCCGCGGCCGGACTGTTCGTGATCATCCTGATCGCTGTTGTCCTGCGCGATATCCGGAAACGCACGAAAGGCTGACGCCGCGCGCTTGACATTGCATCCCTACCCCCCGCGCTTTAAAGACATGGGCAACTGACATAAAGGCCCCCCCATGCTCAAAACCCGCATCATTCCCTGTCTCGACGTGGCCGATGGCCGTGTAGTCAAAGGTGTCAATTTTGTCGATCTGATCGACGCGGGCGACCCCGTTGAAAGTGCGCGGGCCTATGATCTGGCGGGCGCGGACGAGCTATGTTTCCTCGACATTCACGCCACCCACGAAAACCGTGGCACCATGTACGATCTGGCCACGCGCACGGCCGAGCAATGTTTCATGCCGCTCACCATCGGCGGCGGCGTGCGCACCACCGAGGACGTGCGCAATCTGTTGCTTGCGGGCGCGGACAAAGTCTCCTTCAACTCGGCGGCGGTGGCCGATCCCGATGTGATTGCGCGCGCGGCGGACCGGTTCGGGTCGCAGTGCATCGTCTGCGCCATCGACGCGAAAACCGTCGAAACCGACGAGAACGGCAATGGCATCAAGTGGGAGATCTTCACCCACGGCGGACGCAAGGCCGCCCTCGGTGCGGATGGCACGCCCATCGACGCGGTGGAGTTTGCCAAACTCATAGAATCCAAAGGCGCGGGTGAGATTTTGTTGACGTCGATGGACCGTGACGGCACGCGGGCGGGGTTCAACCTCGCCATGACCCGCACCATCGCGGACGCTGTCGGCATCCCCGTTATCGCGAGCGGCGGGGTCGGCAATCTCGACCACCTCGTTGAGGGCGTCACCAAAGGCCACGCCAGTGCCGTGCTCGCCGCCTCCATTTTCCACTTCGGCGATTACACCATTCAAGAGGCCAAAGAATATATGGCCGCCAAAGGTATTGCAGTAAGATTGAATTGAGGAGCACCCCATGCCAGAATCGCAACCAACAGAAGCTGAAAAATCTTTTTCTATTGCTGCTTCAGGCGCAAAAGTCATTGGTTCTGTATTGGGGAAGATCGAAGAAGAGCGGGCCATTGCTCGCGCTTTAGGTAAGAACATACTTCACAGTGAACTAGGTCTTCTGGAAGACGGTGAACTTCCAAACTATCAATTGGACAAATCCACTTCCGACCGCCTACTTGCCCATTCAAGGCAAGACATCGTGATGTGCTACAGTCTACTTTCTGACTTGCAAAGTCTCGCACACAAAAACGCTAGGAACGTTAGTCATACAAAACGACTTCTCGTCCTAATTCTCTTGATGAACACACTTGCACTTTTCTTTTTTTTAATACGGTGAAGGTGCACGACCAAATCTGTTTGGAAATGACATGTCCGATATTCTCAAAGACCTCGAGGCTACCATCGCCACCCGCAAAGGCGCCGATCCTGACAGCTCATGGACGGCGAAGCTGCTGTCCAAGGGCGCGGAGAAATGTGCGGAGAAGTTCGGCGAAGAATCCATTGAAGCCATCATCGCCGCCGTCAAAGACGACCGCGAGAACCTGACCTATGAAGCCGCAGACGTGTTGTATCACCTACTCGTCATGCTCGCCGCCCGCGATGTGGCGCTTGAGGATGTTCTGGGGGAACTCGCACGGCGTCAGGGCATGTCGGGGATTGCGGAAAAGGCGGGGCGCTAACCCGTTTCGGTGCACCGGATGGCAATGGAATGGCGGCGGAATGCCGGCCTCGCGGGACAACGCAGACCGTTGCGACGGGCCAACGCGATTGCCCCCGACAGCATCGCCAATGTCCGGAAGATTGACTTAAATCAATACCCGATTAAAACAATAGGATTAGTGAGCGGCACCGAACCGTTCCCTTACCCATGACATGAGACACTCACGATAATGGCGCATGATTCAGTTGATACTCAGGTCAAATACGCATCTTTGGTGTCCGTATTCTTGAAACGCGCAAGCTACCGGTCCAAAGCGGCCGAGCTGATTCTCTATGTGCTCTCGGTAAGCGGCCTCATGCTGTGGGCCGGTTTCAACCTGCCTTGGCAGATGCAACGCACGACATTGGCGATTCACATTCTGGTCTCTGTGATCCTTTTCCCTCCGATTGTTGTCCCGTTCTGGTTGGGGCATCGCAAAATTCTGATCCGCTCTACCGGCACCTTTCTGCGCCGCACAGGGACGATGATCGAGTACGGCTTGTTGGCGGTTACCATCAGTGGTGTGTATTTGTTGTTTTTCGGCAATCGTGGCGATCTGGTCGGGCAGATATCCTATTGGGCACATTTGCTGACGGCCCTGCCCCTGACGCTTCTTGTCGCGCGTCACGCCCTGCGGTGGTCCCTGATCAAGAGCCTCAAATGGGGTGCGGCATTGGCGCTGTCCCTGATCCTTGTGGCAAGTGCGGGTCTGGCCGCCAACGAAAGCGGGTCACTGGTCGAGCGCGATGGCGTTCTGTTCAGCGCGAATAATGCCGCCGGATCAGTATCGTGGGTGGATCAACAGACCGGCACGCGGTTGGGCGAGGTCCGGATTGGCGGCGACCTGCGGCGTCTTTCTCTGGACAATGGCGGGGTGTTGGCCGTGACCGACCTTTCTGGCGGGCGCGTTGTGTTCGTTGATTGGAAAACCCGGGAAATCATCCGTGAAATTCAGGTTGGATCGCGTCCCTTTGGTGTGGTTTTCGACCCGCGCAACGATCTGTTTTGGGTGACCCTGTTTGAAGACCACGCGTTGGTTGCGGTGCATCCGCAAAAAGGCGTCCTACACCGGATCGCGACCGATGACACACCGCGCGGCCTGGCCCTTTTGTCTGATGGGCGCCTTTTGGTCAGCCATGCCATGGTGGGCAAGGTGTCAGTTCACGACACCACGACATTGCCGCCGCGCAATATCGTCACGATTGATCTGGCACAGACACAGGACACAGATGAATTTGTCTCGCAAGGCGCCCCCCGCCTGTTGGATGATATCGCCGTAAGCCCCGATGAAAGTCAGGCATGGTTGCCACATGTCCTGTGGAATTTCGATCACCTGTTTCAGTTCCAGTCAACGGTTTTCCCCGCCGTGTCGGTTCTGGACCTGCGCCCCGGACACGAGGCGGAACAGCCCGGGCGACGCAAACAGCTTTTCCGGCAGATCGCCCTGAAAGATCCGGTTCAGACCCGGTTTGACGGATCGCCCAAAACCATCATCGTCTCGAACCCGCATGATGCCGCATTCTCCGCGGATGGCACCCGCGTTTTTGTGACCATGGCAGGCAGCGAAGATCTTGTGACCTTCGAGACCGGTGGTGCGGGCAACGCCACCCAAATCCTGCGCCATCTGCCCGGGACCAATCCGCGCGGGTTGGTGGTGTCCGCGAGCGAAGCCTTTGTGCAAAATGCCATGAGCCTTGATCTGACGCGATTGAGTGTGGATGGCGCACCGCATGTGGAACAGGCACAGTTTGCAACTCTGGTGGACCGCGATCCGGTCGATCCCGCCTTGCGCAGTGGTATGACCCTGTTCCATGCGGGCAATACGGACCGGCCGGAAGGGTTTCCGATGACAGGTGACGACTGGATGAGCTGCCAAAGCTGCCACGTCGACGGGTTCAACTTCACCAACAGCTACCTGTACGAGGACACCAAAATCGACCAATACCGCTATGCGCGGGTGGGGCACGGCAATCTGGGCGCCATGATCGCGGGCGATTTTATTGGCGACTACATCCGGATCATCCAAGGCACACAGGGCGGATTGGGACATGACGGCGAAGGCACGGCCGACTTTGTCGACCCGCAAGATCCGCCTGCCGAGGTGGCCGGAATGATGGTCGACCTGCACGAGTTCGTGACGGCCAAAGGGAACCTGCCACTGGTGTCGAGCTGGCTGCGGCTGGACGATGATCGCGGCACCGTGCATGAGGCGGAATGGACCAACTCGGCCGTCTGTGCCGAATGCCATTCGGATATGTTTGACCAGTGGTCCGATAGCCTGCACCGGCTGATGGGCGATTCAAACCCCTATTACAAGGTGGTCGAGGATGTCGCCGCCGCCGAAGAAGGTGAAGAATTTCGAACCTGGTGCATGGGGTGTCACCACCCGCAAGGGCTGTTGTCGGGTCTGACCGCAACCTCGGATGCAGGGCATATGTTTGAACAAGGCGGACAGTCGCTGTTCGAGGCATTGGAGCGGGGTGAACCCGACCTTGATGAAGGGACCGGATGCCTGTTCTGCCACCGCATCACCGGATTGGAAAACGCCATGGGGACAACCGCCGGTGCCAATGCCAGTTTTACCGTGAACATCAAGGATCGGGAAACCTATGTGTTCGAAGAGAGCGAGAATGACATTCTGGGTTGGCTTGGCAATCACGGCATAAACGCCAAACCCGACGCACATGCCGAATCCTACAGTCAGGATTTCTATTCCGAAAGCCGGCTGTGCAGCTCGTGCCACAATGAATTTGCACCCGGCACGGGGGCGGTGATTGTGGACACATATGGCGAATGGGAGCGCTCGGCCTATAACGCACCGAATGACCCCGAAAAACATCGGTCCTGTATTGATTGCCACATGCACGCGGATGTCACGCGGATCGGTGAGGATATTCCGGGGATTTCAACCGATGGCGGGCGGGTAAAGGATAACGTGGTCACACACCAGTTTACCGGTGCGAATTACCACCTTGTCGGGTTGCGCAACCCTGATCTCGAACGCATGAGCATCGAGCTTTTGCGCACCGCAGCCAAGTTGGAAACGCGCCTGACCGAGACCGGAAAGCTTAACGTACGCGTCACAAACTCCGGCGCGGGGCATGCCTTGCCCACAGGGGTTGCGGATTTCCGACAGGTCTGGTTGGACATCACAGTGACGGACGCCAATGGCGAGGTGGTCCTGACAAGCGGCAAGATGGATGATGCCGGTGTGGTCGATCCGGAGGCGCGGTTCTTTCGCAAGGTCTTTGGCGACAAATACGGCGAGCCGGTCGGCTTCGCGTTCTGGCGCTATGAACGCATGCTAGAGGACACGAAAATCCCCGCAAATGGATATCGGGACGAAGTCTTTGATCTGCCTGAAAACATCGCCCTCCCGATGACGGCCACGGTCAAGCTCATGTTCCGGACCTACCCACAATTCGTGACCGATCTGGTTCAGGACACATATCCCGAACTGACCGACCCGCGTGCTGTTTTGATGGCTGAGCAAACTGTCGAACTGCCCGATAACCCGTGACAAGAACTGGACATTTTATGCCTCTCAAATCCATCCTGACCGGACTGGCCCTGACCCTCGCCACGGCTGTCTCCGCAAATGCCGAGACCTTCGAGATTGATCAGCTGATCGACCTGAATGCGTTGACACCCGAAGGGGTCTATCGCTTTGCGCCCGACTATCTGTGGATCGAACCGGGCGATAGCATCAAGTTCCTGAACTCGACCGGAAACCACACCGTAACGGCGATAGACGGGATGTGGCCTGACGGGGCGGAGCGTGTGGACATCGAACACCAACCGCTTGCCGAGGTCACTTTTGAGACACCCGGCATCTATGGCTTCAAATGCAAGGTGCACGGGCGTCACGGCATGTATGCCCTGATCGTCGTGGGCTCGCCCGACGCGAATGTCGACCGGTTGGAAATGACCAATGTCGGCGCACTGGGTCAGCGGATTTTCGGGGGTCTTCTGGAAAAAATGAACACGGATGCCGAAAGCCGGAGCCAATAACAAACGCCCGACCACAAACGATCGACCACACGCGGCCACTCGCCGCGGTGGTCGCTAAAACGGCCCAACGCACAGGGGCGGTCGGCCTCTCAACCGGTTTGTTGATCCGGCAAGGCCCGATGGCCACCCGCGCGCGAGTGCAACGCTTTCAAATGGCGATCCTTCATATGCACCACAGGCGCCCTCAATGTTTTGCCAAAGCGGACATGCATCACGGTGCAGCCTCCGTCGATGTGGGGTCCACCCCCACATCCGCCGCAGATGCCTTCCCGTGTAACTAGCCGCCCACAGCCCCGATCCCCAACCGCGGGATCTCGATCTTGGGACAGCGGTCCATGACCACACCGGCACCTTGGGCTATGGCCAGAGCCGCCGCTTTTTCATTGGTCACACCGATTTGCATCCAGACAGTTTTGAGGCCTTCGAGATGCAACAGCGCCTCTTCGACAACGGGGAGGACCTCCTCGGAGCGGCGGAAAATATCCACCATATCCACAGGCTCGTCGATATCGGCGAGTGAGGCCACGCAGGTCTGGCCAAACAGCTCCTTGCCCGCTTGCCCCGGATTGACGGGGATCACCTTGTACCCGCGCGCGGCAAGGTAGTGACCGACCTCGTTCGAGGGACGTTCGGGATTGGCAGAGGCACCGACAAGCGCGATCACGCGGGTCTCGGTCAGGATGGTGGCGATTTGCGCATCGCTGGGCTGATGAAATACACTCATACCCCCAAGATAGTATGATTTCCGAAAGAAAATAGCCGATTCCAAAAAGAAAAAAGCCCGGACGCGAGGCCCGGGCATAGGTGTGGAACGAGGGACAGTGAGAGCAACGCGCGGGTTCCGGATGCGCGTCTCGTCAATAGAGATAGGCACGGTTGCCCGTCAGAAAAGAGCCGGTCGCGCTTTCGTGATCACCCCGCCCGTTCCCGTCCTCTCCATGCACCTCCCGAGTCTCCCGATCCGCAGGCGTTAGCGCTTGGACGCCGCATAAAGGGCGATAGCCGTGGCGTTGGACACATTGAGCGAACCAAAACCGCGTGCGAACGGGATTTTCACCAGTTTGTCGACGGTCTCTTTGGTTTTGTCGCGCAACCCCGGCCCCTCGGCCCCCATGACAAGCGCCACAGCACGACCGGAGGCCTGTGCAAGCGCATCGTCCAATTCGATCTCCGCCTCCCCGTCAAGGCCAAGCACCACAAACCCCATTTCCTGAAGCTGTAAAATCGTGTCGGACAGGTTGCGCACGCGCAAATAGGGTTGGCGCTCCAACGCGCCGGACGCGGTTTTGGCAAGCGCCCCCGTTTCGGGCGCGGAATTGCGGGCCGTGGCGATCACGGCCTCTGCGCCGAACACTTCGGCGGACCGCAACACGGCGCCGACGTTATGCGGGTCGGTCACACGATCGAGCAACACCACCGTCGGTGCGCCCTCGCCCGCCGCGAGGCACACTTCGGTCAGCGAGCCCCATTTGAGCGGCTTGACCTCCAAGGCGGCGCCTTGGTGAACGGATTGCGCGTCAATCGGCACGTTGAATTTGCGCGGGTCGGTCATTTCGGGCTCGATGCCCGCAAATGCCACGTCCTCTTCGAGCTTGTTATAGGCGTTGAGCGTCACCACAAGCCGCAGTTTCTCGCGCGCAGGATTGCGCAGCGCATCACGCACGGCGTGTAGGCCAAACAGCCACACCGTTTCGTTGGCGGCCTTACGCTTGCCCTGTTCCTTTTCGACGACCCACTTTGGCTTTTTCATATCTCATCTTTCGCTTTTTGCCCCGACTTGGGCGTCCTGCCCTTCCATGCCGCGCACAATGTCCAAGTACAAGCCATTTTCCTGTTGACGCCCCAAACACAGGACGGTATCCCCCGCCCACCAACGGATGGAAACATCCTAGTGGGCGACGGGCTGCAAGGTGCGGCAGCGGACTGTAACTCCGCCGGGGAGACCCACGCCTGGTTCGATTCCAGGGTCGCCCACCACTTTTCCCATAACGGGATTATTGGTGGATCTCATCGACAGTTCACACGGCTTTGGCGCACGACTGTGACACGCAGCTTTGCGGTTACGGGATTTGCACATCTGCGCGCGCGTAATGGGCCGTGTCCTCGGCCCCGTCGTCATAGATCACCCACACATCGACCGTTTCAATCGTGTCGGGGGCAAAGGTCACCAAAAGACTGTCGAGTGTCGTGGCCTTGAGCGCGTTCGGGGTGGGCTCATCCACATAACACGGCTCGGCCATGAATTCCGCTTCCGCACCACCGTTCACCGTGTAGAAGATTTGCGCGATGCCACAGCGCCACGCCAACAGGTTGGTGAAGTAGAGCAAATCCTTTCCGTCGTAGGGGCGCACCGCGATCCATTGCGGTTTGGTCATATCCAAAATGGGGCGCACCTCGGCCGCGGTGGTGAAATTATCCGCCGCAACCGGCGCGGCGAGCGGCACCGAGACACAGGCGGACAAACAGAATGCACGCCATATCGGTTTGAATGTGGTCATAAAGGTCTCCATCCCTACATCTGTGTTGAAATGATCTGTCGACGCAGCGGCTCCCAGTCGTTACCTTGCGAGAAAATCAAAAGTTTCCAAGAGCTGTGCAGTGGTCCGTATGTCGAGTAAGCCAGAAAACCAAAGGTCATTCAACGTTGTCGTGATCGGACAAAACGGACGCCTGATGTATGAGGCGCTGTTGTTTGCCGCGTCCTTGCGCCATAGTGACCCCGATTTCAAAGGCCGCGTCTTTATCGCGGAGCCACAACCCAACGCGCTTTGGAACAATGACCCGCGGATGCGTCAGCCGGAGTTGCTACAGGCCCTCAAGCGGCTTGATGTGGAAATCCTGCCGTTTGAAAGCAGGCATTTCGGCCAATCCTACCCTTATGGCAACAAGATCGAGGCGTTGTTGGCCCTGCCCGAGGGCGAGCCTTTTGTGTTTTTTGACACCGACACGCTCATCACCGGAAAACTGTCCGACGTGCCGTTCGATTTCGAGCGCCCCACCGCGTCACTCAAGGTCGAAGGCACATGGCCGCAGCTTGAAATTTACGGGCCGGGATATACCGAGATCTGGAAATCGCTCTACGACCGGTTCGAACTGGATTTCGACAGCTCCCTCGATCTGGGCCAACCCGACGAATACTGGAAACGCTACCTCTATTTCAACGCGGGTTTCTTTTTCTACAAATGCCCGCGCCAATTCGGTCAGCGGTTTCTCGATTACGCTCTGGATATCCGCGACAATCCGCCGAGAGCCTGCGCATTGCAGGTGTTCGATCCTTGGCTCGACCAAGTGGCGCTGCCGTTGGTCATCCACTCATTTGGCGGGGCACGCAACACACTGCCCGCCGATACGCTCGACGGCGCGGTGTCGTGCCACTACCGCACCTTCCCGTTGCTGTTTGCACGCGAGAGCGACCATGTGATCGACGTGTTGAACGCGGCCTCTGCGCCCAACTGGATCAAGAAAGTGCTCAAAGAGTACGAGCCGATGAAACGGATGGTATTCCAGAACAAAGGCGGCAAAGTCCGTGCGATGTTTGACCGCAACGACCTACCGCGCAAGGAACAGAAAATCCGCAACCAGATCAAGAAAGCCAATCTCTGGATGCGGTGAAATACCCGCAATGAGCGGAGGCCCGCGGGCCGGCCATCTACGGTTTTCTTGGTCTTTGCATTAGCGCAAAGACAGGTTAGATTTACGTGGTTAATATGAGTGACGACCTTAAAAAACGGCGATAAGGCACCGAAATGAAACCGAATTTTGCTCTCAATTTGAGCCATGACGGCATTGCGCTGCTCCATCGCGGTCCAAATGGTTGGTACACGATGGGCGAGGTCGCGCTTGACGATCCGGACATGGGCAATGCGCTTGCGCGTCTGCGTGCGCTTGCCACGGCCATCTCGCCCAAAGGGTTGACCACAAAACTGGTGATCCCCAATTCGCAAATCCTCTACCGCACGATCACGGATCCCTGTGCGGCGACCCCCGACACCGCCAACAGCACGGCCGACCGTATTCGCGCCATCCGCACCTCTCTTGAGGGCGCAACCCCTTATGCGCTTGATGAACTGGTGTGGGACTGGCGCTGTGTCGGAGAGGCCATCCAACTCGCCGTGGTGGCCCGCGATACGCTTGCCGAGGCCGAAGCCTTTGCCAATGAATACCGGTTCAACCCGATCTGCTATGTGGCTTTGCCCGACGCAAACACCTTTGCCGGCGAGCCGTTTTTTGGCCGTGCGCAGTCCGCCGACGCGCTGATCGGCGCAACTGTTGCCGTTGAACCGGACCTTGACGCTATTGTGGTGCGCACAGCCCCGCCGCCCGTGACCTCCACCGCCCACGACGACAGCGAGGCCGCCCCCGTCACCTCGCCCGACGTGTCCGATGCTGTGAACGGCGACGTGTCGTCCCGTGATGACACCCCCGCGCCGGTGAGCCGCACAGCCGACGTGTCTGATGCTGAAAACACCGAGGCGTCCGACACGGACGAGACCACCCCCGAAACGGGTGTTGATGCCGCGCCGGACACAGCAGCGCCCGAGGCCGAGACCGAGGCCACACCGGAGGCGACAGACACACCGGAGACCCCGACCGCCACAAAACGTGAAGCGGCGCCCTCTGACGTCCCTGCCTCTGACGCACAGGCCTCTGACGCACAGGCCTCTGACGCACAGGCCCCTGACGTTCCGGACGCCAAGGCAGACGCCGCACCGGACGCCGTTACGCCGCCCGCGACACCTCCGCCGCTGTCCGCCTTTCGCACCCACCGCGAGGCCGCGCCGGCCACGAATGCGACCTCAGGCTCCGCAGATACACAAGACCGCATTCGCGAACAGGCCTCCCGTCTGTTCGGGCCACACCCGACCCCCTCGCCCCCCGTGGACGAGACCGCCGCACAGGATCAGGCCAACGGCGCAAACGGTTCGACCGCGACCGATGATGCGGCTGAACAGGCACAGACAGGGCGCCCGGAGCAGGAACAAACCCATGTCGCGGTGACAGATCCGGACTTGCCTACGTTCGATCCCACACCCGCCGCATCGACAAAGGCAAAACCCGCGCCAAAGGTGAACCGCAGCGCCCCGCTTCCCGAACCCTTGCCCATGCCCGCTCCACCGCGCGGCATCCTCAAGGTCGGCACCCCGCAAACACCCCCCGCAAAAGTCGCGCCACATGTGCCGCTATCGCGCCCTGTTGCCCCAAGCGGCCCCGCCACGCCTCTTTCTGCGGCTGCGGACAAAATGCGCAGCCAGAATGGTGCCGCCGAACCGCGCCCCTCACGCACCGCGACGCCAAGTGTCCCCAACGGCGCGGTGGCACGCACCGCAGCACCGCACACGGATGCACCTGCACCATTTCCTGCGCCCACACCGGTTGTGACCCCTGTATCGGGCGGGATGTCCACCTCTGGCGAGCCCTCGATTGCCGACATCTCTGACGTGATCCATGCCGATACGATTGAGGCCCCACGCCCCGACAACGCCCCCTCCCGCGCGGCACGGATCGCAAGCGGGCTTGCGCGCGGGGCGGCCACCACCGCGCTCTCCGCCGCCACAGGGGCCCGCAGAACCATCAGCGCGGGGATCACCCGCCAAAAGGCCGCACGTTCCGCACGGCGTGACGCCGCCCGCGAAACCGCCGACGCACAGGCCCTCGTCGCAACCGCCACAGCCGGAAGCACCCCGCAAGAGGCCTTGCCCGCTGCTGCGCCGGACGACATGGCCGCTCCCGCAGGCAAAACCCCCTCCGAAGGCCCCATCCTCCCCGTGCAGGATGCGACCACCGAGGCCGAATCCCTCACCGTGTTCGGGGCGCGGCGCCGCAATAATGACCGCCGTGGCAAACCGCGCTATATGGGGCTGACCCTCACCGTTCTGCTGCTTGCCCTGCTCGGGCTTGTCTACATCTGGGCCAGTTTCCTACCGGAGGATACGGCGGATGTGCAAACGGGCGCGGTCGATGCCGCGACCGGACCCACAACAACCATCATTGCCAATGACCTCCCCGCCGAGCCGTCTGCACCCGTGAACGAGGGAACAGACGAGACGACGGATGAGGTGGGCGAGGCGGACGAAATCGACGCCGATATCGCCGATGCGGCGGTGCCCGAACTTGCGGACGAGGCGTTGCCCGACAGTCTGGCGGGGGAGGCAACCCGCCTGAGCCTCAAGGACGTTCAGGACCACTACGCCACCACGGGTGTCTGGACCGCCGCGCCACAGGGCGGCACAGCCAATGATAGCGACGCCCTTGACGATCTGTATATTGCCTCGATTGACCCGCAAATCCTGTCGCAGGACGCGATTGCGCTGCCCGATGCGCTCGGCCACACCGCCGAGGACCTGCCGCGCCCGATGTTGTCGCCGGTGCCGTTGAACACCACCTTTGACCTCGACGAACGCGGCCTTGTGCGGGCCACGCCCGAGGGGGCGCTGAGCCCCGAGGGGGTGTTGGTCTTTGCCGGACGCCCTGCCGTTGTGCCACGCCCGCGCCCCGAACGCGCCGCCACAGCCCCTGTCGTGGTGGATGAAAACGATCCCGCCCGATTGGCGCTCAAGGCCTTTGTGCCGCAACCGCGCCCTGAACAGCTGATCGAGAATAACGAGCGGGCCAATCTGGGTGGCATCACCCGCGCACAGCTTGCCGCATTCCGCCCGTCCCCCCGCCCCGCCTCTCCCCAACAAGAGGCCCAAGAGGACGCCGAGGCCGTAGGGGAAGCGGCGCCGGTCGCGACGGCTCCCCGTGTGGCCACCTCCCTCATGCCGCGTGCGCGCCCTGCCAATATCGAAAAACTCGCCGCTGCGGCCCGCGCCGCCACCGCGGCCGCCGCCCTCGTTACCGAGCAAAGCACCACCACCAATTCGGCCGCCACCCGCGTCACCGCACAGGTGCCTGCGACAACCCTGCCGCGAACGGCCCCCACGTCTGTGGCCAACGCCGCCACGGTCAAAAACCAACTCAACCTGCGGCAACTCAACCTGATGGGGGTCTATGGCTCGTCATCGGATCGCCGCGCCCTTTTGCGCCTGCCCTCGGGCCGGTTCGCAAAGGTCAAAGTCGGTGACAGCGTCAATGGCGGACGCGTACAGTCGATCACCTCGGATGCGCTTACCTACGTCAAAGGCGGTCGATCCACGACGCTCAAGGTCGGCGGCTAAAAAAACGCCCGAAAAGCGCGGAACTTTCCGGCGTGACACTTGTTGTTCACGAAATCGGTCATAACATACACAGGGACGCCCCGCGCAGGCCCGTCCCCCGCAACACGACAGATTGAACCCGAACCACGGAGACAGGCCCGACATGGACGGCTTTTTGGCCCAAGCCACAATCTACCTCGCCGCCATTGTGATCGCTGTCCCTATTGCCCGCCGGCTTGGGCTTGGCTCCGTGCTTGGCTATCTGATCGCAGGGATCGTGATCGGGCCGGTGTTCGGCCTCGTCGCGCACTCCCAAAGCGAAGACCTGATGCATGTCGCCGAGTTTGGCGTGGTGATGATGTTGTTCCTCATCGGCCTCGAACTGGACCCCCGCGCCCTATGGGACATGCGCCATAAATTGATCGGCATGGGCGGGTTACAAATCTCCCTGACCGCCGCGGTCATCACATGGGCCGGGACATGGGTCGGGCTCCCGTGGCAGACCGCCCTGGCACTCGGGATGATCATGTCGCTGTCCTCGACCGCCGTGGTGCTCCAAACCCTGTCGGAGAAAGACCTGATGCGCACAGGCGGCGGGCGCGCCGCGTTTTCGGTGCTGCTCACACAAGACATCGCCGTGATCCCGATGCTCGCCGCTCTGCCGCTTCTGGCAATCGGGTCGGGGGTATCTCTCGGCCCTGACGGGTCGATTATCCGGGCCTCGGACGCCGTGGCCCACGCCGAACATCTCTCGCTCATCGAGGGCTTGCCCGCATGGGGCGTGACCATCGTGACCTTGGGCGCCGTGGCCACCATCGTCCTCGCGGGGATCTTTCTCACACGCCCTGTGTTCCGCTTTGTCCATGCCGCCAATATGCGCGAAATTTACACCGCCATCGCCCTGTTGATGGTGTTGGGCATCGCGCTATTGATGAACTCCGTGGGCCTGTCGCCCGCACTTGGCACTTTCCTTGCGGGCGTGGTGTTGGCCAACTCCGAGTTTCGCCACGAGTTGGAAAGCTCGATCGAGCCGTTCAAGGGTCTGCTGCTCGGGCTGTTCTTTATCGCCGTGGGCGCGGGGATCAATTTCACCATCCTGTTCCGCGATCCCGTTCTGATCGTCGGGCTGACCATCGTGCTGATGATCACCAAGGGGCTCATCCTCTATGTGATCGGCCGGTTGTTTTCATTGCGCAAACGCGGGCAATGGCTGTTCGCACTCTCGCTGGCACAGGCGGGGGAATTCGGCATGGTGCTTACCACCTTCAGCTTGCAGCAGGGCGTTCTGTCGATCTGGCTCGGGCAACGCGTCATGTTGGTGATTGCGCTCTCGCTCGTCTTCACACCGCTGTTTTTCATCCTGCACGACTACCTGCGACGGAAATTGACCGAGCGTGGCGAAGGCGCGGAGGCCACCGACGAGATCGACGACCAACAGGCGATCATCATCGCCGGCATCGGGCGGTTTGGACAGGTGGTCAACCGTCTGGTTCAGGCCTCCGGCTTCAATACCGTGGTGCTCGACAACGATCTCAAGACCATTCAGGTGATGCGCAAATTTGGCTACAAAGGCTTCTTTGGCGATCCGACCCGCCCCGAATTGCTCCATGCGGCGGGGATTGATGACGCCAGAGTTCTGGTCATCGGCCTTGACGATCCTGCCGCGGCCACGCGCCTTGTGACCTATGCCCGTCAACACAATCCCGACCTGTTTATCATCGTGCGCGCCCGCGACCGCATCCATGTCTATGAGCTGTTCAAAGCGGGCGCCGATAAAATCGTGCGTGAAATGTTTGACAGCTCGCTGCGGGCGGGGCGCTATGTGTTGGAGGAAATGGGCTTTAGCGAATATGACGCGGCCATGACCGAACAGGCCTACTATCAACACGACCGCGAGGCGCTCCGCGATCTGGCCGAGCTTTGGGACCCAAAGGTACCGTTGACGGAAAACCGCGCCTATGTCGAACGCTCGCGCACCCTTGATAAAGCGTTGGAAGCCGGATTGATGGCGCAGATCGAAACGCGGCGGCGCCAAAAAGACGAGGCGGCCGAATAGGCCGCCCCTCCTCGTTTGATTGAGACCGCCGGAGCGCGGGCCTATCCCGCCGCCGCAACCCCCGCCTCGGCAAAGGTCGCCATGCCCGACAGGCATTCAACCGCCGCCCGCACGAGCGGAATGGTGAGCGCCGCCCCCGATCCCTCGCCCAACCGCAACCCGAGCGCGACAAGCGGCTCCTTGCCAAGGGCCGCAAGCAACCGCCGGTGGGCCGCCTCGTCGGATTGATGCCCCGCGATACAGTGATCCAATGCGCCCGCCTGTGCGGCCTCCAATGTGGCCGCTGCCGCCGTGCAAATAAACCCGTCGAGAATCACAGGAATACGCAGCGCCCGCGCCCGCGCAATCGCCCCCGCCATCGCCGCCAGTTCACGCCCGCCCAATGCGGCCAGAATGCCAAGCGCATCTTTGCCCGCGTGACGCGCCACGCCTGCGCGCACCACATCCTCCTTGATCTTTAGCCCTGCGTCGCTCACCCCCGTGCCGCGCCCGACCCATGCCGCCGCCTCGCCACCATAGAGCGCGTTGGCGATGGCCGCCGCCGAGGTGGTGTTGCCAATGCCCATTTCGCCCACGACCAACAAATCGGCCTCAGGGTCCACCGCATCCCAACCGGTTTTGAGCGCCGCCACACAATCGACCTCATCCATCGCGGGGCCTTCGGTGAAATCCGCCGTCGGGCGGTCCAGATCAATCGCATGCACGGACATGTTTGCGCCCGCAGCACGCGACAGTTGATTGATCGCGGCACCGCCATGTTCAAAATTCGCCACCATTTGCACGGTCACCTCGGCGGGAAAGGCCGACACGCCTCTGGCCGTAATTCCGTGATTGCCCGCGAAAATAATGACCTGCGGGGCGGCCACTTCGGGACGGGCCTCACCACGCCATGCCGCGTACCAAATCGCGATTTCCTCAAGCCGTCCCAACGAGCCTGCGGGCTTGGTCAGTTGCGCATTTCGCGCCTGAGCCGCCGCGCGCGCGTCCGCATCAGGATGTGGGGCCGAGGCCAGAACTGTTGCAAATTCGGATAGGGTGGAAAAAGACACGCGATACGCTCCCTCATTGTCATTCTTTGGCTGCTTGTCTATCGCTAGTCCCTATGACTGAACAGGACAAATCCACCGCCTTTCGCCCCCTGGCCCAAGATGTCGCAACCACGATGGCGCTGCTGACACGGTTGCCGGTGCGGGCCAAATTCGACCGCACGGCACAGGCCGTCTGGGCCTTTCCGCTTGCGGGTCTTGCCGTTGCGCTGATCGCGGGGGCCGTGGCCACGATTGCGATCTGGCTCTCGCTTGGCTCCGCATTGACCGCAGCACTTGCCATTGCCACGGGCGTGATCGTCACGGGCGCGATGCACGAGGACGGTCTGGCCGATAGTGCGGACGGGCTTTGGGGCGGATGGCACATATCACGCCGCCTTGAGATTATGCGCGACAGCCGTATCGGCACCTATGGCGTTCTGGCGCTGATCCTCGCGCTGTTGATCCGGTTTTCCGCCCTCTCCGCCGTGGCCCACGCGGGCGTTATCGTGCCTGCGCTACTGGCCGCCGCGATGCTGTCGCGTGCGGTGATCCCGTTCACCATGACGCTTTTACCCCATGCCCGCACCGATGGATTATCGGTCCAAACGGGTCGCCCCCCCCGCCGCGCCGCCGTTTTGGCCGCTCTGTTGGGGCTGGCGTTGTCATGGATCGTGGTGGGGTTTGTGCCAATGGTTCTGGCCGCCTCCGCCTGTGCCGCCACGGGCGCGATTGCCGGCGCGGTGGCCAAGGCCAAGATCGGCGGCCAGACAGGCGATATCCTTGGGGCGACACAGCTGTTGTGCGAATTGGCCGCTCTGGTCACCTTCGCAGCCCTCGCCGCCTGATCCCCCGATACCTGACGCCCCGAGTCCATGCGGCAAACGAAAACCGCCGCGAGGTCTCCCTCACGGCGGTATCTGTGTTTCGACGCTGAAGCCCCGCTTACGCGGCAGCGGGGGGCGGGGCGCGGCTAATCAGAACGTCACCGATCTGCTTTTGCGCCTCTGTTTCACCCTCACCGGAGACCGCCGCAATTTCGCGGGTCAAACGGTCCAGAGCGGCCTCATAGAGCTGACGCTCGGAATAGGATTGTTCGCGCTGATCATCGGCACGGTGCAGGTCGCGCACGACCTCCGCGATGGCAATCAGATCACCGGAGTTGATCTTTTGCTCGTATTCCTGCGCACGACGCGACCACATCGCGCGTTTGACCTTTGCCTTGCCCTTGAGAGTTTTCATCGCCTGGTTCACAACATCGGGCGACGAGAGCGAGCGCATGCCCACTTCGATGGCCTTATTGGTCGGAACGCGCAGCGTCATTTTGTCTTTCTCGAACGAAATCACAAACAGTTCGAGGTTCATACCCGCAATTTCTTGCTCTTCGATCGAGACAACTTTGCCCACACCGTGTGACGGGTAAACAACAAAATCATTCGGGCTAAAATCGAGTTTCTTAGACTTGCTCATTTGCAGCTTTGTCCTTGCATAAGCTATAGGATCCGCCTCAGAGCTACATCACCGTTCCGCACACATGCCAGATACAACCGCAATACAGCGCGGCGTCCCTGTCATCCCTCGCCCGTTTGAACGGGAATTTGGCGCGAAAAACCCAAGCTCCGGTCACGCGATGCGTAAGGAGATTGGGAGTGATATGCCCTAAAGTGGTTGAAACACCATACCACAAAAAACGCCCCGAAAAAAGTCACGCGAACACGAAACGCGGGGCATCCCAATGAAATATGGTCGAAAATGATAAAAACGCGGCGCAAATCCGCCGCGTCTCATGCCGTTTGGGGGAGCGGGTGATTCGCCCTATTCGTCACCTTCGCCGGGCGCTTCGGAGAAATATTTCTCCATCTTGCCCGCTTCGCCGTCCTTTTCCTCATACCCGGGCAACGGATCTTTCTTGGACAGGATCACCGGCCAGGCCTCGGAATACTTGCGGTTGAACTCAACCCACTTTTCCATATCCGGCTCGGTATCGGGACGAATGGCGTCCGCAGGGCATTCAGGTTCGCACACACCACAGTCGATGCACTCGTCCGGGTGGATCACCAACATGTTTTCTCCCTCGTAGAAACAATCCACGGGGCAGACCTCGACACAGTCGGTGTATTTACAGGCGATACAGTTTTCGATGACAACGTAGGTCATGGGTGTTCAGTCCCTCATCAATGCATGCGCCCTAGCTACCGCTGCTTTGCCAATCAATCAAGCATGTCGCGGCGGGAAAGAAGGCCGGTGCGACGATCTTTCTTAGTCGGACGTCCTTTTCCCTCGAATTTGGGCGATGGCGGAACATAGTCCCGCACGTCTTTGGGCGGCGTGTTGTCGATGTAGAGGGTTTGCGCCTCGGGGGCGGGTCCGCGCCGCGTGCCAAGCCCCGCAACCTCGACCACGCGAATATCGTCCGCTTGCCGAAAGGTCAGGACATCGCCCTGCCCGATCAACGTGCTTTTCTTGGTGGTTTTGACGGTATTGAGCCGCACATGCCCGTTTGTGACCGCTTTGGTCGCCAGTGCGCGGGTTTTGAAAAAGCGGGCGAACCACAGCCACTTGTCGAGACGGATTGTCTCCCGCTTTTCCTGCATTGCGATCTTACGTTTTGTCCTTGAGACCCATCAGCGCGGCGGCGAACGGGTTGTCGGGATCAATGGGTTTTTCTTTGCGTGGGGGACGGGCAGAGAAGTTCTGCGGCTTGGTGTCGCCCCCTTTGCCTTTGCCGCCATCGCGGCGCGAGCCGCCCTTGCCGTCACGACGCGAGCCACCTTTGCCGGCGGGTTTGCCGCCTTGCTTGGCTTGGGGGCGTGCGCCTTGACCCTGATTCTGGCCGCCCTGACGGCGGTTGCCGCCACGGTTGCCACCCCAAGTGAAGGTATAGAACACCTCCATCTCGGTCTCGGCCACAGCCGCGTCAGCGGGCTCGCCCACGGGTGTTTCGGTCTCGGAAACCTCGGCCACAGGGGCCTCTGGCACCACCTCTACAGGCGCCTCTGGCGCGGGGGCATCAGCCGGAGCCGCGCCGTCGACCGGCGCGGTCGCCGCATCCGCCGCCACAACACGATCGGCGGCCTTGACCTTCACCCGCTCGGCTTTCTCGGCCTTATAGCCCAAGCCATCCATGAGGTTGGCAAACTGTTCCAACGTCATGCCGGTGATCGACAACATATCGGGGTTCGCCTCGAACCCGCCACGGCTGTCCTCGGAACGCAAGAGATCCGCCAGACGTTCCAACATGTCGATGCGAATCGCACGCTCGCCACCAAGGCGGTAGCCGGACATGTCGTAATAGCCTTCCGGCGCATCCTTGAGCGCGGGGATGGTCACCAGACCCGGAGGGGGGCTATCGGGAAACTCGTCGAATTTCGCGTTGAGCGCCCACAACAACAGACGCAAGCGCGTCGGTGCGGGTTTCAAAATAGCGGGCATAAAGATCGTGAACTGACCAAAGCGCACACCGTGTTTGCGCAACGCGCCACGGGCTTCCTGATCCAGTTCCTTCACCTCGGCTGCCACGGCCTGACGCGAAATGATGCCGAGGTTTTCAACCATACGGAAGGCAAAGCCACGGGCCAGCCCCGTAAGCGCCTCGTCTTTCGAGATCGCCAACAGCGGCTCGAACAGCGTCGCAATCTTGCGGTCGATGAAATGCTGCAAGCGGCGCTTGACCTTTTCGGCCACGTCCGCGCCTGCGGCGTCATCCACGAACGCCGTGACCTGTGGTTTGAGCGCATCATCGCCCGCCACAAGTTTACCCACGGCATACTCGCCCCACATCAGACCACCTTGCTCGGTGAAATCCATCTCCGTGTCGGGCGCGTTGTAGAAGCGGTCGGAGCGCAAATTAAATTCCGGCGCAAGGGCGGCCGTGGCCGCCTGCGTCAGTGTTTTGGCTTCATCGGGGCTGGACGCCTTATCCTGAATAAAGCGGAACCCTTCGAGACGGCCGATGAGTTCACCCTCAACCGTCACTTCACCTTTGTCGTTTACGTCGGCCACAAGGCCCTCCTTCTGCTTCAACCGCCGAAGGAGCACACTCGTCCGCCGGTCAACAAATCTCTGCGTCAACGCACCGTGTAGCGCGTCTGACAATCGGTCTTCTACTGCGCGGGTCTCCTCGCGCCAATGATTATTATCATCGACCCAACCCTCGCGCTGCGCAACATATGTCCAAGTGCGGATATATGCCAGTCTTTTAGACAGGGTATCGATGTCGCCGTCCGTACGGTTGATCCGTTTGATTTTCTGCGCAAACCAGTCGTCCGGCACACGGCCGAATTCATGCAGAAACGCGAAAATCTGTTCGAGCAACGATGTGTGCTCGCCTTTGCCGATGCCGCGAAAATCGGGCACGCGGCACACATCCCACATCAGCCGCACATCGCGCCCCGTTTTGAGACGCGGACGCACGGTTTGCAGTGCCGAAATGGTTTTCAGCGCCATCAAATCATCGGCTTGCGGCGCTTTGACCAAGGCCTGATCTTTGGGCGCGGCCTCAAGCGAGGCGATCAACGCCTGAACCGAGCCGAACTCAAGGCGCTCGTTGCGCCACAGGAGTTTTTTGATCGGCGCAAAGCGGTGTTCCTCGATGGCCTCGATCATCTCGGCATCAAGCGCCTCGGCCTCGCCCGTCACCCCGAAGGTTCCGTCGGTCATATAGCGCCCTGCCCGCCCCGCAATCTGACCCAATTCATTGGGGGCCAAATGTCGCATCCGCCGTCCGTCGAATTTGATCACCGACGAAAAGGCCACATGCCCCACGTCCAGATTGAGCCCCATCCCGATGGCATCCGTGGCCACGAGGTAATCGACATCACCGTTTTGATACAGCTCCACCTGCGCGTTGCGTGTGCGCGGGCTCAGCGCCCCCATCACCACCGCCGCCCCGCCCTTTTGGCGGCGCAGCAGTTCGGCCATGGCATAGACATTATCAACCGAAAACCCGACGATTGCCGCGCGTGCGGGCATTCGGCTTACCTTTTTCGAACCTGCGTAGGTCAGTTTGGAAAACCGGTCACGGTGGACGAATTGCGCCTTCGGGATCAGATGCTGGATCACCGACCGCATGGTATCGGCGCCCATAAACAGCGTCTCGTGGGTGCCGCGTGCGTTCAAAAGCCGGTCGGTGAAAATGTGGCCACGCTCGGGATCGGCGCACAATTGAATTTCGTCAACCGCCAGAAAGTCCGCGCCCATCCCCGTCGGCATCGCCTCGACCGTACAGACCCAATACTGCGCCCGCGGCGGCACGATGCGTTCCTCGCCCGTGATCAACGCCACGACCGACGGGCCACGCGCGGCGACGATGCGGTCATAGATCTCGCGGGCCAACAGGCGCAGCGGCAACCCGATGACGCCGGTGCGATAGCCCAACATCCGTTCGATGGCATAGTGGGTCTTGCCCGTGTTTGTCGGGCCTAAAACGGCGGTGATCCGACCGCCGGCGCCCAAAGCACTGTTCATTGTTCATCGCCTTTGTGGGGATCCGCGTAACGCGGTTAGAGGGTCATGCCCTCAAGTTTCAGTTCCAGTCGGGCAATCCGTTCCGACAGCCCCCCCATATGCGGATGCAGGGTGCGGATCGTATAAAGCACCTCAAGCGCCTTCGGCTCGGCGCCGGTTTGCTCCAATATAAGAGCAAGCCCTGACAGCGCCCCGAAATGGCGCGGCTCAAAGGTCAACACGGTCCCGATGTCCTGCATCGAGGGGCCGTAAAGCCCCGCCATGTAATAGGCCGTGGCGCGTCCGTTGTAGCCTTCGGCAAAATCGGGCGCGTGGTCAATGAGCGCCGTGAAATGACCGATGGCTGCCTTGAAATCCCCCGCGGCCAATGCATCGCGCCCACGTTCCAACAACAAATCCATCGCGTCCGAACCGGAGCGCGCAAACTCCAGGGCAATCTCGTCCTCAATGCGGGACGCCTCGCCTCCGTTTGCCTGTGCCAGACGCGCGAACAAGTCATCTATACGCGCCGCATCCACCGCATGGGCGGGTATGACAGGCACGACTGCGCAAAGAGCCGCCGAGACCAGCGCCGACGCAACGGCACGTTTGAGATATTTTCTAAACCACATCATAACACTCCCAACTGTAGCTTTCTGGCCAAGAGGGGCAATGCCTCGTATCATAAAATGGTCATCACAATCGGAGGAATATCCCATGAGCGACATCATCACAGCAGCCGTAGCCGCATTGAACACCAAAATCGAAGACGGCTTTGCCGCTGGCACCGCGAAATTCGTCATTGAGGGCGAAGGGTCCATCGTGATCGACGTCGACGGCGCCCGCGCCTCTGACGATGCCGCCGACGTGACACTCACGGCCGATGTCGACACGTTCCAGGGCATGCTTGACGGTTCCGTCAACCCCACCGCTGCCTTTATGGGCGGCAGCCTGTCGGTCGACGGCGACATGGGCATGGCGATGCAGCTTGGCGCCGCACTGGCCTAAGCGGACCCTATGACACAACGGGGTCGGGCGCGGTGCGGCGCCCGACCCCCACTTGGTTTTACTGTCGTTTCAGTCCCTGTTCGTTAAAGAGAGAAGCCGATGCAAAACGCACCCTATTACGCCGACGTTGCCGATGGCCCCGACACAGGGGCTGCCTATTGGCTGACAACGTCTGACGGGCTGCGTATTCGCGCGGGCGTTTGGCCGTTGGCCGACGGCACGGCAAAAGGCACGGTGTTCATTCTACCCGGCCGGACCGAATGCATCGAGAAATACGGGCGCGGCGCAACAGATCTCGCTGCACTCGGCTATGCCTCACTCGCGATTGACTGGCGTGGACAGGGCATCGCAGACCGCCAGTTGCGCAACCGCAACGTCGGCCATGTGGTCGCCTTTTCCGATTATCAAAAAGACCTCGAGGCGGTGATCGAAATGGCCGATGCGTTGGCCCTGCCCGGGCCCTATTTCCTGATCGGCCACTCGATGGGCGGGGCGATTGGTCTGCGCGCCGTCATGGCCCCGAACCACCCGTTCAAGGCAGCATCGTTTTCCGCTCCGATGTGGGGCATTGGCCTCAATGTCGTGCAACGCGTGATGATAAAACTGCTCGCCCCCGTGCTCGGCGCCCTTGGCCTGTCGGGGATGATCGCCCTCGGAACCCGCGAGAAACCCTATATGCTGTGGAAATCCTTTCGCGGCAACAAACTGACCTCGGACCGTGAGATGTACGATTACATGGCACGTCAGGTGATCGAGCATCCCGACCTGTCTCTGGGCGGCCCCTCCGTACAGTGGGTGCAGGAATCGCTGCGCGAGAACAATGAGGTGGCCCAACTGACCGCCCCTGATCTACCGGCGCTGTGTTTTCTCGGCTCGGATGAAAAAATCGTCCATACCGACGCGGTGCGCACCCGCGCCCTACATTGGCCGGGCTGTGACCTGATCGAGGTTGCGGGCGGGCGTCACGAGATCCCGATGGAAACGCCCGCAATCCGGGCACAGTTTTATGGGAAATCCGCCGCCTTGTTTGACGCCCATCGCGGCTGACCCTTTGCATCCCCGCGCCACACTCCCTATGTGTCATGTGACACGACATTATGGAGATCGCAGATGCAATTCACCTTTCCCGAGCCGGTATTTGACGCAGACACACGCGGTGCGGCCGATAAAGATTTCGGAGACCTGCCAAATTGGGACCTGACCGATCTTTATCCCGCGCCCGACGCGCCCGAGGTCAAACGCGACCTCGACTGGATCGATGCGGAATGCGCGCGTTTCGCCGCCGACTATGAGGGCAAACTCGCCGGCCTCGACGGGGCGGGGATGTTTGAATGCATCACCCGAAACGAACGGATTTCCCAAGTCGCAGGCCGGTTGGGGTCCTTTGCGGGGCTGCTCTACTACCAGAACACCACCGATGGCGAACGGGTCAAATTCTTCTCCGATATTCAGGACAAGCTGACCACCTTCACCGCACCTTTGGTGTTTTTCTCGCTCGAGGTGAACCGCATTCCCGATGAGACGGTTGAGGCGATGTTGGCCCATGAGGGCCTCGCCCGCTACCGGCCGGTGTTCGAACGGATGCGCAAAATGCGGCCCTACCAGTTGTCCGACGAACTGGAGCGCTACGAACACGACATGTCCATTGTCGGTGCCGCAGCATGGAACAAACTGTTCGATGAAACCGTCGCGGATCTTTCGTTCACGGTGAACGGCGAGGACATGGGGCTTGAGGCCGTTGCCACGCTTTTGTCCGAGCATAACCGCGACACCCGCGAGGCCGCAGCCCGCGAAATCGCCCGCGTTCTGGGGCTCAACATCAAGATTTTTACACGCGTTCACAACACCTTGGCCAAAATGGGCGATGTCGAGGACAAGTGGCGCGGCATGCCGACACCGCAAACGGGGCGCCACCTGTCCAACGATGTGGAGCCCGAAGTGGTCGAGGCGCTGCGCAACGCGGTGGTCGCCGCCTACCCCAAACTGTCGCACCGCTATTACGAGCTGAAACGCGGGTGGCTTGGCCTCGACAAACTTCAGGTCTGGGACCGCAATGCGCCCCTGCCGATGGAAGAAAACCGCACAATCCCGTGGGCGGACGCCCGTAAAACCGTGATGGACGCCTATGCGGGTTTCGATCCCAAAATGGCCGAGATCGCCGAACCGTTTTTCGACAAGGGATGGATCGACGCGGGCGTGAAACCCGGCAAAGCCCCCGGGGCCTTTGCCCACCCGACCGTCACCGACGCGCACCCCTATGTGATGCTCAACTATTTGGGCAAACAGCGCGATGTGATGACGCTTGCCCATGAATTGGGCCACGGCGTTCATCAGGTGCTCGCCGCCGAACAGGGGGAAATGCTATCGTCCACGCCGCTGACACTGGCCGAAACGGCGTCTGTGTTTGGCGAAATGCTCACGTTCCAGAAACTGTTGGCCGATGCCAAAACCGATGCCGAACGCAAGGTTCTGCTCGCGGGCAAGGTCGAGGATATGATCAACACGGTCGTGCGCCAGATCGCCTTTTACGATTTCGAATGCAAGCTGCACGAGGCGCGCAAGGGCGGTGAATTGACCGCCGACAACATCAACGCGCTGTGGATGTCGGTGCAGGGCGAGAGCCTTGGACCTGCGTTCGAGTTCATGGACGGCTACGAGACCTTTTGGTCCTACATCCCGCATTTTGTCCACTCGCCGTTCTACGTCTACGCCTATGCCTTTGGCGACGGCCTCGTGAATGCCCTCTATGCCGCCTACCAAGAGCAGCCAGAGGGCTTTCAGGACAAGTATTTCGATATGCTCAAAGCCGGCGGTTCGCTGCACCACTCCGACTTGTTGAAACCCTTTGGCCTCGACGCCTCTGACCCCGCGTTCTGGGACAAGGGCCTGTCGATGATCTCCGGCATGATCGATCAGTTGGAATCAATGGAGTGAGCACCGGTCCGCGCAAGCGGCAAGCGCTCCAGTGGAGCGGTTGAGGGGCGAACGGGCGGAGCCCAACCGGTCCGCGCAAGCGGCAAGCGCTCCGGTGGAGCGGTTGAGGGGCGAACGGGCGGAGCCCAAACCGGTCCGCGCAAGCGGCAAGCGCTCCGGTGGAGCGGTTGAGGGGCGAACGGGCGGAGCCCAACCGGTCCGCGCAAGCGGCAAGCACCCTAAAACACAAAGCCCCGCGTAACAGCGGGGCTTTTTCAATTCAGATCAGAGACTTGCGCCTAGTCCAACTCGGTCCACGGCCACGGCTTTGTCTCGCTATCGGCGGTGATGTAGCGCGTTGATTTGGCGAACCAGATACCGACATCGGTGCCAAATCCCGCGATGCGCCCGTTGGGTTTTTTGCCCGTGGTAAGCAAAACGATGCCCTGCAAAATCGCCAGAAACCCGATGATGGTCGAGGCAAAACTCATCATAATCCAGATCAGGAACGAAAAGAGAATGCGCGCGGCAAGGTTCTCTTCGACCTCGGTCACGGAGCGCTCATACGCGCGGGTATCCAGGTCGGGCATGACGTGATCAAATTCGTTCGGGTCGGCCATGAGTGATTCCTTTAACGGGTTGGCAAACAGTTTATCCGTTTTAGGCCAACACCCCAACCGAAAGGCACCAAAAGCGAAAGGACGCTCCACCAAAACCGGCGGGCGCCCTTACAGGTCACGGATTATCACATGCGTAGAGCGTCGGCGCGGTGCCACGATGGGGTAAATACCGCTGTCTCGCTCAACCTCGCGCCACGGGCGCTCCTACGCATGCCCCCTTGAAGCACTGTCGCCCATCCTTTGGCGACACCGCGTCTTACACGGGTGGATCCTCCGTCGCGGACCGGCCTGTCCCTGATGAACGTTTCATAACGCACCTCCATCTCTTTGCCGCTTCGATGGTTATAGAATAGCCAATGCGGGCTCTATTGTCCTTGATCTGCCGCAAAGACCGCGTCGATCATCGCCTGTGTCCCCTTGGCGTTTTCCAGATCCCACGGATAGGTCGCGCCCTCACGCACCGTATGGCAAAAGTTTTCGACCTGAAGCGCGTAGTGATTGACGGCGGGAAAGGTCTCGGTCCGCACATGATCGGCCAGACGGATTTCCAATTCGGCCAACCCCGAAACGCGGGCATTGAACGGGGTCTTGACCACAATCACGCCTTTGGTGCCGTGAAACCGTGCCTCCTGATAGGGCGCCATGCGCATGGAGACGTAGCCGTGATAGGCAAAGCCCGGGAATGTCGCGGTAATCTCGGTGGTCACATCCACGCCCGCCTCGCGCACAATGCGGGTCGATGTGATCGCCTCGGGTTCCTTACCCGTCACGAACCGTGCACAGCCAAAGGCATAGACCCCGATGTCGCCCGCCGCCCCGCCACCCGTATCGGCGCGGTTGCGGATGTTTCCCGTGTCTGCCGCATTGTTGTAGGAAAAGGCCACATCCACCTGAACCAAGTCGCCGATAAGACCCTCGGCCACAAGGTCGCGCACACGGATCCATTGCGGGTGATGCACGATCATATAGGCCTCGGCACAGTGCAGCCCCGTGGCGTCACGTCGGGCAATCAGCCCGTCGATCTCGCTTGCCTGCATCGCAATCGGCTTTTCAACCAGAACATGCTTACCCGCCTCCATCGCCTTATGCGCCCACTCGACATGCAAATGGTTGGGCAGCGGCACATAAACGGCATCAACCGTGTCGCTCGCCAATAGCGCATCATAATCCGTGAACACCTCGATCCCGGGGCAAAAGGCCTGAAACGGCGCGGCTTTCTCGACGCTTGATGTGGCCAGTGCGACCAATTGTGCGCCCTCGGCCTCGTGGATCGCGCGGGCCATGAACTCGCGTGCGAATTTTGCAGCGCCCAAAACGCCCCATCGTACTGGCTGTGACATGTCATTCTCCTATGCCGTTGCCGCCACCCTGCCCCACAAACGCGCATAAAAAAAGGGGCGGCCCCCGTTTGAACGAGGCCACCCCTTTTGCAAATTTGAAGACGCAGGGTTAGACGTCCACGCCCATGCCCTCTTCGAGTGCCAGTTCCTTCATCCGCTCTTGCAGCTTTTCAAAGGCACGCACCTCGATCTGGCGAATGCGTTCGCGCGACACATCGTATTTGCTCGACAGATCTTCGAGCGTGACAGGCTTGTCTTGCAATTTGCGCTGTACAAGGATGTCCTTTTCGCGCTCGTTGAGCATATCCATCGCTTGCGCCAACAGGGCGCGGCGGCTTTCCAATTCGTCCCTGGCCTCATAATCGGCGGCGGTGTTGGCGCTTTCGTCCTCCAACCAGTCCTGCCATTGAGCCGAACCATCCTCATCGCCCACGGTGGCGTTGAGCGAGGCATCACCCCCCGACATCCGGCGGTTCATCGAAATGACCTCATCCTCGGTGACGCCCAGATCGGTGGCAATCCGCGCCACATTATCGGGGTGCATATCGCCATCTTCCAACGCGCCGATGCGCGATTTGGCTTTGCGCAGGTTAAAGAACAGCTTTTTTTGCGCCGAGGTGGTGCCAAGTTTGACAAGGCTCCACGAGCGCAGGATGTATTCCTGAATCGACGCCCTGATCCACCACATCGCATAGGTCGACAAGCGAAAGCCCTTATCAGGATCAAAGCGTTTCACCGCCTGCATCAGACCGACATTGGCCTCGGACACCACTTCGGCCTGTGGCAGACCGTAACCACGGTAGCCCATGGCGATTTTAGCGGCCAGACGCAGGTGCGAGGTGACCAGTTTATGCGCAGCCGAACTGTCTTCGTGATCGACCCACCGTTTGGCGAGCATGTACTCTTCTTCATGCTCCAACATCGGAAATTTGCGGATTTCCTGCATGTAGCGATTCAGACCCTGTTCGGGCGACGGGGCCGGCAGATTTCTGTAATTACTCATGTTTATTTTATTCTCCGCGTTTCATTCGACATCATGTTACACGAATTAACATGATGTAACAAGCCTTAACATTTTAACGGCCATCGCACTCTTTTCAAACGACAATCCCGTTCGGGACAGCGGAGTACGGACCACATCCACGCCCCGATGACATCGCAGCGCCCGTCCTAAAGTCTCTCGTTAAACGAAGAATGAACAAAATTCCGTCGCGGTTCCACGCCTCATGAGGGTTCTCACGATATTGTGCGAAATCGCAATAAAACAAGGCGTCGGAATCTGCATTTATGCAAAGGCCACTGTGCGCCGCCTAAATGGCGCGCGCCCCGACGCCTGATTCCCTTGCGGCCTCACAACACGGCAAGCAAATCCGCCATATCCGTGGGCAAAGGCGCCTCAAAGCGCATCTCTTCGGAGGTCACAGGATGCTTGAACCCTAAAACCGCCGCGTGCAGCGCCTGACGCGGGAACTCGGCAATCCGGTCACGAGCCGCCTCCGACAGGGCCTTATGCGACAGTTTGCGCCGCCCGCCGTAGGTCTGGTCCCCCACAAGGCCGTGACCCGCGTGGGCCATGTGGACGCGGATCTGGTGCGTGCGCCCCGTTTCCAACCAACACTCGACCAAGGCCACCTGCGGCGGCGTCCCGAACAAATCGAGCGGCCGCGCCCGCGTGATCGCGTGACGCCCCTCGGAAAAGCTCACCGCCTGTTTCTGACGGTCGTTTTTGGAGCGCCCCAACATGGTGGAAATGCGCAAAATATTGGAGCCTTCGAACCCCACCCCTTTGACGCCGCGCAAACGCGGATCCATCACATCGGGCGCACCATAGACGAGGGCGATGTATTTGCGTTCGACGGTGTGTTTTTCAAACTGCTTGGCCAACCCGTGATGGGCCTTGTCGCTCTTGGCCACGACCAACAGCCCGCTTGTGTCCTTGTCGATGCGGTGCACAATCCCGGGACGCTTCTCGCCACCGATCCCCGATAGGCTCTCACCGCAATGATGCATCAGCGCGTTCACAAGCGTGCCTGAGGGGCTACCGGGGGCGGGGTGGACCACCATGCCCACGGGTTTGTTGAGCACAATCAGGTGCGCATCCTCATACACGACATCAAGCGGGATATCCTCGGCCACAATCGCGGTGTCGACCGCCTGTTGCACCGTGATCTCCACCACGTCGCCCTCGGCAATTCGGGCCTTTTGATCCGTTGCCACCGCGCCATTCACAACCACCGCGCCACCGGCGATCAGTTTGGCCAGACGCGAACGCGACAGTTCTGCGGCCTCTGGCACATCGCGGGCAATCGCTTTATCAAGGCGCTTGGGCGGATTTTCCGCGATCTGAAAGGTGACTTTAATGGATGACATGGACAAACCCGTGGGTGAACTGATGGACATTGATCCCGCTGAAGCCGCGCATCTGACATTTCTGCGCAGACTTGTGACCGTGCTAACGGCGGTGATGATTGGCGGGCTTTTAGTCCTGATCGTGCTCTTTGTCACCCGTTTCCCGAGCACGGACACCCAAGCGGTCTCTTTCGAGTTGCCTGCGTCGATCACCCTGCCCGAGGGCGCCACCCCGATCGCGTTTACACGCGGCTCCGATTGGGTGGCGATCACCACCCAGACCGAAATCCTGATCTACGACGCCGCAACGGGGGATCTGCGCCAAACAGTCACCATCGACTAAGGGCGGCGCGACAGGTGCCGCCGCAACTGATCTCGATAACAGATCATCTGAAACTATATCGGGGGGGGGTAAGTGGTACCACCTCCTGGTCTCGAACCAGGGACCTCCTGATCCACAATCAGGCGCTCTAACCAACTGAGCTAAGGCGGCACTGCGGGGGATTTACTGCGCAGGGAAATGGAATGCAAGGGGCAGATGTACGAAAAATGCACTCATCTGTTTTCCTTGCCTCCCACGACGCGGCGGCGTATCCCACTGCGGTGATCAAAGGAGCCACTTTCATGGGTATCAATTCCGAACAAGACATCGAAGCCAACCTGCAAATCGGCCCGACCACCGAGGGCATGGTGCGTTTGTTTATCGAAGCGAACGGTATGGAAGTGCCTCTGGATTTCGACCCCGACGAGGCCGACGAAATCGCAGAGGAACTGCGCGCCGCCGCCGAAATGGCGCGTAAAGTTAAGTAAAGACTACACTTTTACCCTACCCGCCCAAACCCGCGCCATGTGGATCGCGCAACGCGTACAGGCGCTGCGCCGCTGTGCGGGCAAATGTCATGTGCATCTTTTTGCGCCGTGCGGGGGCGAGCGGCGGCATCATGAATTGGCCGGGCCGATAAGAAACTCGACAGAGCAAACTCACGGAACTATCGTCTAATCATTTTTAACGAAGGACTATTTCCTGATGAGAAAAAGCCTGATTTCCGCAGCGGCGCTAATCACCATAGCGACAAGTGCGAGCGCCCAAACCTACAATGCAGACGCCGTAAAAGCTGCCTGCTCGGATGAATGGGGTGCCGAGTTTGATATGGTAAAATACTGCATGGACCAACGTGCCGAGGGATTTGACACCTACATCGCACTCAAATCCGCCGCTCCCGACATGTTTGCAATATCCTTCGCAAACTGCGAAACCGAATGGGGGACCGAATGGGAAATGGTTGCGTACTGCGCCAAATCTGAACGTGATAGCGCCGCGCAAATCAGCAGCGCCACTCAGGGCCTCCCCGACGACATCGCCAACATCATTACCTCCAATTGTACGCGTGAATGGGCAAATGAATTCACAATGATCGCCTATTGCAGCAAACAACAAGCCGCTGCATGGCGCTCCATCAACCAATAGCCCCCACCACACGCGCACACCAAAAACCAAGCCCTCCGGCAATCCGGGCATTTGTCACCCTTTTCGAGTTGCCCCTTGCCGTGGGCCTCTGCGCACCCTAAGTGTGAGGGGACGGGATCTGCTCGGTTCGCACATATGGACGCATGACTCCGGTGGCCTTACGCACCCGTACGGGAGCTGGCTCTGTCATGACCCTGGTTATGTTACCTGGCACCCACCTGATTTATCAGGCTTCGGGAGCAACGCGTTGCTACGGCTGCTGCGGTCCCCCGTCACCTTTTTCCCCTTTGCCACAAAACGCAAAACGGACGCTCCAGAGCGCCCGTTTGTGGTGGTTTTCCGTAGGCTGCTCGGTTTAACGGCGCTCGGACACTTTAACGGGGATCGGCATGGGGGCGGCCAGAACAGGCAGGTCGTCGCGCTTGCCGCCCGTATCGTCATCGTCATTCTTGCCCGCCATGCCCATGATGGTGATGGCGAACTGGACCCCCGCAAACACGATGCCGTTGGAGACCCAAAGGATCACAACCGCCAGAATGCCCACATCCGAATGCGTCACAAGGTGCCACAGATTCGCAACGTTGAAATACAGTAGCGCCCCGACAAAGACGGCGGAAATGGCAAAGCCGATAACGGCTTGGGTGATGTAAAGCTTGATCAGTTTTGGCATGACAGTGCCTTTCACGATGAACCAGAACTGCATTTTAGCACGCTGCGCATAAAATTCCAGATCACGATGTGTCGCAGGATCGAACACAAACGCCGCAGACCTCTACGGCTGCGGCGGTCGGTCGTCTCATGCAGTGCGGTACAGACCCGGTCGCCCCGCGACCTTAAAAGGCCTCCGGTTGACACTCAAGCGCCCGTCTAGCTCGGTCGCCCTGCGGCCTTAAAAGGCCTCCGGTTGACACTCGCGGGCCATATGGTCGAGCACCGCATTGACGAATTTAGACTCTTTGCCACCGGGATAAAACGCCTTGGCCACGTCCACAAACTCGACAATCACCACTTTGGGCGGCGTCTGTTTGGCCATCAATTCGCCCCCTGCGGCGCGAAACAAGGCGCGCATGGTGCTGTCGATGCGCCCGATCGGCCATTTGGCGACCAAAGCGCGGTCGGTCATCTGGTCAATCGCGGCCTGTTCGTTCACGGCCGTCTCGGTCACAAGGTGGAAATGATCCACATCCCCCTCGATAAACGTGCCTTCCTCGGCGGTTTCAAGACCAAAGAAGTGGTCATAGAACTGGCGACGGACCTTATCGACCGTCTCGTCGGAGGCTTCCATCTGAAACAACGCCTGTACCGCGTAAAGGCGGGCGGCGGATTTCATATCACGTTTCGAAGGTTTTTTTGGTTCGCTCATGCCGTAGTCGGTCCTGTGGTCTCGCCCGCAATGCGGATCGCGTCGGAATGAAAGCCGACCCCCTTGCGCGGAGCCGCCCATTTGCGCGAAAGCGCGACAAGATGCAAGGCCGCAGCAGCGGCACCGCCCCCTTTATTCTGACCTGCAGCTTCGGCACGCGCCTCCGCCTGGGCCTTGTTCTCTACCGTGAGGATCCCGTTGCCGATGCACAAGCCCTGAAGTCCCATCAAGGTTAGCGCCCGTGAACTGTCGTTACACACCGTGTCATAGTGGGTCGTCTCGCCGCGAATGACACAGCCCAACGCCACGAAACCGTCGAAGTTCGACGTGCGGTCCGCGATGGAAATGGCCGTGGGAACTTCCAATGCGCCCGGCACCTCGATGAGATCCCATGCAGCCCCTGCGGCCTCGATCTCGGCCTTGGCGCCCGCGACCATCTGGTCGGTGACATCCTTGTAATACGGCGCCACCACGATCAGAACCTTTACCGGTGTCGTAAACGTCGGCGTTTCAAGGGTGTAATGCTCTTCACTTGCGGCCATTATGCCTCTCCGTCAATTCTACGGGTGCCGGTGATGGACAGCCCGTAAGCCTCAAGGCCCACGACCTTGGGTTTGGGGTTGTTGGTCACAAGCTCCAACTGGCTCAGGCCAAGGGCCGCAAGGATTTGCGCGCCCAGACCATATTGGCGCAGGGTTTGCGGGCTGACCGCATCCTCCCCCGCCATTTTCATGTCGAGATCACGCAAAAGCACAACAACGCCGCGCCCCTCGGCGGCGATCAGCTCCATCGCGCCCTCGATTTCGCGCGAAGTGCGGCCAATGCCAAGCACATCTTCGAGCGGGTTGAGCGCATGCATCCGTGTCAGCACAGGCGCATCCGTGGTCAGATCGCCCTTGGACAGCACCACATGTTCGGCCCCCTGCAAATCGTCCGTATAGACCTGCATGTCCCATTCGCCACCAAAAGCGGAGGTCACCGTGCGCTGCGCTGTGCGCGTCACGAGGTTGTCGTGGCGGCGGCGATAGGCGATCAGGTCGGAAATCGTCCCGATCTTCAGGTTGTGTTTTTGCGCAAAGGACACAAGCTCGGGCAGACGCGACATCGACCCGTCGTCATTCATGATCTCGCAAATCACCGACGAGGGCTGTAGCCCCGCCAAACGCGCGACATCGACGCCCGCCTCGGTATGGCCCGCACGCACCAACACACCGCCATCCTTGGCCCGCAGCGGGAACACGTGACCCGGCGTGGCAATGTCGGCGGCGGTTTTGGACGGATCAATCGCCACCGCCACAGTGCGCGCACGGTCATGGGCCGAGATGCCCGTCGACACGCCCTCTTTGGCCTCGATGGAAATGGTAAACGCCGTCTCGTGACGGCTTGAATTGCTCGTGGCCATCAATGGCAGGTCAAGCGCGTCGATGCGCTCGGACGTCAGCGTCAGACAAATCAACCCGCGCCCGTGCGTGGCCATAAAGTTGATCGCCTCGGGGGTCGCCATCTGCGACGGAATCACCAGATCGCCCTCGTTCTCGCGATCCTCGTGGTCGATCAGGATAAACATCCGACCGTTGCGGGCGTCCTCTATAATTTCCTCGATCGAGGAAACTGCGGCGGAATAGGTTTCGGTGTCGTCGTTCATAGGATGTCTTTCTGCGGGGCCATTTTGATCATGCGCGTCTCTTGGCCCCTGCGATACAGGCTTGGCGCACAATTTGAAAGAGCGACGCTGCGCCCGAACCGCGGCACCTTAGCCGTCGAACTCTTTGAGGCGGGCCACGTAGCGCGCCAGGGTATCGATCTCCAGATTAACCACATCGCCAACGCGGGCGCGACCCCATGTCGTCACCTCCTGCGTGTGGGGGATGATATTGACGCCAAAGCGACAGCCGTCGACCTCGTTGACGGTCAGCGATGTGCCATTGAGCGCCACCGAGCCCTTGGAGGCGATGAATTTCGCCAAGGCCGCAGGGGCCTCGAACACGAACCGCGTGCTGTCCCCCTCGTCGGACATGGACACGATTGTGGCCACCCCGTCGACATGGCCCGACACAATGTGGCCGCCCAATTCGTCACCGAGTTTGAGGGCGCGTTCCAGGTTCAGCGGCGCATCCACGGACCAATCGCCGATGTTGGTCTTGCTCACGCTTTCGGCGCTGATCTGGACGTCGAACCATGGCTGTGGCGCCGATCCGAGCGCGATGACCGTCAGGCAGACCCCGTTACAGGCAATCGACGCCCCGATATCAATGCCGTCAATGTCATAGGCACAGCCGATCCGCGCCCGCAGGTCGCCCTTTTGCTCGAGCTCCAAAATACGTCCGACATCACTTATAATGCCTGTAAACATGGTCGATCCTCTCGTTTTGCGCCCAAGAGGTACCCCGCCCCCGCGCCCCCTGCAAGCCAGTTGCGCCCTCATAGGGCATGGATTTATTGACACCGGCCCCCGAAAGGGAAACTCTACGCCATACCTTGACCCCAATACCCCGTTATTCCATTAAAATCCGGCGAAAAGGCGATCATCGCATATGCCCGACCACGTAAACAGTGACCCCCTCCCCCCGCATTCCGGCGAGACGCGCGTTTTCCTGATGCTGCAAGGGCCGCACGGGCCGTTCTTTTGGCAGTTGGGCAAAATGCTCCGCGCGGCGGGGGCCACCGTTTGGCGCGTCGGCTTTAACGCGGGCGACCGCGCCTTCTGGTTCTCCCCGCAAACCTTTCTGCCCTACACCGATACGCCCGAGGTATGGCCCGACACGTTCCAACGCATCGTCGAGGACAAAGGCGTCACGGACATTGTCCTCTACGGCGATCCGCGCCCCGTGCATGCCCTCGCCGTGGCCCGCGCCAAAGAACTCGGCCTACGGGTCCATGTGTTTGAAGAGGGCTATATCCGCCCGTTCTGGATCACCTACGAGCGGGGCGGGGCCAACGGCCATTCGGACCTGATGGCCCTGACCGTGGACGACATGCGCCACGCGCTCGCCAATATCGACCACGACAATATCGAGGCCCCCGACCATTGGGGCGATATGCGCCAACACATCTTTTACGGCGCACTCTACCATTGGTTCGTGATGTTCCGGAACGGCGCGTTCAAACATTTCCGCGGCCACCGTGAATTGCCGGTCACCTATGAATTCATGCTTTATTTCAAACGCTTGATCATGATGCCATCGCATCGCGCCTCGCGGACATGGCGCACGCGGCGCATCCGCAGGTCGGGCCACCCGTTCCATATCGCGCTGTTGCAGCTTGAACATGATGCGAGCTTTCAGGTGCATTCGCCCTACTCCACCATGCCCGAATTTATCGCCGATGTGATCGACGGCTTTGCCAAGGGCGCACCGCGTCACCATCACCTCGTCTTCAAGGCCCACCCGCTCGAAAACGATCGCCGCAACCTGACCGCCGAGGTCAAACGCCTCGCCACCGCACATGGCATTGCGGACCGCGTGCATTACGTGCGCGGCGGCAAATTGGCCTCCCTGCTCAACTACGCCCGCTCCGCTGTCACCGTAAACTCCACGGCGGGCCAACAGGTACTTGCCCGCGGCCTACCTCTGCGCACCTTCGGGACGGCCGTTTTTGCCAAGCCCGAATTTGTGTCGCACCAACCGTTGGAGACTTTTTTCGCAACACCCGAGCGCCCCGACACCCGCGCCTACAAAGATTACCGTCAGTTCCTGTTGGAGACGAGTCAGGTTCCGGGGGGGTTTTATTCGGGTCGCGGACGGCGCCAGTTGCTGCGCCATGTCGTCGATATGATGCTCGCCGATCACGGGCCATATGCCGCCCTCATCAGCGGGAATGCGCCCCCCCGACAGCCCCTGCGCCGACCGAATTAACACCGGCGCGGGACGCCGCATCGCTACATCTAGCGCCGCGAAGCCACGCCGACACACTCACTACCCCGACCGCCCGCTGTCGCGGCCCATAGGCAACACCCCCGCATCCGAAAACACCCCACCCGTGCTGCACAGTGGATTTTAATCCCGCAATCAGGTATTTATCGGCAAAAGCTTGTTAAAAGCATCGAGAGGTAAGAGCAGTGAACGTATTTAAATCGCGCATGGCCCGCGCCGTGATCGCCGCCGCACTTGTGGCGAGCGTATCCGCTTGTGGCCTTCCCCGATCCGGTCCGAACAAAAAAGAAATTTTTGCAGGCTCCGTCCTGAACCAAGGCGACGCCTTTATCGTCTCCGTCAACGACCGCGTGAATGCCGCAACGGGCGTGATCCAGTCGCTCGGATTTACCCAATCGTTCCTCGGCGCGGGTGTGGTCGGCTCCGACACCATCAACCCCGGCGACACATTGGCGCTGACCATCTGGGAAAACGTCGATGACGGCCTGTTGGCCAACCAAGGGGCCAATGCAACGGTCCTCAATGAGGTTCAGGTCGACGGCGCGGGCTTTATCTTTGTCCCCTACGCGGGCCGGATCAAAGCGGCGGGCAACAGCCCCGAAGCGATCCGCCGGATCATCACCGAAAAACTCGACACCCAGACCCCCGATCCACAAGTGCTTGTCGCCCGCGCGGCCGGCGATGGCGCGACCGTCACCGTTGCAGGGTCCATCTCGGGGCGCGGCGTCTATCCGATCGAGCGCCCGACCCGCACCCTGTCGGCCATGCTCGCCGCAGCCGGCGGCGTCTCTGTCGAGCCAGAAATCGCCCGCGTCAAGGTTACCCGCGGCGGCCAAACAGGCACCGTTTGGTATCAAGACATCTTTACCGAACCGAATTTCGACATCGCGTTGCGCAACGGCGACCGCATTCTCGTCGAAGCGGACCCGCGTAAATTCATCACCCTTGGCGCCACGGGCGCACAAACGGTGGTGCCGTTCGAAAACCGCTCCTTGTCCGCGCTTGAGGCCATCGCCCGTGTCGGCGGATTGCAAACCAACTCCGCCGATCCCACTGGCGTGTTTGTGTTCCGCAACGAAAGCGAGGCCATTTCCAAACAGGTTCTCGGCCGCGATGACATCATAGGCACACAGCGTCTCGTTTATGTGTTGAACCTGACAGAGCCGAACGGGCTGTTCCTCGCCCGTGACTTCCTGATCCGCGACGGCGATACGGTTTACGTGACCGAAGCTCCGTTCGTTCAGTGGCAAAAAACGCTCGGGGCCGTCACCGGTTCGCTCTCGGCAGCCGACTCGCTGTCCTCCGCCGTCAGCAACTGATCCGGGCCGATGACCACCTCGAACACCGCCTCGGACTTGCGTTCGGGGCGGTGCATCGTTTCCCCCGACCTTGCCCCCCACACCGGCCTGATCGCCCATGCGACGGCCCCGCAAGGCACGAGCGAACCGCCCGCATGGATCGGTGCGGCCCCCCTCTGGGGGGATCTCGCGCCCATGGGCCTTTGGGCCGATCCGGTGTCATGTCCCTTGCGTGCGGGAAACACCTCTGGCCTCGCCCGGCTGCTGGCCACCGCGCCTTTGGATGACACCGCGCTTTTGAACCGCGCCCGCGCAGGGATGGAGTGGTGGAGATTGTCGCAAATGTGCAAGTATTCGGCACATTCAAAAGAAAATGTCACGATAAATACGCCATATGTGCTTGTTTTAGATCAGCCACGTAATGACGAAAGCTTTGGCGAAGGGGCCGATACCGACGGGCTCATGCGCGAAATGTTGGTGTTTGCGCAGATCGAACTGGTGCGCCCGCATGTGGTGATCCTGACCTGTGAGAACGGTCATTTCACTGCGACTGACGCCTCTGACACCCTCACCGTCGTGCCACATACGGCCAACCCGTGGCCGCTGTTCGAGAGCGCCACGCGGGTCTACACCCAAAGCGCCGCCCTCGGGTTCGAGGCCATCCTGTCGGGCCACCAACCGCGCGTCTTTGGCGCACCATGGTACGCGGGATGGGGCCTGACACAGGATGAAAACCCCGACCCCCACCGCAGCCGGAACCTGACCCGCGCACAGCTTTTTGCCGCCGCGATGATCCTCTATCCGACATGGATCACGCCGCACGATGGCACCCCATGCTCCCTCGAGGAGGCCCTGGCCCGCGCCGAGGCCCGCCACCGCGCCGCCCGTGAGGATGCGCAGGGCTACGTCGCGTCCGGATTGGCCCGATGGAAACACCCGCATATGCGCCGCGCATTCGGACGCCACCGGTTTGACATCACCGACGATCCCGCCAAAATCGCCGCCGCCCGCGCGGCCGGGCGGCGCCATATGGCATGGGGCCATGACGCGGCGGCCGATCTGCGGGTCGAAGACGGCTTTTTACGCTCCAAAGGGCTCGGTGCGGCACTCGTCCCGCCGATGTCACTGACGCTTGACGATTTGGGCGTCTATTTCGATCCCACCCGCCCGAGCCGCCTTGAAGCCTGGATCACCGCACGCGCCGATTTGCCCGACCACGCCGCAATGCGCATAGAGGCCTTCCTTACGCGATTGCAGGCCGCCGGCCTGACCAAATACAACACCGGCAAAGCCGTTTCGGGGCTGCCCGCGGGGGAGAAAATCCTTGTCGTCGGACAGGTCGAAGGCGATGCCTCCCTCCGCTATGGAGCCGGAGAAATTGCCACCAACCGCGCCCTGTTGGAGGCCGCACGCGCCGCCCATCCAGACGCCTGTATCGTGTTCAAACCCCACCCCGATGTCGAAGCGGGCCTGCGCAAGGGCGATCTCAAATCCCTCGATGCCCTTGCCGATGTCACCGCCCGCAACGCCGACCCTCTCGGGCTCATTGAGGCCTGTGATCGCGTCTGGACCATGACCTCGCTCATGGGGTTCGAGGCCCTGTTGCGCGGCACGCCCGTGACCTGTACGGGGGCGCCGTTTTACGCCGGATGGGGGCTGACCGAGGACCGTGGGGCCGTACCGGCCCGCCGCGCCGCACGTCCGACACTGGCGGGGCTCGCCCACGCCGCCCTCATCGATTTCCCGCGCTATTTCAATCCCGCAACCGGCGCACCGATCAGCCCCGAAGAGGCGCTTGACCGCCTCGCGGTTCAGCCCCGTGGACGCGGCGCGATGGCCCAGAGTGCCCTGGCCCTACTGGTCACGTTGCGCGACAGATTTTTTCGGTAATTCAGGTTCGGACCCAATGGGTTAGTGCATCTTCGCCAACCTGTTCGACCTGTGACACGGCATACCGTTTTGCCGCGCCGAGGCGTTCGAGTCCAAGCGCCCCGATCCCGGGCGTTCCCTCCGCGCCAATCGCAAGTCCGGCGGAGAACTGCGCCACGTGATCAACCAGATCCGCTGCCAAAAGAGACGCCGCCAATGCGCCGCCCCCCTCGCAAAACACCCGCGTCAGACCCGCCGAGCCGAGCGCCTCAAGGGCGGCACGCGGGTCCAGTTTACCACGCACCACAGGCACCGCAAAAAGTGTCGCGCCAAGACCCACCCATGCCGCAACGAGGTCCGGGGGCGCATCCGCGCCATGCACAAGCCAGACAGGAATATCGCGCGCCGTTTGCGCCAGTTTGCCCGACAGCGGCAAATCAAGGTGGCGCGAAAGCACCACCCGAACGGGCTGTCGCGTCACGCCCAGATCGCGCACGGTGAGGCTCGGGTCATCCGCCCGCGCCGTGCCGCCACCGACCAACACCGCATCATGGGTGGCCCGCATCGCATGGACCCGCCGCCGCGCTATCGGGCCGGTAATCCACTGGCTCTCGCCCGTGGCCGTGGCAATCCGCCCGTCCCACGATGTCGCCAGTTTGAGCGTCACCATCGGCCGCCCCGCAGTGATGCGCGTCAAAAACCCGATTTGATCCGCCCGCGCCTGTGCAGCGCACACTCCGGTCGTGACCGTGATCCCCGCCGCCCGCAACCGGGCGATGCCCTGACCGTCGACCCGCGCATCCGGATCGCCCAAGGCAACCACGACACGCGCCACCCCCGCGTCAATCAATGCGTCGGCACAGGGCGGGGTTTTGCCGTGATGGGAACAGGGTTCCAAGGTGACATAGGCCGTGGCACCGCGCGCCGCCTCGCCCGCCTGCGCGAGCGCCATCGGTTCGGCATGAGGGCGCCCGCCCGCCTGTGTCCATCCGCGTCCGACCACACGCCCGTCGCGCACAATGACGCAGCCCACCGCGGGGTTGGGCCACGTCGATCCAAGGCCACGACGCCCAAGCGTCAAAGCGTGGCGCATATGGGTGCCGTCACACATTTCGGCGCTTACTCTTCGGGAGGAACGGGTCGCAACTCACTGACAAATTTGTCGAAATCATCCGCCGCCTGAAAATTTTTGTAAACGGAGGCAAAGCGCACATAGGCCACCGTGTCGATCCGCGCGAGGCTTTCCATCACAATCTCACCGATGGAACCGGACGGGATATCCGTCTCGCCCATGCTTTCCAGACGCCGTACAATGCCCGAAATCATCTGATCCAGACGCTCGGGTTCGATGGGACGTTTTTGGGTGGCGATCCGGATGGAACGCTCCAATTTGTCACGGTCGAAATCCTCGCGGCGACCGTTGGTTTTGACAACCACCAGATCACGCAATTGCACCCGCTCATAGGTCGTGAACCGGCCACCACAGGCCGAACAGAACCGACGGCGACGGATCGCAACGTGGTCTTCAGCCGGACGGCTGTCTTTCACTTGGGTATCTATATTTCCGCAAAATGGACAACGCATCGCGTCCCCTTTTCTCTAACACTGCCTCTTTCGTGTAGGGTCTACGCCCCACTTATCCACAGGCACTATAGGGAGGCGACAACCCCTTGGGTAGATAGAAAATGGTGCGCAACATCTGGTGTGGCGGGTTTGCCGGTGTTCTGGATGCGCCGGACCCGATGCCGCTTAACGCAGCACGGCGACAACGCGGCGGCGGTGCGGACGATCCCGATGTTCGAAAAGGTAAAGCCCTTGCCATGTTCCAAGGGCCATTCTCCCCGAAATTACAGGAATTGTTAAAGTTGTGGGCAGCATTGCGGATTTGATATGGGCGGGCATATCGTCTGGCCCCTCATAGGTATGGGTCAAATAGGACATGCACGGGTCGGTGGTTGGCGGCACGAGACGGACGAAATACGCCTTGAGATCCACCTGCACCTCGGGATCTGCATTTTCCTGAATCAACAGCGAGGCAGAGGTGTGTTGCACAATCAGCGTCAGCGCCGCCTCCAACGGCCCCTCGCCCGCAACCCACCGCGCCACGGTGTCGGTAAATTCGTACAGGCCCTGACCATGGGTCGAAAGTTCGAATGCCGTGTGGCTCATTCGCACGGCCCCATACGCAAGGCATCGGCGGTATCAAAGCGACAATAGCCCGCGTCCTGCATGGCAAAATTGAGGGTGTCGAGTTCGAACAGCGCCCCGCCCTCACCCGCGTCCTCACAGATCAGGGAGGCCACGATGCTCTCGCCCCGCGCCACCTCGATGCCGCCAGAGACCACTTGGTCGATTTTGTCGTAGGCCCAATACAACGTGTAGGAAAATCCGCCGTTTGGAAGGCTCACCCGATCCCAGATCGTGCGCCCGATCCCGTTCCATGGTTGCACCGTGATCTGGTCAAAGTCACGCGTCAGCTCTATTTCCGGTGCGCGGTCGGGGCCGAACCGGTAGGTGACGCGGTTCTCGGCGGGCGTCAGGCACAGCTCCACCTGTTTGCCCCCCAACGAACAGGCGAACACCGGCTCCTGATTGCCCGCACATATCGCCCAAACGGGACATGCGGCAAACGCCAGAACAACGGCGAGCGGGACGTGGGAAGGGTAGGACATAGGCACCTCATCTGTTGTGGCACCATAGCCGAATGCGGCGTGTGAGAAAAGTTAAGAGGCCACGCCGTCGACGACACATTTCACCACCGGAGCCCCGACATTGTTCAGCGAAACGGATTGCACGGCATCGCCATCTACGGGAGCGATAAACACCTCGTCCAATGTCGCGATACAGCGGTCCAGATCGGCGGCGGGGACGTGGATCTCGACCACCTCGGGCGCTTGGGTCGCGGTCCCGTGCGGCGCAGCAATGGACACTCCGGCAAGAAGCGCCGTTACAGATGCGATCAAAACCAATCGAGATGTCATAGCATTGCCTTTCTGGTTGCTGTTCAGAAAGATAACGCGAGACGGGTTAATAAGGTTTCAATTTAGGGGGAGACCAAACAAAAACGCCCCCGTTTCCGAGGGCGTTTTAATTCTTATTGGTCCAGGAAACTGCGCAGTTTGCGCGAGCGGCTCGGGTGTTTCAGTTTGCGCAGCGCTTTCGCTTCGATCTGGCGAATGCGTTCGCGGGTCACGGAGAACTGTTGGCCCACTTCCTCGAGCGTGTGGTCGGTGTTCATCCCGATCCCGAACCGCATGCGCAACACGCGTTCTTCGCGTGGGGTGAGGCTCGCCAAGACGCGCGTGGTGGTCTCTTTGAGGTTTTCCTGAATCGCGGAATCCAATGGCAGGATCGCGTTCTTGTCCTCGATGAAATCGCCGAGTTGTGAATCTTCCTCGTCGCCAATCGGCGTCTCCAAAGAGATCGGCTCCTTGGCGATTTTCATCACCTTGCGGACTTTTTCGAGCGGCATTTGCAGCTTCTCGGCCAATTCCTCAGGCGTCGGTTCACGGCCGATTTCATGCAACATCTGGCGACCGGTGCGGACCAGTTTATTGATGGTCTCGATCATATGCACAGGAATACGGATCGTGCGCGCCTGATCGGCGATCGAGCGGGTAATCGCCTGACGGATCCACCATGTCGCATAGGTGGAGAATTTATAGCCACGGCGGTATTCGAATTTATCCACGGCCTTCATCAGACCGATGTTGCCCTCTTGGATGAGGTCAAGGAACTGCAAACCGCGGTTGGTGTATTTTTTAGCGATGGAAATCACCAGACGCAGGTTGGCCTCGACCATTTCCTTTTTCGCCTGACGCGCTTCTTTTTCGCCCTTTTGAACCTGCTGCACGATGCGGCGGAATTCGGAAATATCGACACCGACGTATTGGCCGACCTGCGCCATTTCGCCGCGCAACTCCTCGACCTTGTCAGAGTGACGGTCGATCAGCATTTGCCAACCGCGCCCCTTTTTGGCGTCCATCCGCTCAAGCCACGTCGGGTCAAGTTCGGCCCCACGGTACTCTTCGATGAATTCGCGGCGGTTGATGCGCGCCTGATCCGCGAGTTTCACCATGCCGCTGTCGATCGACATGATGCGTTTGTTGATGCCGTAGAGCTGATCAATCAGCGCCTCGATCCGGTTGTTGTGCAGGTGAAGCGAGTTCACCAACGTCACGATCTCGGAACGCAGCTGTTGGTATTCGTCCTCTTCACCACTCGAGAAGCTGCCGTCCTCGTTGAGCGTGGCGCTCATCCGAAGATCCTGCATCTCGGACAGGCGTGCGAAGTCGGCGGAAATCGTGGCAAGCGTTTCCAGAACGGAGGGCTTGAGCGCCGCTTCCATTGCCGCAAGCGACATGTTGGCCTGCTCGTCCTCGTCATCCTCATCGTCGTCATCGACCGCAAGCGGGTTGCCATCGGCATCGACCTCTTGCGTCTTTTCCTTGCTTGTCTCGTCGGATGCCGCCGCAAGGCCACCCACGACAGACTCGGTATCCTCGCCGTCCAGACCCGTGCCGAATGTGGCCTCAAGGTCGATCACATCGCGCAGCAAAATGTCCTCGGACAACAATTCGTCGTGCCAGATGGTAATCGCCTGAAACGTCAGCGGGCTTTCGCACAGGCCCGCGATCATCGTGTTGCGACCGGCCTCGATGCGTTTGGCGATGGCGATCTCGCCCTCGCGCGACAGCAATTCGACCGACCCCATTTCGCGCAGATACATCCGCACAGGATCGTCGGTACGATCGAGCTTTTCCCCGTCGCCACCGGCCAGTGTCAGGTCGCGCGTTTTGGTCTCGACCAATTCGCCGCCCTTGGCGTCCTCTTCTTCCGCTTCTTCCGCTTCGATGATGTTGATGCCCATCTCGGACAGCATCGACATCACGTCTTCGATCTGCTCGGAACTGACCTGATCAGGGGGCAGAACATTGTTGAGCTGATCGTAGGTGATGTAGCCTTTTTCGCGCGCCTCGGCGATCATCTTTTTGACAGCGGCCTGGCTCATGTCGAGCATCGCATCGCCGTCTTGATCGTCACGTTTGGCATCGTCGTTGTCTTTGGCAGCCATTCGGCTCTCCTCATCCGAAGTCGTGTTCCCGTGGCCCGGCACCCCGAGGGCCCCGAATCAGGTCGTAATGCGAATCATGTCATGCGATTCGGCGATTCGCCACCCGCATACCGAAGATTACTTACCGTTTCGCGTCTCTGGGCGGGGATTACAAGCAGTGCTGTCCCCGCGCCGCAACGCCCGCTGTGTAAACCCGTGCCTGATATAGGGCATCGCGTCCGTTTGTCAGGCCTTACCCCACGGCCCTATCCGTTTTGTTTATTAGGGCCGATGCGCGACAACAGGCTGCGAAACGCCTCGCGCTCGTCACGTTTCATTTCCGCGCCGTTGTCGGCAATGTCGAATTCCGTCCGGTCCTCCGCTTCGGCCCGTGTCGCCTTGTTGCGCGCCTCTGCGGCCGCACCTAGACGCCATGTGACGTTCTCGTCACCCGCATCGACCAGATCCACGATCCCGTCATTGACCTCACGCAGGTAACCCCGGCGGGCCTTGATTTTGGCCAGTTCCTCGACCAGACATACCTCCGCCGTTTCCAATTCGGGGCGCCGCACGGGGGGCGCAATCTGAACATGGGGATGCGCCATCAACCGGTCAAGGGGGCCGCGCCCCACCATCTCATGCACCGCAGCCCACAATCCCTCCCCCGCATCACAATGGGTCAGGATGGCGTGTAAAATCACCCCGTGTTCGGGTGTCGAGGGGTGCAGGTTTTCGAGGTGCGACAGGTAACTCACGGCCAGGGTCGGGTTGCGCAACACAGTGGCCAACACAACCGCCTCGCGCATCAGATCGCCAAAGCCGTCCCCCCCCGCCACCAAAAGCGAGGATTTCGCGCCTTCGGTCGGGACAGACGGCGCATTGTTCCATTTGCCACCCTGTCCGCGCCCGCCGCCCTTGCGCGGTTGCCACGCCCCGCCGCCCTGCTGGCGGGGGGCCGCGTTTTCGCGTTTGGGGTGGAACAACTCCCACCGCATCTCTTTGAGAATATCGCCGTAGTGGGATTTGATCGACGGATCGGCAATCGGGCGAATGGTGTCGCGCAACACCTTATCCAGAGCCGCACGCCGCTCGGGGCTGTCGAACACCTTGCCCTCGGTTTCGCGCCGCCACAACAAGGCAACCATGGGCAGGGCCCCGTCGATCTGCTCTTGCATCGCTTGCGCCCCGCGCGCCTTGATCAACTCGTCGGGGTCTTGCCCCTCGGGCATCACCGCGAACCGCAACCCGGATCCCGATTGCAACAGCGGCATGGCGAGATCAATCACACGGTAAGCCGCCCGCAATCCCGCCTTGTCGCCATCAAGCGCGATCACCGGCTCGGAATGCATCCGCCACATCAGTTGCAACTGCATCTCGGTCACGGCGGTGCCAAGGGGCGCCACCGCCGCCTCGAACCCCGCCTCGGCCAGAGCGATCACATCCATATAGCCCTCGGCCACGATCAGTGTCTGGCCACGGCCACAGGCCGCCCGCGCGTTCTTTTGGTTGTAGAGCGCGTTGGATTTATCAAACAGCTCGGTTTGCGGCCCGTTGAGATATTTCGCCCGCGCATTGGGATCCATCGCCCGCCCGCCGAACGAGATCACCCGCCCACGCCCGTCCCGGATCGGGAACATGATGCGGTCACGGTAGAAATCATACATCGCGCGGCCATCGTCGGGCTTGCCCGCCAGACCCGCCGCATGGGCCAGTTCCGCCGGTATACCGTTGTCCTTGAGATAGGACAAAAGCACGTTGCCGTTGGGCGCATAGCCGATTTCGAACTGTTCGCGGGTGGCCAGTTTCATCTCGCGGCGATCCAGATAGGCCCGCGCTTGCGCCCCCGCCGACTGGCTCAGGCTCATCTTGAAAAACCGCAGCGCCACCTCGTTAACCTCGACCAACTCGGTGCGCTTGTCGGCTTTCTTTTGCGCCTGCGGGTCGCGCTCGGGCATCGGCATGCCAACCTCGCGGGCGAGAATCTCGATCGCCTCCATGAAGCTCACATTCTCGGTGTCTTTCACGAACCCGATGGCGTCGCCTTTGGCATGACAGCCAAAGCAATAGTAGAATCCCTGTTTGTCATCGACATGGAAGGAGGCCGTTTTCTCGTGGTGGAACGGGCACGGCGCCCACATGTCGCCTTTGCCCTGATTGGACTTTTTGTTGTCCCACATGACTTTGCGGCCGACCACTTGGGTCAGCGACACGCGGTTGCGTAATTCATCAAGGAAACCGGGGGGCAATGACATGGGCCATAGTATCCGCCGCCACGCGGGCGGAGTCTAGCGCCGAAATCGCCGGTTTGGCGCGGCCCGACCAGACACGGCTCCGGCCCGATCCGGCACGGCATCCAGACACGCGACCTGCGCCAATCGCCCCCCCCCCCGAACGCCGCCCGATCCCGCCGCCGCCCCATCGCGCCACACGAGCCGGGCGGCATTTGATTGCATCGTAATCATTTCATTCAATTCTTAAGGAAGTGATTCGAAAACGCCCCGCCGCCCCTGCGCCCTCTTACGCCAAATGTGGCAAAACCGTGACGAATGTGGCGAAACCATGTCCAACTGTGGCGCAATCGTGGCACCACATGTCTGCGCTTGTGGTTAATGCCAAGCCATTGCCATCATTGTTGAAATTTCCGGCCTTTTGGCGGGTTTTGATTTACGCGGCCTCTGACTCTTTGGTAAATCTTGTGCAACTCTTTTTGACGGGCGCAATGTGCACAGACACAGCCCGACCAAAAGATGCTGGGGACTATTGGGGGCACCACAACGCAAAAGCGGATTGGTGCTATGGAAACGTGTAAGAAAGAGTCCCGCGGGACAACGAACATCTCGGATATGGGTATCCGCGCCAACGCCAAAAAGAGCGTGGGTGACATTTGGCGCGAGAACATGCGCAACGAAGACGGCTCCCTTGCAATCTTCGGGCTGTTCACTTTCGTCATTATTCTGGTCCTTGGCGGGATCGGGGTCGATGTTGTGCGCCACGAGCAATTGCGCTCCGAGCTGCAAAGCACACTCGATCGTGCTGTGTTGGCCGCCGCCAACCTCGACAACACGCTCGACCCCAAAGCCGTCGTCACCGACTACTTCCAAAAGGCGGGTCTGGTGCAATACCTCTCTGACGTGCGCACGGAAACGACCTCCTCCGGTCGCCGCATCACGGCAGAGGTCGACGCAACCGTGCCGACCTACTTTATGAAATTCGCCTCCGTCGACCGGATCGAACTGGGCAGCTACGCCACAGCCGAACAGGGGATGACGGATCTCGAAGTCTCGCTCGTCCTCGACGTATCCAACTCCATGAACAGCATGGGGCGCCTCGACAAACTGCATGACGCGGCATGGGACTTTACCGACATCGTGTTCGAAAACTCCGCGACCGCCAACGTGTCGTTCAACGTGATCCCCTACGCCACACAAGTGAACGCAGGGGCGGCCCTGTTGTCAACGCTCGACCTGGACGATGCACATGACGACTCGCACTGCATCAACTTCGAGGCGGCGGATTTCAACACCACAACCATGCAATTCGCCGGCAATGCCAACAACCGCCGCTACGAGCAAACCATGGTCATCGACCCGTGGTATCGCAACTCGAACGCATCGGGCCTTGTCCTGCCGGTCTGTGATCCCGATCCCGACAATGAAATCATGGCCTTCTCCAATAGCGAGTCCGCGATCAAATCCATGGTGTCGAGCCTTGAGGCGAACGGCAACACCTCCATCGACATCGGGGTGAAATGGGGGGCTGCGATGCTTGACCCTGCCAACCGCACACTCGGGGGCGAAACGGGCTATCCGCTCAACCATTCGGGCGGCAACCTCAAGGTGATGGTGGTGATGACGGATGGTGTAAACACCGACCAGTTCCACATGCCCGACCCCTACCGTAACGGCACGTCCGACATCTATATATACAACGGCAAAACCTCGATGCCGGCGCGGTACCGCACCTGTAGCGGCTACTATTACTACTCGAACTGCTACTATGTTAACGGCTACTATATCCCCGAAACCAACAGCTACCAATCCTCCCCCTATGGCGGCAATTCGGCCCAGCTGATGGAATGGAAAGACGTCTGGAAAAAGTACACCATCGATGGCCACGCCTATCGTCGCTATAAGGCGTCCGGCAACTCCAACGATTACTACAGCTGGATGGACGCCACCCATACGGCAGACGGCAACGACACCAAAAACGCCCGTATGCTCGCCGCCTGTGAGGCCGCAAAAGACAAGGGTGTCCTGATCTTTACCATCGGGTTTGAAGTCTCCGGAACCGATGCCAACACCGTGATGCGGGAATGCGCCTCATCGGACTCCCACTACTACGACGTGGAAGGCCTTGAACTGAATGACGCCTTCTCCGCCATTGCGACCAAAGTGACAGAACTGAGGTTGACCCAATGAGTATCCTGTCCAAACTCCGTTCCACATCGCGCCGGTTCTGGCGGCGCGATGATGGCACCTCGACCATCGAGTTCGTCGTGATCTTTCCCGCCTTTGCCATGCTGATGATGGGCGGCTACGAGATCGGCTATTACACGGTGTCCCACGCGATGATGGATCGCGGTCTTGATCTGGCGATGCGCGATGTGCGCCTCGGCAAACTCAATCCCGTAACCTCCACGACCCTCAAATCATCCGTCTGCACCTACGCCAAATATATTGGCGGCTGTGAGGACAACCTGCATATCGCCATGGAACCCGTCGAGGCGGCGGGCTTCACCCCGCCCGCGATGGCGGCGTGCATCGACAAATCGACCCACGCCGTCCCCGACACCACCTTTGAGGACGGGGACGAGAACGAATTGATGCTGATTCGCGCCTGTATCACCGTGAACCCGATTTTCCCCACAACCTGGATTGGCGGGTCACTGCAATCCACCGGGACGGGCGATCTGGTGATGTCCACGACTGCGGCTTTCGTTAACGAACCCAACACCTAAAGGACGTATGGCAGATGGCATTTTCGCAGACACCTGTTCCGGCCAAGGCCGGACGTGCCTTCGGGCGCACGACCGATGGCTCTGCGTCAGTGGAAGCGATTCTTGTCACGCCGCTGCTGCTGACTGCACTGATGCTGTCCTATGGGTTTTTTAGCGCCTTTGACGCCAAAATGCGGGCGACCAAAGCCGCCTATACTCTGGCCGATTACGTGACGCGCCAAACCACGGCCGTGACGCCGGAGTTTGTCGCGGGCATGGCCGAAATGTCCAAGTTCCTCAATAACCAAGGCGATATTTCGCTGCGGGTGTCCGCCGTACGATGGTCCACAGCGACCAATGACGAGGGCGCATATGAACTGGTCTGGTCCTCCGGAACCGGCGCCCTCGCGGCCCTCGACAGCCTGAGCACGATCGAGGCCCGTTTGCCGCTTTTGTCGGAGGGCAGCGAAGTGGTGGTGGTCGAATCCATTCGGCCTTGGTCCGCCCCGTTCGGGATGGGGCTCGATGATGTGCAATTCACCGACATTGTCACAACCCAACCACGCTTTTCCACCCAGGTGATGTTTGATGACGGCACCGACACTGGCTCCGGTGGTTCGGGACCGGTCGTGGGCGATGTCGAGGGGGATGGCGGCTCTATCGGGCACGGCGGGTAACTCACGCCCCCGCCACCCCCCATCCGGTCCACACCCCACCATCCCTCCTGTTCTTGCGCCGCGCACAGTCAGACCGACTAGCGCGGCGTTTTGGTCTGTGCGCCCCCTACGACCACGATCAGGATCAGGACCAGGATCAGGATCAGGACCAGGACCAGGACCAGGACCAGGACCAGGACCAGGACCAGGATCGAACCGCGTATCTCACTGACTTAAAACAGAAAAGTTTTGCGCAAAATCATTCACACATTTGCCCTAATTATTAACAGTCGGTCACAAACTTACCGCATTCACGCTCAACAAAGGCCCGAAAGACAAACAATATTTAACAGATAATTAACTTTGGGATTCCGCCATAAAGCGGCCCTGACAAAAGAGGATGGTGCAATGCTTGGTAAGTGTCAGAAGGTGCTTAAACACAGCATGAATGCGTTTCGTCGCACCGACGAAGGATCCATGTCCGTAGAGGCCGTTTTGGTCACACCACTGCTATTGACCGCCTTGATGCTCTCCTACGGGTGGTTCACGGCATTCGAGGCAAAGGCCCGCGCCAACAAGGCCGCCTATACAATTTCCGATTACGTGACCCGCCAAACCGATGCGATCACACCCGAATTTATTGCCGGTCTCGGCGATATCTATAAATTCCTCAACAACGAAGGCGATATTTCGCTGCGCGTATCATCGGTCCGGTGGTCCACGGCCAATGACGAAGACGGCGCCTACGAATTGCTCTGGTCCGCGGCGGCGGGGGGCTACACGGCCATGGATGATAGCGACATCACGGGCATCACCGACCGCTTGCCGATTCTCACCGATGGCGGCGAGGTCATCGTCGTCGAAACCGAACGTCCGTGGTCAGCCCCGTTCGAAATCGGACTCGACGATATTACCTTTGCCGATTTTGTGACCACAACCCCGCGGTTTTCCTCCCAGATCACCTACGATGACGGGACCAACGCCAATGGCGGGAACGACACCGAAGACCAAGAGGTCGAGGAAGAATGGGATGGCAGCTACAGCTCCAGCAGCGGACGCCACAGCCGTTAATCACATCTCGCCCCACAAAAAAGACCGCGCCTCGCAGCGCGGTCTTTTGTCTTTGATCGGGGCCGCATCACAGCGCATTACACAGCGCGAAAAACCTGTCCTGACAGCTTACGCAATCGGTGTGGCCGACAGCAGGCGCGAGGCCAGAATATCCGCCATCGCCTTTGTCTCGCCTGCGGGGGTCACACCGCCCACACCGATCCGCCGCCCAAACCGCCACCACAGACCCGGCGCCCATGCGCGGGGTGCCTTGGATTTCAACACGACCACGAACCCGTTGGAGGGTTTGAACGCAAAGGCACCGCGCTCGACCTTTTCAATCTCGTCGATACGGCACAACACGCGGCCTTCGAATTCTTCGAGCGCGTCTTGTGTCAACACCAGATGGGTCGACGTCGCGCTCCATGCCTTCATCGCGGAATAGAGCGCGGCAACACCAAAGGCGAACAGGACCAGTTGCCAAAAGAACGGCATCGTGCCGGTCGACAGCGCCACATAGACAAGCAACGCGCCCAAAAACAGCATCATAACCGCCGCGAACACACGGCGGATCGGCGATGGATGAAGAATAAAAGTCTCTCGCACGGCAAGGCTCCAAATCTAACGTTTGTCATTGATTGACATCCCCCCTACCGCGCCACAGGCCAAAGAGAAAGCCGCAAACGTCGGGGGGCGCCCCCGCGAGGCCGCCCGCGCCGGCCCCGGATCCCTCCCGGCCCCCTCCCGGACCGATCCCCCCATACCGCGCCACACCGCCACATCACACCACTGTGCGCATTTCGCCCCGAACAGGGCGCAGGCGCATTGCTCCCGCCTGTGTGCAAGTCTATGATCCGCGCAACCACTTCGGACAGCCCCGTTAGACAGGCCCGCTTTAGACAGGCACCCGCCACCCCTCGACCCTGCTTGAACACCGTTTAGGACTGCACATGCCGCGCCGCGCCCGCCACCTGATTGCCCTGACCCTTGCCTGCGCCGGCCTGATCGCCTGTGCGGATCGTCCTGACCTGTCGGGGCGGATCGCCCCCCTGCCCGCGGGGACACCGTGGCCCACGCTGTTGTCGACCGATCAGGTCACCGCAGCCGTGGACACAAGCGGCGCCACGCCCACCGCCACCACCGACGCACTGGCCGCGCGAGCCGCAGCGCTGCGCGCGCGGGCCGCCCGTCTCGCCACGCAACCCGTTTTGTCCCCCACCGAACGCGACCGCCTCGACACCGCCGTCAACTAACCGCACACCGCAGCTCCCACGCCCGTTGCACAGCACGGCGAATAGAGCTAACAGAGCGGGCAATTCATCGTCATCGCCCGGAGATCCCAATGGCCCATTCCCGATCCACCAAAGCCCCCCTGCGTCTCGGTATTGCGGGCCTTGGCACCGTTGGCACGGGCGTGATCAAAATTATCCAGAGCAAAGCCGACCTGTTGTCCGCCCGCACAGGGCGCCCCGTGGTTGTCTCGGCCGTTTCCGCACGCTCGCGGGCCAAAGACCGCGGCGTCGATTTGTCGGGCTACGCATGGGAAGATGATCCTGTCGCCCTCGCCCTGCGCGACGACGTCGATGTCTTTGTCGAACTGATGGGCGGCGCAGACGGCCCCGCCAAAGCCGCCACCGAGGCCGCCCTGTCGATGGGCAAAGACGTCGTGACCGCCAACAAGGCGATGCTTGCCCTGCACGGCAACGCCCTCGCCGCACAGGCAGAAAAAAACGGTGCGGTGCTGCGCTTCGAGGCGGCTGTTGCCGGTGGCATCCCCGTGGTCAAGGCCCTCACCGAGGGCCTCGCGGGCAACACCGTCACCCGCATCATCGGCGTGATGAACGGCACCTGTAACTACATCCTGACCCGCATGGAGAACGAAGGCCTGTCCTATGACGAGGTGTTCGCCGCCGCCAATGCGCTCGGCTATCTCGAGGCCGATCCGACCCTTGACGTGGGCGGCATTGATGCGGGCCACAAACTGGCGCTGCTCGCCGCCATCGGCTTTGGCACCCGCGTCAACTTTGGCGATATGGTCCTTGAGGGCATTGAACGCATCACCATCGACGACATCCGCCAGGCCGCCGATATGGGATACAAGATCAAGCTGCTCGGCGTGGCCCAGATGACGGGGCGCGGTCTGGAACAGCGCATGACACCCTGCCTTGTCCCCGATACCTCGCCGCTTGGCCAACTCGACGGGGCCACCAATATGGTGGTGCTCGAGGGCGACGAAGTGGGCCAGATCGTGCTGCGCGGCGCCGGTGCCGGCATGGGGCCAACCGCCTCCGCCGTGATGTCCGACGTGCTTGATATCGCCCGTGGCATCCGGCTGACCACCTTTGGCGTGCCGGTTGACATGCTCGACGCGGCCAAACCCGCCGTCGCCGCCACCCCCGCCTCGTTCTATCTGCGCCTGTCGTGCATCGACAAACCCGGCGTTCTGGCAAAGGTCACAACCGCCTTGGGCGATGCGGGCGTGTCCATCGAGCGGATGCACCAGTACGGCCAACACGAAAACCCCGATGTGGCCCCCGTCCTGATTGTCACCGACCCCACCTCGCGCAGCTCGCTCGAAGTGGCAATGGCCGCAATGCAAAGCGCAAACGTGCTGTCCGAACCGCCCGTCGCGATCCGCATCGAAGCCGTCTAGCCCCACGTCAGGACACCCCATGGCCCTCACCGATTCCGTTGATATCTACTGTGAACGGATCGGAACGGCGTTCTGGGCCGAACCGTTCAACGCCCTGTCCAATGCCGCGTTTGTGTTGGCAGCACTTTGGGCGCTCGTGACCCTGTCACAGCGCATCAAATCAGGCGGCGCGCCCGCAGCCCCTATTGACCGCGCGTTGATTGCCCTCGCCGCGCTGATCGGTGTGGGATCGTTCCTGTTTCACACCTTTGCCAACCGGTGGTCCGAATGGGCCGACACCCTGCCGATCTGGTCCTTTGTGGGCCTGTATGTCTTTGCCGCCATCACCGACGCCCCCCGAACCACCCCGCGCAAGCGCGCGATCACAGGCGGCATCGTCACGCTTGTCGTGGGCTACATCGTGGCCATGACCGCCACCGGCGAGGCCGCCGAGACCAACGCCGTTGATCCGCTCAATGGCTCGGGACAATATGCCCCCGCCCTGATCGCGCTGTTGATCGTGACCGCCATCGCCACGCGCCGCCGCAGCCCCGCCGCACGGTGGTTCGCTTTGGCCACGTCCGCCTTCCTGATCTCGCTGTTCTTTCGCACCTTTGACATGGCGTGGTGCGAGACATGGCCCGTTGGCACGCATTTCATGTGGCATCTCCTGAATGGCCTGATGGTCGGCTTTCTGCTTCAGGCCCGCATCCGGTCGCCACGGCTCACCGCCGCCTGACCGGCCCTGCCCCACACCCTCCCCGGCCCACACCCTCCCCGCGCCCCAATACGCCCACTCCGCGCCCGCCATGCGCCCGCGCAAATCCGAATTGTCTTCTTTAGCCAATGCGTTAGCGCAAACAAATGGCGTGTTAGCGCACACATGCCCGTGCCTGTCTTGCCGCCGCGACAATCTTCTGCGCAATAAGGGTCCAGCCCCTTTAACGCTTTCGCAATCACAGGACATACCCCTATGGCCCCTTCCAAAAATCTCTTCTACGATCGCATGCTGTCGCTCGGTCTTGCCCGTGTTGCCGAACAGGCCGCCATCGCATCGGCTGACTTTGTGGGACACGGCGACGAGAAAGCCGCCGATCAGGCCGCCGTGAACGCCATGCGCGACCAACTCAACCAACTCGACATCCACGGCACCGTGGTCATCGGCGAGGGCGAACGCGACGAGGCCCCGATGCTCTACATCGGCGAAGAGGTCGGCACCGGCAACGGTCCCGCCGTGGACATCGCCCTTGACCCGCTCGAAGGCACGACCCTGACCGCCAAAGACATGCCCAACGCGCTGACCGTGATCGCCATGGCCCCGCGCGGCACCTTGCTGCACGCGCCCGATGTGTACATGGACAAACTCGCCATCGGTCCGGGCTATGACGCGGATGTCGTTTCGCTCGATATGACCCCGACCGAACGCGTCCTCGCTCTGGCCAAGGCCAAGGGTGTCGCCCCCAACAAGATCACGCTGTGCGTCCTCGAGCGCCCCCGCCACGAGGCAATGATTGACGAACTGCGCGCCACAGGGGCCGCTATTCGCCTGATTACCGACGGCGACGTCGCGGGCGTCATCCACTGCGCCGAACCCAACGCGGGCATCGACATGTATATGGGATCGGGCGGCGCCCCAGAGGGCGTTCTCGCCGCCTCCGCGCTCAAATGTATGGGCGGGCAAATGTGGGGCCGCCTGATGTTCCGCAATGATGACGAACGTGGCCGCGCCGCCAAGGCGGGCATCACCGACCTCGACCGCATCTATGCCCGCGACGATATGGTCACCTCCGACGTGATCTTTGCCGCCACGGGCGTCACCGATGGCTCCGTTGTCCCCGGGATCAAACGCGAACCGGGCTACCTGACCACGGAAACCATCCTGATGCGCTCCAAAACCGGCTCCGTGCGCCGCATGACCTACCGCAACCCCGTCAAATAATCGGGGGCGCGGAGTAATCGGGGGCGCGAAGGCATGGCCCCGCGCATCCGCTCTGGACATCAACCACCCCTCGCGGGCACAAGGCTTGCGAGGGGATTTTTATGCACGCACTCGTTCTCATCGACATTCAAACCGGATTTGACCACCCCGCTTGGGGGCCGCGCAACAATCCGCAGGCCGAAGAGACCGCAGGGCGGCTTTTGGCCCATGCCCGTGCGCAAAACTGGCCCGTGTTCCACATCCGCCACGTCTCGACCACGCCGCACTCGCCGCTGACGGGCGCGGGGCTCGACTTCAAACCCGAGGTCACACCGCTGCCGACCGAGACCATCATCAACAAATCCGTCAACTCCGCCTTTATCGGCACCGACCTTGAGGCGCGGCTGCGGGCGGGGGCGATCACCGATCTGGTGATCTGCGGGCTGACCACGCCGCATTGCGTCTCCACCACCACCCGCATGGCCGCAAACCTTGGCTTTGGCGTCACCGTGGCCCATGACGCCTGCGCCGCCTTTGCCACCAATGCCGATGCCACATGGTCCGCCCTGCCCGCCCCCGATGCCGACACCATTCACGCCCACGCGCTGCACCATCTGCACGGCGAGTTTGCATCTGTGCGCGCAACGCGCGATATCTTGTCCCATGACTGACCCCATGACCGATTTTCTCAATGTCTCCGCCTCGCTTACCGCCCGCCGTTGGGTCGGTCCCTCGCCCGAACACCACCGTCTGGCCGAGGCGATGGCACAGCAAACCGGCCTGCCCCTGCCGCTGTGTCACACCCTGACGCGGCGCGGTGTCGCCCCGGAGGCGGCGACGGCGTTTCTGACCCCGACCCTCAAAGACCTGCTGCCCGATCCCGCCACGCTTCTGGATATGGACAAGGCCTCGACACGGTTTATTGCCGCCACCAAAAAGGGCGAACGCATCGCCGTTTTCGCCGATTACGATGTCGATGGCGGCACCTCGGCGGCGCTGCTTGTGACGTGGCTGCGCGATATGGGCCGCAGCTGTACACTCTATATCCCCGACCGCATCGACGAGGGCTATGGCCCCAACGAGGCCGCGATGGCCGCCCTTGCCCGCGATCACGACCTGATCGTCTGCGTCGATTGTGGCACCCTGTCGCACGGCCCCATCGCGGCGGCCAAAGGTGCGGATGTGATCGTTCTGGACCACCACCTCGGCGGGGAAACCCTGCCTGATTGCGTGGCGGTGGTGAACCCGAACCGCCAGGACGAAAGTGGCGATCTGGCCCATCTGTGCGCCGCCGCGGTCGTGTTCCTGATGCTCGTCGATGTGACCCGTAAACTGCGTGAGGCGGGCGAGAAAAGCCCGAACCTGATGCGGGCGCTCGACCTTGTGGCCCTCGCCACCGTGGCCGATGTCGCGCCGCTCATCGGCGTCAACCGTGCGCTTGTGCGCCAAGGGCTGCGGGTGATGGCCGACCGCGACCGGATCGGCCTGCGTGCCCTTGCCGATGTCGCACGGATGGACACCGCCCCCACATCACATGCGCTCGGGTTCATGCTTGGCCCGCGCATCAACGCCGGCGGGCGCATCGGGGCCGCCGACCTCGGCGCACGGTTGCTGTCCACCAACGACGAACACGAAGCCCAAGCGATTGCCGAGCGCCTTGACGCGCTCAACTCCGAACGCCGCGAAATCGAAAACACCGTCCGCGCCGAGGCCATGTTACAAGCCGAAGAGCGCGGCACCGACGCGCCACTGGTGTGGGCCGCAGGCGACGGATGGCACCCGGGCGTTGTGGGCATCGTCGCCTCGCGCCTCAAGGAATCCACCAACCGCCCCGCCATTGTCATCGGCTTTGACGAGGACGGCATCGGCAAGGGCTCGGGGCGCTCGGTCACGGGCGTTGACCTTGGCGCGTCCATTCAAAAACTCGCCGCCGAGGGACTGTTGATCAAGGGCGGCGGCCACAAAATGGCGGCGGGTCTCACGGTCGAGCGCGACAAACTGGAGCCCGCAATGACCCGCCTGTCCGAGCTGCTCGAAAAACAGGGCGCCGGCGCAGGCGGGCCGCGCGATCTCAAACTCGACGCGCTGCTGATGCCCGGTGCCGCAACTGTCGAGCTGATCGAACAGCTCGAGGCGGCGGGGCCCTATGGTGCCTCCGCCTCCGCCCCGCGCTTTGCCTTTCCCGATTGCCAGATCCATTTCGCCCGCCGCGTTGGCGAAAGCCATCTCAAGGTGACGTTCTCGGACGGCCTCGGCCCGCGCCTCGATGCGATTTGCTTTGGCGCCTTCGACGGCCCCCTTGGACCCGCCCTTGAGGGCCACGGCGGCAAGCGGTTCCACCTCGCAGGGCGGTTGGAAATCAACACATGGGGCGGACGGCGCAATGCACAATTGCGTCTCGATGATGCCGCCCCCGCCTAAGCGGATCCGGTCCCCGAGGCCCCCGCGCGCCAAACATTCACTTTTTGTGGTGCGCGGGCAAAATACCACTTGCACAGACAGCCCGCATTTCATAAACACCGCCACACGCAAAGAGTGGCCCGTTCGTCTATCGGTTAGGACGCCAGGTTTTCAACCTGGAAAGAGGGGTTCAATTCCCCTACGGGCTGCCACTTTCCCCCTCCCGCAACGTCAAGACACCACGGCGCCCCGAACGGGTCCGTTTCCGGTTGCCGGTTGTCCCGAATGATACGGGCGCGATGTGGCGTGGCGCAAACCGGCCGCGCCCCCCCCACTGTCAAAGGTCCACTGTCAAAGATGCGCTGTCGAAAAAACACACATTTTTCGTGCATCTGCCTCTTGCACATCACGCCCCGCTCTTCTAAACCCCGTGACACAAAGAGTGGCCCGTTCGTCTATCGGTTAGGACGCCAGGTTTTCAACCTGGAAAGAGGGGTTCAACTCCCCTACGGGCTGCCACTTTGTTTCCCCCTCCTTCGACCATCTTGCGCTGTGCGACTGCGGTGCGCCCTTCGGGTCAGCTGTCTTTCCATTTTATGGAACAGCCCATCGACGGGATTTGATCACGGGGGCCTTGGCCCGTTTGCGCCACATCACGCATCGCGTCGAACAGGTCGCGTTTAAGATCATCGGGACCCGCCACCTTGCGCGAGGCATCCAGACGCCCGCGATATTGCAAACCGCCCTGCGCATCAAAGCCAAAGAAATCAGGCGTGCACACCGCGCCATAGGCCCGCGCCACCGATTGATCGGCGTCATGCAAATAGGGAAACGGCAACGCCCACTGCGCGGCCATAACGACCATATTGTCAAAACTGTCATCGGGATAGGCCACCGCGTCATTGGCGCAAATGGCCACCACCCCGACACCGAGATCCTGAAGCGCACGAGCGTCGCGCACGATCCGGTCAATGACCGAAAGCACATAGGGGCAGTGATTGCAGATGAACATCACAAGCGTGCCGTTCTCCCCCGCCACATCGTCAAATGTGTAGGTTTTTCCGTCCGTTGCACCCAACGAAAACGCAGGGGCGCGCCAACCGAAATCACACACGGGGGGGATTGCTGCCATTATTCAAACTCCATCTCGGTATAGACCACGCCCGCATTTTTCGTCGCCAGTTCTTCGAAGGTGTCGAGATTGGCATAGGGGCTTTGGTCCACATAATACGCATCATCAAGCGATCCGCCATCCTCGATATGCGCCCCGATTTTGTCGCGCAGATACGCGAGGTAGCCATAGGTGCCGGCCCGCACGACATCCATCGTGGTCGGATGCCCGTGACCGGGGATCACATAGGTGGCGCCGAGCGGCTCGAACCGGGTTTCCCACGTCTCCATCCAACAGCTCGTGCAGGTGTCCGAAAAAATCGGCGGCATCCGTTCGTGAAAGGCAATGTCACCGGCGATCACGACACCCTCCTGCGCGATCCACACCGAAATATCCCCCGGGCTGTGCGCCGGCCCGAGATGCAAGGCCTCGATGTGCAAATCGCCCATATCGATGACATAGCTGTCCTCAAAGGTGATCGTGGGCAGGGCCGCCTCGGTGTCCTCACCGTTTTCACGGGCATAGCGCTTCATCCCCTCGACGGCTTGAAAGGCGCTGTCCTCGAACTCATGCGCGGCGTCGACATGGGCCAGGACGTCAATCCCCTGATCGGTCCAGTATTTGTTGCCAAGCATCGCGTGGCCTTGGCCGTTTTCATTGATCACCAGTTTAACGGGTTGATCTGTGACCGCCTTTATCTCGTCATGCAAAGCCCGTGACAGGGCAACATTCGCACCGGAATTGACGACAATCACCCCGTCCCCCGTCACGATAAAACTCAGATTGTTGTTGTGGCCCGCGTTTTCATAGGTCGGCGGTGCGGTCGCCCCGATGGCCGAATAGACATGTGCGCTCACCTGCACAGGTTTGTTGTAAAGCACGGAGTGCGGGTATTTATCGGCGATGCCCTCGGTGGCGCTTGCGGCGGGCGCAAGACTGGCGGTCACAGGAATACAAAGCGCTAAAACATTGACAAACAAACGTGGCATACGGATTTCCTCCCTTAGGTCGGGACAAATATAGACGCATTCGAATGTATCTCGTCAACCTGTTTCCCCGCGCCCCCTCACGGGGAGGCGCGCGAACAGACGGGACCGGAACAGGAGAGGAGAGGAGAGGACCGGAACAGACGCGACAGGGCAAGGCGGGCAGGACCGGCCCATCAATAACCCTTAAGCGTCACTGGCCCGCATCATCATCGGCGCACTGTCTGTGTGGATGGTCGGGTCGAACACGATCGCCGTCGCCCGCCCCGCATGTTTGGAGGCATAAAGCGCCAGATCGGCGTCATGGATCATCCGTTCGGCATCCGGCGCAAGATATAAATCACTGGTGGTGATACCGACAGAGCCGGAAATCGAACAGGTGATCCCTTGGTGCTCGATCGGCTCCTCAAGACGGGCAATGATGCGGTAGGCCGTGCGCAACAAACGGGCGTGATCCACCATCTGGCTAAACACCAGAATGAACTCATCGCCGCCCACCCGCGCCACCAGATCGTCGTCACGGGTTTCCTCGCGCAAAATCTCGGCCACACGGGTCAACACCGCATCGCCCGCCGCGTGGCCGTGGGTGTCATTGACGGTTTTGAAATAGTCCAGATCAAGATGCATCAGGGCAAACGGCGCCCGCCCCCGCAGCAAGCGCGCCAACACATGATCCATCGCGCGACGGTTCTTGAGGCCCGTCAACACATCCGTGAGGGCTTGCTCTTCGGCCTGTGATTTGGCCCCCTGAAGGCGTGCGTTCAGCTGTTTGATCTCTTCGAGGATCGCGGATTTGGCCTCCACCAGATAAAGCATCTCGATCACCATATCCGTATGGGCGAAATCCGCATCGCTCAACCCATACGCGCCGACCGCCTCGACCACCGACATTCCGAACGACAGGTTAAGCAGGTACATGTCCTCTTCGGGGACTTTCAGAGCCATTCCTTTCAGGGCGGTGGCCGGACCCGATTTGAACGACAGGTACAGTTTGGTGTTGAGCGGCACCACCTCGCTCATCTCGCCACGCCCGTTGTCGCGGATCGAAAACAGATCACTGACCTTTTGCCCGATCAGGACCGTGTTGGGGCGCAGTTTTTTGAGCGTCGGCCCCGCATGAACAATGATCCCCGCGGAATTAAAGGCCAGATTCATCGGCATAAAGACATCCGCGGCCTGTAATCGCTGTATGACCTGCGTATCAATAATCTCGTGTTTCATGTCACGAAACCCTCGGGGGCCACCAGATCGAAACTGCGCCCTTGTGCGAATGCAGCCTCCAGAAGATGGACGTGAATCACCTCTTCGCCCGCGTCTTTCCATCCTTGGTGCTCCAGAAACACCAAGGCCCCGTAATCATCCGCCATCGCCCGTAAAACACCGACCATCACATATCCGAACCCGGGGACGTCATGCGAGCAGGTCATCAGATAGACCGCCTCCCCGTCCAGCTCGACCGTCAGTTCAGGCATCTCCAGATCCGGCAACGCCATCCGCGCGCGCCCCTGTAACTCATTGAGTGAAAATAGAAACTCCGTGAAATCTCCGCCCCCGAACCGCAACAGGCGACGAATAGGTTCGACATTGGGGTGCGACACCAGATAGGTCCCCAAATCCTCGAGAATACTTTCAACAGGCTTTCTGAAATAACGGGCGGTGGCACTCAACACATCCAGGGTGACGCTATCGGGATAGCCCAACATCGCCTCGAAGTTCTCAAAACCCAAATCAGCGGCATCCGCGATCTCGGCCCATGTTTGAACGCCGTATGTATCGCGCAAAAAGCACTGCAACGCGCGATTGATCATCCCGTGCATATGGAGCTACCCTTCTCCTACCATTGGGATGCTTTTACGCCCCCAATCTTAAGAAAATGCCAATACCGCCCCTTCGCACAGGGTGAACATTGCGTCCTATTGTTCAAATTTTTCCAAAAGTGTCACCGACTTAGGTGAAATTGCCCCGCCGCATCACAGGGCGCTCTGGCGCGACAGCCAGTCGGGAAGCTCCGCGACCGTCGCCAGAACCACATCCGCAAACGGGGCCAGATCGGCCTCGGCGGCCACGCCCGTTAGCACCGCCACGGTCCGCATCCCCGCGCGGCGCCCCGCCGACAGGTCATGCAAACTGTCGCCCACCATCACCGTCGCCCGCGGATCCGCGCCAAGCGCACGCGCCGCCGCCAAACAGCCCTCGGGCGCGGGTTTGCCGCCATGCCCGCTGTCATATCCGATGATAACACCGAACACCGCGCTCAACCCCAAGGTCTCGATCTGGCCGCGCGTCTCGCCCTCGAAATCATTGGTCACCACCCCTTGCGCAATCCCCGCACGGGTCAGGGCCGCATGCATCGCCTCAAGCCCCGCAACAGGGGCAAGCGTATAGGCGCCCGTCTCCGGCGTAATCCGCGCCAAAATCTCCGATGATGTCAATGCAGGCATATAGGGGCGCAGCAACACCACCAATTCATCCGGCGTCCCCGCGATGACGGGGCTGTCGGGATGAAACTGCTCTGTGGCCAGATCAAACCCCAACGTCTGTGCGATCCGGTCGGCCCCATGGTCCGTCTGCACCGCAAGATCGCGAATGGCACGCGCCGCCCACGGCCCCCATGTCTTTTGGAAATCAATCAACGTGCCATCCTTGTCGAACAACACCGCCTTGATCGGCAGATACCTCTGTGCGGTCTGTGTCATCTGTGTCTGTCCTCACGTCCAATTGATCTGTTCGGCCCCCGGCAGCGCCTGACGCGCCTGCATGACCAGGGTCGGCTCACACGCCGTCTCGACGGCCCACCGGTTAACCCACTCATCATTCATCATTAAGAAATCAAGCACCGCAGCCAAGACCTCCGTCTCGCCCGCCCGCGCCCGCAATTCGGCGCCATCCATGCCCGTAGAGCCTAAAAACGTTGGCAAAAGATCCTCATCGCCCACAAGCCAGGCAAGGACATTCAGCGCCAGTGCCTCAGCGGAATTTTGCTTCATAGTTGGTAACTCCTGTTAAAACGGAAACCTTTTGTTAACCAATTTAAGGCCATTTTGTTTCACAACTCGGGACGCGCGCTTGCCAGGCGCGATTAGTAGCGTACCCGCAGCGTAGATAAAGAGGAAATATACGAGCAGATGCCAGGTCGCATACTCATAGCCGATAGCGTTCCCACCAGCCGCATTACCATGAAGGTTATGCTGAACGCAGCCTGTTACGACGTATTCATGGCCAGCTCCGCCGAAGACGTCCTCATCACCGCCGCCACAAAACGTCCCGATCTGATCATTGTCGATACCGATCTGGGCGACATTGGTGCCACGGGGGTCTGTAACCATCTCAAATCCGACAGTACCCTCAAACACATTCCCATCGCGGTCGTGGGGCCCGATGACAACGAACACCGCCTTGCCGCCTTGCGTGCAGGGGCCGAAGTGTATTTCGCCAAACCCATTGATTGCACGGAGTTGCGGACGCGGGTGCGCGCCCTGTTGCGGGTGGCCGCCACCGCCGACGAACTGACCCGCCGCGAACAAACCGCCCGCGAAATGGGGTTTGGCACGACGCAAGCGCCGTTCGAACCGCAGTCGCGTGTGATGCTCGCCGCCAACAAAGCCGACGACGCCGTGAAATTGCGCGGGGCGTTGCGCGGGTTGATCCACGCCGATATCGAGGTGGTGCGCCGTGAGATGCTGTTGCACACCATGCGCACAACCCCCGGGGCCGATGTCATTGTCATTTCAAGCGATTTTGAAGGCTCGAACGAGGAAATGCGGCTCTTGTCCGACATTCGCGCCCGTTCGGAAACCCGCCACGCCGCCATCGTCGTGATGCATCCCGCAGACAAGAAATCCGAGGCGCTTGTGGCGCTCGATCTCGGCGCGAACGACATCATGGCGCAGGGGCGCGACCCCGAAGAACTGGCGTTGCGACTGCGCTCGCTCATCCACCGCAAACGCGAGGCGGACTGCCTGCGCGACACCATCGACCGTGGCATCAAGATGGCGTCCATCGACCCGCTGACAGGTCTGTACAACCGCCGCTATGCGCTACCGCATCTGGAACGTTTGGCGGCTGACGCGATCAGAACCAACACGCCGTTTGCGGTGATGATTGTCGACATCGACAAGTTCAAATCCGTCAATGACACCTTTGGCCATATGACTGGCGATACCGTTCTGGTCGAGGTGGCGCGGCGCCTGCGTGACAAATTGCGCCCGCAGGACCTTGTGGCGCGGATCGGCGGCGAGGAGTTTCTCATCGCCCTGCCCGCCTCCACACTCGAAAGCGCCCGTGTCGCCGCCGAACGCATCCGCCGCGAGGTGTGCGCCACCCCTGCGGCGACATCGGACAAGGGCCAACCCGTCACCGTGTCGATTTCCATCGGTCTGGCCATGTGTACCGACATGCCCCATTGCGGCGCGTCCGTATCCTCGTTGATCGACATCGCGGATATGGCGCTCTACACATCGAAAACCGGCGGGCGCAATCAGGTCACTCTGGGCCAGACCGCCGCCTGACACCGTGTTGAAAAAAGGAAAAGCGCCACAACAGTGTGGCGCTTTTGGTCTGTAACCGTCACGGCCCGCGGCCTTGCACCGCCCGAAGGCGCGCTCTTACCGCTTTGGCCCGTCCTCGCGTCCGTCGTTATGTCTCTCCTCATGTGACCCGCCTTTCGGTCCGTCCTCATGTGGCCCGTCTTTGGGGCCGCGTTTGAGCATCGTGTCGAGGCGCGCAGCATAGGCAGCACGCTCCCCCGGGGACATATCGGCCACTTTTTGAGCCAAAAGACGCGCCCCGATTTCCTGACGGGCGGCCAGATCCGCCTGTTGCCCGACGATCAATGCCTCAAAGGTGTCGGGCTCGAACGGATCAGCCCGCAAGGCCGCCATCACGGCGTTGAAATGCGCCTCGATCCGGCCACGCGCCTCGTCGCGGTCGCCCGCTTTTTCCTTGAACGCGCGGCCAAGATCACGCCGCACATCGCCCTCGAAGGCCCCGACATAGGGGCCGAAGCCGAAATCGCGGGTCTGCATGGACCGCGCCCGATCATCGCCGGGACGCTCGCCCTTGTCGTGGCGCAACACCGCCCCCGCCACCATGCCGACAACAGCGAGGTTGAGCGCCAAGGACACGGCCAGAACCACACGGCTCCAGTGGAACGTGCCTTTTTTGCGCGGCATCTGATTGAGATCGCTCATGTTTTATCCTTCCGTCCCGAGATCGTAAAAGCTCGGCACAAGATCGTCAAAGGCGTAGGAACTGACCTCCGCCACCGTGTCGGTCAGCGCAACGCTCGAGCTGCCCAACGCGAAATCCGTCACCATTGTCGGCGCGCCAAGGCCGATCACCAAACCTGTCACCCCTGCGGTCGCCACACCTGTGAGGCCGCGCCACCCGCCAAGGGCCGCCATCGCCGCACGCATCAACGGATGCTGTGTCTTGGCGGGAGACGGGCGCAGGGGCGCCATCGCGGCAATCTGTGCATCGGCATCGGCCATAATCCGTGCCATGAGGTCGGACGACGCGGCAGGGGCGCGGTCCCGCGCCAATTCGCGCGCTTGCGCAAACATTGCGTCCAACGCCGCATCCGTCTGTGGATCAAGCGGCGCGTCGAGCGGGGATGACCCCCAACGGTCTATATCACGTTTCGTCATTTTCGAACCCCAACCTTTCCTTTTCGCCCGCCAGCCGTTTGGCCAACAAACGCTTGCCCCGTGAAATCAGGCTTTCCACCGCTTCCACGCTGACATCCAACACGCCCGCAATATCGGGGTTTGACAGCCCCTCGATGTGGCGCAGCACCACCGCCTGCCTTTGGCGTTCGGGCAACTCACCCAAGGCCGTTTCAAGCGCACTCACCCGCGCCTGAGCCATCAACCGGGCCTCCTGGCTTGGCTTGCCATCTTCGGGCTCGGCAATTTCATCAAGCCCCTTGCCGCGCTTTTTGCGCAAACGGTCGGTGCATAGATTGGTCACCACGCGGTAGAGCCACGTCGTCACCTTGGCCTCGCCCTGACGCCACTCGGGCGCCACCTTCCACAGCCGCAACATCGCCTCTTGGGCGACATCCTCGGCCTCGGCATGATCACGCAGCAACCGTGTCGCGTAGCCCAGAACCACAGGCGTCAGCCGCATGGTTAATGCCTGTGCAGAGAGGCGGTCGCCGTTCCCGAAGGCAACGAGCAACGCCTCGTCAGAGACATCGGTGAGTGCGTCAAAAGGCATGTTCATCACCCGCCATGCGTATCCCAAGTCCAGTGTGGCGTCTATTGGCGAGAGCACATTTGTGCGCTCCCGCCGGAGATTCACAGGTTAGCGGTTGTTACGGCCGCCGTCCTTGTCGCCACGTCCACCGTGATCGCCACAGTTGCCGCGATCACCACGCTCACCGCGGTCGCCACGCTCACCGCGGTCGCCACGATCCCCCATGCGCGCCTTAGCTGCATCGAATTCGGCCTGGCTCACCGCGCCATCCCCATCCGTGTCCAGACGGTCCAACATGGAGGTCTGTGGACGGGTGGTCAGTTCCTCAAGGCTCAATACGCCGTCGCCATCGGTGTCGCGGGCAGCAATCATTTTATCGGTGTTCGCCGCCATCTGTGCGGCACGCTGTGCCTCACGATGGGCAACCAGTTCCCCGGCGCTGACGGTGCCATTGCCATCGGTGTCGATTGCGTCAAACTGCGCCTGTTTTTGCGCGTCCAGTTCGGCTTGCGTCACAACGCCATCACCATCGGCGTCGAGCGTTGCGAAATCAACAGATGCGCCCATTTGGCCCATCTGACCCATTTGGCCCATACGGCCCATGCCGTCAGATTTGCCATGGCCGCCCTGTCCGCCCATACCGGCAGCCGAGGCGAGGCCTGCGGTGCCAAGAACAGCAACAAGAGCGATTGCGGAGATGAGTGTATTACGTTTCATATCTGGTCTTCCTTTATGATCTTACCCTCGCACGGCCGTTTCACCCCTCGTGATCTCCGTGCGTTCTAATCATAAAACGGGCGCGGCCCCGCTTTCCGTCGCTCCACGCCAAAGTTTTTCGGACTGCCTCCGCCCCCACGCGCCCCCCGCCCCACAGGCCACGCGACAACGGGACGCGGAGACAGTTTGCACACCTCTCCTTTACAAGGCATAGCTTACACTGCCGTCCGAACGCACAGCCCACGATGCGACAGACACACCAAAAACGGCCAAGACTGACGACAAAGGCGATCTGCACATGACTGACCAATCCTATTCCGGCTCTGCCACGCAAATCGGGGACGGGACCCGCGAATTGCGCCCCGCCATGCTGCGCGGATGGCGGCGCCGCTGCCCGTCATGTGGCGGTGGCCCCATGCTCAAGGGCTATCTCAAAGTCCGCGATGAATGCCCTGTGTGCGGCGAAGACCTGCACCATCACCGCGCCGATGACGGTCCCGCCTATCTCACGATCCTGATCGTCGGTCACCTGATGGCCCCGATCCTCGGATGGTTTTTCATCGAATTCCGCCCCGACCCGCTCACCGTCATCGCGATTTTTGCCACGGGAACGGTGCTGTTGTCGCTCTACCTGCTGCCGCGCCTCAAAGGCGCCATTGTCGGGCTGCAATGGGCCAAACGGATGCACGGGTTCGCAGACAACGCCTAAAGCCGCCCGAGCCCACCGCTCAAAATGGCTTGGTGGCCAAAGTGGCGGACACAACTTGCAGCAAGGGGTGCCCCTGATCGCGAGCAGCGCCAAGTGCCGTGGACAACGTTTTCGGCTGTGCATGGGTTTGGGCCGCGGTAAGCGGAGGGGTTTGTGCAATTTGCGCGCAGGAAGGTTTGGAGAGGGTCTGTTTTGTGTTTGTGCAAAGCAAAGACCAATGCCATCGTGAGAGAGACCATTACGCAGGACCCGCAAATGCTCATCAAAGTTGGCGACGATCGCACCTCAAACATTGACCTGGTTCTCGCAGGCCTCCTGTCTTCGATAGCAGGAGCGCTAAACGCCGTCGGGTTCCTCATTGCGGGATCATTTACCGCAAATATGACGGGCAATATTTCCGCCTTCGCCGACAACCTCGCCCATGGTGCTGTCGTTGTGTCGCTGTCGTTTATGGGGCTTGTCGCCGCTTTTGTCTGCGGCGCAAGCCTCGCGGCCCTTGTCATACAGGCCGGAGAAAAAAGAAACCTTCGGTCGATCTACGCCCTCGCGATTGCCGCCGAAGCCTTCATACTCCTGCTGTTGGGCATAGTGCTCATTGTGTCATTCGCACACACATACGAGCCATTAATGGTCATCGTCCTCAGCCTCGTTATGGGGCTTCAAAATGCAGTGACCACGATGATCTCACGGGCGCGGGTACGAACAACCCATGTTTCGGGAATGGCAACTGATTTAGGTATCGAGTTGGCGGCTCTGGTTGGCGATGCAACGTCGCGGCCAGACGCCAAGGCAAAGCTCAAGCTACACAGCTTGACCCTCGCGAGCTTTGCGATCGGGGGCGTTTGCGGAGCGCTATTGTTTCAACTGGTCGGGAGTTGGCTGTTTGTGATCGTCGCGATCCTTTTATTGCTCATCGCCGTCCCCGAAGCGATCCGCGCGCATCGTTAATGCGCTCATCCGCGATCTCCCTAAAACGACCGCTTTGAAACCCCTCGCCAAACCGCACATTGGGCAAAGTCCGCATACCCAACCTTCAAGCCATACCCCCATACTCATCCCCCCGCATCAAAAAGACCGCCCTTACACAGCGCGGCCTTTTGTATTTGGCGGATGGATGAACGCGTCAACGGCGCGCACCGCGATGTCGGGTTGGGGGGCGAGATGATAATTTTCGGTAAAACAGCTAACTTCGGCTTTTCGGTAATGCAGAAAGGAAAGGGATTTGCGCGGCTACTTGACAGAGCCAATCGCCGCACGGATGTTTCGGTATTAATGGAGATACAAAATGTTCAAAGTTCTAGCTTTTCTCGCTGCCATTCCTTGCACTGGATACGCGGACACCGTAACGGGCAATGATTTACACAGTGCGTGCACTGCGAATGGCGAAATTAAAGATCTTCAGTTTGGCTATTGCATTGGATACATCGGAGGCGCTTTCGAGGGCATAAAATTTGGTGCGGGTGCTGTTATGTTTCAGGCAATGCCAGAAAGTAGCACTACCGAGGTAGACCAAGCATCGAACGCCATGTTGGGTTTTTGCATTCCCGAAAACGTCGAGCGCGGCCAAATTGTTGATGTGACCATGAAATACTTAGAAGAGAATCCACAGTCGAGGCACGAGTCTGCAAGAGGTTTGTTGTTCCAAGCATTGCAAAGCGCTTTTCCTTGCTAGTTCAGTTGCTCATTGAATGAATTGAGAAACCGCTATCGTAACTTGTTGTTCATATTTTCAGACAGTGAATCTGATTATCTTTAAGCACGATCGGGCCAAGTCATATCAGAAAGCAGACCTTTAGAAGAGCAGTGTGAAAGCCCGCCCCATCTGCATAGTCGACCTTCAAGCCATCCCCCCAAAAAGCCCCCCCATCCAAAAAGACCGCCCGAACAAAGGCGGCCTTTTCGTGTTTGCTGATCACATAGCCCCGTTCAGGCAGTCTTGCCGCTCAAGCGTTCTTGCCGCGGCGCGTTTCGGGGTGCAGCGCGGTGCCGAGGATGTGATCGGATTTATGCACCACATGGGCGGCATGACCGACGATGAGCGGGTCGGGGCGCCCGACGATCTCGTGGTCCTTATCCGGATAATCCACCGTCGACAGGAAGTGGCGCATACAGTTGATCCGTGCGCGTTTCTTGTCGTTGGATTTGATAATGGTCCACGGCGCATCCGCCGTGTCGGTGTAAAAGAACATCGCCTCTTTGGCCTCGGTGTAATCGTCCCATAGCCCGAGCGACGCCTTGTCGATGGGCGACAGTTTCCACTGTTTGAGCGGATCGTTCTCGCGCGATTTGAACCGGCGCTGCTGTTCGTCCTGCGTCACCGAAAACCAGTATTTGTACAGGCGGATACCCGCACGCGTCAGCATCTGTTCCAGATCGGGGGTCTGGCGCATAAACTCGAGGTACTCGGTGGGCGAACAGAACCCCATCACCCGCTCGACGCCCGCACGATTGTACCACGAGCGGTCATAGAGCACGATCTCGCCATCCGTCGGCAGGTGTTCGATATAGCGTTGGAAAAACCACTGCCCGCGCTCGGCATCGGTGGGTTTGTTGAGTGCCACGACACGGGCGGCACGCGGGTTTAGGTGCTCGGTGAACCGCTTGATCGTGCCGCCCTTGCCGGCGGCATCACGGCCCTCGAACAGCAAAACGAACTTTTCACCCGTCTCCTGCGCCCAGAGCTGCGCCTTGAGCAATTCGGCCTGAAGCGCCAGTTTTTGCGCCTCGTAGTCCTTGCGCGACAATTTGGTGTCATAGGGGTATTCCCCCGTCTCGAACGCCCGCGCGGCATCACGTCCGCCCACCTTGGGAAAGGCGGTCGGACCCGTGGGCGCACCGGCCCCCTCAACGGGTGCGGACGCCTGCACGGCCCCCTGCCCGGATGTGGATTTGACGGCGGTGTCGGCTTTTGTCTGTGCGACCATGCGAGTGTCTCCTAAGCATCGTGAGGGTTGCCCCCTGATACCCCGATTGCGTCAAACGCGCCTTGATCTGGGCCAAGGTTTCGCACAGGCCGCCCCACAATACCTTGCGCCCGCCCCGCGTGGATGGTCTACTCCTGCGCCAAAGCCCCACAATGACGACACCCAAGAATCGAGCAAAATCCACATGTCCGACGATCTCCTCACAGGCCAGTCCACCGCGACCCGATCCTCCTCCGACTACGATGCCTCATCCATCGAAGTCCTCGAAGGTCTGGAACCCGTGCGCAAACGCCCCGGCATGTATATCGGCGGCACCGATGAACGCGCCCTGCACCACCTTGTGGCCGAGATTCTCGACAACTCCATGGACGAGGCCGTCGCAGGCCACGCCAACCGCATCGAAATCACCCTGCATGCCGATTACGCCGTCACCATCACCGACAACGGCCGCGGCATCCCGATCGACCCGCACCCCAAGTTTCCCGACAAATCCGCCCTCGAAGTCATCCTTTGCACCCTGCACGCGGGCGGCAAGTTTTCGGGCGATGCCTACGCCACATCGGGGGGCCTGCACGGGGTTGGCTCCTCGGTCGTCAACGCCCTCTCCGACAGCCTCGTCGTGCAAGTCGCCAAGAACAAGGAACTGTTCGAACAACGCTTCTCGCGCGGGATCCCCCTTGGCCCCGTGACCAAAATCGGCGCCGCCCCCAACAAACGCGGCACCTTTGTCACCTTCCACGCCGATGAGGAAATCTTCGGCAAACACCGCTTCAAACCCAAACGCCTGTTCCAACTCGCCCGCTCCAAAGCCTACCTGTTCTCGGGCGTCGAGCTGCGGTGGAAATCGGAAATCGACGACGGTGAAACCCCGATGGAGGCGACCTTCCACTTCCCCGGCGGTCTGGCCGACTACCTCACCGAAACGCTCGGGAAATCCTCCACCTACGCGGACAAACCCTTTGCCGGCACCGTCGAATTCGGCGCCCGCTTCGGCGTGCCCGGAAAGGTCGAATGGGCCATCAACTGGACCCCCGCCCGCGACGGCTTCATCCAGTCCTACTGTAACACCGTCCCCACACCCGAGGGCGGCACCCACGAAAGCGGCTTCTGGGCCGCCGTGCTCAAAGGCGTCAAGGCCTACGGCGAACTGGTCGGCAACCGCAAAGCCAAAGACATCACCCGCGATGACCTGCTCACCGGCGGTTGCGCCCTTGTGTCCTGTTTCATCCGCGACCCCGAATTTGTCGGCCAGACCAAAGACCGCCTTGCCACCACCGAGGCCGCCCGCCTCGTCGAGAACTCCGTGCGCGACCACTTCGACAACTGGCTCGCCGCCGACACCAAATCCGCGGGCGCCATCCTCGACTTTCTGGTCCTGCGCGCCGAGGAACGCCTGCGCCGGCGTCAGGAGAAAGAAACCCAACGCAAAACCGCCACCAAAAAGCTGCGCCTGCCCGGCAAACTCACCGATTGCACCGCCAAGAACCGCGAGAACACCGAGTTGTTCATCGTTGAGGGCGACAGTGCGGGCGGCTCCGCCAAAGGCGCGCGCAAACGCGAGACGCAGGCGCTTCTCCCGCTCAAGGGCAAAATCCTCAACGTGCTTGGGGCCGCCTCGGGCAAACTCAACTCGAATCAGGAAATCTCGGACCTGTGCGAAGCCCTCGGCGTTGGCATGGGCACGCGGTTTAACGTCGAGGACCTGCGCTACGACAAGATCATCATCATGACCGATGCGGACGTCGATGGCGCCCATATCGCCGCCCTCCTGATGACGTTTTTCTACACCCAGATGCGCCCGCTGATTGACCACGGCCACCTCTATCTGGCCTGCCCGCCGCTCTACCGCCTCACCCAGGGCGCAAAACGCCTGTATGTGACCGACGACGCGGAAAAAGACCTCTGGATGGAAAAGGGTCTGGGCGGCAAAGGCAAGATTGACGTGCAGCGGTTCAAAGGGCTTGGCGAAATGGACGCCAAGGACCTCAAAGAGACCACCATGGACCCCAAAACCCGCAAACTCATCCGCGTCACCATCGACGAAGATTTCCCCGGAGAAACCGCCGATCTGGTCGAGCGTCTGATGGGGAAAAAGCCGGAGTTAAGGTATCAGTACATTCAAGCGAATGCGCAGTTTGTTGAGGAGTTGGATGTGTGAGTGACGCGAACGGGAGTTCGCATGGAGGGGGGGTAATGAGTTTCGCAAATTTGAGCCCAGAGGCCAGAGGTTTAGTGGAACGTGCCGTGCTGTTAACCCTCTGCCAAGCCGCTATCGAGGACTGCGTTATGGCGCGGATTTCTTGGGAAATGCGCAATTTCAGAAGTTTCGGCTGGAATGCAGGACAATGCTCGGAAAAGCTCCTAAAAGCATGTTTGCTCTTTAACGGCAAAAGTGGAAATTTTAGTCATCCAAAATTCGACAATTACAAAGAACTAATAAACTTAGCTGGCAATATCCTTTGCAAGCCGCTTCAAGCTCCCGATGGCTTTCGGGTTCTCGATGACGAAACATACGAGGAACCCATACTCGATTTTATTAATCGCCTAGTTCTCTTGGGAGATACCAACCTGCGATATCGGGGAGTTGAATACCGCACCGAAGTATACGACCTACACAAATTCGATGAACTCGTTTTTCGTCTTTCACGCTGCCTAATCCACTTGGACGAATTGAAAGAACCGACAACCAACTGGCGCAATTTTCTGAAAAATAACAAGGGTTATACCCACGATCACTTTTTGACGCTTTTAGAACCAAAATTTTCTGAGTTCTTCTCAAAAAACAACTTTTCTTTTTGCCCCCAAAACTCAGACCACAAAGAAAGCCTCGCCTTTGGTTCTGGAAAGAATGGCCTCATAGAGCTTATGGCCTGTTATGCCAATAGGGAAATGGCCGGAATAGAAGCTCACAAGTATCTTAAGGAAAACTCAAAGATAGTATCCGAATAAAGCATCCCCGAGCGCCTGACCCGAGGGTGGGTGCGAAAGCGCCCTCCCGTGGGGGAGGGTCGGGCGCTGCAATCGCTTTGCGATTGCTTTGGTCACAGGCAGTGCAAACCTTGAGACTTGGTGACTTTGGCGGGCGTTGCGGGAGGGGGCGATTGGGGTCTGCTCGACGGGTGTGCATCCTCGCCTATGAACCGGCGCGAACAGGTGTGTTCGCGCGTTCGCGGCTGAAAGGCTCCACTGGAGCCTTTCCGAGACGCCGCTCACCCAACAAAACATTAAAAACGGGGGCTTAAAGATGTGTAACTTTTGGACACCTTCGCCTCAAAGCCGTTAAAGTTGTGCAACAATCCGCCCTTGGTCCAACCGAACCACGCGGTCCATTTTGGCCGCCAACTCCATGTTGTGCGTGGCGATGAGTGCGGACAATCCCTCGTCGCGCACCACCTCCATCAGCGCCGCGAACACACGGTCCGATGTCTCGGGGTCAAGGTTCCCTGTCGGCTCATCTGCCAACAATAACAACGGCTTATTGGCAAGCGCACGGCAAAACGCCACCCGTTGCTGTTCGCCCCCCGACAGCGCCGCAGGGCGGTGACCGGCGCGATTTTTCACCCCGACCTTATCAAGCAACGCAAGCCCGCGCGCCTCGGCCTCATGGCCCGAAACCCCGTTGGCCAGTTGCGGTAAAACCACATTCTCAAGCGCGGTAAACTCGGGCAGCAAATGGTGAAATTGGTAAATGAATCCAATACCTTGGCGGCGAATCGCGGTGCGCTTTCGGTCGCTTAACCCGCCCACATCCTGCCCGCCGATTTGCACCGTTCCCGCACTCGCCATGTCCAACAGACCCGCGATATGCAGCAAGGTCGATTTCCCCGCCCCCGAGGGCGCGATCAGCCCCACGACCTCGCCCTTGGCCACGCTCAGATCAACCCCACGCAAGACATTGACCTCATTGTGTTTTTTGGCGTTATAGACCTTGGTGACGCCCTCGAGATGCAACATATTATTCATAGCGCAGCGCCTCCACAGGGTTCATCCGCGCCGCCCGCCGTGCGGGGAAAATCGTCACCACGAACGACAGCCCCAAAGACAGACTAACCGCCTTAAATACATCAACAAATCTCAACTCCGCCGGCAACGCATAGATGCCCCGAATGCTCGGATCCCACGCCCCGCCGCCGTTGAGATAATTGACAAAGGCCATAACGCTATCAATGTTGAGCGCAAACAGCGATCCGATCAGGACGCCAAATGCGGTGCCAAGCACCCCGGTCACCGCGCCACAGATAAAAAACACCCTTAAAACAGAGCCTTCCGTCAAACCGATGGTGCGCAGGATGCCGATATCACGGCCCTTGTTCTTGACCAACATGATCAGACCGGAGACGATATTCATCGCCGCGATCAGCACCAGAACCGACAGGATCACAAACATCACGTTGTCTTCCATATCAAGCGCACCGAGGAACGAGCCCGCCGACTGTTTCCACGTCCAGACGAGGCCACGATCGCCCACCGCCTGCATCAGATCATAGCTGATCTCATCGACCGCATCGGGATGGGCCAACATGACCTCGATCTCGTCGGCTGCACCCTCGGAATTGAAATAGCGCTGCGCCTCGACGAAGGGGAGGTAAGCCCTTGTTTTATCAATATCATATCGCCCTGCGGTAAAGATATAGACGACCTCGAACGCCGACACGCGCGGGCTTGTCCCGAACGCGGTTTTGGCGCCGTCAGGCGAGATAAGTTTGATGCGGTCCCCCACCACGACGCCCAATTCGCGTGCCACGCCCGACCCGATGGCGATGCCCTCCTCGAACCGCGCCACATCGCCCCAACTTTCATCGGGGTGGTCCGCGACACGCGGGATGGTCATCAGATCGTCTTTGGCGATGCCGTAGACCTCGACCCCTGCGTTCGATCCGTTGCGCGAGGCCATCACCTGACCGCGCACCAAGGGGGCGGCGCGGATCACATCGGGGAGCGCCAAGAGGCGTTCCGCCCAGTCATCGTAATTCGGAATGGAGCGGGCCGTCTGGCCGTTTTCGTCAACGTATACAGAGGAATAGACCGTCGCGTGGGCATTCGCACCCAGAATCGTATCGACAAATTCCGTGCGAAATCCGGTGCGCACCGACAGGGTGATGATCAGGGCGGCGACCGCCAATGTGATGCCGATGAGGGAAATCCATGTCATCACCGACACGCCGCCCTCCTCGCGCCGCGCACGCAAATAGCGCCACGCGATCATCCATTCGAAACGGGAAAACGGCTTGGTGGACTGGCCTTCGGTCATCGGGCGAAACGGGCTCCAAAACGGGTTGCCCGACACTCCCTTGCAATGCCCCAAAGGTCAAGGCTCAGCCGGTCACGCGGGCATCAGTAATTGTTGAGGTCCGATGCGTAATCGGCGAGGCTTTCGCCCGCGTCCTGTGCCGCCTTGCGCCCCTGCGCCGCCCACAACAGGCCACGGCGGATCATCTCGCGGGCGGGACCATGGTCGATGACATCGGCATGGTGACCGAGCGCATTGTAATACACGCGGCCAAGGCCCCACCGTTTGGTCCATGCCACGGGCATATCCACCGCACCGTTGGGCGTGTGATACCATGTCACGGTCGGAAAACGCGTGGTCGCAAGCACCTCGTTGGCGGGGTCGGTATGCAGGTAATATTGCTCGCTCTCCACCTCGAAATCTTTAATCCCCGCCGTCAAAGGAGATGAGGAATTACAGATATTTACGGTGTATTTGATCCCGTCCCCGCCGGGGTGAGAGACCCAATTGGCCCCTGTCATGAACTGCCACAGAACCTGTTCGCGGAACGCGTCACACATGCCGCCATGCACCCCCGCAAGGCCCGTGCCACGCGCAACCGCCTCGGACACATTGACGACGTATTGTTTGTCGATCTGGCTCATGGTCCAAATCGGAACGATAAGATCGACGGCCTCAAGGGCGGCTTGATCCGCGAAGCAATCAAGGTGGTCAACGACCTCGACCTCGACGCCTTCGTGTATCAGAATCTCACGGCACAGCGCGGCCACCTTTTCAGGTTCGTGTCCGTCCCATCCGCCCCACGTGATCAATGCCTTTGCCATATCGCTCTCCCTTGTTAGCGCCAACATTGCGCAAGGACACCGGATCGGTCAACGGCTGATTGTGCAAAGCCCCCGCGCAAATTACCTCAGGAGGTAAAGGTCAGCCCATTGGCCTTTTTGCGGCGCTTGCGAAACGGCCATGCCAGAAAACGCAAGAAGGCTGCAATCACCACATAGCCACCGATAAACCCGACAAACCCCGATATGATCCCCGCAACAGACAACGGCATTGCCGGCACGAAATCATTCCATGTCGAGCGGGCCAGTTCGGTGTCCGCCACACGGTGCGGCATGGTGAGGCGTTGCAGGGGCGTGGCGGTGCGCAGGGCAATCTGGTCCGCACTCAGACGGGCGTGGCGGTCAATTGTGCGGCGCATATCGCGGCGGCGGTTTTCCATAAACACGGTCCCGCCCATAGAGGCCAAGGCCTCGTCACGGGTCATGTCGGCGCGCTGTGCCGAGTGGTCGAAATCAGCCAGAACAACGCCAAGCGCCTCGACCTGTCCGCCCAAACGTTGGGTGTACTGTTGTGTAAACTCCGGAAATTGCGACACAAGCGCCGCCCCGAACAATCCCCCGACCAATGTCAGCACCTTGAATATCATGCTCCGCCTTTCGCCCGTTGATTATGGCGCCGTTTGGTGTGGCGCCCGTTGCGTGGGTCTATTCGCGGCTATCATGGGGGGATTCGCAAAGGCAGGACAAACATCCTGCCTTTGACTTTACGTTATGCGGCAGCAATCCGCCGCAGCCGCCTTAAAGTCCGGCGTAGATTTGCGCGACTTTTTCGACGGCCTGCTCGGGGGTCATCTCTTCGCTTTCGCCCGTGCGGCGACAGGTCAGTTCGACCACACCGTTTTTGAGGCCGCGTGGACCAACGGTGATGCGCCACGGCAGGCCGATCAGGTCCATCGTCGCGAATTTGCCACCGGCCCGCTCGTTGCGGTCATCATAAAGCGGCTCGAGGCCAAGTGCGGTAAAGCTCTTGTACAGGGCGTCACACGCCCCGTCGGCCTCGTCGTCGCCTTGTTTGAGGTTGACGATCCCGACGTGGAACGGTGTGACCCCTTCGGGCCAGATGATGCCGTTTTCATCGTGGCTCGCCTCGATAATGGCGCCGAGCAAACGCGACACGCCAATACCGTGCGACCCCATGTGAACGGGGGACGGCTTGCCATCCGGACCTTGGACCTTTGCGCCCATCGGTTCGGAATACTTGGTGCCGAAGTAGAAAATCTGACCCACCTCGATGCCGCGCGCGGTGCGTTGGCGCTCGCTTGGAACCTTGGCGAACTCGTCTGCGTCATGGGTCTCGTCGGTGCGGGCATACAGCGTGGTGAACTCTTCCATCACGGCGCGACACTCGTCGACACTGTCATAATTGATGTCGCGTTTGCCCAATTTGATATCGGTGACGTTAGCGTCATAGAACACTTCGGACTCACCGGTTTCGGCCAGAACAAGGAACTCATGGGTGTCGTCGCCACCGATAGGCCCGCTGTCCGCGCGCATCGGAATCGCCTGTAGCCCCATACGTTCATAGGTGCGGATGTAGGACACGAGATGACGGTTGTAGGCGTGCAGCGCGTCCTCTTTGGTCAGATCGAAGTTGTACCCGTCCTTCATCAGGAACTCACGCCCCCGCATGACGCCAAAACGCGGGCGCACTTCGTCGCGGAATTTCCACTGGATGTGATACAGCGTCAGCGGCAGGTCTTTGTAAGACCCGACATGGGCGCGGAAAATATCCGTGATCATTTCCTCGTTGGTCGGACCGTAAAGCATATCGCGCCCGTGGCGATCCGTGATGCGCAACATCTCGTCGCCGTAGTCATCATAGCGCCCGCTTTCGCGCCACAGATCCGCCGATTGCAGCGTCGGCATCAACAGCGGGATATGCCCCGCGCGCTGTTGCTCCTCGTCGACAATACGTTCGATATTTTTGAGAACTTTCAAACCGAGCGGCAACCACGAATAGATCCCCGCCGATTGTTGGCGGATCATCCCCGCACGCAACATCAAACGGTGTGATGCGATTTGGGCGTCCGAGGGGGTCTCTTTGAGAACGGGCAGGAAATAGCGCGAAAGACGCATGGGCAGGGCCTCGTGAAAATTGCGGTTTTCATCCGTCTAAGCGATTGGGCCAAGCCGCACAAGACCCGCTCAAACCAACGCACATTGATCCAATACGCCCCAACGGGTCGTCAGGACTTAATGGAATCGCAATTGTTCTGTTTTAGGGATGAAAGCCAAGAGTAACCCGTGAGAGGCATGCGCGTGACATTTATTGAACGATTTATGGTGGGCTGCACCCTCCTTTTGAGTCTCGCGATTGCGCCGTTAAGCGTGATGTCGATGCCCTATACCAACTCGGGTCCCGCACTCGCGATCATCCCGCCGTGGGCGGATCGTGAGGCAACACTGATGAAATCCGGCCTCACCGAAATCGGCCCCCTGCGCGCCCCGTTCGGGGTGCTCGTCCAACCTAACCCGTCAATCGACCTCGCGACCTTGCGCGAAAATGGCATCTGGACGCTGCTCGACGGCAGCCTGATTGCCGCCATCTGTGGAGTGGAAAATGTCTGAACAACCGCAAACCTTTGAATCAACTCAGGCCGAGGCCGTCAAACTGTTAGGACGCGCCACCTTTGCGATTTCAGCCCTGATGGTGATCCTTATCGCCGTGGGGGGCGGAAATGTGATTGTGGCCGCAGCGGGCGGGTTGTTTTTTAGCGCCCTTGCTTTGGTGGCCGGACGATTGCCCCCGCGCACCTCGCGCATCCTCACGGCACAGGCTCTGGTCGGGACTGCAATCACATTCAATGCCGCTCTGATCGGCCATCCGTTCCAGATTGACAGCCACATGCTGTATTTCGCGGTTTTGGCGATGATCGTCGCGATGAACGGACTTCGTGCGCTCTTGTTGGGGGCCGCAACGATCGCCGTCCACCACCTCGTTTTGACATTTGCCATGCCCGCCCTCGTCTATCCGACGACGGAATTGGGGTTCAACGTTGTGCGCACCGCCATCCACGCCGTAATCGTCGTCATGGAAACGGCGGCTCTGGCCTACATGATCGTCAAACGCGTTGCCCTGAACCGCATCCTTGAAGCGGGGCATGCGGAAACGCTCGCCGCCGCCGAAGAGGTGCGCGTGGCTCTGCAAAGCGCACATCAGGAAAAAGCGCGCGCCGAAGCCGCACTGCAAGACGCCCAGATCGCGACAGAAAAAGCCGCGGAATCCGGCCGCGTTGCACAAGACGCCTTGCGCTCCAACGAAGAGGCCCAACAAGAACGTGACCTCATGCGCATCGAGGACGAACAGGCCCGCGCCATGCGCGATCAGGCCCTCGCCCACCTGCTGGACGTTTTCGGCAAGCATCTCGATCAATTGTCTTCGGGTGATCTGAGCACGAGAATCCGTGAGGATTTACACGAAGATTACGAAGGGTTGCGCACCTCCTTTAACGACACCGTCGCCCGCCTTGGCTTCACCATGAAGGAAGTCCGCGAGCAATCCGGCGCGATGCAGGTACAATCCGGCGAGATTGCCGCCTCCGCGAACGATTTGTCCACACGAACCGAACGTCAGGCCGCGGCATTGGCCAACATCGCCCGCTCGGTTCAGGAGCTCAACGCATCCCTCAACTCGGTGGCCGCGGATTCATCTGATGCCCGCAAACTCGCCGAAACGACATCCGGTGACGCCGCCGAAGGATCGGCCATCATGGAACAAGCCGTGAATGCCATGCGCGGCATTGAAGAAAGTTCGAACGAGATCAACAAAATTACCGGCGTGATTGACGACATCGCGTTCCAAACCAACCTGCTCGCGCTCAACGCAGGGGTCGAGGCGGCCCGTGCCGGCGAAGCGGGGCGTGGCTTTGCCGTCGTGGCCTCGGAGGTGCGCGCCCTCGCACAACGGTCGTCTGATGCAGCCCGCGAGATCAACCTGTTGATCGAACGATCGAGCCAACAGGTGTCAAGCGGTGCCGACCTTGTCGACAGAACAGGTCAGGCTCTTGGCGGCATCAAGGACTCGGTTGATAAAATCACCCGCCGCCTGCAATCCTCGGCCGATGCAATGACCACGCAATCGCGCCAGTTGTCGGACGTGAACACCTCGATCTCGGAACTTGAGGGGGTGACACAGCAAAACGCCGCCATGTTCGAGGAAACCACCGCCGCCAACTCGCTCTTGTCGAGCAGCGCACAGGCCCTCTCCGATATGGTTGCCATCTTTGTGACCGATGACGTCACGGTGAGCTTGCCCGCCTCAGGGGAAAGCGACGGCTACGCGCAAGCATCATAAACCACGCGACCCCCTTGAAACACAGGTGCCTATCCGCGATATGTGGAGGCAACCAAAGGGGGTCGCATGGCGCTGCCAGTCAGAGAACAAGCAAAATATTGGGGCATCGCTTCGGCGGTGTTTTTTGCATTACTCTACCTGTTGGGGAACGTCATCTTGCCCTTTGTGCTTGCGATGGCCGTGGCCTATATGCTCGATCCTGTCGCGGACCGGCTTGAAAAATGGGGATTGTCGCGCATCGCAGCGACCATTTTGATCACCGCCGTCGCCGCCGTCCTCTTTGTCCTCGCGTCCTTGATGGTGTTGCCGACCTTGGTGAAACAGGCCACAGGTCTGGTTGAAACCGCACCACAGCTGTTTGACGACCTCCAGACCTTTTTGACCGCGCGGTTCCCGGGAATACTCGATGAAAACAGCCAGTTGCACCAAACGCTGCTGAAAATCGGCGAGACAATCCAGTCCAAAGGCGGCGAGTTTTTGCAAACCGCACTGTCCTCGGCCATGAGTGTGCTCAACGTGGCGATGATCCTTGTTCTGGTGCCGGTGATTACCTTTTACCTGCTGATGGATTGGGATCGCATGGTGGCACAGGTGGACCGGCTTTTGCCCCGTGACCATGCCCCCACGATCCGCCGCCTTGCACGCCAGATTGACCGCACCCTCGCGGCCTTTATCCGCGGCCAAGGCACGGTGTGCCTCATTTTGGGGACGTTCTATGCCGTCGCCCTGATGCTTGTCGGGCTCAACTTTGGCCTCGTTGCGGGGGCTGTCGCAGGGGCGTTGACCTTTATTCCCTATGTCGGCGCTCTGGTTGGCGGTGCGTTGTCCATTGGTTTAGCCCTTTTCCAGTTTTGGGGCGAATGGCAATGGATCGCCGCCGTGGTCGCCATTTTTGCCATTGGCCAGTTCTTTGAGGGCAACATCCTCACACCGAACCTTGTGGGATCCTCCATCGGGTTGCACCCTGTCTGGCTGATCTTTGCGTTGACGGCCTTCGGGACCTTGTTCGGATTTGTCGGCATGTTGATCGCCGTGCCTGTCGCCGCCGCCATCGGCGTTCTCGCCCGTTTCGGGGTCGACGAGTACAAAGACAGCCGGCTTTACAAAGGGTTCGACATCCCCGAACCAACCGACGCCGTAGACCCAGATAAAACAGCGCCGTAACCGATGCCACACCAACTCACATTCGATCTGCCCACGCGCGAAGCTTTGGGCCGCGATGCCTTTTTCGTCGCACCCTCCAACCGTTTGGCCGTCGCGACACTTGAAAACGTTGCGATGTGGCCCTCGGGCAAACTCGCGCTGATCGGCCCGAAAGGGTCGGGAAAAACCCATCTCGCACATGTCTGGGCCATCGAACAGAACGCCGTGATTGTTCCCGCATCAGCCCTGACGACTGTCAATGTGCCTGCAATTGCCGCACAGCGTCACGTCGTTGTGGAGGATGCGGACACCCTGCCCACCCTGCCCGATGCGGCCGCAGCCCAAGAGGCGCTGTTCCACCTGCACAACCTCACCCTCGCCGAGGGCGGGCGCCTTTTGATCACCGCCACCCACGCCCCGAACCATTGGGCATTGACCCTGCCAGATCTGGCATCGCGCATGGAAGGCACCGCCGTGGCACGGATCGAGGAACCCGATGACGCGCTGTTATCGGCCATGTTGATCAAGCATTTCGAGGACCACCAGATCGCCGTATCCCACACCCTGATCCCCTATTTGGTCAAACGGATCGAGCGCTCTGCCGCCGCCGTGCGTGACATCGTGGACGCGCTCGACGCGGCCAGCCTGCGCAGCCGCAAACCCGTGTCACAAAAACTTGCCGCACAGGTGCTAGACAAGTCGGGCAATTGAGAGAAAGATAGGCCGCAAGGTTCTGATCCATAACCGAAAGGTCCGACCGCCACATGACGCTCCCCACCGATTTCCTGAACGCCGAATTTGCCGCCCCCGTTCAATTGCCCCCGCGCAAGACCGAAGGGGCAGAGCGGTTTTTCAACCGCGAGCTGTCATGGTTGGCCTTTAACTGGCGCGTCCTCGAAGAGGCCGGAAACCCGCGCGTTCCTTTGCTTGAACGGTTGAGGTTTGTGTCGATTTCGGCCACCAATCTCGATGAGTTTTACACGGTACGCGTGGCGGGACTGCGTGAACTGGCGAAGGCCGGCAACACAACCCCCGCCGCCGATGGCCGCACCCCTGCGGCCCAATTGGAACTTATCTCTGAAAATGCCCGCCGCCTGATGTCGGCCCAAAATGCGTCCTTCACCAAAATCCGCCGTGAACTGGAGGTCGAAGGCATTTCGATCCTCACGCGGACGAAATTGACCAAGACCGATTTGTCCTATCTTCAGGAGCTGTTTTTGGAGCGGGTGTTTCCCGTGCTGTCACCGCTTGCCATTGACCCCGCCCACCCGTTTCCGTTCGTGCCGAACCTCGGTCTGGTGTTGGCGCTGCAACTGGAGCGCAAAAAAGACGGCAAACCACTTCAGGCTCTGGTGCCGATCCCTGCGCTGATCGAACGCTTTGTCCGCCTGCCCGCAACGACCAAGACCGCGGACCGGTTCTTGCCGCTCGAGGACGTGATTTTGATCCATATTGACCGGCTGTTTCCGGGCTATAGCGCCGTGGGGTCGTGCGTGTTTCGCGTGTTGCGCGATAGCGATCTGGAGGTCGAGGAAGAGGCCGAAGATCTCGTGCGCGAGTTCGAGACCGCCCTCAAACGCCGCCGCCGTGGCGAAGTGGTGCGCCTGAAAATTTCAAGCGGCGCCCCCGACACCCTAGCCCGTGTGATCAAGGAAGAATTGGGCGTGACCGAGGACGAGGTGATCGAGGTCCGCGGCATGATTGGCCTGTCGGATCTGGGCGACCTGATCCTCAAAAGCCGTCGCGATTTGCAATGGCCCAATTATACGCCCCGCGTGCCCGAACGGGTGCAGGATCACGATGGCGACATGTTCGCGGCGATCCAGCAAAAAGACATCCTGTTGCATCACCCCTACGAGACGTTTGATCTCGTCATCCGGTTTTTGTCACAGGCCGCCAACGATCCCGATGTGGTCGCGATCAAACAAACGCTTTACCGCACCTCGCACGACAGCCCGATCGTCTCCGCGCTCTGCGCCGCCGCCGAAAACGGCAAGATGGTCACGGCTTTGGTTGAGCTGAAAGCCCGCTTTGACGAGGCCGCGAACATCCGCCAGTCACGGCGGTTGGAGCGCTCTGGCGTTCACGTGGTCTACGGTTTCACCAACTATAAAACCCACGCCAAAATCTCCACTGTGGTGCGCCGCGAGGGTGAAAAACTCGTGACCTATACCCACTATGGCACCGGGAACTACCACCCGATTACGGCGCGGATTTACACCGACCTCAGCTTTTTCACCTGCGATGCCGCGCTTGGGCGCGACGCGACAAAGGTGTTCAACTACATCGGCGGTTACGCCGAACCCGAGGGTTTGGAAAACCTTGCGATTTCACCGACAAGCCTCAAGCCCCGTTTGCTCGACGGGATCGCCAACGAGGCCCGCCTCGCCCGCGAGGGCAAACCCGCCGAAATCTGGGCCAAGATGAATGCGCTGATCGACCCCGAGGTGATCGACGCGCTGTACGATGCCTCCAAAGCGGGGGTGAAAATCTCCCTCGTGATCCGTGGCATTTGCGGATTGCGCCCCGGCGTCAAAGGCCTGTCGGAAACCATCCGCGTCAAATCCATCGTCGGGCGGTTTCTGGAACATTCGCGCATTGTGTGTTTCGGCAATGGCAAAGGATTGCCCTCGAAAAAGGCACGGGTCTATATGTCCTCCGCCGACTGGATGGGGCGCAACCTCAACCGCCGCGTCGAAACACTCGTGGAAATTCTCAACCCGACGGTTAAAGCCCAGATTGTGCGCCAGATTATGGCCGCCAACATGGCCGACACCGCGCATAGTTGGGTTTTGTCTCCGCTTGGGACGTGGGAACGCCCCAAACTGGACAACGAGGACAAACCGTTTTCGTGCCACCAGTTCTTTATGCAACACCCCTCGCTTTCGGGGCGCGGTTCGGCAGGCGTCAAAGATGTCCCCGAACTGACCCACGACGATGATCTTGCCGCAAGCTAACCGCACCGCCAAAGTGGTTTGCGCATAAAACGCCCCGTGTCTATCGTGACATGCAACCGATTGGGAATGACCGTGACTGAAACCGATACACACGTTTCCGCCGATAGCACATCAACCGATTGGGGCATTTTCGGCCGCCCCTTGTTTGAGGACGCCCGTGCGCGCGCCTTGTCGCGCGTCGGCGTTGTCGACATCGGGTCGAACTCCGTGCGGTTGGTCGTGTTTGACGGTGCGGCACGGAGCCCCGCCTATTTCTACAACGAGAAAATCCTGTGCGGGTTGGGTGCGGGATTGCGCGAAACCGGCCGCATGAACCCGGAGGGCAAGGTGCGGGCGTTGGCGGCGATCAAACGCTTTACCAAACTGGCAGAAGGCATGGGGATCGCGCCCCTCACCGCGGTGGCCACCGCCGCCATGCGCGAATCCGAGGACGGCCCCGCGTTCCGGACGCAAATAGAGGCCGAGACGGGCCTCAAAATCACGGTGATCGACGGCGAGGAAGAGGCCCGCCTGTCGGCACAGGGCGTGTTGCTCGGTTGGCCCGAAGCCGACGGATTGGTCTGTGACATTGGCGGCTCGTCAATGGAGTTGGCCGAAGTGCATAAGGGCAAAATCGGCAAACGGGTCACCTCACCTTTGGGGGCGCTCACACTTCAGGGGTTGAGCGGAGGGCGCAGGGGCGTCAAGGAGCACATCAAACCGATCATGGCCGCTCTCGCGCAGAAGATGGGCGACACATCCTACAAACGGATCTATCTGGTCGGCGGATCGTGGCGGGCCATCGCACGCATCGACATGCACCGCCGCAATTACCCGCTGCATGTGCTACACGAATACCGCATGACCACCCGCGCCGTTACCGACACGATTGATTTCATCCGTGCCAACGACATGAACGCGGTTCGTAGCGAAATCGGGACATCCTCGGCGCGCATGGCGCTCGTCCCCCATGCCGCCGAAGTGTTGCGCCAACTCACCCGCACCTTTCGCCCCAAAGAGATTTGTGTGTCATCCTATGGCATCCGCGAGGGGTTGCTGTTCGAGCAGATGCCGCACAGCATTCGCAAACGCGACCCCCTCATCGAGGCCTGCCGCTTTGTCGAGCGCAAGGATGCCCGTCTGCCGGGCTTCGGCAAGCGGCTACATTATTTCATCGCGCCGGTCTTTCGGGCGCGCAAATACGAACAGATGCGCCTCGTACGCGCCGCGTGCCTGTTGCATGACGTGACATGGCGCGCCCATCCCGACTACCGCGCGGAGGTCTGTTTCGACAACGCCACCCGCGCCAACCTCGGCGGGCTTTCGCATAAGGAACGTATTTTCCTCGGCCTGGCTTTGCTGCACCGCTACAAAAATTCCCGCCAAGGCACCCCGTTCGAGCCGCTCATCGCGCTCTTGTCCGAAAAGGAAATCCAGAGTGCCGAAGTGTTGGGCAAAGCCATGCGGTTCGGAGCGATGTTTGCGCTCGACACCCCCGACACCATGGCCGCACTGGATTACCGGCCCAAGAAAAAGCTGCTGACGCTCACCCTTGAACCCGACGCGCTCGACCTGTTCAGCGAGGTGGCCCTCGTACGGTTCAACTCGCTCGCGGCCAGTTTGGGCGCGGAGCCGATCATCAAACACGGCAAAGCGATCGCGCCCTGAAGATCGCGAAGGCCCGGGCATCGGCTTCAGGCTTCGGGGCCGTCCGGAAACTCAAGATCAATGGACACCGGAAAATGATCCGAGGCCATTAACAGGGCCTCGCGCAATTCGGGTGTGTGATAGCACACCGGATCATCGAACGGATGCCAGATGCGCCACGATGCGCGTTTGGCCAAATCGGGTGACACCATCACATAATCCAACAGCGCACAGAGATAACGCTTTTCAGGCTCGATATAGAACCGTGCCGTGGTCGGCGCAGGGCCAAGGCGGCGCAAAAGAGCTTGACGGGCATGCGGGTCCACGAGCTGAAACCCGGGCGCAATGCCCTCTTCGCCCTCGCCCAACACAATCTCGACGCCAGAACGGCCAAAGAGTTTTTCATACTCGTCCAACCCCGGGCCATCGTTGAAATCACCCAGAACAATCGTCGGCTCCCCCGCCCGCAAATGCCCCTCAACCCGCTCGCGCAGCCAGATGCATTGCGCCAATTGTTTGCGGCGGTTCTCGATGGAAATACGGGTGACATCACGATCGTTACGGGCGCCATACGGGGCCTTGGATTTGATGTGAACGCCGATCATGCGAAAGGCGAAATCCGTCGCTCGCACCTCCATCGCCACCTCCAACGGCGGCTTGGAAAACCGCACGGGATCACGGTCGCGATCGGTATCGAGATCCAGCCGGTAGATCGAATTGAACGCGGGTGCCTCATGGCCATCCCCCATCCCGACAGGTTGGCCGATCGGGTCGTGACGCGCCCGCAGCACAAGCGGGTCATACATCACGGCAATTTCTTGCTGCGTTTCGTTGACAAATCCCATCTCGACGGCCCGTGCGCGTAGTCCGGCCCAATCGGCGAACTGTTCAAGGGCGCGGACCGTATCACGACGACGGTTGGTATCGGGCGCCTCGATAACCATAATGGCATCGGCGTCCAGAGCATTGAACACAATCGCCAAAGACTCCAGTTGATCCTGCCGCGTCACATTGAAACGCGCCGACCAGTCCCCATCGGGCAAGGGGCGGCCTGTCTGGTCAAAAAGACTGTCGAACCATTCCACATTGTAAGTGGCGATCCGCATCTCAGGCCGCGCGTTCTGCTTGGATTTCTTCCCATGCCGCGTTGATTTCCACCATGCGGTCGGTGGCCAGACGCACAGCTTCTTGCGGCACCCCGCGCGCGATCATGCGGTCGGGATGGGTTTCGCGCACAAGGTCGCGGTAGGCCACTTTGATCGCGGCCGTGTCCGTGTGCGGATCCACGCCAAGCACATCATAGGGGTCGGGTTTGGCGTCGGGAACATAACGGGCACGCAGGGCGCGGAACTTGCGTTCGCTGATCTCGAAAATCTGTGCCACGCGGGCGAGAAAGGCATCCTCGCTCGGGTGATATTGCCCATCCGCCATTGCGATGTGAAACAACCCGTCCATGAGGTCACACAGCGGCTCACACTCGTCACCATACATGGCTTTGACCCGCTTGGCGTAGTCTTCGAACCCCGCAACATCCTGACGGGCAAGGTTAAAAACACGGGCGGCGGCGGCTTCGTCTTCGGCGGCGATTTGGAACACTTCGCGAAAGGCGGTCACCTCGTCGCGGGTCACGGTTCCGTCCGCTTTGGCCATTTTCGCGCCAAGGCCAATCACCGCAATTGCAAACCCCACACGCCGGTCAGGGGCGGAGCGCAGCCGCGCAAAGACATCCCCAAGGCTTTCGCCCGCGGCCAGTGCCGAGATGGCATCCAATATGCGTGTCCAAAGTGACATAGGCGCACCATAGCCCCACCCGACGGACCTGTCAGGTCACAAAAGACGTTACAGGAATTTCTGCATGAACAGGGCATCCAGAAACCGGTCGAATTTGAAGCCCGATTGCGGAATGCGCCCCGCTTCTTTGTAGCCAAGAGCCACGTGAAAGGCGATGGAGTCGGCATTGTCGCCATCCACCACGGCGATCATCGACTTTAACCCCGCCTCGCGGGCGTGTTCCTCGATCGCAATCATCAAAATGCGGCCCCACCCTTTGCCTTGGGCTTTGTCACTGAGGTAAACCGAATGTTCCATCGTGAAACGGTAGCCGTTGTTTTCGGGGCGGAACTGATCGTAGGTGGCGTATCCGATCACCTCGCCATCGGCCTCGGCCACGTAAAAGGCCCGTCCGCGCGCGGCGCGGGCGTCGATCAAGGCCTCCCAGTCGGCGACACTGCGTTCAACAGAGGAAAACGTTGCGGTCGAGTTTGCGATGACGGGGGCCATGATGGCCTTGAGGGCGGCGGCGTCGGCTTTGGTGGCGTTGCGTAGGCTCATGTGATCCAGATCTCCCCTGATGGCGTCCCGATTTCGGCGTGCAGTGACGGCGTGCGGGCGTTCACTATTCGAACACTTTCCATCGCCGCCGCGAAAGGTTCAAGTGCTGCCGTGAGGGCATCACTTTGCGGGTGCGACAGCTTGAGACGGCGAAGCGCCAACCCGTGATAATCAAGCGCCGGCGCAGGGTGCGCGGATTGCCATTCGATCAACGCCGGAAAGCAGCCATCAAAGGGCAAGACCCCTGTTTCCGGCACCGCCATTTTCCACCTGTACGCGCCACGTTCGAACGCGACCACCTGCCCCGCGCCTGCGGGAGCGGCGGCCAACGCCGCGTCGAGATCATCGACATTGAGCACCCAGTTGCTCAACCGTGGTGCGCCGCTAAAGTTGTCCAAATCGAACCAACGCGGGTGCGCGGGGGCAATCGCCTGTGCATCGACCGCGATCACTTCGAGATAGGCCCCGCGATCCAGCGCCGTGAGGTGATTATGCGTCCCCATACAGGTGTGAACCCCGCGCGGCCCGAACGGGATATCGAGCAGGTTTTGCGCCCAAAGACGCCCGGTTTCGAGGTCGGTGGCCGAAATAACGAGATGATCGAGTGCGCAGTGCATAAACCTGACCTTTTTGCTATTGAAATAGCGGCCTCGCGCCCCATTTCAAACCAGAGACATAAATCAATAGAATGGGGAAAGAAAACGCAATGCTTCTAAGGCGCTTGGAGAAGTTTTTTGACGACGACGCATCGGGCGGGATCGTATTAATGGTGGCGGCTTTTGCCGCCATGCTCATCGCGAACTCGTCGCTCTTTCCGTTTTATGACGGAGTTTTGGGGTCGTATTTCGCCGTTACATTAAGTGGCTCCGGCGTCGAAAAACCTTTGATCTTGTGGATCAACGACGGCCTCATGGCTGTGTTCTTTTTGCTCGTCGGACTGGAACTCAAACGCGAATTGCTTGAGGGAAAGCTCAAAAACCCCTCCGATATTGTTTTGCCCGGAATGGCGGCGGTCGGCGGCATGCTTGTCCCTGCGCTGATCTACATCGCCTTTAACATCTCCACGCCCGAAACCATTGGCGGTTGGGCGATCCCTGCGGCGACCGACATTGCCTTTGCGCTTGGTGTTCTGGCGCTCGTCGGCGACCGTGTTCCGGCCTCGCTCAAGGTGTTCCTGCTCACCCTCGCGATCCTCGACGATCTCGGGGCCATTTTGATCATCGCGTTCTTTTACACGGCGAACCTGCATCTCGATTACTTGCTGCTTGCGACGATCCCGCTGTTTTTCATGTTCATGCTCAACCGCGCGGGCATTCACCGTATTGCGCCGATCATCCTGCTTGGGGTGGTGCTCTGGGTGCTTGTGTTGAAATCGGGGGTCCATGCCACGTTGGCCGGTGTGATCACCGCGTTCTTTGTGCCGCTCAAGGATAAATGGGGCAAATCCCCCTTGCACGCTTTGGAAAATGCGATGTCACCCTATGTGTTTTTCATGATTGTCCCGATCTTTGCCTTTGCCAACGCGGGTGTGGTTTTGACAGGGGTATCGGCCTCTGACTTCCTCAATCCGCTGCCCATCGGCATCGCGGGTGGCCTGTTCGCCGGCAAGATCATCGGCGTATTCGGTATGACCTATCTGTTGGTCAAGCTCGGTATTGCCAAGATGCCATATGGCGCCACTTGGGTGCATATCTTTGGCGTCGCAGCCCTCGCGGGCATCGGTTTTACCATGTCGCTGTTCATCGGCGGGCTGTCATTCGAGGACGCCTACCACATGAACGAGGTCCGCATCGGCGTGTTGTCCGGTTCGATCCTGTCGGCGATTGTCGGCTTTGCCGTCCTGAAACTCGCCCCACCGGCACAAACGGATAAGGTCGCCGCTGATAAGGTCGGGATTACAAAACCGCGCATCCAGGAGCCCGTCAACTAACCGGAGCGCCACACAGAGACGAGACGAAAAGGGCCGGACGCATCACGCATCCGGCCCTTTGCTATGTCACATTCGCGCGGAGGTCAGATCAGTTCAAGGATCTGACGCGCCGCTGCGGGGATGTTCGTGCCGGGACCAAAGATGGCTTTGACGCCCGCATTGTACAAGAACTCATAGTCCTGTTGCGGAATGACACCGCCACAAATCACGATGATGTCGTCGGCGCCCTCGGCCTTGAGCGCCGCGATCAGTTTGGGCGCGAGGGTCTTGTGTCCTGCCGCTTGCGACGAGATGCCGACGATATGCACATCATTGTCGATAGCGTCCTGGGCCGCTTCCTCGGGGGTTTGGAACAGCGGGCCGACGTCAACGTCAAACCCGATATCGGCAAAGGCCGTGGCGATCACTTTGGCCCCGCGATCATGGCCGTCCTGACCCATTTTCACCACCAACATGCGCGGACGGCGGCCGTTTTTCTCGGCAAACCCTTCGACATCTTTCTGGATCCGGGCAAAGCCCTCATCGCCCTCATAGGCCGCGCCATAAACCCCCGCGAGAGTTTTGACCTCGGCGCGGTGACGCCCGAATGTTTTCTCCATCGCCATCGAAATCTCCCCGACTGTGGCTCGTGCCCGCGCCGCCTCAACGGCCAATTCAAGCAGGTTACCCTCCCCCGACATGGCCGCCCGTTCAAGCGCACCAAGCGTCGCCTCAACGGCCCCCGCATCACGAGAGGCCCGAATGGTGGCGAGACGCGCCATCTGGCTTTCGCGCACGGCCACGTTGTCCACGTCAAGAATATCAATCGGATCTTCTTTGTCTTTGCGGTACTTGTTCACGCCGACAATGACCTCTTCGCCACGGTCGATCATCGCCTGACGTTTGGCCGCCGATTCCTCGATGCGCAGTTTTGGCATCCCTGAGTTCACGGCCTTGGTCATACCGCCGAGTGCCTCGACCTCTTCCATCAGCGCCCATGCTTTTTCGGCCAACTCGTTGGTGAGGCTCTCGACATAGTAGGATCCCGCGAGCGGATCGACGGTGCGGGTGATCTGGGTTTCCTCCTGAAGGATCAACTGGGTGTTGCGCGCGATGCGGGCGGAGAACTCCGTGGGCAGTGCGATGGCCTCGTCGAGCGCGTTGGTGTGCAGAGACTGCGTGCCGCCAAGTGCGGCCGACATCGCCTCGTAGGCGGTGCGGATCACGTTGTTGTAGGGATCCTGCTCTTGTAGGCTCACACCGGATGTCTGGCAGTGGGTGCGCAGCATTTTGGATTTTTCGAGCTTGGGTTCGAATTCCTCCATCACGCGGCTCCACAACAGACGCGCGGCCCGCAGCTTGCCGATTTCCATAAAGAAATCCATGCCGATGGCGAAAAAGAACGACAAACGCCCCGCAAATTTATCGACATCCATGCCCGCCTTGATCGCCGTGCGCACGTATTCGCGCCCATCCGCCAACGTGAACGCCAGCTCCTGAACAAGGTTCGCCCCCGCCTCTTGCATGTGGTAGCCCGAAATCGAGATCGAGTTGAATTTCGGCATCTCGTTGGCAGTGTATTCGATGATATCCGCGATGATTTTCATCGACGGCTCGGGCGGGTAGATATAGGTGTTGCGCACCATGAACTCTTTGAGGATGTCGTTCTGGATGGTCCCTGCGAGCACGGATTTGTCGTGACCTTGCTCCTCGCCCACCACGATGAAATTCGCGAGAATCGGGATCACGGCCCCGTTCATGGTCATCGACACCGAAACCTTATCAAGCGGGATACCGTCAAACAGGATTTTCATGTCCTCAACGCTGTCAATTGCGACGCCCGCCTTGCCGACGTCGCCCTCGACACGCGGGTGGTCACTGTCATACCCGCGGTGGGTGGCCAGATCGAAAGCCACCGAAACGCCCTGTTGGCCCGCGTCCAGTGCCTTGCGGTAGAACGCGTTGCTTTCCTCGGCGGTCGAGAAACCCGCGTATTGGCGGATGGTCCACGGACGCCCCGTATACATCGTTGCACGCGGCCCGCGCGTGAACGGTGCGACCCCGGGGGTATTGCCCAAATGGGTCAAGCCTTTGAGGTCGTCTTCGGCGTAGAGCGGTTTAACGGTGATGCCCTCAAGCGTTTCACGGCTCAAGCTGTCCAAGGGTTTGCCGCGCAGTTCTTTCTCCGCGAGCTCTTCCCAGAGTTTTCTATCGGTCATGTGCGGCTCCTATCTGTTGCATCTGATCCCGTTCATGGCCAATTCGCGGGGATGATCCTTGGTTTACGCCTCAAACGGCCCTATATGAAAGGGAACGGGAGGCGTGATGAAAAAAGCATTTATATCCGCAGTTTGTGCGCTGTGTCTGTCCGCACCACTGGCGAGCATGGCACAAGAGACACCACCACCAACGGCCACACCAATGGTGCTGTCGATTGCCCCTGCGGGCGATGTGGTGTTGGACGATTTTATGTGGCTCAATCGGGTGGTGGTGGTGTTCGCCGACAACCCGCGCGACCCTGCATTCCAACGCCAGTTGGAATTGCTCGCCGAGCGCCCCGAGGTTTTGGCCGAGCGCGATGTGATCGTGCTGACGGATGCCGACCCAAGTGCCAAATCTCCCGTGCGCACAACGCTGCGTCCACGGGGGTTTTCGCTTGTGATCGTCGACAAGGACAGCCGGGTGATGCTGCGCAAACCCGATCCGTGGGACGTGCGCGAAATCTCGCGGGCGATCGACAAAACACCCCTGCGCCAACAAGAGGTGCGTGAGGCCAATGAAAGCGCACGCAGCGGCGGGTAGCCCCGCGATATCTGCGACACCTGTCTCACCAGATTTTCCACCACGGTTTGCTCACGGGGGCGGCGGCCACACTGTCGAGTTCGAAAAACTCGGTCGCGCCCATTGCGTCATAGCGAAAGCCCGTAAGCGCGGCAAAGACGGCCACAGGCACCTCGAATGCCGTGGGCGCATCTTCGGCCAGATCGCGTTTGGCGGCAATCTCTTTGACGAAATACGGGGCCTGTGACGAGACCTGAAGATTGTCGGGATCTGTCTCGGAATTATGCGACACCATCCACGTCACCGCGCCGCCCGCATAGTGGCGCACCGTGCAATAGCCCGCCCCCTCATGGACATCGAACACGTCCAGATCGATCTGCCTGGACAGCTCGGCCAGAACACTCTCGAATTCACGGTACCCGACCCAAAGGGCGGACCCCGGATTGTACCAGATCAACGCAACCTCCCCGCCCTCGGCCAAGGAGAGCGGGCTCTCGTTGACCTCATCCGCGCGCACCGTGCGCCCGGCCTGTAACAGGCCAAGCGCGTGATCGACGTCACCGCGCGACAGGGACAGGATGGTCGCGTTGAATCCCACGTTATTCGAACTCCATAATGATCTCGTCCACCGCGAGGCTGTCGCCTGCGCCCGCGTTGATTTTGGTGATCACCCCTTTGCGCTCGGCGCGCAGGATGTTTTCCATTTTCATGGCTTCGATCGTGCAAAGGGACTGACCCTCCTGCACTTCGTCACCGACCTCGACGTCGACTTTGACGATCAAACCCGGCATGGGGCAGAGCAGCAATTTCGACGTGTCCGGTGGCAGCTTTTCGATCATGTGTCTGGACAATTCGGCCGCACGCGGCGAGCGCACGAACACCTTCATATCCGCGCCACGGTTGCGGATGCGAAAGCCGCCGGGCAATTTGCCGACCTTGAGCGTGAGCGGGCCACCCTCCATGTCGATCACCGCCAGACTGTCACCGGGGGTCCAGTTGCTTTCGCAGCGCAGTTTTCTGCCGTTCACCGTCACGTTGGAGCCGGATTTGTCGGCCTCGATATGCACGGGGAAATCACGCCCGTTGATTTGCACCACCCATTCGTCGGCCACCACACGTTCGTGGTTGTCCATCCGGCCCGACACGCGGGTGCGGCGGATTTCGGCAACGCGGTACATCGCGGCAGAGGCCGCCGCGACACGCTCCAGTTGCACATCGGGAAGGGTCACACCCTCGAAACCATCGGGGTATTCCTCCTCGATGAACGCCGTGGTGATGTCGCCGGAGATGAACCGCGGGTGATCCATCACGGCCGACAGGAACGGCAGGTTGTGGCCGATGCCCTCGACCTCGAACCCGTCAAGCGCGTTGCGCATGTTTTCAATCGCCGCCGCACGGGTTTTGCCCCATGTACACAGTTTTGCGATCATCGGATCGTAATACATCGAGATTTCACCGCCCTCATAGACGCCGGTATCATTGCGCACGATGTCGTCCTCGGTCGCAATCTCGGCAGGGGGGCGATATTTCTCAAGACGCCCGATGGAGGGCAGGAACCCGCGATAGGGATCTTCGGCATACAGACGGCTCTCGATGGCCCACCCGTTGATGCCAATGTCATCCTGGGTGATCGACAGTTTTTCACCGTAGGCCACGCGGATCATGTGCTCGACAAGGTCGATGCCCGTGATCAACTCGGAGACAGGGTGTTCCACCTGAAGGCGGGTGTTCATTTCGAGGAAGTAGAAATTGCGGTCGCCATCGACGATAAATTCCACAGTCCCCGCAGATGAGTAATTCACCGCTTTGGCGAGGGCCAAGGCCTCTTCGCCCATCGCCTTGCGCGTTGCCGCGTCAAGGAAGGGGCTTGGCGCTTCCTCAATAACTTTCTGGTTGCGGCGCTGAATGGAGCATTCGCGCTCGTTGACCCAGACGCCGTTGCCATGGCTGTCACACAGGACCTGAATTTCGATGTGGCGCGGCTGCGTGACGAATTTCTCGATGAAAATCCGGTCATCGCCAAAGGAACTCGCCGCCTCGTTTTTGGAGGCTTGGAAGCCTTCGCGGGCTTCAATGTCGCTCCACGCGATGCGCATGCCCTTACCGCCGCCGCCTGCGGAGGCTTTGATCATCACCGGATAACCGATCTCGTTGGAAATTTTCACCGCTTCGTCGGCATCGGCGATCTCGCCCATGTAGCCCGGAACGGTGCTCACACCTGCTTCGGCGGCGAGCTTTTTCGAGGTGATTTTATCTCCCATCGCCTCGATTGCGCCCGTGGGTGGCCCGATAAAGGCCACGCCCTCGGCGGCGAGGGCCTCGGCGAATTTGGAGTTCTCGGACAGGAACCCGTATCCGGGGTGGACCGCCTGAGCGCCGGTTTGGCGGACGGCGTCCATGATCTTGTCGATCACAATGTAGGATTGGTTGGAGGGGGGCGGGCCGATGTTAACGGCCTCATCGGCCATCTGCACGTGAAGCGCGTGTTTGTCGGCGTCCGAATAAACGGCGACCGTTTTGATCCCCATCTTCTTTGCCGTTTTGATGACACGGCAAGCAATCTCGCCACGGTTCGCAATCAAGATCTTGTCGAACATGTCCCGTCCCTCTCTCTTTACAGTCGTGTCGAAGGCGCGGGTAGCTCCTGCGCATCCGGATGCGCCGCGATAGGCGACGCGCCAATAGAAAAAGGTTCCCGAACGAGCGCGCTCGGGAACCTTTGGTGATACGATACAGGCGTGCGATGCGCAGGGCGCGCCGCCGCGAGATTACATGTCGTTGAGCAGTGCGCCGCCTGCGGCCCCGAGGGCTGCACCGGTGACACAACGGCCGTTGGAGACGATTTCGCCCGCGATACAGCCAAGACCCGCGCCGACAACGGCACGTTGAACGTCCTGGTTTTCCATGCAACCCGCGAGGGCTGTGGCGGACAGAAGGGTGAAGGCGAGAATTGTTTTGCGCATTTTGCTACTCTTTGTTGAGTTAAAGTTGCGCAAATGATGCGCCCAAGTGTGCGCAAAGCCAAGGCTTTTTTACATCCACACGCATCATAGGCAAGGATTGGCGCATGGCGGAAAAGTTGGCGAGGGCCGCACGGGGAAGGTACGGACCTCGCCAGAGGGGAAGGGTAACGGTTTTCAACACGTGCCGTCATGTTGCTGGACATGTCCGACACAAGACCAAGATGGGGATGTCCTCCGAACCGCACAAGCCCATGCCCATCACACCGCGGTAAACAGGCGGTGATCTGCGCAGGCCGTGGATATGCGAGCGGAGTTTTGCGCATCAGGTGTCCCAAATCTCGTCTTCTTTGAACCCGTCGGGGCCCTGGCCGCCCTCAAGCTCCATCACCTCGGCAAAAGTCACTTTGGCAATTTTTGGATTGATGACCAACATCGCCTCATAGGACGCAGGATCAAAATTCTCGGGATCGGCGGCGATCACCTCGCGGCCGAACAGCCACGACAAACGGCCCGCATCGAGATTGCCCCGCTCGAACGGCTCCTCGCCAAAGTAGATCCACAGGCTTTCCATGAACGCCGTATCGGCGCGGCGGTCCACGGCCTTGCGGTCTTTGTAACGCTCGAGCGCCTTGAGCGGTGTCACCCCTTTGGGGTTTGCACGGCGAATGGTGAACTGGAAATCGGACCCGGGAAGGCGTCCCGGAAATCCACGGTATTTGAGCATGTAGTCGCGAGCCATCAAAGAGCCTCCTGATCGGGACGGCGGGCGATACAGTCGATCTCGACCAAGGCACCCACCGCCAAAGCGGTAACGCCCACAGTGGTCCGCGCGGGCAAACGGTCCGCGGGGAAATAACTCTTATACGTGGCGTTGAACACAGCGTAATCACGCTCGAATTCGGTCAGAAAGCAGCGGCATTGCACGACGTGGCTCAAATCAAGACCCAGTTCGCCCAAAATCAGCGCAAGGTTGTCCATCACACGGGCGGTTTGCGCCGCAATCCCGTCCGGCAAGGGCGCATCAGGCGCGTTCGGGTCGGTCGGCATCTGGCCGGTCAGGATCACCCACCCGTCGTCCTCGACCGCGTGGGAGAACGGCGCGACAGGGCGCGGACCATTGCCAAAAAGGTGGAATTTCGGAGCCATTAGAACGCCTCCCATGCGCAGGTGTCGCGCTCTAAACGGTACATTTCAAACACCTCCGCAACATCGGGGTTGGGCGTGCCAAACTCGGTGGGGCTTGCCGCAAGCGAGATCACGATCATTTCGGGTTTCGGGTCTGTGAGATGCGGCACAGCGTAGCGTGCGCATAGATAGGCCAGATCGGCCTCCATATCCTCGTAACTCATGGCCGCCAGTCGCGCCGGCAGCTCAGGGGCCAGAAACCGGAACCGCGCCGTTTGCCCCATGTCGACCTGATCCGACAGGCTTTCAAAGAATGCGACCGGCTGTCCCGATGGCACGGAAATTGCCGCATCCGCAGTGGGCAACTCGGCCTGAGCCGCCGCCGTCGACGCCAGTAGACACAGGGTCAAAACGACATTACGCATCTGCGGCTCCTTTCGGCGTTGCGAACCTGACCCACCGTCCGCGCCGCACGGGATCGGACAACACATCGGCCACGATGGTCTCGCAACGTGCCTTGGGAAAGGCCCCCGCGACCCCGCCACCGGCGGTCACTTCGAGATCGTCGCCTATGACACGCACCACCACGGCGGGCTGAAACCCGCGCAGCGATTGCAATGCCCGCCACATATCCTGCCGCACTTGGCGGGCAATCCGCCCACGGCGTAGCCCCGCCCCGCCCGCAATCACGGACGTGGCCGCAAAATCAAAGCGGGCGGGAAGCCGGCGCGCCAAAGTCAGCGTGTCGCCCTGCGTCTGGATATGCCAATTGCTACGTGTCATCTGCGCCCCACGACATCCCTTAGAGCGGGATGTTGTCGTGTTTTTTCCACGGGTTTTCGAGCTTTTTGTGCCGCAAAGACGCAAAGGCCCGCGCCACACGTTTCCGGGTTGAACGCGGTTGGATCACCTCGTCGATGAAGCCACGTTCGGCGGCGACGAACGGATTGGCAAAACGGTCCTCGTAATCCGCCGTGTGCTGCGCGATTTTATCGGCATCGCCAAGGTCGGCCCGGTGGATGATCTCGGTCGCGCCCTTGGCCCCCATCACCGCGATCTGTGCGGTGGGCCATGCGTAGTTGAAATCCCCGCGCAGGTGCTTGGACGACATCACGTCATAGGCGCCGCCGTAAGCCTTGCGCGTGATCACCGTCACTTTCGGCACGGTCGCCTCGCCATAGGCAAAGAGCAATTTGGCGCCGTGTTTGATGACACCGCCGTATTCCTGAGACGTTCCAGGCAAGAAACCGGGGACATCGACAAGGGTCAGCACGGGGATGTTGAACGCATCCGAGAACCGCACGAACCGTGCCGCTTTTTTGGAACTGTCGATATCGAGACAGCCGGCAAGCACCATCGGTTGGTTGGCCACAACGCCGACCGTTTGGCCCTCAAGGCGGATAAAGCCCGTGATGATGTTTTTGGCGTGGTCTTCCTGAATTTCGTAGAAATCCCCCTCGTCCGCGATTTTATGGATCACTTCCTTCATATCGTAAGGCGTGTTGGGATTGTCGGGGATGATGGTGTTGAGGCTCTCCTCGATGCGCGCCGGATCGTCAAAGAATGGACGGGTCGGCACGGTATCGCGGTTGTTGAGCGGCAGGAAATCGACAAGGCGGCGCACTTCGGTCAAGGCCTCGATGTCGTTTTCGAACGCACCATCCGCCACGGAGGATTTTTTGGTGTGGGTTGAGGCCCCGCCCAATTCCTCGGCCGTCACGACCTCGTTGGTGACGGTTTTCACCACATCGGGACCGGTCACGAACATATAGGATGTGTCTTTGACCATAAAGATAAAGTCGGTCATGGCGGGCGAATAGACCGCGCCACCGGCACACGGCCCCATGATCACGGAAATCTGTGGCACCACGCCCGAGGCCATGATGTTGCGTTGGAACACCTCGGCGTAACCGGCAAGGCTGTCGACACCTTCCTGAATGCGCGCCCCGCCCGAGTCGTTGAGGCCGATCACAGGAGCGCCGTTTTGCATCGCCATATCCATGATCTTGCAAATTTTCTGCGCATGGGTTTCCGACAGGGAGCCCCCGAACACGGTGAAGTCCTGGGAAAACACATAGACCATCCGGCCATTGATCGTCCCCCACCCCGTGATCACACCATCGCCTGCGGGCTTGCTTTGTTCCATGCCGAACTCGACGCAGCGGTGGGTTTTGAACATGTCGAACTCTTCGAACGAGCCCTCATCAAGCAGCAACTCGATCCGCTCGCGGGCGGTCAGCTTGCCTTTGGCATGTTGCGCATCAATGCGACGCTGTCCTCCGCCCAAACGGGCGTCATCACGGCGGTCATGCAGTTCTTTGATAATATCTTTCACGGGTGGCCTCCTCGTCAATTCGCCTGCACCTTAGCTGTGGAATGTGTCGCCTCAAAGAAGAGTCTGGCAGATTTGCAAAGGATGCAACAAGACCTTACCGCGAAATGCAAAACTGCAAATTGCGGCAGATCAAAAATCCGCCCTGCACGTAAAATTCTCCTGCACTCCCACATGTGCGATTTTGCATCAAGATTGGCATGGACAGGGCGCACCCGCCGCCTATTCTCGGCCAATGACACAAACTCGCGCACGCTTTCTCGACCGGACCACCCCACCCCACATCATGACGTTGGTAATGATGGCGGGGCTTCAGGCCATGGTTCTGAACATGTATCTGCCCGCCCTGCCGCGCATGGCCGAGCATTTCGGGACAACCTATGGCCTTGTCCAACTGTCGGTTGCGGTCTTCATGGGCGCGAATGCGGTGCTTCAAATCTTCATCGGGCCAATCTCTGACCGCTATGGGCGCCGCCCTGTATTGCTGATCGGGATCGCACTGTTTCTGGCCGCGACGCTCGGCGCCATTTACGCACCGACCCTGGAGATATTCCTCTTCATGCGCGCCGGCCAGGCCGCAATTGTAACCGCGATGGTGCTGTCACGCGCCATTGTGCGCGACATCGCCCCGCCTGACGAGGCAGGGTCCATGCTCGCCTATGTCACGATGGGCATGGCACTGGTCCCGATGATTGCCCCCACCGTTGGCGGCATTCTGACCAATCACTATGGATGGGAATCCTCGTTCTGGGCGCTCTTTGCTGTCGGGCTTGTCCTGTTTGCCGTGGTCTGGTTCGACCTTAAGGAAACCGCGCCAAAGTCCGAAGTGTCCCTGCTCAGCCAATGGCATAACTTCCCCGAACTGCTCAGGTCGAAACGCTTTGTCGGCTATACCGTCTCCGTAACCTGCGCCGCGGGGGCCTTTTACGCCTATATCGGCGGCGCGGCCTATGTCGGCACCTCCCGTTTCGGCCTGTCCGAAGCCGCACTCGGTGCCTACATGGGCACCCCCGCGCTTGGCTATTTCTTTGGCAACTTCATTGCGGGCCGGTATTCACGCCGCGTCGGCATCAACCGCATGATCCTCGCGGGGGGCCTTGTCGCGACCGCAGGCATCGCAGGGGCGCTTGTGCTCTCCGCCTTTGGTCACAGCTCGGTCAATATCTTTTTCGGGGCGATGGTATTTTTGGGCTTGGGCAACGGCATGCAACTTCCCAATGCTTTGGCGGGGACCCTGATGGTGCGTCCGCAACTGGCAGGCACCGCTGCGGGGCTTGCCGGCTCCATCATGATCGCCGGCGGGGCGTCGATCTCGGCCTTTGCCGGCACGCTACTGGGCGGCCCCTCCGGCGAAGTGCCGCTGCTGTTCCTGATGACCCTCATGTCGCTCGCCGCCATTGTCGCGATTCTGAGCGTCATGGCCCGCGAACGGCGCCTCGGGCTTGCGTGACGTCATCGGCTGCGATAATTTGCAAACCGAAGGTCGCAACCGAGCAAACCTGCAAAAGCCCAGAGGCGACCGATCTTCGGGAGGCAGATCATGGCACAGCAAAAACTCTACGCCGGCGCAAAGCTGCGCGAAACGCGCACGCGGCTCGGGCTCACCCAACGGGCCTTTGCCGAAAAGCTTGGCGTGTCCCTGCCCTATCTCAACCAGATGGAAAACAACAACCGTCCCGTCTCCACGGGCGTGGTTCTGGCCCTTGCCCAGGAGTTCGGATTCGACGTCACCGAGCTGTCGACAGGGGACGCCGAGCGCCTTGTCACCGACATGCGCGAAGCCCTCGCCGATCCGGTGTTTGCCGATGGCGCGCCGCCACTGGCCGATTTGCGGCTTGCCGCCTCGAATGCGCCCGCATTGGCGCGGTCCTTTCTGGAACTGCACCGCGCCTACCGCCAGACCAACGAACGCCTCGCCTCGATGGACGAAGCATTCGACCGCGACGACCGCCCCACCCGCGCATCGCCATGGGAGGAGGTGCGCGACTTTTTCCACTACTGCGACAACTACATCGATGCCGTCGACCGCGCGGCGGAAAATTTTGCCCGCCCCGGCGACGATCCGCGCGATGTCGCGACCCTGGCCACCGAAGCCTTGGCCAAACATGCGATCACCGTGCGCTACGCCTCCGATGATTTGCGCCGCTACGACCCCGATACAGGGCGGTTGACGATTTCGTCCCGCGCCGCCCGTTCGACACAAACCTTTCAGGTGCTGCACCAACTGGCTCTGGTCACGCAGTCCCAATTGCTTGACGCAACGCTTGATCTGGCGCGATTCCATTCCGAGGACAGCCGCCAAATTGCCCGTATCGGTCTGGCCAATTATTTCGCAGGCGCGGCCCTCATGCCCTACAGCGCGTTCCTGAAAGCGGCCAAAGAGACGCGTCACGATCTGGAAATGCTCGCCGAACAGTTCGGCGCGTCGATCGAACAGGTGGCGCACCGCCTGTCCACCCTGCAGCGCCCCGGCGCCAAAGGCATTCCGTTCTTTTTTGTCCGCGTCGATCAGGCGGGGACCATCACCAAACGCCACTCCTCCACACGGCTGCAATTTGCCCGCTACGGCGGGGCCTGTCCGCTTTGGAACGTCCATCAGGCGTTCGAGCGCCCGGGGCATTTCCTGCGGCAACTGGCCGAGACCCCCGACGGGGTGCGCTATCTGTCGATTGCCCGCGATGTCGCCAAATCGGGCGGCAGCTTTCACGCGCCTGTGCGCCGCTACGCCATCGGATTGGGGTGTGAGGTCACCCATGCCTCGGACATGGTCTATGCCGACGATCTCGATGTGACCAAGCCGGCCGCCTTTGAACCCATCGGGATCTCGTGCCGCATCTGTGAGCGGCGCAACTGCCATCAACGCTCTGTGCCGCCACTGGAGCGCCGTCTGAGCATTGATCCCGACCGGCGCGGCACCCTGCCCTATCAGATCGAATGAGTTGCACAGTCAGGCCAAAATGCACCCCCGCCGAAACGCGAAAAGCCGCCCCGAAAGGAGCGGCTTTTTCGTCGAACGCCACCACACTTCTGTGGGACGTAAGTGGCGCGGTTGACGGGACTCGAACCCGCGACCCCCGGCGTGACAGGCCGGTACTCTAACCAACTGAGCTACAACCGCGCATTTTGTCTTACGACGTGCCTTTTCAGGCGATTTCGGGCAGCGATGGCGCGGTTGACGGGACTCGAACCCGCGACCCCCGGCGTGACAGGCCGGTACTCTAACCAACTGAGCTACAACCGCTCGCTACCCGCCCAGAACACTGTCCTGAACGTGAGGGGCGTTCTATGTCTGGGACGCGGGCGCGTCAAGCGGACAATGGGCGATTGGCAGAAAAAAAACCTGCCACTTGAACGAAGGTCGCGACAGACGCCCGAACCACCCTGTTTTTCAAGCCTCCGGCGACACATCAAAAGCACAGCGCCAAGGGGGTGATATCGGTCCGATTGCCCGAAATGCCCCCTGTCACACCCAACCCGCCGCGAACATGAGGCGGTTACGGGGCGGGCGCAGGGACCTCCGACAACGCCCTCCTCTCCAAATACCGGCGCGTCACATTACGGTTAGTGTTGATAAACCAGATATATTAAGCGAATTTGCGAGAGGACACTCTAAAGTTTGCACTCCGGCGCTCTAAAGACAGGATACCCACCCATCATGACCTCTTCTCGCATTACGCCCGTCATTTTGTGTGGCGGCTCCGGAACGCGGCTTTGGCCTCTGTCGCGCAAGAGCTACCCGAAACAATTTGTTCCGCTCCTCGATGAACAGACCCTGTTTCAGGCCTCTGCGATGCGGTTGTGCGGCACCGTCGGCGGGCTTCGGTTTGCGGCCCCTGCGGTTATGACGGGATCGGATTTCCGGTTTATCGTGACCGAGCAACTGGCCGAAATCGGAATTGATCCGGGCGCGATTTTGATTGAACCCGAGGGGCGCAACACCGCACCGGCCATTCTGGCGGCGGCACTGTATTTGTCCGACACCGACCCCGAGGCAATCATGCTTGTCGCGCCCTCCGACCACGTGGTCCCCGACACGGCTGCGTTCCATACCGCCGTGGAGAAAGGCCTCTCGGCGATCGAGAACGGTAAACTTGTGACCTTTGGCATCAAGCCGACCCATGCAGAAACCGCCTATGGCTATCTCGAACTGACCACACTGCCAGATCCGTCCGGAGCGGCAATTGATCTCAAAAAGTTCGTCGAAAAACCCGACGCTGCACATGCCCGGGAGATGGTGGACGCGGGGACGTTCATGTGGAACGCAGGGATCTTTTTGTTCAAAGCCAAAGACATCATCGCGGCCTTCGCGCAATACGCCCCCGGTTTGAGCGCCCCCGTGGCCGCCGCCGTCGAGGGCGCGCAGACGGATTTGGGTTTTTTGCGTCTGGAGCCCGCCGCATGGGCGCAGGCCGAAGACATTTCCATCGACTATGCCGTGATGGAACGGGCCTCGAACCTTGCGGTTGTGCCGTTTGAGGGCGGGTGGTCCGACCTTGGCGGGTGGGATGCGGTCTGGCGCGAGGCCGGCCCCGATCAAAACGGCGTTGTGACCTCTGGCGGGGCGACCGCGATTGAATGCACCGACAGCCTGTTGCGCTCGGACAGCGAGCATCTTGAAATCGTCGGGATCGGCCTGAAAAACATCATGGCGGTTGCGATGAACGATGCGGTTCTCGTGGCGGATATGTCGCGCGCCCAAGACGTCAAATTCGCCGTGGCCGCGCTCAAATCCAAAGGCGCGGTTCAGGCCACGACGTTCCCCAAAGATCACCGCCCTTGGGGATGGTTTGAAAGCCTTGTGGTGGGCGGACGGTTTCAGGTCAAACGCATCCATGTGCATCCGGGGGCCGCGCTGAGTTTGCAAAGCCACGTTCATCGCTCCGAGCACTGGATTGTCGTCGAAGGCACCGCCCGTGTGACGGTGGATGATGAGGTCAGGCTCGTGACGGAAAACCAATCTGTCTACATCCCGCTTGGCGCGGTTCACAGGATGGAAAACCCCGGGAAGGTTCCGATGGTCCTGATCGAAGTCCAGACAGGCTCATATGTCGGCGAGGACGACATTATCCGCTACGAGGACCTCTATGCCCGCAGCCAAGGCCCCAAGGGGTAAAGGCGCAAAACGGCCCCTTTTCCGGAGGGGGCCGCGTGCATTCCAAAGGCAGACATCGGGCCTGCGGCACGTTACGTGCGCACACGCATAGCCGCGTGATCAAAGATAAAAGCCGCACTATCGTCGAAATCAAGCGCGATATCCGCGCCGACACGGGTCGCATCCTGTCCGAACACGCGCACGGTGAACGGCTCCCCCTGATCGGAGTTGACCAACAAATTCGTATCGCCACCGAGCCATTCGACATGGGCCACTGTGCCTTTGATCCGGCCGTTTTTCACGATGCGCAAATGCTCGGGCCGCACACCGAGCGTTCCGTTTTCAGGCACCTCTACCGGACCCTTTTTGAAAAAGTTCATGGCCGGAGAGCCCAGAAACCCTGCGACAAACTGGTTCGCGGGGTTGTTGTAAAGCTCCATCGGGCTGCCGACCTGTTCGATGCGGCCATCGCGCAGCACCACGATTTTATCGGCAAGCGTCATGGCTTCGGTCTGGTCGTGGGTCACATAGATCATCGACGCGCTCAATTTGCGGTGTAATTCGGCAATCTCGATGCGTGTGTTCATCCGCAGGGCCGCATCAAGGTTGGACAGCGGCTCATCGAACAAAAACAGCTTTGGATCGCGCACGATGGCGCGCCCGATGGCCACCCGTTGGCGTTGCCCACCCGACAGGTCGGACGGCCTGCGATCGACATAGGCCGACAAATCCAGCATCTGCACCGCCTTATTCACGCGCTCGTCGATCACGGCGGCGGGCTGTTTTTCCTGTTTGAGGCCAAGCGTCATGTTATCGCGCACGCTCAGGTGCGGATAGAGCGCGTAGGACTGGAACACCATCGCGATGCCACGCTTGGCGGGCGGCACGATGTTGACGACCTCATCGCCAATGGCCACCGTTCCCTTGGTGGCATCCTCAAGACCCGCAATCACCCGCAACAGGGTGGATTTGCCACAGCCAGAGGGGCCGACAAAAACGACAAATTCGCCGTTTTCCACCGTCAGGTTGATGTCTTTGAGCACTTCAAATTCGCCGAAGGATTTGCAAACGTTGGTGAGTTGTAGTGCGGTCATGGGGTGTCTCCTAGGGATACGGGGTGGCCCGTGCGGATGCTTTCATCGGCAGCAAGGCAAATACGTAAAGATTGCACGGCATCGGTCATATGCCGCGTCAGATCGTGATCGGTTGCAATTGCGGCGAGGGTAAACGCCTGTTCGGCATCGCAAAGGGCCTGATGGTCGGGCTCGTCGGGGAGGGCCACACGGCGATCCCCCGAAGGGCGATGCACAACGATAGCCCCGACTTTGGTATGGCCCTCGACGTCATCGGTGGCCCCGCGTTCCGCGTCCTTGATCGATACGGATCCGCCCGGCGACACCACGTCTTTTACAAAGCTCGCAGTCTCCGACATCATCGGCCCCCACCCTGCCTCGTACCACCCGACCGATCCGTCCTTGAACCAGACCTGCAGCTGTCCGTAATTGTACATATCGGGCGCAATCTCATCGCTCAGGCGCAGCCCCATAGCGCTCACGCGGGTCGGGGCGGCATCGGTGATCTGGCACATGACATCGACATAATGCACACCACAATCCACGAGGGGCGAGGTGGTTTGCATCAGGGACTTATGGGTGGCCCATGTCGCCCCTTGCGACTGTTGATTGAGGTTCATGCGAAACACATATGGCCCGCCAAGATCACGGGCCTCCGCGATCAGCCGTTGCCAACTCGGGTGGTGGCGCAGGATATACCCCACCACCAGTTTTGAGCCCAACCGCTGTGCCGTGGCCACGACCCGCTCGGCGTCGGCCACCGTGGTGGCCAGAGGCTTTTCAACGAACACATGCGCGCCGGCCTCCATCGCCGCGATTGCATACTCGGCATGGGTGTCGGAATAGGTCGCAATACAGACCAGATCCGGTTCGAGCGCGAGCGCCTCCCCCAAGGTTGCAAAGCGTGGATAGCCTGACAACGCCTCCGGCAAGGTCACCTCGGAGCGATTGACCAGACCGACGATCTCGGCATCGGGGTGGGCGTGATAGGCCAACGCATGACTGCGCCCCATAGTGCCAAGTCCCGCAACAACGACCCTCATTTCACCGCTCCGGAGGTGATCCCGCGGATCAACTGGCGTGAGAACACAACATAAAGCGCCATCACCGGAAGGATCGCCAAAGTCAGCGCCGACAGCACCGCGTTCCAGTCGGTCACGAATTGACCGATGAACACCTGACTGCCCAAGGTCAGCGTTTTCACCTCTTCTGCGGGCGCAAGGATCAACGGGAACCACAGGTCATTCCAGATCGGGATCATGTTGAACACCGCCACCGTTGCCATTGCGGGGCGCACCAATGGCAACACGAGGCTAAAGAAAATCCGGTATTCGGACAGACCGTCAATGCGGCCCGCATTTTTCAAATCATCACTGACCTGACGCATGAATTCGGACAGGATGAACACCGCCAACGGCAACCCCTGCGCCGTATAAACAAGGATCAGCGCCCACAGCGTGTTGACCAGACCCGTTTGCACCATCAGCTCCAGAATCGCGACTGTACCGATGCGGATCGGGATCATAATCCCGAGCGCCAGATACAGCCCCATAAGTGTGTTGCCTTTGAACCGGTACTCGGCGAGCGCAAAGGCGGCCATCGACCCGAACAGCAAGATAAAGAACAGCGACCCGACCGTGACTGTCATCGAGTTTTGAAAGTAGAGAAAGAAATCGCCCTGTTTGAGGACGGTCTCATAGCCGATCAGCGAAAAACTATCCGCATCAGGTAGCGCAAGCGGCTCACGGAAAATCGCTTTGCGGGTTTTGAAACTGTTGATCACAATCACGATCACGGGAAAGAGCGCGACCAACGTATAGGCGATCAAGGCCCCGTGTGCGGCCAGAATATTGAAACGGTTTTGGCGTGCGGCGTTCATCGGGCGCTCCTCAGAACTGATAGCGGCGCATGCGTGACTGGATACCAAAGAGGTACAGGCACACACCGACAAGGATGATGGCAAACATGGCGGAGGCGATGGTCGAGCCCATGTGCGGGTCGCCAAGTTGAAGTTGGAACCCGAAGAAGGTGCGATACATGAACGTGCCAAGGATATCGGTCGCGAAGTCCGGCCCTGCGAGCGCCCCTTGGGCGGCGTAAATCAGATCGAAGGCGTTAAAGTTGGCCACGAACGTCAGGATGGAAATAATCCCGATGGAGGGCAGGATCAGCGGCAGTTTGATTTTCCAGAACGCCGACAGTCCGGTGATGCCCTCGACCTCGGCGGCCTCCAGAATCTCGTCCGGAATCGACAGCAATGCGGCGTAGATCAACATCATCGGAATGCCGACGAATTGCCAGACAGAGACAAGCGACAGGGCCGTGAGGGCATAGGCCTCTTTGCCGAGCCACGGCGCATACAGCGCCTTGAGCCCCACCGCGTCAAGCATCCCGGGGGCAATGCCCCAAATCGGCGACAGGATCAGTTTCCATGCAAACCCGACGATCACGAAACTCAGGATTGTGGGGATGAAAATGGCCGAGCGGTAAAAACTGGCAAAGCGCAATTTGGGATGGCTCAGGATCGCGGCGAGCGCGATACCGATCGGGTTTTGCACCAACATATGGATCACAAAGAACCAAAAGTTATTGCCAAGCGCGTTCCAGAACTGGGTCGACCAAACCGTCTCGCCAAACAGGGTGCGAAAGTTCTGAAGGCCGACAAAAACACGGGTCTGATCAACCTGTGTAAACAGCGACAAGCGCAGGGTGTTGAACAGCGGGTAAATCATGACAGCGGTGTAGACCAACACTGCGGGAGCGAGAAATACGACGATATGCCATCTGAATTTCGGTTTTCCGTGATGATCTGCCATGAAAAAATCCTGTTGTGGATCGGCGCCGATGTGAGGTCAGACGCGTCAATGTGCGATGTCGCAAAACTGCAATCGAGGCCCGCGCGCGGGACATGTCCAGCGCGCGGGCGGGTGGTGTCAGGTCCGCTTACTGTTGCGGCGCATACCAGCTTGCAAGCCCGTCCTGAAGGCGCTGTCCGGCCTCTTCGGGAGTTTCCGTGCCTTTGATTGCGGCAACCGATGCGTTCCATGTCTCGTTCTCGAGGTTCGGCGTCCCGCGCGAGAGAACCTGATAGGTGGAGCGGATCGAGCTTTCGCATTCGCCGCGCCACGAGATGAACTCCTGGGCAAGCGGATCGTCAAGCGTGACGGCTGCGTTCGACAGCGGGAAGAACCCGGGCAAGGCGTTGGCGAAAATCGTCGCGAATTCCGACGAACCGACCCAGTTCAAAAAGACCGTTGCGGCCTCCGCGTTCGGTGTGTTCGCGTTCATGCCGATGCCGATATCGGTGTGATCCGAGATGTAGCATGTGTCGCCCGCGTTTTGCACGGGGGGATAGAACGCACCCATTTCAAAATCGGCCAGATCGTTAAAGCCGGCGATTTCCCATGACCCTGCGGGGTAGATTGCCGCACGCCCCAAGGTGAAGATGTTCTGGCTGTCGGGGTAGGTTTGAGCCTCGTAGCCGTCGCCCAGATACGGCGCCCATTTCGCCAGTTGACGGTAAGGCGCAACCCATGCTTCGTCGGTGAGTTTTTGCGCGCCCGACAACAGGGCAAGACGGCCTTCTTCGCCCTTCCAGTAGTTTGGACCAATGTTGTTGTAGCCCATCGTGGCGGCTTCCCACTGGTCATTCGTGCCCATAGCCATCGGGATATAATTGCCGTCTTCCTTGATCTTGTCCAACGCGGCAAAGAACTCGGCTTCGGTTTTCGGCACGTCAATGCCCACTTCGGCAAAGGCGTCCTTGTTGTAGATAAAGCCGTGGATCACCGAGGCCATTGGCACACAGTACTGCGCCGAACCGTCATCCGTGCTCCACCCCGACTTGGCCACGTCGGAGTAGTTTTTCATGCCTTCGATATCGCTGATATTGGCCAGATGGCCCGCCTCATACAGCGCCAGAGAGGCGTCGAAGGGGCGACATGTGATGATATCACCGGCCGAACCGGCATCCAGCTTGGAATTCAGCACCGCGTTGTATTCCGCAGGGGCCGAAGGCGTGAATTTCAGCTTGATCCCGGGGTTGGCCTCTTCAAAGGCGGGGATGATTTTGTCCTGCCAGATGGCAAGATCATCATTGCGCCAGCTCTCGATCGTCAGCGTCACATCCTGTGCCGCTGCGGCACCTGCGATGGCGGTTGTCGCCAACATGGCACCGATCAATTTCAGTTTATTCATGGTCTTCTCCCTTTTGTTATCGTTCAAATCTACAGGTCTGCGAGTGATTGCAGACAAGGTCCAAGGCACCCGTTGTGGGTGTCGAGCAAGGTCCGCGCCACATCAGGCGCACTGCCCGCCGCGACAAGGATGGCAAGTTTGGTATGGCCCCCGACCTGCGCGAGTGCCGCTTCGGCAACCGACAGGGGAACGCCCGCAATCTGTGCGACGATATTGGCCGAACGCGCCACGAGCTTGGCGTTGTCGGCGACGACATTCACCATCAGCCCGCGATAGACATGGCCAAGCCCCACCCCCATCAGCGACGACATCATGTTGAGCGCCGATTTTTGCGCCGTTCCGGCCCCCAGACGGGTGGAGCCGGCAATCACTTCGGGCGGGGTCTGCAGGCAAATCGCCACATCCGCCGCCAGAAGCAAAGGCGTGTTCGGGTTGTTTGCGATGGCAATCACGGTCGCACCGCGCGCCTTGGCCCCGGTGGCGAGCGTCACCGCATAGGGCGTCGTGCCGCTTGCGCTCAACACAATCACCGCATCTCCGGCATGGACACTCTGCGCCAATCGGGCCGCCTCGGACGTGTCATCCTCGGTATCGCCGGGCATACGCGCATCGACAGGAATACCGCCCGCCATATGCACACGGATCACATCGGGTGACACCCCGAAGGTCCCCGGCAACTCACAGGCATCCGCCAAGGCCATAAGACCCGAACTGCCCGCCGCGCCATACACCACCGAATGACCGGACCGAATGGCGGCGACCATCGCCTGGGCGCCGCGGATGATGTCATCCGAAGCCGCCTCGACGGCCGCCAACGCGGACTGCTGCCCCCTGAGGAGGAACAGGGCAGCATCCCGCGCCGAGCGCGCATCAATCGGCGCGTGCTCCGGCAGTGCTTCTGTGGTCGGCAATGGCATACGAATCTCCCCCTCGCCCACATTAATACCTTTTAGATACCTCTTGTCTACCAATTTATTTGGGGTCTATATTTTTGCGGAAAAACCCATATATTCACGCAAATAGGAATGAAATAGGTCTATCTTTATGCAAATAGGTATCGTAAAGGTATTACATGAATGATTCATCGCACCACTTGCTCATTGCTGTTGACGGGGGCGGCACAGGATGCCGCGCAGCCATCGGAACCCCTGCGCGAGGCGTGATTGCACGCGCCGATGCGGGGCGGGCAAATGTCGCCTCCGATCCGGACCTGGCCATTCAGAACGTGATCGAGGCCATTGAAAAAGCGGCGCAAAGCGCAGGTATCGCACCCGACGCCCTGCCCCGCGCAACCGCGCATCTTGGCCTTGCGGGGGTTATGACCCCTCACGACAGCGCCCGCGTTGCGGCCGCGCTGCCCTATCGCCGCGTGGTTGTCACGGATGACCGCCCAACCGCCGTGGCGGGAGCGCTTGGGGATCAAAACGGCGCCCTGCTGTCCATCGGAACCGGATCCATCATCGCCGCCCGTGCGGCAGGCCGCTTCCGCTTTGTCGGCAGTTGGGGGTTTCATGTCTCCGATCAGGGATCGGGCGCATGGCTCGGGCGGGCCGCGTTGATACAGGTCTTGCTCTGCCATGACGGCATCGAGGCCCATAGCCCCCTGACGCGGCATATCTTGGCGCAATTCGGTGACGACCCCAATGCCATCGTGGCGTTCAGCATGTCGGCCAAGGCGGGCGACTATGCCACGCTTGCCCCCGAAATCGTGGCGCAAGCCCACGCCGGCGATCCGTGGGGGCGCACCATCATGGCCACAGGCGCAACATATCTGGCACGCGGCCTCGCACAGGTCGGATTCGTCCCCGGCGAGACGCTCTGTCTCACGGGCGGTGTCGGACCACATTACGCCGAATACCTGCCCCCCGAATTGCTTGTCGGGCTCGCCCCCGCGCGCGGCAACGCGCTCGACGGCGCGTTCCACCTTGCCTTGCTGAATGCGACCACCACAGCGGAGACAGCGCCATGATGATGTCCGAATTTTTAGCCCCCGCGAACTGGCTCAAACGCAATGGCGGGCCACGCTATGTTCAATTGCACCGGCGGTTGAACGAGGGCATTGATCAAGGCCTGTTCAAGGCGGGAAGCTCCCTGCCGCCCGAGCGCGAAATTGCCGCGATCACGGATATGTCGCGCGTCACCGTGCGCAAAGCCATTCAGGCCCTGGCTGATGACGGTATTGTGGTTCAAAAACAGGGCTCGGGATCCTTTGTGGCGTCATCCGCACCGCAAATCGAACAATCGCTGTCCCGGCTCACCTCGTTTAGCGAGGACATGGCGCGGCGCGGCATGGTGTCCTCCAGTGTCTGGTTGGAGCGCGGCGTTTTCATGCCCTCCCCCGATGAGGTGATGGTCCTCGCCCTGTCCCCCGAGGCGTCCGTGTCGCGGATCTCGCGGCTGCGGACCGCAGACAACAAACCGATGGCCATTGAACGCGCCTCGCTGTCGACACAGATTTTGCCCAACCCGTTGTTGGTCAAAACCTCGCTTTACGACGTGCTTGATCAGGCGGGATTGCGCCCTGTGCGCGCCTTACAGAAAATTTCAGCGATCAACCTCGAGGACCAGGATGCAGCCCTGTTGGAGGTCGCGACGGGGATGGCGGGACTGCGGATCGAGCGGACCTCCTACCTTCCCGACGGGCGCGTCGCCGAATTCACCAAATCGATCTATCGCGGAGACGCCTACAACTTTGTAGCCGAACTTCGCCTGACCAAAGAGTAGGACGTCTGAATGACCACATCCCAAACCCAAATGCGCCGTGAAGTTCTTGAAATTCCGGTCGCTGTGGACCGCCTGTTGCGCATGGGGGGCGACGACATTCGCCGTGCCGCCGACGCGATCCGCGCCCGCAACCCCGATTACCTCGTCAGCGTTGCGCGTGGCTCGTCGGATCATGTCGCGACCTACCTCAAATACGCGTCCGAGCTGTTGACGGGAACGCCGATGGCCTCGATCGGGCCCTCGATTGCCTCGATCTACAATCGCAAATTGAACCTTGCGGGCAGCGTGTGCCTGTCGGTATCGCAATCGGGCAAAAGCCCCGACATCGTTGAAATGGCACGCATGGCCCGCGACGGCGGGGCGCTGTCGATTGCGATGACCAACAACCCCGACAGCCCCCTGGCACAGGCCGCCGACCAGACATTGAACCTGCACGCAGGTCCGGAGTTGAGCGTTGCGGCGACGAAAACCTTCGTCAACTCCACCGTTGCGGGCATCTGGCTTTTGGCCGAGTGGGCGCAGGATGCCGCCTTGCTTGCCGCGATCACGGCACTGCCGGACGCTTTGACCCAAGCGGTGCAAAACGATTGGCCCGAGGTGCAATCGGCGCTCGACGGGCGCAGCTCTATCTTTTGCCTCGGGCGCGGACCGGCCTACGCGATCTCGAACGAGGCGGCGTTGAAATTCAAGGAAACATGCCAGATCCACGCGGAATCCTATTCCTCCGCAGAGGTGCTTCATGGTCCCGTTTCTATCGTGGATTCCGGGTTTCCGGTGATTGCGCTGACGTCTAAAGATGCGGCCGAACCGGCCCTCGCGGCGGTTGCCGACACCTTGGCGCAAAAGGGTGCCAAAGTCTTTGCGACCAGCGATCAGGTCAAGGACGCAACCGCGTTGAACGTGACGCGCACAGGGCATTCCCTAACCGACCCGATTTGTTTGATCGCCAGTTTTTATGCCATGGTCGAACAAATCGCCGTATCGCGCGGGATCAATCCCGATGCGCCACGCCACCTCAAAAAAGTGACCGAGACAGTATGAGTTCCATCGCCAAAGCCTACGTCGGGGCGCGCATTCACGACGGGACAACCCTGTACGATGCGCACGCGCTCGCCGTTGACAGCACCGGGTCTGCCCGTGTTGTGCCGACGGCGGCGGTGCCGGATGGCTGTCCGGTGGAAACGCTTGGTGGCGGCGTTATCGTGCCGGGCTTTGTCGATTTACAAGTGAACGGCGGCGGTGGAGTGATGTTTAACGACCATCAGGACGTCGCCACACTGCGCACCATCGCGCAGGCCCATGCCTCGACGGGAACGGTTGCGATCTTGCCGACCCTGATTACCGACACCCATGCGCGGACCCGCGCCGCAATCGACGCCGTGGAACAGGCCATCGCCGAGGGGGTCGCGGGCATTGCCGGTATTCATCTGGAGGGGCCGCACCTGTCGGTTGCCCGCAAAGGGGCGCATGACCCGAAGCTGATCCGCCCGATGGAACAGGCGGATCTGGCGCTCATGCTGCACGCCGCCGAGCGCCTCCCCAATGTGATGGTCACGGTGGCCCCCGAAAACACCACCCCCGCACAGATCACGGCGATGGCCGATGCGGGTATTGTCGTGTCCCTTGGCCACACCGATGCCGGTTTTGACACCTGTATGGCCGCCTTTGCGGCGGGGGCGCGATGCGTCACGCACCTGTTTAACGCCATGAGCCAAATGGGAAACCGCGAACCCGGCCTCGTGGGCGCGACACTGGCCCACGGTGACATCTATGCGGGCATGATCGCCGATGGCATCCATGTCCACCCAAACACCTTGCGTGTGGCGTTGGCCGCAAAGCCCGATCCTGAACGGCTGTTTCTGGTCACGGATGCGATGGCCACAGCGGGCTCGCCGATCACCGGATTTTCCCTCAACGGGCGCGAAGTGTTTCGAGAGAACCATCGCCTGACCCTTGCCGATGGCACGCTTGCGGGTGCGGACCTTGAAATGGCACGGGCAGTGTCGGTGATGGTGAACGACGCGGGCGACAGTCTCGCCTCGGCGGTCGCACGCACAAGCGCCATCCCCGCGCAACTCTTGCGCTCACGCGGCACGTTGGGAACATTGGCACAGGCGCTCTATCTGGACGCGGACCTTGCAACAGCGGTCCCGCTTGACCACGCCCGACCGGTCTAGCGGCGCGGCGCAACACCCGCAGCGCACAGTACACCGACAACACCTCCACCGGATCAAGGTGGAGCGCCCTATAGTCTGGGGCGTCCCATTCCGGGATGTCACGCATTCCCCCTCACGGATAGCGCCTTTTGCCCCCCGTAGCGGGGGAGAATGGCGTACGGACACATTGGGGACACCCCGATCAGGTGCGGCACAATTGACTTAAGCGAGGGGGAATGGTGGGTCGTGAGAGGCTCGAACTCCCGACATCTTCGGTGTAAACGAAGCGCTCTACCAACTGAGCTAACGACCCGTTGCAGGGGCAGTAGCCGAAGCTGAGAGCCCTTGCAAGCCTCTCTCGCAAGTTTGTTGCTTGAAACCTGATTTCTTGCGCTTCACAGTCAAGGAAATGTGAAAAGGACACCGAAAATGGACCTCTCTGGCACTCGTATTCTCAAGGCTGACCGCGAAACCGTCTGGGCGCGACTCAACGACGCCGACACGCTCGCCACGGCGATTCCCGGCTGTGAGACCCTCACCGGCTCCCCCGAGGAGGGATTCGAAGCGGTGGTGAAGCAAAAGGTCGGCCCCGTAAAGGCGACATTCAAAGGCAAAGTGACCCTGTCGGACATGATGCCGCCCGAAAGCTACACGATTACGGGCGAAGGCACAGGCGGCGTTGCGGGCTTTGCCAAGGGCGGCGCACAGGTGCATCTTTCGGATGTCGAGGGTGGCACGCAATTGCGCTATACCGTCGAGGCCAAAGTGGGCGGCAAACTTGCGCAACTGGGCGGGCGGATCATCGACAGCTTTGCCCGGAAAATGGCGGATCAGTTTTTCGACAATTTTCAGGAGCAGATCGACGGGCCACCGGATCCGGAGGCCGACACAGACGCGGCCCCTGCGGCTTAACTGCGCGGGGCGCGCCACCCTGCGGCGCGGGCCTCGGCCTCGGAGCAAAACCACCGCTCGCCTTTGGTGGTGTCGATGCGGGTCTTGGCGTAGCTGCGCGATCCCTCGACGTGATAGATGTGGCCCGATTTGGAAATATTGCCCTTGATCGTACAGCCCGTGACGGCGACGGGGGCGGGCGCGTCGTATTTGGAGGCACGGTATTGCGCGGGGACTTGCACCCCTGCCCGCCAGAACCCGCGCCCTTCGCGCCGCGCCCTTGCCTCGATCTGCACGTAGTCTTTGGAATATTTCGCATAGGCAAAGGCGGCCCCTTGGGCGACCATTGCGGCGTTGAGGTCACGTCCCGCGACACGGCACACCGCGACAATACGGCCATAGCGATCGAGGTCACGCGCCTCACAGGTCATGTTTCCCACCGCCATAGCGCTCAACGCCGCTTTGGACATCTCGCCACAGGCCAGTTCACGCCCGCGCATATCCGCGCACGGCTGTCCCATCTCCGGCGCGTCGATGCCATGCAAACGAATACGGACCTCACCAATGGCCAAAGTATCGCCATCGATGACACGCGCCACTCCCGTCACTGATGACTGCGCCCAAACGGGCGCGGACACGGCAACACAGACAACAGCGCACAGCGCCGTCACATATGGAAAAAGACCCAACCTCACAGGTCGGGATATGGCCATTTCCACCCGCAATAACAAGGGCACGTCATCTTATGGATAACGCGCCCTCAATCCGGATTTCAATCGGGGTTTCAGGCCGCAGCCGTCAGCAAACCGTAAAGTTTGTCTTTGAGTGCCATACGTTTCTTGCGCAGCTCCGATTGCGCCAGATCATCCATCGGCTCGACGTTGGTTTCCGCCAAATGCACCTTATCGTTCAATGCGTTATAGTCGTCCAACAGGTGCGCGAAATGCGGGTCGGACGCTTTACGCTCCGAAATCGCATCCGCCAATTCGGGGAAGTCGTGTGACAATTGGTGCGGCGTGTGTGACATGCGTGTGTCTCCTGTTCTTATGTGTCGAACACAGGGTGCAGGGGATCGCCGCGGCGCGCCTTGACGCGGATCAACCGAACCGCAGGTTAGCGCCACCATTTACGTCAGGTTTCAAGCCCTTATCCGCGCTTTTTGCGCCGCGCCTCGCGCCACGTGATAAATGACACCGCACCCATAATCATCGCGCCGCCCAAGATCACAAAGGCGTCGATCCCCTCGCCAAACAGCAGATAGCCCACCGTTGTGGCCCAGACCAGTTGCACAAAGGTGACGGGCTGCACCACGGATTGCGGCGCACATGAAAAGGCGCGTGTCATGCAATAATGTGCCGCCGTGGCAAAGAAGGCGGTGAAAAACAAAAGGCCGATGTCGTGCCATGACGGCGTGACCCAATCGGCCAACGCAAAGGGCAGCAAAACGAACGGCACCATCACCGACATCAAGAACACCACAACCGCAGCGGGCAGTTGTTTCGACAGGGCATTGGCGATGAGATAGCTGCCCGCAAAGAGCATCGCGGAAAAGATCATCGCCACATGGCCCGGATCGATTTCTCGCAGCCCCGGCCGCAAAATCACCAACCCGCCCAGAAAGGCCACGCATAGCGCCGCGATGCGCGGCAGGGCGATTTTCTCGCCGAACAAAAGCACCGCACCAAGCGAGACATAGACAGGGTTCATAAAGTTCATGGCCGTGACCTCGGCCATCGGAATGCGGGTCATGGCGTAGAACCACGCAACCATCGCAAAGGCGTGGAACATCGCGCGGGCCACCGACAGCTTGACGATGCGGCGGGTAAAGGTCACGCGGCGCACCTGACCAATGAAGGGCAATAAAAACACCAGGCCAAGCGCAAACCGCAAAAAGGCGCTCTCGAAAATAGGTAGGCTGTTACCGACATATTTGACGAGCACATTCACCATCACGAAATTGAGCGTGGTGGCTGTCATCCACGCGATCCCCGCAACGGGACGGTTTGGTGGGGCGACCGGTTCCCTCACACGCCACCCGCCAATTTGAAGGCGATAGACCACATCACAATCGCAATCACGCCATCAAGGACACGCCACGAGACCTCGCGCGCAAACACGGGCGCCAAAAGGCGGGCGCCATAGGCAAGGGAAAAGAAAAAGACGAAGGACGCCGTGACCGCCCCCGCGGCGAAATCGCCGCGATCGGGACCGAAATCGGTGGAAATCGCCCCGACCAACACCACGGTGTCCAGATAGACATGCGGGTTGAGCCATGTGAGCGCCAGACAGGTGGCCAACGCCGCAGCAAGGCTTTGCGTCTTACCATCCGCCGGATCGAGATGCCCGCCACCACGGTAGGCCGAGCGCGCTGCGCGTGCGCCATAAACGGTCAAAAACGCAACCCCGCCCCATTGCATGACCGGCAAGGCAAGCGGAAAGGCCGTGGTGACTTTGGCAGAGGCAAACACGCCGACGCAAATCAGGATGGCATCGGACAGCGCACAGGTCAGCGCCACGGCCAACACATGCGCACGTTTCAACCCCTGACGCAGAACAAAGGCATTTTGCGCACCGATTGCGACGATCAGTGACAGCCCCGTCACGAACCCTGCGAACATTGCCTGCATCGTGCGCCCCCACATGAGAAAGAGCCCCGCCATTCCAGACAGGGCTCTTCAATACATGACCCAGTTTTTAAAGCTGGTCCATCACCTCATCGGAGGCTTCGAAGTTCGCCGTGACGCTTTGCACATCATCGTCGTCTTCGAGCGCCTCGATCAGGTTCATCAGCTTTTGCATGCCTTCCAGATCCAACTCGGTGGTTGTGGTCGGTTGCCAGATCAGTTTGGTGCTCTCGGATTCACCCAAGGCCGCCTCGAGCGCGGTCGACACATCGTTGAGATCGGTGTCGGCACAAATGATTTCGTGGCCCTCGTCGGAGGTTTCACAGTTCTCTGCGCCCGCCTCGATCGCGGCCATCATCACGGTGTCTTCATCGCCCGCACTCGCCGGATAGATGATCTGGCCCTTGCGGTCGAACATAAAGCCCACAGATCCCGTTTCGCCCAGATTTCCGCCGTTTTTGGAAAAGGTCGAGCGCACGTTGGATGCGGTGCGGTTGCGGTTGTCGGTCATGGCCTCGACGATCACCGCCACCCCGTTGGGGCCATAGCCCTCGTAACGGATTTCGTCGTAGTTTTCCGCATCGCCACCTTGCGACTTTTTGATCGCGCGGTCGATCACGTCCTTGGGAACGGATTGCGATTTGGCCTCTTTCACGGCCATGCGCAAGCGCGGGTTTTTGTCGGGATCAGGGTCGCCCATTTTCGCCGCCACGGTAATTTCCTTGGCGAGTTTGGAAAAGAGCTTGGAGCGCAATTTATCCTGCCGACCTTTACGGTGCTGGATGTTGGCCCATTTTGAGTGGCCTGCCATGAGGTCCTCCGTCAATCAAATTTCGGCTTTGCGCCCTCTATAGGCGATGGAGCGTGGGGGCCGCAAGGGTCGCGCGTGCTCTGCTGCGGTTATAGCGGCCACAGCCACGGAATGACCGCGGACGCCAACAATCCGATCGACAGGTTGAGCGGGATACCGATTTTCATATAGTCGGTGAATTTGTAGCCGCCGGGGCCGTAGACCATTGTGTTGGTCTGATAGCCGATGGGGGTCGCAAAGGCCGCCGAGGCCGCCACCATCACCGCAACGACAAGGCCGCGCGGGTCCAGTCCCATAGAGTGGCCAAGCCCGATTGCGATCGGCGTCACAACCACGGCGACCGCGTTGTTCGACACCATCTCGGTGAGGAATGACGTCAGCAGGTAGATCGACCACACCACAAAGAACACGGGCAACCCTTCAAGCAGCGGAGCGACCGCCGTAACGATCATCTGCACCGCGCCCGAGGCCTCCAGTGACGCCCCGATGGCGAGCATGGAAAAGATCAGGGCGAGCAAGCGCCCGTCGATAAACGAAAACGCCTCATCCGCATCGATACACCGCGTCACGAGCACCACAGCCACGGCCAGAACGGCAAGCACCAAAATCGGCGCAACCCCGAAAGCGGCCAAGGTGACAATCGACATCATCGCGATGAGGGCAATGGGGGCGTGGGAGCGGTGATAGGCCCGTTCGGTCGGCTTGGACACGTCGCCGATGTCCATATCGTTCGCCAGACGTTGAATGTCGGCGGGGGCGCCCTCAAGCAAGAGCGTATCCCCCACGCGCACCACCAGATCGTTGATCTGTTGGCCGAGGTTCTGGTTTTTGCGGTGCACGGCCAACGGATAAACCCCGTAGCGGCGCCGCAAGCGCATGGAGCCAAGGGCGCGGCCGACCATTTTACAGCCCGGGGTGATGAGGACCTCGACGGTGGAGGTTTCCACCGCAGACACCTGATCGACGCGCTTGAGCGATTTATCACGCTGAAGGCTCAACAGCTCGCTGATCTGCGAACGCAGCACCACGCGGTCGCCCAGTTCAAGCACCACACCGTTGAGGTTGTGGCGCAAGGATTGATCCCCGCGCACCACGTCGATAAGGCGCACCCCGTCACGTTTGAACAGCTGCACACCGGAGACTTCGCGCCCGATCAGGTTGCTATCGGGCGGGATCACGGCCTCGGTGAAGAACTTCATCTTTGAGCGCCCCGAGGACAGCAACGCAGACAGGCTATCGCGTTCCGGCAACAGGTGACGCCCGATGAAATACAGGTAGATAAAGCCCCAGACGGTGATGATCACCCCGAGAATAGAAACCTCGAAAATGGTGAACGGCTCAAGCCCCTGGGCACGGGCCACACCATCAACGAGCAGGTTGGTCGAGGTGCCGATCAGCGTGATCGTCCCGCCCATAATTGCAGAATAACTTAACGGGATCAAAAGCTTGGACGCAGGAACCTTGAGCTTTGAGGACAGTTGGATGAACACGGGGATCATCACGACCACCACGGGCGTGTTCGCCACAAACGCCGACAGGATCACCACCACGAACAGCAGGGCGGCAATGGCAATCGAGGGATGGCTTTCGGCATAACGCCCCGCCTGTGAGGTAAACCATTCAAGTCCCCCCGTGCGCACCAAGGCCCCCATGACGACAAACATCATCGCGATGGTCCACGGCGCGGGGTTGGCCAAAACCGCCAAACCCGCGTCATAGGGCAAGATGCCCAAACCGATCATGGCCGAGGCCCCCGCCATGGCGACAACTTCAGTGGGATAAATTTCGCGTACAAAGAGGACGAACATGAACCCGACCACGAGAAGCGCAATCACCGCCTCCGTCGATTGGTCGAAATTGAACAGTTCCATATGGCCTCGCCCGTTGATGCACACTGCGCACAATATGGCCCCGAACGCCCCTATGCAACAAGCGCGAAAACACGCCACCCCCACGGGCGCGCAACGTTAAACGCTTAAAAATATGGCAAAACTTCAGGGGAGGTGCGAAAAAGTGCGTTACGGGATGCTTTGTTCAAGCCGGCCGCCCTCGCGGATTTGCTTTACCCGGGTGGCCAGACCCGTTTTGTCGTCCGTCTCGACATAGACCCCCGACAGGGTCACCTCCCCCACGGCGGGCGAAAACCGCCCCTTTGTCATGCCCGTCACGAAACGGCGCAAAGGCTCGGCCTTATCCATGCCGATTACCGAATTATAATCGCCGCACATGCCTGCGTCGGTCAGATAGGCGGTGCCTGCGGGTAGGATTTGTGCGTCCCCCGTGCAGACATGGGTATGGGTGCCGACAACCACGGAGGCTTTGCCATCACAAAAATGCCCCATCGCCATTTTTTCGGATGTGGCTTCGCAATGAACATCGATCAAGGCGGCCTGAATATGACCGCCGATCTTGTGGTTGGTGAACACCTGATCAAGCGCCGAAAACGGATCGTCATAGGCGCGTTTCATAAACACCTGCCCCAACACCTGCGCCACCAGAATCCGGCGCCCGCGGGCGTCTTCGAAAATGCGCACACCGCGCCCCGGAGCCGCCTTGGCAAAGTTGATCGGACGGATGATCCGCGTTTCTTTCTCGCAATATTGCATCATGTCGCGCTGATCAAAGGCGTGATCGCCAAGGGTGAGGCAATCAACCCCCGCCTCCAACAGCTCTTTGGCATGCTCGCCCGACAATCCCATGCCGTTGGTCGCGTTCTCGCCATTCACAACAATGAAATCGAGGCCCCAATCCGCCCGCAGACGCGGCAGACGGTCAAGCACAGCTTTGCGGCCCGCGCTTCCGACAATATCTCCGAGAAACAGTATTTTCATGGCGGTTCCTTAGGCGTCAGACAGGCCGTTGGCAAGGTCTGGACCGGTGCGACATACAGTCAAAAGGTCAAAATCTCTGCCTCGGTGACAATCACATCGAGCGGCGCATCAAGCGATGACACCGGAAAATCGCGCATTTCCTGACCTGCGTAGGCCAGTCCGATGGCCATGACCGTGCCACCCGCCGCCCGCAATTGCGCCAACGTGCGGTCATAAAACCCGCCGCCATAGCCAAGCCGGTGGCCGTCGCGGTTAAAGGCCAGAAGTGGCACAATCACGATTTGTGGCGTCACGGGCGCAGACACGGCCGGTACAGCGGCACCAAACACGCCCTCGACCATCGCGCCCCCGGGCGTCCACCGGTCGAACCGCAACGGCGCGGCCTCACGTTCCACAACAGGCACGCAAACCGGACCGTGATCACACAGCGCCGCCATGGCGGGCAGCGGATCAATTTCGGTGTGGATCGGCATATAGCCCGCAACAGTCTTGCCATAATGCGGGGTCAAAAACCCCATGAGCAATTGACGGGCCTGACTTGCGCAGTGTGCGCCGCCTGCGTGGGCCTTGGCGCGGCGCTTGCGTGCGGCACCGCGTGCCAGAGCTTTGAGATCCACGACCTCGCTCAAAAGAGCACCAAAGCCGCCAAGCCCAGAAACGCGAAGAACCCGACGATATCCGTAACCGTGGTCACAAATGCCCCCGAGGCCAACGCGGGGTCGATGCCGATTTTTTCAAGCAAAACCGGCACGCCAACACCGGCAAGCCCCGCAATCACGAGGTTGATCACCATCGCGGCAGCAATCACCATACCCAAGGCGGGCGAGCCGAACCAGACCACCCCGACGATCCCCATGATGAGTGCGAAAATGATCCCGTTGGCCATGCCCACATAGATTTCACGCCGGATCACCCGCCACACGTTGGCCCCCGTAAGGTCGCGCGTAGCGATGGCACGCACCGCCACGGTCAGGCTTTGCGTTCCCGCGTTGCCCCCCATAGAGGCCACGATCGGCATCAAAACGGCAAGGGCAACAAACTGTGCAATCGTCGCTTCGAATTGCGCAATCACAAGCGAGGCGAGAATGGCGGTGACGAGGTTCACGGCAAGCCACGGCAAACGGGCGCGGACCGTTTCAATGACCTTATCGGCCAGCGATCCCTCGCCCACACCGGCCAGACGCATGATGTCCTCTTCGTGCTCTTCATCAAGGACGTTCATGGCGTCATCAATGGTAATCACACCGACAACACGCTCGTGTTCGTCGATCACGGGGGCGGAAATCATGTGATACTGGTTGAACGCATAGGCCACGTCGGATTCGCTCTCTTCGACGTTAAAGGTGCGGAACCCGGGCTCCAGAATATCGGCCAACAACCTGTCGCGCGGCGCCCCGAGGATTTTGCCCAAGGTGACATGCCCCACGGCCCGCATTTTGGCATCGACCAGAACCATATGGTAAAAATCGTCGGGCAAACTTTCCGATTTTCGCATGTAGTCAATGGCCTGACCAATCGTCCAATGCTCCGGCCCCATGACCACATTGCTCTGCATCAGACGCCCTGCGGAGAACTCGGGGTAGGCAAGCGATTTCTCGACCGCGACACGATCGGCATCCTCAAGGGTCGAGAGAATAGCCTCTTGCGCCTCCTCTTCGAGATCCTCGACAAGGTCGACCACGTCATCGGATTCAAGATCGCGCACCGCCTCGGCCAAGACGTTCGGGTGCAAGGCACTGATGACCTCTTCGCGCAGCCCCTCATCAAGCTCCGACAGGATATCGCCGTCAAAATCCTCGCCATAAAGCGCAATCAGGCGACGGCGTTCATGGGCGCTGATCTGTTCGAGCATGTCGGCGATGTCGGCCGCGTGCAACGGCTCCATCTGCTCCATCAACTCGACGCGATCCTCACGGTCCAACGCATATAGAATCGCGGACAGACGCCTCGCACTAAGCGAATAGACGTCCTCGGCCTTCTCGATTTCCGGATGCAGGTCGTTGATATCGTCGTTCATGGCGTGCTCGTTTTTTGATTGAGGGGGAGTTTAGGACAGCTTGCCCCCAAGAAACAGACCCAACTGCGATTTACCTTCGCAAAATCCACGCCTAGTCTGGGCGCAGCACAAGCAAAAGGCACGCCGCACATGGACACCCTGATCTCAGGCACTGTTGTCACCTTTACGGGCAACCCGTTCGACATTCCCGCCACCGAGGCTGTACAGGCCCATCGGGGGGCCGCGATCCTTGTGCAGGACGGAAAAATCGCCGGAATTGGCGCACGGGATGCCTTGATGCGGCGTCATCCCGATGCAAAACGGGTCGACCACGGCGAGGCATTGATCGTACCGGGGTTCGTGGATGCACATGCGCATTATCCGCAAACGGGCATCATCGCCTCATGGGGCAAGCGGTTGATCGATTGGCTCAACACCTACACCTTCCCCGAAGAATCCAGGTTCTCCGACCCGGCCTATGCGACCCGGATCGCCGAAACCTACCTTGATCTTTTGCTCGCAAACGGCACCACAACCGTTACCAGTTTTTGCACCATCCACCCCGCATCGGTGGACGCGCTGTTCACCGCGGCCGAGGCCCGTGGGATGCGGATCGTGGCGGGCAAAACCTGTATGGATCGCGACACCGCACCCACATATCTGCGCGACACGGCGCAAAGTGCCTATGACGACAGCAAGGCCCTGATTGACCGGTGGCATGGCAAGGGGCGCGCGACCTATGCGATCACCCCGCGCTTCTCCCCGACCTCGACGCCCGCGCAACTCGATGCCCTGGGCAAGCTGTGGGCCGAGCATCCGACATGCCTGATGCAAACCCACCTTTCCGAACAGACCGACGAAATCGAATGGACCAAAGGACTGTACCCCTCCGCCCGCGATTACCTCGACACCTACGAGCAATTCGGCCTGGTGCGCGAGGGGGCGCTGTTCGGCCATGCGATCCACCTCGAGCCACGCGAAATCGCCCATCTTCAGGCGATGGATTGCTCGTTGATCCACTGTCCGACCTCGAACACCTTTATCGGGTCGGGCCTGTTCGACATGGGCGCGCGCACCCGCGAGAGCCTGCGCGTGGGCTTGGCCACGGATACAGGGGGCGGGTCGTCATTTTCGATGCTGCGCACGATGGCGGCGGCCTATGAGGTCGGGCAGCTCACGCATACCGCCCTGCACCCCGCGCATCTGTTGTGGCTTGCCACGTTCGGGTCGGCCAATGCGCTACACCTACAAGACAGGATCGGCTCGATTGCCGTCGGGATGGAGGCGGATCTGACGGTGATCGACCTCGCGTCCACCCCCGCGATCGCCCAACGTTCGGCCCGCGCCACCGACATTTGGGAGGCCGTATTCCCCACCATTATGATGGGCGACGACCGCGCGATTGCGGCCACCTACGTGATGGGCGAACGGGTCGCGCCCGCAGGGGCCGCATAACCTGCCCTACCGGTCCATCACCCCTTTGACGAGGGCGGATTGTTGGCGCAGCACTTCGGGCAGATGCACCGTGGTGAGCCATCCGTCGGCCACAACATGGCGGCCCTCGACGAACAGATCCTTGACCTGCGTTGGCCCCGCAAGCAACAGGGCTGCGGGATCCCACGAGCCGGAGCTTTCGATGTCGGACACGTCCCAAATGGCAATATCGGCACGTTTTCCGGCGGCCAACCGACCCAAATCATCGCGTCCCAGAACCTCGGCCCCGCCACGGGTGGCAAGCTCCAGAGCCTCGCGGGCGCTCATTTTATCCGCCCCGAACGCGACACGTTGCAGCAACATCGACTGACGCGCCTCAAGGATCAGGTTGCTCCCGTCATTAGAGGCCGATCCATCAACGCCAAGCCCAACAGGCACGCCCGCATCCCGCATCGCCCGCACCGGCGCAATGCCCGACCCGAGGCGACAGTTGGAACAGGGGCAATGCGCGACACCTGTTCCGGATTTCGCAAACAGGTCGATCTCTGCGGCGTCCAGTTTCACACAATGCGCGTGCCAGACATCGGGGCCGGTCCATCCGAGGCTTTCGGCGTATTGCCCGGGGCGACAGCCGAATTTTTCAAGGCTATAGGCGATATCTTCGTCATTTTCCGCCAGATGAGTGTGCATCATCACGCCCTTGTCGCGGGCCAGAACAGCCGCGTCGCGCATCAATTCGCGGCTGACGGAAAACGGCGAGCACGGCGCCACGGCCACACGGATCATCGCGCCATCACTCGCGTCATGGAATGTGTCGATCACACGGATACAATCCTCGAGAATATCCGCCTCGCGCTCGACCAGACTGTCGGGGGGCAACCCGCCCGCACTTTCGCCAATCGACATCGCCCCGCGCGTCGCGTGCAGCCGCACCCCGATCAACCGCGCCGCGTCGATGGTATCATCAAGACGCGAACCGTTGGGGTAAAGATACAGATGGTCGGAGGTCATTGAACACCCCGAAAGCGCCAGTTCCGCAAGCCCCACCATAGCGGAGATACGCATGTGGTCGGGTCCGAATTTAGCCCAGATCGGGTAGAGCGTTTGCAGCCATCCGAACAACAGCGCATTTTGCGCGGCAGGCACGGCGCGGGTCATCGTTTGGTACAAATGGTGGTGCGTGTTCACCAATCCGGGCGTGACCACGGTGCCGCGCCCGTCGATGATCTGCGCATCATCATCATACAGCCCCTTGCCCACGGCCTCGATCACGCCGTCGCGCACGAGGATATCCCCGCCCTTAAGCTCACGGCGGGTGTCGTCCATCGTCAAAATGGTGTCGGCATTCCGGATCAAAAAACAATGGTGCATCGTGCGATCTCGCTTCAGTGTTTAGACAGTATCTCCAAGGCCTTGGCGTGGATACCGGCGTTTGCTGCGGCGATCACGCGCCCGCCATCCATCGCAGATCCGCCTTTCCAATCCGTTACGATCCCTCCGGCAGCCTCGATCACCGCCAAAGGCCCGAGAATGTCATAGCTTTGCAATCCCGCCTCGACGACGAGATCAATCTGCCCCGCTGCGAGCAGCGCATAGGCGTAGCAATCCATGCCATAGCGCGTGAGTTTGCAACGCTCCGCGAGCGCGCGAAACCCCGCGCCATCCGCCGGTGTTCCCACCTCGGGAAAGGTGGTGAAAATCAGGGCGTCATCGAGATCGGTATTGGTTTTAGGCCCCAAATCCTGTGTGCCGCGCGGCCCCGTGAGGGTCGCCGCGCCAAATCCGCCGGCAAATCTTTCTCCGATATAGGGCTGATCAATGATGCCGTAGAGGGCGCGGCTCTCGTCGCGCACGGCGATCAACACGCCCCATGTCGGCGTGCCGGAAATAAATCCGCGTGTGCCATCAATCGGATCCAACACCCACGTCAGCCCCGATGTGCCCGCGGTGGCCCCATGTTCCTCGCCAAGGATCGCATCGTCGGGACGGCGTTGCGAAATGATCTCGCGCATCACGCGTTCGGCCTCGCGGTCGGCCACGGTAACGGGATCGAAATCAGCACGTTTCGACGCCGTGTTCAGGTCCGTACCGCGAAAATAGCGCAGCGTCACCGCGCGGGCCGCATCCGCCGCCGCCTGTGCGGTGTCGATAATATCCGTGGCCTGTGCCTCGCTTAGCTGCACCATATCCGTGACCCCTTTGCCATTTTGCTCGCCCTTTGCGGTAGTGCCTGACGGGAGTCGGGTCAAGACGCGGACAAGACAAAACCCACGATGCGCAGGCAACGTGGGTTCGTCAAATCAAACCTGAATGGACTTAGGCGACGTCAGAAAGGACGCGGGCGAGGTCGAACAAACGCCGGCGTTGGTTTTCCGGAATGGCGTAGTAGGACCGCACCAGTTCGAGAGCTTCCTTATCTGCCAGAATATCCGCAGGGACATTGTCGTTCTTTGCGGTCAGCTTTTCGTTGGTGGCGTCATCGGCCCCCTCAAAGAAAAACGAGACCGGCACACCAAGCGATTCTGCAATGTCCCAAAGCCGGGATGCGGAAACGCGGTTCATGCCTGTTTCGTACTTTTGGATTTGCTGGAATTTGATTCCAACTTTTTCAGCTAACTGCTGCTGCGTCATACCCACCATCCAACGACGATGGCGCACACGCTTTCCCACATGGACATCCACGGGATGCTTCATTTTGACCGCTCCTTAGAACTCACTCTGCCACGCAGTTCAGGGATCTCACCAGATCCACATTCCAACCGAGATTCGCTGTTCGTAGCACAACCACGGCGGGCAAACCTATCCATAACAGACATTCTTACACAGTTTCGTAACGTCACTATTTACTTATCAAGAATAATAGTTAAAATTTGCCAATCTACTTTACGCAAGGTCAATCTTGAAGTTTGCCCCTATGCGATTTTTAAAAAATTTCCAACATTCTATGATAAGTCTTGGCCAACACCTACGCCACGCATATCACTTTTTCGCACAGACATCGTGGACCTACGCACAGTTCAGAACATCAGGCCCCGAAACCACAACATCGTCCGGACGCTCGGCCTGAGTATCACACATACACCTGACATTCACGGCAACAAAAGGATAGGAAGCGACCCAAAAGTATAGGTTGCACCCCGAAAGGATAAGGCATGACCACCACAACATTGGCATTTCGCGTCCAGACCTTCGACACGCCCCCCCAACTCACCACACAGACCCTGCCCGCCCCCGCCAAAGACGAGGTGCGGTTGCGCGTGGGGGCGTGCGGTCTGAATTTTGCCGACCTGCTGATGACGACAGGCCGCTATCAGGACACGCCAACACCGCCCTTCACCCTCGGGCTCGAGCTTTCCGGCACGGTTGAGGCCCTTGGTCCCGACGTCACAGGCCTGCATATTGGCCAACGCGTTGCGGCCTTTTCGGGCCACGGCGGTCTGGCGACCCACGCCAATGTCCCCGCTGCACGCTGCATCCCCCTGCCCGCCGGTGTCGATTTTGATACCGCCGCTGCGTTGCAAATTGCCTACGGCACATCGCACATGGCGCTCGACTACAAGGCACGGTTGCAACGCGGTGAGCGGCTTGTCGTCACCGGCGCGGCCGGTGGCGTGGGCCTGACGGCTGTCGAGATCGGCAAGCGGATGGGCGCAGAGGTGATCGCCATTGCCCGCGGAGCCGACAAACTGGCCATTGCCAAAAGCAAAGGGGCCGACCACCTGATTGACGCCGATGACACCGGCATTCGCGAACAGATCAAGGCCCTTGGCGGCGCGGATGTCGTCTATGACGCGGTGGGTGGCCCCCTCTTTGAGGCCTGCTTTCGCGCCACAAACCCCGATGGCCGCCTTTTGCTGATCGGCTTTGCGGGCGGGGACATCCCCACACTCAAACCCAATCACATGTTGGTCAAAAACATCACCGCAATCGGGTTCTATTGGGGAGCCTATCTCGGGTTCAATCCCGCCCCCCTCAAAGCGTCCCTGACACAGCTTTTTGACTGGGCCGCCTCGGGGGAGATCACCCCGCATATCTCGCACCGTCTGCCGTTAGAGCGGGCCGCAGAGGGCTTGGCGCTGCTCAAAGAGCGCAAAGCAACGGGCAAAGTCATTATCAATCCGTAAGGGCGGGCCTCAACAGGTCATTGCGCCGCCAAACGCATGGCGCTGCGTTGTGCGTAGGCCTGACGGATAAGGTCGCGAAGCCTGTCCGCGGCCGCGCCCCTCATCAGGTCAGACGAATAGAACGTCACCTTTTTGGAAGGCAATTCGGGCAACGCGCCGCCGTGACGGACGGGTTCGCACAGTGGCGGCGTGGAGCCCTCCAACATCGCGTGAACCCCGAGATCCGCCGACACCGATGCCTCGATCGTGCGCGACTGAGCGCTTTCAATGGCCATTTCCCATGGGATACTCGCCCCGTCCAAGGCCTCCTGAACACTTTTGCGGAACACACAGCGGTGCTCGAACGCCAAACGCAGCGGCCGTTGCCGCCACGCGATCCCGTCAACGGCACCGACCCAGACAAGTGGCAATTCGACCAGAACCTCGCCGCCCGCATCCACCGCATCCTCTGTGCCGAGAATCATGTCGCAATCACCGCGCAAAAAGTCCTCTTTGAGTTGTTTGGTGAACGAGGACATCAACGTGACGCGCATGCGTGGAAAGGCTGCGTGGAACTGTTGCAACACCTGTGGGATCGACGGGTACACAATGTCATGAGGCACCCCGAGCACAATCTCGCCCTCGAATTCCTGTGCCGTCAGCCGCCCGTAGGCCTCGTCGTTGAGATCCAGCATCCGGCGCGCATAGGATAGCATTTGCTCGCCCTGTGCGGTGAGCGCAATGGTCCGGGAGGACCGGTCAAGCAGCTTGCAATCGAGGCTTTCCTCAAGGCGCTTAAGCTGCATCGAGACGGCAGATTGCGTGAGGTTGAGATAGCTCGCGGCTCGTGTAACGCCGCCACTGTCTGCCACGGCAACAAACGACCGCAGCGCCGTCATATCCAGATTTCTAGCCATTCATCAATCTCCGTGATGCATATCCACACAATCATTCGTTTTGAGAATTTAGACGATTGTCGCATAAACATCAAAGGAAATGATTCTTCGGTCGCAATTCATCACGGAATAGAAAGGTCGCCCCATGCTGACACTCTCCCTCTCCCGCTCGTTCGGTGCGCGTCGCGCCCCCTCTTTACTGTCACGCATTGCAACGGTCCGTGCGGTTGCCCGTCAACGCAAATCCCTTTCGGCACTGGATGAACACATGCTGAACGACATCGGCCTGACCCGCGCCGAAGCCACCGCCGAGGCGACACGCCCCGCGTGGGATGTGCCGGCGCACTGGATGTCCCGGGCCTGATCTCCCCCGGGCCTTCATCCCGATCCTATTCCCGATCAGGTCCCCCGACCTGTCCCTGACCGCGGTGCCGCCTCGTGCATCGCGGTCTTTTTCGCACACTGCGCGACAAAGCGGCGGCAACACTCTGTTTCGCACTCGAATCCCGCCTCTTCGTCTTGAATTCTCCCCCCGACATGCCAATATCAAACCAGAACCGACCAGAGTGAGGTCGGCAAACCAGTTTGCCTTAGGGAGAACAGTCAATGGCTGACTATCGCACCGTCCATCAGAGCACCCAAACAGCGGGAGTCTCTGCTCAGATCGATGCAGGGCTTCGCGCCCACATGAACAAAGTCTACGGCACCATGTCCGTGGGCCTTTTGATTACGGCCCTCGCCGCATGGGCGCTGTCGAACCTCGCCGTGTCCGCGACACCGACCGAATATATGATGAGTGAGGGGAAATACCTCACAAGCCTCGGCGTTGCGATCTATGCCTCGCCGCTCAAATGGGTCGTGATGTTCGCACCGCTTGCTATGGTCTTTGCCTTTGGCGCGGCGATCAACCGCCTGTCGGCTGCCGGCGCGCAGACGTTCTTTTACGCCTACGCCGCGATCATGGGCGTGTCGATCTCGTCGATCTTCCTTGTCTTTACCGGCATGTCGATCACCCAGACCTTCCTCGTGACCGCGATCTCCTTTGCGGGTCTGTCGCTGTACGGCTACACCACGAAGAAAGACCTGTCGGCCATGGGCGCATTCCTGATGATGGGTCTGATCGGCCTGATCGTGGCCTCGGTCGTGAATATCTTCCTCGGTTCCTCGGCGCTGCACTTTGCGATCTCCGTCATTGGCGTGCTGATCTTTGCCGGTCTCACCGCGTGGGACACCCAAAAGATCAAAACCGACTACATCGCGCACGCACATGCGATGGATGGCGAATGGCTTGCAAAATCCGCGATCATGGGCGCATTGAACCTGTACCTCGACTTCATCAACCTGTTCATGTTCCTGCTGCAGTTCCTCGGCAATCGCGAGTAACACCGCACCCATCACCGAACATAGGAAAGGCCGCCCCACGGGGCGGCCTTTTTATTCGGGCGGGGACAATGCCCTGTTACAAATCATAGACCAGTTGCACGGCGGGAAAGCTCAATCCCGGCCCGAGGGTCAGGGCAACATCGCCACGGCTGACAAACCCCATAGCCTCATAAAACCCCGCCGCCGTAATGGTCGAGGTGCAAACAAGCCGCCGCACCCCCTGCGCACTGGCAGAGGCAAAGATATGATCCAACAGCACGCGTCCGATGCCGCGCCGGATGTGATCCAGGCTCACCACAACGTGGCGTAGGTGCGCGGTGTCACGCGGGGCTACCCCGCCCACAGGACCATGCCAACTCCACCCGCCACAGGCCACCAGATGGCCCTCACCGCTATCGCCGACAAAGTATGTGCCGGAACGGATCAGGCTGTCCTTGGGCTGCGTGATAACCGGCAGGGCCGCCGCCAGAACATTGGGATGGTAGTCGGCCTTTAGCCCGTCGGTGTAGCAGGTGCGCAAAAGCGCGCCGATGGCGGTGGCGTCCATCGTCTTCGCGGTGCGAATGACAAAGGGCGGCACGGCCATAAGCGCGGTCTTTGCAGGCCGTGATTCCAAAATCGGGAATGATGACGGGGGGAGCCCGAAATTGGGCTCGAATGGATTACACTCACTCATTGGTCTGTCCTCTGCGGGGTTGGGGTATTTGAGAGGCAGGTGGCGCGGCGGGTGTTCTTTAAAGCAAAAAACCGCGCGACCTGCCGGAGGTCACGCGGTTTAGCATTTTTCGTCTGAGTAGATGGCTTACTTGATTTTGCCTTCTTTGTACTCGACGTGCTTACGCGCGACCGGGTCGTATTTCTTTACGACCATCTTTTCGGTCATGGTGCGGGCGTTCTTTTTGGTCACATAGAAGTGGCCCGTGTCCGCTGTCGAGTTCAGGCGGATTTTGATCGTGGTTGGCTTCGCCATTTTAAAAACTCCAGTTGGTCTGTGCAACGGGTGGTCGGGCCATCCCGTGGAATACTTGAAGCCCGCCTTTTAAAGGCTTCCCCCTCCGAGTCAACCGCTTTCGCCACAGGTTTTTAAAACTAAGACCCGCCACGGTGAGATGGCGGGTCCGGTTTCGACGCAGATCGCGTATTTAGAGCACAGGTTTGCCCATAGACACGTGGATTTCCGCCACTTTGACACTGTCGAGGCCAAGCCCCGTTGCCAATGTGGAGAGGAATGTTTTTTCTGCATCCGTATCCACAGAGATCGCCATGAGGGCTGCGGTGTAGACCTGAACCTTGGCCCGTTCGCCCGCAGAATTGGCCAGAGCCATCGGGTCGACAGGCGCGTCGAGCTGCTCCTGGACAAAGGCGATCTCTTCGTCGGAAGCATCGGTCAGGTGGTCAAGAATCTTGGTGCGCTCTTCGGCGTCAATCTCGCCATCGGATTTGGCCGCCATGATCATCGCGCTGATCATCAATTTGGCATTGTCTTCGGCGGCCTCACCCACGGGGGTGTCTTTCGTCACAGCCGCGAACATCTCGGACAGGCCCCCCGCACCGGCGGTGGCCGCTGTGCCCATCGCGGACATCAGAGATCCAAGACCCGCCTCGGTTGCCTCGGACATATCGGCGGCTTGGTTGCCGAATTTGCTCATCATGTTGCGCACGGTTTCGGCCCCACCGGGGACACCGAACTGCTCGGCCATTTTGCCCATCTGGTCGGCCATACCGCCCTCGGATCCCGATTTGCGCATCGCCTCGCGCACCCCGTCCATGCCGCCCATCGCACGCATTTTACTCACGCCCTTAGCCGCCGCAAAACCGACAGCCAAAGTGGCCAGTGTTTTTACAAAACTCATATGGTTTCCCCCTGTGGAATAACTGTTGGGATCAATATGGGGAAGATTGGCGTGGATTCCAAGTCTTACGCGGTTCGGTTCGGGGCGCGACACGCAAAAGAGGGCTACGAAGACGGCGCCAGATTTTGGCAAACCGATTGAATCATTTCCCCGATCTCGACATCGGATGCCGTAGCGCGAACTGAGACCAATTCTGTTTGCGGCTTTGTCCCACCGAACGCAAACCGGCCGTGTGTTCGGCATCTCACCTGACAGGAGATCTCTCCGTCTTTACGCATGATATCAATCAACTCGACCTCACGTTCAAACCTGCGTTTCCCCACACCAATGCTCTGGCGATAACGGTCCATACCGTCCAGAAAATCGGCCTGCACCTGCGTGTAGGGCTTTGAGATGGCAGTATTTCTTTTAGCCGCGGCATAATCAAGAGCCGCAACAACACTCGCCCCCAACGCCGTCGCATCACTCAAGTGGACCTGAAGCCGCTGCAAAAGCGCGTCCTCGGGAAACGTCACAGCCGTCTTGATCGTGGGCAAAATGAGGCCGAACCCATCCACAACGTAAAGGCCACACGATTGTATCTGGCGCTGCTTGCGCTGATACCGCGCCCTCTGTCGCCATTTGGAAAATCGCGCCCACATACATCTGATCCTTTCACGATACGGGAACGATAGGCCTAAATGCGCGACATTCAACCATCGATGCGTGTTGGACATCTATGGCGACCGTAAACCTGTGGGCGGAAAATTTGCACGGACGGCCTGTAAGCCGGATTTTGTCTGGGGTTGCCCCCTCGATGACCATTCCTCTAGGCGCATTGTTACCAATACGCTCAAGCTGCCAACCCGGGTCCTCGGGCTTGAACGACCCTGTGAGCGGTATGCGCGAACGCACAACAGACCTCACGTAAGACCCCTATTTGGCATTGCTCCCAGTGGGGCTTGCCGTGCCGCTTGCGTTGCCGCTCGCGCGGTGGGCTCTTACCCCACCGTTTCACCCTTACCTCCGTATAGAAGGCGGTCTGTTCTCTGTGGCGCTGTCCCTAGGGTTGCCCCCGCCGGGCGTTACCCGGCACTGTTGTTCAATGGAGTCCGGACTTTCCTCGCGTCCCGGTAGACTTGCGTCCCCGGAACCCGCGGTCATCCAGCCATCCGTGCGGGACGGGACTTAGGCGGTGGAAGGGCTGAGGTCAACGGGAAAGCGCCGCGCAAGGTTTTGGGCCATCGCGAGATCAACGCCATCAAGCGGGCCGGTGTAGCGCGGGCGAAAGCGGTCGCGAAAGGCGCACAGCCGCGCCTCGGGGGCATCGCAGGGCGCGTAGCCAAAGCGCTCCAGTGCGGCATCAAAGGCGGCCTGCGTGACCTGATCCGGCGCCACAGGTGCAACCTCGGGCCAAACCGACAGGCCAAGGCGCGCCAAACGTCGCCAGTCGAATCGCGGACCGGGATCGATTTTGCGCGTGGGCGCCATATCGGAGTGGCCGATCACGCGCTCGGGCGGGATGGAATGCCGCGCAAGAACCTCCGCAAGGAGTGCCTCGAGCGCGTTCATTTGCAGCGCAGCAAAGGGCGTGGCCCCCGTGTTGGACAACTCGATCCCGATAGAGCGGGAATTGACGTCGCGCACATCGCCCCATTGCCCTGCGCCCGCGTGCCATGCCCGCATGTCCTCCGCCACAAGGCGTTGAATGCGCCCCGCCTCGTCGATCAGGTAATGCGCCGACACCTCGACCGCGTTGGAACACAGCCGCGCACAGGCCTCGGCAGCGGAGGCCATCGCGGTATAGTGGATCACCACCATATCGGCGCGTGCGCCATCACGCCGCGCGCCAAAGTTGGGCGAGGGATGATCAAAGATCGTCAGGTCGGGCATGGATTAGTTGTTGCGTGCAGACGCGGCCAACCGGAACGGGGCGGGATCCCACCGACAGGCAAAGCCGTCACCGTCGGCATCAAGCCCCTTGCCGTTGCGCTCCGGACCGCCGCTCGCGAGGAAATCCTCCTGCGCCAGATCGGGCGAGGGGTATTTTGCGCAATTGCGGGCCTGACGCGCCGCAGCGCCGGGGATCAGACGTTTATAGATCGGCTCGCCGACATTGTTTTCGGACGACAGGGCAAAGGCCACAAGCCTTGTGGTCGTCCCGCTCGGGCGACTGGGCAATGCGGTGGGTTCGACAACCTGATACTGTGAACGGTTGGCGGCCACACGTGCGGCGTCCTGTTCGATCGAGCGTTCATCGGAGACCGCGTCAAAATCGTTCTCCGCCGAAATCCCGACCGCGTTTTCAACGGTCGAGGGAATCGCCGCAGCCGCGTCCGCGATCAATTGATCCGTAGGGATGCCTGTCGACGTGCTCTCATCCGACACCGCCCGTGTGTTCAAGGACGCTGTCACGTCCCCTCCCTCGCCGCCCGCAATCAACTCCTGCTCGCGTTGGGTTTGGTACGCATTGTACGAACCAAACCCCACACCCGCGCCGCTATCAGGGACGGCGGGCTGTTCACAGGCGCTCAGCGCGGCAAAAGACACAAGCAAAAGAGAGGCGCGACCGATCATCGGGAACACTCCGGAAAAATTAAAAGGTGCCGACACCTACCACCATTTAGAAGGCTTGGAAACAAACCCTGCGGCGTCCTCAAGAGAATGTGCGATATTCAGCAGATCGCCCTCTTCCCACGGTTTGCCGATCAATTGCAGACCAAGGGGCAAGCCCTCGGACGACAGACCCGCCGGCACGGAAATACCGGGAAGACCCGCAAGGTTGACGGTCACGGTGAACACGTCGTTGAGGTACATCTGGATCGGATCGCTCTCGGACATCTCGCCCAGACCAAAGGCTGCGGACGGGGTCGCGGGGGTCAAAATCGCATCGACGCCTTGCGCGAACACGTTCTCGAAATCCTGTTTGATCAGCGTGCGCACGCGCCGCGCACGGTTGTAATAGGCGTCATAAAAGCCCGCAGACAACACATAGGTGCCGACCATCACGCGGCGCTGTACCTCGTGGCCAAAGCCCGCCGCGCGGGTTTTTTCGTACATGTCGTCAATGCCATCGCCCGCCGCCAATGTGGCACGGTGGCCGTAGCGCACGCCGTCATAACGGGCGAGGTTCGACGAGGCTTCCGCAGGTGCGATAACGTAATAGGCGGGCAGCGCGTATTTGGTATGCGGCAGGGAGATATCGACAATCTCGGCGCCCGCATCGCGCAGCATTTGTGCGCCATCATCCCAAAGTTTCGCGATCTCGGCGGAAATCCCATCGATGCGGTATTCTTTGGGAATGCCGATTTTCTTGCCTTTGATGTCGCCCGTCAGCATCGCCTCGAAGTTCGGCACAGCCAGATCGGCGGACGTGCTGTCCATCGCATCGTGACCACACATGGTCTCAAGCATCATCGCCGCGTCACGCACGGATTTGGTCATGGGACCGGCCTGATCGAGCGAGGAGGCAAAGGCCACAACGCCCCAACGCGAACAACGTCCGTAGGTGGGTTTAATCCCGACAATACCCGTAAAGGCGGCCGGTTGGCGGATCGATCCGCCCGTGTCGGTGCCCGTTGCGGCCAGACACAGATCCGCAGCCACGGCCGAGGCCGAACCGCCCGAGGAGCCACCGGGGGTCAGGGTGCGCTCATCGACTTTCCACGGGTTCACGGCATCGCCGTACACAGAGGTCTCGTTCGACGAGCCCATCGCGAATTCATCCATGTTCAGCTTGCCGAGCATCACCGCGCCGGCATCGAACAGCTTGGTGGTGATGGTGCTTTCGTATTCGGGCTTGAACCCGTCAAGAATGCGCGAGGCGGCCTGGGTTGCGACGCCCTTGGTGCAAAACAGGTCCTTGATCCCGATCGGCAGACCACACATCGCGGGCGCATCGCCCGCCGCCAAACGTGCATCGGCGGCGGCGGCCTGTGCGCGGGCCACGTCAGGTGTGTTGTGGACAAAGGCATTGAGCGCACCGGAGCCCTCGATCACCGATAGACAGGCCTCGGTCAGCTCCACAGAGGTGAACTCTTTGGCACGCAGACCGTCACGGGCCGCGGACAGGGTGAGTTTGTTCAGATCAGTCATTGGCTCACTCCACCACTTTGGGTACGGCAAAAAATCCCTCACGTGCATCGGGCGCGTTGGCGAGGATTTTCTCTTGTTGGTCACCATCGGTCACACCATCGACGCGGCGCTTGAGGCGCTGCGGGGTCACGGAGGTCATCGGCTCGACACCCTCGACATCGACTTCTTGCAATTGCTCGATAAAGCCGAGCACGGCGTTGAATTCTTCGGCGAGCGCGGGAAGCGCGTCTTCCTCGACGCGGATGCGGGCCAGTTTGGCCACGCGGCGTGCAGTATCAATGTCGATGGACATGGGGGGAGGCTCCGTCAATTTAGTTGGATCAGGCTTTAGCGTGTCGTACGGCCCGCTTCAAGCATGTGGACGCTATAAACGCGGATCATATGCCCGAGCATCAGCGCGTTGACGATATGCCACGCGAAATGCGTGCCGAGCGGGAAGCCGTCACACAGCGGCGCGTCGGCCATGCGCAGCGCGATCGACCCGCATAGAATCACCGCGCCCGCCGCCATGCCCCGTGCCGTGACGGGGGCGCGAACCTTGAGCAAATAGGCGTAGATAAAGATCAACAATGGCACAGGCGCATAAGCCGCCGACGACCCCATGCCCAGTTGCGCAAACAGCGGCGCGGTCACGGCGGCAAAGGGAAAGAACAGCACGGTCGCCAGAACGGCCTTACCCGCAGGCAAGCCGAAATAGTCACGATTGGCGACAAAGATATAGGTGAGAATAAAGACAACAATCGGCACCACATCCATCATCGACGCCCACTGTGTCGCAAAGGTGTGAAAGGCAAACGAGCCAAGCCCGATCACAAACAGGATCGCCGCGAGAGCGCGCCCCATCGGCGTGGCCTTGGCCTGTGGCCAGACATACAGCGCGGCGATCAAGAACGCGGCATTGGTCAGCGCATTGACCGGTTCCGCCCAAAAGGTGAAATCCACCCGCTCACAATAGCCGTCAATCTGTGTGGACCATGCCATGAATTAGACCCCCAAATAGCAATACCGCGCAATGCCATAGGCATAAAAACCCGCGAACAAGATATTGATCCACTTTAACTGGCGCTCGGTGTGAAGCCACCCCATGCCCATCCAGATCATACAAAAGGGCAGCGAGAGAAACATATTCAACGGGTACCAGTTTTGAACAATCGCCACGGTCGACAACACGCCGAGGATAAAAGCGGTATTTTTCAAAACGCGCTCATGGCGCAACAGGGTGATCTCGAACATCTCGGCTCTCGTGCAAATGCCCATAGCGCGACAGCCCCACGCCAAGAGGTGCGCAGGTCTACGGCCCCACAAACGGGCGGAATTTCAATGATTTAGGAATGTGCGCATCCACAATGGTCGCGCCGCGCACCTCTACCCCAACAAGAGCCTTACCGCAAGTGGGCCGACAAAGATCACGGTCGCGCCCTACCTGCGCTCCGCAAAGAATGCCCGCAACATCGCCTCGGCCTCCACCGCACCGATGCCGTCATAGACCTCTGGTGCGTGGTGGCACTGGGCGTGGGCGTAGACCTTGGCCCCGTGTGCCACGCCACCCGATTTGGGATCGCCCGCGCCGTAATACAGACGCGCAATCCGTGCGTTCGAAATGGCCGCGGCGCACATCGGACAGGGCTCCAACGTCACGTAAAGATCGCACCCGGTCAGGCGCTCGACACCCAAGGCGGCACAGGCGGCACGAATGGCCACGATCTCGGCATGGGCGGTCGGATCATGGCCCGCCCGCGTCTCGTTTCCGCCACGCCCGATGATCTCTCCGGCGGGATCAACCACAACCGCCCCCACGGGAACTTCGCCCCGCGCCTGAGCCAAACGGGCCTGTTCAAAGGCCAAATCCATATAAGAACGAAATGTCATGCCCTTTCGTGACGCGGAAATGCGCCCAAGGCAAGCCGTGCCCCCTTCCCAAGTGCATCAAAGCGCACTATGGCAAGCGCATGACACGCCCCACAGATAAAAAACCCGCACGCACCTCGTCCAATGGTCCCGCCTCCAAAGGTGGCAAGACCTTCAAACGGGGTATCCGTCCACAGGACGTCAAACGTGACCAGAAGATCAAAGAGGGCGAAACCCGCCCCGGTGACCGGATCGCCAAGGTTCTGGCCCGCGCGGGCATCGCCTCGCGCCGTGACGCCGAACTGATGATCGAAGAGGGCCGCGTGACGGTCAACGGCCGCACCGTTGCCTCCCCTGCCCTGAACGTCCTACCCAAAGACCGCATCACTGTGGATGGCAAAGAGGTCGGGGACGCCGAGCCGCCACGCCTGTGGCTTTACCACAAGCCCACGGGGTTGGTGACAACCGAAAAAGACGAAAAAGGCCGCGACACCGTGTTTGCGAGCCTACCCAAAGACCTACCACGGGTGTTGTCCGTAGGTCGCCTCGATATTACCTCCGAGGGTCTGTTGCTCTTGACCAACGATGGCGAACTCAAACGCCTGTTGGAACTGCCTGACACGGGTTGGATGCGCAAATACCGCGTCCGCGTCAAAGGCAACGCGACCGAGGCCGTACTCGAGCCGCTGCGCAAAGGTATCTCCATCGACGGTGAAAACTTCCAACCGATGGAGGTGGTGTTTGACCGCCAACAGGGGGCCAACGCATGGCTGACCGTGGGCATCCGCGAAGGTAAAAACCGCGAAATCCGCCGTGCGATGGAACATATCGGCCTGACCGTGAACCGTCTGATCCGCATTTCTTACGGCCCCTTCCGCCTCGGGTTTATCAAACCGGGCGAAGTCGAAGAGGTCAAAGCCCGCATCCTGCGCGACCAACTCGGCATCGAGATTGACGACGGCAGCCAACCCAAACGCCAAGTCACCCGTGACGGGCGCGAGGGGGGCGGCGGTCGCGATTTCAAGCCGCGTGAGGGCGGCGGCAACCGTGACTTTAAAAAACGCGACGGGGACCGCGACGGCGGCTTCAAAAAACGTGACGGAGATTTCAAATCCCGTGACGGCGAGCGTGATTTCAAAAAACGCGATGGGGATTTCAAACCCCGCGAAGGTGGATTCAAGGGCAAAGGCGGCCCGCGCCGCGACGACCGTGACGGCGCAGGCCGCGGCGGGGATCGTGACGGCAAGCCGGGCGGTTTCAAATCCAGCGGGTATAAATCGCACGGCGGCGGCAAAGACGGCAAACCACGCTCCTCGGGGTTCAAATCCCATGGCGGCGGGTCGGATGGCAAACCCCGCTCGGGCGGGTTCAAATCCCACGGCAAGCCCGCGGGCAAACCCAGAACACGCGATTAATCCCGCGCGCGTACAGCACGGCGCATAAAATCAGCGCAAAAGGGCGGCAACACACCGCCCTTGGCGCCTTAACCCTTTCAAGAGGCGTTAATCCTTCCTATATCTTGGGGGATGACGGGTTTGTGAGAGAGTGATGTGCGCAATGAGTGACAGCAAGTTTTCAAAACTGGCCTACTACCTATTGGTGGCCCTGACCTTTTACGCCACGATCAAAGCGCAGGGGATGTGAGCATGGCCAAACGCTATGGCTCCACCTTTTCGCCAGAGGGCGACAGCGCACCGGCGGCCACCCCACATCCCTCGACCACCAAACGCCCGTTTGATGGCAAGCGCCCCACTCACGTCGGCGCGCGGTCCAACCTGTTGTTTTTCGCGGCCATTCCACTGGCATGGAAAGCGTTTCAGGCCGAACCTGTGACGATGGCGGGCTACCTCGCGGCACTGGGCTGTCTCGTGGGGGCGGGCCTTTTGACCCGCGAAGGGCTAAAAGCCCAAGAGGCTTATGAAGCACGCAAAGTCGCCCGCAGGCCTGCGATCCCGCGCAAAATATTCGGCTCGGCCCTGACCGCCCTTGGCCTTGGCCTCGTCGGGTGGTTCGGTTGGGGCGCGGGAGAAACCGTGATTTTTGCTGTGCTCGGCGTGATCCTGCACAGCCTCGCCTTTGGCCTTGATCCGCTGAAACACAAAGGCATGGACGGGATCGACACCTTTCAACAAGACCGCGTGGCAAAGGTGGTGGATGAGGCCGAGGGCCATCTGAACATAATGCATCAGGCCATGTTGCGCACACGCGACCGCGAGGCACAGCGGCGTCTGGACCAATTCATCTCCACCGCCCGCACCATGTGCCGCACCGTCGAGGATGATCCGCGCGACCTGACGGCGGCCCGCAAATACCTTGGGGTCTACCTTTTGGGCGCGCGCGATGCGACGACCAAATTCGTGGACCTGTGGGAACGCTCGCGCAATGCCGAGGCGCGAACCTCGTGGTTTGCGCTTCTGGATGACCTCGAGGCGAACTTTGCCGCCCGCACAGACAAGCTTCTGATTGATAACAAAACCGATCTCGACATTGAAATCGATGTCCTGCGTGAACGGTTGTCGCGCGAAGGCATCCGTTGAACAAACATTCATTGAATACTGGCCGACGATGACACCATGACAGGTCGGGGCAAAAGATTTAAACATGACACATCCATATCGGACGAGGGGGAAACACATGTCGGACACCGTGCGCCAGAAGGCCCAAGCAACACTCAAAGACGTCGAAGAGATCACCGCCGTGGTTCTGCCCGAACCCAAAGGCGAACTGGTCCCTGTGCGCGGCAAGGATGCGCCCGCCGCCGATGACGTCAAACGCGCGATGGCCGAAATCGACATGAGCGATACAGGTTCCATCGTGCGCTTTGGCTCGGGCGCTCAGGCCGAGTTGCAGGAAATTTCGCAATCCATGCTCGCCGAAGTCCGCAACAAGGACGTTGGCCCCGCAGGCGACAGCTTGCGCAGCATCGTCTCCACCATTCGCGGGTTTTCCGTCTCCGAGTTGGACGTGCGCCGCGAACGGTCGTGGTGGGAAAAACTCTTGGGCCGCGCAGCCCCCATGGCGAAATTCATCGCCCGTTTCGAGACCGTTCAGGAGCAGATCGACAAGATCACCGACAATCTGTTGTCGCACGAACACAAGCTGCTCAAAGACGTCAAATCGCTCGACATTCTCTACGCGAAAACACTGGCGTTCTACGATGAACTGGCCGTCTATATCCGCGCGGGCGAGAAAAAATTGCAAGAGCTCGACACCAAAACCATCCCCGCCAAGGAGATGAAGGTCGACGCAGCCCCCGAGGACAAACAGGTGATGTTGGCGCAGGAGTTGCGCGACCTGCGCTCGGCGCGTGACGACCTTGAACGCCGCGTTCACGACCTCAAACTGACGCGTCAGGTCACCATGCAATCGCTGCCCTCCATCCGTTTGGTACAGGAAAACGACAAGTCTTTGGTGACAAAAATCAATTCGACACTTGTGAACACCGTACCGCTTTGGGAAACGCAATTGGCCCAAGCCGTGACAATTCAACGCTCGGCCGAGGCCGCTCATGCAGTGCGCGAGGCCAACGATTTGACCAACGAGCTGTTGACCGCCAACGCCAAGAACCTGCGCGAGGCCAACAAGGTCGTGCGCGAGGAAATGGAGCGCGGCGTGTTCGACATCGAAGCCGTCAAAGTGGCCAACGCCGAATTGATCGCCACCATCGAAGAGAGCCTCCAGATCGCCGATGCGGGCAAACTCAAGCGTGCCTCCGCCGAGGAAGACCTCAAGAAAATGGAAGGCGAGCTGCGCGATACATTGGCGGCCGCCAAATCCAAACGAACAGGCACAGGCGACACCGCAGCCACATCCGTGACCTCCTGATATGTGGGGTGGCGGGGTCATAAACGCGGTTGGTGCGGGGGTTTTGGCCCTCGCCCTCAGTGCTTGCGTGACACCCGCACCACCGCAATCCGCGCCCGTGTCGCGCCCGACGGTCGGGACGCCACCGCCCACACCCGCCCAAACCGGTCCCGTGGCCCGCTCGGAGGCAAGTCAGGAGATGGTCCGCTATTATGCAAAGGTTCAGGCGGACCTGTTGCGCAATGAGTTGCTGCGCACCGATGGCGGCGGCACAGACACGCCCTTTGGGGCGCGGCAACTGGCCGCGAATTTCGACGCCATCGCGCTCAATGATGAATACACCGATGTGGGCGGGCAATATGTGGCGCGCACCACGCGCTCGACCTTGCACCGCTGGACGGTTCCCGTGCGGCTCGGCCTTGAATTCGGGCCGTCTGTTCCGACAGCGCAGCGCAGCAAGGACCAAGCCACCTTGGCCGCATTGGCCACACAGCTCGGGCAGGCCACGGGCCATCCCATTTCCATCTCGGCACGCCCCAACTTCCATGTCCTTGTCCTCAACGAGGATGAACGCCGGACCGCCGGACCCCGCCTTGAGCAGCTGATCCCGGGCCTGCCAGTCGCGGCCATCCGGTCCGTCGAGAACATGCCCTCCTCGGCCTATTGCCTTGTGATTGCCTCTGATCCTGCCGATGACGGTGCGTACCGCAGTGCCGTTGCGGTTATTCGCGGCGAACACCCCGACCTCATGCGCGCCTCGTGTTTCCACGAGGAAATCGCACAGGGGCTCGGGTTGGCCAATGACAGCCCGCAAGCCCGCCCGTCCATCTTCAACGATGACGAAGAGTTCGCACTTTTGACACGCCACGACGAATTGCTGTTGCGTATCCTTTATGACGACCGGCTTTCGGTTGGTATGCAACCCGACACAGCCCGCGCCATTGCGACCCGAATCGCAGACGAATTGATGGGCGAATCTTCATAAGACTTAGGAGACCGACATGGGAATTTTCGATTTTCTTTCCGGCGAATTTATTGACGTCATCCACTGGGTTGACGACAGCCGCGACACGATGGTCTGGCGGTTCGAACGCGAGGCGCACGAAATCAAATACGGTGCCAAGCTGACCGTACGTGAGGGGCAGGCGGCCGTCTTCGTGCATGAGGGCCAGTTGGCGGACGTGTTCACGCCCGGCCTTTATATGCTCGAAACCAACAACATGCCGATCCTGACGACGCTCAACCATTGGGATCACGGTTTCAAATCACCGTTCAAATCCGAAATTTACTACGTCAACACCACCCGGTTCGGGAACCTCAAGTGGGGGACCAAAAACCCGATTATTTGCCGTGATCCCGAATTTGGCCCCGTGCGCATCCGCGCCTACGGCACCTACGCGGTCAAAGTGTCTGATCCCGCACGGTTCCTCACCGAGATTGTCGGCACCGACGGCGAATTCACGATGGACGAGATCTCCTATCAAATCCGCAACATTATCGTTCAGGCGTTCTCGCGCCTCATCGCGAGCAGCGGCATCCCTGTACTCGACATGGCCGCGAACACCGCCGATCTGGGCAAAGTGGTCGCCGCCGAAATCTCCACCGTTGTGGCCGATTACGGCCTGACCATCCCCGAGTTTTACATCGAGAATATCTCCTTGCCCGATGCGGTCGAGGCCGCTTTGGACAAACGGACCTCGATGGGCATTGTCGGCAATCTCGACAACTATATGAAGCTCTCCGCCGCCGATGCCCTGAGCGCGGGCGACAGTGCAATGGCCTCGGGCATGGGTGCGGGCATGGGGGCCGGAATGGGCATGGCGATGGCCACACAGTCCGCGCAAAATGCAGCGGCACAGTCAGGCGCACCGTCAGGTCCGTGGGGGCCACGTCCAACCACCGCCGCGCAGGTGCCGCCGCCGCCCCCCGTGGAACATGTTTGGCACATCGCCGAAAACGGAACCACAACGGGACCGTTTTCCAAAGCCGAGATGGGCCAAAAGGCCGCCTCGGGGGCGCTCACCCGCGCCAGTCATGTCTGGACACCGGGTCAGGACGGGTGGCTCAAGGCTGATGAGGTCGTTGAATTGGCGCAGCTCTTTACGATTGCGCCCCCTCCCCCGCCCCCGGGCGTCTAACCGCGCCAAAAGGGCAACGCCATATCACGAGACTTGCCGCCCGTGACGTCCGGCGTCACGGGGGGAGCCGTTTGCCTCACACAGGGCCGGCGGTGAACGGAGAGATCCAGATGCAAACACAAGTTCATCGCTCGGCACAGGCGGGCGCAGCCCCCGAGGGGGCGGTTGCGGAACGCATCGCGCTCGCGCTGATGGGCGTTGGCACATTGAACGCAGAGATCTTGGCGGAGACGGCGACATGGGATCGCTCGAATGCGCCCTGTGCCGTTGGGCGGGCCATTATATTAACCACCCTCTGCGACATCATCCGCCCCGTGTCCATCACCATCGACCAAGTGGTCGCACATGGAAAAGCGGCGACCGTATCGGGGCGCCTCACCCGCGACGGGTCAGGAACGCATTTGTTTTGTCATATCATCCGCTTCACGACGCCCCGATGCCGGGACATCGCACAACTGGTGAGCTTCGAACAACGTGAGGGCTGAAACCGCATTAGAGGGTCGGTTCAGGGCAATGGCTCTAAACCGTGGTTTGCCACGTCAGCATAGCATCAAGAAGCGCATAGGACCGGCCAACCAAATACTGGGACGCCAGTTCATCGGATGCCGCCCGTTTGTCGCCGCGTTCAACATGCATGGCCACTTCGCCCGCATATTTATGAAAACGCGCGTGTTTGTCCACGACACGTTTGTATTCCGCAGACCCGGAAACAGACGTTTCATGCGCTAAGGAATGGAGCCACTTCCCAAAGGGACAATCGTCATCACACCCGATTTTCTCGGCAGACTTTGGCAAAATACCCGTTTGCGCCGCATCGTTCAGGGTCGTGCGCCACATTGCATGTGCGCCGATGGCTTCGGATATTTGCCGGTCCAATGTTTGTCTGTCCAAAGCAGTACTCCCTTGCCTTGTTCACTTGCAGTGGCACACTGGCACAGGCATCTTAAGATGATGTAAAACCAATCGGATTTTCTATGCAACGCGACCTGACCACAGATGACTTGACGCCAAACACGCACGACCACCGGTTTGCGTGCGGGACCTGCGGCGCAGACATGCGGTTTGCCCCCGAAAACGGCGCGCTTGCGTGCGATCATTGCGGCGCACACGCCCCGCTCGACACGGGCGGCGCACAGCCGGTGCGTGAACTGGATTACCGCGCGGCTCTGGACGCGCAATTGCCCCACCAGGACATCGTTGAGGCCCGGGTCTCGCAATGCCCAAATTGCGGCGCACTTGTGGAATTCGACGAGAGCGTTCACGCAGATGAATGCCCCTATTGCGCCACCCCTGTGGTCACGGACACAGGCGCACATCGCCAGATCAAACCCCGTGGTCTTTTGCCCTTTGCCCTACCGGAATCACAGGCCCACGATGCCATGTCCGATTGGCTCGGGCGGCTGTGGTTTGCCCCCAACGGGCTAAAGGCCTATGCGCGCAAGGGGCGGAAACTCGACGGGATTTACGTGCCATACTGGACCTTTGATGCCGATACGACATCCCGATACAGCGGACAGCGTGGCGACGATTACTACGTCACCCGCAGGGTCACACACAATGGCGAGACCAAGACGATCCGCGAGCGCAAAACGCGGTGGAGCCGACGGTCGGGACAGGTCGCGCGGTTTTTTGATGACGTGTTGGTGCTCGCTTCCCACGCGTTGCCGCGCAAATACACCCAAGGGTTGGAGCCGTGGGATCTGTCGGAAATGGAACCCTATGTGCCGGACTACCTCGCGGGGTTCCGGTCCGAGGCCTATTCGGTGACACTCGACGAGGGATTTACCGCCGCACGCGCCCATATGGACCGTGTGATTTTGCGTGATGTAAAATTCGACATCGGCGGGGACCGCCAACAGGTCCATGACGTGCGCACGGATGTGCGCGCCGTGACATTCAAACACATCCTGCTGCCCGTCTGGATGGCCGCGTATAAATACCGTGGCAAGAGCTACCGCTTTGTCGTCAACGGGCGCACAGGCCGGGTTCAGGGCGAACGCCCCTATTCGGCATGGAAAATCGCCTTTGCCGCTGTGGGTCTGGCGATCCTTGCGGCGGGCATCGGCTATCTGGTTGCGATCAATCAGCCACCACAGTGAGGCACGCAAGGCGTGAGCATTTGCCCGCACACAGAACTATTGCTCAAGAACTGCTTGCTTTGATAGCGGTAACAGAACTAGAACGAAGTCCAAATCCAAGGAGGAGACAGACATGATCCTGTGTGCAGGCGAAGCTCTAATCGACATGCTGCCGCGTCAGTCCACGCACGGCGAGGACGCCTATGCCCCCTATGCGGGCGGCGCAGTGTTCAATACCGCCATTGCCTTGGGCCGCCTTGGAGCGCAAACGGGGTTTTTCTCGGGGTTTTCAAGTGACTTCTTTGGCGATTTGTTGAAATCCAAACTGGCTGACAGCAACGTTGACGCCGCTTTGTCTGTGACACGCGATCGCCCCTGTACCGTGGCTTTTGTCAAACTGGTGGACGGTCATGCGACCTATGCCTTTTACGACGAAAACACCGCCGGACGGATGCTGTCGAACGACGACCTCCCCACCCTGCCCGACACGATCAATGCCGTGTTCTGTGGTGGCATATCATTGCCGGTCGACCCCTGTGGCGCGACCTATGAGGCGCTCTTTGTACAGGCTGCCCCCACACGCGTCACCATGATCGATCCGAACATCCGGCCCGGATTTATCACCGATGAACCGCGTTATCGTGCACGAATCGAACATATGCTGTCACATGCCGATATCGTCAAAGTCTCCGACGAAGACCTGATCTGGCTGATGGGGGACGGCGACATCGAGGCCCATATCCGGACCCTTTTGACCAAGGGGCCAAAGCTCGTTTGCCTCACCGAAGGCAGCAAAGGCGTGCGCGGGTTCACCGCAACGGGCAAGGTCGTTCAGGTCAAAGCCAACAAGGTTGACGTCGTCGATACCGTCGGCGCGGGCGATACGTTCAACGCGGGGCTTTTGGCCTCGTTGGACGCCGCAGGCAAGCTGACCAAGGATGCCGTGGCCGATCTCGACGAGGACACAATCCGCGCGGCATTGTCACTCGGCGCACAGGCCGCCGCGATCACCGTGTCGCGCGCAGGCGCCAACCCGCCGTGGAAATCCGAACTTTGAGGGCCATCGTTCAACGGGTCAGCACGGCCAGTGTCCGTGTCGACGGCGATGTTGTCGGTCAATGCGGCACGGGTCTTTTGGTGCTTGTCTGTGCCATGCGCGGCGACACCACGGCACAGGCCGACAAGCTCGCCGCGAAAATCTCGAAACTGCGGATATTTCAGGATGATGCGGGTAAAATGAACCTTAGCCTGCGCGACATTGGCGGAAGCGCCCTTGTCGTGAGCCAGTTCACATTGGCCGCCGACACCAAAGGTAACCGCCCCGGATTTTCCACCGCCGCCCCGCCCGATGAGGGCAAGGCGCTCTATGAGCACTTCACCGATGCACTGCGCGCAGCGGGCGTCCCAAGCGAAACAGGTGTTTTCGGCGCGGATATGAAAGTGTCCCTGACCAATGATGGCCCGATTACGATCTGGCTCGACACCGACAGCTGATCACTGTGCCGTGGCCTCCGCGTCGCCCTCGAAAGCCTTGAGCGGGAAAGTGATGCGCATGACGTAGGCGTCCGCACCATCCTCAACCTCGAGCGCCCCATCAAGCTGCGCGGTAAAGGCCGCGATCAATTGCGTGCCGAGCCCCGTGCCTTCGGGCACGCTACAGGCCAAGGTCACAGGACCTTTGGTATTGCGGATTTCCAACACGCCCGTTGCCTCGTCCAACTTGCGTAGGCACACCTCCAACGCAATCGCGCTTTCGGAGGCTGCTCCGGCATATTTCATAGCATTGCCAAGGGCTTCGGATGTAACGAGCGACAATGGAACCGCCTGATCCGGATAGACAATAAGGGGCTCGAATGTCTCTTTGACCGAAAAGGATCGCTCATCCATGCGCCCCGCCGCGATCACACTTTGCGCGATGGTTTTAATCAATTCATCCCCGCGCACACGGCCCTGCATCGAGGTCTCGTAGAGATTGCGGTGAACAGTCGCGATCCCCAAAACACGGCCCTGGATGTTGCGCAAGGCATCGCGCACGTCCTCGGTCCTGGCCTTGCGGATTTTCATGTTCAAAATCGACGAGACCAGTTGCAGGTTGTTTTTGACGCGGTGATGAACCTCGCGCAGCAACACGGTTTTGTCGTGTATCGCATCCTCAAGCTCCGCTTCATCGCGCAAAATACTGTTGGCCAACCTGTTCCACGTCTCTTCGATTTCGCGAAACTCGGCGGCGGGCATTGCGTCCAGAGCCGTCGGCTCCAACCGCCGCGACCGCATGAACAACAGCATCCGCGCCCGTAGGTTCCGGGTCGGTTGAATAACCTGGCTGCGGATCGCGACATAAGCCACCACGAGGCTCGCCACCCACATCAGAACGGGAAACAACAATTGGGCCAGAACGGTAACCCGGTTCCATGTGAACCCCAAATCCGCCGCATCCCAACTGCCCAAGCCATACACCAGACCGGGAATGATCGGCACAAAGGCAAAGACGCGCCGTTGGCCATCCATTGTCATCGCCGTAAAGGCATGTTCGCGCCCCCCGACAAAGGAACTCAACGGCCGCCCCGCAGGGATACGTGCCTCAACATTGCCAAAGCCGTTCTCGGAGGACAGGGTTTCGCCCTCACGGTTAAAGGTGATGAGGTCAATCGGGCGGTCTTTGGTCATTTTTTCCAAGCGCCGGAACAGGTTATAGTGCGGCAAGGACACAACCGTATAGCCCATATAGGTGCCATCCGCGGCCCAGACCGGGTGAGCCACCACGATGACAGAAGTCTTGGAGAACGGCGCGTCAAGGTTCACCGTGGCATGTGGTGCGGGGTTTTCGGCCATGTTCGCCGCCAAATCGACCATGCCGGTTTGCGTCCGTGTGCCATTGGAGCTGCAGACAAAACGTCCATCACGCCCCACATAACCCGCAAAGGAAAACTGGTCGGAGGCGGACACAAAATCATTCAGGAAGGCATCACAGACCTTGCCAGACGGGACACTGCCATCGCCGATGAGTTTGGGGGCAAGCGCCGCGATGGTTTCGGCCACACCAAAGCCCGTACGCATCAACCCCTCTTCGGCCGAGGCCGCCTCGGAGGTGAGCGCCAACAGGCTTGTCTCTGATTGCGCACGGTTTTCGCGCAACAGTCCTGCAGTTTGCGCAAAGGCAATGACGCCGACGGGCAACAGCACGACAGCCAGAATCGCGGATACGCGAACCGCCAAGCTGTCGGCACGGCGTCTCAGGCGCGTGATCACGAGTTGAACCGCGACGAAATCATTTGGTCGGCCACCACCGCCAGTGTCGATTTATCGGTCATATCCATCGTTTCGTGTTCGGACAGGTGCAACAGTTCGGTGAGGCGCAAACGGCCACGGTTGACGCGGCTTTTGATCGTGCCAACGGCCACGCCACAGGTGTCTGCGGCCTCATCATAAGTAAATCCACCACCGCCGACAAGGATCAGCGCCTCACGCTGCTCATCGGGCAGTTGTGAAAAAGCCGCCTGAAAATCACGCATTGCGAGCTTTCCATCGTGGGACGGCTTGACCGACAATGTGGCCGCCATCGCGCCATCGACATCCGCCACCTCGCGTTTGGCCTTGCGCCGCCCCGAATAAAAGGTGTTGCGCAAAATGGTAAAGAGCCACGCCCGCAAATTGGTTCCGGCTTCGAATTTATTGATGTTGGACCATGCTTTGACAATCGTGTCCTGAACCAGATCATCGGCCGCCGCGCCGTTGCGCGTCAACGAAAGGGCAAAGGCGCGCATCGCACCAAGGTGCTGCGTAATCTCGTCTCGGGGGTCTGAGTGTGTTTCGGGGGTCGTGTCGGGGGCTATCCGGCCTGTGTCCCGCGCGGTCATTGTTCTGCGCCATCATCAGTCAAATTGCCACCCGAAGGCGGCGGGACATCACCGTCCTGCGCCTTGAGTTGCGCCAACAGTTGCGCAAAGCGGTCCGGAACATCTTCTTCGACGGTCGCTTCGTAGACCTTGCGAAGATTTTCCTCAATCTGGTCATTCAGATTGGAATTTGTGTTTCTTTGCGTCATTCTGGGGTCCTAGAAAACTTTTCTGCAACGGCTCAGGAACCAAACTCGATCTTAGGGCGTTTGGTTCCCGAGAAAAGTAAAAAAATCAGGTGAGATAATGACCAACACCACAGCGACCGCAGGAGCCACCGCAAGCTTCGCCGATATTATTGCGCACAACCTGCCGTATCTACGCCGTTACGCGCGCGCCCTCACGGGCAGTCAGAACAGCGGGGATGCCTATGCTGCGGCGACATTGGAGGCGTTGATTGCGGACCGATCCACGATTGACGGCGCATCAAGCACCAAAGTCGCGCTTTTTCGGGCCTTTCATCTGATCTGGAACAGCGCAGGTGCGCCCATCGCCGAAGAAAACAGCGACCTTGCCCGCCGCGCCCAAGAGCATCTGAAAACCCTCACGCCCAATTCGCGCGAGGCCCTTTTGCTGTCCACCATCGAAAGCTTTTCGCACTCCGAGGTCGCCGAGATCATGGAAAGCGACCAGGCGGAGGTTGCGGCCCTGCTTGCCTCGGCGCGGACCGAAATGGAAGACAGCATCGCGGGACGTATCCTCATCATCGAGGACGAGGCAATCATCGCACTCGATCTGCAATCCATCGTCTCCGACATGGGGCATGAAATCACCGGCGTCGGGCGCACCGCGTCGGGTGCCGTGGCTTTGGCCGCCGATGACAAACCCGACCTCATCTTGTCCGATATCCAGTTGGCCGACGGGTCGTCAGGGATCGATGCGGTCAACGAAATTCTGGTGAATGCGGGCGACATTCCGGTGATTTTCATCACAGCCTTCCCCGAGCGCCTGTTGACGGGCGACCGCCCCGAGCCGGCATTTGTGATCACCAAGCCCTACTCCGAAGAGCAGGTGCAGTCGGCGGTGAGTCAGGCGATGTTCTTTGCCTCGACACAGACGCTTCACGCCTGACGCCACAACATACATATCGCAACACCGAACGCCCTCGCAGACCGAACTGCGAGGGCGTTTTTATGTGCGCGACTTGTGGTCAGTTTTAGACCGGAGGTTTACCGCGCACCGCACGTGCGACCATCGCGATAATGAACAACAACAAGAAGACAACGAACAGGATTTGCGCGATCCCCGCCGAGGCCGACGCGATGCCACCAAAGCCGAAAAGCCCCGCAATAAGAGCGACAACAAGGAATGTAAGTGCCCAACCAAGCATGAATATTCTCCTTTTATTCTATTGAGTTACGCGGCACCCAATGGCGCCGGATCTGACAAACCAACCCCCGAAGCCCCCCGCGGGTTCCGAAAATTCTTTTCATAAAAAGGTGGAACATAGTGCGGCACCTGACGTTGGTTTGTCGAAGTAAACGAATAAGGAGTAGTTCAATATGGCACGTGCAACACCCGTCACAAAAGACGTCACCACCCAGGATCTTCAGGCACAGATCATCACGCTGAAAGAGGACATTCATGCCCTCACGCAAACCTTGGGCGAAAGCGCGAAGTCCAACGGCCAAGCGGTCAAAGACAGTGCGCACATCGCGTTCGACGCCGCCAAAGCCAAAGGTGCCGAACAGGCCGAAGCCATTCAGAAACACGCACAGGCCACCTACCATCAGGTCGAGGACAAAGTGCGCGACAACCCGTCCACCTCCGTTGGCATTGCCGCCGGCCTTGGCTTTCTCGTAGGCCTTGTCGCGGCGCGTCGCTAAGGATCGCACAATGTTTGACCGCCTGAAACACACCGCCAAGGACACCGCCCGCCGCACCGCCATCGGTGCGCTCGGGTCCGTCTTTGTCGCAATCGGTGTCGCGATGCTCACCGTGTCGGCATGGCTTGCGCTATTGCTCGTCACAACCCCCGCCATCGCAGCACTGATTTTGGGCGGGGCGTATCTGGGGGTGGGTCTTGTGATCTTGGGGCTGTCCGGCCCCGATCGCGCGCATCACCCTGCGGCCGCGCATTCCACCGCGCCCGAACCGGACCCGATGGCCCGCCTCGCCACCGCGTTTTTACAGGGGATGGAAACAGGCACGCAGATGGGCAACCGAAAGCACTGACGCCAAAACGCCGCCCCGCAAGGGACGGCGTTTTTCATTCCGTGCTTCGGAAAAGCAATCCGTGTCAGATGCGGAAAAACGGCTGGAACAGACGCGGGATCAATGCGTTGAACTTGAGCGGCGCATCGGTTGCGGCCAGACAGATACAGGCCTCGCCGGCTTCGGCAACGGGCGTGTGTTCAAGGTCGTCATTGGCCACTTCGCAATCGCCACGTGCAAACCGGCCGGTTTCGTCGTTGAACGCGCCCTGAAGCACGAGGGTCATCTCCAACCCGCCATGACCGTGATCGGGCATTTCCATACCCGGATTGATCCGCAACAGGCGCAGAGACCCTTGGTCATCGTCAGACAAAATGCACTGTTTGGCCCCGGGTCCAAGCGAGCGCCATTTGGGCGCTTTGCCCGCCAAGGCCTCGACCACGGGCGCGGGAAACGGCCCTTGGGCGGCAAAAACCGGCTCGGGGGCGACCTCATCGTCAAGACGGGCCATCACGCGGTCACGCAGGTAATCATCCACCTCGATCGGCTCGAAATCGACAAGGATCGCACCGCCGACAGCCTCATGTGCCGCCAATGACGCGCGGCACGTTTCGCACAGCGACACATGGGCCGCGACGACCAAGGCAAACGGCTTGGGCAGCGAACCCGCGACATAAGAGGCCAAAAGCGCCTCGGGAATATGGTGACGGATACCGCTCATCGGCTACCGCGCTCCTTTCAGTTCGTGCCGCAGCCGTTCAAGGCCAAGGCGGATACGGGATTTAATCGTGCCAAGCGGCAATCCCGTCTCGGATTGAATTTCGGCGTGCGTCAGCTCGCCAAGATAGGCTTTCTCGACCAATTCGCGCTGCTCCGGCTTTAGCGTGGCCAAAGCGGCGCGCAATTTGGTCGTTTCCTGTTCCATCGCCACCACCTGTTCGGCGTGTTCTCCGGTGGTCTCTGGCGTGGCCAGTTCCTCGGGCACGGGGCGGCGTTCCTTGCGGATGATGTCAATGTGACGGTTGCGGGCAATTTGGAAAATCCACCCCGCCACATCCGCCCGTTCGGGATTGAAACTGCCCGCTTTGCGCCACACCGACAGCATCGCGTCCTGCACGATATCGTCAGCCTGCGCCGCGGACGTTCCCGATTTCATCACCATCCCGCGCATCCGTGGCGCGAAGTAATCGAACAGGGCGCAAAAGGCCGCACGGTCACGCTGATCGCGCACAGCAAGCATCCATTGCGTCTGTTCCGAATATGTTTTTGGCTCCGTGTCAGGCACGCGGGCCTCCCCTTGAGGCGAAATCAATCGAAGTCCCCCCTCGAAAACAGCGGGGGAAACGTCGTTTGAAATTTGATGTTCATGGGTCAGCATATCTCTCTTACGGGGCGCGTCGAGGGGTGGATCATTTTAGAGCGTTCTTTTTCGAAAAAAACTACGGAGCGCCCGCATCCATTGCTCCGCAGACATGATTTGCCGCATGAGTGATCCACTATGAGCCAACGCGCGTATCCTGTATAAGTTCAAACAAAATCGAGAATGCCCATGTCCTTTGACGCCGCCCCGTTGTCCCGTCCGCGTATTGCCGTCATCGGCTCCGGTATCTCCGGCCTCGCCACGGCCTATCTTTTGGCCGACACCCATGACGTGACCGTTTACGAGGCCGAAGGGCGATTGGGCGGCCATGCCCGTACCGTCATGGCGGGCCTGCGCGGCGATCAACCTGTGGACACGGGCTTTATCGTCTACAATTACGCCAACTATCCACATCTCACAGCGATGTTTGCCGATCTGGATGTGCCTGTGATCCCCTCGGACATGTCATTCGGGGCAAGCATCGACAACGGGCGCATCGAATACGGGCTGAACGATCTCAACGCCCTGTTCGGTCAACGCCGCAATATCGCACGGCCCGCCTTTTTGCGCATGGTTCGTGACGTGCTCAAATTCAACGCCAAGGCCGAAGCGCACGTTGATGACGAAACCACAACCATCGGCGAGTTAATCACCGAGATGGGCTTGGGCAAAGAGTTCCGCGACCACTACCTGATGCCGATCTGTGGCGCGATCTGGTCCACCTCTGTGCACGACATAGCGGCCTACCCCGCCGCTTCGCTCCTGCGGTTTTTCCGCAATCACGCGCTCTTGTCGGCCACGGGACAGCACCAATGGTGGACCGTCAAAGGCGGATCGATCGAATATGTGCGCCGCCTCGAGGCCCATTTGCGGGCAAAGGGCGTGGTGTTTCACCTCAATGCCCCCGTCAAAAACGTCGCCCGCAACGGGATCTGCGTCACGATCAATGCCAAAAACCGCCCCGCAGAGGTCTTTGATCAGGTGATTTTTGCGTGCCATTCCGATCAGGCGCTTGCGATGCTGGATTTTTGCACCCCGCAAGAGAACCACGCCCTCGGCAATCTGCGCTATCAACCCAACCGCGTGATTTTGCACCGCGACGCCACGCAGATGCCAAAGCGCAAAGCCTGTTGGTCAAGCTGGGTCTATAAGGCCGACACCGATACGCGCGCCACCCGTTTGGGTGTGACCTACTGGATGAACCGCTTGCAATCCATTCCCGAAACCGATCCGCTGTTTGTGACGCTCAACCCCGCCCAAGAGGTGCCACAAGAGATGATCTACGACGAGGCCACCTTTCATCACCCCGTGTTCGACACCGCCGCGCTTGCCGCCCAACACGAAATCGCAAGCATCCAAGGCGACAACCGGACGTGGTTTGCGGGTGCGTATCTGCGCCACGGGTTCCACGAGGACGGGTTCCACTCCGCCGTTCAGGTCGCCACGGCATTAAAGACACAGGTGGACCTGCCTGTGGCCGCCGAGTGAGGGGCGCCATGCCTCCACGCCCCGAACATATCGCGGGCCACACGGTCCATGCGCGGCGCGGCGCCATTGGCAACGCTTTTCGCTATGGCGTGGATTATGTGTTGATCGACCCCGACAGCCCGCGCGGCCCGGCGCTGTTTTCGCGCAACCGGTTCAACCTGTCAGCGGTCCATGATCGCGACCACGGCGGCCCCGTCAAACACGGGCGCGGCACCCCGTGGGCGCGTGAGGTTTTCGCCGCCGAAGGCCTTGGCGACCTGCGCCTCGCGCTTTTGACCCAACCGCGGTTTCTGGGCTACGGGTTCAATCCCGTCAGCTTCTGGCTCGGGTATCGGGGCGGGGACCTGATTGCGGTCATCGCCGAGGTGTCTACACCCTTTGGCGATCGCCATTCCTATCTGTGTACCGCGCCCGATCATGCGCCCATCACCAAAGACCTGCGCATCACCGCCGCCAAGCACCTGCATGTCTCGCCCTTTCAAACCGTCGAGGGGCTGTATCATTTCAACTTTGACATCCGCCCTGACAAGATTGCGGTGCGGATTTTGCACGAGAACGGTGATGAGGGCGTGATTGCCACCTTGAGCGGGCCGCGCGCACCGCTGACCAATCGCGGAATTCTACGTGCCTATCTGCGCCGCCCGTTTGGCGCGTTTCGCACCATCGCGCTTATCCACTGGCAGGCGCTCATCCTCAAACTCAAGGGTGCAACCTACCGCCGCCAACCGCCCGCCCCCGCCACAGACCTGACCAAATCGGGCGAGGTATAACCATGGCCGGTCCTTTTGCGGGCAAAACATGGTGGGTCATCGGCGCATCCGAGGGATTGGGGCGTGCCTTGGCCCATGCCATGAACAAACGCGGGGCGCGGCTCATTGTGTCGGCCCGCTCCGAAGATGCGCTACAATCTCTTGCCGCAGAGCTGTCAGACGCGACCGTTTTGCCGCTTGATGTCACGGACAAAGCCTCCGTGAGTGCCGCATGGGACAGTGCCAAAGACGCCGATGGGGTGCTCTATTGTGTTGGTGCATACGATCCGATGCCCGCCACCAAATGGGACGCCGATGCCGTAGAAACCATGATCGAGACGAATTTCACAGGGGCCGTGCGGGTCTTGTCCCACGCCGTGCCGGCCTATACGCAGCGCGGTCACGGACGGATCATGTTGATCGGATCACTGTCGGGCTATCGCGGATTGCCCGATGCCATCGGCTACGGAGCGTCAAAGGCCGCGCTGATGCATCTGGCCGAAAACCTGTTGATCGACCTCAAGGGAACGGGCGTCACGGTGCAAATGGCCAACCCCGGCTTCATTGATACGCGCCTCACCCAAAAGAACGACTTCAACATGCCGCAGTTGATGCAGGCGGCCACAGCGGCGGACCACGTCATACGCGCCATCGACACGGGCCGGTTCGAGACCGCATTTCCGCGCCCGTTTTCGCTTGTCTTTACCTTGGGCCGGTTTTTGCCGCGCCGTTTGTTCAACCGTCTGTTCGGTTGAGCCGCGCACCATATGGACCTTGGTCGCGCTTTCGCCTAAAGCCTTGGGCCAGAAATCACCCGTTGGACAAAGCCCGTGACGCGCACCACCACGACCCTCACCATCGATGACGAGCAAGGCACGATTGCGCTCGCCACCCGTCTCGCCGCGCACCTGCGCGCCGGCGATGTGGTGTTGCTCGACGGATCATTGGCGGCGGGAAAGACGTTTTTCACCCGCGCACTGGTCCGCGCCATGGGATGCGACGAGGACGTGACATCGCCCACCTATACCATCGCCAATATCTATGACGGGCCTGCGTTCCCGATTTTGCATGTGGACGCTTACCGTCTCAAAGGGACGCAGGAGTTTTATCACCTCGGCCTCGACGATTATTTCGAGACGGGTGTGAGCCTCATTGAATGGGGGACGCGGATCGAGGGCTTTTTTGACGCCCCCCTGTCGATCCATATCGGGTTTGGCGACACCGACACCGCACGGACGGTCACGGTTGCCGCCGGGAATGCCCGTTGGGACAGGGTTCTGACCGATCTGGAGGCTGCACCATGAGTTTGATGCTGTTGCTACAAACCTCTAACGGCGTGCCGATGTTGGGCCTCGCGCGCGGGGGCACCGTTGTGTTCGACACCTCCGCCCTGTCCGAATGGGACGGCTCACGCGATTACCGTGCGATGGTGGCGGCGGGATTGAACGCCATGGGCGCCAGCCTGTCCGACCTGACGGCGATCACCGTCGACATCGGTCCGGGCGGCATGGGCGTGACCCGCACAGGCGCGTCTTTTGCCAATGCACTCGGCTTTGCGCTTGGCCTGCCCGTTCTGGCCTTGCCTGCGTTCGAAATGCTCGGCGCACAGGTGGCAACCGACGATAGACCCGTCGTGATGCTGCGCAAAGCGGCGCGGCCCTATGTCCACTACGGCCTGTATCGTGATGGTCAGCTTGCACATTACGAACATTTGACGCGCGATGCAGCGGTTGAAAACCTCAAAAAATTGGACAATTTCGACCTCGCGGGCAATGTCACACTTGACGGCTATGAGCCCCCCCTGACCAATGCCGCAACGCTGCAAACCATGCTCACCGTGGCGCGGTCCAAACCTGCGCCCGCACCACAGGCCCGCGCCTATCCCATCGTCGAGGTGCTCGAATGACCGACACAGCACCCGGGATTTCCGCCTGTCTGAACGGTGGCGGTATCGTGCTTTTGCCGACCGATACCGTGCTTGGCCTTGCGGTATCCCCCGCCCACGACGATGCGGTGGCACGGCTTTATGCGCTCAAAGATCGCCCGCGCGAGAAAAACCTGCCCATCATGGTCGCCGATATGAGCCAGATCGCCGACCTCGGGGCGCTCCCGACCGATGCGGCGCGGCGCCTGTTGGCCTCGCCCTTTGTCCCCGGCGCGGTGACTTTGGTGTTGGAACTCGGGCCACAGCGTCCCGACTGGCTCGCGGGGCGTGACGAGATTGCGCTGCGCATTCCGGACGATGCCCGCTTGCGCGATGTATTGCGCCGCACCGGCCCGCTGCTTGTCACCTCCGCCAATCGCGCGGGGCTTGAAACCCCGCACACCAGTGACGCGGCAAGCGCGCAGTTGACCGCCCCGCCCGATCTGGTTGTGGCGGGAACGAGCCGTGCGGGCGCGCCCTCGACAATCGTGAACTGTCGCACGTCCCCCCCTCATCTGATCCGCATCGGCGCCGTCACGGCAGCACAGATCAACGCCCTGTTCGAGGAGAACCCATGAGCAAATTGATCCTTGGGATCGAGACCTCCTGCGATGACACCTCCGTGGCTTTGGTGTCGCGATCAGGGGAGGTGGCCGCGATCAAAACCGTCTCGCAATACGACATCCACGAGGCCTTTGGCGGCGTCTATCCCGAACTGGCCTCACGGGCGCACCTGCACGCGATCCTGCCGACAATTCAATCGGTTATGGATAACACCTCGACCACGCCTGCGGACCTTGAGGCGATTGCCGTCACCCGCGGTCCGGGTCTGATCGGCTCGCTTTTGGTCGGGCTGTCAACTGCCGAAGCCTTGTCGATGGGATGGGGCGTCCCCGCCTACGGGATCAACCACCTGCGCGGCCATATCCGCTCTGCGGCGCTTGAGGGCGGGATCACCGATTTTCCCGCCGTGATCATGTTGGTCTCGGGCGGCCACACGTTGATCGCCTATCTCGAAAACGAATGGTCCTACCGCCTGCTTGGCACCACCCGCGACGACAGTGTGGGCGAATGCTATGACAAGGTGGCCCGCACGCTTGGCCTCGGGATGCCCGGCGGGCCCGCGATTGACCGCGCCGCCGCCCGTGGCACCCCCGTGTTGCGCCTGCCCCGCCCGATGAAAAACGAGGCCTACGCGTTTTCATTCTCGGGTTTGAAATCATCAGTTGCCCGCCACGTCGAGACCCGCCCCGACGTGAGTGTCGAAGATATGTCGGCCTCATTCGTGGCCGCATGCATGGATGTTTTGGCCACCAAAGCGGAACGCGCCCTCATTGAATGCGCTCCGAAATCATTGGTCATTGTGGGCGGGGTCGCGGCCTCGGCGCAATTGCGCGACACCATGGGGGCGCTTGCGGGCCGCTACGGTGTGACATTGAGCCTACCGCCGGTGAAATGGGCCACGGACAATGCCGCAATGATCGCGATGGCGGCGTGGGACTATGTGGCGCGCGGCGTGCAACCCGACCTCATGCCCAAGCCGAACCTGAGCCTCGAGACGCCGTAACCCGCCTAGCCGTCGCGCTTGCCGATTTGCTTTTCAAGCGTATTCAGGCGATGGCGCAGGCGTTGGATTTCCTCACCCTGTTCGCGCGAAATCATGGTGAGATAGGTCAGCGCATCCTCAACGCGGTTGTCATAGTGCGCCGGCTTGCTCACGGGGCGGTCGTGGAACAGGCTGTCGCGGCCCAATGCCTTCGCCAGTTTGGCGTTGGTTTTCGCCTGCGTCGCCAAAACCGCCTGACGGAGGTCGAGCGGCATGGTGGCGCAATCGGGGGGCGACATTTCGGGGAGATTGTAGACCCGCATCACACGGCGCATGTCAAAATCGCGCACCTTCCCGTCATGCCCACGGTTGTAAAGCGCCACAAAACTGGCCTGTGAGGGGCCGAGCGAACCGTGGACCAACTTGTACTCATCGAACCTGTCGGGATGGCGCAACCCCCAATACTTACAGAAATATTGCACAATTCCATCAACGTCACGAATATCGTCGTAGGAATGCACGGTCGTAGGGGCCGCATTCGACCACAGATCATAGATCGCCGCATAATCGAGGTGATGCGCACTTTCATCCGCAAACTCCTGGGGCGTTTTGGTCGAGAACCCCGTGTGCAATTTATGTTTCAGACCCCATTGGCGGTAGGCGCTTTCAATCCATTCATCCTGACGGCGAAACACCAACACAATCTCGACCTCGTCAAACACCGCGCTCTCTTTGGCATAGGCGCCGATCACGGCACTGGTGTCGGGGGCATTGCGGGCCTGGGCCAGAACCTCGTTCGACAAAATGAAATGCGTGGCCTCGCTTGTCGCGGCAAAGGTTTCAAGCTCGGCAAGACCCATCGCCAAAGCGGCGGGGGTGTTGAGCTCTCCCGGCCCGACCAACCCGTCAAAGCCATCGATATGCTCCAGAAAACGGCCCAGATAATGGATGCCCGACCGTTTCAAAAAACCCGTCTCTTTCAACAGGAATTTCTGAAGCGCCGAGGTCCCCGTTTTTCCCATGCCCACATGGATGGTCAGTTTTTTACCCATAACGTCTATGCCTTTGAAGTCGCTAGGATCAGGTCTAGATCAACCACGCGCGTGACACAACTGTGACGCGACCTGCGGCCCCGTGCCCACCGGACAATTTCCCGTGCGGGCGCTGCGGCGAGATCGCGCAGGCCCGCATTGTATACATCGGGATACATTGACTTTGCGCACGTCCCGCGCTAGGCGATTATCCAAACGTATGTTGCCCTCTGGCGCAGACGCATCAACCCGCACATGTGGAGACCCAAATGGCCCAAGAGACCCCCGACATCATCTACACCATTGTTGACGAAGCCCCCGAACTGGCGCGTGGTTCGCTTTTGCCGATCATCACCGCCTTTTCGACCGCCGCAGGCGTCAACGTCGAAACCCGCGATATCTCTTTGGCCGCGCGTATCCTGTCGCTCTTTCCCGACGAATTGACCGCCGATCAAAAGGTATCCGACGATCTGGCCGCTCTTGGCGAGTTGGTGAAAACACCCGACGCCAACGTCATCAAATTGCCGAACGTGTCGGCCTCCGTGCCACAGCTTGAGGATGCCATTGCGGAATTGCAAAGCCAAGGCTACGCGATCCCCGACTACCCTGCCGATCCACAGACCGACGCCGAAAAAGCCGTGCGTGCGAAATACGACACCGTCAAAGGGTCCGCCGTGAACCCCGTGCTGCGCGAAGGCAACTCGGATCGCCGCTCCGCCAAAGCCGTCAAGGAATATGCCAAAGCCAACCCGCACCGCATGGGCGCATGGACCGCTGACAGCAAAACAACCGTGGCCTCCATGTCGGGCAATGATTTCTTTGCCAACGAAAAATCTGCAACCATCACCGGCGCACAGGTCGGCGGCGCAAAAATCGTCTTTACCGCCACTGATGGCACACAGACGGTGCTCAAAGACGGGCTGTCCTATGGCGAAGGCGAAATCGTCGACGCGACCTATCTCTCGGCCAAAGCCCTGCGCGCGTTTGTGAAAGCCGAAGTGGCAAGCATGGAGCCGGGTGTATTGTTCTCGGTCCACCTCAAAGCCACGATGATGAAGGTCTCCGACCCGATCCTGTTCGGCCACTTCGTCTCTGTCTACATCGAGGACTTCCTCGCCAAACACGGCGACAAACTCGATTTCAACCCGAACTCCGGCCTTGGCGCTCTCGAAGCCCTGATCGCCGGAAACGCCGAAATGGAAGCCGATTTGAAAGCCGCACTGGCCGCCAAACCGCCGCTATACATGGTCGATAGCGACAAAGGGATCACCAACCTGCACGTCTCCTCGGATGTGATCATCGACGCGTCCATGCCCGCCGTGATCAAGGCGGGTGGCATCGGTTGGGGACCGGACGGCAAGGCCGCCGACACCAAATGCTGCATCCCCGACAATTGCTACGCGGGCGTCTACGACGAAACCGTCGCGTATTTCAAAGAGACCGGAACACTGGACGTGACATCCTGTGGCGCGGTGTCCAACGTTGGCCTGATGGCGCAAAAAGCCGAAGAGTACGGCTCGCACCCCACCACATTCCAAGCGGCCGCAGATGGCAAGATCGAGATCGTTCTCGACAATGGCGCGGTGCTGCATTCGCACACCGTTGAGGCGGGCGACATCTGGCGCGCCTGCACCGCCAAAAAGGCACCGATCCTCGACTGGATCAAAACGGGCATCGAGCGTTTCGACGCTGTTGGCACGGGCGCATTCTGGCTCGACGCCAACCGTGCGCATGACGCCGAGTTGATCAAATACGTTGTTCCCGCACTGAAAGCGGCAGGCAAAGACATCCCGATCATGGCCCCACGCGAAGCAACCCGTTACACATGGGTTGAAATGCGCGCCGGCAAGGATGTTGTGACCATCACGGGCAACGTGCTGCGCGATTACCTCACCGATCTGTTCCCGATCCTCGAACTAGGCACCTCCGCCAAAATGCTGTCCATCGTCAAACTGATGAACGGTGGCGGCTTGTTCGAGACAGGGGCCGGTGGCTCCGCGCCCAAGCACGTCCAACAGGTCGAAGAGGAAAACCACCTGCGTTGGGACAGCCTTGGCGAGTTCTGTGCGCTTGGCGAAAGCTACAACTTCCTCGCCACAACCAAAGGCCGCCCCAAGGCCGCCGTGTTGGGGGCCGCCGTCGAAGTGGCCACACAGAACCTCTTGCTCGAGGGCAAATCGCCCGAGCGCAAAGTCGGCCAGAACGATAACCGCTCCTCGCACTACTGGTTTGCACGCTACTGGGCCGAGGCCCTCGCGGCACAGACCGCAGACGCCGAACTGGCCGCGCATTTTGCCCCCATCGCGACCGCGTTGGCCGCGAAAGAAGATGTGATCCTGTCCGAGCTGAAAGCCGATGAAGGCAAGCCTGCGGATCTGGGTGGCTATTACCACGCCGATCCGGCCAAAGTGGCCTCGGTCATGCGTCCTTCGGCAACGTTGAACGCCATTATCGGCTAAGGCACAGGGTCCGCCCAAACGAGGGCCAAGCCATAACAGACATGAGAAAGGGGCGCCCGAGGGTGCCCCTTTTTTTCGCTTTGAACTGTGAGGCCGTCAGCCGTAGTCGGGCCACGGCGCACAGGCGAACACCCCACCATCGACATAAAGCGTCTGACCCGTCACAAACCCCGCCGCCTCCGAGGCCAAAAACACCACCGGACCCGCGATATCCGCGGCCTGCCCCACACGGCGCAGCGGCGTGAGTGCGGCCCATTTATCGGCGTAGCCCTCGGCCTCCTCCGCCGTGCGCTCATTGGCGATGGCCCCCGGCGCCACGCAATTGACGCGGATGCCAAGCGGGCCAAGCTCGGAGGCGGCGGTTTTGGTGAACTGTTCGATCCCGCCCTTCGAGGCGGCGTAATCCACAAGGTTCGGGAAGGCCACTTTGTTACAACCCGACCCGATATTGATGATCGCCCCACCTTTGCCTGCGGCCTTCATCGCGCGGGCGGCCTCTTGGGTGTTGAGGAACGCACCGCGCAGGTTGGTGCGGATCACGCGGTCGAAATCCTCAACCTTGAGATCGAGGAGCGAGGCCCATGTTTGAATGCCGGCATTATTGACGAGCACATCAGGGGCGCCCCCGAAATGATCGGCGACAGCGGCGTGGAACGCTGGCACCTGCACCGCATCACCCGCATCGCATTTCACCGCAAAAGCAGCCCCGTCATAGAGCGCTTCGACCGCCTGTGCGGGCGCTTGCGAGCTATGGTAGGAAAAGCCCACGCGATAGCCCGCCGCAACCAGTGCGCCGACAAGATGCGCGCCGATGCCTGTGCTTCCACCCGTTAAAATCGCGATTTTTGTCATGTGTTCGTCCTATTTTCCTGCGTCTTCCGGCGCGATGGAGACGGTTTTGACAATGGCATGGCACGCCACCCCCGCAGCCAGTCCCAAGGCATCCGCCGAGCGCCGCGTCACCCGCGCAAGGATCGTACCCGCGGGGGTTTTCAGCGCGACAATCGCCCCCGGCCCATCACCGCGTTTGACGTCGATGATGTCACCCGACATGATGTTGAGGGCGGACAATCCGGTGGGCAGGTCGCGCGACAGGATGACGTCCTGCGCCGCGATCCGCACCCGCATCACCGCACCAATGCTGCGCGGCACATGGGGCAAAAACAGCGCCATCCCGCCCGCATCCAGTTCGCTTAATCCGTCGGCATGGCGGGCAACGACCCGCGCCTCGATCACCGCCCCCGCACCGCGCACCCCCGTGGGCAGCACGCTTGGGTCCGACAACACGTCCAAGGCATCGCCCTGCCGCGCGACCCTGCCGCCCTCAAGGGCAACAACCGTGGTCGCCAGTCGCGCCACTTCGGTCGGCGCGTGGCTGACATACAGGATCGGCACGTCGACCTCATCGCGCAGCCGTTCGAAATACGGGATGATCTCCGCCTTGCGGGCCTCATCAAGGGCGGCCAGAGGCTCGTCCGCCAACAACAACCGCGGCCCCGAGAGCAAAGCGCGTCCAATCGCCACCCGTTGACGTTCGCCGCCCGACAGACCCGCGGGGCGGCGCTCCAACAGATCACCGATCCCCAACAGATCGACCACCCGCGCGACCTCTTTGGCGCTGCTGCTTTTCCGCCCGAACCTGCGTCCGTAATCAAGGTTGCCGCGCACGGTGAAATGCGGAAACAGGCGCGCATCCTGAAAGATATAGCCAACGCGGCGTTTGTGTGCGGGGACACTCACCCCCGCTTTCGTATCAAGCAGCACATCGCCATCCAGAACAATCCGCCCCGCGTCAGGCATTTGCAGCCCCGCGACCGCATCAACAATGGTGGATTTCCCCGCGCCAGAGCGGCCGAACAGAACCGTAATCCCCTTGGGCGCTGTGAAATCCACATCGAGGGCAAAGCCGTCAAAGGCATGTTTAAGGCAGACAGAAAGGCTCATTGTCCGCCCACCCGTTTCGCGGCGCGTTTGGCCAGAACCTCGGAAAGGATTAGCGCACTCATGGCGATCACGACCGACACCACAACAAGGCGCAGCGCCGCCCCCTCACCGTTCGGCACCTGCAAAAACGCATAGATCGCCGAGGGCAGCGTTTGGGTCTGGCCCGGGATGTTGGAGACAAAGGTGATCGTCGCACCGAATTCGCCCATCGCCTTGGCAAAAGCCAAAATCGCGCCCGTGATGATCCCCGGAACAGCGAGCGGCAAGGTGATCGTCACAAACACCCAAAGGCGCGAGGCCCCCAAAGTGGCGGCGGCCTGTTCCAGTTTCGGGTCGGCGGCATCCATCGACAGACGGATGGCCCGCACCATCAACGGGAACGCCATCACCGCCGCCGCAAGGGCCGCCCCCGTCCATTGGAATGCAAAGGTGATGCCGAACTGCGCCAAGAACCCGCCAATCGGTCCGCGCGCGCCAAAGGTCAAAAGGAGCAGATAGCCCGTCACCACAGGCGGCAGGATCAACGGCAAATGGATCAGGCCATTGACGACCTGTTTGCCCGCAAACGTCCACCGCGACAGCGCATAGGCGGCGAAAACGCCGAACGGCAGGCTGAGTGCCGTAGCCCAGAACGCGACCTTGAGCGACAGGGCAACGGCTTGCCATTCGTCTGGACCAAGCCAGCTCACGGGGTCGCCTCCAACATCGTGAACCCGTGGGCTGCGAAGATTTCGTGCGTCGTGGCCGCCATGAGAAACGCCCGCAAGGCCTGCGTCGACGCCCCCCCCTGTCCGGTGATTTCGGCCATCGGGTAGATGATCGGCGGGTGGCTGTCCTCGGGGAATGTCGCCACCACATGCACAGGGGCAGCGGCGCGGGCATCGGTGGCGTAGACCACGCCAAACGGCGCTTCGCCTGTCGCGACAAGCGCAAGAGCGGCACGGACATTGTCACTTTGCGCCACCTGCCCGCTCACGCTGTCCCATAGGCCCAAGGCCTGTAGCGCGGTCTTGCCATAGATCCCCGCCGGAACCGCATCGACCAATGCCATCGCGAGATACCCCTCACCCAATCGTGCGGGCAAATCGGCAGGGTCGGTGAGGTCCACGGGCGTGTTGTCCTCGAACGCCACCAAAACCAGATCATTGCCAAGCAGATCGGCCCGCGATCCGGCAACCAACAGGCCCGCGTTTTGCAGCACGTCCATCCAGTCGACATTGGCCGACACGAACAGATCGGCGGGTGCACCATATTGGATTTGCCGCGCCAGAACCGAAGATCCAGCATAGGAAATCGCCACATCAAGGCCCGTTTGCGCCTCGAACACCTGTGCCACCTCATCAAGCGCGGTTTTGAGACTGGAGGCCGCGAACACGGTCACATCCGCCGCCATGGCCGTCATCGCCGCTCCGGCCCACAGGCCGGTCGCACAGATGAACGTCAAGAATGGCGGGCGAAGTGGCATGGTCGGCTTTGATCCTCGGGGGCATTGCTTTGCACGCATAATGGGCAGCCACACCAAAAGCGCAAGGCACCACGGCGTCGCAAATTACCGCAGATCTCCACAGGGGCGCTTGTCACTGCGCCCGGCATGGGACCGCCGCCCTTGCCTCAACGCCACATGTCCCACTTTTGCCGCGTTTTGGTCCAATTATTGGTTAACAAATCTTGAATAACGGCCCGAGACACACAGGGAGCGGGCAGAAGCCCGATGGCAGATATGTTTGTAGACGCCGATACATACACCAAAACCTTGGCCGCCACGGACGCGGCGCGCACAGATGCGGACACCCTGTCTCATACCCGCCTGCGCCTGTACACAAGGGGGGTAAAGCGCCTGTTCGATCTCGGCTTTGCCATCCTGATTGCGCCGATTGCGGTGCCGCTAATCGCATTGCTTTGGGCATTGGTGCGGATGGAGGGCAAACCCGCACTCTACGCCCACCGCCGCGTGGGCAAAAACGGTGTGCTGTTCAACTGCTACAAGCTGCGCACGATGAAGGTCGATGCAGACGCCATTCTGGCACGCCTGTGCGCCGAAGATCCCGCCATTGCCGCCGAGTGGCACACCTATCAAAAGCTCGAAAACGATCCCCGCATTACACGTATGGGGCGGTTTTTGCGCGCAACAAGCCTCGACGAATTGCCACAGCTGTGGAATGTGGTCACGGGCGACATGAGTTTTGTCGGGCCGCGTCCCTATACGGCGGACCAAGAGGCCATGTACGAAAATGCGGGCGGCCACGCTTACCGCTCCATGCGCCCTGGTATCACGGGGATTTGGCAGGTCGAGGGACGTTCGGCCACCACATTTATCGACCGTGCGCGGTTCGACAATGATTACGGATCACGTCAGTCTCTGGGTCTGGACCTGTCGTTGATTGCCCGCACCGTCGGGGTCGTCTTTGCCAAAACCGGACGCTGATCAGGCAAAACACCCCGCGCGGTCCAAAACAAAACCCCGCCTGCCGATGCACGCGGGGTTTATACCTGTGCGCGAGAACGCCCCTCAGGTGATCCGTTTGATCGAGGCCATGATCTCGTCGCGCTCGAACACGGACTTCCAATCGTCACGCATCAGCGCGGGGATGCCGAACTCGATGGCCTTATTACAGGCGTCCGAAAACTGGCCCTCTTGCACACCGAAAATAACCGCGCCCAGAATGTTCATGTGACCGAGCAGGAAATCACGGGCGCATTCCTCGGAAACGCCGGTTTTCACCACCTCGTCCATCGCCTGTTTCATGACCACCAAAAGCGAGGCACAGACCGTTTCGGACAGGCCCGGCTCAAGATAGGCCATTTGTTCGACCGTCACGCGGTAGGTTTGGCGCACAGGGGCATAAATGGCTTTGGCAATGGCATCCCCAAGGGCGTAATGCGCCTCCGGTCCTTGCATCAGCGCATTCACCACGCCTTGCGGATGGGCGATACCGCCGAAACGGTCGAGACGCGCGGCTTCGGTTTCCTCGTTGTGATAGATCATCGGATGACACGGGTGGGACACGAAATATGTGATGTCCTCACGCTCGGGCAAGTGACCCGCATAGGGGGCCGCCGCGTCGAGAATCACAACCATGGTGCCAGACTCAAGCTTGTCGATGATCCCGCTCGCCACTTTGCCAATCGCCGTATCAGGCACGGCCATGACCACAACATCCGCACCCGAAAGCGCCACGTCCATCTCGACACAATCGACGCCAACCGCGTCTTTGAGGCGCGCACGGCCTGCCTCGCTCACCTCGACATGGCGCACGGTAAAGTTGCTTTGCGCCAGATTCAGGGACAGGCGGACGCCCATTTTCCCACCGGCACCCAAAAGGGCTACAGTCGTCATCGTTTATTTCTCCTTGTTCGCCATCTCGGGCTTGATTAACTGGTGTGATGAGATAATATCTCATGGAGATTGTCAATGCACAGCCAAAGCCGCCAACATAATCTTTTGAAGGCCCGCGCCAAAGACGCCTATGTCACCCGTGCGACCCCAATGCCGTACCATCGCCATGCGGCACGACCGCCGTCAACATAATCCACAGGAGACCCGCATGACCGCACCCGCCGCCCCGTTGATCACTTGGTTCGGGGATGATTTTACCGGTTCTGCTGCCGTGATGGAGGTGCTCGCCTTTGCAGGGCTCGAGACGGTTTTATTTTCGGATATACCAAGTCCGGCTCTTTTGGCACGGTTCAAGTCGGCCCGCGCCATCGGCATTGCCTCGACCGCCCGCACGCACAGCCCCGCGTGGATGCAGGATGCCCTCCCCGCCCCCTTGCAATTTCTACACAGACTTGGCGCACCGCTTTTACACTACAAAGTCTGTTCCACTTTTGACAGCTCCCCCACCTGCGGCAACATCGGAAAGGCAATCGAGATCGGCCTTGATATCACGGGCGCCCGCGCGGCCCCCGTTCTGACCGCCGCCCCTCAAATGCGCCGTTATCAATCCTTTGGCCACTTGTTCGCAGGCACATTTGACGGTGTTCACCGCCTTGATCGCCACCCCGTTATGGCGCACCACCCTGTGACGCCAATGGACGAGTCCGACCTCATGGCACATCTGTCGCGCCAAACGTCCCTTGCCTCCGCGCTGATTGATCTGGAGGCGCTGTGGGCGGATCCGCAGCCCGCCCTGGACGCCGCCCTCGAACAGGGCGCCCGCCTTTTGTCCATCGACAGCATGGATCCCGCAAGCGAGCAGGCCGCAGGCAAACTGATCTGGGACAACCGCGCCGCGTTACGCTTTGTCGCAGGATCCCAAGGGGTGGAATACGCCCTCGTGCGCCATTGGCAAAACACCGGATTAATCCCCGCATCCCCCGCGCCCACATCAGCGGGACAGGTCGCACAAATCGCCGCCGTCTCCGGATCGGTCTCGCCTTCGACCGCGCAACAGATCGACTGGGCGCAGGCGCACGGTTTTGCCATCATCCGCTTTGACGCCGCCCGCGCTTTGGCCTCGCCCGAGGCAATGGCCCGCGAAATCGCGATGGCCACGGACCACGCTGTCACCGCCGCAAACGCAGGTCTCTCGCCGCTCGTTTGTTCCGCCACGGGGCCAAACGATCCCGCCGTTGCAGCATTTCGCACAGCACTTGCCGCGTCCCCAATCACGATGGAGACCGCCAACGCGATGACCGGTCAGGCGCTCGGCGGGGTCCTTGACGCGGTTCTCACCCGCACGGACATCCGCCGCGCCGTGATTTCGGGCGGGGACACCTCCGGCCACGGAATGCGGGTCCTCAAACTGGACGCACTTCAGGCCCGCGCCCCCACCATCCCGGGTGCCGCGCTGTGTACCGGCTATGGCGACAGTCCGCATGACGGGTTGGAGATTGCCCTCAAGGGCGGTCAAATGGGGTCCGAAGATTTCTTTGGCTGGATCCGTGACGGAGGCGGACCACGCTAAACACGCACACGTTCAATGAAAGGCCCGCCCCATGTCGGCATCCAAAATCAATGTGACCTACCGGTTGGAAACCCGTGGCGACATCGGCGCTCTTGCGGCCAAAATCGCGTCGGACCAATCCACAGGCACCTTTACCGAATTGCCGAACGAGACCGCCGATGTGCGCGCGCTCTGTGCGGCTCGGGTGGTCTCTATCACCCCCCTGCCCGACACCGGCACACCCTCCCTCCCAGAGCCGGATGGCCACGGCCCGTACAAACGCGCCGATGTGGTGATCTCTTTCCCGCTCGACGCCGTTGGCACCGATATCGCCGCGCTAATGACCATCACCGTTGGTGGCGTCTATGCGGTCAAAGGGCTGTCGGGCGTGCGGGTCATGGACATCGACCTGCCCGCCGAATGGGCCTGTCACCCCGGCCCGCAGTTTGGCATGCGCGGCTCGCGCACCCTGATGGGCGTTCCGGCCGGACCGATGATTGCCTCGATCATCAAGCCCTCGCTTGGCCTCCGGCCCGATGCCACAGCCGGGGTGGTGGCGCAGTTATGTGCCGCAGGTGTGGATTTCATCAAGGACGACGAGAAGCTGATGAGCCCCGCCTATTCCCCACTGGAGGAGCGCGTCAAAGCGATCATGCCGGTGATCCGCGCCCACGAGGACAAGACGGGCAAACGGGTCATGTACGCCTTTGGCATTTCCGCCGCCGATCCCGACACGATGATGCGCAACCACGACATCGTGCGCAACCATGGCGGCACGGCGGCGGTGATCAACATCAACTCCATCGGCTATGGCGGCATGAGTTTTCTGCGCAAACGCTCGGCGCTGTGCCTGCACGCACACCGCAACGGGTGGGACATCCTGACCCGCCATCCCGGATTGGGTATGGAGTTTCGCGCCTATCAGAAAATCTGGCGGCTACTGGGGGTCGACCAGTTCCAGATCAACGGCATTCGCGCCAAATATTGGGAGCCGGACGACAGCTTTGTCCAGTCGTTCAAGGATGTAACCACGCCGGTCTTTGCGCCCGAGGATTGCCCCCTTCCCGTTGTGTGTTCGGGGCAATGGGGCGGTCAGGCCGTGGAGACATATCGGCGCACGGGGCGCAGCGTCGATTTAATGTATCTGGCGGGCGGCGGTGTACACGGCCACCCGATGGGCATGGCCGCGGGCGTACGGGCGATCCGTCAGGCCTGGGATGCGGCACAGGCCGACACCCCGCTCGAAACCTACGCCAAAGACCACCCCGAGCTCGCCGCGTCTTTAAGCAAATGGGGGGCATAAGGCGTCATTTATTGCGCTTTTCAGGGCATATTAACAAATACCATCTCACGTAAACCAAGTATTAACCAACATCCCAATACGCTCCGATCAGACATCGCTCCCCGTTTGGGAAAGTAGAAATGCCAAAACGCACACTCAGACTGATCCACAGGATCAAGCGCGCACAGCCCAAACTCGCAATCGCGGGTATGGGCTTTGCCGTGGTCGGGGCCGCGTTTAACATTGCAGGGATCAAGGCGGGGCTGATGGTCTTTCGTCCGGACTCCTTTACCCATCCAATCACATTCGCCTGCCTGATCGCCATCGGCATGAAGCTTTTATTCCTTCAACGCCGCAACGGCCCACCCGCATGGGTGCTTTGGTATGCGTGGGCCTCTCTCATAACCTGTATGCTCATCATTTTCATCCGGCTCAGCGGGGTGGCCACCCGTGATCTTGACTTTGCCTCCTTCGGGGCCGGCACCGAAATCGGTATGGTGGGGTTGGACACGGCAATCATCTGTTTTTTGTTGCTCGTTGCGCTGTTGCTGCGGTTCAAATTCATGCGGTTGATGTTTGTGGCAAGCGCCATGTCCATCGAGCTTCTCGCGCTCACCACATTCGCCAAACTATATGACCTGCCCATGTTTGGTCTGGACATGTCGCTGTTCACGTTCTTGAGCCTGTTATGCTTGCAACTGTCGGTGGTTGCCGCTGCCTCGAACAAACAACCGTTTGCGGTGATGCTTTTGCCGACCCCGACAGGGCGCACCACACGCAGTATTCTCGCCGGAATGCTCATCATTTCCGCCACCTGTGGGGTCGGTGTCACTGTCGTGATGCGCACCTTTCGTGCCGAGTTCAGCCAACTCGCCGGTGTCGCCATTATTATCGCGCTCACCACAACCGTTGTCCTCTCCGCCATGCAGGTGATTTTACTCGCTCAAACCACCCACAAAGAGGCCGTTCAACGCCGGATCGCCAAACGTCGTCTCGAACGGATGGCCAAAACAGATATGTTGACCGGTGTTCTCAACCGTCACGCCGGTTGGGACGCCCTGCACCGCCACTTCGGCACATTCAAAACGCAAAAGAGACCGACAACGATCGCGATGATCGACATCGACCACTTCAAGGGCGTGAATGACACCCACGGCCACGACATCGGGGATCTGGTTCTCAAACGGTTTGCCACCACCCTGCGCAAGTCCGTTGGCGATGCAGGTCTCGTCTGTCGTTGGGGCGGCGAAGAGTTCATTGTGATCTTGCCCGATACCCCGATGGAGACCGCAAAGGCAAAGATCGAGAAAATCAGGCAATCCCTCTCCCACGCCGAGGGGATCGCCATCGACAACACAACCGTTTTGATCGTCACCGCATCCACCGGAGTGTCTGAATTTGACACCGGCGATTCCGCTCCCGGTGCGGCGCTGAACCGTGCGGATAGCGCACTTTATGCGGCGAAAAGCGCAGGGCGCGACATGTTGTGCTGGATGGATGCCACAGGGGCGGCCTATTCGTCACGGAACGCCGCCTGACGGCCTACGCGGCGAGCGGCATCAGCCCGCCTGCCCGCGCCACGCACACAGATCAATCGACGTTACAACAGCCATATAGCGGGCCGGTCCACCCCTGCGACGGATTGGTCAGGACAAGCGACATCGCATAGGAAATGTCGGACATGCCATCCGAACACGCCTGTGCGTCGAGTGTCCCCACATAGGGCGGTGCCGTGAACGCGAACGGATATCCGCCTCCTGTCGACGGGGTCGCCTGTGTCAGCGCTGTGATCGGGGCGGGACCATCCACAAGCGAGGTAAATTCAGCCATCCGGTCCTGTGCAATGGTCAGGGTCCAAAACGGCTCGGTCCCACGACAGGTTATCCCGAGCGGGAACCCACTGACGGTTGCCACGCGACCGGCCTCGACCGTGCGGGTCAGGTAGCGCGATGCCACCCACGCCGTTTCGCCGCGATACCGGATGTGCGACCATGTTCCCGCAACATTTTCGCCACGCACGTCGACAACGTCCCCCTCGTGCAAATCTCCTATGTCCGCACTCGATGCACTTGGCCCCTTGCGCACGTTGAGGTGGTCGCCATCGGGCACCCCCGTAACCTGCATCATTTCGGCACAGGAAAATCCGGCCCAGAGACAGAGCGATACGGCAAGAACCGTGGCGGATACAGGATGCGACATTGCGGGCTCCAATCGAGAAAACAAAACAGGACGCGCGACCTTATGGCCGCAAATAGACGGCCCCGAAAATTGGCGGGCCGGGCAACAACAGCAGTTTGGCAGAAAATGGACTGAACGACCATTCGGGTATCTGAATGCAGTGTTGATCCGGATTTCATTCAATTGATCAAGGCATGGGAAGCCTGACTTGCGCCACGCCACACAGGACGCAAAATATCAGGATGTCGGCAGCCAAGTGGAATTGGTTGGCCTGTACGGGCAGCTATAAGCGCCCGCAGATACGGGGATGCGCCTTAGGCCATGCGGTCCTTTTCACGTTGAACCATCCCGAACAGGTCACGCGGATCATCGGGATCGGCAATCATGTCCAACTGGGTAAACCGCGTCGATCCGACCAAGGCGCCGCGCAGCCACCGCAGGGCCGAAAAGTCCTCAATCGCAAAGCCCACACCATCAAACAGCGTGATCGCGCGATCGTTTTCGCGTCCCTCGACTGCGCCGGTGATGACCTGCCACAGCTCTTTGACCGGATAGTCGTCATCGAGCTGTTGAATGTCGCCCTCAATGCGCGTTTGCTCGGGATATTCCACGAAAATATCGGAGCGCAACAGGATGTCGCGGTGGATTTCCGTCTTGCCCGGACAGTCGCCCCCGATACCGTTGATGTGTAGCCCCGCCCCCACCATGTTGTCGGTCAGGATCGTCGCGTATTGCTTGTCGGCGGTGCAGGTCGTCACCACATCCGCGCCCTGAATGGCCTCCTCGGGCGAGGAACACGACACAACCGTGAGGCCGGAGCCCGCGAGGTTGGCGGCACATTTCCGGGTGGCCGCCGCGTCGATATCGTACAGCCGCACCGTGTCGATGCCGCAAATCCGTTTCAAACCAAGCGCCTGGAACTCCGACTGCGCCCCGTTGCCGATCAAGGCCAATGTGCGCGACCCTTTGCGGGCAAGGTATTTCGTCGCCACAGCCGAGGTCGCCGCCGTGCGCAACGCCGTCAGGATCGTCATTTCCGACAGCAACACCGGATAGCCCGTATCGACAGAGGCCAACAGGCCAAAGGCGGTGACGGTTTGCAGGCCGTCTTTCATATTCTTGGGGTGACCATTGACGTATTTGAACCCGTAGTCGATCCCGTCCGAGGTTGGCATCAATTCGATCACACCCTCATGGCTATGCGAGGCCACGCGCGGCGTTTTGTCAAACTGGGGCCAACGGCGAAAGTCGTCTTCGATATGGTCCGCAATCTGCGCGATACAGGTTTCGACCCCGATATCGAGAACAAGACGCATCATGTTCTCGACGCTCACAAAGGGAACGGTGTTCAGATCTTTTTGCATGGTCTGCCTCGACATTAATGTAGAAAGGTTATTGGGCGCTGCGCGTCATACGGTCCAGAACACGCCGCCCGAACAGACTTGCCGTCAGGTTGACCAACAACTTTGCCGTGCGGCCACGTTCGTCCAGAAACGGGTTCAATTCGACAAGGTCGAGCGAATGCACCAACCCCGCCTCTTCGACCATTTCCATGATCAGATGGGCCTCGCGGAATGTCGCCCCGCCCGGAACGGTGGTGCCGACGGCGGGGGCAATCGCGGGGTCGAGAAAATCCACATCAAGACTGATGTGAAGCCACCCGTTGGCGGCCTCGACCTTGGCCAGAAATTCACGCAACGGGGCGACGATGCCGAATTCGTCAATCGCACGCATATCGTTCAGTTCAATACCTGCCGCCTGAATGGCCTTGGCCTCATGTCCATCGACAGAACGCAACCCCATCATACAGATGTTTTCGGGCGCGACCGGATGGCTCACCTCGGGAAAATACGGGGTAAAGCCCGATTGCCCTGTGTAATAGGCCACGGGCGTGCCGTGCAGATTGCCGCTTTCGGTGGTGTGGAGCGAGTGGAAATCGGGGTGGGCGTCGAGCCACAGAACAAACATCGGCCGACCTTGTTCCGCGGCGGCCCGCGCCACGCCCGTCACCGTTCCCGCCGCCAGACAATGATCCCCGCCAAGGAAAATCGGGGTGCCATCACACGCCGCGCGGTACGCCGCATCCCGTAGCGCGGATGTCCACGCCACCACTTCATCCATGTGATGAATGGCCGGATTTTCATGCGCGGGGCGGGGTTGCACGTCGGGTTTGACGTCACCGCGATCCTCGACGCGACAGCCCAGAGCGGTCAATTCTTCGGCCAGCCCTGCGGTACGCAGCGCCTCTGGTCCCATGCGGCATCCGCGTTGGCTTGCGCCCTCCTGAACGGGGGCTCCGATAAGTATACAATGTGTCACGTGCGGCATCCAATTTTGTAAGATGTTCATTTTCTTTGCTAAGTTTGGCACATATAAGTGCAATAAGTGACCACTTTGGCAAATCTTTTGCGCAAAAAGAAAGAAATGCGTTCCACTATGGATGATATCGACAAGAAACTCATCGCCCTCTTGCGGCGCAACAGCCGTGACCCCATCGCGAATCTTGCGGCGGCCCTCGGTGTCTCTCGCGCCACCGTGCGCACCCGTCTGGATAAACTGGTCAGTGCGGGCGTGATCACCGGCTTTACGCTGCGCCTGCGCGAGGATGATCTCGCACAGCCCGTGCGCGGAATTACCCTCATTAAAATCGCAGGGCATAGAACCGCACGGATCATTGCCCAACTGCACAAGATCACCGCCATTCAGGGCATCCATTCGACCAATGGAAAATGGGATTTGATCGCGGAACTGGCCAGTGAGAACCTCGCCGGTTTTGATGCCGCATTAAGTGCAATGCGCGAAATTGACGGCATTTCGGAATCCGAAACCAATCTCCTCCTGGCAACACACCATCACGGCGCCGCCGCGCGATCGGCCGACACTTTGCGGTGACACTGGGCGGTGACGACAGTCGGCGTCAGGCAGAACCACGGGGGATGACCTCGAACCCGATGTCCATAACCCGCTCATCCGTGAGATGTCCGTCAAATCGCGCCAACAAAGCCTTTGCCGCGACACGGCCAAGCGTACTGCGATCCACACGCAGGGTGGTCAGTGCGGGCGCGGTATCTGCGGCGAACGCCTGATCGCCAAACCCGATGACGGCAAAGTCCCCGGGCGCGGACAGGCCGCGAACAGCAAGCTCGGTCAAAATACCATGGGCCAAAACATCCGAGCTACAAAAAATCACTGTGCCTTTGGAAAACCCCGCCTCCACAATGTGACCAAGCGCAGCACGCCCATCGCCAAGGCTGGCCTGTGCGGCACATCCGATCCGCGCCACATCGGACCCCGTCAGAGATGCGAACCGCGCCGCAAACGCCGATTGGCGGCGCAGAGCGCGTTCCTCATCCGCGGACACCGTGACAGCGGACGTATACCCGCGCTCAACCGCGAACTGTGCGGCGGCCTGTCCTGCGGCGATGTGGGAAAACCCGACGCACAGATCAATCGGTGTTTCGGTGGTGTCCCAAATCTCGACCACGGGGATGTCCGCAGCCCTCAACATCTGTCGCGCCTTGTCGGTGTGGTGGATGCCCGTCAGGACCACCGCATCAGGGCGGCGTGACAGGTGTGCGCGGATCATGCTCTCCTCGTCTTGCGGATCAAACCCCGTCTCGGACAACAACACCTGATACCCCGAGGGGCGCAACACATCGCTAAAGGCCTGCAGCGCGGCGGCATAAACAATATTGGTAATCGACGGCACCAATGCCGAGACGAGCATGCTTTTTTGCGATGCCAAGGCCCCCGCGATGGCATTCGGCACAAAGCCTGTTGCCTCAATCGCCGCATGGATTTTTGCCAGAGTTGCGGCAGAGACTTTGGTGCGGTCCGACAGCGCACGCGACACCGTCACCTGCGACACCCCCGCCAATCGCCCGACCTCCTCCATCGTCACGCCACGCGGCGCGATGCGCCGTGAGGTATCGTCGGACCGGAGATCTGGATTGCGTTTTGTCATAGGGCCAATGTTCACAAATAGGCACCCTGCCACAAGCGCCAACTCCGGCACCCCCGCGCCTTTTTCGTGCGCCGCATCGAAACACCCTCATAGACGCACCTCACGCCGGCGCAGTCCAAACCCCTTCGAAACCATTGACCAACGCAAATGAATGCGCATACATAAGGCCAAACAGCCGCAAAACCATGTCTTTGAAAGGCACGCCATGTCCGAAACACGCCGCATCACCGCCGATCAACTGCGCTCTGCACGGTGGTTCGAACCCGACGACCTGCGCAGTTTCGGGCATCGCTCGCGCATGATGCAGTTGGGTTATTCGGACGCGGAATATCGCGGGCGACCGATCATTGGCATCCTCAACACATGGTCGGAACTCAACGCCTGTCACAGCCACTTTCCCGAGCGGGTCAAGGATGTGAAGCGTGGTGTGCTTCAGGCGGGCGGCTTTCCCGTTGAGCTGCCTGCGCTCTCGGTCGACGAGACCTTCAACAAACCGACCTCGATGCTGTACCGCAATATGCTCGCGATGGAGACGGAGGAACAGATCCGCGCCCACCCGCTTGACGGCGTGGTCCTCATGGGCGGCTGCGACAAAACCACACCGGGGTTGGTCATGGGGGCGATCACCGCGGGCATTCCGATGATCTACCTGCCTGCGGGACCGATGCTGCGCGGGCATTATGCGGGTAAAATCCTGGGATCAGGGTCGGACGCATGGAAATACTGGGACGAGCGGCGCGCGGGTCATATCAGCGACGAAGAGTGGCGCGGCGTCCAAGGCGGCATTGCGCGATCCGCCGGCACCTGTATGACCATGGGGACGGCCTCGACCATGACCGCGATCACCGATGCGATGGGTCTCACCCTACCCGGGGCATCCTCGATCCCCGCCACGGACAGCGGCCACCAACGCATGGGCGCCGATTGCGGACGCCGCATTGTCGATATGGTCTGGGAAGACCTAACCCCCGCCAAAATCGTCACCCCCGCCGCCGTGGAAAACGCCGCAAAGGTCGCGATGGCCACAGGGTGTTCGACCAATGCGGTGATCCACCTGATCGCGATGGCACGACGCGCGGGCGTGGATCTCACCCTTGATGATCTCGACGCCCTTGGCCGCATCACGCCGCTCATCGCCAATGTGCGCCCCTCGGGCAAAGACTACCTGATGGAGGATTTCTTTTACGCGGGGGGCTTGCGGGCCTTGATGAAACAAATGGAGGCGATGCTCGACACCACCTGTCTTACCGTTTCGGGAAAAACCTTGGGCGAGGGTATCGCGGATGCAAAGGTCTACAACGCCGATGTCATCCGCCCGCTCTCGAACCCCGTCTACGCCGAAGGCTCGCTGGCGCTGCTACGCGGCAATCTGTGTCCTGATGGCGCGGTGATCAAACCCGCTGCTTGTGATTCCAAATACTACACCCACCAAGGCCCCGCGCTCGTGTTCGACAGCTACCCCGAGATGAAAGCGGCGATTGACGACGAGGATCTGGATGTGACGCCCGACACGGTTCTGGTCTTGCGCAACGCGGGGCCGCAGGGCGGTCCGGGCATGCCGGAGTGGGGCATGTTGCCCATCCCCAAAGCACTGATCAAACAGGGCCACCGTGATATGCTGCGCATTTCCGACGCGCGGATGTCGGGGACATCCTATGGCGCCTGTGTGCTGCATGTGGCGCCTGAAAGCTTTGTCGGGGGGCCACTGGCGTTGCTGCAAACGGGTGACATTGTGAAACTCGACCTGCCCAACCGCCGCCTCGATATGCTTGTGGACGATGCGGAAATTGCCCGCCGTCGCGCCGCATGGACCGCGCCCGCCCCCCGCTACGAACGCGGCTACGGCTACATGTTTTCGCGCCATGTAACACAGGCCGACAAGGGCTGTGATTTCGACTACCTCGAACATGGTTTCGGGGCGCCCACGGGCGAACCCGATATTTTTTAAGGAGGCCGCCACAATGGTTTTGACTCTCGACCAAGCGCTCACGGGCATCTCCGGCATACTTGTCACGCCCTACGATGACGCGGGCGACATTGATCCCTACCGCCTCGCGCCGATCATTGACCGCGCACTGTCGGCGGGGATGCATATGCCTGTCGTCAACGGCAACACGGGCGAGTTTTACGCGCTGACCACGCAGGAAGCTTGCGCCATGGCACAGGAGGTGGTGGATATGGTTGATGGCCGCGCGCCCGTTCTGGCCGGTGTCGGACGCGGCATTCGCGACGCGGTGCAATTGGCCAAAGCCTCCGCCGCGGCGGGCGCCACCGCCCTCATGGTCCATCAGCCCCCCGACCCCTTTGTCGCGCCGCGCGGCGTGGTCGATTACCTCAACGCCATCGCAGATGCGTCAGGCGGGTTGCCGATGATGATCTACCTGCGCAACGATACCATTGGCACAGGCGCAATTGCGGATCTATGCGCCGTGCAGGGCGTCAAAGGCGTGAAATGGGCCACGCCGAACCCGATGAAACTGGCCGCAGCCAAAGCCGCCTGTGATCCGTCGATTGTCTGGGTCGGCGGGTTGGCCGAGGTCTGGGCGCCGTCCTTTTATGCCGTTGGCGCCCGCGGGTTCACCTCTGGCCTCATCAACATCTGGCCCGAGCGGTCGATGGCGATCCACGCGGCGCTCGAACGCGGTGATTACGCGCAAGCCAATGTTCTGATTGCTGCGATGGAGCCGTTTGAAAACATCCGCGCCCAGGAGATGAACGGCACCAATGTCACCGGCGTCAAGGCGGCATTGCAAGCGCTCGGGGTGGATTGCGGCCCCACACGCCCGCCTTCGGCATGGCCCCTCACACCTGCGCAAATGGCCACTATGACACAGTTTCTCAAATCCAACGCGCTCAGCTGACAAGCTCTACCGGCACGGTTGCACCTCTTGTGCCCGTGCCGGTACGTTACGGCTTGGAGCGCGCGGCGCCATGCTCCGCCCCCAAGACACGCTGCAACAGGCCGCGCAGCCGCTCTTTGAGAGTATCGAGCGCACTGAACAGTGACGGGACAAACAACAGCGACAGCATGGTCGACAACAACAGCCCGCCGATAACGGCAATGGCCATCGGCGCGCGAAACTCGCCGCCCGTACTATGCGCCAAGGCCGAGGGGATCATGCCCGCCACCATTGCAATCGTCGTCATAATAATGGGACGGGCACGTTTGTGACCCGCATCGATCATGGCCGTGGAGCGGTCCGCGCCGCCCTTGATCGCCTCAAGGGCAAATTCGACCAACATGATCGCGTTCTTGGTCACGATCCCCATCAACATCAAAAAGCCGATCACAACCGAAAGACCGATACCCGCGCCATACAGGTAGAGCGCAAAGATCGCACCACCGATGGCCAGCGGCAGCGACAACAGGATCGTGACCGGCGTCACAAAGCTGCCGAACAACAACACAAGCACAACGTAGACCAACATAATTCCTGCGGCCATGGCGACCCCGAAACTTGCGAAAATCTCGTTCATGGTTTCCGCGTCCCCTGCCGCTTGCACGGAGGTGCCTTGTGGCATGTCTTGGGCCAGTGGCAGATCGTAAATCGCCTGTGTCGCGGGGCCAAGCACCGCGCCGTGCGCCAGATCCGCCTCGATGGTGACGCGGTACCGGCGGTCATAGCGTTCAAGCGTGGTTGGCCCACTGCTCAGGCGCACATCCGCCACGGCCCCCAGCGCCACAAGCTCCCCCGTGGAGGACTGGATTTTCAACCCCGCCAGACGGGACAGGTCGTTGCGGGCCGCCTCGTTGATGCGCACACGGATCGGGATCTGTTTCTCGCCCGCGCTGAACTGTGCCAGATTGGCATCCGCATCGCCCTGCGTGGTCACGCGGATGGCATTGGCCAAGGTCGCGGCATTCACGCCAAGCTCGGCGGCGCGTTCGGGGATCGGCGTTATTTGAATTTCGGGCCGCATGAGGGCCGCCTCGGATGACACATCGCGCAGCGCCGGCAAGGTTTTCATCTGCGCCATGAACGCGGTCGCGGCCTGTGTTGCTGCCTCTTCGGTATCGCCCAGAACATTGACGGACAAGGCCCGCGCACCGTTTTCATCCAACACGAACAGGCGCACATCGGGAATGTCCGACAGGATTTCGGACAATTGTGCCGTGATCTCGTCGGCGGTGCGCTCGCGCTCGGATTTGTCACCGAAACCGATCTGGACATTGAGAGATGTGGCGGACCGCCCGTCCACAAAGACGCTTTCAACTTCGGGCACCTGACCCGCCAATTCGGTCACAGTCGATCCTGTGGCCCGCGATTGTGCGAGGGTGGACCCGGGCGGAAGTTGCACGGTGATCACCGCGCGACCTGTATCGGACGCCGGCACGAATTCGGTCGGCAAAAGCGTGGCCGAAAAGATCGAGGCCGCGAACAACAAGACACCCGCGCTCAACGTGATGGCGCGGTTGCGCAACGTCCACCGCAGAACCCGCATATAGCTGCGCATAATCAGGCCGTCTTCGGCCTCGTGCGGGACCGGATTGCTTTTGAGGACATAGGCGGCCAACATCGGCGTGATGAGGCGGGCCACCAGAAGCGAAAAGAGCACGGCCACGGCCACCGTGATCCCGAACTGTTTAAAGAATTGCCCTGCGATACCGCCCATAAAACTCACCGGCGCGAACACCGCAACAATGGTCAGGCTGATGGCGATCACCGTCATACCGATTTCATCGGCGGCTTCCTCGGCGGCCTCATAGGCGGGCCGCCCCATATGGATGTGGCGCACGATGTTTTCGATCTCGACAATCGCGTCATCCACCAGAATACCCACCACCAACGTGATGCCCAACAGGCTCACGGTGTTGAGCGAAAAGCCGAGCATATCCATCACGATAAACGTCGGGATGGCCGAGAGCGGCAGCGCGACAAAGGCCACGGCCGTTGCCCGCCAGTCCTTGAGGAACAAGAACACCACAATGATTGCCAGAATAGCGCCCTCGTAGAGCGTCGACATCGCGGCCTCATAGTTGGCCTTTGTGTAGAGTGTCGCATCATCCACCAAGGAGAATGTCTTGTCGGGATATTGCGCTTTGAGCGCCTCGATCTCTGCCTTTGCATTGTCGCCCGCAACGAGGTCACTGGCCCCTGTTGCGCGAAAAACGCCAAAGGCCACAACGGGCATTCCGTCGAACAGGGCAAAGCTGGTCGCCTCTTCGCTGCCATCGCGGACACTGCCCAGTTGCTCAAGGCGCACGATGCCTCCTGCGGGCAAACGGATCGGGGTCGCCGAGAGTGCGGCCAGGCTACTGGCGGAGCCGAGCGCACGGATGGAATAGTCCTGTCCCCCCAAGGTGCCGCGACCACCGCCCTGATCCTGATTGGTGCGCGCCAATTGCGCACTGACATCCGCGGCGGTCAGGCCGAACGCCATCAGGCGGTCGGGATCGAGGTCCACGGCAATCTCGCGCTGCGCCCCGCCCAAGCGTGTAACACGGCCCACACCGCCCGCCGTTTGCAGATCGCGTGCGACGACATCATCGACAAAGGTCGACAGTTGCTCGGCGGAACTGGTCGGGTCGGACACGGCATAGGTCAAAATCGGTGCGCCGCTAAAGTCGAGCCGCTTGACCACAGGCTCGGTGATCCCGTCGGGCATGGAGGCCCGCGCGGAGGTGATGGCGTCCTTTACATCATTGAGGGCGCGGTCGGTGTCGGTGCCGACCGCAAATTCGATGGTCAGGCTCGCGGCGCTATCACTGGCGGTGGCAGAGACATGACGCATCCCCGCGATATCGCTCACCTGTGTTTCAATCGGTTGGATGACCTGTGATGTAATCTCGGACGGGGCCGCGCCGGACAGGCCCACGGTCACATTGACCACGGGAATATCAACGTTGGGCATCTGCGTCACGGGCATCCGCGAAAAGCTGAACAACCCCGCAAGGGTCAGCGCGAGAAAGAGTGCGATCGCCGGAACAGGGTGGCGGATCGACAGGGTGGAAACGTTCATTGCTGCGCCTCCACGGCGACGGTGGCGGTGGCGGCGGCGTCCGCCGGAACAGATGCCTCAACCGGACGGATTGCGTCGCCTTCGGCAAAGAACGCGCCCGCACGGGCCACAACAACATCCCCCTCGGCCAAACCGCTCAGGACTTCGCGCCAGCCCTGCCACAGCAGACCCAAATTCACCGCGCGGCGTTCCAGAATGCCGTCTTTGACCAAGAACACATACTCGGCCACGCCATCGGTGATAATCGCGGTGCTTGGCACCGACAGGTTGGAGCGTTCCGCCACGGTCACCCATCCGCCCACAAAGACACCCGGGCGCAGGCCCTCTTGTTCTGTGACGGAAATACGCACGGTTCCCAAACGGCTGCGCGCATCGACGACAGGGGCCAACAGGCGCACGCGCCCTGTAAGGTCGGGCAATCCGGTGACGTTTAACACCGCGGGTTGGTCCACCGCCAACAGCGCCAGATCGGTTTCCGTCACATCGACCTCAACCTCCACTTCGCCGTCGCGGATCAGACGGAACATCGGCTCACCCGAGGCCGCCGCGATAGCGCCGATTTGACCGTTTCGCGCCGAAATAATACCGCGTGTCGGGGCCTTGACCTGTGCCGCCTCAAGGTTTTGTTCGGCAATTTCCAAGGCCACCTGAGCCTGTTGGCCCTGTGCGGTGGCGATGGCCACGCCGTCCCGGGCCGATTGCAACGCAGCTTGCGCCGTGCGCTCGGCGGCCTCGGCATCATCCAGTGCGGCCTTGGTCGCAGCACCACTCGTGCGCAAACTTCGGGTGCGACCGAGTGCTTGGGCCGCCTGCGTCAATGCCGTCTCTGCGGAGGACACCTGACTTGACGCCTGACGAATGGCCGCGTCGGACCGCAGCAGTTCGGCGCGGGCTTGCGAGACCTTTTGGGTCAGCTCGCGTGCATCCAGAACCGCAAGAACATCCCCCGCCTCGACATGATCACCGATATCCGCATTCAATCCCGTAACGGCATAGCCACTGGCATCGGGGTAGACCAAGACCTCCTGACGGGCGACGAGACTGCCCGAGATCGGCACACGCTGTACCATATCGCGAACGGCAACGCGGTCCGTTGTCACCGCCGCAAGCGCCTCATTCTCCATATCGCTTTGCGCATAAGCCACAGGGATGCTTACCGAAAGCAATGACAGGGCAACGACAAGCCCCCCCAGTCGGGCAGCACGAAGGGGACACAGGCGGCTCATCAACATTTTGAACTCCATAGCGAGGTGAAACAGTATCGTTCACTCCAGAGTAAACATACATAAGGCGCAGCGGCACACCTGTCAATAATCGTTCAGCCTTGAGTGAACGGCGCGAATATTATACCGTGAAGGGGAAAACAGAATGGACCGCCATGACAGACCGGATTGCCACAGCCAAAAACGCCTTTGTTGATCTCATAGGCCACGCAAACGAAGCCGAGGGCGCAACCCGCATCTCGGGGCGCATTATGGGGATTTTAATCTTTGAGGGCCGCGCCATGTCGTTTGGCGAATTGGCAACCGCATTGGGCGTCAGCCGCGGCAGCATCAGCACCAACACCCGCAGCCTGGTCGCTCGCGGGATTATCACGCGGCGCAATATTGACGGGGAACGACAGGATTATTTCGAAGTGTCCGACACGCATTCGGTCACAATGCTACGCGACATCAGTGCGCGACTGGCAGCCACGGCCACCAAGATTTCACAAATTGCACAGACTTTGCCACGGGATGCGGCCCCGCAACAGACGCGCCTACAACGCTTCGCCGATTTTCATATGACGGTTTCAGATGCGATTTTGACCGCATCCACGGACGTTGCCGCCCAAAAAGGCGAGGATCCCTAATCCGGCGCCCCGATAGGCCTGTGTCCGGACACGCGGCCACGGGGGCGCATTCGCCGGCCAAATCCGCGATCAAGTCTTGTCGCGTGCGGCTTTCTCTTCCTTGGTCAGCTTGTTGTTCCAGACATTCTTGCTCAGGCCAAGCTCGCTCGGGAACGGCTTTGTCTTACCAACGCTGACCTTGCCCCCCTTGTTCAGATATTCCTGAATGAGGGCGTCATCGGTGTTTTTCTTGGGAACTTGTTTCATGCGGCCATCCGTACCTGTTCCCGGGTGGGTTTGTCACGCCCCTTTTGGGTTTGTGGCGAACTGCGTGACATTTCCCCGATCTCCGGCCGCCTAAACGCTCATTGTCGCCTGAACGGCCTTTTGCCACGCCCCGTATTTCACGGTGCGTTCATCGTCGCTTAACACAGGCAGAAACTGTTTTTCCAACGCCCAACTTTTGGCAAAGGTTGCCTGGTCGGGATAAATGCCCGCGTGCATCCCCGCAAGCCACGCCACACCAAGCGCCGTGGTCTCCTGGATTTTCGGGCGGTCCACGGGGGCGGCGATAATATCGGAGAGGAATTGCATCGCCCAGTCACTGGCCGACATGCCGCCATCCACACGCAGGGTCGGTTGCACACCCTCGGCCTTCCAGTCGGCGGACATGGCCTCCAAAAGATCACGGGTCTGGAAACCGACGCTTTCAAGAGCTGCCTTGGCCAGTTCGGCGGGACCGGATCCACGGGTCAGGCCGAACATCGCACCACGACATTCCGCGTTCCAATAGGGCGCACCAAGCCCGACAAAGGCAGGCACCATGATGACGTTCTGATGTGGGTCGGCTTGCTCGGCGAGGCTTTGGGTCTCGGAGGCCGATTTGATGATTTGCAGCTCGTCCCGCAACCATTGCACCACCGCACCGGCGATAAAAATGGATCCCTCAAGCGCGTAGGTCGGTTTGCCGTCAAGCTGATAGGCGATGGTGGTCAGAAGGTTGTTTTTCGAGGTGACGGGAGTGTCACCTGTATTGAGAAGCGCAAAACACCCCGTGCCATAGGTGGATTTCAACATTCCCGGTTCGAAACAGGCCTGACCGACGGTGGCGGCCTGTTGATCGCCCGCGACACCGCAGATCGGGATTTCCTTGCCAAACAGGTCGGCGCGGCTCATGCCGAAATCGGCGGCGCAATCCTTGACCTCGGGCAGCATCTCCATCGGGATATCCAACAGATCGCAAATCGTGCGGCTCCACCGCCCTTTGCGAATGTCATACATCATGGTCCGCGCGGCATTGGTGGCGTCCGTGGCATGAACCGCCCCGTTGGTGAGTTTCCAGATCAGGAAACTGTCAACGGTGCCGAACAACAGCTCGCCGTTTCTGGCCCGCGCCCGTGCGCCCTCAACATGATCGAGAACCCATTTGAGTTTCGTTCCCGAAAAATAGGGATCAAGCAACAGTCCCGTGCGGTCGTTGATCATCTGCGCATGACCCGCCTCGCGCAGCCGATGGCAATAGTCGGCGGTACGGCGATCCTGCCACACGATGGCGTTATAAATGGGTTGCCCCGTGGCCTTGTCCCACACAACCACAGTTTCGCGTTGGTTGGTGATGCCAATTGCGGCGATGTCGGAGGAGGAAATGCCCGCGCGCTCAATGGCCTCGCGACAGGTTCCGGCGGTTGTGACCCAGAGGTCATTGGGGTCGTGTTCGACCCACCCCGATTGCGGATAATGCTGTGCGAACTCTTCTTGCGCTTGGGCGACAGGTTCCATCGCGGCGTTGAACAAAATCGCGCGGGACGATGTTGTTCCCTGATCAATCGCAAGAACATAAGTCATGGGCGGCCTCGTATCATTGGGGGCGTGGGGCGGATGATGGGGCAAGCCATTATACTGGCCACCGCACAGGTGTCCGCGTGTCGTTTGGCGCAGCCTAGGGGATGCGCACACAGATTTTCAAGTGAAAGATCGAAAGGCGTTCGGGGCCGGTTGCGCGGCCCCGAACTCATAGGCTTACTGCCAGGATTTGATCAGCTCGTCATAAGCGATCGTTTGTGGCTCTTCGTCTTCGTTGGCCAGTTTGGCTTTTGGCGAACCAGGTTGATCGAGCCAGTAGGACGGATCGCTTTCCTCGTTCATCTTTGGACCAAACTCACCCTGAACGCCGGCGCGCTCAAGACGGATCAGGACTTTTTCCTGATCTTCGCACAGCGCATCGAGTGCTTCCTGAGGTGTTTTTGCACCGGACATTGCGTCGCCGATGTTCTGCCACCACAGCTGTGCCAGTTTTGGATAGTCAGGAACGTTGGTGCCGGTTGGCGACCACTGAACCCGTGCAGGCGAGCGGTAGAACTCGACCAGACCACCCAATTTAGGCGCACGCTCTGTGAAGCTTTCGTGCTGGATCGTCGATTCACGAATGAAGGTCAAACCAACGTGGCTTTTCTTCACATCGACGGTCTTGGATGTCACGAACTGTGCGTAAAGCCATGCGGCCTGCGCACGATCCACGGGGGTGGATTCCATCAGGGTCCAGGAACCGGCATCTTGGTAGCCGATTTTTGTCCCTTCGGTCCAATATGCACCGTGTGGCGAGGGGGCCATGCGCCATTTTGGCGTGCCGTCTTCGTTCATCACAGGCAGATCAGGCTCTACGGACGCCGCGGTAAAGGCGGTGTACCAGAACATCTGTTGCGCGACGTTGCCCTGAGCAGGAATCGGGCCTGCTTCGGAGAAGGTCATACCGGCAGCGGCAGGCGGGGAGTATTTTTCCAGCCATTCGATTGCCTTGGTCACAGCGTAAACCGCTGCGGGGCCGTTGGTGGCACCGCCACGTGCGACACACGAACCAACAGGTTGGGAGTTTTCGTTCACGCGAATACCCCATTCGTCGACGGGCAGACCGTTTGGTTCACCCACGTCTCCGGCACCGGCCATGGACAGCCACGCATCGGTGTAGCGCCATCCCAAGGACGGGTCTTTTTTGCCGTAGTCCATGTTGCCGAACACTTCGCCCTCAACACCCAAACGCGACAGGTCGCGGCCGGTAAAGAATTCCGCGATGTCCTCATAGGCAGTCCAGTTCACAGGCACGCCAAGGTCATACCCGTACTTCGCCTTGAAGTCCGCTTTGTTCTGTTCGTCGTTGAACCAATCGTACCGGAACCAGTACAAGTTCGCGAACTGTTGGTCGGGAAGTTGGTAGATTTTCCCGTCAGGACCGGTCGTGAACGACAGGCCGATGAAGTCTTCCAGATCGATATTTGGGTTGGTTACCGCAGCACCCTCGCCCGACATCCAGTCGGTCAGGTTGCGCGCTTGCTGATAGCGCCAGTGGGTGCCGATCAGGTCGGAGTCGTTGATATAGGCGTCATAGATGTTTTCGCCCGACTGCATTTGTGTTTGCAGTTTCTCGACAACATCGCCCTCACCGATCAGGTCGTGGGTGACCTTGATCCCTGTGATGGCCTCGAATGCGGGGGCCAGCACGTTTGCTTCGTATTCGTGGGTGCCGATGGTTTCGGACACAACATTGATGGCCATCCCTTCGAATGGTTTGGCGGCATCGATAAAGAATTGCATCTCGGCCTCTTGGCCCGCGCGGTCAAGCACGGACAGATCACCGATTTCGGCGTCCAGGAATGCCTTTGCGGCATTCATGTCTGCGAACGCAGGTGCGGCAAACATACAAGCTGCCAGACCAAGCGCGGTCGTTCCTTTTAGTCGCAAGTTCATGGTGTTCCTCCCTTAATAAGAACATTTCAGGCTGTCGGGCTCTTGCGTGGCCCGATGCCACCTCCCTTTAAACCCAGCGGAAAACCGCGATGGCGTAAAGGAAAGATACGATCAACGCGCCCCATTGGGGGGCGTCGAGTAGTCCGAGCCAGGCCAGATTGATAAAGGCCGAGCCCAACAGCGTGATGAACAACCGGTCACCACGTGTTGTTTCGATCCGAAGGATGCCGTTGCGTGGCGCTTCGGGGTATTTGATCGCGAGGATCGTAAAGACGACCAATGTCATCGCGATGATCATAAAGAAGGCTGCTGTGGGCCAGGTCCAAGCCATCCAATCCATGATTTAATCTCCTGCTTTTTGTCTTACACGCGACCGAGGGCAAAACCCTTGGCGATGTAGTTGCGGACAAAGTAGATCACCAACGCGCCCGGCACGATTGTGAGCACACCTGCGGCGGCGAGCACGCCCCAATCGATCCCTGCGGCTCCGACGGTACGGGTCATCGTGGCGGCGATCGGCTTGGCATCAACACTGGTCAGTGTGCGGCTGAGCAACAGCTCGACCCAACTGAACATGAACAAGAAGAACGCCGTCACACCGATCCCCGAGGCCACAAGCGGCGTGAAGATCCGGATAAAGAACCGCGAGAACGAATAGCCATCGATATAGGCCGTCTCGTCGATCTCCTTGGGAACACCGCGCATGAACCCCTCAAGGATCCAGACCGCCAGTGGCACGTTGAACAAGCAGTGCGCCAAGGCCACGGCAATGTGGGTATCGAACAGGCCGACCGAGCTATAGAGTTGAAAGAACGGCAGCGCGAACACGGCGGGCGGAGCCATACGGTTGGTCAGCAACCAAAAGAACAGGTGCTTGTCCCCCAGAAAGGTGTAGCGGCTGAACGCGTAGGCCGCAGGCAGCGCCACCGCCAGAGAAATCACCATGTTCATCACGACATAGGCCATCGAGTTGAGATAGCCCGTATACCACGACGCATCGGTCAGGATGGTCTTGTAGTTGGCAAAAGTCAGATCGGCGGGCCACAGCGTGAAACTGTTGAGGATCTCGGTATTGGTTTTGAGGCTCATGTTGAGCAGCCAGTAGATCGGCAGCAACAAGAACAACAGATAGAGGCCCATCACGATGGCACTGCCGTTGAATTTCGACAGGCCAAAGCCGCCTTTGTTTACGATATCAGACATCAGTGGCCATCCCTTTTATCGAGGTTCGTCATCACGGTGTAGAACACGTATGAGATCAACAGGATCACGAGGTAATACATGATCGAGAAGGCCGCAGCGGGTCCAAGATCAAATTGTCCAAGTGCCATTTTCACCAGATCAATCGAGAGCAATGTGGTCGAGTTGCCTGGTCCGCCGCCCGTTACCACAAACGGCTCGGTATAGATCATAAAGCTGTCCATAAAGCGCAGCAGGATTGCGATCATCAACACGCCCATCATCTTGGGCAGCTCGATAAAGCGGAACACTTTCCACCGGCTCGCCTGATCGATCTTGGCCGCCTGATAGTAGGCATCAGGGATGGATTGCAGACCGGCGTAGGCCAACAGGGCAACCAGTGAGGTCCAGTGCCAGACATCCATCACAACAATGGTGATCCACGCGGCATAGAAATCCTGAGTATAGTTGTAATCGATCCCCAGCGCGTCGAGCGTGTAGCCGAGCAGACCGATATCGACGCGGCCGAAAATCTGCCAAATCGTGCCAACAACGTTCCACGGGATCAGCAGCGGCAATGACATCAAAATAAGACAGAGCGACGCCCAAAACCCGCTTTTGGGCATATTGAGGGCCACGAAAACACCAAGCGGGATTTCAATCGCGAGAATGATGGTCGAGAACGCAATTTGACGGCCAAGCGCATCCCACATCCGTTCGGACGACAGCATTTCCTTGAACCAGTCGAGGCCCGCCCAGAAGAACTGGTTGTTCCCGAAGGTATCCTGAACGGAATAGTTCACAACGGTCATCAACGGAATGACGGCGGAAAAGGCCACGAGCAACAACACGGGCAGAATGAGGAACCAAGCCTTTTGATTTACGGTCTTATTCATGGCGAAGTCCTTGCGTCAAAGGGGAATGCGGGCGGGTTGGGATCATGTTCATGTCAATTCTCCTGCGGCGGCACGCGCCAACTGTCGGAGTAGACATTGATCCCCGCCGGATCGAAGACGATGCGGTTCATATCGGGCGAAATCGATGCGCCCTCTGGTGCAATCACGTTGATCTCGGAGCCGTGGAAATCGACGCGCACGATCTTGTGGCGCCCCACATCCTCGACCCGTTTAATTGTCACGGGCAGCCCCTCAGGCCCCGCGGACAGCGATGTAAATTCGGGGCGCACCCCGACCTCGACCTTGCCCGATGGCGTGCCGTAACCTTTGCCGAGTGTGATCTGGTGACCCTCGATCACAGCAGTGTCACCACTCACATGCGCATCCACCACGTTCATGCCGGGCGAGCCGATAAAGTAGCCCACAAAGGTGTGCTGCGGGGTCTCGAACAACTCTTGTGGCGTCCCCATTTGCACAACGCGCCCATCGTACATCACCACAACCTTGTCGGCGAATGTAAGCGCCTCGGTCTGGTCGTGGGTCACGTAAATCATCGTGTGACCGAACTCGTGGTGCAGCGATTTCAACTGCGTGCGCAATTCCCATTTCATATGCGGGTCGATCACGGTCAGCGGCTCGTCAAACAACAAGGCATTGACGTCTTCGCGCACCATGCCGCGCCCCAGTGAAATCTTTTGCTTGGCATCCGCCGTCAGCCCGCGCGCCTTGCGGTCGAGCATGGCCTCCATGCCGATCATCGCCGCGATCTGTTGCACGCGGTCGCGCACATAATGGACATCGGCCCCGCGGTTGCGCAGCGGGAAGGCAAGGTTATCGCGCACGGTCATCGTGTCATAGACCACCGGAAACTGGAACACTTGCGCAATGTTGCGCTGTGTCGTCGGCGCATTCGTCACATCACGGTCGTTGAACAGGATGCGTCCCTGACTTGGGTGCAACAGCCCCGAAATGATATTGAGCAAGGTGGATTTGCCACAGCCCGACGAGCCGAGCAACGCATAGGCCTCGCCGTCCACCCAATCGTGGTTCAGCTCTTTGAGCGCGAAATCGTCTTCGCCCTTTGGGTTGGGCAGATAGGAGTGCGCCAGATTGTCGAGGGTAATTTTTGCCATGATACTGTCCCTCACGCCGCCGTTGCATAGGCAGCAGAGGCAATAGCGGCGCCGTCTTCTGCAAAGATGTAGACGTGTTTCGGATCGAGATAGACGGTCAAAGACGCGCCTATGTCCAACTGTCGTACGCCGTGGATCAGACCGACCCATTTTTCGCCATGGTGATCAAGATGCACAAAGGTCTCGGAGCCTGTGATCTCGGTCACTTGCAGCTTGCCCGTGAACTCCAATGCGCCGGGGGCATGGTGTTCAAGTTCGAGGTGGTTCGGGCGGAACCCCGCGATATAGGCCCCATCGGCAAGGTCCGCGAACACGCCGTTCGCCGGTGCGGCCTGACCATCCCCGAACAAAAGACTCCCGCCAGACTTGCGGATATTGAGAAAATTCATCGGTGGGTCGGAGAACACCCGTGCGGTCGTGGCATCGGTCGGTTGACGATAAACCGTGGGCGTTGGCCCGAACTGCGTGATCTTGCCCTCCCACATCGCCGCCGTATTGCCGCCAAGCAAAAGCGCCTCTTCGGGTTCGGTGGTCGCATAGACAAAGATCGAACCGGCCTCCTCGAAAATACGGGGAATTTCAGCCCGCAACTCTTCGCGCAGTTTGTAATCAAGGTTGGCGAGCGGCTCATCGAGCAACACCAGACCCGCGTCCTTGACCAAGGCCCGCGCAAGTGCACAGCGTTGCTGTTGCCCACCGGACAGCTCGAGCGGCTTGCGCTCAAGCATCCCGGACAACTTCATAAGGTCGGCGGCCTTTTTCACCGCCGCGTCAACTTCGGCGGGCGTTTTTCCGAGCAGGCGCATCGGGCTTGCGATATTGTCATAGACCGTCATCGAGGGGTAGTTGATGAACTGTTGGTACACCATCGCAACACCGCGATCCTGAACCCGCATTCCCGTTACGTCCTGACCGTTCCAGATCACTTTGCCGGTGTTTGGCACGTCAAGCCCCGCCATCAGACGCATCAGCGAGGTTTTTCCCGCCGACGTTGGGCCAAGCAGCACATTCATGGTGCCCGCCTGTAGCTCCAAATCGGTCTGGTAGATGTGTGTCTGGCCGTTAACGACCTTGGACACACCGTCCAAAATAAGTGACATGTCTCTCTCCCTCTTCGCAACCTAGGCTACGCCGTGTTGCTCCGGTATTTTCAATGCGCCGGACATCCAATCGTCCAGGGCGGCAATCTGGTCTTGCGTCAGGCGAAGACCCAGTTTCGAGCGTCGCCACACGATATCCTCGGCCGTGCGCGCAAATTCCTTGTCGATGAGCCACTCGGCCTCGCGCTGTGTCAACGTGGCTCCGAAATCGCGCCCCAAATCAGTGGCCGCACGCGCATCTCCCAGAATCTCGAACACATCCGTTCCATAGGCCTTCACCAAACGCTGCGCCCACCTCTCCGTCAAGAACGCATATTTTTGCGCCACGCGAGACGTCAGATCCGCGACACCATCCACGGGGAAATCCCCCCCCGGAAGGGCAACACCCGCCGTCCACGGCGTGCGTGTCCCGTCAAAGAACGGTGTGATTTTCTCAAGCGCGGATTCGGCAAGTTTGCGGTAGGTGGTGATTTTGCCACCGAATACGTTGAGAATCGGCGCGCCTGTCGACTGATCTACCTTAAGCACGTAATCGCGCGTTGCCGCCGTCGCCGACGTTGCACCGTCATTATAAAGCGGGCGCACCCCCGAATAGCTCCACACGACGTCGTCTTTGGTGACGGGGGCCTTGAGATAGCTTGAGGCAAACTGCAACAGGTACTCGGTCTCCTCGTCGGTGCAGACGGGTTTCTCGTCGACATTCGCATGATCCATATCGGTGGTGCCGATCAGGGTGAAATCGCCCTCATAGGGGATCGTGAAAATGATCCGCCCGTCTTCGCCCTGAAAGAAATAGCATTTATCGTGGTCATAGAGCTTGCGCGTCACAATGTGGCTGCCACGGACAAGGCGCACGCCATCGGCGGCGTTGATATGCACGGCGCTGCGGATAATGTCCTCAACCCACGGGCCACCCGCGTTTACCAACATCCTGGCGCGAATAACGCGGGTCTCGCCGCTGTCGCGATCCTGCACGGTGACACCCCATATCCCGTCGCGTTGCTCGGCCGACAGAACTTTGGTGCGCACGTTGATTTTAGCACCACGCGCCTGAGCGTCGCGGGCATTGAGAACGACCAGACGGCTGTCTTCAATCCAGCAATCTGAGTATTCGTACGCCTTGGAGAAACGGTCCACCAATGGTGCGCCCTCGGGCGTACCCGACAGGGAAACCGCGGTCGTGCCCTTAAGGATTTTGCGCCCGCCAAGGTTGTCATACATGAACAGACCGAGACGGATCAGCCATGCAGGGCGGCGCCCTTTCATCCACGGCATGACAAAGCTCAACAATTTGGAGGTCGGCGTGTCGCCCTCGAACCGCATGTCTTTGTGGTATGGCAAGACAAACCGCATCGGCCAGGAGATATGCGGCATCGCCCGCAGCAGGGTTTCACGCTCGATCAACGCTTCGCGGACCAAACGCACTTCCCAGTATTCCAGATAGCGCAGACCGCCATGAAACAGCTTTGTCGAGGCGGAGGATGTCGCGGAGGCGAGGTCGTTCATCTCGGCCAATTCGACGCTCAGGCCACGCCCGACCGCATCGCGCGCAATCCCGCATCCGTTGATGCCGCCGCCGATGACAAAGAGGTCAATAACGTCCTGATGTTCTGGCTGGTCCAATGAAGCCTCCCCGCATTCATGTCCCGTTGCCATCCGATGCGGCAACGATGTCAACACAACACGAATGCACCTTCGAAATCAATAAGGAAAGTTCGTTTATGTTCGCTTTTGATTAACAGGATGATTTCACACGCTATTTATCCTCTTTAGTTTCATTTTGGCGCAGCTTTTTTCCCGTCGCATCGATTCGAACACTTGACGCCCCGCCTGTTGTGTAGGTTCTTTAGGTAAAGAAATGGCCAATGCGGCGGGGCTCCGGCACAGGGTTGGCGCAGGGAAAAGACAGACATGGTTTCGAATTTCAGACAGCAAGAGATACTGGAACGCGCCCGCAAAGAGGGCAAAGTGACGGTCGATGACCTGGCAGAGCATTACGACGTTACGGTCCAGACCATTCGGCGCGATCTTTCGGATCTTGCCGAGACAGGGCGACTGGAGCGCGTTCACGGCGGCGCGGTGCTGCCCTCCGGCGTCATCAATATTGTCTATGAGGAACGCAGACGGCTCAACGAGGCCGGCAAAAAATCCATCGCAGAGGCCTGTGCGGCGCAAATCCCGAATGGCGCATCGGTCTTTATGAACATCGGCACAAGCACCGAAGCGGTGGCGCGCGCACTTTTGGATCACGAAAACCTGTTGGTTGTGACCAATAATATCAATATCGCCAATATCCTTGCGGCCAATAAAAGCTGTGAAATCATTGTCGCGGGTGGTGTTTTGCGGCGCACGGACGGCGGCATCGTTGGCGGCCTGACCGTTGAAATGGTCAAACAGTTCAAATTTGATTATTCGGTTTTAGGGTGCTCCGCGATTGACCCCGATGGCGACCTGTTGGATTTTGACGGTCAGGAAATCATGGTCAGCAGCACCGCAATCAAACGGTCGCGCGATGTCATGGTTGTCGCCTGTCATCTCAAATTCCAACGCAAAGCGCCCCTGACCATTTGCTCCCTGTCCGACGTTGATACACTGTTTACCGACACCCCGATTGCGCGTGACCTCATGGCCAAATGCAACACATGGGACACACGCGTGGTTGAAACCAATGCCTCGAACGGCAAAGTGTGAGGCCCGCGGTGAAGCCGTACGATAACACCGGATGGCTGTTTGTCTTGCCCGCCATTATGGTGTTGGGGGTGGTTGGCCTGATCCCGCTGATGACCGTGGTCAATTACTCGTTTTTCGAGATTTTCATACTGGAGTCCCGCTTCTGGATCGGCGCGGAATGGTATGTCGAGATCATCACGTCATCGCGGTTCTGGGGCAGTTTTGCACGCAGCGCCCTGTTTTCGATGCTCATTCTCACGATACAAATCCCGCTCGGCATCGCGATTGCCCTGTGTATGCCACAGCGCAAATTCTGGGTCGGGATCGCCTTGGCCTTTATCGCGCTGCCCCTTCTGGTGCCGTGGAATATGATCCCTGCCCTGTGGCTCAGCCTGCTCGATCCCGCACGTAGCCTGATCGGTGATCTTTTGCCCGCACTGGGGTGGCCCGCCGACTGGAAGTCCTCGGAGGGGCACACATGGGCGGTGATTGTCGTGATGGACGTGTGGCACTGGACCAGCCTCATTGTGATCTTGTGCTACTCCGCGCTGACCACCATACCCGCATCCCATTATCAGGCCGCCGCGATTGATGCCGCGGGGCCATGGCAGGTGTTCCGCCACATCCAGTTGCCCAAATTGCGCCACGTCTTGTTAATGGCGGTTTTGCTGCGGTTCATGGACTCGTTCATGATCTACACCGAGGCCTTTCCGATCAATGCGGGCGGGCCTGATCTGGCCACGCTGTTTTTAGCCGTCGATCTCGGCGAAGAGATCAAGGCATTCAACTACGGCCCCTCGGCGGCGCGGTCCGTCCTGTATTTCCTCATCATCGTGACGGTCGCGTGGATGTTTACCAAAGCACAAAACAAACTGGACGCGCATCCGGACAGGCCCGCACCATGACAGTGTCTCCCCACGCGATCAGAACCTTTAAATCCGCCGTGCTATTGGGTTTTGTCGCGTTTGCCTGTTTGCCGCTCGTGCAAATGACCATGATCAGCTTCATCGCGACCCTGCCCACAGACCAGACAGAGGTCGGGGCCTTTACGCTCCACAACTACGCCACCATCATGACCGACCCGAACCTGCGATCGGCCTTCGTCAATTCCATTGCCTATGTGGCGATCAACATAGCGATCACCCTCCCCGTGGCCCTGCCCGCCGCCTATGCGTTTTCGCGGATGTCATTTGTCGGCGACAAGCATCTGTTCCTTGCCTTCATCGCGTTCCGGATCACACCGCCGGTTGTGCTGACCTTGCCGGTGTTCCAACTGTTCTCCGCGCTTGGCATCGTCAATTCGGTGTTCGGAATTGCATTGGCGCATTGCCTGTTCAACCTGCCGATATCAATCTGGATTTTGCAAAGCTTCATCTCGGCGGTTCCCCGGGAGATGGACGAAACCGCATTTCTAGACGGCTATTCGAGATCGGGGTTTATCCGCCGTATTCTCATCCCGCAAATCGCCCCCGGAATTGCCGTCACAGCGTTCTTTTGCTTCATGTTTTCATGGGTCGAGGTGGTTTTTGCCCGCATCCTGACCACCACCAATGGCAAACCCATCAGCATGGCGATCAACGCGCTGTTCGGGTTTCGCACCGATATCGGATTGGTGATGGCGGTCACGGTGGCCTCGATGATCCCCGGAGCGGTGCTTGTCTTTGTTATGCGCAACCACCTGTCGCGCGGATTCAAAATCGGCAGGATCTAAGATAAAACGCAAGCTCGCGGCCTTTTTTCCGGGACGCATGAGGCCCGGCCCGAAGCTCCCCTCACAGCCCGTTTTCCGGACATTCGCCACAAGCCTGAACATGCCAATGCGCCTTAGTTGAGCAGTTCGGGCATCTGCATCGCTTGGCTCCATTGCCGGGGAGACTGGCCGTACATCCGCTTGAACTCGCGGCTGAATTGAGACGCGCTTTGATAGCCCACATCCCAGGCCGCCTCGGACACTGTCTTTCCTTCTGCGATCTTCATGGCGGCATTGTTCAAGCGCATCGATTTGACGAACTGGATCGGGGACATGGTCGTAGCGTCCTTAAACCGCCGGTGAAAGACCGCGCGGCTCATACCCACATGGTTGGCCATATCGTCGATTGTAACCTGCTCGTTCAGGTGGTTCGAGAGATAGTCAATGGTACGCGCAATTTCGTTGCCGGCCCCGAAGGCCCGTCTTGCCGCCGTCCCTGCCTCCCCCATGAGCACCGCGTAACACAGCTCGCGCAGCCGCCCCGATCCTAACACCTCCAGAGCAACCGGATTATCAAGCAGCTCGAGAAGCCGCAGCAAAGACTGTGTGAACCCCGTATCCCAAGACGCCAAAGTCAAAGCCGATGGCACCCCACCCCGAGATGGCCTGTTGCCACCGGCGGCCGTTTCGATCTCCATAGCCAGCGCGCGCATCATTCGCGGTTCCAAAGTGATCACTATGCCGAGCAGAGGATCCTCTTCGCAAGCCTGTGGCGTACCTGCCTCAACCGGTAGGGTCATTGGACATAGCAAATATTTGTCACAGCCATAGACGTGATGCTCACCGTCCAACACCGCTTCTTTGGTGCCGCTGAGGATGGCGACAACCGTGGGCTCATAGACGGCAGGGATACAGGGCATGGCCTCAGTCACCCGAAAAAGCCGGACGCCTTTCAACGCGGTATCGACAAGGCCTGCCTCGGGCAGGTGGCGCTCGATAAGGTGTTTGATCTGTTCTTTGCTCATACGCCCCAATGTGCATGAGGCTTTCATCTTTGCAATGGGATTGAGACGATTGGGCAACTGAACGAGAGGATATCGCCTGTTTTACTGCCATTACAGGTTATATTTGTGCTTTCAGATAACGACACCAAACCGCCAACATGTTCTGGCAGGAGACAAAAATGGCAGATACGACATTTGGCCCCGCGGGCTGGACACCCGAGCGTCTGGGCGACCAGACAGGTAAAACATATATCATTACCGGCGCCAACGCCGGCGCCGGTTTTCAGGCCGCCCGCACGCTACTCGAAAAGAATGCGAAGGTGGTTATGTTGAACCGTTCGGCCGAGAAATCCCGAACGGCGATCACGGACCTGAAACAGGAATTCGGCGCCAATGCCGACGTCAGCGCCATCCATATGGACCTGTCCGTTCTGGACAGCGTGCGAGAGGGCGCCGCACAGATCCTGCAAACCGTGCCCCGCATCGACGCGCTGATCAACAACGCGGCCATCGCGCAGGTGCCAACGCGCAAGCTGACCGCCGACGGCTTCGAAAGCCAGCTCGGCACAAACCACTACGGACATTTTTTGCTCAATGGCCTGCTCTTTGACCGGATCGCCGAAAGCAAAGGCCGGATCGTGGTTGTCGCCAGCCTCGGCTACAACCTCGGCCTCAAGACAATCAGGTTCGACGATATGAACTGGAATGAGGGCTACGGCGCAAATGCCGCATATTCACAAAGCAAGCTCGCACAGATGATGTTCGCTTACGAATTACAGGACCGCCTGAGCGCTGCGGGGCGCGACGACGTCGAGGTCTTTGTCTGTCACCCGGGGTCATCAGCCACATCGCTGATCACCTCGAGCGCAAGCCGGACGATGCGGTTTATCTGGTGGCTGATGACCAAGACGCCGATGGTCCAGACAGCAGAACAAGGCGCGTACCCCGAGGTGATGTGCGCGGCCGAAGCGGCATTGACCGAGCAACGCGCCCTCTACGGCCCGACGGGCAGAATGGAAGCGGTCGGTCCGGTCGGCAAGGGAACCCTGAACGCTCACGCCCATGACAAAGCCGTCATGACACGACTTTGGGATGTGTCGGAAAAAGCGACCGGCATCGAGTGGAAGCTGCGCCCCTAGAGCCACCGGCATCAGCACCGGCAAAGCAAATGCACGCAGGGCCGGTGCGAAAGACGCGGCTGTTCGGGGTCACTGCGTGGCTGACAGCATGTCTATCTCTTGCTGCAAACGGCGCGATGACGACCCGGGCTGTGCGCCCCAGACGGTGATCCAACGATAGAACACCGGCGTCAGGAACAGGGTAAAGACCGTGGCGAAGCCAAGTCCGCCGACGATGACCCAACCGACCGCGACACGCGCCTCGGCCCCCGCGCCCGAAGACAGGACAAGAGGCAAGCCGCCAAAGACGGTCGAGACCATTGTCATCATCACGGGGCGAATACGCAGGCGCAGGGCGTCACGAATGGCACTGTCGATGTCTTGGCCTGCTTCGCGCAACTGGTTGGCAAATTCGACGATCAGGATCCCGTTCTTTGCCATCACCCCGATCAACAAAACCAGACCGATCTGGCTGTAATAGTTCAGCGAACCACCTGTGATCGAAATGGCCAACAGCGCGGCGGCAAGGCCGAAAGGCACGGTCAGCATGATAACAACAGCGCTTGCAACACTTTCGAATTGCGCGGCCAGAACGAGGAATACGACAATCGCAGCGACACCGAACACCATATACATACCCGACTGGCTATCGCCGAGCGATGCGGCCTCACCGGTATAAACGATCCCCATACCATCGGGCAGGGTTTCGGCGGCCAGTTCATCAACGCGGGCCATCGCGGTGCCCAGATCAACACCATCCGGAAGGTTGGCCTGAATCGACACGGCCAATGTGCCGCCCTGACGTTCGATAGAGGATTGGCTGACCACGGGGGTCAATGTCGCCGTGGAGGAAAGAGGGACATATTCACCGCTAGGCAGGCGGAGCTGGATGTCCTCGAGGTCATTCGGGTCGTTGATTGGCCGCCCTCCGGGGACCACACGCACGTCGATTTCCGTATCGTCGACAAAGACGCTGACCGCGACGGTACCTTGTGTCAGGGCACTGATTGTTTTGGTGATCTCGGCTTCGCTCAAGCCAAAGACGTTAGCCATTTCCTGATCTACGGTAATTTCAAACTGCGCCTGTACGCTGTCGCCTGACACCTGCGGATTAGAGAAGGCATCGTCCTGTGCCATGACGGCCACAAGCGCGCCGGCGGCCTCTGTCATCTCGTCAACGTTGGTGCCGCTGACCGCAAAGGTCAGCCCGTTCCCGCCGCCACGAATGTTGAGGCTATTGGGCGAGATTGCAAAGACCTGCACGCCGGGCACGGTCGAAAGCATACCATTGATCGGCTCCATCAGCTCTTGTTGAGACCAATCCCGGTCCACCCAATCTGGCAGGCGCGCTACAACGAAGGCAGAGGTCCCCCCACCCAGACCGATGATGCTTTGAACCGAAGTGATCTGCCCGCTTTCCTGAAACGGTGCCAGGATCTCTTCGATCCGGGTGATTTGTGTGTCCAGATATTCGGCGGTCGTGTCGGAGGCCCCGCGGGCCTGAACCAGAAAGAACCCGCGATCTTCTGTGGGTGTGATCGTTGAGGTGAGCGTGCTCGCCGCACCGGCGGCAATAAGAGCAAAGCCAAAGGCAATGGCCAGCACCAAGAGGGGCGCGCGGATGGCGTGATCGATCACCCAATCAAATCCGCGTGACAGGCGGCCGGGTATCTGTGGGGTTTGCTGCGATGTCTTGGTGTTTTGGCCGGGATCCAGAAGGGCCGCCAGAACGGGGGCCAGTGTCAAAGCCGCGATGGAGGACAATGTGACGGCAAAGGCCAACACAAAGCCGAATTCGCTAAACACGCCGCCGGCCTGACCGGGCAGGAACGAAATGGGGATAAACACGGCGGCAAGTGTCGCTGTGGTCGAGATAACGGCAAAGAACACCTCGTTCGTGCCAACGGCGGCGGCGGCGAATGCGCCCATGCCGTCTTTGCGTTTGCGCACAATATTTTCGACCACAACGATGGAGTCGTCCACCACCATCCCTGTCGCCAGAACCAGAGCCAAGAGGCTAATCGTGTTGATCGAAAACCCCGTCAGCCAGATCGCAGCAAGCGTACCGACCAAAGCGACTGGAATGGTGATTGCGGGAATAAGGGTTGCGCGAAAGGACCTCAGGAATGCGAAAATCACAAGGATCACAATCCCTGTCGCCAGGCCGATAGATTTTATGACTTCGCTCAGGGCGCCTTCGATAAAAATGCCATCGTCCGTAGAGATTATAAGCTCGACACCGTCAGGCAGCTCTTCGCGAAGTTCTTCGACGGCAACGGTCACAGCACGTGAGATCTCGAGAGTGTTTCCTTCGGATTGGCGGGTGATATCCAGACCGATGGCCGTGTGCCCGTTCACGCGCGTCGAGACGTCGGTGTCCTCGGGCAACAGTTGAACAAGTGCCACATCTGCAATTCGCGTGTTCGCGCCGATCAGGATGTTTCCAATGCTCTCAACGGTGACGTCGGCGTTTCCGACCTGCAGGGCGATCGTTTGGGCGTTGGTCGCAAGTTCGCCAAGAGGCGTGTCGTCACGCAGATCGGCAAGGGCTGCGGTTACGTCGAAAACCGTCAGGCCGCGGCTGAGCAAGAGGCGATCATCAAGGCTGACGCGGAACTCGTTTGAACGGTCACCGCGGGTTGTGACCTCGGCAATGCCATCAATGAGGGACAGCCGGCTATAGATCGGACCTTCGGCGAGGGCGGTCAGCTCATCCAGCGACACATCCCCCAAAACCGCCAGGCGAATGATCGCACTTGCGTTGCTGTCGGACTTGGAAACAGACGGATCATTCTCGAGATCGCCCGGCAGTTGCACTGTTGCGGACACAATCTCACGTGCTTCATTGGCGGCCACATCGATGTCTGTGCCGTCTGACAGATCGATTGTGATGCTGCTTGTACCGGTGGAAGAACTGGATTCGATGTAGGACAGCCCTTCGAGGGCGCTCAGCGCGTCCTCCAGAACCTGTGTGATTTCCTGATCGACCGTTGCGGGTGTCGCGCCGTCGTATTGGGTGCGGATCGAGAGCACCGGCTGATCGACATCGGGCATCTCGCGCACATCGACAGAGGTGAGCGCGGCGAGACCGGCAATCAGGATCAAGAGATTAACAACAAACCCGAAAATGGGTCGCGCAACGAACAGATCGGCCAAGCCAGAGGCCGCGCGTTGAATCGTGGGCATGCTCATGTCGGATCCCGATCAGGCTGTTGAGCTGCCGTGTTCGCACCGGAAATTTCCGTTCCCGCACGCAGTTTGTGCGCCCCTTCGGTGATGATCATCGTGCCGACGGGCAGGTCGACATCCAACCAGACATATTCATCGCGGCGATGCAGGATCGTAACGGAGATGCTTTGCGCCTTGCCGTCGTCTTCGAACCAGATGCTCGCTCCGTCACGTGACCATGTGATGGCCGTTGTCGGGACCACGAGTAAAGGATCGCTCACGTTATTGATCCGTGCGGTAAAGGTCATTCCGGGCCAGAGCACGTCATCAGGGTTCTCGACCTGCGCTTTAACGGTCACGCTTCGGGTGACATCGTCGATCCGGCTGTCAAAAGACGCGATCTTGCCGAGGAAGTTGCGTCCTGTCAGGGAAGGTGTCTCCAAAATGACTTCACGCCCAAGCGCGAGGATGCCGACAGACCGCTCGGGCAGTTCGAATTCCACCAACAAGGCACTGGCGTTATCGATCGTCGCGATCGGCGTATTGGCGGTAAGAAAATCCCCGACATTCACGTCACTCAAGCCGACCTTTCCGGAAATCGGGGCTCGGATGGTGAGGTCCTCCAAAGCGAGTTCAGCCTGCGCGACATTGGCTTCGGCAAGGCGTTGGGTCAGCCGCGCCTCGGATATTGTCACATCGGTAACCGTCGAATTCCCTGACTGCTGAAGGCGTTCGTAGCGGGTGACCGTCGCGCGGGCTTGCTCCAATTCACTTTGAGCGGTTTCAAGGGATAGCGTGGCGGCGCGGGCGTCAAGCTGAACCAACACATCCCCTTGCGCGACCCGCGCGTTCGGGGCCAGGTTGACCTCGACAATCCGGCCGGACACATCCGAAGTCACAGTCGCGCTGTTTATCGCTTCTGAATTGCCGATCGCACGGAAGGTATCCTCGAACGGTTGCCTGTCTAACGGCGTCGAAACGACGCTTGTCGCGCCGCTACCCGGACCGCCAGGCCCACCTGGTCCGCCCGAACCACCCGCACCCTGTGCAAATGGCACCTGACCATCCGCGCCTGCTAGCGGTCCGCCCGGCACACCAAACGACCACACATATGCGCCTGCAAGGATGGCGAGTGACGCGGTGACATAGAGTAGCTTTTTCATGTTTGGCCTTTCGTCGAGCCTTTGGCGCGGTGATAGTTCACACCCAGAGCCGGACGTGCAGTAGGTGATACGCAGCACGAGGCCTACTCCGTCGATATTTCTTTGGCGGATGGGCAAATGCCTATTCGCCGGTTGCTGAGAGCAGCCGAGAGGCGCCTCCCCCCCCCAAGCACGGCTCAGTGCCGCACCAAGAGTGATGCCGTTCTCATACTTCCAAAGGAAAATCGCGCCACCGATGGCGCGGGTTGCGCTATGGGCAAGCACGCTGCAGTTTGGCGATCGAACACACGGTCGCAAAACGTCTGCCAGCCCTGCCCCGCATCTGCCGTTTCTCTTGGCGGTAGATGCGCTTCACTTTCTTGTGGTTCACCGCAAACCTCACACGCGCAGTCATCTCGGATGGGGAGACCTATGGTCACGGTATGCGGGTTTCAGGCTTGAAAGCCCGAAAGGCCATCGCCTCCACGGGGCCTGCGGCATCGCTGTGCATCGGCTCTGGTGGTGAAAATCATGACCGGCTTGAGATCGCGTTAAAGGGCGGTCGGATGGCCCCCTCGATTTCTTTGACTGGATCAAAGACGGCGGCGGACCCGTTAGGTTTTCGCCTCAAATTCACCAGAGGACCGCTCAATATGTCGGGCCATGGTCGCGACGGCGGCCTCAACATCGTGCTTTTCGATCAGGTTGATCATTTCTTCATGCTCGGCCAGCGTGACGTCTTCTTTGCCGGACCAATGCAATAGGCTGACGTGGTATTCAAAGAGCCACCCCAACATCGCTTGGGACACAGAAACGATAATCGGGTTGTCTGTCATTTCGGCCAATCGAAGATGAAACCGCATGTCGGCTTCAATAAAGGCCATAGCGTCACCCGTATTCGATTTTTGCTCTTCGTGAATAGCGCGAAGGTCGGCAACATCTCCGGCCGTCGCTTTTTGTGCCGCGACGCGCACCATCCCCAACTCGAACATCTGGCGTGCGTGCTTGAGATGCTCAAGGTTCGCCGGTGCAGCACTCAACACAAGGCGCGCGATTTCATCTGACTGGTTCAGCACCGTACCCGCATCAATCGAATTTACGCGCGAGCGTTCACCGTGGTTGATGCTAATGAGGCCGCTATTGTGCAGCGACTGGAGCGCTTCGCGCACAGCGGGACGACCAACGCCAAACCGTTCCATCAAAGCCCGCTCGGATGGCATATAATCACCCGGGCCAAGCTCATGGGTGAGGATCATCTCACGCAGTTTATCAAGTACTTGATCTGACAGCTTGCGCCGAACGATTTTGTCCGAGTCCGCTTTTTTGTTAGCCGTCGGGATCATGCCCTGCTCCATTTTTTATTTAAAGTGACTGCATGGTTATAAAGGCTGTCCGCGTTCATCATCAAGGTGCGATTGACGCCATTCAAATGGACCCAGTTCGTTGGTGGTTGCAGGCGTCAGGTTTGCGTCAAACTTTGTGGACCCGATGACGAGGGTGGCCGTGCCGTTCGCCACGCTTGCCGATTGAACGGGTTGACCCGCACATCTGGCCAAGGCCGCAATGACCTCGACAATCGGCCCGGTGAGACCGCGTGGGCCATAGACAGCACAAGGCGTCCAGACGGACACTCCAGACATCGCAATCGACGCGGCAACGCCGAGCGTATAGGCCGCGCCGAAACGAGCCCGATGGCGTGGGTCATCATGTGCCATACACACGCGATCAGTCTGTGGGTTAGGAATGGTGCGATTGCCGTAAGGGTTCTGGCGCATTGCAATGGTCGAGGGGCCAAGGCGATATTCACAGGCCCCCAGAATGGCTTTGGCAGACCGAAGAATATGCGGGATCGCCTCAAGCGTCTCCATAACAGACACATCATCCGCAGCGTGAACGATTGGGCACAGCCCATGGGATACGAAACTCAAACGTTCCAAAGGCGGGCGCTTGCGGTTCAGCTCGGGGAAAAAGCTCACCATACCACCACCGCGCACAATGTGCGGGAAGACCTCTGCCGCAACCGAATGAATTTCATCCAGTGGTGGACAGTCTGGCCACTCCGACCCGGGAGGTGTTGATTGGCGATCGACCGATGGACAAACCAAAACGCTATCCGGTTTGAACCATGCCGCTTTCATTGCGGTATCCATCGCCGTTAACTCATCGCGAACAGAGGGCGCGAACAGACAGATCAGTTCCGCATCGTAGATGATGTCAGGCACCAGCGCCTGCAATGTGCCGAACGCCTGGATCTGCGCCTCGACCTCTCCCAACGCCACATCGATATGACAAAGAAGCCGTTGCGGGCGCACAGCGTCCAGATCCGCTTGGTTGTTGACCAGTCGCACCGCGTCCGCTGCAGTGAGAACCAAAGCGGTATCAGGAAAAGTTACCTCCATATCTTCGTCGCGAGTAACCTTTTCATCAGCAGAGCATGGCCCCCATCGTAACCTAACGGATTGCCGAACGGTTTCGCGCTCTTGGATCTCATATGGCCAAGGCAAGGCGAGAGGACGGTTATAGGTCTTGAACGATGCATCGCCCCACTGGCGTTGATCTTCCATCTCGAAGGTATCGCCGTTCAAGTCGCAGGTAACGCGAAACCCTTGGGCCTCGTGCGTTAGGGATGTGATGTCCACGAACGGTTGCCACGGTTCGATCAGGTCGGGGAACGTCGTTGTTTCGGTGGATCCATCCGAGTGACCAACGACCGCGGGACACCGCGATACATGCGCAGGGTGAAGAATTGTAAAGCCTGTCCTGTTCGTCTCAAAGGCGGCGTTGACTTGCCCCGTTGCGCGCACCGAGAGTTCGCTCTCAGTCGCGGTCACGTTGACCGTAGCGACCATCTCTGCGCCGGCACTGTCATAGGTCATCTGCAAGGTTAACCCAAATTCAGCCACATCCGGCGACCGTGACATTTCAACGATCTTAGGCGACAGGGTGCCCCAGTCACGGTCCCGCACGAGAAACGCAATACCGCGAAGCAGTTCTACGTCGCCGAATTTTATATGGCGGATTGCTGCGCCTTGAAGGCTGAACGACAGTTGCCCGACCTCGATCCGTTCAGCCGGAGCGTCGGGAATATCAGTGCCATATAGTTCGACTGCATCCGTCATAGTCCGGACAACTCAACGGTCCGCCGTTCCTTTGCCGACAGATAGGCTGCCTCGACTAAGCCAAAGGTTTGCAGATTGTCTTTGCCGCTCGTTTCAGGCTCCACACCATTTTTAATGCAATCGACAAAATGGCTTTGAATGATCTGCACGCTTTCCTGGATATTGTGCCAAGGACGTGACGCCCATTCGAGCACGGGCGGCGAAACATCTTGATAGGTCACATCATCGCCGATCTGGATCGACAATTTATACCCTGCCTCCAACCGAATTGTTCCCTTATCGCCATCAATTTCCAACAGGCTTTCGGGAAATGTCTCTGGCGATCGTTTGGTCGCGTACGAACAATCAACTACAGATGTCACGCCACTGTCGTGTTCCAACATCATCGTGGCGACATCTTCGCCGTTGATATCGCGATTGATGCGTCGGGTGGTGGCCGTGATGCGCGATGCGTCGCCAAACAATGCCCGCGCAATATCGAGGATATGAATACCAAGATCCTCGATGATAAATCGTTCGCCCTCTGCCAGATAGGGCTGGCCAGAAAACACATCATAACCCGACCGGAAACTGACGCGCCCGAAAAAAGGCTCTCCAATCACGCCACTTCGAACGGCAGCAATCACAGCGCGAACGGCGGACTGCCAGCGGAAGTTTTCATGCACCATCAAGGTTTTCCCTGTGACGCTCACAGCGTCGACCATTGCGCGCGCATCTTGGATATTCAACGCAAACGGCTTTTGACAAATGACGTGAACGTTGTGTGCGGCAGCCAGTTCAACAAGCGGACGATGCGAATTGACCGTTGTCGCGATATCCACGACATCAAACCCGCCGTCGGCGAACATCTCTTCGGCATCGGCATATGTCCGGACGCTATCGAACATCGCCGACGCGACCTTGAGCCGATCCGCGTCACGATCACATAGGGCGACAACCTCGACACCCTCGATCCCTTTCCAACCATGCAGTTGGTTCGTCGCAAAGAAACCGCAGCCAATGAGTGCAACGCGCATCTCTCGCCCCTCCCTTTACTGGCCCACTGCAGCTTGCGCTTGCAGCGCGACTCGTGCTTGAACTCGTTGTTGAGCCTGATCGATCACAACAGCCGCGATGATAACAAGACCTTTGATCACGGTCTGCCAGAATGATGAAACACCCATCATCACCAAACCATCCGACAAAACACCGATCACGAATGCACCAACGATAGTCCCGCCGATTTTACCACGGCCACCCGCCATGGACGTGCCGCCCAAGACGGCCGCTGCAATCGCATTCAGTTCGAAAGTGTCGCCTGTGGCGGGGTGGGATGCAACCAATTGCGAAGAAATGATAATCCCGACCAGAGCGCCACAAAGCCCGGAGAACATATAGACGAAGTACTTGACGCGGTTCACCTTAACCCCTGACAACCCCGCCGCGCGTTCATTTCCGCCGACGGCATAGATGAAACGGCCCAAAGGCGTGCGGCCTGCGATGTAGGCCGCGACGAGACCAACGGCGATCAGCATCCAAATCGACACTGGAATACCAAGGATGTCACCTGCACCAATCCAGCGATACGTATCTGACCCGTATTCCGCATTGCCGTTCAAATTGGGGAATGTACGCCCGTCCGAAGACAGCATCGCTGTGCCTCGCGCGACATAGAGCGTACCGAGCGTGGCGATAAACGGAGCGACGTTCAGTTTCGTGATAAGGAACGCGTTGATCGCACCGATAAAAATGCCCACGGCAATCACGATCAGACAGATTTCGAGGGTGTTGAATTGGATCGACCAACCCAGACCGACATCAATGCCGTTTAGAACCAGATACCCCGCGACCATTCCACAAAGCCCGACGATTGACCCCACAGACAGGTCAATCCCCCCCGACACAATCACAAAGGTCATGCCAATCGCCAAGAAGGCGTTCAATGCCACGTGCTTTGACATGATGACGAGGTTCGCCGCCGACAAAAAGTTCGGCGCAAAGGCGGAAAAGAAGACTGTCACCAGGATCAGTGCGATGAAGGTTCGCGCCTTTAGCAGCACAAGAAGTGCGTTGGCGTTGCCCGAAGGGACGGTCGAAGTGCTAATGGCCGTCATGATGCGGTTTCCTTCTGTTCATGAGTGACAGCGTGACCTACGGCTGATGCTGTGATCAGCCCCGTTTCGGTCGCTGTTTCTTTTGTGAATTCGCCGGTAATCCGGCCGTTTGACATCACGATGATCCGGTCCGAGAGGCCTAAAACCTCCTCAAGGTCGGAGGTGACAAAAATGATACCCAACCCTTCGGAGGCAAGTTGGCGCATGACCCGGAACACTTCGGCTTTTGCACCGATGTCGATCCCTCGCGAAGGTTCATCCATCAAAAGAACCTTGGGTTTGGTCATCAATGCCTTACCGATGACGACCTTTTGCTGATTGCCGCCAGAAAGGGATGAGACGGGATTCTCGGGCGAGGCGATCTTGATCAACAGTTGTTTGACGTACTCACCAACGGTTTGCTTCTCTTTGGCGAGATCAAGGTGCCCCATATTCGACAAATCACCGAGCGACGAGAGTGTCATGTTTTCCCGGATCGACAGAATTTGAACGAGCCCGTCTTGCTTTCTGTCTTCGGGAATGATCGCGAGGCCCATTTTGATCCGGTCGGACACATGAGGGGATGTGGCCTCTTTACCATCAACGAAAATTCGGCCGCGTGCATGGGGGTAGCGCCCCATAGCTGTCTCGACAAACTCGGTCCGCCCGGCCCCCATGAGACCATAGATACCCAGAATTTCGCCCGCCTTTAACGACAACGACACGCCATTCACAGAAAACCCGCCGGATGAATTCGGGAGGTAAACCTCTTCGGCGCGGAACACGTCATCACCAAATGGATGATCGATGGTTTTGGGGAAATCCTTACTCGCGTCACCGATCATGTTCAGCACGATCCAAGGGATATCGACGCCCTCCATCGAACGCGCCCCCGTAATCACACCATCGCGCAGGACGGTGATGTAGTCCCCAACGCGGATCAGTTCCTCAAGTCTGTGCGAGATATAAACGATGCCTACGCCATCGCGCTTTAGCTCTTCGATCACGCGAAAGAGGATCTCGACTTCGGCCGCAGAGAGGGCCGAGGTCGGTTCATCCAAAATGAGGATGCGCGCATTCTGGGCGAGGCTCTTTGCGATTTCGACAATCTGCTGTTGCCCGACCTTCAGATCGCCAACCAGAGCATCTGGATCGATGTCATGCTCCAACCGTTTCATCAAAGCGCGCGTTGCCTCACGCTGAGCACTGCGGTCGATATCAACGCCGTATCGGGTCAGTTCGCGGTTGATAAAGATATTGTCGGCAACGGTCATATTCGGAAAGAGGTTGAGTTCCTGGAACACAATCCCAATCCCGTGCCGCGCCGCATCCTCGGTCGAGCCAAGGTGAACGACGTCTTCGCCGACAAAAATCGACCCAGAGGAGAGTTGTTCCACCCCTGCGATCACTTTCATCATGGTCGACTTACCTGCCCCGTTCTCACCAACGAGGACGTTGACCGCCCCCATGCGCAAGTCAAAGTCCGCGTTTTTAAGCGCGACGGTTCCGGGGTAAATTTTTGTGCCGCCGCGCATGCGTAGTCCGATAGGGTGCTTCTCTTGCGCCATCATTCCACCTGCAATTCGGTCGGCACCAGTTCAACAGCATCGCCTTTGTTCCGCAGGGTGAAAACTCCCTCGAACGAAACAGACCGACCAACCAAATCGCCCTCTGGCCATGACAGATTGGAGTTCGCAAGATCGTTCAACGCCCGTGCCAGTTTCGCAAATTCGATCTGATCGCGAAAATTGGTGAAAACGATAAACGGCATAGCATCACGGAGCGCCGTACCGCGAATAACAGGACCAAGCTGCAGGGTTAGATCCGACGCACCATCGGCATCCGTATCGACCATCAGTTTAGCTGCACGGCTTTGTGTATTTGCCTCAACGACCACCCCCTCACCTGTGACGGCAAAGTTCCAAGGGTTGGCCTCGCCTTCGGGACGTAACCCATGGGCGTTTCCGACGGCGTCGAGCCCATCTGCAGCCAACTGCTCCTTAAATTCGGAAAACGGGATTGAATATTCAGCAATCGTAGGGGTAACGCGTTCAGCCCAAATGGTATCGGCATAAACGGCCATTCGAGCTTCGTCTGTCATTTCGGCAGCCACGGTGGATGCTGAATCAGGATCAGGGTTTTTGACGACCTTGCATCCGGCCAGAGGCAGCAATGCACAAGACAGGATCGCGAGCGGCGTGATGATATCGCGCATTCTGGGTCCTTAAGATTAAGAAGCGGGCGCCAGATGATCTGGCCGCCCGCAGGGAGAGCACTTAGGCAGAAAGAGCGAAAGTCTCGAGCTTGGCCGCGTTGTCACCGTTGATGAGAACACAATCCATAAGCTGCTTTTCATCCTGACCCGTCGCGCCAGAGGTCAGATACATATCTGCCTGCTCAACAGCGATCTGCGCCTGACGATAAGCAGGCTGAAGAACGGTCGCTTTGATACCGCCAGCGAGGATGGAGTCACGAACATCGTTCGAGCCATCGAAGCCGACCACAATAACGTCAGTGCGGCCGGCCGCTTCAAGAGCGGCCCATGCACCCATTGCCATCGTATCGTTTCCGCAAATGACACCCTTGATATCGGGGTTTGCCTGCAGGATGGTTTCCATTTTCTCGTAGCCTTCAGTCTGCGACCAGTTTGCAGACTGTTGGGCAACCATCACCATATCGGGATATTGGTCAATGATGTCATGGTAGCCGGACGAACGGATCCCCGCGTTGGTGTCCGCTTCACGGCCAACAAGCTCTACATAGTTGCCTGCTTCACCCATCAGACGAACGAACTCTTCTGCGCCCAACTGGGCTCCTTGATAGTTGTTCGATACAATCTGACTCACAGCGATGCCGGATTCTTTGATTTCTCGGTCAATCAGGAACGAAGGAATGCCGGCGTCTTTGGCGCGCTGAACTGCGGCCACAGTCGCGTCTGCGCCAGCATTGTCCAATATGATTGCGTTTGCGCCACGAGCGATCGCCGTGTCAAACAGTTCAGACTGCTTATTCGGGTCATCATCATGAACCATGACCAAGGTTTGATACCCCAACTCAACAGCACGCGCCTCTGCTCCGACGGCTTCGGCTTTGAAAAACGGGTTATCGTGGCTCGGAGTGATAATGGCGATCAGGCCTTTTTCCGATGCAAATGCGGGGCGCGCCAAAGGCAGAACGGCAGCAGCCGCAACACCAGACATAAAATGACGACGGTTAAGTTTCATAAGGTTCCTCCAGTTGACCGGCCGACACGTTTCTTGTGCGTCCTCCTACGGTCTACCGTGAGCCTGAGATATAATTATCGTGTTGTCAACTGGTATGATCACTACCACTCTTTCCGGTGCAGCATCAAAGAGATAATGCATGTCACGCCGTATCACTGAAGTGACTTATCGAATTGAAATAAATGGAGAAACGAAGTCTCTTGCGCCAAAATCGCGGCAGCTCAATCGATGGGATCCTTTATAATTTTACCGAATGAGACTGACGGAGTACGCGCGCTGCGCCGCGATTGTGACGAAAATTGAGGAATTGGAATCGTCCGACACGCCCTCTTTTGCAGACCCTCAAGGCAAAGCCCGGCACCACCCTCCCGCGGAGATCAGCCTTTGGGCCGCGTCCGATCAAGTTCCGGAGTGATCGGAATAAACTCGGCGTCATCGCCTTCGGGCAGTTTGAAGGGGCCATTTTCCCAATCGCCTGCTTTCCAATCTTCTTTAGCCTGTTCGATCCTGTCCTTTGACGACGATACGAAATTCCACCAAATATAGCGTTTTTCATTCATAGTGGCTCCGCCAAGCGCCATGAGACGCGCGCCTTTCGGCCCCGCCTTGAGCGAAATGCGGTCGCCGGGGCGGAACACCATCATGCGGCCGGCCTCAAACACGTCACCCGCAACTTCGACACTGCCTTCGGTCACATATACGCCGCGATCCTCGTGGTTGTCGGGCATGGGGAAAGCGCGGCCTGCTTCAAGTATGACATCAAGGTAAAATGTCTCTGATTGCATTGTGACAGGGCTGACCTCTCCGAACGCATTGCCCAAGATCAAACGCGCTGTGGTGCCGTTGTCGGTGATAACGGGCAAGGCACCTTCTTTGTGGTGCTCAAAGTCCGGTTCCATTTCTTCTTTGTCTGCGGGCAGCGCAATCCACGTTTGAATGCCAAACAGTTTGTTGCGTTTGGCGCGGGTCTCGACACTGGTCCGCTCGGAATGGGTGACACCTTTACCTGCAGTCATCCAGTTGACTTCGCCGGGGTAAATCATCTGATGGGTGCCGATACTGTCCCGATGCTCGAACTCACCGTCATAGAGATAGGTGACAGTTCCCAGTCCGATGTGGGGGTGCGGGCGCACGTCAATGCCGCCTTCGTCAATGAACTCAGCCGGCCCCATCTGATCAAAGAAGATAAACGGCCCGACCATCTGCCGGTCTGGTGACGGCAGTGCACGGCGCACGTCAAAGCCGCCGATATCGCGGGCGCGCGGAATGATCAGCGTTTCAATGCTATTGGCGCCGGATGCGGGGCATTCCGGGTTCTGTGTGGGGTTCCAGCTCATGACGTGTTCCTTTGTTAGGGGCGGCACTGGCGGCCTAAGCGGTCGCCAGTAATAGAGAGTTAAGGCGCGAGGTCGAAAAACAAGAACTCGGCATCTTGGCCTTGATCGAAGGTCAGTGTGCCTGTGCCATCAATCGCCAGACCATCGCCCTTGTTCAAAGCAACATCGTTCACGCGGACAGATCCGTCAGCAACCTGAACCCACGCCTTGCGACCCGCAGATAGCTCCTGCGTGATCGTTTGATCGCCATTAAGCGTAGACGCATACACACTCGCATCAGCCTGTGATTTCATTGACCCGTCTCGCCCGTCTTTCGACAGGAACAGCTTCAGTGTGCCATCCTTATCAGACGGCGTCAGATGAATGGTCTCATAGGTAGGTGTTGTGTTCTCAACCTCAGGCAGAAGCCAGACTTGTAAAAACCGCATCTCGTCTGTTTGCGATGGATTGAATTCAGAATGGGTCACACCCGAGCCGGCGCTCATGTATTGCACGCCGCCCTCGGATACGACCGAACCGTTGCCCATGCTGTCTTTATGCTCAAGCGCGCCCCCCATAACATATGAGAAAATCTCGGCGTTCTTGTGGGGGTGCTGACCAAAGCCCTTTCCGCCCGCGACCAGATCATCATTGATCACGATCAGGTTGCCAAAGCCAAGATGTGCGGGGTCGTAGTATTGACCAAAGCTAAAACTGTGCGCCGACTTGAGCCAACCAAAATCAGCCTTGCCACGTTCATGCGCGGGCCGCTTGGTAAAGGTAAGAGCGTTGTTTGTCGTGATATTTTGGTGACGTGTCATGTGTTCATTCCTTATTGAAAACGCATGCCGGAGGGCCGCGGTTAGGCGCCGCGTTTCAGCGCGCCTGTTGTTTCAATCAGTTGCGTTATGGTTGCGTTCAGCATTCCCGAAGGCATTTCAGCGAGCAGCCCACCGTCGTCATTAAAGGCGTTAAACCCGTCAGATACCGCGACCTGGTTTGGCACAACTGTCACACCGATGTTGCCCAACATCATCCGCAATGGCACGAGGCCACGCAACCCGCCCAAGGCACCGGGGGCTACGGATCCGATGGCTGCAACCTTGCCCTGAAACGCCCAGAGGCCCGGTTCGTTTTCTGTATGAGGACGCGAAATCCAGTCCAGCGCATTCTTCAGCACCGCCGAGATCGAGCTGTTGTATTCAGGCGAGGCGATGAAAAAACCGTCATGCTCAACAAACAACTGCTTCAGACGTTTTGCATTTTCGGGCAAACCCGAATCTGTTTCGATATCGCCATTGTAGATCGGCATATCAAAATCGGCGAGGTCGATCAGAGTGACCTCAGCGCCTGCTTCTCTAGCGGTGCGCGCGGCCAAGGCCGCGAGCCGTTTGTTTGTAGAGGCTTTGCGAGCGCTGCCCGCGAACATAAGGAGCTTTGTCATTGTCTTAGCTTTCTTTTGTGATGTTCGTTATCAATTCAGGCCTTCAAAGCCGTCGGCAAGAAACCATCAACGACTGGCAGCTTGCGCAGGGCAAAGGCTCCACCACCTTGAACGGTGACGGCTACAGCCAGTGCGACGAGCAACACCGGGAATTCCCAACCGCCGTTTGGGGCGCTGAACAACCAACCGTTAGCAGCATGGGCCCAGACAGAACCGGCCAGGATCGGCAGAGACAGGGCCGCCGCAAGGCGCGAATAAAGGCCGGTAACAAGTGCGGCTCCACCAACAAGCTCTCCAAAGATCACCAGATAGGCTGCAACCGCAGGCAGGCCGAGACTGTCAAAGTAACCAACGGTTCCGGGGATCGTGAAGACGAAAACCTTCAAAAGCCCATGAGCTAAAAGGACAACGCCAAGGGAAACGCGAATGATGAATGCGCCGTAGTTCAATTCGTTTTGCTGTGTCATGATCTTTTCTCCAGATGTGTTTTTGTTCTGGAGGTGATATTGCATGCGACCTCTAGATTGATAATACTGTCATTCAGAAGATTACTCATTCCATTTGGTTGATAATAAGCATGGACCATATTTCCCGCGTTGGCGTCTTTGTCGCGGTGGTCAAAGCCACCAGTTTTGCCGGTGCAGCGCAGACTTTGGGGATCACCAGTTCTGCCGTATCCAAGCAGATCCAAAACCTTGAACAGGATTTGCAGGTCAAACTGTTGAACCGCACGACACGCAATGTGTCGCCTACCGAAGAAGGCACACTTTATTACGAACGGGCTTCGCGGGCTTTGGAAGATCTGAAAGAGGCAGAAGAGCGGATCAACGAGTTGAAATCGCGGCCCCGTGGACCACTGAAAGTCAGCCTGCCGCAAAGTCTGGGAATCAAATATTTCGGTGACGCCATTGCCACGTTCGCGGCGGCACACCCCGAAGTCGAACTGGACGTGAGCCTTGATGATCGCCTTGTGGACGTCGCAGGCGAAGGGTTCGATCTGGTGGTACGCATCGGGTCACTAAAGGACACAACCTTGATCGCGCGGCGTTTGGCAGACTGTCCGCTCGTACTCTGCGCAAGTCCCAGTTATCTCAGCAAGCACGGAATACCGCAAAGCTCTGGTGATCTCGCAAATCACAACCTTCTCGCATTCACAGGGAATTTAGGGCCGCATGAATGGCGTTATACCGACAAATTCGGGAGCAAAGGGCAGGTTTCGTTGCAGGGCACTTTCAAGGCGGATTCCGGTGACATTTTATGCCGAGCTGCGTTGGAAGGCATTGGCATTGTTATTTTGCCAATTTTCTACGTGTCCGAATATCTAAAGAGCGGCGCGTTACAGACCATCTTACCCGACCTCGAAACCTTTCCAAAACGCGAGATTTTTGCGGTGTATCCACCAAACCGGTTCCAGTCCACACGACTACGTCTTTTCGTGGATCATCTGCTCGCAACAGCCAAGCGGCTTCCTTGGGTGGCCTAAGAGACGTACCATGAACAGTTGCTCTGTTTATCGAGCCACTTTTTCAGGCAGTCCCACACCCCCCTAGCAAAATTCCTGTCAGTTTTGTCA
>NZ_JBLXHL010000003.1:0-451246 GCF_048259695.1 Celeribacter sp. | reverse complement strand
TTGGCTCCGGCGGTAGGGATCGAACCTACGACCAATTGATTAACAGTCAACTGCTCTACCGCTGAGCTACGCCGGAATATGGGGGTGTATAGCTTTGGGATTTCTGGCCCGCAAGGGGGTTTTGCGACAAAAGTTCAAAAAGTTTGTGCGCATGGCCCCGCAATGGAAAAGAGCGCGGTTTCATTGAGGTGTGGTGCGGCTGATACGCGTTTTTGCTCTGTTAAATCAATGAGGTGCGCCAATGTGTTGCGGGCGGCATAGGGGAGGGCCTGTGCGGGGAGGTCGGTGTATATTGCGCGGGTCAGAGCGTTCAGATCACATGGCCCTAACGTCAACTGTTCCAGAATTTGGGCTTCGCGCTCTGTCCGGTGCGCCAAGAGCGCCTCGATCCGCGCCACAGGGTCCGTTACGGGCGCGCCATGGGCCGGAAACAGCCGCATGAGGCCCCGTGAACGGGTGAGCGACAACAGGGTGGTGCAGCTGTCGCGATAGGCGCGGGCATCGCCATCGGGCGGGGAAATGAGCGACGAGGACCATCCCATTACCAGATCGCCGGTAAAACAGGTCGCGCCCCAGATGAAGCTGAGGTGATTGCCCATGTGACCCGGCGTATGCACGGCGCGTAGGGCCACATCGCCCACACGCAGCACATCGCCATCGGCCAAGAGCGCATCGGGGGCAAACGCTGTATCGACGCCTTCGCCACCTGCGGTGAGGCCATCGTTGGCCAAGCGGGTCATCACCTCCGAGCGCCCCGCGGCGGCGTCCCCGAATGCATAGACCGTGGCCCCCGTGGCGCGGGCCAGACCGGCGGCCCCCGCGCTATGGTCAAGGTGGGCGTGGGTGATGGCAATGGCGGCAATGCGGGCGCCGGCGGGCAGGGCGGCCAGAACGGCGTCGATGTGGCTCGTGTCATGCGGCCCTGCGTCGATCAATATCCGCTCCGCACCCGTGCCAAGCAGATAGCAATTCGTTCCCCAATAGGTCATGGGCGAGGGATTGGGGGCAAGGATGCGGATCACGCCATCGCCCATGTCCGTGATCGTTTGTGGTCGCTGTGACATGATTTGCTCTTTCCCTTTGCCGCGTGACAAGGCTACCAATACCCATGTTCTTTGCTTGGCTCAAAAAGTTTACACCCCGCGGCATCTACGGACGCGCCGCTTTGATCATTCTGGTGCCGGTTGTTGTGCTTCAGATGGTTGTCCTTGTCGCGTTTTCCAAGCGGTATTTCGATGACATCACACAGCAGTTGATGGCGGGGGTGGTGGCCGAGGTGGCGCTATACGAGGTGGCCATCGAGGGGCTGTCGCCGCCCGATGCCGTCTCTGTGATGGATGATCTCGCGGCGCGGCTGCAGATCAACGCAACCGTGGGAAGCGATGTGCGCGCGGTTCAGACGCGGCGTCATTGGTATGACGTCTCGGGGCGGACCATCGAACGCGAGCTCGCCGCGGCCTTTGCCACGTTCGAGGGTGTGGATCTGGCAAGCAACAGTCGGGTGTTCACCTTTTCCTATATGACCGATGCGGGGCGGTTGCGCCTTGAGGTGGACCGGACACGGGCCTCGGCGCGCAATCCGCACCAGTTGATCGTTCTGACCTTTTTCACCGGCCTGATTATCACCGCGATTTCGATTGTGTTCTTGCGCAATCAAATGCGTCCGATCCGGCGGTTGGCGCGGGCGGCGGATGCGTTCGGGCGGGGCGAGACGGTTCCGTACCGGTTGAGTGGCGCAACCGAGGTGCGCTCTGCCGGAGCGGCGTTTTTGAATATGCGGGCGCGTATCGAGCGCCAGATCGATCAACGGACCCTGATGCTGTCGGGGGTGTCGCATGACCTGCGCACGCCGCTGACACGGATGCGGTTGACCCTGTCGCTTCTGGAGGCCGATGGCGCACCACAAGAGGACATTGATGCGCTCAAGGACGATATGTCCGAGATGGAGCGCCTGCTTGATGAATTTCTCACCTTTGCGCGCGCCGATGCGGCGGAGGAAAGCGAACCCGTGGATATGGGGGCCCTGGTCACGGCGGCTGTGGCGCGGGCCAAGCGGGCGGGGGGCGATGTGACGCTTGCGCCCTTGCCCGAGGGGGATGTGGTGATGTCGGCGCGTCCCGATGCCTTGGCGCGTGCGCTTGATAACCTGATCGGCAATGCGCTGCGCTATGGCACACGGGCCTTTGTCGCCTTTCACACGCTCGACCGTTCTGTGGTTCTGACGGTTGAGGACGATGGGCCCGGGATTGCGGAAGCCGACCGTGAACGCGCCCAACATCCCTTTGTCCGCCTTGATACGGCGCGCAACCAGAACAAGGGGTCAGGCGTGGGATTGGGCCTGTCGATTGCGGTGGATATTGCCCGCAGGCACGGGGGATCGCTGCGCCTTGGCGATAGCGCCGATCATGGCGGATTGCGGGCCGATATCGTGCTGCCGCGCCGCTCGAAAGCCACAACTTCGCGCTAAGAGGAGTTGCGGGTGGATCGAACGTGCCGACCGGTTTGCCGCGTCAGGTTTGGTAATAGTCGCGGTACCAATCGACAAAGGCTTTTACCCCGTCTTTGACATCCGTTTCGGGCGCGTAGCCCGTCAGTGATGTCAACAGCGACGCATCGGCCCATGTCGCCGGCACATCGCCCGCTTGCATCGGCATCAGGTTGCGGATCGCGGTTTTTCCCGTGGCCGCCTCGATGGCTTCGATAAAGGCGGTGAGCTGCACGGCGTTGGAGTTGCCGATGTTGACCACACGAAACGGGGCCACGGGGGACAGGCTGTCGCCCTGTGCGACGCCGCCGTCTTCGGGGCGGACAGGCACCGCGTCAATGAGCAACCGGATGGCGTGGACGAGATCCTCGACATAGGTGAAATCGCGCCTCATATCGCCGTGATTATAGACGTCGATCGGCGTGTCTTCCAAAATGGCTTTGGTAAATTTGAACAGGGCCATATCGGGGCGCCCCCACGGGCCGTAGACGGTAAAGAACCGGAACATCGTGACAGGCAGGCCAAACAGGTGCGCATAGGAATGCGCCATGTTTTCGGTCGATTTCTTGGTGGCGGCGTAAAATGACATCTGGTGGTCGGCTTTGTCCGTTTCCGCGTAGGGCATGTCCTCGTTCGCGCCGTAGGCCGAGGAGGTCGACGCGAGCAACATATGCGCGGGCGGATGGGCGCGCGCGGCCTCAAGCAATTCGAACGTGCCCACGATATTGCTTTCCAGATAGGCGCGGGGGTTTTCAATCGAATAACGCACGCCCGCCTGCGCGGCGAGGTGGACCACCACGTCCGGTTTTTCCTCGGAAAACAAGGACATCAACAGCCCCGGCGTCTCGACCATGTCATGCACGCAGCGGTAGTTTTCCGACTGGTTTAACATCGCCTCGCGGCGCTCTTTGAGGGTCACATCGTAGTAGTCGGACATACAGTCCAGCCCGATCACGCGCCATCCCTCGTCAAGCAGTTTGCGGCAGACGAATGAGCCGATGAATCCGGCCGCGCCGGTGACGAGAGCTGTGGGCATAGGGCTATCCTTCGGGGGCTGCGATCAATCGGCGCCGAACAGATCGCGGGTGAACACTTTGTCCGCCACATCGGCAATGTCGCCGGTGATGCGGTTGGCGACGATCAGGTCCGCTTCGGCCTTGAATGCGTCCAGATCGGAAATTACGCGGGAGTTGAAGAACTGGTCTTCCTCCATCACGGGTTCATAGACGATCACCTCGACACCTTTTGCCTTGATCCGTTTCATGATGCCCTGAATCGAGGACTGGCGGAAATTGTCGGATCCCGCTTTCATCACGAGGCGGTAGATGCCGACAATCTTGGGCTTTTTGGCAATGATTTGATCGGCCAGAAAATCCTTGCGCGTGCGGTTGGCGTCGACGATGGCGCGGATGATGTTGTTTGGCACCTCGGAATAGTTCGCCAACAGTTGTTTGGTGTCTTTGGGCAGGCAATAGCCGCCATAGCCGAAGGACGGATTGTTGTAATGCCCGCCGATGCGCGGGTCGAGCGAGATGCCGTTGATGATCTGGCGCGGATCCATGTCGCCCGCCATGGCGTAGCTGTCCAACTCGTTGAAAAACGCCACCCGCATGGCGAGGTAGGTGTTTGCGAACAGCTTGATCGCTTCGGCTTCGCGGGCATCGGTGAACAAGATCTCGACATCGGATTTGACCGCCCCTTGCAACAACAGGTTGGCAAAGGTTTCGGCCCGTTCCGAACGCTCGCCCACAATGATGCGCGACGGGTGCAGGTTGTCATATAGGGCGCGGCCCTCCCGCAAGAACTCGGGCGAAAAGATGATGTTGTTCGACCCCGTGCGGGCGCGCAATTCGTCGATGTATCCAACGGGAATGGTCGATTTCACCACGATCACCGCGTCCGTGTTGACGGCCAGAACGGCGTCGACCACCGCCTCGACCGAGGAGGTGTCGAAATAGTTGGTTTGGGCGTCATAATTGGTCGGCGTTGCCACAATCACGAATGTCGCATCGGCGTAGGCGGCGGCCCCATCGGTTGTTGCCGTCAGGTCGAGATCCTTGTGCGCCAGAAAATCTTCCAACTCGGCGTCGATGATCGGGCAGGTGCGCGCGTTCACCTGTGCCACGCGTTCTGCCGAGACATCGACCGCCATGACTGTGTTGTGCTGCGCCAAAAGAACCGCATTCGACAGTCCGACGTACCCGATACCCGCAACCGCAATTTTCATTGACTGCTCACTTTAATAGGAATTGACCAAGATTTTGTTCGTTATAGGGGAAAGCCCAACAACTGCAAAGACTTGATCCGCCGCCTTATTCGCTGTCAGCTGTCGGGTGGCGCTCCGGTGCATCGAATGCAACGTCATCATGCTGTAAAAAAATGCCGTCGTAATGCAACGGTGCTTTGGGACGGGCATGGTTCATCAGGTTGTAGAACCGAAACCCCATTTCGTTCAACGCCACGACAATATCCGAAAAGGTCGGCGTGTTCACAAAACGGTTCAGAATACTCATTTCAACCACGATAAAATCAATGGATTTTCGGTAGGCCTTGATCCCGCGCAACACGCGAAGCTCGTGGCCCTCGACGTCGATTTTGAGGCCGATTTTCCCCGTCAACGCCAGATCGTCAGCCATTTGATCGAAGGTGACAACTTCGACGGAATAGACCTCCCTTATTTCTTCGCTGGTGAGGGCGGTGCGGTCGTGAAACGTGCTTTTGCCGCCCTGTTCCATGAGGTCCATCCGTCCGGCCGTGTCCGAAAGCCCCTTGTTCACAATGACATAACTGCCCGGTTTGTGATCCAGATTCCATTGGTCGGCACGTTGCGGATCAACCAGAACAAACGGTGTGTCGGGAAACGCGTTATAAAGCCAGTCCGTCCCCCCTCTGACACCGATATCGACAATGACGTCCGGTGTGCGTTTCATATTGCCAAATACTTTGGACGGGGTTGATTTGCGCACATATCCGCGCTGCTTGGCCATTTCGTGAAAGTCATGTTTTGAAATCGGGTTTTTCATGGATCAGATCGCCTTTGAGTGTTCCGGCACACCCACAACACAGGATGCCCCCTGATTTGAACCATCTTATTTGTATAGATGTCAATTTATTAGGGGTTAGGCTGTGTTGGGGGAGGGGCGTCCGCTGTGGCGCGGCCCTTCCTGTTTTGGTCGCGCACAGCCCCGCAGGGGATCATTGTGCCGCGTCAGTACCACGGTCATGCCAGTTTGCGGTTTGGGCAGGGGGGCAACGCAGGGGGACGGGCCACTTTGGCGATATGGATTTTGATGTCGCGGTGTTTGGTAGGCCCGGCAGGACTTGAACCCGCAACCAAAGCGTTATGAGCGCTCTGCTCTAACCAGTTGAGCTACAGGCCCGCCGGTGCCTTGAGTATTGTGGGGGTGCGGCGGGGTCAAGAGGGTTTGAGATGTCGGGTGCGTATTGTGTGCACGGAAGCCTGGCGGCGCCTTCGGGGAGGTTTCGGTTGACAGTTCGCCCTGCGATGCGTCAGTTTTCTTTTGGGTAGGGAGAGGTAACCGTAAGTTTCAGGTAACCGTAAGTTTATAAGGTCCGGTATTCACGAGTAAGATGGCTTGGCTTACCCGTTCAAAAACGCATTATGAAAAAGGGACAGCAACAATGAAAAAGACACTTATTTATGCCGCCGGCCTTCTGGCGCTTGCGACGCAACCGATCTTGGCGGGCGAAGCCTCCATTGTCGAAAGACCGTCCTCCTCGGGAGATAACGTGGGAGCGATTATTCTGGGGCTGTTTATTGCCTATGTGGTCGGGACGACCATCGGCAAAGGCGGAACGACGATGTCGACCAAAGGCACCGATGCCGCGTTTGAAAAGCCCAAGGGCAAATTGCTCAAAAAGTTCTAAGACGGCGTTCGGACGTTTTTCGAGATCAAAGGCCGAGAGGGGTGCATGTGGATGCGCCCCTTTTGTTTTGGTCTATTTTCCGGAGCGGACCAATCGCTTGAGCGGTGCGAAAACGGCGGTGGCAAGCGAGTGTTGCATGAGCGCGGCGTCTTCGGGGCCGGTCAGCCCGATCGGCGGTGGCTCCTGACCCTCCGACAGGATCAAGGTGCCAAAGGCCCAATCCCATAGCGCGAGCGTCTGACCGTAGTTGCTATTATAGTGGGCGCGTCGGGTCGAGTGGTGGATTTGGTGCTGTGCGGGCGAAATGACCACCCGCTCAAGCCACGCAGGATAGCGCATCCAGATATGGCTATGGTGCAGGTTGGCCATCGCAAAATTGGCCGCCATCGCAAACAGGTTCACCCCCGCAAAGGTTGCCGCAGTTGTGTCGGGCGCGAGAAACGCCGCAATCAGTCCCTGAACGATGCCCAATCCCGCCGTTTTAACCACAGTGGACAGGACCAGTGCCAGTGGGTGTTGGCGGTACGCGGTAATCGGCGTCATCACCTCGGCGCTGTGATGGACGGCATGAAGCGGCCAGATCACCCGTATCTGGTGATAGGCGCGATGCATCCAGTAGGTTGTCATGTCGGAGGCCAGCCACATTAGAAAGGCCACTGTGACAGGGCCGATGAGCGCCACAGGGGCCGGGGCGGGCAGGCCGCGCGAAATCGCCACCGCGATCACGGTAATCAGCGACAGCCGTCCGAAAATGTCGAACGCCACCATCACCCGTCCGATGACAAACAGCTCTATATCAAGGCGGGTCGAGCGGTGGCGCCAGATGCGCGCCGGTGTGGCCCATGCCCAAAACCCCTGTGCCATACGTCCGCGCCGCACCTGCAACCGGTAAAACAGCCACATGATGGCGAGGGTCACGACAATATACTTCGGCGCAAGCAGGACATGCGACGAAAAGAGCGCGTGATACAGGTCGGAAAGGGTGTCCCACATGCGGGATATATGGCCGCTCTGGCGGTGTTTTTGTCAAGGGGAGGAGTTGTCAAAAGCCCAAGGGTGGGCTATCGGAAAACCAACCATACAAGGAGAGACGTGATGAGTGGCAAAAAAGGTCTCACATACGCGGATGCGGGCGTGGATATCGATGCGGGCAACGCGCTTGTCGAGCGGATCAAACCCGCCGCGAAAGCGACAAAACGGTCGGGCGTGATGTCCGGTCTTGGTGGCTTTGGCGCGATGTTCGATCTTAAGGGCGCAGGCTACGACGATCCGATCCTTGTGGCCGCCACCGACGGCGTTGGCACCAAATTGCGCATCGCCATCGACACCGACCATGTCTCGACCGTGGGCATCGACCTTGTCGCCATGTGCGTTAACGATCTGGTCTGTCAGGGTGCCGAGCCGCTGTTTTTCCTCGACTATTTCGCAACGGGCAAGCTGAAGCTCGACAATGCTGTCTCGATCATCGAAGGCATCGCCAAGGGCTGTGAGATGTCGGGCTGTGCGCTTATCGGCGGCGAGACGGCGGAAATGCCCGGCATGTACGAAGACGGCGATTTCGACCTCGCGGGCTTTGCTGTGGGTGCGATGGAGCGTGGATCCGATTTGCCATCGGGTGTCAAGGTCGGCGATGTGTTGCTTGGCCTGGCGTCAAACGGGGTGCATTCCAACGGCTATTCACTGGTGCGTAAAACCGTTGATCTTTCCGGTTTCCGGTGGACGGATATTGCGCCGTTCTCGGATGATACGCTTGGCAACGAATTGCTCAAACCAACGCGCCTCTATGTCAAATCCGTTCTGGCCGCGATCCGGTCGGGCGGCGTTCATGCGTTGGCCCATATCACCGGCGGTGGCCTGACCGAAAACCTGCCACGCGTTTTGCCCGAGGGGCTTGGGGCCGATATCGATCTGACCGCGTGGACCTTGCCCCCTGTGTTCAAATGGCTGAGTGAGGCGGCGCATCTGTCGCAGCATGAATTGCTCAAAACCTTTAATGCGGGCATTGGCATGATTGCCGTCGTCGACGCCGCCAAGGCCGAGGCGCTCGCTGCGCTGCTGACCGCCGAGGGTGAAACGGTTTACACGATCGGCACCATTACCACCGGCGGTGGCGTGACCTATGAGGGCGCATTGGTTTGACCAAACGCGTTGCGATCCTGATTTCGGGCGGCGGCTCCAATATGGTGACCTTGGCCCGCTCTATGGTCGGCGATCACCCCGCGCGTCCCTGCGTGGTGCTGTCCAATGTGCCGGATGCGGGCGGGTTGGCGCGCGCCGCCGAGATGGGCATTCCCACGGTGGTGGTGAACCACAAAGATTACAAAGGTGACCGTGCGGCCTTCGACACCGCAGTGATCCGTGCCCTCGACGCCCATGCGCCTGATTTCATTGCGCTTGCAGGGTTCATGCGGATTTTGACGCCTGCGTTTATCGGTCACTACGCGGGGCGGATGCTTAACATCCATCCCTCGCTTTTGCCCAAATACAAAGGCCTGCGCACCCATGCCCGTGCGCTTGAGGCGGGCGACGCCGAGGCGGGGTGTTCGGTGCATGAGGTCACGGCGGAACTTGACGGCGGGCCGATCCTGACACAGGCGCGTGTGCCGATCCTTGCGGGGGACACCGCCGATGATATCGCCGCGCGTGTCTTGCCGAAAGAGCATCTGGTTTACCCCGCCACGTTGCGCCGGTTTATCGAGGGGGATCGCGCACGGGTTGATCTTTGATCATACGCCACAACGGAGGCGGTCAACCCGCTTTCCTTTTGTCCCGAAACTGCGTAAGACCCTCGCATGACGCGCGGGATGACCCCGCACCGCAGTGAAAAGAAACAGAATGATCACAGTAAAAACGACCGAAGGACTACAGGCCTTTTGCGACCGCGCCAAAGCGCATGATTACGTTACCGTCGACACCGAATTCTTGCGTGAACGGACGTATTACTCCAAACTTTGCCTCATTCAGCTCGCCGTTCCAGGCGACGCAGAGGAGGACGCGGTTCTGGTTGATCCTTTGGCCGAGGGCCTTGATCTTGCTCCCCTTTATGCGCTGTTCAAAGACGAAAGCGTGGTCAAGGTGTTCCATGCCGCCCGTCAGGATCTCGAAATTTTCTACATTCAGGGACAGGTGATCCCGACGCCGCTCTTTGACACACAGGTCGCCGCGATGGTGTGCGGGTTCGGGGAGCAGGTCGGTTATGAGACGCTTGTGCGTAAAATCGCCAAGGAAAGCCTCGATAAAACCTCGCGCTTTACCGATTGGTCGCGCCGCCCGTTGACGGCAGCGCAGGAAACCTACGCCCTGGCCGATGTGACGCATTTGCGGGTGATCTATGAATTCCTCGCCAAGGAGATCAAGCGTACAGGCCGCCAGAAATGGGTTGAGGAGGAAGAAGAAATCCTGACCTCGCCCGCGACCTATGTGGTGCATCCCGACGAGGCATGGCAGCGTGTGAAAACCCGCACCAATTCCGGAAAATTCCTTGCCGCCGTTAAAGAACTGTCGGCCTTTCGCGAAAGTTACGCCCAGTCGCGCAATATCCCGCGCAGCCGCGTCTATAAGGACGATGCGCTGTTGGAACTGGCCTCGACCAAACCGCAATCCTTTGAGGATCTGTCCCGCTCGCGCCTGTTGTTGCGCGAGGCGCGCAGAGGCGACATCGCCGACGGCATCATCGCCGCGATCAAGGCCGCAGCGGCCTATGCGCCAGGTGACATGCCGATTGCCGATCGCAGCAAGGAAAAGCTACAGGTCAACCCTGCGCTTGCCGATATGCTGCGTGTGCTTTTGAAAGCAAAATCAGATAATTACAACGTGGCGGCGAAAATGATTGCCTCCGCGTCTGACCTTGATCGTATTGCGGCGGGCGAACGCGATGTCAGCGCGCTGCGTGGGTGGCGGTCGGAGGTGTTCGGCGATGATGCGCTGCGCTTGTGTGAGGGCAAGGTCGGCTTGGCCGTCAAAGGTCAAAAGGTTGATGTGATCGCGCTCTAATCGAGCCTGCGACCACATTCGGGGGCGGTGGAGAGGGAGGAGCTCCGCCGCCCCTTTTTTGCGGCCATATCTCTGATGTCCGCGTTTATGCCACCGCCATGGAGAAACGTTTGCCTGTCATCGGAACAGGGGCAAAACCGCATGCGAGGTAGGCCTTTTGCGCCGCGATATTGGTGGTCATGGTGCCGACGGTCATGCGGCCACAGCCCCATGATTTCGCCAGATCATGCGCGGCGTCGATCAACGCCCGCCCGATGCCCGTCCCGCGATGCGCCTCGTCGACAAACAGGTGATGCAGGTCCATGACGCGCTCGCCGAATTGCAACCGCATCCCGCCCGTGAGGCCGGCGTAGCCGATCACGCGGCCATGATGCTCGGCGACAATCAGTTTCAGCCACGGCATATCGGCCTTGAGCAGGTGGACAAGGGCCGGCAGGTCAAGCGTCGCCGCCTCGCCGTGGTGGCGCGACAGGGCGCCGATCATCGCCAAAAGCGCGGATTTGTCGGCCCATTGCGCGGGGCGGATGGTCACACCCTCAGGCGTGGTGTGTCGCGGGCGGGTCAGGGTCAGGGGGGCAGTGCTGTTCATTTTAACTCTCCTATGTGTGCCACAGGGAGTTTGAAAAACAAAAAAGCCGCCCTGCGGCGACCTTTCATTTTTCCATGACGATAGGCCGCTCTCTATATGAGGTCGGTCCAATAATAGGCTGTCATGTTCATTGCGTGTTTCATGCGACAAGGGTGGCGCACAGCGCGCATTGTGTCAATCACCAAAATGCATCGCGCGTAAAATCATCGGGCGGGTAGGTGATTGTGATGCGGGTCTTACATTAAGATCAAGGTGTGAGTCATTGTTAAAAATGTGAAAAACCCGCCCCAAAATGACTTGGGGCGGGTGTCCGTTGCTCATGCGGACTGTCAATACGCGGACTTAGCCGTCGTAATCGACCTCTTCGGTGAGGCGCAGGGCATCGCCTCGGTGGTTTGCAATTTCCATCAGGTTGAGGCCGTCAGGGTCGAACGTCCCCCAACTTGCCACCAGATCAGAGGCCTGCGTGCCCGGTGCAATCGGGTATTCCGAGTTGGCCTCGGCATAGATTTCCTGCGCTTCGGGGGATGTCAGGTATTCAATGAACTGAACGGCTTCGTCATAGTTTTTTGCCGCTTTGGTCAGGGCCACGCCGGAGATGTTGACGTGGGTGCCGCCGCCCTCGAACACAGGGAAATCAAGGCGCACGCTGTCCGCCCATTCTTTTTGCTCGGGATCGGCGAGCATTTCGCCCATGTAGTAGGTGTTGCCAAGCGAGATGTCGCATTCACCGGCCCAGATCGCTTTGACCTGTGCGCGGTCGTTGCCCTGTGGTTTGCGGGCAAGGTTGGCTTTGACGCCTTCAAGCCAGGCCTTGGTCTCTGCTTCGCCGTGGTGGGCGAGATAGGCGGAGGTCAGGCCGATCATGTAGGTATGCGTGCCGGAGCGGGTGCAAATGCGGCCCTGCCATTTGGGGTCTGCGAGGTCTTCGTAGGTGGTGACATCGCCCTCGGCCACGCGATCGCGCGAGGCATAGACGATGCGCGCGCGGGTGGTCAGGCCCCACCACTGCCCCTCGGGGTCGCGGAACTCGGCGGGGACATTGGCCTCCAGAGTGTCGGTCGTCACGGCTTGGGTTACGCCCGCGTCGACGGCCTCGGCCAGACGCGACACATCAACGGTGAGAATCACATCGGCAGGGGAGCGGTCGCCCTCGGCTTTGAGCCGTTCAACCATGCCTTTTTCGAGATAGGCCACGTTGACGTTGATGCCTGTCGCGGCGGTGAAGGCATCCGTCAGCGGTGCGATCAATTCGGGCTGACGGTAGGAATAGACGTTGACGTCTGCGGCCATTGCCGTCGCGGCGGGCAGGGCCGTCAGTGCGGTGGTTGCGGCCAGAATGGTGTGTTTGATGTGCATGATGTGCCTCCTTGGGTTGAGGCGGTTCTAATCCGACTAAAATGCTTGGTCAATAGCTGACTGAAAATATCAGGATTAAAATCTGCACGGCCTGTCCTATAGGTTTCCGGCCTTGTCCACGACCTTCACCGCATCCCACAAGGCATCCATTTCCGCCAGATCGCTGTCGCTCGGTGTCTTTCCATTTGCGGCGAGCCTGTCCTCCACCGCATTGAACCGGCGTACAAATTTTGCATTTGTGGCGCGGAGGGCCTCCTCGGCGTCGACCCCCATGTGGCGGCCCAGATTGACGACGACGAACAACAGGTCGCCGAACTCCTCGAACACCTCCGCCTGCGTGAGCCTGTCGCGGGCCTCTTCCAGTTCGGCGGCTTCCTCGCGGATTTTGTCGAGCACATGCGAGGCGTCGGGCCAGTCAAACCCCACCCGTGCCGCACGTTTTTGCAGCTTTTGCGCCCGCATCAACGCAGGCAAGCCCATCGCCACCCCGTCAAGCACCCGCGTCTCGCCGCGCCGTTTGCGCTCCACCGCCTTTTCGCGCTCCCAATCTATTGTCTGTTGCTCGGGGGATTTTTGGTTGCTCTCGTCGCCAAAGACATGCGGGTGGCGCGAAATCATTTTGGCCGCGATACTCTTGGCCACGTCGTCAAAATCAAACAGGCCCTTGTCGGCGGCAATCTGTGCCTGAAATACCGATTGGAACAACAGATCGCCCAACTCGGATTTCAGATCCTCCATATCGCCCCGCGCAATCGCGTCGTCGACCTCATAGGCCTCCTCGATCGTGAACGGCGAAACCGTCGCGAAATCCTGCTCGATATCCCACGGGCAACCGCCCTCGGGATCGCGCAAGCGGCGCATGATTTCGAGCAGTTGCTCTATGCCTTGCGGCACGGCGTGGATCGGGTCACTGGATTTATCTGTCATAGGGGCAAAGTGGCGGGGCGCATGGCCCTTTGCAAGTCGCAATTGCGGTGCTAGTGTCGCGACATGACGACGACATGCACCATTATTATCTGCTGCATTATCCGCTAACATTTGTTGCGCGGACACGGTCTCTTTTCTCCCATAGGTGAAGCTGATAAGTCTGCGCTAACACGCGATTAAAAGGCTATGGCTGATGACCACGATCAAGCTGACGAACACAAAGACCCGTAAAAAAGACGACTTTGTGCCGATCGACCCCGAAAACGTGCGGATGTATGTCTGTGGCCCGACGGTTTATGACCGCGCCCATATCGGCAATGCGCGGCCGGTGATTGTGTTTGACGTGCTGTACCGGTTGTTGCGCCATGTCTACGGTCCCGACCACGTCACCTACGTGCGCAACTTCACCGACGTAGATGACAAGATCAACGCCCGCGCCGCCGAAAGTGGCCGCACGATTAAAGACATCACTGACGAGACGACACAGTGGTATCTCGATGATATGCGGGCCGTGGGTGCGCTTGACCCAAACGAGATGCCGCGCGCGACCGATTACATTGCGCAGATGATCATGATGATCGAGGATCTGATCGCCAAGGGCCACGCCTATAGCGATGGCGCGGGGCATGTGTTGTTTGCGGTGGACAGCTACAAACACTATGGCGATCTTTCTGGCCGCTCCACCGATGATATGATCGCGGGGGCGCGGGTCGAAGTGGCCGATTACAAAAACAACCCGATGGATTTTGTCCTTTGGAAACCGTCTGTTGGCGATCAGCCCGGATGGGACAGCCCGTGGGGCGTTGGTCGTCCCGGGTGGCACATCGAATGCTCGGCCATGTCCAAAGACCTGCTTGGCGATCACTTTGACATCCACGGCGGCGGCAACGATTTGATGTTCCCGCACCACGAAAACGAGATCGCCCAAAGCTGCTGCGCGTCGGGTCATGCCGATGATGGCGCGGGCTTTGCCAACTACTGGCTGCACAACGAAATGCTACAGGTCGAGGGCAAGAAAATGTCCAAGTCGCTTGGCAATTTCTTTACCGTGCGCGATTTGCTCGATGGCCATGATGGCCAAGCCCCAGTGCCGGGCGAAGTGATCCGCTTTGTGTTTCTAAGCACGCATTATCGCAAGCCGATGGACTGGACAGCGGACAAGGCGGATCAGGCGAAAGCGACGTTGAAATCGTGGCGCAAGCTTTTGGACGGCGCGGACCCCATTGGTGCGGATCAAGCCGTAGTTGATATGTTGGCGGATGATTTGAACACCGCGGGCGCTATCACGCTTTTACATAAAATGGCCAAGGACATTGCCGCAAATCCTCAGAAGGACTGCTTTTATGAAAAGGGGGCGATGTTGGCCTCAGCGCAGTTGCTTGGATTGTTGACCGCGCCGTCTGAGGTGGACGATGTGCAGATTGACCTCTCCGCCTACGCCGACAAACTCTCTGCACTCCGCACCACTGCCATGGAAACCAAAGACTTCGCCCCCGTGGATGCGCTGAAATCCGCGCTCTTGGAGGCGGGTGTCGAGGTTCGCATGTCCAAGACGGGTGTCGATCTTGACGCGGGTCCGAATTTCGACGCTTCCAAACTGGAGGGTCTGCTATGAGCGTTTGGGGCACAGAGATGAGGGGGGCGCCTGACTGGGCGGGCGCGACTGCGCCTGCCGTGGGGCAGGCAGGCGCAGCCCGTGGTTCCCACGGGCAGGAAGGGAAAGAATAACATGACCAAAGACCGCCTCTACATCTTCGACACCACATTGCGCGACGGGCAACAGACCCAAGGCGTGCAGTTTTCCACCGAGGAAAAGCACCAGATCGCCCATGCGCTCGACGCGCTTGGGGTGGATTATATCGAGGGCGGTTGGCCCGGTGCCAATCCCACCGACACCGAGTTTTTTGACGCGCCACCGAAAGTCGATGCGACCTTTCTTGCCTTTGGCATGACCAAACGCGCGGGCCGTTCGGCCGAAAATGACGATGTGCTTGCGGGCGTGTTGAACGCCAACACCAAGGCCGTGTGTCTGGTCGGCAAAACCCATGATTTCCACGTCACCACAGCGCTCGGCTTCACACTTGACGAGAACCTCGACAACATTGCCCGCTCGTTTGAATACATTGTGGCGCAGGGGCGTGAGGCGCTGTTTGATGCCGAACATTTCTTTGACGGCTACAAGGCCAATCCAGAGTACGCGCTCAAATGTCTGCACGCCGCTTATGGCGCGGGGGCGCGGTGGATTGTGTTGTGCGACACCAATGGCGGGGCCTTGCCCCAAGAGGTCCATGACATCACGCGCATCGTGATCGACAGCGGCATCCCCGGCGACCATCTGGGCATTCACACCCATGACGACACCGGCAACGCCGTGGCCAATTCGCTTGCCGCAATCAACGCGGGCGCCCGCCACGTCCAAGGGACGCTCAACGGCTTGGGCGAGCGGTGCGGCAATGCCAATCTGATCACCTTGATCCCGACGCTCCTGCTCAAGGAACCGTATAAATCGACCTTGCAAACGGGGGTGACGACAGACGCCTTGGCGGGTTTGGTGAAGACCTCGCGCACGCTCGACGACATCCTCAACCGTGTCCCGCAACGCGCGGCCCCCTATGTGGGCGCATCGGCCTTTGCGCATAAAGCGGGGCTACATGCCTCGGCTATTCTCAAGGATCCGGCCACCTATGAACATATCGCGCCCGAGGTCGTGGGCAATGCGCGGATCGTGCCGATGTCGAACCAGGCGGGGCAAAGCAACCTGCGCCGCCGTCTGGCCGAGATGGGGTTGGACATTGCCGATAAAACCGATCTCTCGCGCATTCTCGACCGCATCAAAGACCGCGAAAGCGAGGGCTACGCCTATGACAGCGCACAGGCCTCGTTCGAATTGGAGGCGCGGCGCGAATTGGGCCTGTTGCCAAGCTTTTTCGAGATCAAGCGTTACCGCGTCACCGTCGAGCGCCGCAAGAACAAGCGCAACAAAATGGTGTCGCTGTCCGAGGCCGTTGTGGTCACGAAAATCGGCGGGGAAAAGACCCTTGCCGTGTCCGATAGTCTCGACAGTCATGGCAAGGACGCAGGTCCGGTGAACGCGCTTGCCCGTGCCTTGATGAAGGATCTCGGACCGTATCAGGCGTTGATCGACGATATTGATCTGGTCGACTATAAGGTGCGCATCACCCAAGGCGGCACCGCCGCGAAAACCCGCGTCATCATCGACCACGAGGACGGGCAGGGACGACGGTGGTCCACCGTTGGCGTGTCGTCCAACATTATCGATGCCTCGTTCGAGGCGCTGCTCGACGCGATTTTGTGGAAACTTGTACGTGACGGGGCAAAACCCGCGGGGGCCAAATGAGCGTTAATGCCTGTGCCGAATTGGTCGAAAAGGCCGACCCTGAACGGTTCCGCACCACGATGGCGGCCCCTGTGGCGGCGCGGGCGGTGTTGTTCCCGATCCATGCCTTTTGTCTGGAGGTGGCCAAGGCCCCTTGGGTGACGAAAGAAAGCATGATTGCCGAGATGCGGTTGCAGTTCTGGCGTGATGTCCTGACCGAAATCGGGGAGCGCAAAGCGCCCCGCGCCCATGAGGTCGCCGCGCCTTTGGCGGCCGTGCTCGATGATGCGGCCGCCACGGCGCTCGACGCCACAGTGACGGCCCGCCAGTGGGATATCTACAGTGACCCGCATGAGGATGAGGCGGCGCTGCATCGCTATCTCCATGCCACCTATGTCATCCCGATGCATGTGGCGTCACGGTTGCTTGGCGCCGGTGAGGATCATGCCAAGGCTTTGAACCGGTTGGGGTTTGCAGGGGCGTTGGGACGGTATTTTACCGCCATTCCCGCATTACAGGACCACGGTCGCAGACCGCTCATCGACGGGCGGCCCGAGGCCGTTGCGGCCTTGGCCAAAGAGACGGTGGAAAAGGCCCGTTGGGGGGCGCAGAACCTGCGCGGGCTCAGCAAATCCGCACGCGCGCCTATGTTGGATGCGATGATGCAAATGCCGCTGTTACGTCAGGCGGCGAAAGATCCGATGGCCGTGATCGAGGGCCGTTTGGGGCAGGGCGCGTTCAAGGCGTCTTTGCGCCTCGCGGGCGTGTCTCAGCTCTCGGGTTGGGCGGCGTTTTGATAGTAATCCAACACGTAAACACGGATCGCCGAGGCTAATCCGGCATCCACGCCGCGTGTCTCGTCGATCTGGGCCGCAAGCACGTTGATCGGTTTGCCTTCACGGTCCGCAATGTCGCGAAAGGCCCGCCAGAACGGGTCTTCGAGGGACACGGACGTGCGGTGGCCGTGCAAGGTCAGCGACCGTTTAACGGGGCGGGCGGTCATGATCGTCGTCTGCCTCATCGGGGGACGGTCCGTCACGCTCCGGCTCTGGTTTCGCCTCGGTCTTGATCCCGTCCAAAGCCGACTTTGCTTTGGCGGCATCGAAGGCTGTGACGTGCTTTTGCCCCTTGGACAATCCGAATTTGGTCGCGTTTTCATCGGCGGCCGCGCGTTTTGCCGCGCGGGCCTTTTTCTTGCGAAATTGGTTGAGGTTGGTGACGTTGGACGGGGGTGATGTGCTCATGGGGTAGGATAGTACCACGATTTTCCCGCTCTATAAAGCGCCAAATAAAAGGGCGACCCAAGGGCCGCCCTGTATCGTGAACGTGAGACCGGTTTAGTCTTTGGGGCCGATCATCTGTTCGGGTCGCACGACCGCGTCAAACGTGGCCTCATCGACAAAGCCGAGTGCAATGGCCTCTTGTTTGAGGGTGGTGCCGTTTTTATGCGCGGTCTTGGCAACTTTGGTCGCGTTATCGTAGCCGATCGTGGGCGCAAGAGCGGTGACGAGCATCAAGGATTCGTGCAGCAGTTTCTCGATACGGGCCTCGTTGGCCTCAATGCCCACAACCATGTTGTCGGTGAACGCCGAGGCGCTGTCGCCCAAAAGTTGCATGGATTGCAATACGTTATAGGACATCATCGGGTTGTAGACGTTCAGTTCGAAATGGCCTTGGCTGCCTGCAAAACCGACGGCGGCGTTGTTGCCCATGACATGGGCGCACACCATTGTGAGGGCTTCGGCCTGTGTCGGGTTCACTTTGCCGGGCATGATCGACGAGCCGGGTTCGTTCTCGGGCAGGTTCAATTCGCCAAGGCCACAGCGCGGACCGGAGCCGAGCAGCCGGATGTCGTTGGCGATCTTGAACAAGGACGCCGCAACGGTGTTGAGCGCACCGGAGAACATCACCATGGCGTCATGCGCGGCCAGAGCTTCGAATTTGTTGGGCGCGGTCACGAACGGCAGGTCGGTGATTTCCGCCATGTTGGCGGCGACCATTTCGGCCCAGCCTTTTTGCGTGTTCAGACCGGTGCCGACGGCGGTGCCGCCCTGTGCCAATTCGTAAATGTCACCGAGACAGGCCTCAACGCGGGCGATGCCTTTGCGCACTTGGTGGGCGTAGCCGCCGAACTCTTGGCCAAGGGTAAGCGGCGTTGCGTCTTGCGTATGGGTGCGGCCGATCTTGATGATATCTTTGAACTTTTCGGATTTCGCTTCGAGCGCTTCGGCCAGTTTGGTCAGGCCGGGGATCAAGACATCGCGGGCTTGCATCCCGATGGCGACGTGCATCGCGGTCGGGAAGGTATCGTTGGACGACTGGCCCATGTTGCAATGGTCGTTGGGGTGGACGGGCGATTTGGACGCCATCACACCGCCGAGCATTTCAATCGCGCGGTTCGAGATGACTTCGTTGGCGTTCATGTTCGACTGCGTCCCGGAACCGGTTTGCCAGACCACGAGGGGAAAGTTGTCGTCGAACTTGCCGTCGATCACTTCGCCCGCTGCCGCGATAATCGCATCGGCAATCTCCGGCTCCATCGTGCCGAGGTTTTTGTTGGCCATCGCACAGGCTTTTTTGACCACACCAAGGGCGCGGATAATCGGGACGGGTTGTTTTTCCCAACCGATCGGGAAATTCAGGATCGAGCGCTGCGTCTGTGCGCCCCAATACTTGTCTGCGGGAACCTCAAGTGGGCCAAAGCTATCGGTTTCTGTACGGGTATTTGTCATCGGGGCTCTCTCCCTTGATGGTGCCAAAATCTTGGGTCCGGCTATACGCGGTCGGGGGGAGTAAATCAATGTATACCAACGCATACACCTCGGTGTTTGCGCTAAAGTTGCGTTTGATTTGAGGCAATGACAGGCATTAAGGCACAGCGAACGGCAAAGGCGCGCAAAGCCCCCCGTGTTCCGGAGAAGGGTCTGTCAGGATCGGGTGTGGGAAGTTATTTGCGAAACTTGTCCAGAGAGACGATTTCGGCATCCTTCGTGGGCTTGGGGCCTGTCTCTGCCTTGTCGGCGCCGGCCTTTTCAAGGGTCGTGATCTCGGCCTCAACGGGCGTCAGATCCTCGTCGTCCTCATCCATTTCGTCGGCATCGATTTCCTGGGTCTCGAACCGCAGGCCGAATTCAACCGACGGATCGACAAAGGTGCGGATCGCATCATAGGGAATATAAAGCGGTTCGGGATTGTCACCGAAATTGAGGGTGATGGCAAAACCGTCATCGGTGACATCCAGATTGTCGAACCAGTGCTGGATAACGACGGTCATTTCCTCGGGATAGCGATCCGACAGCCAATCGGCCAGTTCGACATCGGGGTGCATCGTGTCGAAGGTGATAAAGAAATGATGATCGCCGGGCAATCCATTGGCTTTGATTCCGTCCAGAACTTTACGGATTAGCCCACGCATCGCGTCGTGCATCAGATTGCCGTAATCGATGCTTTTGCCCATGTCATTTCGTCCTCTTTGAAACCTGACAGTTTCAGCATAGGGGATTCGGGAGTGAAGGGAAGGGGTTAGGAGACTGAAAGCGGTCCGTGAAACACCATTTGATTGCCTTAGTCGAACTGCTCCCCCGACAACATGAGGGCGGTGGCGTTTTCGGGTAGGGATCCCATTTTTTCGAAAAAGCTCAAAAGATCGACGGTGTTATAGACCTCGACAAGGGCGCCATCCTCCATCCGGCCCATAACCTGGGCTGTGAAATCGGTCGGCTGCATCGTTTTCGCGTGTCGCCCCGAGATGGTGACGTGCGCCCAATACCACGGATCGGCATCCACGGCGACATCGACGGTACAGGCGATTTCGCACAGCATGGCCCTTGCTGCCAAAACCAGTTCCTTGACGTCTTGGGCATTGGCGGAAAAATCGGTGAGCAAGCCTTTGGAGGCGGTGTCATTGGTCAGATAGTCGTCAATCGCGTCGATGTCGCCCTGAACCCAGACGCGGTCATAAAAGGCTTGGTAAAGGGCGGCGGCAGTGGTCATGGGGAATGTCCTGAATGGGGTAAATACCCCACAGATGTAGCGGCCTGTTTCTAAAGGAGAGGTAAACGCCGACGCAACGGCAAGTGCGGTCATTTCAATGCGTTAGGAGGGGGAGGAAGTGCAGGTTTCTGTTGCCAGGTACCTGCGGACCCCGCCTTAAGTCGCTAAACCTAAGGACTTAGGTTTCAATGTTTCGCACAGCTTACGCTGCGAGAGCCATTGGAGCTTTGTTGTCATTTGCAACTAGCTTTAGTGTACCGATAACGGTGGTAACTCACCGAAACAAAGCAAACATCTTTAGACGTCCGTCGATCCTATTTCGTCCCCATGTGCCCCGTACCGGCCCCAAATGAAGGCCGCGACGGGAATGATTGGTGGAGACGCCGGGTACCGCCCCCGGGTCCGATCCGCTTATTACATGCGCGTTTATGTTCATAGTCGAGCAAGCCCGACACCCCAGATGTAGGCGTTTGTGCGGGCAGGTTCAAGGGCTGTTGCGGTGTTAGGCCAGTGTGTGATGTCAGGCCAGTGTGATTTCAGGCCAGCGCGATGTCAGGCCAGGGCAGTGCGCAGGGTCTGGTCGCACAAATGATCCAACAGGCTTTCGATTTTGGAGCCAACACGATTCTCCAGAGCATCGGCAATCGCATTGTGCAGCGTCACAACCGCATCGCGGTCGCGTTGCCGGTAGGTGAGAATGTTCATCAACGGCTCGATGCCTTCGATTGCGGCGGCCAGTTGCCACGATAAAACGGGGTTGGCGGCGGCATCGACCAAGGCACGGTGAAACACCACATCGGAGGCGCAAAATGCCTCGTCGCTCAGGGTCGGGTCGCGTTGGCGGGCCACTTCGCGGCGCATGGTGTCGATGTGGACCTGTTCGCGATGCTTGGCCGCAAGGCGTGCGCACCCGCGCTCAAGTGCAAAGCGGGCTTCGCAGGCCGTGGCGATATCCACGTCGTTGAGCGTAATCAACAAGGTGGCGGTGGAGGCCATCTGTGCATAGGCCTCGGGAAAGGACTGGCGATTGACAAAGGCGCCGCCTGTGGCGCCGCGCTTGGTTCGAATGAGGCTTTGGGCCGCCAACCGTTTTAACGCTTCGCGCACGGTGGCGCGGGAGACACCGTGGGCTTCGGCCAGATCCTGTTCGGAGGGGAGGCGGTCATCGGCAGCCAAACAGCCCGACAGAATGTCGGCCCGAATTCTGTCTGCGATTGACGCTGATAAATCTTGTTTAATATCAGCGGCCTGTAAATTGTCTGACATTTGACTTGCCAACTCCTGTAATTGTCTGACAATTATGGGCGCAGGACGATTGTATTGCAAGCTCAGGATCGGAGGACGACATGCGCGCATTGGTGATGGAACAAGGTGAGGACGGCTTGGCCGTTGCACAGATTACGGACATCGACGCGGCAACGCTGCCCGAGGGCGATGTGACCGTGGCGGTGGACTACTCGACGCTCAACTACAAAGACGGGCTGTGCCTGTCGCCCAAGGGCGGTGGTCTGGTGCGCACCTACCCCCACGTTCCCGGCATCGATTTTGCGGGGACGGTCGAGGCCTCGGACGATCCGCGGTTTGTGGCGGGCGACAAGGTGGTGTTGACGGGTTGGCGCGTGGGTGAAAACCGGTGGGGCGGCTATGCGCAAAAAGCCCGCGTCAAGGCCGATTGGCTCGTCCCGTTGCCCGCAGGATTGAGCCCGCGTGACGCCATGGCCGTGGGGACGGCGGGGTTCACCGCGATGCTCGCGGTTATGGCGCTTGAGGATCACGGGCTGAGCCCCGACAAGGGTCCCGTTCTGGTGACGGGGGCGGCGGGGGGTGTTGGCTCCGTGGCCACCGCTATTCTGGCGCATCTGGGCTATGAGGTCGCCGCCGTGACGGGGCGCCCCGAGCAGGGCGATTACCTTAAATCTCTGGGGGCCGCCACGATTGTGCCGCGTGAAGCGCTCAACGAGACCGTCAAGCGCCCGCTTGAGGCCGAAACATGGGCGGGCTGTGTCGATGCCGTGGGCGGCGAGATGCTTGCGCGCGTTCTGGGCCAGATGAAATATGGTGCCTCCGTTTCCGCCGTGGGCCTGGCGGGGGGGGCGGGATTGCCGGCAAGCGTCGTGCCGTTCCTGTTGCGCGGCGTGAACCTTCTGGGCATTGATTCCGTGATGCAGCCGATCGAAAACCGCAAACGCGCATGGGCGCGGGTGGCCAAGGATCTGCCATTGGACAAATTGCATGGCATGGTGCAGAACGCCACCCTGAGCGATTTGCCCGAATTGGGGGCGTCGATCCTGAAGGGTGGCGTCAAAGGTCGTGTTGTGGTCGACGTAAACGCCTGACCGCACATGACAACCCCGCGCCTATCCCGCTGACATAATGCGGCGGGCGCGGGGCAAGATCGCCAAAAGCAGGCCAAGCGTGATCAGCGAACAGACGGTCATCGCCCCGATCATCGGTGTGGGCGTGCCGTCGAAAAACGGACCGGATGCGGCGACCATCACGCCGCCGGCCACCATTTGCAATGTGCCGCCAAGCGACGAGGCCAGTCCCGCGATCTCGCCATGCGGATCGAGGGCGGCGACCATCGTGGTCGGGATCACAAGACCCATAAAGCCGAAGCCCGCGATCAGCCCCGCAAGGATCACGGGGAACGTCGCCAGCCCCGCCACCGCCAAGGCCATCAGCACACACATCGAGGCGGCAAACCCGCCCACACCGAGCAAGATGATCTTGAGCGCGCCATGCTTTTGCATCAGGGGGGCGGCGGCTTGGGACGCGCCGATAAAGCCCATCGCATTGACGGTAAAGGCCAGTGAGAACTGGGTCGGCGTCAGGCCGAAGGTCTCGACATAAACAAAGGACGCGGAGGCGATAAAGATAAAAAACGCTGCCATGCCGAAGCCGCCGACAAAGGTCAGCCCCATAAATACCGGATCACGCATCAAGGTGCGGATGCCACGTCCCATGGATTTGAGGTGCACCGGTACGCGGTGCTCTTCGGGTAGGGTCTCGGCCTGCCAAATGGCGGTGACGGCGACGGCAATCACGGCCGCGACGGCCATCGCGGCGAAAATCCCGCGCCATCCCGTGACCGTGATGAGGGCCGCGCCCGACAGCGGCGCAAACATCGGCGAGACGGAGAACACGAGCATGATCAACCCCATCAGTTTTGTCGCCTCGTAACCGGTGTACTGATCGCGGATGATGGCGCGGGTGACAACCATGAGCGACGCCGCGCCAAGCCCCTGACCGATCCGGGCGAGGATCAGCATATTGATCGTCGGCGCCATTGCGGCCAGGACCGATGCGACGAAAAACAGCCCCAGACCGACATAGAGCGGCAATTTACGCCCCACTTGGTCCGACCAAGGTCCGTAGATCAGCTGCGTGAGGCCAAAGGCGATAAAGTAAAAGGTGATCGTGCCTTGTGTACTGGCCACAGACGCGCCCAGATCGGCGGCAATCGCGGGCAGGGCCGGCAGGAACATATCGATGGCAAAGGGGCCAACGGCGGACAAAAGCCCGAGCACGATGGCGCTGCGCATAAGTGGGGTCATGGGGTTACTCCGAAAGCGGCCGCGCCTGTCGGTTGACGATCTGTGGCGGCCTGTGCGTTTTCCCCCATCTTGGACGCTGATTTGGGTCTCTGGTCAAGGTCACGTTGTGCGTTTATGGAAGAGGGCAGTGAACAAGGGGTGTGCGGGATGGATATTGCAATAATCTTGCCCTTTGCGGCAATGATCGCCGTGATCGGTGCCTTTGCGGGTGTGCTTGCGGGGCTGTTGGGTGTGGGCGGCGGCATCGTGCTTGTGCCTGCGTTTTACTATGCTTTTGCGGGGCTTGGCTATGACAGCCCGCAGTTGATGCAAATCTGTTTGGCCACATCTCTGGCCACCATCATCGTGACCTCGGTCCGTTCTGTGTCCTCGCACCACAAAAAGGGCGCCGTCGAGTGGCCGATCCTCAAAAGCTTCGCTCCGGGCATCGTGGGCGGGGCCATCGTCGGTGTGCTTGTCGCGTCGAGCCTGCGCTCGGACACCTTGATCCTGATCTTTGGCGGTGTCGGCATTTTTATCGGGCTTTACATGGCCTTTGGCAACTCCGCGTGGCGGTTGGGATCCGAGATGCCAAAGGGGATGATGCGCGCCGTTGTCGCCCCGTTCATCGGGTTCATGTCGGTGCTGATGGGCATTGGTGGCGGCTCGTTCGGGGTGCCGACCATGACGCTTTACGGCGTGCCGATTCACCGCGCTGTGGCCACGGCGGCGGGGTTTGGCGCGATTATCGCCGTGCCGTCCGTCATCGGGTTCTTGTTCGCGGATTTACCCGCTGAGGTCACCCCTCCCTTTACCGTCGGCGCCGTGAATGTGGCGGCATTTCTGGTGGTGGTGTCGATGACGCTGATCACCGCGCCGGTCGGGGCCAGAATCGCCCATGCCATGGACCCCAAACCGCTCAAGCGCGTCTTTGGCGGCTTTTTGATCTTTGTCGCCCTCAACATGCTGCGCAAGGCGTTGATGGGCTGAGGTTTAGACGGGGGGGCGTTTGAGGCGGGCCGCGCGGCCACCTTTGCGTTTGCCCGTGCTGACCTGACGGTTGGGCAGATCACCCATGATCATGCGCCGCGCCTCGGGGCTCAGACTGCCCCATGCGCCGATCTCGTCGATCGAGCGGGCACAGCCCAGACACAGGCGGGTGTCGGGATCAATCTGACAGACATTGGTACAGGGGCTTTCAATCGCGTCACGCGCCCAGACCTTGCGGCTGTCCTCGTCGCTCATCACACGTTCCTGAGGCGGTCAAGTGCGCCCTGAAGGATCACACCCGCGGCCACCTGATCGATCTTTTCGGCCCGTTTGGCCCGTGACATATCGGCCTCCAACATGGCGCGTTCGGCGGCCACGGTGGACAGGCGTTCATCCCAAAAGGTGATCGGCAATTCGGTCAACTGTGCGAGATTACGGGCAAAGGCGCGGGTCTTTTGACAGCGCGGGCCCTCAGTGCCGTCCATATTGCGCGGCAGTCCCAAGACAATGCCCCCGACCTCACGCGCAGTCAAAAGCTTGAGCAGGCTTTCTGCATCGACGCCAAACTTTTTGCGGCGGATGGTGTCGGTTGGGGAGGAGACGGTCAGCAACCGGTCCGAGATTGCCACGCCAATGGTTTTGTCGCCAAAATCAAGCCCCGCGAGGGCGCGCATTGGTGGCAATGCCGCTTTGAACGCGGCGACGTCGTCGAAAATTCCGGCGCTCACTGAACGATACCGGCCTGAACCGCTCCGCCGCGCACAATCGCCATTGCCTCGGGGGAGGCGCCGAAAATCACTTGGGCCTCTTTCCAGATTGCGGTGGCGCGGGCGGTGTCGCCGAGCATCGCAAGCGAGGAAATCAGGCGCGACCATTCCTCTGGCGTGCCGCCCGCGTTGGCCAGACGGGCGGAGAGGCCATCGACCATGCCACGGATCATGTCCTGACGTTCCTCGGGTGTCATGTCGGCGGCGTTTTCGATGTCGGCGGCACTGGGGCCTGAAAGCGTCGAGGCCTCCGCAAGCGGGGGCAGGGTGTAGCGCACACCGGCCGCTTGGGCCACGGCCTCGATCTGGCCGCGAATGGCGGGGACCCACGGCGCGTCGGGTTGTGACGAGTCAAGCAGGCCGTTCCACAGCCGGAACGTCATGTCCGGACGCCCTGTTTGAGCAAACATCAGCCCCGTATAGTAGATCGCCGCGCCGTTTTGCGGGTCGCGGGCAAGCGCTTTGCTCAGCGCGGTTTCGGCCTCGGGCGAGACAAATCCACCGGCGGCCAAAATCATCATATCCGCGAGATCGGCGTAATCGTCGGCGGTCGCCGTTTCGCCCTTGATGCGGATCACCTGTTGTTGGGCCTCATAGGCGGCACGGTAGTTGCCCACCACGGCCTCGTTGCGGGCCAAAAGCGTCTGGCCCTGAACATCATCGGGGCGTTCGGCCAATGCGGTGCGCAGCTTTGTGAGCAATTCCATATGGCGCGGGTCGGGCTCTTGGAGCGCGGGCAGTGCGGGTGCTTTTGCCTCTGCCTCGACCTGAAGCGGACGGTTGGCACGGTTTTCGGCCGCCACTTCAAAGCGGCGCGACATCGGCAGGTCTTCGTAATTCGGGGCGCCCAGATCGGAATAGAGCCAGACTCCGCCGCCCGTTACCGCGACCACAAGCGCCACTGCGCCCAACAAAGGGGCTTTGCCGCCGGTGGTGTCCGCTTTGGTGCGGGCGGTATCGGCCACAAGCAAGCGGCGCGAAATTTCGAGCTTTGCCCGCTTGGCATCCTCGGGGGACAACATCCCGCGCTCCAGATCACGCTCCACTTCGCTCAACTGGTCGCGATAGACGCCCATCTCGACCTCGGCCTTCGAGGTGTCGAGCCGCCCGATCCCGCGCGCACGGCGAAACGCCACAGCCAACGGGGCGGTGGCCAAAAGAGCGATAACGAGGGCGATAATCCAGAATATCATGCGAGCAGGTCCGTTCTATCATGGTTCAGGCCAAAACCGGGGCGGCCATCATTGTGTTGGACGCAGGTTTAGCGGGACGGGGGGGCGTGGGAAACCCCCAATGACACAGGTGTGACCGTATGGCCAATTTGCCGCTGCGCGTGTGCGGGCAGGATCGCAAAAATTTACGGGCATTTTCATGGAACGCAATGGCGCGATGGTGCGTTGCATCTGTAACGGACCACGGGGCAGAGATCCCGTGTCCACGATTTTGGCCCCACGTTCACGTCCCGAAACCGGCCCTGTATTTGGCCCCACGATCCGGGCAGACGTCAAGAAAGCGAGCACAGTATGTCAGATAATGATCAGGAAAAAACCGGTATTGGCAGCTTGGCTGCGCTGATCCTTGCCTTGGCCATCATGGTTGCGGGGCTGTTTTGGTACGCGGGCAACGGCGATCGTATTCCGTTGAACAGCGAGGCGCGGTTTGCGCCCTCCATCGGGGTCGACCCTGAGCCGAACGTGGTTGCGGTGTATCACTAGACCGGCGGGATGCGGGCTTTCGATGCGCCCAATCGGGATGCATCGCCGCGCTGCGCGTCGGATTTCCGACAAATTTCGTCTTGAACCGCGGACCTGCTCTTGACCAATGCGCCGCAACACAACAGGTATAGACCAGACCGCATTTATAATTTTCAGGAGGCCTTACACATGGCATTCGCACTCCCCGACCTTCCTTACGCCCACGACGCCCTTGCCGATCTTGGCATGTCCGCCGAGACGCTTGAGTTCCACCACGACCTGCACCACAACGCCTATGTGACCAACGGCAATGCCGCGATCAAAGGCACCGAGTGGGAGGGCAAAACGCTCGAAGAGATCATCGTCGGCACCTACGACAAATCGTCTGTTGCGCAAAACGGCATCTTCAACAACATCTCGCAGCTGTGGAACCACAACCAGTTCTGGGAAATGATGGGGCCAAAGGGCAACGCCATCCCGACCGAACTGGAAAAAGCCCTCGTTGAGAGCTTTGGCTCGGTTGACGAGTTCAAATCCCAGTTCTCCGCCGCAGGGGCCGGCCAGTTCGGTTCCGGTTGGGCTTGGCTCGTCAAGGACACCGACGGGTCGCTCAAAGTGACCAAGACCGAAAACGGCGTGAACCCGCTGTGCTTTGGCCAGACCGCGCTTTTGGGCTGTGACGTGTGGGAACACTCCTACTACATCGATTTCCGCAACAAACGCCCTGCGTATCTGAGCAACTTCCTCGACAAACTTGTCGATTGGGACAACGTCGCATCGCGTCTGGGCTAAGCTGCGTGCTTACGCTTTTTTACATCGGGCTAGGGGCGTTGCTCCTGGCCCTTTTTTATGCGTTCTGGATCGAACCCGCATGGCGTCTGCGGGTCGTGCGCTACCGCGTTGCGGTGCCGGACTGGGGCAACCGCGCGCCCATGCGGATTGTCATCATCTCCGATCTGCACGCAGGGGCGCCCCATATCCCCCTGTCGCGGGTGCGCAGGATCACGCGAAAGGCCAACCGCCTTAATCCCGATCTGGCGGTTCTGTTGGGGGATTATTCGGCCGCGCACAGTTGGACGTGGGGCCAGACGGGCAAACACGACATCATCGGTGCGCTCAAGGCGTTCAAAGGCACACATGGCACCTTTGCGGTGTTGGGCAATCACGACTGGTGGCAGGATTGGGAGGCGGCCAAGGAGCACCGCCCCTGTGAGGCGCAACTGGCGCTGACCGAGCACGGGATTCCCCTGTTGGACAATGACGCGGCGCGTCTGTCCCACACCGGCGGGGATGTCTGGGTCGTGGGGCTCGCGGATCAACGCCCCTTTGACGAGGGGCCGGACGGCGCGGGATTTGACGATATCGAGGCGGCGATGGCCAAAGTCACCGACGAGGCTCCCGTGATCCTTCTGGCGCATGAGCCGGACCTGTTTCCGCATGTCCCCGCGCAATGTGCGGTGACGCTTTCGGGCCATACGCATGGCGGACAAATCCGGATCGGGGCGCTGTCGCCCGTCATCATGGCCGCCGAACAGGAAACCTATTCCTACGGGCGCTATGACGCCGAGGGCCGTGTGATGATCCTCTCGGGCGGGATCGGGTGTTCCGAGCTTCCCGTGCGGTTCAACATGCCACCCGAACTCACGGTCGTGACCCTGTGTGCCCCCGATTGAGCGCGCGGAGCGGTTTTGGTCTTGCCCGCCGCCGGAATTTCGCGTTTGTGAGCCTATGAGTGATCGCACAACCGGATTTTTAACCCTCGTCGGCGCCTATACCATTTGGGGGCTGTCGGCGTTGTATTATCGCGAGATCAGCCATGTCCCCGCGTTGGAGATTTTGGCGCATCGCACGGTATGGTCGTTTGTCGCGTTCTTTTCGATCATCGCACTGCAGGGCCGTATGCGGGAGCTGTGGCGCGTGCTGTCGCCGCGTTCGGCGTGGGGCGGGCTGTACCGTATTGCGCCCGCGGCGTTTTTTGTTTCGGTCAACTGGTTCCTGTTCGTTTATGCGATCCAGAACAACCAAACGTTCGAGGCCTCACTGGCCTATTACATCTCGCCGATTATGGCCGCCGTGGTCGGGTGGGTGGTGTTTTCCGAACGCCTCAAGGGGCTGCAATGGCCCGCAATGGTTCTGGCGCTGATCGCGGTTGCGGTGCTCACTGTGGGTCTTGGCCATGCGCCGTGGTTGTCATTGGCCATGTCCGCCAGTTTCATCGCCTATAGCGGCTTTAAAAAGGGGCTCGAAGCGGGGCCGACCCTTGCCATGGCTGCCGAGACGACATTGCTTGTGCCGCTGTCCCTGTCCTACCTCATCGGGGCGCAGATCTGGGGATGGGGAGGCAGTGACACGCAGGCCGCAGGCGCGTTCGGGTCGTCGTGGCGCGACAGTCTGTTACTGGTCTTCTCCGGCGTGATGACGGGGGTGCCTTTGGTGTTGTTTGCCATGGCGGCCAACCGCGTGGCCCTGTCCACATTGGGGCTTGGGCATTACTACAACGCCTCATTGCAGCTTATTGTATCCGTTATGATTTTCGGTCAGGTGATGACCTCGTTCCACGCGGTCGCCCTGCCGTTGGTGTGGATCGCGGTGACACTGTTCTCGCTACAGGCGTTCCGCGCCGACCGTCAGGCCCGCAAAGCGCGCAAGGCCGCCGCAAGTTCCCCGATCGAAGAGATGGTGTGAAACAAGGTGGCAAGGCTGTCGGCGGCAAAACCTTCGGCAATGACATGATCAACGAGGCCCTGTAGCGGCGCCCAATAGTCATCAGTGGACAGCAAGAAAACCGGTTTGTCATGCAGCCCGATCTGTTTCCACGTCAAGACCTCGAAAAACTCGTCGAGCGAGCCGGCCCCGCCGGGCAACACCACAATCGCATCGGCGTTCATGAACATGACCTTTTTGCGTTCGTGCATGGTTTCGGTGACGATAAAGGAGGTCAAATCGCGTTTGCCCACCTCCATATTCAACAGATGCACGGGGATCACGCCAAAGGTGTCGCCCCCTGCGGTCTGTGCCGCGCGCGCCACCGCGCCCATCAGGCCGACATCGCCCGCACCATAGACCAACCGCCATCCCTCATCCGCGATCATCCGCCCCACCTCGGTCGCCGCCGCCATGTAGGACGGTTTGGCACCCTCGCGGGCGCCGCAATAGACGCAGACAGACAGGGCAGGGGTCGCGGATCGGGATGCGGGGTCGGTCGCGGGTCTGGTCATGGGGGCCTCACATGCAGGGGATTGAAACAAAAGAAGTCTTTGACCCTTGTTAGCCCCGTTGCTAGGCTGCCTCAACCCTTCGTAGAAAGGGTGGGGAAACGATGGGACGGAACAGGGTATATGTCAGACAAGAATGCATTCAGCAGCGCCGCGATGCCGATCGCTGCGGCTTCGGTGATCGCGCTCATCGCGGCCATCGGTGTCGGTCTTTGGGTCGGCGCACCGGATAAACCCGCGCCTGCCGGTCCCGTCGCGACAGACACGGCCGGGCCGTTGGGGGCCACAGGGACCATAGCGCAACCTGCGCCCTCTCCCTCCACGTCCACGCCGGATGCGCCGCCGCAAAAGGATGCGGCTATGGCGGATGCGGATGCGACTGCGACAGACACGGCTGTGGCGGATACGAGTGCAGCCGGTACGAAGGCGCAGCCTGCGGACGTAAAGCCCACCACAGATGTGGCGGACGGGATATCCCCTGATGGCGCGGCCTCTGGCGCACCGGTCTCCTCCGAAACACCCGACGACGACACGGGCGGGACAGACGCAGTGGCGTCCGCCACCCCGACACCAACCACCCCGACACCAACCACTACCGCCGAAGCCGTTCCCGACGGGGTTGCCCTGGACGGGGCGCCTGTGACGCTCGATATCGTGCGCATCCCCCCCGATGGCATGACCACCGTCGCAGGACATGCGCCCGCCGATACCGATGTGGTGATTTACGTTGACGGTGTCGAAGTGAGCCGGTCCACCACCAATGCGCGTGGCGAATTCGTGGCGTTGTTCGATCTCATGGCCGCCGATAAGGTCCGCGAAATGACCGTTGGCGTGATCAAAGACGGGAAAACCACCTTTGCCGCCGCGAGTATTGTCGTCGCCCCCGCGGTTGCCGCCGTTGATCAGGGGGCTGCCGCCGTCGCGGACACCCAGGTCGCGGCGACCGCCGGGACCGCGCGACAGGAGGCCGCCCCGACAGCGCCCGATGCTGTCACCGCCGCGGCCACCTCAAACGATGCCGCAAACGCTACAGCGGACAGGACGGGTACGGCCCGAGTTGCCGCCACATCCGCACCCATGGACCAAACCCCAACCGTCCTCAAAGCCGACAATGAGGGTGTCAAAGTCATCCAACAGGCGGGGTCGGATGCCACCACGGTGCGCATCGATGCGCTGACCTATGATCCCGACGGGCGTGTGTTTGCCTCGGGCCGTGCGCCAAATGGTGCGATTATGCGCCTGTACCTCGATACCGTTCTGGCCGCCGAAACCCGTGCCGGTGCAGACGGGCAATGGCGTGTTGAACTCAAAGATGTGGCGGCGGGGGTCTACACCCTACGCGCCGACCAGATCGGACCGGATGGCAAGGTCGTGACCCGCGCCGAAACCCCGTTCAAACGCGAAGACATCGCCATTCTGGCGCAAATCGCAGGTCAGGCCGGACAAGACAGCAACGCCATCGCGACCGGACCCGATGCGACCCGCGAAGATACGGCCACAGCGGATACGGCCAGTGCGGATGCGACCGAAACGACGGAGGCCCCCACACAGGTTGCGTCCGGTTCCGGGGGGGAGGATGGCTCTGCGGTACACGACGGCGGGACACAGGACGCGGCTGTACAGGGCGCGGCGGTACAGGCGCCGCCCCCCGCGAGCGACCCCGCCCGAACGGAAACAGCACCGCCCTCGCGCATCGCATCCATCACCGTCCAACCGGGCAATACGCTTTGGGGCATTGCCTCCGACCGCTACGGTGACGGGTTCTTGTTCGCGCGGGTGTTTGACGCCAACAAAGCTCAAATTCGTGATCCCGACCTGATTTACCCCGGACAGGTGTTCGTGCTGCCGCAATAACGCGGCGCGCGGCCGTTTTTCACGGAAAATGCCGCAAACCACCCTGCGCACAGCCCCCGTGCGACAGGTTGTACCTTGCGTCTGGCTCCCGGACCATTAAGTCTGACCCATTGTGACATTCCACATCCCGAAAGAGTATTTCCCATGCGCGGACGCCCCAGTTTAACCACGACCAAAGGCCCCGCTGACGGCATGATGGTCATCCGCCGCGTGGTGCCGTATTTCTGGCCCAAGGACGACCGCCCGGTCCGCGTTCGCGTGATCATCGCTCTCGCCTTTCTGGCCATCGCAAAGGTGCTGACGGCGGTCACACCGCTGATCTACGGGTGGACCGTCGACAAACTGGCGGGCGAGGGCGACAGTGCCGCGTGGTATATGGCGCTTGGCGCGATTGGCCTCACGGTCGGTTACGGCGGTGCGCGTGTGATGTCCAACGGCTTTCAACAGTTGCGCAACGTGGTCTTTGCCCCCGTGTCCAACGCAGCCCTGCGCGCGCTTGCGCTTGAGACCTTCAACCATATTCACGCGCTCTCCATGCGCTACCACATCACCCGTAAAACCGGCGGGTTGAGCCGCATTATGGAGCGCGGGGTCAAGGGCGTTGCCTTCTTGTTGCAGTTCCTTGTGTTTTCCATCGGCCCACTGGTGTTGGAGCTGTTGATGGTTCTGGTCATCGTCGGGGCCAAACTCGGTTGGCCCTATATGATCATCTTGCTGTTCACCTTTGTCGGCTACATCGTCTTCACCCTCAAAGTCACCGAATGGCGTGTGAAAATCCGCAAGGAAATGAACGACCTTGATACCGATGCCAACCAAAAGGCCATCGACAGTCTGCTCAATTTTGAAACGGTGAAATACTTCGTCGCCGAAAGTCGTGAGGCGGCGCGGTATGATGTGGCGATGGCGGGCTATGAAAAGGCGTCGATCAAGACCGAGAATTCCCTCGCCTTTCTCAACTTCGGCCAGTCGTTCATCATCACCTGTGGCCTGATCGGGTCGATGGTTCTGGCCGCGTTCGGCGTACAGAACGGTACGATTACGGTCGGTGATTTCGTCATGGTCAATGCCTTTGTCATCCAGATCACCATGCCGCTCAATTTCCTCGGCTCGATGTATCGCAACATCCGTCAGGCGCTTGTCGATATGGAGGAAATGTTCACGCTTTTGCACCAACCCGCTGAAATCACGGACAAAGAGGGCGCGGCCCCCGTCGTGGTCAATGGCGGGGCGGTGCATCTGGATCAGGTCACCTTTGGCTATGATCCCGCCCGTGAAATCCTGCACGGCGTCTCGATCGAGGTGCCTGCGGGTAAAACGCTTGCCATTGTCGGCCCGTCGGGGTCGGGCAAATCGACCATCGGACGGCTGTTGTTCCGGTTCTACGATGTCACCGGCGGCGGGCTCAAAATCGACGGTCAGGACGTGCGCGACGTGACCCAGGAGAGCCTGCACCGTGCCATCGGGGTCGTACCGCAGGACACGGTGCTGTTCAACGACTCCATCCGCTACAACATCGCCTACGGGCGCGGGGGCGCCACGCTTGACGAGGTGATTGCCGCGGCCAAAAAGGCCCGCATACATGATTTTGTCCAAAGCCTGCCCGAGGGCTACGACACCCAGGTGGGCGAACGGGGCCTCAAGTTGTCGGGGGGCGAGAAACAGCGGGTCGGCATTGCCCGTACGCTGCTGAAAGACCCGCCGATCCTGCTCTTGGACGAGGCAACATCGGCGCTTGATACCCAGACCGAGCGCGACATTCTGGATGCGCTCAAAGAGGCCGGAAAAGGCCGCACCGTCATCACCATCGCACACCGCCTGTCCACCGTGGCGGACGCCGACGAGATCGTGGTTCTGGAGGCGGGCAATGTGGTCGAGCGCGGCACCCATGAGGATCTGTTGAGCCGCCACGGCAAGTATTCCGCCATGTGGGCGGCCCAAGCCGAGGACCGCGATCAAGTCGCCTAAGCGCCGTCTCTTGCCGGTCCCATGTCCAAACCGCGCCTTTTTATCAAGGCGCGGTTTTTGTTTGAACCAAACGCCGCTTTGTTGCGTAATACCCTCAAACACATAGGAGAATAGTGTGACAGCGATCTGGTGGATCCGCCGCGATTTCAGGCTTTCGGACAATCCCGCATTGGTCGCCGCGGCGACCGCCGGCGATGTCTTGCCCGTGTTCGTATGCGATGCGAGCGTGGACAGCCTCGGGGCCGCGCCAAAATGGCGGATGGGTTTGGGACTGGCGCATCTGATCGCGACGATCGAGGCCAAAGGCGGGCGCGTGTTGTTGCGCAAAGGGGACGCGCGGGTGATCGTCCCCGCCATTGCCCGCGAGGTCGGGGCAACGTCTGTGCATTGGGGGCGGCTTTACGATAAAGACGCGATTGCCCGTGACACCGATGTGAAATCCACCCTTAAGACCATGGGGGTCGCGGCGCACAGCCATGCGGGCCACCTGTTGTTCGAACCGTGGACGGTCGAGACCAAAACAGGCGGCTATTACAAAGTGTATTCGCCGTTCTGGCGGGCGGTCAAAGACAGCGCGATTGCCGCGACCTTGCCCATGTCCGCGCCGACATGGGCGGGCTGTCCCGACAGCGATACGCTTGACGATTGGGCGCTTGGCGCACAGATGCGGCGCGGTGCGGCGGTGGTTGCCCCGCATTGCCATGTCGGCGAAGAGGCGGCCCTCGCACGGCTCGACGCCTTTATTGCCCGCCACGTCGATCACTATAAGGCCAAACGGGATTTTCCCGCCGAACCTGTGTGCTCCGGCCTGTCCGAAAACCTCACCTACGGTGAAATTTCGCCCCGCACAATCTGGCACGCAGGGATGCGGGCGATGGAGACGGGTGCGGCAGGGGCCGAGCATTTCCTCAAAGAGCTGACATGGCGCGAGTTTGCCTATCACCTGTTGTACAACGAACCTGATCTGGCCACGCACAACCACCGCGAGGGGTGGGATACGTTCCCGTGGCGCGAGGACAGGACCCTGTCCGAGGTGACGGCGTGGCAGCAGGGGCGCACAGGCATCCGGTTTGTGGATGCGGCCATGCGCGAACTCTATGTCACAGGCACGATGCACAACCGTGCGCGGATGATTGTGGCCTCCTATTTGACCAAACACCTGATGGTGCATTGGCGTGTGGGGCGGGCGTGGTTCGAGGACTGTTTGATTGATTGGGATCCTGCGGCCAACGCTATGGGGTGGCAATGGGTGGCGGGGTGTGGACCCGATGCGGCACCGTATTTCCGTATTTTCAACCCCGACGGGCAGGCCGAAAAGTTTGACAAGGACGGCACCTATTTGCGGACCTGGATTGCCGAAGGGACGCGCAATCCGTCCCCCACTGCGCTGTCTTATTTCGATGCTATTCCAAAGGCTTGGGGCCTGTCGGCACAGGACCGCTACCCCGATCCGGTGATGGGCCTCACGGCGGGGCGTGAACGCGCCCTTGCGGCCTATTCGCAGCGCAATGCGTGACGCAGAGCGATTTCACGCTACACTGAACGATGACAACGACCGCTTGAAAACAGGCGGCAACGATAGACGAGGGGGCCACGATGCTCGACGATAATGCACATGCCAAAGACACCATTCTGACCTCGGTCGAAGGGCAGGAGGCGCTGCCGCGCTATTTTGCCACCGTGTTCGCAATGGCCCGGAATATGGCGCGGGGTCAGCTTGATTTCGTCTTGCCCGACGGTCGGGTGTTTCGCGCAAACGGCAAGGCCGACGGGCCAGAGGCCGTGTTGAATGTGGCCTCTGATGACGTGTTTGCCCGCCTCATTCGCGAGGGCGATCTGGGGTTTTGCGAGGACTACCTCGACGGCGGGTGGAGCACCCCCGATCTGATGGCCTTTATGGACTTGATCCACGCCGACAATGACGACCTGTATGACGGATTTCCGGGCATGGGATTTGTGCGCATCTACGAACGGATGCGCCATTGGATGAACAACAACTCCAAACGCCAAGCCAAGAAAAATATTTCCTACCACTACGATTTGGGCAATGAGTTCTATGGCTTATGGCTTGATGAGACCATGACCTATTCCTCCGCCAAATATGAGAGCGAAGGTCAGACACTGGCACAGGCACAGATCGCCAAATACCGCTCGATGGTCGATGAAATGGGCGTAAGCGCGGGGGATCATGTGTTGGAGATCGGATGCGGTTGGGGCGGATTTGCCGAATACGCCGCCGGCGAACGGGGCCTGCGCGTCACGGGGCTGACCATCAGTCAGGAGCAGTTCGACTACGCCACCGCACGGATCAAACGCGCGGGTCTGTCGGATCGCGTGACGTTCAAGCTTCAGGATTATCGCGACGAGAGGGCGCAATATGACGGCATTGCCTCGATCGAGATGTTCGAGGCGGTGGGCGAAAAATACTGGCCGACCTATTTTGCCAAGGTCAAAGAGTGCCTCAAGCCGGAGGCCTCCGCCGCGCTTCAAATCATTACCGTTCAGGATCGCCGGTTCGAAATCTACCGAAAAAACGTTGATTTTATTCGTAAATACATCTTTCCAGGCGGGATGTTGCCCTCTCCCACGGCGCTGCGGGCGCAAATCTCCAATGCGGGGCTGACGTTCAAAAACAGCGTCGAGTTCGGTGAAAGCTATTCGAAAACCCTACGCCTGTGGTTCGATGATTTCAACGCCCAGTGGCCCGCTATAGAGGCCATGGGATTTGACGCGCGGTTCCGCCGGATGTGGAATTTTTATCTCACCTCCTGTGCGGCGACCTTTCATTCGGGCAACTGTGATGTGACGCAAATCACGATGACACGGCCCCGTGATGCCTAAGGTCGGGGGAATTTCGGGACAAATCGGCACCTAAGGGCGTAAATTCCCCGATGGCACCACCAATTTTCCTTGAAAAAGCGCCGATTGCGCGGTGATCTTGTGGTCTAGGGTCACCTGCCATCCGGCAACAGGCCCTTCGGTTTCAACATCACAGGACCGCTATGCCCACAGCAGCAAAACTCGTCGCCGCACTTTGGTTTGCCCTTTTGGGGTGGTTCGCGGCCGAAATCTCAAAGGCGCATTTGCCCGAAGGGACCCAATTCGGTTGGTACAGCTATATAACCGGCGTGATCGGTTTTTCCGTCGGGTGGATTTTTCTGGGCAAACGCGCGGGCGATACCATGCGGGCCGCCTATGGTTATGGTTTTACCGCCACGATCCTGTTGCTGTTTTGGGCGCTGTTCTATTTTTCCGGCGAGGAGATGATGCACCGCGCATGGGCCACCCGTTACAAAGGTCCGATGCAGGCGCTTACGGGGATGGTTGATCTGTTCAAAAACTATGCGCTTACGGTTGTCCGCTTTGATGTCGCCGCGACGCTGTTGATTGGCGGCTTGTTTGGCGGATGGCTGACCGAACAGACAGCGCGGCGGTGGTCATGACATTGGATCCGTTCGAGACGCTGGGCGATGTCTATTCCACCGACGAGGTTGCCTATGTGCGGGCGGTTTTGCACGCGCACCCCGACCTGTCGGCGCAGGTCATCCGCGCGGCCGCCGTGGAACTGGTCGCACACCTGACCCAAGGGCGCAGCGTGGAGGCGGTGACGCCCCATCTGGATCAAATCCTGACCCGGGCGTGGTCGCGGACCCGTGCGCAACAGACCCCCCGCAATCTGGATGCGGGCCGCCAAAGCAAGACGCGTGAGGCGATCACCGAAGTGCGCCGTGTCCTGCCCTATCTCAACTATTTCGCCCTTGAGGACAGCCATTACCGCCATGCGCGGTTTGACGGCACGCAATCGGCGCAGATCCAGCGCTGTGTGTTTCATATGGCCGATGCGGCGACGGTTTTGCCCTATGATCCGGTGCGCGACCGTGTGCTGTTGATCGAACAGGTCCGCTTTGGCCCGTTCGGGCGTGGCGATGCCTATCCGTGGGTCTATGAACCTGTCGCGGGGCGCATTGATGCGGGCGAGGGGCCGGAGGCCACCGCGCGGCGCGAAGCCGTCGAGGAGGCGCGCGTGGTTTTGGGCGCGTTGCACAAGGCCGCCGAATACTACGTCAGCCCCGGGGCTGCGACCGAGTTTATTGTGTCCTATGTGGGCTTTGCCGATCTCCCCGACGATGTGACGGGGACGGCGGGTCTGGCGGGGGAACATGAGGACATCCGGTCGCATCTGGTATCGTTTGACGACCTGATGGCGATGTGTGACGCGCATCAACTGGATACGGGACCGCTGTATCTCACGGCGCTTTGGTTGGCGCGACACCGCGACAGGCTGCGGGCGACGCTGTAGTGCCGACCACGGGGCTTGCCTGACGCAGGGCCTCACGTCTCTTTGGGTTGCATCCACAGCCAGATCAACGCCGCGCCGGCAAGCGTCAGGAACGGGATCATGGCGAGGTTGACCGCGGTCCATCCGTCTTGCGCCGAGCCGCCCGAGCAATTCATCAACCCGCCCGAGGCCAGTGACGCCACGGTCACGCCGCCGAACACCAACAGGTCGTTGATGCCCTGAATGCGCCCGCGCTCCGAGGGTTCATGGGCGGAGGCAAGCATGGCGGTGGCGCCGATAAAGCCAAAATTCCATCCGATCCCGAGCAAGACAAGAGCGACAAAGAAATTTTCAAGTGTGACGCCCGCCATGCCGACGATCCCCGCCATGCCGAGGATCACCAGACCGGTTGCCATGATCCGTTGCACCCCGAACCGTGCGATGAGCGATCCGGTGAAAAACGACGGAACAAACATCGCCAGAACATGTGCGGATACGATGTCGGCAGCCGTGTTTTGTTCAAACCCGCACCCGACAACGGCCAGAGGTGTTGAGGTCATCACGAGGTTCATCAGCGCGTAGGACACCATCGCCACGATGATCGCCACCGCCACGCGCGGGGTGCGCAACAGTTGCAGGGTGGAACGGCCAAGGGCTTCGCCGTGTTTGGCCACGGGGGGTTTAGGGATGGAGAGAAACAAAAACAGGCCGGAGCCGATAACGTTGATCGCGATCACCGCCAGATAGGAACCAAGGAATGGCACAACCATCGCCTGTGACGTTGCTTTGACAAGTTGCGGCCCGATGATGGCCGAGGCCAGACCACCCGCCATCACCCATGAAATGGCCTTCGGTTTGAACGCATCCTCGGCGGTGTCGGTGGCGGCAAAGCGAAAGAACCCCTGGCTCGACTGATACAGGCCCGTGAACAACCCGCCCAAAACGAACAGCCAGAAGTTTTGTTGTAACAAGGCGATAGCGCCGATTGACGCGCCAACAGCACCCGCCGAGGTGCCGACCCAGAAGCCCACGCGGCGCCCGTAGTTCTGCATCACCCACGACAGTGGCGTGGCCGACATCATCGAGCCGAGCACAATGGCGGAAATCGGCAGGGTGGCAAAGCACAGGTTGGAGGCGAGCGATTGCCCCGCAAGGCCCGCGATGATGAAAATCATCGACATTTGCGCCCCGAGGAATGCCTGAGCGGCGACAAGGATATAGACATTGCGGCGGGCAACGGCGGGCGAAACGGTGGGGTGTGCGTGGGTCATAAGGCAGCGTCCAAATAATGTATCCGACTGCTTTAACGATCCGGAATGCGCTTGGAAAGAGACAGCACGTCACGCCCCCCTCCGACATTTTTGCGCAGGGCAGGCCGCGATTGTTGCCGCCGGCTCAGGCCCGGTCGATCAGATGGATAAACGACCCGCTCACCGCCCCTTGCACCAACCCTTGCGGGCCAAGATCCGTGCCTTCGGCGTCGGTGGCGGTCAAAAGCGGAGTGCCTTCGGCCTTGAGCGTGGTGGCGTAGTGGAACTCGTGGGCCATCCACGCGCCGGTGAAAGGACCGTGGGCGAGCGTCGCGTGGCGGTAGCCCAGATGTAGTTTGCGGGTGGCGAACGAGGTTTCGAGGTTGAGCAGCCCCGCCATGCGGTGACGCACCCCGTCGCGATCGGTCAACCCATCGCCCAGAACCATATAGCCGCCGCATTCGCCATAGACGCTGCGCCGCGCTGCTGCTTCGCGCAGCGATTGTAAAAAGCGGTGATTGGCGGCCAAGGTGCCTGCGTGCAATTCGGGGTAGCCACCGGGCAGGTAGATGAGGTCACTCGGTGGGGCGGGCTGATCGGCCAGTGGCGAAAACAATTTTATTTCAGCGCCTTGTGCGCGCCAATCGGCCAAAAGGTGGGGATAGGCAAAGGCAAAGGCGGCGTCTTGTGCCACGGCGATGGTTTGGGCGGGCGGCACGGTGCGCGGGCCGGTGTTGCGGCTGTGAAACGGCGCGGCGCGGGCCAGAATGGCCTCAACATCGAGGGCCGCCTCGACCGCATCCGCCGCACGGTCCAAAAACGCGTCCAGATCGGGCCGCTCGCCCGCCTGAACCAGACCGAGGTGGCGGGAGGGGGTTGCGAGTGTTGCGTCGCGGGGCAGGGTGCCGAGCACGGGGAGGCCGAGCGGTGTCAGGGCGCGGGTCAACATCGCCTCATGGCGCAGGCTGCCCACCTTGTTGAGGATCACCCCCGCAATGCGCACATGCGGATCATGGGCGACAAATCCCGCAACCACGGCGGCGATGGATTGCGCCATGTGGGAGGCATCGACCACAAGGATCACGGGCAGGTCGAACAGTTTGGCCAGATCGGCACAGGCCCCTTTGCCGTCACGGTCGGGATCGGTGGTATGCGGTGCGCCGTCGAACAGGCCCATCGCGCCTTCAATGATGAGCAACTCCTCGGACCCGTGTGCCCCGGATCCATGCGCAAGTGCTGCAAGGCGATCCGTGCCCATCGCCCACGCGTCAAGGTTCACACAGGGCGCACCACTGGCGGCCTCATGGAACCGCGGGTCGATATAATCGGGACCGGATTTGGCGGAGCGCACCGCAACGCCGCGTCGGTTGAGCGCGCGCAACAGGCCAAGGGTGACAGTGGTTTTGCCCGAGCCCGATGCAGGGGCCGCGATCAAAAATCCACGCGCCATACTAGCGTTCTTCGGCGGGTTTTCCGCGCCCCAGAGGATCGAGGTTGCGAGGGGCTTCGCCGCGCATTAACGCTTGCCAGTCAAGGACTTGACGCATCAAGACATTGCGCCCGACACAGATGATCGCGGGCGGTTCCATCCGCGTTGCGGCGATGTCGTCGAGCATGGTGCCAAGGGTGGTTTCGAGAACCTTTTGCTCGGGTGTGGTGGCCTGCGACACGATGGCCACGGGTTCGTCCTCGCTGCGCTGTCCCGCGCCAAGCAAGCCGCTGCGGATCGCGGGGGCGTGTTTCATCCCCATGTAGATGACCAACACGCCCGAGGCGCGCGATAGCGCCTCCCAATCAAGGCTGTCAGGGGTCTCGCCGCGTTGATCGTGGCCCGTCACAAAGGTCACGGACTGGTTCACATCGCGGTGGGTGACGGGGATGCCCGCATAGGCCAAGCCGCCGATCCCTGCCGAAATACCGGGGATAATGCGCACGGGAACCCCGTGTTGAATGAGGGTCTGGGCCTCTTCGCCGCCGCGCCCGAACACAAACGGATCGCCGCCCTTGAGGCGCAGCACCCGTTTGCCCGCACGGGCCAGATCGACCAGACGCAGGGAAATATCGACCTGTTTGGCCGAGGGCTTGCCGCCGCGTTTGCCCGCGTAGATTTTCTCGACATCCGCCCGCGCCCACTCAAGGATCACAGGCGCCACGAGCGCGTCATAGACAATCACATCGGCCTGACGCAGCGCGTGAACGGCGTGCAGGGTCAACAGCCCGGGATCCCCCGGACCGGCACCACACAGCCACACCCATCCGGGCAGTAATTCAGGCCAGTCACCAGACGGCAGGGTCAATGTCGATTCGCTCATTGTGTCTTTATGGCGTGAGGGTCGCGACGTGGAAAGTGGCGGCGGTGCGGTTGTGGTAAAAACAGCGTGGTCATTTGCGCAAACCGCACGATATAGTCGCGCAATGATGCAAAACGCGCCTGATGACCCGAAACCGTTGCGCCGTGGGTGGACCACGGGTGCCTGTGCCACCGCGGCGACGCGGGCGGCTCTGCATGCGCTATGGGGGGCGGGTTTTCCCGACACGGTGCGCATCACCCTGCCCAAAGGCGAGCGGCCCCGATTTGCGCTGTCGTATACCGCACGCGGTGACGGGTGGGCCGAGGTGGGTATCATTAAGGACGCAGGCGACGATCCCGATGTGACGCATGGCGCAGAGATTCGCGCCCGTGTCGCGGTCTCCACGGGCGGCGTGACGTTCAAAGCCGGCGCGGGCGTGGGTACGGTGACCAAGGCGGGTCTGCCGATCGGGGTGGGTGAGCCCGCAATCAACCCCGTGCCGCGCGAGATGATGACACGCGAGGTCATGGATATGGCGGCGCGATTTGGTCAGGCGCCGGATGTCGAGATTACGATCTCCATCCCGAACGGTGACAAGATTGCCGCGAAAACGTGGAACCCGCGCCTCGGGATCAAGGGCGGTTTGAGCGTGCTTGGCACCACCGGTGTTGTGCGCCCGTTTTCGTGTGCGGCGTGGATTGCGTCGATCCACCGCGGTGTCGATGTCGCCCGCGCCGAGGGGCTGACCCATGTGGCGGGCTGTACGGGAGCGACATCGGAGCGGGTGGTTCAGGCGCATCACGGGCTAAGCGCGGGGGCGATGCTCGATATGGGCGATTTCGCGGGCGGGATGCTCAAATACCTCGTCAAACACCCCGTGGCCCGCGTCACCATCGGCGGCGGCATCGGCAAACTGGCGAAACTGGCGCAGGGCGAGATTGATCTGCACTCAAAACGCTCGCAAGTGGACATGGCGCTTTGGGCGGCGCGTCTGGGAGATCCGGATCTGGCGCAGGCCAATACCGCGCTCGAGATTTACGAGGCCAAAGGGGCGGACTTCGCCAATCTCGTGGCGCAACATGCGCTTGCGGCCATCGAGGCACGGTTCGGCGGCCATGGCATGGCCTTTGACATTGTGGTGATCGACCGCAAGGGGGCAATTATCGGAACATCAGGCACAGGCACGGCACAGACATGATCCTTTTACTGGCAGGCACGACAGAGGCGCGAAATCTGGCGGGGTATCTGGCCGCACACGATGTGGCGTGCGTGGCCTCGCTTGCGGGGGTGACGCGCGATCCCGTTGCCTATCCTGTCGAGACCCGCGTGGGCGGATTTGGCGGCGCGGACGGGTTTTGCGCCTATCTCGACGCTGCGGGGATCACGGCCGTCATTGACGCCACGCACCCCTTTGCCACCCGCATCACCGAACGCACCGCGCGGATATGTGCGGCGCGCGGCGTGCCGTATCTGCGCTATGAACGCCCGATGTGGCTGTCGCGTCAGGGCGACACATGGCACGAGGCCGCGGACGTGGCGGATCTGGCGCGTGTCATCCCGCGCGGCAAACGGATCTTTCTGGCCACAGGGCGTCAAAGCGTGGGCGACATGACGCATCTCGAGCATAGTGCCATCTGGGCGCGGGTGATTGATGCACCGGACGCGCCGTTTCCACTGCCCCGTGGCGACTGGATCGTTGGCCGCCCGCCGTTTTCGCAAGCGGACGAACAGGTGCTGTTTACGGACCTCAAGCCCGACTGGCTTGTGGTCAAAAACGCCGGAGGGGCGGCGGGTCGTGCGAAACTGGACGCGGCGCGGGCCTGTGGGATGTCGGTGGCGATGATTGCCCGCCCCAAAGGCCCCGACGGGATCACGCGGCGCGAACAGCTTCTGGATGCGCTCGAATGGGCGCTGACCCTATGAGGGCGCTATGAGGGCGGGTGCGTGAGGATCATCGAGACAGAGGCCTGTGTCGCCGAAGGGGCGGCATATCTGGCAGCAGTTGAGCCGCGGTTTGCCTCTGCCTTGAGCAAGACAGGGCCGCTGCCGTTGCGACGCCGCGCCGACGGGTTCGAGCAGCTGTTGTCCGCGATTGTCAGCCAACAAATCTCCGTGGCCGCCGCAAATGGCATCTGGAAACGGCTCAAAGCGGCCAAACTCACGGGGCCGCGCAAAATCATGTGGGCCAGTGACGATGATCTACGCGCCTGCGGCCTGTCACGTCAAAAGATCGGCTATGCCAAGGCGCTCGCCGCGGCACGTATTGATTTCAAACGGTTGCGCGATGCGCCCACCGATGAGGTCATCGCCACCCTGACCCGGGTGTCGGGCATCGGGACCTGGACAGGGGAGATTTACGCGATGTTCTCGCTTGGCCATGCCGATGTCTTTGCCCCGGGTGATCTGGCGTTGCAGGAAAGTGCGCGAATGCTGTTTGATCTGCCCGAGCGCCCCAAAGAGCGGGCCATGCGCGAGATGGCCGCCGCGTGGTCGCCGTGGAGAGCGGTTGCAGCGCGGCTTTTGTGGGCCTACTACCATGTCGAGAAAACACGCGAGGGAATACGGTAATGGCAAATCTAGACAGCAAAACACGCGACAGCCAGTCGGGACGGGTGTCCAATGTGGTGGTGTTCCTGCACGGCTATGGCGCGGACGGGAACGATCTTTTGGGTCTGGCCGATCCACTGGCCGAGCACCTTCCCGATACCGTGTTTCTGGCCCCCGATGCGCCCGAACGATGCACAGGAAATCCAATGGGGTTCCAATGGTTTCCGATCCCGTGGATTGACGGCTCATCGGAGGAAGAAAGCCGTGACGGGATGCTGCGTGCGGTCGATGAACTGAACGATTACCTCGATAATATTCTGGTTGATTATGACCTTGAGCCTGACCAGATGGCGCTTGTCGGTTTTAGTCAGGGCACGATGATGGCACTGCATGTGGCCCCGCGCCGCGAGGATGCGGTGGCGGCGGTTGTGGGCTTTTCGGGGCGCCTTTTGGAGCCCGAGTTGCTTGTCGATGACGCGCGCGTGACCTTTCCGGTGCTCTTGGTGCATGGTGACGAGGACGATGTGGTACCACCACAATCGCTGCCCGAGGCCGCCCAGGCGCTGCAATCGGCAGGGTTCGAAGAGGTGTTTGCCCATATTGATCGTGGCACGGCGCATGGAATCGCACCCGAGGGTCTGTCGGTGGCTTTGGCGTTTTTGCGCAGCAAATTGGGCTACGAATAACGCGGTTCAGGCGGTTTTTTGCTTGGGTTTGCGGCGTTGCGGCATAAAAAGGTCCAATTTTAACCGAAATCGAAAGATCGCCTTGACGCTGCACTGCGGAGTGCTACCGTTCGATCACATCAAACGGAGGATACCCGATGGAATTTATCACACTGACCGCTCTCGCACTCGCTGCACTGGCCGCTGTGTCCTATATCCTTCCGGTGCGTGAAGAGCGGGCTGCGATCCGGATCCGCACAGACGACCGCCGCCGCTAAGTCGACGGATCAAAGGCGAACTCATTGAAAGAGCGCATCCTTCGGGTGCGCTTTTGTCGTTTCAGGGCCATGTGTTCTGGCAGTTTTCGGGAGATCACGCCGAACAGGACGCGCCACCCAGGACACAGAATTTCGCACAATGCGGATGGTTGAGCGCCACATCGCGCGTCGCCCCGTCCAGTGTCGCGCCAAGATCAAAGGCGCGGTCATAGGGCAGGAGCGTACAGGCGACCACGGACGGGGCTTCGCCCTTGCGCTTGACCACCATGCGGCTCGACGCGCACATCACGCTTTGTGGTGATTTATCCAGAATCCCCCAACAGGCGGTGGTGATTTCCGGCACCTCGACGCTTTCGTCCATTTCCGGAAAAATAACAGTCATGGCGGGGTCTTGCGCGTCTATGTTGTAGTTGTTTGTCGCGTAAAGGGCGGCAAATCCCGCCCGTGTTTGCGCGTCGGTTTCATGCCAGAGCGACCGCGCGGCAACGGCCATGCGCAGGCCATGATCGCGCAGCCAGTCCATGCCCGCGATCGTGCGTTTGAAACTGCCCGTGCCGCGCATCGCGTCATGGGCGGCCTCGGACCAGTGATCGAGCGACACCCGTAGCGTGAGCTTGTCGCCATAGTCGGCCTGAAGGGCGCGTAAATCCTCGCGCACCGTGGGGCGCATCATCGGCAACATGGCATTGGTGAGAATCAAAACCTCGTAGCCCCGCGTCAATGCGGCCCGCGCCATTGCGCACATCTCGGGGTTCATGAACGGCTCGCCACCGGTAAAGGCGATTTCGCGCACCGACCACGACAGGCCGTCCAATTCATCCAGATAGGCGTTGACCTCGTCGGTGGTGATATAGACGAGCGCGTCATTGGTGGGGGAGCTGTCGATATAGCAATTCACACAGGTAATGTTGCACAGCGTGCCGGTGTTGAACCAGATCGTTTGCGGATCGCTAAAGGCCACACGGGCGCGGGCGCTGCCATCGGCGGTCACATCGGCGTGTTGGAATTTTCCGATGTTGGCAGTGACGGGGGCTGCGGGATCTGTAGCTGTCTCGTTCATCGGTGCCTCATGCGTTTCGCCAGACGGTAAAATCCGGACCGTAAAAGATCGGGCGGATGATGGAAAGCCGGCACCGCGTGTCCCACGACAACGTGAAAACAGGTTTATTTGATCTCAAGGGTGTGAGAGGGTGCGCGGGAGCTAGACTTTGGTCTGTCACGAGGGTAAACGGCTGTCGTTAGCGCTAACTCATCCGCTTTGCGGCGGTTCGGGCGCATTAGACATACAACGCATAAGCGGACGGACGCGGCACATCGCGCCCCGCAAATGGGAGACGAACGATGGTTTCACGTGTCATTCCGGTTGATGATTTCGACCTCGTGATTTTTGGCGGCACGGGCGACCTTGCGCGGCGCAAAATCCTTCCTGGCCTGTACCGCCGCTTTTGTTCGGGGCAGATGCCCGAAGAGGCGCGTATCATTGGTGCGGCCCGTTCGGATATGGACAGCGACGCCTACCGCGACATGATCCGTGACGCGATCAGGGAATTCGCCAAAAAGAACGATTGCGATGACGATAAGATCGGCGCGTTTTTGCAGCGCCTGCACTATGTCACCATCGACGCAAAGGGGAAGGGCGGTTGGAGCGAACTGCGCGACCTGATGCGCGACGGCGTGGTCAAGGCGTTCTATTTCTCCGTGGCTCCGAGCCTGTTCGGTGATTTGGCCAAGCGTCTGCACGATTTCAAAATCGCCGATGACGAGAGCCGCATTGTGGTCGAAAAACCCTTTGGCCGCGATCTTGCCAGTGCCAAGGCCCTCAACGCTGTTCTGGCCGAGCATTTCGACGAGACACAGATTTACCGCATCGACCACTATCTGGGCAAAGAGACGGTTCAAAACCTGATGGCCGTGCGGTTCGGCAATATCCTGTTCGAGCCACTTTGGAATTCGCAATACGTCGACCACATCCAGATCACCGTGGCCGAAACCGTTGGCGTCGGTGGGCGTGGCGAATATTACGACAAATCGGGTGCAATGCGCGATATGGTGCAAAACCACCTGATGCAGCTTCTGTGCCTGATCGCGATGGAACCGCCCTCACGGTTCGAACCGGATTCCGTGCGTGACGAAAAGCTCAAAGTTATCCGCGCTCTGGACGATATCGACCACCACCATATTGTGCGCGGCCAGTATGACGCCAAAGACGATGAGCCGAGCTACCGTGATGATGCGGGCGACCCGCGCTCACGCACCGAAAGCTATATCGCGCTGCGCTGTCTCATTTCCAACTGGCGGTGGGCCGGCACGCCGTTTTACCTGCGCACCGGTAAAAAGCTAAAGGCCCGTACCTCCGAGATCGCCGTGGTGTTCAAAGATGCGCCGCACTCGATTTTCGGCGAGGACGCAGGGCGCCATGCCAACGTGCTCACCATTCGCTTGCAGCCCAATGAGGGCATGACCCTCAAGGTGACGATCAAGGAGCCGGGTCCGGGCGGGATGCGTTTGATTGATGTGCCGCTTGATATGAGCTTTGCCGATGCTTTGGGCGAAGAGGCCGACGACATTCCGGACGCCTACGAGCGGCTGATCATGGACGTGATCCGTGGCAACCAGACGCTGTTTATGCGCGGCGACGAGGTCGAGGCGGCATGGGCATGGACCGATCCGTTGATCAATGGTTGGGAGGCGCGTAACGATGTGCCAAAACTTTATGATGCCTATTCCAACGGACCCGAAGATGCGGCCATGATGCTGCATCGCGAGGGACGCCGGTGGCGGGAGATCAAGGAATGAACATCGTAGAATACCCTGACCGCGAGGCGCTACTGCTTGATCTTGCGGATAAAATCGCCGGTGAGCTGCGCGCCGCCCTTGAGGTGAACGACCGCGCGTCGCTGTGTGTTCCGGGCGGGACAACGCCGGGTCCGGTGTTTGACACGCTGTCGGGGGTGTCGCTTGACTGGGACCGTGTGGACGTGTTGCTCAATGACGAACGTTGGGTGCCTGAAACCTCCGAGCGCTCCAACACCACCTTGCTCAAACAGCGCCTGTTGGTGGGCGAGGCCGCCCGGGCCACGCTTGTCCCGCTTTACGCCGATACACCAACACCCGAGGAGGGGTTGGACGGGTTGATGGCCGCCGTCGAGGCGACATTGCCGCTCGATGTTTTGCTGTTGGGCATGGGCGCGGATATGCACACCGCAAGCCTGTTTCCCGAGGCCGATCAGTTGGAATTGGGTCTGTCCGCCGATGCGCCAACGCTTTTGGCGATGCGGGCGCCGAATGCGCCGGAACCGCGGATTACCCTGTCCGCCAAGGCGTTGAAATCCGCGATGTCGACCCATATCCTGATTACGGGCGATGAAAAACGCGCCGCGTTGGAACGTGCCGCAACCTTGTCGCCGATGGAGGCACCCGTGTCGGTGTTTTTGTCCCAAGCCACCGTGCATTGGGCGCCGTGACGCGCAGATCTCTGCGCGACATCGCACCAATTACACCGCTGAAGACCGAATACCGACCTGCGTAGAAATAACTTCGGGTTGTTTGGCCCCTAGTAACACTTTTATCGTAAGTCACCTACCACAACCTTGATGAACGTTAGGACCGCTATATGCCCGTTGATTTTTCCGCTTTGAAAGCCCTCCATACTTCGGTTGGATCGCGTCAAATGCTTGATCTGTTCGATGCGGACAAAACGCGCGCCACGTCCTTTTCGGCCTCGGTCGACGGGCTGTTGTTCGATTATGCCAAAACCAACATCGACGCACCGGTGCGTGAGGCGCTTCTTGCGCTGCTTGATCAGGCGGGTGTGGCCGAAAAACGTGATGCGATGTTCGCGGGTGAAAAGATCAACGACACCGAAGGCCGCGCCGTGTTGCACACCGCGCTTCGCAACCTTGACGGTGGTCCGGTGGTTGTCGACGGCAAAGATGTGATGCCCGAAGTGCGCAACACTCTGGCGCGTATGGATGATTTTGCCGACCGCGTACGGCGCGGCGACATTTCATCCGTGTCGGGATCGCCCTTTGAAAACATCGTGAATATCGGCATTGGCGGGTCCGACCTTGGCCCTGTGATGGCCTATGAGGCGCTTAAACCCTATGTCGATGGCCCGAACTGTCACTTTGTCTCCAACGTCGATGGCGCCCATATCCATGACATTCTGGCCCGTGTGAACCCGCAGACCACGCTGATTGTTGTCGCCTCCAAAACCTTTACGACAATCGAGACGATGACCAACGCGCAAACCGCGCGTGACTGGCTTGTCGCGCATATCGGCGAGGAAGGTATTTCCAAACATTTCGCCGCCCTGTCCACCGCCAAGGACAAAACCGCCGCCTTTGGCATTGATCCCGATCTGGTGTTCGGGTTCGAGGACTGGGTGGGCGGTCGCTATTCGCTTTGGGGGCCGATTGGCCTGTCCTTGATGATTGCCATCGGGCCACAGCGGTTTGCCGAATTCCTGCGTGGCGCGCAGGCGATGGACGTGCATTTTTGCACCGCAGCACCCAAAGACAACCTGCCGATGCTGCTCGCTCTTGTGGGGGTGTGGCACAACCAGATCTGTGGCCATGCGACCCGCGCGGTCTTGCCCTATGAGCAACGCCTCGTGCGTCTGCCCGCCTATTTCCAACAGTTGGAAATGGAAAGCAACGGCAAGCGCGTCTCGATGGATGGCGAAGAGTTGCCCTATCATAGCGGCCCCGTTGTCTGGGGCGAGCCGGGGACAAATGGCCAACACGCCTTTTACCAGTTGATCCACCAAGGCACGCGGGTGATCCCGTGCGAATTTATGGTCGGAAAATTCGGTCACGAGACCCATCTGGACCACCAACACGAATTGCTCGTCTCGAACTGTCTGGCCCAATCCGAGGCGCTGATGCGGGGCCGCTCGATGGACGAGGCGCGTGCGTTGATGGCCGCCAAAGGGTTCGAGGGCGCCGAACTGGACCGTCAGGCGGCCCACCGTGTTTTCCCCGGAAACCGCCCCTCGACCACCTTGGCCTATGAATTGCTGACGCCGTTCGTGTTGGGTCAGATCATCGCACTTTATGAGCACCGCGTGTTTGTCGAGGGGGTGATCCTCGGGATCAACTCGTTCGACCAATGGGGCGTGGAGCTTGGCAAAGAGTTGGCGCTTGCGTTGCAGCCTGTTTTGTCAGGCAACAAAAGCGGCTCGGACAAGGATGGCTCAACCCATCACCTGATCGAGTTCCTCAAAGTGTAACCCCAAGAGATTGCACTGAATTCAGGGCAGGGGCGATGTGCCTCTGCCCTTTTTTGTGCGCAGGTATCGAGGGAACCGGCTACCCGAACAGGCTGCCGAATTTCATGGCGGTTTTGGCATCCCCTGCGATCTTGAGCTTGCCGAACATCACCGCTTTCATCGGGTGCAACGTCCCGTGCAGGATTTTGGTAAAGGTCTCTTGCGAGGCAATCACCGCCGCGTCCGCCCGTTCATCGGAAATCTGCGCGTCGTGGCCAAGGATGTAGATATTGCCAATATCCGTGACCCGCATCGACACGGATTTTTCAAATCCGACCGCCTTGAGGCGCTCCAAAAGTTCGGTTCGGGCCATATCTAGAAATGGATCGCTCATCGTGGTCTCTCTCCCGTTTGTCGCGCCCACTTTGGCCCGCCATTTCGTCACGCAACAGCAAAACGTTGCGTCGCATCCTGATCGGATCAGGTCGGGAGGTTTATGTGGGGAAACCGGTTGGAGCGGGTAACGGGAATTGAACCCGTAACTAAAGCTTGGGAAGCTGCCGTGATACCTTTTCACCATACCCGCTCATGCGCAGACAGGTAGTCAAACCCCGCGAGAGGGTCAAGGGATATGCGGCGTGGCGCGTCAAAAAAAGCGTCCCGCTGCCGATTTTTATCCGCGTTTTGCGCGACGGCGCGGGCGTCCGCCGCCTCCGCCCGCGTTGAAATCAGGATCGGGCAGGCGCACCACCGCACGCAGCCCCGCAAACGGCGCTGTGGCGTGGGGGATGGCATTTGCGGCGACGAAATGCTCCTGGAATCGCGGCTCGATGGCGGTTTCAATCTTGGTGATCTCGTGGACCAGAGCCTCGACCTCGCGCCGCGCGGCCACGTTCAACAGCGCGATTTGGGCGCCGGTTCCGGCCGCGTTGCCCGCCGATGTGACATGCGCGAGCGGACAATCGGGGATCATGCCCAGAACCATCGCGTGTTTGGGCGAAATATGCGCGCCAAATGCGCCCGCAAGCACCACGCGCTCGACCTCATCGGTGCCAAATTCATCCATCAGCAACCGCGCACCTGCGTAGAGCGCCGATTTGGCCAGTTGGATGGCGCGAATGTCGCCTTGGGTCACTTCGATGACGCTGCCGCCCTCGGTGCTGCCGTCATGGAGCAAATAGGAATGGGTGCGGCCCGCAGGGCGCAATCGCTCTGTGCCTGTGGCCCCGGCCGATCCGATCAGCCCGTTGGCGTCGACCAGACCCGCCATGCGCATTTCGGCCACGGCCTCGATAATGCCCGACCCGCAGATGCCCGAGACGCCTGATACGGCGGTTTGCGTGGCAAAGTCGGGGTCATCGGACCAAAGGTCACAGCCGATCACCTTGAACCGTGGCTCTTTGGTGACGGGATCAATTTCGACGCGCTCGATTGCCCCCGGTGCAGCACGCTGACCGCTTGAGATTTGCGCGCCTTCAAAGGCGGGGCCGGTGGGCGATGAACAGGCCAAGACACGGGATTTATTGCCTAAAATGATCTCGGCATTGGTGCCGACATCGACGATCAACGTAAGTGGATCGACTTTTTGCGGGGCTTCCGACAGCGCCACAGCGGCGGCATCCGCGCCCACATGGCCCGCAATCAGCGGCAGGATATAGACCTGCGCCTCATCGGCAAAGGCCAACCCGATGGCATCGGCCGACAGATCAAGCGCCGAATTGGTCGCAAGCGCAAACGGCGCCTGACCCAAGGGCGTGGGATCAAGGCCCAACAACAGATGGTGCATGACGGGGTTCATCACGAACACCGCCTCGTAAATGTCACCCGTGGTGAGGCCGGCCTCGGTCGCCAGTTCGGCGGCGAGCGTGTTCATCGCCTCGCGCACCGCGCGGGTCATCTCGCCCGCGCCGCCCGCGTTCATCATCGCGTAGGACACGCGGCTCATCAGGTCCTCGCCAAAGCGGATTTGCGGGTTCATCACCCCGCCCGAGGCCTTGACCTCGCCCGTCACCAGATCGGTGAGGTGGGCCGCAATGGTGGTTGAGCCAAGGTCCACGGCCAAGCCATAGAGCGCAGGTTCTGCAAAGCCCGCCCAGACGCCGATGACTTGCGTCGCGCCGTCGCGGGCGGTGTGGATGGCCAATGTGGCTTTGTATTCGGCGGCGATCAGCGCGGCCTGTAGTTTGGCGAGCATCGGCAGGGTGAGTGTGACGTCCGTAATGGACCACTGCGCCAGAAGCGCGGCCTGCGTGCGTTCCCAGTCGCCCGTGGGGGCATGCATATCGGCGGGGTCGACCTCGACATAATACAGTCGGGTTGCGGGGTCCATTTCGATATGGCGCGTGGTCGCGGCCTTGCGCACCACCTGTTTGTGGACCTGACTTTCGGGCGGCACGTCCAACACGATATCGCCCTGAATACAGGCCTGACAGCCCAACCGCCGTCCCGTTTTGAGCCCGCGCACACGGTCGTAGCGTTCCTCAACCGAATTGACCCCGCTCAGCGCATCCTCAGACGCGCTGATCCCGTGTTTGGAGTGGTCGCCAAAGGCAGGTTGCACCTGACATTTCGAACAAATCCCGCGACCGCCACAGACACTATCAAGGTCCACACCCATCGAGCGCGCGGCCTCCAACACGGAGGTGCCCGCAGGGACGCGGGCGCGTTTGCCGGACGGGGTGAAAACCACCAGTGGATCTTGTGAGCTGCTCATAGCGTATCCCATGCGTTGCGTGGATCGGCGTCGCGCCATGCGCCGCTGTCGATCCCGTCGAGTGTATATGGCCCGATGGCCACACGGATCAGGCGCAGGGTCGGAAACCCGACATGCGCCGTCATGCGCCGCACCTGTCGGTTCTTGCCCTCGGTGATGGTCAATTGCACCCAACTGTCGGGGACCGATTTGCGGTAACGCACCGGCGGCGTGCGCGGCCAGAGCCAGTCGGGGGCGTCGATACGGGTGGCGCGGGCAGGGCGGGTTTGACCGTCCTTGAGCGGCACACCACGGCACAGCGCCGCAATCGCCGCGGCGTCGATGTTGCCTTCGACCTGTGCCAGATAGGTCTTTGGCATCTTGGATTTCGGGTTGGCAATGCGGGCTTGCAGACGTCCGTCATCGGTCAATAGCAAGAGGCCCTCGCTATCGCGGTCCAACCGTCCGGCGGGGTAGACGTCCGGCACGTCGACAAAATCCGAGAGCGTGCGGCGTGTGCTGCCCTCTGATCCTTTGTCGGTGAACTGGGAGAGCACATCGAACGGTTTGTTCAAGGCGATTAACCGTGTCATCTATGCGCTCCCTTTCTCTGTGGTGTTGACCCGAACCGGGATTACCGGCGGCGCCGTCCGCCACCGCGCCGCCCGCCACCGGACCCTGCGGTGGCTGCCGCCGTGGAGGCCTCGGCAAAGGTTGCACCCTCGGCCACTGCGTCGATAATACGGCTAAAGCCGATCCACTTCGCGCCATCGGGGTCGTGGTTCATGAGCAGGTTGGCCGCACGGATGGCCTCCATTTCCTGCAATCGCACAGGGTTCATAATCGCCGATGTCATGCCCGCGCCAATCGCCATCGGCAGAAAGGCGGCGTTGATCCCGTGGCGCTGTGGCAGGCCGAACGAGACGTTGGACGCGCCGCAGGTGGTGTTGACGCCCAATTCGTCACGCAAGCGGCGTACAAGTGTGAATACCTGTTGGCCCGCCGTGCGCATTGCACCGATGGGCATCACGAGCGGGTCCACAACGATGTCATGGGCGGGAATGCCGAAATCGGCGGCGCGCTCCACGATGCGTTTGGCCACGGCAAAGCGGACCTCGGGGTCCTCGGAAATCCCTGTGTCGTCATTGGCAATCGCCACAACGGGGACGTTGTATTTTTTGACGAGGGGCAAAACCCGCTCAAGGCGCTCTTCCTCGCCCGTCACCGAGTTCAAAAGCGGACGGCCCTCGGCCATCTCCAGACCGGCCTCAAGCGCATCGGGCACCGAGCTGTCGATGCACAAAGGCACGTCGACAATGGCCTGAACGCGGGCAATCAGGTCACGCATCAAGGGCGGCTCGACAAAGTTGTTGTCGGCGTAACGGGGATCCTCGGCCATTTTGTTGGAGAACACAGCACCCGAATTGATATCGAGGATGTTGGCGCCACAGGCGACCTGTTCGATCGCATCGCGTTCGACGGTGGAGAAATCGCCAAGCTCCAGTTCGGCGGCGAGTTTCTTGCGCCCCGTCGGGTTGATACGCTCGCCGATGACGGCAAACGGTTCGTCAAAGCCGATGACGACGGTCTTGGTCTTGCTCTCGATCACTGTGCGGGTCATGTCATGTGTCCTTTGAACGCGGGCGCTTGGCCTTTGCGAAAGTTGTGCGGAATTTACGCGGGCGCATGCCCGTCATTGTTCACAAGCGCGATCAGGCGCTCTTTGTCATAGGCGGCGTCAAGTTCGGCCACCTTGGCGTCTACGGCCTCCTGACCCTCACCGTCGACCACGACCACCACATCGCGCCACTCGGCGATATAGGCGTCCTGATCGGTGGCTCCGATGCGCATGGCCACACGGTCGATGGCCTGTTCGAACCGTTCGGGCAACACCGCACGCGCGGCGCGGCGGCCACGGCCCACGCGCACTTGGGCGGGAATATCGCGCCAGTAGATGATGGTCATATCGGTCATGTGTCTCGGCCCTTATTGTCGAGAGACAGACTTAGGCCAAGCGGACATTGGGGGAAAGGGCTTGGTATCGGAAAAATCTTCATCACGTTTATGAACGCGGGCCATCTGATCCCTTGCGAGGGGGCACAAGCACGCGTAGGGTGATCCCAACTCGAAATGGAGGGCGTACTATGGCGCCCAAGCGTCCCACAGGTGCGGGCGCGTTCCCGAAACCGGTTGAGCCACCCGTGCCTCAAACCGCAGATCGCGAAGAGCTTTATGCGGCTCTCGATCTCGGCACTAATTCGTGCCGCATGTTGATTGCCCAACCAAAGGGCAGTCAGTTTCATGTGGTCGACAGCTTTTCCAAATCCGTCCAATTGGGGAACGGACTGGAGGCCTCTGGCCGTTTGTCGCGTGGGTCTATCACCCGCACGATTCAGGCGTTGCGGGTCTGTCGCAAGAAACTCGACAAGCATAATGTGACGCGGATGCGTCTTGTGGCGACCGAAGCCTGTCGTCGCGCCAAAAACTCGCGCGATTTTTTGCGCCGGGTGCAGCGCGAGACGGGGCTACAGCTCGAAATCATCAAACCCGAGGAAGAAGCGCGGCTTGCGGTGATTTCCTGTGCGCCGCTTGTCTCGACCATGACCGAGCAATTGTTGGTGGTGGATATCGGCGGCGGGTCAACCGAACTTGTCTGGATTGACCTGAGTGCGGTGCCAAAGGCCGACCGCCCGCGGGCGATCATGCGGCTTCATACGGGGTTCAAGCCGACCGAAAGCAGCATTTTCCCCCATGCCAAAGTGGTCGACTGGATTTCCGTGCCTTTGGGGGTTGCCACCCTGATGGAGCAGTTTTCCGATGTCGAAGACGACAGTGCGCGCTTTGCGTTGATGTCGTGGTTCTTTGAGGAAAAGCTTGCGGATTTCACACCTTACGCCAATGAACCCGCCCGGGACGGGTTTCAGATCATCGGAACATCAGGCACGGTGACGACCGTGGCGGCCTCGCACCTCGGCTTGCGGCGCTATGATCGCAACAAGGTCGACGGGCTGCGGATGTCCTCCGAACAGATTGACAGTGTGATCCGTGACTATTTGCACCTCGGCCCTGTGGGGCGGCGCAATGACCCGCGTATCGGGCGCGACCGTCAGGCGCTGATCATGTCGGGGGCGGCCATCCTTCAGGCGCTGTTGCGGGTCTGGCCCACGGACCGGCTGTCGGTGGCGGATCGGGGTTTGCGTGAGGGGTTGCTCTATGCGCAAATGACTGCGGATGGTGTGCTCGAGGAGGCCTTGCCCTAGCCGGACAGGCGCCGCACCCGTGCGAGGCAACGCCAGTGCGACACAAAAAAGCCCGCCAGACCGGCGGGCTTTTGTTTTAAGTTCGGATATCAAACCCTTACGGGATGATCCTCGTGTATTTCGTGCCTTCGACGGTGGCCCCTGCACGCAAGCCCGCCTGACCGAACACCACGCCGATAACGGGCGACAGCTGTGTCGTTGTTTCGGCTGACATTTCCTCGCCACGGTTGGCAATTGCGTATTCGATATCGGCCCCTGCGGCCCAACCCGGTGAATTGCGGAAATCTTGCAAGGCTTGCTGCGTCATAAAGAACAGGACGTGCGCATATTGCTGTGCACCGATCTGGATGCCGAAAGAGGCCTGTGCCGAGGAATAGTAATCCACCGTTGCACCGCCTACGCGCAAGGCGCCACGCCCGTATGAGCCGCCAATGCCGAAACCGGCCTCGGTCACGAGTGGCATCACCAGTTGGCCCACGGATTTATCGCGCAGATCACTGGTGCCGGGGTAGTTGGAATACAATTCGTTCAAGGTCCGGTCAACGCGGGCGTCAATCACCGAGCTGCCATTGGAACTCATACCATTGCCACAGGCGGTCAAAAGACCGGCGCTACCAAGTCCGGTCAAAAAGGTCCGGCGGGGGAAATTTGTCATGGGACTGCCCTTTATCTGCTGTCAATTGCGAGCTCTCCTGGCTCTTTGGCGGTTATTATGGCGCAATTTTCATGCGCTGTCATTGCTTTATCCGCGCCGGTGCATCCTTAGGAGGAGGTTTGCCGACCCCTTGCCCTGCGCGGTGCGGCGCATCACCCCTTAAGCAGGCGGGCCGCGTCAACGGCGAAATAGGTCAAAATGCCGTTACAGCCCGCGCGTTTGAACGCCATCAGGCTTTCCATCATGACCTTGTCACGGTCCAACCATCCGTTTGCCGCGGCGGCGTTGAGCATCGCGTATTCGCCCGACACCTGATAGGCAAAGGTCGGCACGCCAAAGGTGTCTTTGACGCGGCGGCAAATGTCGAGATAGGGCATGCCGGGTTTGACCATGACCATATCCGCGCCCTCCAACAGGTCGCGTTCAATCAGGCGCATGGCCTCGTCGGAATTGGCGGGGTCCATTTGATAGGTGTTCTTGTCGCCCTTGAGTGCGCCCGACGCGCCCACCGCATCGCGAAACGGGCCATAAAAGGCGGAGGCGTATTTGGCGGCATAGGACATGATCGTGACGGTGTCGTAGCCTTCGGTTTCCAACGCGCGGCGAATAGCGCCGATGCGCCCGTCCATCATATCGGACGGCCCGATGATGTCCGCGCCCGCCTCGGCCTGTGCCACCGCCATTTTGACAAGCGCCTCGACGGTCATGTCGTTGACGATTTCGCCCTCGACGACAAAACCGTCATGGCCGTTGATGTTGTAGGGGTCAAGCGCCACATCGGTCATGATCGCAAGCTCCGGCACCGCCGCTTTGATCGCGCGAATGGCGCGGTTCACAAGGTTGTCGGGATCCCATGCGCCCGCGCAACATTCGGTTTTCAGATCCGGCTCGATGTAGGGAAACAGGCAAATCGCAGGAATGCCAAGGGCGTGCGCCTCCACCGCGGCTGTAACCAACCGGTCGATTGTCAGGCGTTCAACGCCGGGCATCGACGGAATGGGGGTGGCGTCATCGACGCCCTCGCGCACAAATACCGGCCAGATCAGGTCCGTGACCTGCAATGCGTTTTCGCGCACCATGCCACGAATGGCATCCATCTTGCGGGTGCGGCGCAGTCGGGTCAGCGGAAACGGGGCAGTGGAACGGGTCATGGCGGCTCTCGATACGTGATTATTGAACTCGTGCAACGGGGTGACACGGTTTTTGCCGTTCATCAAGGGTAGGAATCGCCGCGCAGCCGCGCTAGTGTCCCCCAGTCGGCAAAAAACCGACCTTTGACATGCCCAAAAGAGCAGCGACAGTGAACATCTGGCAAACCGTTTTCGAAGTGATCGACATGCGATCCTTTTCCAATCTGTGGTATTGGATCGCCTTGGCCGTGCTATGGTCCACGGCCTCTCATTTTGTCCTCGGCGTGCCGTTCGATCTTGCGCAAAAGGCGCAAAAATTGGGCGGCGAGCGGATGCAGGACCTCGAGGATCTGGTGCGCATCAACGTCAACCGCCTGGGCAGTATTGCCGAAATTTCCGGCCTTGTGATTGTCGCTATCGCAACGGGAGGGCTGACGATTTTGTTCGGTCTGGGTGTGTTTTACGATGTGGAGTTCGCGCAGGCTGTCTTTCTGATGGCCTTTCCGATGACGATTGTTTTCTATCTCAATGTGCGTACGGCACAGCGGATTATCGTCGAGGCGCCGCGCGGGGATGATCTTGTGAACACGTTGCGCCGTCACCGCCTCAAAACACAGATCATCGGAATGCTGTTCATCTTTATCACCGCGATGTGGGGCATGTCCCAAAACATCGTCACGGGGCCGCTTGGCGGTTGACCGTGATGGCAACGGCATCCAAATCCAACACCGCACATGTGCAAATCGGCGGTGCTCCAGAGGGCTTTGACGCCTTTTTGCTTGCCCGCGAGGTGGCCAAATCCGATGCGCCCGTGATTCATGTCGCCCGCGATGACAAACGGGTTGCGGCGCTCAAATCGGCACTGGCATTCTTTGCGCCCGACCTGCCTGTGGTCGACTTTCCCGCCTGGGATTGCCTGCCGTATGATCGGATCTCGCCCAATGCCGATGTGTCCGCCGCCCGTATGGCAACCTTGGCCGCTTTGGCCCATGGCGCGATGCCCAAACGCTATGTCCTGCTCACGACACTGGCCGCCGCGACACAGCGCGTGCCGCCCAAAGAGACGTTGGAGGGTGCGGCGTTTTCGCTGCGCAAAGGTCAGCGGGTCAACGAGGAGGCGCTGCGCGGCTTCTTTGTGCGCATGGGGTTCACACAGGCCCCCACGGTGGTCGAGCACGGCGATTACGCCATTCGTGGCGGCATTATCGATGTCTTTCCGCCGGGCCATGAAATGCCGGTGCGGCTCGATTTCTTTGGCGATGAACTGGACGGGTTGCGCCGGTTTGATCCCGCGACACAGCGCACCACCGAGACGCTTGACGCGATCACCTTTACGCCCGTGTGCGAGGTCATTCTCGACGAGGCGGCCATCACGCGGTTTCGCCAGACCTACCGCATTGAATTTGGTGCGGCGGGGACCGATGATCCGCTCTACGAGGCGGTGTCAGCGGGCAAAAAACACGCAGGGCTGGAGCATTGGCTGCCGTTCTTCAACGACCACCTCGCCACGCTGTTCGACTACACCCCCGAGGCCACGATTGCACTCGACGATCACACCACCGCCGCCCGTTTGGCACGGTGGGAGGGGATCGCGGATCAATACGACAGCCGCCGCGAGGCGATGACGTCGAAAAAGCGGCTTGATAGCATCTATAAACCCTGTCCGCCGGCGCAACTTTATCTGGATGATGCCGCGTGGGAGGCCGAGATTGCCGGGCGCCGCGTGCTGCATTTCCACCCCTCGGCGCAGGCCACGGGACCGGGCGTGATTGATGCGGGAGGCCGCGTCGGACGCAATTTCGCACCAGAGCGCCAACAGGAAAAACTGAACCTTTTCGAAAGTTTGTCCGACCACATTGCGGCAAAACGCGAGGTCGGGCATGTTGTCATGGCCTCGTGGTCCGAGGGCGCGCGCGACCGCCTTCAGGCGCTGCTTGAGGATCAGGATCTGACGGACACCGCCCTCATCTCCGATTGGCGCGATGTGCCATCGGGCAAGGGCGGCGTGTTCCTCGCCATTTGGCCGCTCGACGAGGGGTTCGATGCCCCGACAGGGACGGGTGAACAGGTCACGGTGATCTCGGAACAAGATGTGTTGGGCGACCGCCTCATCCGCCGCCCGAGCCGCAAAAAGCGGGCCGATAATTTCCTGACCGAACATTCCGCACTTTCGGCGGGCGACCTCATTGTCCACGTGGACCACGGTGTCGGGATTTTCCGCGGACTTGAGGTCATCACGGCTTTGGGGGCGGCGCATGAGTGTCTTTTGCTCGAATATGCCGGTGGTGACCGTCTGTATCTACCCGTTGAGAACATCGAACTCCTGAGCCGTTATGGCCATGACGAGGGGATGCTCGACAAACTGGGCGGTGGCGCGTGGCAGTCCAAAAAGGCAAAACTCAAGGAACGCATCCGTGAGGTTGCGGAGAAACTGATCCGCATCGCCGCCGAGCGCCAGTTGCGCAAAGCCGATATTCTGGTGCCGCCCGACGATATGTGGGAGGCCTTTTGCGCCCGTTTTCCCTATGACGAAACCGAGGACCAACTCAAAGCGATCGAGGATGTGCTCGACGATCTGGAGGCGGGCCTCCCGATGGATCGCCTCGTGTGCGGGGATGTCGGGTTTGGCAAAACCGAAGTGGCAATGCGCGCGGCCTTTGTCGCGGCGATGTGCGGCCAACAGGTGGCGGTGATCGCGCCGACCACCCTGCTTGCGCGGCAACACTACCGCTCGTTTGCCGACCGCTTCCGTGGCTTCCCGATCAACGTGCGGCCGATGTCGCGGTTCGTGAGCCAGAAAGAGATGGCCAAAACCCGCGAAGGGCTGGCGACCGGCGAGGTCGACATTGTGATCGGCACCCATGCGTTGCTTGCGAAAAACGTGCGGTTTCATGACCTTGGCCTGTTGATTGTCGATGAAGAACAGCGGTTCGGCGTGACGCATAAAGAGCGCCTGAAGTCGATGAAATCCAACATCCACGTCCTGACCCTGTCGGCGACGCCGATCCCGCGGACCCTGCAAATGTCGATGACGGGGGTGCGTGATCTGTCGATTATCGGTACACCACCCGTCGACCGTCTGGCGATCCGCACCTATGTCAGCGAGTTCGATACGGTGACGATCCGCGAGGCGCTCTTGCGCGAACATTATCGCGGCGGCCAGTCGTTCTTTGTCGTGCCACGCATCAACGACATTCCCGAGATCGAACAGTTCCTCAAGGACCATGTGCCCGAGGTGAGCGTTGTGGTGGGCCATGGTCAAATGGCGGCGGGCGAGTTGGATGATCGCATGAACGCCTTTTATGACGGCAAGTATGACGTGCTGTTGGCCACCACGATTGTGGAAAGCGGTATTGATATTCCGACCGCCAACACGATGGTGATCCACCGTGCCGACATGTTCGGCCTGTCGCAACTCTATCAAATCCGTGGCCGTGTGGGGCGGGCCAAAACCCGTGCCTATGCCTATTTGACGACCAAGCCTCGCGCACCGCTGACCGACACCGCCCGCAAGCGGCTGCGGGTTCTGGGGTCTCTGGATACGCTTGGCGCGGGCTTTACGCTTGCCAGTCAGGATCTCGATATCCGCGGGGCGGGCAATCTGGTGGGCGAGGAGCAATCGGGCCACGTCAAAGAGGTGGGGTTCGAGCTGTATCAATCCATGCTCGAAGAGGCGATTGCCAAGATCAAGTCGGGTCAGGAGGGCGTGACGCTTGACGATGACGGCGCATGGGCGCCCCAGATCAATCTGGGCGTTCCTGTTTTGATTCCAGAGACTTATGTAACCGACCTTGATGTGCGGTTGGGGCTGTATCGTCGCCTGTCCGGCCTGCACACCAAAGTGGAATTGGAAGGATTTGCGGCGGAGCTGATTGACCGGTTTGGCAAATTACCCAAAGAGGTCAATACCTTGCTGCTTGTTGTTCGCATAAAGGAAAAATGCCGTGCCGCCGGTATTGCACGCCTTGATGGCGGACCGAAAGGTGCGACCATTCAGTTCCACAACGACAAATTTGCCAACCCTGTGGGCCTTGTGGATTTCATTCAGGACCAAAAGGGGCAGGCCAAGGTCAAGGACAACAAGATCATCGTGCGCCGCGACTGGGCGAATGATCGTGACAAGATCAAAGGCGCGTTTTCCATTGCGCAAGACCTCGCGCGGCACGCGAAAGTCGCCGCTCAGACCCCTAAAAAGAAATAGAAAACCTAATCTTCGTTCGTGTCAATGGTGCGGCGCAGCAGGGCGTAGGCCGCAGCCGAGCACGCCAATGTGCCAACGGTCAGCGGGATGATTGTGCCGTTAAACGCCAGACCGATGGGCGCGGCGATGAGGACCGCACCGATGGTGGATACCCCCTGAACCAAGGACGAGGCGATCCCCGCGACATGCCCCAACCGTTCCAGTGACAGCGCGATGATGTTGCCAAAGGTTACGCCCGCCATAAAGAACACCGAGACCGACCACACAAAGAACACGGGGAACATCAGGGCGGCGGGCAATAGACCCGACCCGACGAGCAACAGGACGACAGACGAGATCACGATTTGGCCGAGATAAGCCGATAGCGCGATGCGGCGCATTCCCAGACGCACCACGAATTTCGCGTTCATCAGGGTGCCGACACCGGAAATCATGGCTTGAGCGGCGAACCACATCGGGAAACTGTCTGCCTTGTCAAACACCTCGCCGTAAATCTGTTGGATCGACGACAACAGGCCGAACATCTGACCAAAGCCAAGCATCAAAACAAGGGTGTAGATTTGGACCGAGCGGTGCGAAAATGTCTCTTTGGTCCCTGCGATCAGGGCCGCCACGGACAGGGCGCGGCGCTCTGATTTCGGCAATGTTTCCTCTTGGCGCACGAGCAGCCACAGACCGGAGATTGCCGCGAAGACCACGAAGGAGCCGAAAATGCCGCGCCACCCGAATCCGAGCATGATCAATGAGCCGAGGGCGGGCGCAACCGCAGGCACCAGAATGAAAATCATCATAATGAACGACGAAATCCGCGCCATTTCGCGCCCCTTATAGAGGTCGCGGATCAGGGCCATTGCCACAACGCGCGGGGCGGCGGCCCCCAGTCCCTGAATCACGCGAGCGGCCAACAGGGTTTCCAATGTGGGGGCGGCGGCGGCAAGTACGGCGGCGGCGGCATAGATCGTAAGGCCGCCGATGATCACCGGTTTGCGCCCGAACCGGTCCGACAGCGGCCCGTTGATCAGGGTGCCAAGCCCGAGCCCCAACACGAATGCGGTCAGGACAAGCTGCGCACGGTTCACATCCTGTGGCGTCAAATCCGCCGCGATCATCGGAATGCCCGGCAACATGGCGTCGATCGACAGGGCAACGGTGGCGGTGAGCATCGCCAAAAGAGCGACGAATTCCGGTTGGGCTAATCTGCGCGGCATGGGCGTTCTCTATGGTTTTCGCGATTGCAGGTCTCGGCGGCCCTTGGCGCGGTCGGTTCAGGATAGGTCTTTTTGCGCCAACTCGTCGATGACGGACATCCACAGGTCGGCATTCTGGGCGCCGGACACGGCGTGTTGATTGGCGACAACGTAAAGCGGCACGCCGGAAATGCCGCGCTCGCGGGCATGGGCATCGCGGGCGCGGATCATGTCGGCGTCCTCGTCGGTGGCCAAAAGGCGGGCAACAAGGCTCGCGTCCATACTCATACTGTCGGCAATGTCACACAGTACTTCGGCATCCCCGATGTCGCGCCCGTCATGGAAATAGGCGCGGTAGAGCGCGGCAACGATGGGCGTCTGCATCCCCTCAAGACCCGCCCAGTGAATGAGGCGGTGCGCGTCGAGCGTATTCGGGGTGCGGGTGATTTTGCCCAGATCGACCTTTGGCGCCTCTGCGGCGGCGGTTTCGACAATGGGGCGGTAGGCGTCAATCGCCCCCTGAACACCGCCGAATTTCCCCTCGAGGTAGGCCCGCCGCTCCATCCCTTCGGCGGGCATGTCGGGGTTCAACTGGAACGGATGCCATTCCACCACGAACTGATGGTTCGGGCGGGCTTCCATTGCGCGGTCGAGACGGGCCTTGCCCAAGTAACACCACGGGCAAATCGGGTCGTGAAAGATGTCGAGTTTTATCATGGATCACGACATAGCGCGGCGCGGGCGAAATGGCGAGAGGTATCACAAAAGGAAAACATTCTCCCGCATCACAATTTGCACCCGAGGCCATGTTCTCCTTGCTCTACATGTTGTGTTTCGGGCGGATTTGCAACTTTGCAAATTATGCATATTCGCGCTTTGTTCGCGCTGCGTTCGCGTGATTTGCGCGGGCAGGGTGTAACAATCGGGATGCTTTTCCGGGGCGGTATTTTATGGTTAAATAACTGTAACGCATAAGTTTTTACGAGGTTCATCACATGGCATATGTTTCCAATTCCCATTTCTCCACCGCACAGGGCCGCGCCGCCAAGGCGACATCGGCGAGATCCGCACGGCTTCCGGCTGTTACGCTTGGTCTCGGGGCGGTTGCCTCGCTTGCGATTGCTGCGGGGGCCTTTAACTGGCTACCGGTACAGACGGGCATCACCGATGAACTGAGCAATATCGAGTTTCTCACAGGCGTGATTGAAACCGACAATTAACCGCGCGCCCCGCGCAAACCAGATACAGGGTAGGCAAGACCTCACGAGCAGTGTATCCCCCCATACCTCGTCTGCCCCAAAGAGCCCCCGAAGATGCGGTAAACAGCATCCGGGGGTTTTCTTTTTGTCTCCGCCACGCCTAAATGCCCCCATGACAGATGATCCCGATCACAACTCTCCGGAGCGCCCCGATGGGGCCGCATCCACAGGCAACCCGAGCCTGATCCGTTTGGCGCGGGCGCTTGAGGCGGGCGATGACGCGCATCCGCTCGACCTCGGGGCGCGGGTCCGCGAGTTGCGTAAATCACACGGGTGGACGTTGGAACAGGCCGCCGGTCATGCGGGTCTGGCGCGATCAACCCTGTCCAAGATTGAAAACGGTCAAATGTCCCCGACCTATGAGGCGCTCAAAAAGCTTGCCATCGGGTTGGAGATCTCAGTGCCGCAATTGTTTACGCCGCCGCGCAAGCAACAGATTTCGGGTCGGTTGGCCACCACCAAGGCCGGCGAGGGCGCGGCCCATGCCACCGCCACCTATGAGCATGAAATGCTTGCGGGGGCGCTGACCAAGAAACAGATGCTGCCCTACCGCGCCACCATCCGCGCCCGCAGTTTCGAGGAATTCGACGGGTGGGTGCGCCATGACGGTGAGGAATTCCTCTATGTTCTGACGGGGCAAATCTGTTTGATAACAGAGTTTTATGAGCCGATTGACATGCGGCGCGGCGACAGCGCCTACTATGACGCCTCTATGGGTCACAACGTGATTTCGATCTCGCCCGAGGATGCGACCATCCTGTGGGTGACGTCACTGGGATAGCGCCGCCACGCCGCCCGAACGCAGATTAAAACGCAGATCAAAACACTGTGCCGACCGCTTTCGACGTGGCTTTCACACCCGTTTTTACGGTTTTTCCCGCGATGGCCACGGGGGCGCAGGCCGTGAGGCCCACGCAGATCACCAGTGTGGCCATCAGCTTCACACGCATGTTCATTCTGTCCAATACCACACATCCGGCTGCCAACCGATCCAGTCGCCGTAGATCGGCAAGGTTTCGGGATAGGTCAGCTGCTTGGCGTGGGCCACGCGCGAGATGTTCCATTGATAGATCGGGATGACATAGCGACCGGCGGTCAACACGCGGTCGAGGGCGCGGGTGGCGGCGACGAAATCGTCCTTGCTGCCGGAGGACAGCATGGTGTCGATCAACCCGTCAACAGCGGCGGATTTGACGCCCATCAGGTTGCGCGACCCTTCGGTATCGGCGGCCTCGGACCCCCAATAGGCCTTTTGCTCGTTGCCGGGGGATAGCGACAGGCCGCGGCGGATGGTGGTCATGCCGAAATCAAAGGTATCGCTGCGCTCGCGGTATTGCGGACGGTCAACCACGGTGATGGTTGGCGTGATGCCAATCTGGATGAGGGACTGCGTGTAAGTATCTATAATAGATTGATTTTCATCATCACCGGACTGCAATAAAATCTCGAACGTATAGGGCACACCATCGGCATTTTTCATCACACCGTCCTGGATGGTATAGCCTGCGTCCTTGAACAGGGCCAAGGCGCGGCGGGTCGATTGGCGGTCGTTGAGCGCGCCGGAGGTGGCGGGAAAGGTGTACCCCTCAAGCGTATCGGGCGGCAGGTCATCGGCGTAGGGCGCAAGCAATTGCGCCACGCGCCCCTGTGCGGGACCACTTTGCATCCCCAGTACCGAGTTGGAGTAATACGAGGTGATGCGCGATTGTTGCGATCCGGTTTGAACCTCGTTGATATATTCGAAATTGAACGTCTCGATGAGGGCCTGACGGACGCGCCAGTCGGAAAACTGGGGGAGGCGGGTGTTCATCACAAAGCCGGTCATGCCGGAGGGGCGTTGATGCGGGATGACGGATTTGATCACATCGCCCCGTTCGACGGCGGGGAAATTGTATTGGTCGTCCCATGTCTGCACGTTGAACTCGCGGTTGCTGTTCAATTCGCCCGCTTTGAACGCCTCGATCACGAGGGAGGCATCGGCAAAAAATTCCCACCGGATGGTATCAAGGTTGGCCTGACCGCGCATGAACGGCACGTCTTTGCCCCAGTACTCGGGGTTGCGCGTCAGCTCGACATAGCTGCCCGCGTCGAAATCGGTGATCTGGTAAGGGGCGGAACCGATCGGGATCTGGTCAAAGCCCGATTTGGTGAAATCCTTGCCCTCCCATTGGGCCTTTTGCAGGATCGGGCGCATCCCGACCAACAACGCCAGTTCGCGGTTGTCGGTGTTAAAGGTGAATTTGACCGAGCGTTCGCCGGTTTTCTCGATGCTTGCAATCTGTTCCCACATCGAGGCGTAGCGGCCGTGGCCTTCCGTCCCGAGTTTTTCGTAGGACCAGATCACATCCTCGACCGTCACCGGCGCACCATCAGAGAATCGGGCCTCGGGGCGCAGGGTAAATTCGGCCCATGTGCGGTCCTCATCGGTGTCGATTGTCTCGCACAACAGGCAATACAGCGTGAAAGGTTCGCTATAGGCGCGGCCCATCAAACTTTCCGCCAACATGTAGCGCAACTGCCACGGTGAGCTGCCTTTCTGGATAAACGGGTTCAAACTGTCGAATGTGCCACCTTCGCCGGTGACGATTTTGCCGCCCTTGGGGGCATCGGCATTGGCGTAGGGGAGGGACACGAAATCTTGTGGTAGCTCGGGGCTGCCATACATAGCTATGCCATGCATCGGTTCGGCCTGCGCAAAGGGCGCGCCCGCAATCAGTGCCAATGCGGCGCAAGATATGCGCAGCCCGTGGAAAATGTTCGTTGCCATCTCGGACACAATGCCTCCGTCCCGTTTCTTTGTTGAGGCTTAGCCTAAGGCCGCCTGCGGGTGAATTCAAACTTTTAGCTTGGAGTGCGGTGGTGAACCGCGTATAAAGGGGGCACTGCTCGATAGGTTTCTTGCCTGTATGAAACCTGCCTCAATAACTTTGCGCCGGCCTTGTGCCGGCGTTTTTTTTGGCTAAATTTTGAGCGTTGACCCTACGTCGCACCTTACTATGCATGGATTTCGGGCCGTTCGACGTCCGTGACCGTCCATCGGTAACAGCCCGCGTTCACAGGAAAAATTTATCGATTCTTTGTCGTTGACCGATTCTGGCTTTCCTATATGCCTTACCCACCTACATCTGTTCCAGACGAAACGAGGGAGACGGTTATGGACGTCAAAGGGAAAACAGCAATCATCACAGGGTCAAACTCCGGCATCGGTCTGGGCGTGGCACGAGAACTCGCAAAGGCGGGCCTCAATGTGGTGCTCAATTCCTTCACCGATACAGACGACGATCATGCCATCGCCAAAGAGATCGCGGATGAATTCGGTGTGACGGCCCGCTACATTCAGGCCGATATGTCCAAAGCAGACCAGTGTCGCGCCCTTGTCGAGACGGCGGGGGTCTGTGATATCCTCGTGAACAATGCCGGCATCCAGTATGTCGCGGGCATCGACGAGTTTCCGGTCGAGAAATGGGACGCGATTATCGCCATCAACATGTCCTCGGCGTTTCACACCACCGCGGCGGCCCTGCCGATGATGCGCAAAGCGGGTTGGGGGCGGGTGATCAACATCGCATCGGCCCACGGGCTGACCGCGTCGCCCTATAAATCGGCCTATGTCGCGGCCAAACACGGCGTTGTCGGCCTGACCAAAGTCACCGCCCTCGAAACCGCCCGCGAGCCGATCACCGCCAATGCCATTTGTCCCGGGTATGTTTTGACCCCCTTGGTCGAAAAACAAATCCCCGACACGATGAAGAAATACGATATGGACCGCGAAACGGTTATTCGCGAGGTCTTGCTGGAGCGCCAACCGTCCAAGGAATTCGCCACCGTCGAACAGCTTGGCGGGACATGTCTGTTCCTCGCCTCCGACGCGGCCGCACAGATCACCGGCACCACGATTTCCGTCGATGGCGGATGGACCGCACTATGATAGATAACGCGAACAAGGATCACCCGCCGCGAAAAAAACTGCGTCCCCTGGTGCTTGAAGATGCGTCACATGAAGGGTCCAAGTTTACGCGGTGCAACCTCACACATACGCTTGTCATCAATTGCAATCTCTCGGGGGTTGTGTTGGACGATTGTAATATCGCCAATATGTCTGTCCACAACGCCAACCTCACCAATGCGCGGATTGAAAACGCCAATTACACGGGGGCGACCATAACCAATGCCAATCTCGCCGATGTAACAATCGAGAATTGTTCGTTGGAAGGCATGACCATCAACGGGATTCTGGTCGAGGATCTCTTGCGCAAATGGCAGGACGGGTAGGGTGGCCAGACGCACGGCAACCGCCCCGAAAAAAATCAACCTCGCGCTTCAGGGCGGCGGTGCGCACGGGGCCTTCACGTGGGGGGTCCTCGATCGGTTGATCGACGATGACCGCATTGAAATCGCAGCCATTTCGGGAACCTCCGCCGGTGCGTTGAATGCGGCGGCCTATTGTGCGGGACTGGCCAGGGGCGGCGCGGAGGGCGCGCGTGAGAGCCTCGATTGGGTCTGGAGCCAGATGGGGGCGATTTCGGACATGCGCCTGTCCTCATGGCTCACGCAATTCGGTCCTACCACGGCGATGATGACGCGGCTGGCCGAGACTGCGGTGCCGTTTTCCTTTCTCGAAAGTTTCGCCACGGTGATGACGCCCTATGCCTATGGGCCGTTTTACCAAAACCCGCTTGACCGTATCGTGGCGCGGTTGGATTTGGCGGCCCTGAACAAAGACGTCGGGCCCGCCTTGTTTATCTCGACGACCAATGTGCGCACCGGAAAAATCCGCGTGTTCACGGATGAGGAGGTGACAACGGATGTGATCCTTGCCTCCGCCTGTCTGCCCGAAATGTTCAAAGCCGTCGAGATTACCGACCCCGTGACGGGGATCACCGACCCCTATTGGGATGGCGGCTATACGGGCAATCCTGCGCTGTTTCCGCTGTTCGAGCCACAGTTTCCCGATGATGTGGTGATTGTGAATATCAACCCGTTAGAGCGACCGGGCACCCCGACCACACCGGAAGAAATTCAGAACCGTATCAATGAGATAAGTTTCAATTCGTCGATGCTGCGCGAGCTGCGTGCGGTACAGTTTGTAAAGGATCTGATCGGCGAACAGCGGTTGCCAAAGGGCATGATGAAAGACGTGTTGGTGCATATGATCGGTGATGACGATCTGATGCGCGACCTGTCGGCGCGCACCAAACTGATCCCGTCGCCCGTGTTGTTGGGCCGGATGAAAGAGGCGGGGCGGACGGCCTGTGAAGGCTTCCTTGAGGCCCATTTTGACGATCTGGGCCAAACCGCCACGGTCGATCTTGAGGCGATGTTCTCCTGATCCCGCGACACCATATAGTTTAAAAGGGCTCCGCGAACGGGGCCCTTTTCATGGGTGCGTGCGTGATGCCTGTCCGGCCTATTCGGGATAGTCGTTGATCACGCCGCCACCGCCCGCACTGGTGAGCGCGGCAATAAACAGGATGGTCAAAAGGATCATGGGAACCGCATCAGCGCCCTGTTGTTGCACTGACATTTCAATTTCCCCCGCTGTTACGCCCGCATCCTGTGCAAAGCTTGAGGTGGCGGCAAACATGATGAGTGCGGTGGCAACGACTAAACTTTTCATAAGCTATCCCTCCAGTAATTGTATTTTGTGGGGATAGGTTAGGCGTAATCCAAGAATGTGACAATGATCTTGGACCGTGCGTTTTTACACGTCCGCTTTTTACACGGACGCAGGGGGACTCACCTCTTTGGGCGCGTTTGGGTTTTTGGGGTTGGGATAGACCAGACCCGCCGAAATCACCAGTTTCGCGGCATCCTCCACAGTCATATCAAGGGTGATCAACTCGGAGCGCGGGAAAAACAGCAAGAAACCGGAGGTCGGGTTGGGCGTGGTCGGCACGAACACAGACACCATTTCCTCGTCAAGCGGCGTGCGTTTGGCGATTTCCCCCTTGGCCGTGGTGGACACAAACCCGATGGCCCATATGCCTTTGCGCGGATATTCGATCAAACAGGCCTCGTCAAACGAGGTTTCGGTTTGGGCGAACACCGTTTCGGCAATCTGTTTGGCACCATTGTAGATCGATCGCACAACGGGGGTGCGATCCACAAGCCCCTCGGCAAAACGCAACAACGAGCGCCCGACAAGCCCCTTTGCGATCCAGCCGACAAAGATGGTGAACATCAAAAAGATGATGACGCCCACACCGCGCAGATTGATCCCGATATATTGTTCGGGTTGGAATTTTTGCGGCACAAAGGTCAACGCCCATCCGTCGACCCATCCGATCACGGTCCAGATCACATAGGCCGTCAGACCGATCGGGGCGACAACAACGAGCCCCGTCAAAAAGGACGTGCGCAGCCACCCCAAAAAGCCGCCGCGACGGTGCTTGGGGTGGATTTCGTCGTCGAATGGGTTGGTCATGGAGCTCTGCCGTTCACTGCCTATAGGCCGTGCGCGGTATCGCGGGCCATTTCAACCGAACTTAGGCAGCAAAATGTGAATGCACAAGTAAACGGCACGCGATTTTATGTGTCTTTCGTGTTGTTTGCGCCATCAACGGGCATGAGCGACCGCAATTTGTGCGGCCAGACGGGCATTGTTGCGCACAAGGGCGATATTGGCGGTGAGCGAGCGGCCTTCGGTCAACTCGAACATGCGCTGTAACAAGAACGGGGTGACGGCCTTGGCGGCGATGCCCTGTGCTTCGGCCTCGGCGAGGGCTTGCTCGACATAGGGGGTGATGACATCGCGGGGGATCTCGTCGGCCAACGGGATCGGGTTGGCGACCAACTGGCCGCCCTTGAGGCCCATAGCCGTGCGTGTTTGCGCGGATTTGGCGATCAACGCGGGATCATCAAGGCGCAGCGGTGCGGTAATGCCGGACTCACGGGACCAGAACGCGGGCAACGCATCCTGACCGTAGGCAATCACCGGCACGCCGTGGGTTTCCAACACTTCGAGCGTCTTGGGGATATCAAGGATGGCTTTCGGTCCCGCCGCAACCACGGTCACAGGTGTTTCGCCCAGTTCCAACAGGTCGGCGGAGATATCGAACGTCTCTTCGGCACCGCGGTGAACGCCGCCAATGCCGCCCGTGGCAAAGACCGAAATCCCGGCCATGTGTGCGGCAATCATGGTGGCCGCGACCGTTGTGGCCCCTGTGGCGCCCTTGGCGATGCACACGGGCATATCGGCGCGTGACACTTTCATCACGTCCTTGGCCTGTGCCAGTTCGGTCAGTTGCGTATCGGTCAGGCCGATGTGCAGCACGCCGTACAAAATGGCGATGGTGGCGGGCGTGGCCCCGGCGGCGCGCACATCCGCCTCGACCATTTGCGCGGTCTCGACGTTTTGCGGGAAAGGCATCCCGTGGGTGATGATCGTGCTCTCCAACGCCACAACGGGGGCGCCCGCTTTGAGGGCGGCGGCAACTTCGGGCGAATAGGACAGGGGCAGGGTGGTCATAGGGGGGTATCTCCGGAAACATAGTGGGCGGCGGCCTGAAGCGCTTGATCAAGCGCGGCGTCATCGTCTGCGCCGCGCAATTCGGCGGCAATATGCGCCGCCATAAAGGTATCACCCGCGCCCGTGACACGCGCCACAAGAACATCGGGTGGGGTTTGGGTGCTGATATGGCCCGCGCGGGCCAGTGAGGCATCCGCGCCGCCATTGGTGACAAGCACGCGATGTGCGCCTTTGTCGACCAACGCGGTTGCGGCCTCGGCGGAACTGTCGAACGTGCGATGCGCCAACAGGCCCGCTTCCTCCAGGTTCACGTAGAGCGTGGCCTGTGGATGGGTCAAAAGCGGGATCAACCGTTCGGCTTTCCCCGGTGAGGCAGGGGCCACGCGCAGATCGGCTCTGGCAAAAAGCGGCGAGCCGGCAATGTCGCGCAGCAGCTCCGTGGTCAGGTTGCCGTCAAGCGCCACGGGCCCCGCATAGGGCGCATCCGTTGAGCCGAGGCGTCCATCCTTGAGCGGGCGCAGGATCTTGTCGCCTGCGGCCTCAAGCGAGTGGGCATCGGCAATCGCGGCGATCAAGCCGTTGGCCCCCTCGATGGCCATATAGGTGTCGGTGGGCAGGTCATCGGAGCGGTACACATGTGAGGTGTCGATGCCGCGCACCAGTGCGGCGGCGATCAATTCATCGCCCTCGGCATCGCGTCCCACCGCAGTGAGCAAGGAGGGCTGCAGGCCGAAACGCGACAGGGCCATCGCGATGTTCATCGCCACGCCGCCCGGCACGCGCACAATCCGCCCGGGCACATCGGAGCCAAGCCGCATGGAGCGGTCCGAGCGGCCTATGACGTCCCAAAGGACCGAGCCGATACAAAGAATGTCATGGTGGTGTGTCATGTCCCTAAATGCCCCGTTTTTTGACCGGATGGCAAGAGATTGCGGTGCGGAACGGACGCGCATCGTAAAAACGTGCAATTTATTGGGGAAAAGACCCGAAAAACCGAACGGATGATGTGGCAGGGCTTGCACAGGGGCAAAAACGCTTCTATATGCGCGATCACTTCACAGGCGGAGGCGGGCTTTCAGGGGAGACATCCTTGCAAGTCCACCGGTTGGGGAGGCGGATTAGCCGTCACCCTGAGACCCTCCGCTCAGGCGTAAACCGGAAAGGACATTTCATGGCGCTTCCTGATTTCACCATGCGTCAGCTCTTGGAAGCTGGCGTTCACTATGGTCACCAGACCCAACGTTGGAACCCCCGTATGGGCGAGTTCATTTATGGCTCGCGTAACGGCATCCACATTTTCGACCTCACACAAACTGTTCCAATGCTTGACCAAGCGTTGCAGGTTGTGCGCGACACCGCCGCAAAGGGCGGCCGCATTTTGTTCGTCGGCACCAAACGTCAGGCCGCGGGCCCCGTTTCGGAAGCCGCAGAGAAATGCGCACAGTATTACATGAACCACCGTTGGCTCGGTGGCACGCTGACCAACTGGAAAACCGTTTCCCAGTCGATCCAGCGTCTCAACAAAATTGACGAGACCCTCGGTGGCGGCGCTGAAGGCCTCACCAAGAAAGAGCGCCTCGGCATGGAACGTGACCAAGCCAAATTGCAGGCGTCGCTCGGCGGCATCCGCGAAATGGGCGGTGTTCCCGATCTTCTTTTCGTCATCGACGTGAAAAAAGAGACACTCGCGATTGCCGAAGCCAACAAACTGGGCATCCCTGTTGTGGCTGTTGTAGACTCGAACTGCCCACCCGATGGCATCGACTACATCATCCCGGGCAACGATGACGCATCGCGCGCCATCAGCCTGTATACCGACCTCGTGGCCCGTGCGGCCCTCGACGGTATGACCGAGCAAATGGGTGCCGCAGGCATCGACATCGGCGCGATGGAAGAAGCCCCCGCCGAAGAAGCTGCCTCCGAGTAATCTCGAACGCGCTTTACACGATCTGACGGGGGCAGGGCAGTCCCGCCCCCGTTTTCAATCAACGTATCCGACCAAAGATTTTACAGGAGAGCCGACATGGCAATCACTGCTGCAATGGTGAAAGAACTGCGCGAAGCGACCGCCGCAGGCATGATGGACGCTAAAAAAGCGCTGACCGAAACTGATGGCGATTTCGACGCCGCTGTTGACTGGTTGCGCACCAAAGGTCTTGCGAAAGCCGCAAAGAAATCCGGCCGTACCGCCGCCGAGGGCCTTGTGGCCGTCGCCGTTGAAGGTGGCAAAGGTGTTGCTGTCGAAGTGAACTCCGAGACCGACTTCGTTGCGAAAAACGCCGAATTCCAGGGCGTTGTTTCCGCCATCGCTCAGGCTGCGCTCAAAGTTTCCGACGTCGAAGCCCTCGCGGCGGCTGACCTCGGTGGCAAATCCGTCGCCGACACGATCACCGCCAAAATCGCCACCATCGGTGAAAACCTCGGCCTGCGTCGCATGGCAACCGTCGAAGGCGACACCGTCGTCTCCTACGTCCACAATGCCGCCGCTGACGGTCTTGGCAAAATCGGCGTTCTTGTGGCCCTCAAAGGCGACAACGAAGCCTTTGGCAAACAGGTAGCGATGCACATTGCGGCAGCCAACCCTGCGGCTCTTGGCGAAGCGGATCTCGACCCTGCGGTTGTCGAGAAAGAAAAGCAGGTCCAGATGGACATCGCCCGTGAGTCCGGCAAGCCGGAGAACATCATCGAGAACATGATTGTTGGCCGCATGAAGAAATTCATCGCCGAAAGCACGCTTTTGGGTCAGGCCTTTGTCATCAACCCCGATCTCACAGTGGAAAAAGCTGCGGCTGACGCCGGTGTTGAAATCGTTGCGTTCGTGCGCCTCGAAGTCGGCGAAGGCATCGAAAAAGAAGAAGACAACTTTGCCGCTGAAGTTGCTGCAATGCAGGGCTAAGTCCTATTTTTAAAACAGTTTTAAGGCCGGTGCGCAAAACGCATCGGCCTTTTTTATGGCCTGTTGTTCTACGGATGTCGCGCCACATCAAAAGAAAACGGTGCCGAAAAATCGACACCGTTTCCTTTGTCCGGGCATCGCAATTTCGGGATGAGATCACGCGATGACCAGAGTATATGTGCGAGGGCAACGACCCGAAGAATAAAGTCGCCCCCTCAAGGCCGAAAAACAGCCAAAGATACAAGATTGTCTGGAAATTTCAGACGTCACCTCGCACCCGGTTCCGAGGCTAAGCCTCTGTCGACGGAACAACTTTAGTTTGCCTGACGTAACGTCCATTGAAAAGTAAGGGAATCCTTACCTTCGGGCAAAATATCCGGATTTCATACGAGGCGCGGTGCCATGTTCTATGCGGTGTAAATCTGGTTATAGACGGCGGCTTTATGCACCGCTTGCGCCGTTGTTTCGACAGCAAGCGCCTCACGGGCAAGCCGTAAGTGTTTTTCAATCGTGCCCTGCGTCAGCGCCATAATCTGGGCCGTATCAGCCACAGATTTACCGCCTCCGATCCATTCAAGGACCTGCACCTGCCGCTCGGTCAGAACCTTACGGGGCAGGGGCAGGGACATGATTTTGAGGTGGGCCACTTCGGAGATCAGCTTGAGATCCGCGCCATGTTCGGCCCAAAGCGCATCCGCCTTGTCCTGATCGTCATCGTAAGCCGCCAGAGCATAGCCAATTCCGGCCTTTTCGTGCGTGCGAGTGGTGCGAAACCCGAGCGTATAACCCGCCATCATGCCGTGGCTTTGGTTAAAGGCCACAACCTCCTTTTGGGCGTCATCCAGACTGTCATAGTTTTCGCGGACCCAACCCCAAGACCGCGATCCGGAATTTTCCAACGCCCATTTGGCCATTGGCGCGATTTTGTAGCGTTCCTGACTGAGCATGAATCCGTCGAGATAGTCATTGGGGTAGTTGGTCATCACCAGATGATCACCCTCGTTGCCCATGCCATTGGCGGTCCGGAACCGGGTGTAGGCATACATGGCCAATGGAAAGCCACAGGCCTGAATAACCTCCAGAAGAAAGAGCCATGCCGTTTCTGCGGATTGCGCCTCGATAATATGGTGAAGCGCCGTCTGGATACTTTTGTTTTTCACCTCAACCCCCGATCGTATTCAAGAATGGTCAGGTTTACTTTGGAGTGTCAATTCCAAGTGCCGGTGTTTTTTGTCGCTGCACTCAAATGCACCATAAGCCACGCGGCCATTGCCCCGGATCATCCGATGGCGATGGACACGGGGCGCCACAAACGCACCATGAGGTGAGTGAAATCATTTAAAATCAAAGGACAACGCGCGAATGCTCACTCAACACATGCGTAGCCCCGTGGCGTTCGGGTCCAACGGGATCAGGCTTTATTTTACATAATACTGATTATAGGATTATCGCTGTGCGCAGTTGCGCCTATGCCCTGCGCCTTAGCCCAAGGCATAGCCTGCGCCGCGCACGGTGCGTAGCGGATCGTCGCCCCCGAATTGGCAAAGCGCCTTGCGCAGCCGTCCGATGTGGACGTCGACCGTGCGGGTATCGACGTAAATGTCTCGCCCCCAAACACGGTCCAGCAATTGTTCACGCGACCACACGCGTCCCGGTTTTTCCATAAAGGTCGACAGCAACCGGAACTCGGTCGGACCCAGTTTCAACCCGTGGCCATCGCGTGTCACACGATGGGTTTCGGCGTCCAGAATGATGTCGTCGAATTCCAACATCTCACCCGCCGCCGCAGGTCGCACGCGGCGCAATTGCGTGCGCACCCGCGCCATCAGCTCAATCACGGAATACGGTTTGACCACATAGTCGTCGGCCCCCGTTTCGAGGCCACGCACACGGTCGACATCCTCGGAGCGCGCCGAGAGCATGATGATGGGTATGGCACGGGTATGGTTGCGCAATTTAAGGCGACGACAAATTTCGATCCCCGAGACGCCGGGCAACATCCAGTCAAGCACGATCACGTCGGGCTGATCCTCATCCACCAACAATAGCGCCTCATCGCCATCCCCGGCACGGGTGACGAGGTAGCCCTCGGATTCAAGGTTATAGGCCAGAACTTCGCGCTGTGCCGGTTCGTCCTCAACCACCAGAACCCGGGGCTTTTGCGCGGACATTACGCCCCCTCCCGACCGATATGTTCGCGTGAGGTCACATCCCCCTTGGGACGCGGATCATCGGGCATTTCACCTGTGACCAGATAGATCACCTGTTCGGCCACCGACGTGGCATGATCGCCCATACGTTCGATATTTTTGGCAATGAAATGCAGGTGCATACAGGCGGTGATATTGCGCGGATCCTCCATCATAAAGGTCAGGAATTCGCGGAACAGACCGTTGTACATCTGATCCACATCGACGTCGCGGTGACGTACGGTTTCGGCCAGAACGGCGTCGCGTTGCATATAGGCATCGAGGGCCAGACGCAGCATTTCCTCGACTTCGCGCGCCATGCGCCGCAACGATGCCCCTGCCCCGTCAATCGGGCTCATTTCGGCCAGAACGCCGGTACGTTTGGCGAGGTTTTTGGCGTAATCGCCGCAGCGTTCAAGGTTGGTGGTGATTTTCATCACCGACAACACCGTGCGCAAATCGCCCGCTGTGGGGGAGCGCAGCGCGATCAGGCGCGCGGCCTCTTCGTTGATCTGGACGTCAAGCGCGTCGATGATTTTGTCAGCTTTGCGCACGCGCTCGGCCAGATCCACGTCCCGCTCTTCGAGGGCGATCGACGCATCTTTGATATTGGCCTCGACCAAGCCTCCCATTTTCATGATAAGGGCCTGAATTCCCTCAAGATCACGATCAAAGGCGGAGGCAATGTGTTTTCCGTTATTCATGGTATTCTCCTGTCCCTTATCCGATCCGGCCGGTGATATAGCTCTCGGTGCGGGGATCTTGCGGGTTGGTGAAAATCTGGCTTGTGTCACCGTATTCAACGAGGTTTCCGAGGTGGAAAAACGCGGTTTTCTGGCTCACACGGGCGGCTTGTTGCATGGAGTGGGTCACGATCACCACGGAGAAATTCGCCCGCAATTCGTCGATCAGTTCCTCGACCTGTGCGGTGGCAATCGGGTCGAGCGCCGAACATGGCTCGTCCATCAACAGGACTTCGGGTTCGGTGGCAATCGCGCGTGCGATACACAGGCGTTGCTGTTGGCCGCCCGAAAGACCCGTTCCCGGCGCATCAAGGCGGTCCTTGACCTCATCCCAGATTGCCCCACGGCGCAGGGATTGCTCGACGATCACATCCAGATCGGCCTTGCTGCGGGCGAGCCCGTGAATGCGCGGACCATAGGCGATGTTGTCGTAGATCGATTTCGGGAACGGATTGGGCTTTTGAAACACCATCCCGACCTTGGCCCGCAATTGCACGGGATCGACGCGTTTGTCGTAGATGTCCTCGCCATCCAACAGGATTTCACCCGTGACGCGGCAAATATCAATCGTGTCGTTCATGCGGTTGAGTGTGCGCAAAAACGTCGACTTGCCACAGCCCGACGGGCCGATAAAGGCGGTGACGGTCTTGTCCTTGATCTCCACATCCACGTCCTTGATGGCATGGGTGTCGGCGTAATAGACCTGAACGCCCCTGGCGGAGATTTTGGTGTCGTTCAAATCCACGGATCTGTTGTGCTGTCGCATATCGTTCATGGCGGATCTCCTACCAACGGCGCTCGAAACGGCGGCGCAAAATAACGGCGATGATGTTCATGGTCATCAAGAACACCAAAAGAATGATGATGCCGCCCCACGCGCGTTCATAATAGGCGGGGTCGGCGCGTTTTGCCCATTCGTAAATCTGGGCGGGCATCGCGGAGTTGGGATCAAAGAACCCAGACGCAATACCATCGGGCATATTGGAGGCGATGTAGCCGACCATCCCGATCAGCAACAGCGGCGCGGTTTCCCCCAAGGCCTGTGCGAGACCGATGATGGTTCCCGTCAGGATACCGGGCATGGCGAGGGGCAAGACGTGGTGGACCACCGACTGCATCTTTGACGCGCCCACACCCAGAGCCGCATCGCGGATCGAGGGCGGCACGGATTTCAGACTGGCGCGGGTCGAGATGATGATGGTCGGCAGGGTCATCAAGGTGAGGACCAGACCGCCCACGAGCGGTGCGGATTGTGGCAGGTGGGCGAACTGGATGAACACGGCCAGACCAAGGATCCCGAACACAATCGATGGCACGGCGGCAAGGTTGGAGATGTTCACCTCGATCAGATCGGTAAAGCGGTTTTGCGGGGCGAACTCTTCGAGGTAGATCGAGGTGGCCACGCCGATGGGCAGCGCCAGTGCGAGCACAACGAGCATCATAAACAGGGAGCCGACCATCGACACGCCGATGCCCGCCTGTTCGGGGCGACTTTCGGAGGCATCCGCGCCAAGGATAAAGTCGGCGTTGAATGTGGTGGCCATCAGCCCTTTGGCGACCAGTTGATCGGCAATCACAAGGTGCGCCGCATCAAGGTTCTTGTCACGGGCAAGGCTGTCGGCGCTCACACGGCCCTTGAAATAGCCATCGACACGCGAGGAGGTCAAAAGGCGGAATTCCACCGTTTGGCCGATCAGATCAGGGTTGGACAGGACCGCATCGCGCACCTGCGCGGGCGCGGAGGTCGACAAGAGTTTGCCGAGGTCTTTGGCTTTCTTGTACGGGTTGTCGATGCCTTGATCCTCAAGCGTCGCGGCAAGGGCCGCCTCGACGAGGGGTTTGTAGCCAAAGGTCGTGACCTTGGCCATCACGTCCGGATCGCGCACGCCCGATTTGTCGAGTTTGGCCTCGGGCAATTCAATCGGCACCGTGACAAAGGTCTGTTTGAACGCAGGCAAGCCGTTGCCGATGATGGTTGTGAGCAAGACCACCAGAAAGGTCAGGCCAAGGACGATGGCGCCGATGCCATAGGCCTTGAACCGCGCCTCGGAGGCATTGCGGCGTTTGGTGCGTTTGGTTTCGTCAAACAGCGAGGTTTTGGGTGTGGCGTCGGACATCAGTCGTACTGCTCCCGATATTTGCGCACAATCACGAGTGCGATGACGTTCAGGCCGAGGGTGATGACGAACAACGTCATGCCAAGGGCAAAGGCGACGAGGGCTTCGGGGGAGGAAAAGTCGGCATCCCCCGTCAATTGCGAGACAATCCGCGTGGTGACGGTGGTCATTGCCTCGAACGGGTTCATGTCGAGTTGCGCCGCGGCCCCTGCCCCCAAGACCACGATCATGGTCTCGCCAATGGCGCGGGAGGCCGCGAGCAAAATGGCGCCGACAATGCCGGGCAATGCGGCGGGCAGAACCACGTTTTTAATGGTTTCGGACGGGGTGGCCCCAAGGCCCAAAGACCCGTCGCGCATGGATTGCGGCACGGCATTGATGATGTCGTCCGACAGCGATGACACGAACGGGATCAACATCACCCCCATAACAAGACCCGCCGTGATCACCGCACGCCCGCCGTCCATCCAGTCAAGGCCCAGAATGCCGCCTTCGCCAAACAGCGAGACAAGCATCGGCCCGACCGTGAGGAGCGCAAACAGGCCGTAGACGATGGTCGGAATGCCCGCGAGCACCTCCAGAAGCGGCTTGGCAAAGGCGCGGGTTTTCGGACCTGCGTATTCGGACAGGTACACGGCGGCGAACAATCCGATTGGCACGGCCACCAGAAGGGCGATGATCGAAATATAGAACGTCCCCCAGAACAGTGGCAAAATCCCGAGTTGCGATCCGCCGCCAAAGGAGGGCGACCATGTGGTCCCGAAGAAAAAGTCGGCCGCGGGGTAGAGTTTGAAAAACTCGATGGTGTTGAAAATCAGGGACAGGACAATGCCGAGGGTGGTCAGAACGGCCATCGAGGCCGCCGCCAACAACAACGTACGCACAACGGTTTCGACCTTGTTGCGGGCGCGGGCATTGCGCGAGGTTGCCTTGAGCGCGAGGACAAAGCCGATCAGCGAAACCCCGAGTGTGAGCGCCGTCATCAGCCATTGTGCGGTGGCGGACTGGCTGCGATACGTCTGTGCGGCATCCAGAACAAAGGGCGAAATGTCGCCGCCAACGGCCACGCCGACCGCCCCCATCAGACCACGCACATCATCGGTGGCTGTAAGCGCACCGGCCTGTGCCGCACTCAATGCGCCCTGCCCCACGGCCACGTCAAGGCCATCGGCGACACGGCGCACATCGGACAGGATGAGGTTGAGCGCGCCGGTGTCCTCAAAGGCATCTGCCGGGATCATCGCCGCCACTTGGCCCTGGATTATCAGCGGTTGCATAATCACCCAAGCGACCAGAACAAACAGGCCGGGGATGAGTGTCGAGAGCATCACATTGGCGCCATAGTAGCTTGGCAGGGAATGCAGGCGGCGCACATCGCCCCCCGCATCGGACATGGCCCGCGCACGACCAAGCACAAAGCCCACCAGAGCCAAAGCCACAACAAGGATGAAAAGCCAGAAGGCAGACATGGCCGCTCCGTTACATCAGGGGTGAGACGTCAGGGCGGCGCCCGTGTGTCCCGTTCAAGTGGTGTGTCGTTTAGAATGCGGGGCCGCGCGACATCAATCGCGCAGCCCCCTGTGTTTTACGCCGTAGGCGTCTAGTTCATTGTGGCCTCGTCGGCCACTGCGGCCTGGGTGTCGGCCAAGGCAGGGTCGGACACGAGACCGTATTCGGCAAGCGGGCCATCGGGGCCGGCCATATCGTCGGAGACAAAGAACTCCGCGAAGTCCTTGACGCCGGGGATCACGCCGATGTGCGCCGCCTTGATGTAGAAATACAGCGGACGCGACACGGGGTAATCGCCCGATGCGATGCTTTCGGTTGTGGCCTCAACGCCCGACATGGTTGCCGTTTTCAACGTGTCGGTGTTGTTTTCGTAAAAGGCCAGACCGAACACGCCGATGGCATTGGCGTTGGAGGAGATCGACGCCAGTGTTTCGGTGTAATCGCCGTCGATGTCTACGGATTTGCCATCGGTGCGCACCAGAAGACAGGCATCCTCGGCGTCGCCTTCGTCCATGCCGCCGGCAATCATGGCGTCGAATGCACCCGTGGCCTCACAGCCCGCCGCGATCACTTTTTCTTCGAACACTTCGCGTGTGCCGTGTTTTGTGCCGGGGATAAAGGCAAGAATGTCCTCGGATGGCAGATCGGCGTTGAACTCGGACCACTGTGTGTAGGGGTTGTCGACGAGGGCGCCGTCAACCATCACTTTGGGCGCCAACGCGTTGAACAGGTCGGACGGTGTAAATGCGCTATAGGCCGGACCGTCGATCTGGCTTGCGAACACAATGCCATCATAGCCGATGCGCACTTCGATAATGTCGGTCACGCCGGCCTCGGCACAGGCGGCGACTTCTTTGTCTTTGATTTTGCGCGAGGCATTCGCGATGTCGATGGTGTTTTCACCAACGCCCTCGCAAAAGCGCTTGAGACCCGCAGAGGAGCCACCGGATTCAACAACGGGTGTCGGGAAGTCGAAGTTCTCGCCAAAGGCTTCGGCGACGATGGAGGCGTAAGGCAGAACCGTGGAGGACCCTGCAACCTGAACCTGATCGCGCGCAGAGGCGGCGGTGGCGCAAACGGCGGTGATAGCAATCGCTGAGGCGGTCAGTTTTACGAAAGACATATGTAGCTCCTGTTGTCTTGTCTCAGGGGTGTGTGTCCCCTTCGACGCCGAGACCTAAGGTCCGCTCGCAATGCTTTTGTGTCCGTTTTGTAACAGCTGTATGACATGAGGAGAAACTGTGAAAAAAAGCGCCGGGCAATCTGCGGGGCGCATAGGGCGTATGGGGGATGGCCCATGCGCGGCCCCATGCGCCTAACGCCTTATTCGTAGGGCAAAATCACCGAAAAACAGGTGCCGCGCCCTACGTGGCTTTCTATTTTGAGCCGCCCGCGGTGGCGGTTGAGAATATGTTTTACAATCGCAAGGCCAAGTCCGGTACCGCCCACTTCGCGCGAGCGATGGGAATCGATGCGGTAGAACCGTTCCGTGAGGCGCGGGATATGTTCGGGGGCGATGCCATCGCCCTGATCCGTCACGTCGACCCGCAACGCAGGACCGCGCAGGGTCGGCTCGTTGGTATGGGCGGTCAGATGCACCGTCACCTCGTGATCCGCACCACCGTATTTGATCGCATTCTCCATCAGGTTGGTGAACACCTGGATCAGTTGGTCACGGTCGCCCGCGATCATCGTCGGGCTGTCCGCGCCCACAGTGGTCAGCACCACGTTTTGGGTTCGGGCCACGGGGGCAAGGCTTTGTGCCACACTGCGCAGGGTGGCGGCGATGTCGATCTGTTCGGTGGGCCGCACACGGCGGCTGGCCTCGACCCGCGACAGCGACAACAGATCCCCGACGATGCGGTTCATCCGCCGTGCCTCGTTGCCCATGATCTCGAGAAACCGGACCCGTGCGCCCGCATCATTGGCCGCCGGCCCCTGAAGCGTTTCGATAAACCCCAACACAGCCGTGAGCGGCGTGCGCAATTCATGGGACACATTGGCCACAAAATCGCGGCGCATCAGACCCGCCTCATCGACCTCGGTGCGATCCTCGAAGGCAACAGTGACACAGGAAAAATCGTCGGTGACAACGGGATTGGCATGAACCGTATAGTGTAAATCACGCCCCGCCTCGGTCACGCGGTACTCGGCGCGGGCCGGTTCCGACAGGCGCAGCACGCTTTCCACGGCGTCAAGCACCATCGGTTGGCGCAGCACGGTAATATAGTGCCGCCCCGTGGTGCCTGTGCCAAACATCGCCTGCCCTTGGGCATTGGTGGCGATGATACGCTCGTCACGCCCGATCACGATGACCGCAAACGGCATGGCCGCCGCCAGTTCCGTTACCAAATGCACCTGTGTCATATCGATTGCACTTCTTTCTCGCATCGTGGCCTCCTTGCGGGTGTGCAAAGCAGCCTAAGGCGCGATGTTAACACCGCCATGACAGCCCGTGCGCCCGACAACACGGCGGCGCGGGGTTAGCCGTCGATGGCGGTGAGCCCTTCGCGAAAGGCACGGGCGCGGGTTTGGTAATGCAGCGCGGAGGCGGTGAGGCTCTGGATTTGCGCCTCTGTCAGATCACGCACGACCTTTCCCGGAACGCCCATGACGAGCGACCCATCCGGAATGTCCTTGCCCTCGGTGATCAATGCCCCTGCCCCGATCAGACAGTTGCGACCGATCGTTGCCCCGTTCAAAATCGTGGCTCCCATGCCGACCAACGAATTCCCGCCGATGATACAGCCGTGCAGCATCGCCTTGTGCCCAATAGTACAGCCCGCGCCGATGCGCAGTGGAAACCCCATGTCGGTGTGCAACACACAGTTCTCTTGCACATTCGATCCCTCACCAACCTCGATGGCCTCGTTATCGCCGCGCAGCGTTGCCCCGAACCAGATGTTCGCACCCGCGCCCAGGATCACCTTGCCGATCACATTGGCGTCGGGGGCCACCCAGTAGTCGCCGTTTTGCGGCAAAACCGGCGCGTGATTGCCTAAGGTATAAAGCGTCATGTCTCGTCTCCCTCGAACTCGGATTGCAGATCACGTACAAATCCCAACAGCCCCGGTTGTTGACGGCGGCGCAGGCGCTCGGCGGCGATGATGGTTTTGAGCCGCTCGAACGATTGGTCCAGATCATCGTTGACCAACACATACTCATAGCCGTCCCAATGGCTGATCTCGTCCCAGCTTTGGCGCATCCGTTTTTCGATCACCTCGGCGCTGTCCTGACCACGGGTTTCCAGACGGCGGCGCAGCTCGGCAATCGAGGGCGGCAGGACAAAGATCGACAGCACGTGATCGCGCAGCGCCGAATTGGCAATCTGCTGTGCCCCTTGCCAATCCACGTCGAACAATACGTCCGATCCCGCCTCGATCGCGCGGCGCACCGGACCTGCGGGTGAACCGTAGTAATTGCCGAAGACCAAGGCGTGCTCCAACATCTCGCCTGCGCCGACCATGTGTTTGAACGTCTCTTCGGTGGTGAAATGGTAATCCACCCCGTCCACCTCGCCCTCGCGGGGGCTGCGGGTGGTGCTCGAGACCGAAAACTGCAACGTGCTGTCCCATTCCATCAATCGTTTGGCCAAGGTCGATTTGCCCGCCCCTGATGGTGAGGACAAAATGATGAGAAGGCCGCGACGGTTGGTGGTCATGCAAAAGGCTCCGTGTTCTCTTTATAGAGAGGGGCGCGTGGGTGGCCCCATTGAGTGTTGTATGTCTTTTACCGGCGTGGCGCGGTTTTGGCCATATCCACGCGGAGCGTAAGACCTGTTTTCAGTACGCGACGGGCGTGATGCGCGTGGCACGGGGCGCCTGCGGTGGCAAATGTGGCGCAAATGTGGCGCATGCGGCCCTCTTGCCCCAATTGGTCCGTGCGAGTCGCCCGATTTGCCCCATTCACGCCCCTTTCCGCCGACTCAAAAGATTAACAAACACCGGTTTTACCCCTGTTTTTCCCCGGAACCCGAAAAAAAATGCAGTACGCGACGAGGCAAATGATAGCGGAAAACCCCCTGCAGAAAGCCGGACTAAGTGGCTGAATTTGAATATGAAAACCTGAGTTCAACTGAAGGCTTAACATAAAGGTAACACGCCAACCGGCTGATTTTATGGTGGTTAATGGCCCGAATGTTAACCATTAGTTAGGAAAACCCACCAATTCGGGCAAAGTCGTGGCATATTCAAGCCAAGCAAGCGGTGAGACACTGCGACACCCGACATCGGATCACGGACGGACCGCACAAGATACCGACCCGCCGCACGGACCCGAAACGACCAATATTAAGACGACTGACACAAGGTTAAAGATAATGAGCATCAACTCCATCACCGGTTCCAACGTCGTATCCATGATGCCGCGCCGCGCGGAAATGACTTTTCCTGCCGTCAAGGATGTTGAGGCCTATTGGGAAGGTCTGCGGGGCGGTCGTCCGATCCCTTCGCGTGGTGACATCGACCCGCGCGGGATGCAGTCGGCTCTCGAATATGCCTTTATCCTTGAACGTATCGCTCCCGGCGTGGCCCGTTTCCGCCTTGCGGGGATGCACCTCACCGACCTGATGGGCATGGAAGTCCGCGGGATGCCGCTCACCGCGATGTTCACACCCGAGGCCCGCGCACAGATCTCTGCCGCTCTGGAAGCCGTGTGCGAGACCCCCAACGTGACCACCATCACCCTGAAATCTGCCGGTGGCATGGGCCGCCCTGCCCTTGAGGCGCAGCTGTTGCTTTGCCCGTTGAAATCCGACCTTGGCGATGTGAACCGCGTTCTGGGCTGCCTGCAGTCAAAAGGCGATATCGGTCGTCAGCCGCGCCGCTTTGATGTGGTTGAGGTCACAACCCGCGATCTGTTGGTTGAAATGCCCGCCGCAGCACAGACCCCCGTCACCGAAATCCCCGGATTTGAAGAGAACCGCACCCGCGAGACGCCAAAAGAGGCCCCAAAGGCCGTGCGCTCGTTCCTTAAACTGGTCAGCGACAACGACGCTTGAGGTCTGGCGGCGCTCAAGGCCCGCCAAGACAACCGGAACGACGCCCCTGCGGCCAAAACGACACTTCGTATCTTGCGCCCCCGCAAAAGACGCGCCACCCTGCGCGAGGAATGCTGGACACATGAGGCAGGGACGCAATGCAGGTGAGTTACACAATCGAACCGGATCTGACGGCGGAGGCGTTTTTGGACGTTCTTCGCCGTTCGACATTGGCGCAGCGCCGTCCAGTAGAGGACGCGGACAAGATTGCGGGTATGGTGGCGCGGGCGGATGTGATTGTCACGGCCCGCGACGCCGATGGCACCTTGCTCGGTGTGGCCCGCTCGATCACCGATTTCCACTATGCGCTCTATTGTTCCGAACTGTGCGTCGACGAGGCCGCACAGGGGCATGGTATCGGCAAGGCGCTATTGGCGCACACTGTCAAAGCGGCCCCGAATTGCAAAGCCTACCTGCTCCTGTCCGCCCCCAAAGCCGTCGGATTTTACGAGGCGGCGGGCTACACGCGCCACGGGGATTGCTTTATGTTCGCCTGAGGCCTGTCACGACGGGGCGCAGGGCGCAGAGGAGAATTTGCACGACCCTGTCGCAGCCAAAGAAAAAGCCGCGCATGAAGCGCGGCTTTTATCATCGTGATATCACGTAGATTTATGCGGATGCGGCAAGTGCGCTATCCTCGCGGGTTTTCTGCAACTCTTCGGCCACGAGGAAGGCAAGCTCCAACGACTGCGACGCGTTGAGGCGGGGATCGCACGCGGTGTGATAGCGGTCCGACAGATCCTCGTCCGTCACGGCACGCACGCCGCCGGTGCATTCGGTCACGTCTTTGCCTGTCATCTCGAAATGTACACCGCCGGGGATTGTGCCTTCGGCGCGGTGGATGGCAAAGAATTCCTGAACCTCCGACAACACGTCCTCAAAGGGACGGGTTTTGTAACCCGAGGGGGATTTGATCGTGTTGCCGTGCATCGGATCGCAGGACCACACAACGTTGGCCCCCTCCTCTTTGACGGCTTTGATCAGGCGTGGCAGATGCTCGGCTACTTTTCCTGCGCCGAAACGGGCGATCAGGGTCAAACGGCCCGCTTCGTTGGCAGGGTTGAGTTTGGCCATCAGCACCTTGAGGTCTTCGGCGGTTGTTGTCGGGCCGCATTTCAACCCGACGGGGTTTTCAACGCCGGCACAGAATTCGACGTGTGCGCCGTCGGGCTGACGGGTGCGGTCGCCGATCCAGACCATGTGACCGGACCCCGCGATGGTGGCGCCGGTGGTGCTGTCCACACGAGTCAGGGCCTCTTCGTATTCGAGCAAAAGCGCCTCGTGCGACGTGTAGAAATCCACGGTGTTCAGACCGGTGTTTTTCTCCGCCGTCATGCCCGCTGCGGCCATGAAATCAAGCGTGTCCTGAATGCGGCTGGCCATATCGCGGTATTTTTCGGCTTCGTCATTCTCGGTAAAGCCAAGGGTCCATGCGTGCACGCGGTGGACATCGGCAAAGCCGCCTTTGGAAAAGGCGCGCAACAGGTTGAGCGAGGCGGCGGCCTGTGTGTAGGCCTGCAACATGCGCTGAGGATCGGGAATGCGGGCTTCGGGAGTGAAATCGAACCCGTTGATGATGTCGCCACGGTAGCTTGGCAATTCCACACCATTTGCGGTCTCGGTCGGGGCCGAACGCGGTTTGGCGAACTGACCCGCCATGCGACCGACCTTGATCACCGGCACTTTCGCGCCAAAGGTCAAAACCATCGCCATTTGCAACATGACCTTGAACGTGTCGCGGATCGGATCGGCACCGAATTCGGCAAAGCTCTCGGCGCAATCGCCGCCTTGCAAGACAAACGCCTCGCCACGGGACGCTTTGGCCAGTTCCTTTTTCAACGACCGGACTTCGCCCGCAAAGACCAATGGCGGATATTTGGCCAGTTGCGCCTCAACCGCGTTCAGCGCCGCTTGGTCAGTATAGTCGGGCATCTGCACACGGGGTTTGTTGCGCCACGTGGATTTGGACCAGTCCGTCATTGTCATCACTCCGAGTTTGCTCATTCAATTGCAGGTTCGCGCCGCAACGCATCGCGTTTAGCGCAAACGGTTGACCGCTTATAGGCGCAGCAATGCGGTGTTAAAACCCATAATTCGGCCCAAAAGGCAAGGTCAGCTGATTATGCCAGTTCACCATCCCCGTGGCGCGGGACGCCGGACCGCACCCCGCGGTTCCCGCGCCGCATGGCACCGCACCGTCCCTTTGCCAGTGTTCCCAGACACCAAGGCGGCGCAGGCGATTCGTCTTTTGTTACGAAAAAATCAGCGCCAAGTTGTGCGGCCACCAAAAAAGCGTAGGCAATATGACCAATAAACACATCCGACAAAGGGTTTTGCGTCAATAATAGTTGCCGCAATAGGCGTTTTCCCCAAATTGGCGACCCTACGGAATGAAAATCGACATTTGCCTGTCCTGTTTCTTTGCAATAGGTTTTGATACCGGCAATGGTCGCGCACAAATGACGCGATTGAAGTCCAATACTTGGGAGTTACGATCTATGAAGAAAATTCTGTTGGCCTCTGTGGCCTCCACCATGTTCGCGGGCGCTGCTTTCGCCGACGACGTGAAAATTGCTGTTGTGCTCGGCTTTACCGGCCCTGCTGAATCGCTGTCCGTCGATATGGGTGCTGGCGTTGAGGCGGCTTTGGCCGAGGTCTCCGAGAGCGGCCTGTTCCTTGGCGGCACAACAATCACACCTGTACGCGGCGACTCGACCTGTACCGATGCGGCTGTGGCCACGTCCGTTGCCGAGCGCATGATCACATCCGAAGGCGTTGTTGCCATCATCGGTGGTCTTTGCTCCGGTGCAACCGGCGCGATGCTGCAAAACGTGTCCGTGCCAAACGGCATGGTCCAGTTCTCGCCCTCCGCAACTTCGCCCTCTTTGACCACCGTCGAAGACAACGGCCTGTTCTTCCGCACCTCCCCCTCTGACGCGCGTCAGGGTCAGGTTATGGCGGAAAGCCTGCTTGAAAAAGGCATCAAGTCCGTTGCTGTGACCTACACCAACAACGACTACGGCAAAGGTTTGGCCGACGCGTTCGAAAGCTCCTACACCGAGCTTGGCGGCGAAGTCACAATCAACGCCGCCCACGAAGACGGCAAAGCGGACTACTCCGCCGAAGTCGGCGCCCTGGCTGCGGCCGGTGGTGATCTTCTTGTTGTTGTCGGCTACATCGACCAAGGTGGTCCGGGCATCATCCGCGCCGCGCTCGACACCGGCGCATTTGATCGCTTCCACCTGCCCGACGCTATGATCGGTGACGCCCTCGAAGCGCGGTTTGGTGCCGAGCTGAACGGCTCCACAGGTCAGGTTCCCGGCTCCGACAGCCCGGGCGGTGAAATGCTCGTCGCAATCGGCGAAGCACGTGGATACAACGGTACTGCACCTTACGCGCCTGAATCCTATGACTCCGGCGCCCTCGTCACCCTTGCCATGCAGGCCGCAGGATCCACCGATCCACAGGTTTACAAAGACAAGTTCTACGATGTTGCCAACGCACCAGGCGAAAAAATCTACCCCGGTGAGCTTGCAAAAGCGCTGCAAATCCTCGCAGACGGCGGCGAAATCGACTATGTCGGTGGCTCCGCAGTTGAACTGATCGAACCCGGTGAGGCCGCAGGCTCCTACCGCGAGATCGTGTTCGAAGACGGCAAAATCGTCACCGTTGGCTACCGCTAAACCGGTCTGACTGAACTGCAACAGCCCGAGAGTTTTACCCTCTCGGGCTGTTTGCCCATCTTAAAAGCCGCGTAGACATTGCTTGCACGCGCGACACATATATTTTCGGGGGAAAACAGATGATCGAAGTGCGTGATCTACACATGCATTTCGGCGGTTTCCGCGCGGTGGACGGGGCGAGCCTGACCATTCGCGAAGGGTCGATTACGGGTCTCATTGGTCCGAACGGCGCGGGGAAAACGTCGCTTTTCAACTGTATTGCGGGGGTCTTGACCCCAACCTCAGGACACGTCCTGTTCGGTGGTGAGGATATCACGGGGCTCAAACCCCACGAGTTGTTCCACAAAGGCATTTTGCGTACCTTCCAGATTGCGCATGAATTTTCCACCATGACGGTGCGCGAGAACCTGATGATGGTTCCGGCGAACCAGACGGGCGAGACGCTTTGGAATGCGTGGTTCAAACGCAAGACCATCGCCGCCGAGGAAGCTGCCCTGCGCCAAAAGGCCGACGAGGTTCTGGAATTCCTGACCATTTCGCATATCGCCGACGAGAAAGCGGGCAATATCTCTGGTGGCCAGAAAAAGCTCCTCGAGCTTGGTCGCACCATGATGGTTGACGCCAAAATCGTGTTTCTGGATGAGGTGGGTGCGGGTGTGAACCGCACGCTGCTTTATACCATTGCCGATGCAATCAAACGCCTCAACGTCGAGCGCGGCTATACATTTTGCATGATCGAACACGACATGGAGTTCATCAAAATGCTCTGTGATCCGGTCATCGTGATGGCCGAGGGCAAGGTGATGGCGACCGGTTCGGCCGAGGGCATCATGCAAAACGAACAGGTGATCGAGGCCTATCTCGGAACCGGTATCAAAAACAAAGAGGCGACCGAGGGGCTGACCAAAGACGCCATTCCCGCCCCCGCCAAAAAGACGGCGAAAAAAGCCCCCGCCCAAAAGGCCGCGGCGAAAAAGGCCCCCGCCAAGAAAGCCGCCGCTAAAAAGTCGGGAGATGCGACATGACCTTTTTGCATGCAAACGCCATGACGGGCGGCTACGGCAACGGCCCCGACATTTTGCACGAGTGTTCGCTTACCGTACAAAAGGGCGAGATTGCCGTGATTGTCGGCCCGAACGGCGCCGGCAAATCCACCGCGATGAAGGCCGTGTTCGGCATGCTCAATGTGCGCACAGGTCACGTCAATTTTAACGGCGAGGACATCACGCATCTCAGCCCTCAAGAGCGCGTGCGCAAGGGCATGGGATTTGTGCCGCAGACCCACAATATTTTTCCCACCATGACGGTGCGCGAGAATCTTGAAATGGGTGCGTTCATTCGTGACGATGATATCAACGAGACCATCGACCTCGTGTATGAATTGTTTCCCGCCGTTTACGAGAAACGCAATCAGCACGCGGGCGAGCTTTCGGGCGGTCAACGTCAACAGGTGGCCGTGGGCCGTGCGTTGATGACCAAGCCGAAGCTGTTGATGCTCGACGAGCCAACCGCGGGCGTCTCGCCCATCGTTATGGACGAGTTGTTCGACCGCATCATCGAGGTGGCCCGCACAGGGATTTCCATTCTGATGGTGGAACAAAACGCCCGACAAGCCCTTGATATCGCGGACAAAGGATATGTCCTCGTGCAAGGGGCCAACGCATATACCGACACCGGCGCGAACCTTCTCGCCGACGAAGAGGTGCGCCGCACCTTCTTGGGAGGCTAAGACATGGATTTTCTCAACGCCCTTGTGGCCTTTGCCAACTTCGTTCTCGTTCCCGCCACCGCCTACGGCGCACAGCTTGCGCTTGGCGCGCTTGGCGTGACACTGATCTATGGCATTTTGCGCTTTTCCAACTTTGCCCACGGTGAAACCATGGCGTTTGGCGCGATGGTGTCCGTGCTGTTGACGATGCTGTTCCAATCGTGGGGCATCTCGCTCGGGCCGCTGCCCACCGCGCTGCTGGCCCTGCCCTTTGCCGTCGGGGCGACCGCCCTTTTGGTGCTGTTTACGGACAAATACGTCTACAAATTCTACCGCCGTGTCAAAGCCGCACCGGTGATGCTCGTGATCGTCTCCATGGGCGTGATGTTTGTGATGAACGGCCTCATTCGCATGGTGATCGGAACCGATGACCGCCGTTTTGCCGACGGAGCACGGTTCGTCGTCAATGCACGGGATTTCAAGGAATGGTCAGGCCTTTCCGAGGGTCTCGCCATCCGCACCACACAGGTGATCACGGTTGTGACGGCTATCATCGTCGTGGCCATCCTGTTCTGGTTCCTCAACAAAACCCGCACCGGTAAATCCATGCGCGCCTATTCCGACAACGAGGATCTGGCGCTGCTCTCGGGGATCAACCCCGAGCGCGTTGTGATGATCACATGGGTCATCGTCGGCGGTCTTGCCGCCATCGCAGGCACGCTCTACGGTTTGGATAAATCGTTCAAGCCCTTCATCTTTATGCAGCTTTTGTTGCCGATCTTTGCCTCCGCCATTGTTGGCGGGCTTGGCTCGCCCTTGGGTGCGATTGCGGGCGGGTTTGTGATTGCCTTCTCCGAAGTGACACTCACCTACGCCTTCAAAAAGGTCGTCGGCTACATCGGACCACAAGACTGGAGCCCCGACGGGTTGGTGCAACTCTTGTCCACCGACTATAAATTCGCGGTCTCTTTTGCGATCCTGATCATCGTGCTGCTGTTCAAGCCAACAGGCCTCTTCAAAGGGAAATCGGTATGACCCAAGTTGTTCAGTCCCCAAAATCCCGGACCCCGCTTTATTTCGCGATCATGGCCGCGCTCATCATTGCGGTCGGCTTTCTCCAGTCGTGGAACTCCGCGCTGTTTATCCTCAACTTTGGCCTGATTTCCGCCATCATGGCGCTCGGTGTGAACCTGCAGTGGGGCTACGCGGGTCTGTTCAACGTCGGTGTCATGGGCTTTGTCGCCCTTGGCGGTCTGGCCGTTGTTCTGACCTCCATGCCCCCCGTCAAAGAGGCGTGGGACGCGGGCGGGTTGAGCGTAATGTTCGCGCTCGCCGTTGGTCTGGCGGTCATTGTCGGTGCGGTGCTGTTGTGGAAACGTCTGCGCCATACAAAGGCCCTCGGCCTGATCATGGCCGCATGGCTGATTGGCGGGTTCTTTGTGTTCCGCGCCGTCTTTGATCCGGCTGTGGCCGCGATCGAGGCCATCAACCCCGCGCAAACGGGTTATCTTGGCGGTGCCAGCTTGCCGGTGTTGCTCGCATGGCCTGTCGGCGGGTTGTTCGCGGCGGGTGCGGCATGGATCGTTGCCAAAACCGCACTCGGGCTGCGCTCCGACTATCTCGCCATTGCCACGCTTGGCATTGCCGAAATCATCCTTGCGGTGATGAAAAACGAGGACTGGTTGTCGCGCGGCGTGAAAAACGTCAACGGCCTGCCCCGTCCCGTGCCTTATGAGATCGATCTGCAGCAAAGCGACTGGTTTCTCTCACTGGCCTCCAAATTCGGCGCAGACCCTGTAACGGCGTCGACCATCTTTGTGAAACTGGCCTATGCCTCGCTGTTTCTGGTTGTGATCGTCCTGATCGTCACCGCAATGGAATTGGCACTCAAATCCCCATGGGGCCGCATGATGCGGGCAATCCGTGACAACGAAGTGGCCTCCGAGGCCATGGGCAAAGACGTCACAGGCCGCCATTTGCAGATTTTCGTGCTTGGCGCGGCGATCTGTGGCATCGCGGGTGCGATGATGACCACCCTCGACGGTCAGCTCACCCCCGTGACCTATCAACCGCTGCGCTACACCTTTCTGGTGTGGGTGATGGTGATTGTCGGTGGGTCCGGCAACAACTGGGGCGCCGTTCTGGGCGGTCTGTTGATCTGGTTCCTCTGGGTCGAGGTCGAGCCGATCGGCACATGGGTCGTCAACCTTGTGACGGCGGGCATGGGCGACGACAATCCGGTCAAGGTCGGCCTGATCGAACGCATTGCCTATATGCGTCACCTGACGATGGGTGTGATCCTGCTCCTTGTGCTGCGCTTTAGCCCGCGCGGGCTGTTGCCCGAAAAGTAATGCGGGTTCTGGCAGGGATTTGCGCGGCGGGATCATCGACCCGAATGGGGTTTGATAAACTCGCCGCGCCCCTGCCGACCGCGACCTTGGTGCCTCGTGACACCTGTTTGACGCGCGCCTGTGCCGCCTCATCCCATCTGGATCAATGTGTGATCCTACCCGCACAGGACCACCCCTATTGTGCCGACCGTGCCGCCTTGATCGGGGCCACCCCCGCCCTCCATGTATCAGGCGCGTTTTCGGACAGTCTCAAGGCCCTTGCGCGGGCCGCGCATGGCTATGACGGGCTGCTGATCCAACTCGCGGATATGCCGCTGGTCACGCGCGCCCATGTGCAGGCGCTCTGTGCCGCATTCGAGAGTGGCGCAGGGCATTCCATCATCCGTGCCGTTGACGTGGCAGGACGTCAGGGCCATCCGGTGCTCTTTCCCGCTGCGACCTTCGCCGCCTTTGCCGCGTTAGAGGGCGACAGCGGGGCACAATCCATCGTGGCGCGTTTTGGCGTGACCCCGTGCGTCCTCACCGGTGAGGCCGCCACACGCGATCTGGATACCCCTGCGCAGTGGGCAGCCTTTGGCGCCCCCGCGTAACGGCCACCGGCGCGCAACGCCAAAGCGGCCCCGCAGGACCGCCTCTAATCGCGTTTATCTATGGAAATTTCACGCCTGTTTACGGCGAAACCTGCATCGGGCGGGCGGTCAACATGCGTCCGCCAGCGCCGTAGCCTTTGACGCCATAGCGGTCGGCCAGTTGCGGGAACAGGCGGTACACTTCGTCCCGCGCATCGGCATCGTGGCCCGAGCTGCTCATGGCGGCGGGTTGAAAACACTCCGACCAAAAGCCGTTGGTCAACACCACCTCGGCCTGTTCGAACTGAAAATGGACATAGGATATTTCGAGCGGTTTGAACCGGTAAATCCCGGGCAGACCGACAAGGTGCTTGGCCGCGGACAAAGTGTCGTGATCCTGAGCATACAGGGCCTCGCGGTCGGCGGCGAGCAACAGGCGGTGCTCGGGAGACACCACGAGATCGCGCTCGGGCAAATCACCGCCCAATGCCCCTTTTTCGATCAGCACCGGCATCAGGTCCTTATGACGTTCCAGATGTAGCGCGGTAAGATCGTGACGCCCGATCCAGTCAATTTTCTGTGGTCCGTTGTCGCGCGTAAACACACGGTCCCCGACCTTGAGAGAACCGGCGGGAACCTCGCCGCGTGAGGTAAAGATCGCAATGTTAGACGTCAGACACATAATCTACTCTCAATCGGCTTGGCCCACTCTAACAATGAGAGGGAATCCAACCCGTTAACGGGGTGCGTTTATTTTTTGCAGGATTTTTCGACGATTGGTCGATGTCCCGTTCTGGCCTCAATTTAGGAGTTTGAGCCTCTTTTCGCAAAGCAATTGAACGCAGCCCCCACGCCCGTTGGCCGTAGCGCATTTGTGAATATGGCGAGACTGTGGCGGGTCATTTACGACACACGGGCTATTGTTTCGGGAACCGGCACAAAGAGCGCAGGCAGGTCGAACCGTTGCCAGGAGTAAGGTTAATGAATGGATATTAACACCGGGCGAAATTGCTAAAAATTTTCATCGAATGGTGTTGGATTCGGACGTTTTAGGAAAAAACCGGCCACACCCACCGGAACCGTTTCCAATCTCGAAACGCGCCCGCACGTGCGGGTGTGAAAAGCTGCACAAAAGCGAATCATTGGTGCACAGCGCAATCGCAAGGCGCCTTGACGTTGTGCAGGAATGGCGCAGGTTTTCCGTCAAAGCCGTCTGATATCCGAACCGCATGGGCCATGCGCCCCTTTGACCGGCTGTTTGCCCGCCGCGCCCTATGGCCTGCGTCCTATGGACATAAAAAAGCCGGACACCCAGCCCCACTACAGGTCGGTGTCCGGCGTGGCGGCGCTTGCGCGCCGCCGGAGCAAGCGGGTGTCAGGTCTTAGTTGACCAACAGGGCCGCTTCGTGTTTGCGCAGCACGCGACGGGCCGTCACGTAGTCTTCGCGGGTTGCAACGTCACGCAGCTCGGGGAACAGAGCAAAGATCTCTTCGCGGCTCGCCTCGCCGATCCCCGCCAGAGTGTAGTCCCCGGGTTGGAAGCTCTCGGACCATGTGCCGTCCGATAGAACGACCTCGTGGCGATCGAACATGATGTGGATGTATGTCACATCCTGCGCATCAAGTTCTTCGACGCCCTCACGCCCCACGAGGTGCTTGGCTGCGACGAGGACTTCGTAGTCTTCGAACAACAGCGCGGCCTTCTCGGAGGTCACGAGCATACGGTGGTTCGGCGACACGATCATATCGCGCTCCGGCAGACCCTGACCAAGCGCCCCTTTGCGGATGAGAACGGGTTTGAGTTCCGCCCGTTTTGTCATCTCTTCGGTGGTCATCTCTTTCGCACCGACCCAACGGATCGTCTGCATCCCGTTGTCACGGGTGATGACCTTATCCCCGACCTTGAGGCTCTCAACCGCACGTTCCCCTTCGGGGGTCGCGATCATCGTTCCGGGGGTAAAGCACGGAATGACTTTCTCGATATTCGTGTAGTTGATGTTGGCATAGGTGTTGTCATCGGCGTTAAACAGCTGAATCTGGCCGTCAAAGCCGTTGCCATCGCTATCGGTGTTCTGGACGTGGTTCGTAATCACCCAACCGTTGGCAAGCATGTCGGAGATGTCGAGCGTGTCCCAATCGAGACCGCCGGCACCGCCATGAACGGTTGTGTTGTTCAGGCCGGACGGGGTTTCGGAGACATAGATAAAGTCGTTGTCATCGCCGCCGGACAGAACATCATTGTCCCCGCCGCCGTAGATTTTGTCCGACCCTGTGCCGCCGTCAACCGTGTCAAAGCCTTCGCCAGCCGTGATGGTGTCGTCGCCGTCACCGCCCATAAGGATGTCGTTGCCCGCACCACCGTCGATGATGTCGTCGTCAATGCCACCGTCGATGATGTCATTGCCGTCTTCACCATAGAGCATGTCCTGATCGTCACCACCTATGATCGTATCGTTGCCCGCACCGCCATAGACCGTGTCCATGTCGTTGTTCGGGAACGGATCGGTCGCGTCGTCCTCGTTGGTGTGGTTCATGATCTGGAACAGGTCGGACGCGTCGATGTAGTCGTCACCGTCACCACCCTCGATATAGTCGGAGCCATGTCCGCCAAGGATGTTGTCGTTGCCGGCCCCGCCATAAACCGTGTCATCGTCGATGCCGGCCTTGATGGTGTCATCGCCGTCATCGCCGTAGATCAGGTCGGCATCATCGCCCGTGACGATATAGTCGTTGCCGTCACCACCGTGGACTTCGTCTTTCCCGTCGATCTGGTTTTGATCTTCGAGGAACGGATAGCCCGCGGATGGCAGTTTCGGATCATCGCTGAGACCACCGTTGGAGTAGTCGGAGAAGGTGTCAAAGCCGACAATGATTGTGTCGTCTCCTGCACCGCCGTCAACGTAGTCGGCCCCTTGGACGTCCTCGATGTAGTCGTTGCCGTCACCACCGAACACGATATCGTCGTCGATGCCGGAGTAGATGGTATCGTCGCCGTCGCCGCCTTCGATATAGTCCGCATCGTCGCCGGTGATGATCGTGTCATTCCCTGCGCCGCCGATGACCGTATCCTTGTCGTCATCCGGATCGCTATCCACAGGGACGGTTTCCGAATAGGGCGAATAGTCGAGATCGGCCAGATTGTTGGGGTTGGTCAGACCAAGCAGTTCCGAGATGGTGTCGGGGCTGTCGCCTCCGGCCACATCAATCACGTCATCACCGTCGCCGCCATCCACCGTGTCGGAGCCTTGCTCGTCCACGATCACGTCATCGCCATCTTCACCAAAGATGGTGTCGTCACCGGTTCCGCCGTCGATCTCGTCGTCGCCTTCACCGGCGTAGATGGTGTCATCGCCATCGTAGCCGTAGATGATGTCGTCGTTCGGGCCTTCGCCCGGCAACAGCTCGTCATTGTTATCGATCATGTCGCCATCGGGGTCGCCGGTGTAGGCCAGATCGATGAGGTCATCACCGCTTGTTCCTTCGACGATACCGTCACGCGGCTGTGCGCTCACGGTGACAAGAACATCCGCCGTATCCTGAAGTCCCTCTTCGTCCTCGATCGTGTAGCTGATCGTGGCCTCGCCCTCGAACCCGTCAGCCGGCGTAAAGGTGAGCGTACCATCGGCGTTGATGTCGACGGCCCCGTCGGGGCTTGTCGCCGCGATCACGGTCAGGTCGTCGCCATCCACATCGGTGTCGTTGTCGAGCACATCGATGGTGACAGGCGTGTTGAAGTCCGTGCTCGCCGCATCATCCACCGCGTCGGGTGCGTCGTTGACGGGGGTGACGTCGATGGTCACCGTGGCGGTGTCTTCGTTGCCGTCCGGATCGGTGACGGTGTAGGTGATGGTCGCCTCACCGTTGAAGTTCTCGTCCGGCGCAAAGGTCAGCGTGCCATCGGGGTTGATCGTCACCGTGCCATTCGGGCTTGTCGCCGCGCTCACGGTCAGATCATCGCCGTCCGGATCGGTGTCGTTGCCAAGCACGTCGATGGTGACAGGCGTATCCTCAAGCGTGGACGCCGTGTCATCTTCGGCCACGGGGGCGCGGCCGACATCATTGCCGCGCACCTCTTCGATTTCGGTGAAGACAAGTGTCTCTCCGGTGGGCTGACCCTCGTCATCCACGAAGACAACTGTGCCGTTGAAGCCGTTGCCGTTGAGGTCGTCGGTCACATTGTCGAGGTAGAACGGGCCTTTGCCGGTCAGGTCGAGAACGTCCCAGTCGTTGCCGCCGTCGCCACCGTCAATGGTGTCGCCTGCACCGCCCAAAATGGTGTCGCTGTCGTCGCCGCCAGAAATCGTATCGTTGCCTGCGCCGCCATCGAGAATGTCATCGCCACCCTCGCCAAAGATCAGGTCGTCGCCCTCACCGCCGTTGATGACATCGTCACCCGGTTCGCACAGGTCAACCACAACAGGGCTGTCGATGACTTGGCCGTTCAGCGTAAAGCCGGAGTTGACGTCACGGGTTGTGAGGACAAATTCGATGGAGGTCTGGTTTTCGAAACCGGCCGAGAACCAGGCATCCTGATCTGTCGGGGCGTTCTCTTCGGTACCTGCCGCGCTCACGGAGTTCGTCCCCGTTGTCACGTTCAAAGACGTGTCAGCGGTGGTGCCGTAGTTGCTGAAGGTGTCCGTGGAGATGGTCACTTTTTCAGCCGTGTTGGTCAGGTCGAGATCGCCGAATGTGGCGACCGCAGAGATCGAAATCGGCTCGCCCGTCTCCTGGTTGAAAAATTCCAGACGGAAGGTGGCGTCTTTACCGGCATCGGAGGCGTCATTGTTGCCATTGAGCAAAATTTCGGAACCCGCGCCGCCTGTCAGGTCGACATTGAGACCGCTATCGACGTCGACAAGGACGAGTTTCGCCATGACAACCGTGCCATCGGCGGTGGTTGTCACGTTCTCGTAAATCACGCTATCGCCATTGGTTGCAGCGCCATCGGTGCCGGTTTGCGAGTTTGCGCGCACGTTGGCCGAGGACAGCGACAACGCATCGGCGTTGCTTCCAGACGGGGTTGACCCCGCACCGCCACCGTTATCGCCATACAGAACATCGTCGCCTGTGCCACCGTCAATGATGTCATCGCCGCCGTTGCCGTAGATGAGATCGTCACCGGCACCGCCCGACAGAACATCGTCACCGGCATCGGCGCAATCGTCGGTCTCGCCTTCGATGATGACAGGTGCGTCATAGTAGACATCGGTGATGTTGATGCCCGAATTGTTGGCGCCGTCCTGATCGTGTTCGATCACAATGCGGGACACGGGACCGGGGATGTCGACCAGAAGCGAGTAGTTGGGCGAGGTGTCCTCTTCGTAGCCACCTTTGCTATCTGCCGTATCGGCGCCGAATTGGCCGTCGGTGTCTTTCAGCGTGATTTTCGAGCCGCCTGACATGTCGACGTTGATTGCGTTGCCCGCGGCGTCGTAGGCCGTGATCTTGACAATGCCGTCACCGTCAATGTCGTTCACGCGGAAAGACACATCGTTGACCGGATCGGAGAAGGACAATTCGTATGTTGCCTCGTTGCCCTGACCGTTCAGGTTGGAATCGAGCGAGCTGTGCGCATCGGCTCCCGTGCCGTCGGTGTCGATGCTGTGGACCTTTTGGGTGTCGGTCGAGAACACGGTGGCCGCATCGGCGTCCTGTTGTACCACTTTGAACGTGACATTCACGTTGCCGGTGTCCTGGGTAAAGTCGGTCATCGCCTGATCATCGGCAACGCCCGCTTCGTCCCATTCAAAACTTTCACGGACATATTCACCGGTAAAGACCTTTGACGGACCGGTGGAGGCATCGCCGTAGATCACGTCATCGCCGGCACCGCCGTCAATGGTATCGTTGCCGCCCTCGCCAAAGACCTCGTCATTGCCCGCACCCGCAAGCACGGTATCGTCGCCTGCGCCGGCATGGATGATGTCGTCATCGCCCACCTCGCCCGCAAGCAGGGCGTCATCGTTATCGACCATGTCGCCCTCGGGATCCCCCGTGTAGGTCGCATCGATGATGTCATCCCCATCGGTGCCCTCGACAATGCCATCGCCCTCGACGCCGGTTGTAATACCCGGATCGGAGAAAATGGCGACATAGGCAATGGAGCCGTCGAAATACTGGTCATAGGACCCATCGTCGTACTCACGTGCGCCGAAGGTGAAATTCTCGTCGTCATTGTCGCCAATGTCCATGTTCAGACCGGCGCTGTCGAAATCGGTTTCGTAGGATGTGCCTTCCGAAAGGTTCTCGACCACAAAGGAGCCCTGCCCGTCGTCGTCCCACGAATAGGACACGCGCAGTTCGTCACCTTGGTCAAAGAAGCCCGCGCCTGTGCTCAGGGAGAGAGACTCCGAGCCAGAGAGATGGGCAACAGTCACGGCGCCGTTAGCCGTCACTTGAATGTTGAAATAGCCTTCGGTGGATTTGTCACAGAATTCGCCGCGGTTGACGATGGTGTCGGGAGAGCTGCCGACGTGTGCATCCTGGGTGAATTGAACCTGAACGGTCCCTTCGGAGAGGTCAAACGGCGCATCGGCACCGGAGACGTCGAAGTAGTCACAGTTGCCATCCAGTTGCAGTGCGCCATTGGAGGCATGTGCATTGCCGTGGAAATGGCCGTTTTGCGCGATGCTATCGGCAAGCCCTGTGTCCTTGGTCTCGGCACCGGAAGAGAACTCCCAGAGGCCAACGAGATTTTCGACAAGGCTGCTGTTGAAATCAGGGTCCGTAGATCCCGTCGGGGTGGTCGAACCACCATCATTGCATTTCCACCAAAACGTCATCGTGTCTCTCCAAACCAGAACGCGACCGAACGGCTCGGTACGCGAAAACCAAGCCCAACGGGGCCGGTCATAATGAAATGCCGAACCACAAAGGAGACAACCAAGATTTGAACACACGAGCACACAGAGGGTCTGCCCAAGAGCAAACCCGCATCACATCAGCAGCTATTCACCATTCGACACATACATGTCGAACTCCACTGCAGACACGAGCGCTGACGGTCCAAAACGGATCGTTAACTTCGTGGCCGCCCCCGTGGCCTTGATGCCCCCCAGTTGGGCAACTTTGAAAATGACGGCCCGCGTGATGGGCCGCAACTCATATTTTGGCAACAAAGTGTTTGAAGTGCGGGCAAACGTGCCCCGAAACGGCCTCTGCGGTCAGGCGTCCTGACGTCAACCCGGGCATGGATTTGGCTATAAATTGACTATTATCAAAGGATTGAAGAAAAAGTTTCCCTCCAGATACCATTGGAAACAAACGCACAAAATAGGGTGAATACCCCCTCGCCTTGTGAACAGATAAATACTTTGGTTACCTCCATTTCGCGTCGATCAAGTGGCTGCTCCTCACGAAAAACGATTCGTGTCCAAACCGGAAACAGTGCGATTCTGTGGTTAATGGTCTTCGGGAACTGGCATGAGGCGGGGCATGACGGTCTCGCGCCAGTTCCCCCGTCACAATGCGGCAAAGTGACGCAGAAAAGGCGCCCGCCGCGGGACGCAAACCCTATCACTCCGCCACATGCCAGACGGTGACCTATGGCACATCATCGCCGCACAATACCCATGAGATCCGGAGATTTAGCGCGTCCAAACGGGAGTGCTGTGATGTCAAACGGTGTCCGACGTAAGCATTGCGTACCGCGCTCTCGGCGGACGACGTTTGGAGTGGTACCCGTGGGCGGACTCGAACCGCCAAGCCTGTTACAGCGGGGGATTTTGAATCCCCTGTGTCTACCATTCCACCACACGGGCTGAAGTGAGGGCGGTTTAGCCGAGGATTCCGCCCTCGTCCAGACCCATATCGCACCAAATTGCGTTTTTTAGGGGGCCGGTTTTATAACCGATCTGCGCCAAAGGTATCGCATGCGGCCAGTTCCGGCGTCTCGAACCCGATGGCGAACCACCGTTGGCGCTGTTCGGAGGTGCCGTGGGTAAAGGTATGCGGTGACGGCACCCGTCCGGCGTTGCGTTGCAACGTGTCGTCGCCGATCTGTTTGGCGGCAGTCATCGCCTCGGCAATGTCGCCCCGCTCGATCGAGCCGAACCGCTCTTGGGCATACCGCGCCCAAATCCCCGAAAAGCAATCCGCCTGTAGCTCGATGCGCACGGAAATGGCGTTGCTTTGCGCTTCGTTCACCTTCGCGCGCACTGCATTGGCCTGGCTCAGGATACCCAGTTCGTCCTGAACGTGGTGGGCAATTTCATGCGCCACAACATAGGCGGCGGCAAAATCGCCCCCCGCCCCCAACTGGCGCTCCATCGTGGCAAAAAACTCGGTGTCGAGATAGGCCTTTTGATCCGCAGGGCAATAAAACGGGCCGGATGCCCCCGACGCGCCGCCACAGGGGCTTTGCGTCACGCCCTTGAACAGCACCAGAGTGGCCGGCTCATAGACCGCATGGACCTGGGTCGCAAAGATCTCTGCCCACACCTCTTCGGTGTCGGCCAAGGTGACGGACACAAACTCACCCGCGCGCTTGTCCGCCGTTGAAATCGGTGCCGCGCCACTGGTGCTTACGCCGCCGGATCCGACGCCAACCCCGTTGAGCAAGGGCGAGACATCAACGCCAAGCAATCCGCCGATCACCACGATCGCAATCAGGCCAATGCCGCTGACACCCCCGACCGCCTTGCCCCGTGACACACCGCGCGTGCGACCGCGACGGTCCTCGATATTGCGCGACCCGCGCCGTCCTTGCCATTTCATTGTAACCCCTCACCATACCATTTGGCGCACACCATAGGGCCACGCGCCCTGCCCTCAAGTCAAATCACGCCCGTGCAACACGCAGATGTGTGCGCGCGGCCCCCCGCGCACCTTGACCCTGTGGAGGCTTTGGTGCCTAAAGGGCAAAACAGACCGACGAGACGAGAGCAGATGATCAGGCGCCTTTACCAATGGACGTTGCAACTGGCCCAAAGCCCCAACGCGTTATGGGCGCTCGCCATCGTGGCCTTTATCGAGAGTTCGGTCTTTCCGATCCCGCCCGATATCTTGATGATCCCGTTGATCATTGCCCGCCCGCGCGAGGCATTCAAAATTGCGGGCATCGCCACCGTGGCCTCCGTGCTTGGCGGTATGCTCGGCTACTGGATCGGCTTTGGCGCGTTCGAAACCATCGGGCGTCCCGTGTTGGAATTCTACGGCAAGGACGCCTATTTCGACGACTTCGCGGTCAAGTATAACGAATATGGCGCGTGGGCGGTTCTGATCGCGGGCGTGACGCCCTTCCCGTATAAGGTCATCACGATCCTGTCGGGAACAACGCAGCTCTCCCTGCCCGTCTTTATTGCCGCCTCTATCGTGGCGCGTGCATTGCGCTTCTTTATTGTCGCCGCGCTGTTGTGGAAATTCGGCGCACCGATCCGTGACTTTATCGAGCGCCGTCTGGGCCTCGTGTTCACACTCCTCATTCTTATCTTTGTGGGCGGCTTTTATGCCGTGAAATTCCTATGACCCGACGTGATGCCCTTCTCGCCCGACTGACCCGCACGCACCTTGTGGCCCTGGCCGCCACCGGATCGCTCTCTGTGCTGCTTGGCGCTTTTGCGTTTCAGGCGGCGGGCTATGCGCCCTGTGCAATGTGCCTGTGGCAACGGTGGCCCCATGCCATCGCCATCGGGCTTGGACTGATCTTTGCGGTGACCCGCGGCGGTTGGGTGGCGCCGCTCGGCGTGCTGACCATGGGCATCTCGGCGGGGCTTGGCCTTTATCACACCGGCGTCGAGCGCGATTGGTGGGAGGGTCCGACCTCCTGCACCTCGTCGGGCGACAGCCTGTCGGGCCTGTCGGGCATGGACCTGTTGCCCTCCGCGAACATGGATGTCTCGATTGTACTGTGTGATCAGGTGGTCTGGGACCTGTTCGGCCTCTCGATGGCGTCCTATAATGCACTGGCTTCCGTGGTTTTCGCGGCCTTGTGGATCCGGGCATGGAAATCGCGGGCCTGAGCGCCTATCTTTGCGCTATGACCAAACAGACACCGAACACATCCTCGCCCACCCCGTCCTCGCCCAAGGTGGTCCCGCTCAAGCCGCATCAGCGCCGTCTCGGCTCGGACATGGCCGACCTGCGGGCGCAGGTGCTCAAGGAACGCCTGAAACGCGCCAACCCGCTCAACCGGCTGCTGCGCCGCAAAAAGTAGCGTCCACACCCCCTGTTCGGGCCAGGCCTCCGGATCAATTCCCCACGATGTCATCGCTATGCGATTGGCACAGGATCGCCCATTGCACCCCATATCCCGTATGGGGTACAGTGCCGGACAACACCATATAGATCATAGACAAACAACAGGCGGACAACGTGAGCGACACTCCCCAAACCCCTGACAACGAAGACGAAAACATCCGCACGCCCTTTCCATGGGATGGGCCGAACATCTCCATCACCCAAGAGATGAAATCGAGCTATCTCGATTACGCCATGTCGGTGATCGTGAGCCGTGCCATTCCCGACCTGCGTGATGGTCTCAAACCCGTACACCGCCGCATCCTGTTTGCGATGTATGAGGCGGGCAACACCCACGACAAAAGCTACCGGAAATCGGCCCGCGCCGTGGGCGACACCATGGGGAAATACCACCCGCACGGTGACAGCGCGATCTATGACGCGTTGGTGCGTATGGCACAGCCGTTTTCCATGTCGCTGCCGCTTTTGGATGGTCAGGGGAACTTTGGCTCGATGGACGGCGATATGGCCGCCGCGATGCGTTACACCGAAGTGCGCATGGACAAACCTGCCGCCTATCTGTTGGCCGATATCGACAAGGACACCGTCGATTTCACCCTGAACTATGATGGCAAGGACAAAGAGCCGACGGTTCTGCCCTCGCGCTATCCCAACATGCTCGTCAATGGCGCGGGTGGTATTGCCGTCGGCATGGCCACCAATATCCCGCCGCATAACCTTGGCGAGGTGGTCGATGCCACGCTTGCGCTGATCGAAAACCCCGATGTCTCGACCGAACGGTTGATGGAAATCATCCCCGGTCCCGATTTCCCGACGGGCGCGATGATGCTTGGCCGTGCGGGAGCGCGCAAAGCCTACCTTGAGGGCCGTGGCTCGGTGATCATCCGCGCCAAAACCCGCGTCGAGGAAATCCGCAAGGACCGCTACGCCATTGTGGTCGACGAAATCCCCTATCAGGTGAACAAGGCGACGATGATCGAAAAGATCGCCGAGCTTGTGCGCGACAAAAAGGTCGAGGGCATCGCCCACGTTCAGGACGAATCCGACCGCAACGGCGTGCGCGTGGTGATCGAGCTGAAACGCGATGCGACACCCGAGGTGGTGCTCAACCAACTCTACCGCTTTACGCCGCTTCAGACCTATTTCGGCTGTAACATGTTGGCGCTCAACGGCGGGCGCCCCGAGCAACTGACTCTGCGCCTGTTCCTTGAGCACTTCATCACCTTCCGCGAGGAAGTGGTGGCGCGGCGCACCGCGTTCGAACTGCGCAAGGCCCGCGACCGCGCCCATATCCTGTGCGGTCTGGCCGTGGCGGTGACCAACGTCGACGAAGTGGTCGCGACCATCCGTGCCTCCGCCGATGCGGCCCATGCGCGTGCGAAATTGATGGAGCGCCGGTGGCCCGCTGCCGATATTGCGCCCTATATCCAGCTGATCGACGATCCGTCGCACAAGATGAACGACGATGGCACCTATAACCTGTCCGAAACACAGGCACGCGCCATTCTGGAGCTGCGTTTGCAACGTCTGACACAGATCGGGGTGAAGGAAGTCACCGACGAGCTGCAGGATCTGGCCGGCAAAATCAAGGACTACCTTGCCATTCTCGCCTCACGCGAGCGGATCATGGAAATCATCTCGAACGAGCTGACCGAAGTGCGCAACCTGTTCGCCGTGCCGCGCCGCACCGAGATCGTGGACTGGTCGGGCGACATGGCCGACGAGGACCTGATCGAGAAAGAGGATATGGTTGTGACCATCACCTCGTCCGGTTGGGCCAAACGCACGCCGCTTGCCGATTACCGTGCGCAAAAACGCGGCGGCAAGGGCCTGTCGGGGATGTCGACCAAGGACGAGGACGTCATCACGACCCTGTTTGTGGCCAACACCCACACGCAACTGTTGTTTTTCACCGATGACGGCATGGCCTATAAGCTCAAAACATGGCGTCTCCCGCTTGGCGGGCGCACCGCCAAAGGCAAGCCGCTTTTGCAAATCCTGCCGATCCCGCAAAACGTGTCGATCGCGGCCATCATGCCTGTGGACCGTGACGAGGTGGAATGGGACGACCTTCAGGTCGTGTTCGCCACCTCCAAAGGCTCCGTGCGCCGCAACCGCCTGTCGGATTTCACCAATGTGAAATCGAACGGCAAAATCGCGATGAAATTCGAGGGCGAAGACGAAAACACCCGCCTCATCAACGTGCGCATCTGTGACGAGAACGACGATGTGATGCTCGTGACCTCAAGCGGTCGCGCGATCCGCTTCCCCGTCACCGACGTGCGCGTGTTCAACTCGCGCTCCTCCACCGGCGTGCGCGGCATCAAATTGGTCAATGACGGCGACGAAGTGGTGTCGATGTCGGTGATCAAACACTTTGACGCCGAGAGCTACGAACGTCAGGCCTATCTCAAGATGCGCCGTGCGCAGGCGGGCGCGGATGAGGTCGAGGGCACGGATGACGACGACGAGGTCGCAGAAGGGTCGATCACCACCGAACGCTTTGACGAGATGAAGGCGGCCGAGGAACTCCTCGTCACCATCACCACGGGCGGCGTCGGCAAACTGTCCTCAAGCCATGATTACCCCGTGCGCGGTCGCGGGGGCCAAGGTGTGACCGCAATGGAGAAAACCATGCGCGGTGGTCCCATCGTGGCCTCCTTCCCCGTGGCAATCGAGGACCAGATCATGCTCGCCACCTCCAAAGGCCAGTCGATCCGCTGTCCCGTTGGTGGCATCTCGTTCCGTTCACGCGGCGCAGGCGGCGTGAAAGTGTTCAACACCGGCAAAGGCGAAGAAGTCGTCTCCGTGGCCTATATCGCCGAGCGCGACGAGGACGAGGATCAGGCCGGGACCGTGGATATTGCCCAAGACACGGGCAGCGATGTTGCACCCGATATCAAACCGGATGATGCAGCGTCCTGACGGTCCGTAACGACACTGGATCAAAGCATAAAAACGGGCGCTCCTTTTGCGGGCGCCCGTTTTTGTTGCCCGCCTGCAACGCCTCGTTCACTTTTACAATTGCGCAATCCGGTCGCATGTTCGCGCCCCTCGCACAGGTGTAAAATGAACGGTGAAACGAACCCTGATGGAGGCATTCAAATGACCCGTTTTGCCGCACTTTCCCTCACCGCCGGCCTACTTGCGCTATCGACAGCACCCGCATTGGCCGAACAAACCTACCTCGATATGTCGGCAAGCTATACAAGCTCCGACCTCGACGGTGACACACTCGATCAATACAAAGGCCATGTCGCAACCGAACTGACGTTTGGCAAGCTGACCCTGTCGGGCGAACTCAACGGCTCCCAGCTGTCGGTTGACGATAGCGACATTGGCGTTACGGATTTCCGCGTCTTGCTCGGATACGACGTTACATCCGCGTTCACGGCATTTGTCGGCACCAACCAAACCGACCTTGAAGGAGAAAAAATCTCCAACACCCTGATTGGCGCTGAATTCGGCATGAACAACTATGCCTTCGGATTTGCCTATGCAGATCTCGAGATCGATAACACATCATCGGACGCATGGCAGATCTATGCGGACTATAACACCGATGCCTATGGGGCCTATGCCTCCGTGGTGCGGATCGAGGACGAGAACTTCTATCTGGCCGGTTTCGAGCGCGACACCTCTTTGTACGATGCCTCCCTCGATTATACATCCTTTGAAGATGTCAGCCTTGCCGATTTGAACGCGTCCTACTACCTGCGCCCCGACATGCGCCTCAACGGTACCCTCGGGTATTATGATATCGACAACTCAAATATCACCAACGTTGGTATCGGTGCGGGGTATCAGGTGGCGGACAATGTCTGGCTCGACCTCAATGCCTCCCAACTAAAGGGCGAAGGCGACACAATGAATTCGGTGTCCCTGACACTGAGTACCGAAATCGGTGCGCCGCGCCTGCGGGCCTCCGAACGCATCTATTCGTTTTACGACCTCTACGAGAATCTCTACATCGGCGACTTCTAAGACCGTCGCGCACCGCAAATCATCAGGGCTGCCCGCGCGGGCGGCCCTTTTTGCTTTTCTAACGCCCCGCATCGGGCTACATCCCGCCCATGACAGATAAAATGATAGATAAAACACTCCACATCGTCGGCGGCGGCATGGCCGGTTCCGAAGCCGCATGGCAAGCGGCCAACCTCGGCGTTCAGGTCGTGCTTCACGAAATGCGGCCCGAGGTCGAAACCTTTGCGCATCAGACCGGCAATTTTGGCGAAATGGTGTGTTCCAACTCGTTCCGCTCGGATGATGACGAACAAAACGCCGTCGGCCTGTTGCATTGGGAAATGCGCGCGGCAGATGGTCTGGTGATGTCCGCCGCCGACGCCCACAAGCTGCCCGCAGGGGGCGCATTGGCTGTGGACCGCGAGGCCTTTGCCGAACACATCACCGCGAAAATCAACGCCCATCCGAATATCACCGTCGCATTCGGCGAGATTTCCGAACTGCCCACGGACGGGACATGGCTGTTCGCCACAGGCCCGCTGACCTCCCCCGCGCTCGGGGCCGCCATCGCCGCCGAAACCGGTACGGATCGTTTGGCGTTTTTCGACGCCATCGCACCGATTGTCTACGCCGATAGCGTCAACATGGACATCGCGTGGCTGCAATCGCGCTACGATAAGGGCGACACCGAGGAGGAGCAAAAGGCCTACCTCAACTGCCCGATGACCAAGGACCAGTACGAAGCCTTTATCGACGCGCTTGCCGCCGCCGAAAAAACCGAGTTCCACGAGGGCGAAACCGCGGGTTATTTCGATGGCTGCCTGCCGATCGAGGTTATGGCCGAGCGCGGTCGCGAAACCCTGCGCTTTGGCCCGATGAAACCCGTTGGCCTGACCAATGCCAACGATCCCGAAAACAAGCCCTATGCCGTGGTGCAACTGCGCCGCGATAACAAACTTGGCACGCTGTACAACATCGTCGGGTTCCAAACCAAAATGAAATACGGCGCCCAGACCGAGGTCTTTAAAATGATCCCGGGTCTGGAGGACGCATCCTTTGCCCGTTTGGGGGGGATTCACCGCAATACCTTCCTCAACTCACCCACATTACTTGACGACCAGATGCGATTGAAATCACGTCCGAATATCCGGTTCGCGGGTCAGGTTACGGGCGTGGAGGGCTATGTCGAAAGTGCCGCCATGGGGCTGCTCGCGGGGCGTATGGCCGCCGCCGAGATTTTGGGCCGCGATCTGCCACCGCCGCCCTTTACCACGGCGATGGGCGCGCTGATCAACCACATCACGGGCGGCGCGGAGGCCAAGACCTTCCAGCCGATGAACGTGAACTTTGGTCTGTTCCCCCCACTTGACGGGATGCGCGGTGGCCGCAAGGGCCGCAAAGAGCGCTACAAAGGCTACACAGATCGCGCCAAAGAAGACTTTCATCAATGGCTTGACGGGCAAAGCTAATGCGATACGTGACCCGGTTTGCGCCTAGCCCCACAGGGCCGCTGCACCTCGGTCACGCCTATTCCGCGCTCACCGCGTTCGAGCGCGCACAGGCACGGGATGGCGCATTTCACCTGCGGATGGATGACGGCGACACGGCACGGTGCCGCCCCGAATGGGAGGCCCTGATCTACGCCGACCTGCGGTGGCTCGGGATCACATGGGCCGATCCGGTGCATCATGTGACGGCGCGGGGCGACATATACGATGCGGCCCTTTCACGGCTTGAGGCCCTCGGGCTGCTCTACCCCTGTGGCTGTCGCCGTCGCGACATCCACAACGCGCTCTCCGCCCCGCAAGAGGGCGTCCCTGTCGACCCCGCAACCGGACCGGATGGCATGGTCTATCCGGGCACCTGTCGCACCCGTTCGATGCCTTCAGCGCGCGACGGGGATGCGGTGCGCCTGAACATGACCCGCGCTGTGGCGCATCTTGGGGATGTCTGTGCGCTGACGTGGATGGAAACGGGACCGTTCGGCACGGGGCAACAGCGCCTCAACGCCGATCAGCTGCGCACGGGCGTGGGCGACATTGTGCTGTCACGCCGCGAACGGGGCGGCGCCGCATATCACCTGACAGTTGTGCTTGATGATGCCGCGCTTGGCGTCACGGAAGCCGTGCGCGGGATGGATCTGGCCGAGGCCACGCAAATCCACCGCCTGTTGCAGGCCCTGCTCGATCTGCCCACACCCGACTATCACCACCACGACCTGATCCGTGACGCACAGGGAAAACGCCTCGCCAAACGGGCCGATGCCAAAGCCATTTCGAAATTTCGCGATGAGGGCCTGACCCCGCAGGATGTGCGGGCGATGGTCGGGCTATAACCCCGCGCCCGCCATGGCTCACATCATCGGGCCTCACATCATCGGGCCTCACACCATCGGGTCGGACAATTCCACCGTCTCGCCCGCACGCACGGCACGGTAAAAACACGAACGGCGGTTGGTGTGGCACGCAGGCCCCGTCTGGTTGACCATAACCAACAGACAATCGCTGTCGCAATCATAGCGGAAATCCACCAGTTCCTGAACATGGCCGGATGTTTCGCCCTTGATCCAGAATGCCTGTCGCGAGCGCGACCAGTAGGTCACCTTGCCGGTTTTTAGCGTCATCGCCACCGCGTCGGCGTTCATCCAGGCCATCATCAACACCTCACCCGAGGCGGCGTCCTGTGCAATGGCGGGGATCAGCCCCTTGTCATCAAATTTAAGCGAAGCAGGATCAAAGGGCATGTCGGTTCTTTCCTTGTGGCACAGCTTGCCCTATCTAAAAGGCCTCGTGATGAAAGGCAAACCATGTCCACCGATCTGGCCAAGCTCTATTCGGGCAAACTGCTCGCCCTTGCTGCGGATATTCCCCATGTCGGCCGCCTCGACGCGCCGCAGGTGTCGGTGCGCGAACGCGCCCCCTTGTGTGGGTCGACCGTCACCGTGGATCTGGTCATGCAGGACGGTAAAGTCGCGCAATTTGCCCAGGACGTCAAAGCCTGTGCTCTGGGTCAGGCCTCTGCGGCGGTGCTTGGCGCCCATGTGATCGGGCGGACGGCGGACGAACTGGAGCGCACCCGCGCGGAAATGACCGCCTTTCTCAAACACGACGGCCCTGCGCCCTCCGCCCCTTTTGAAGGGTTCGAGGCGCTGCTGCCCGCGCGCGACTATAAAAACCGCCATGCCTCGATTTTGCTTGCCGTTACGGCAGCAGCCAAAGCCGCGCATGAGGCCGAGGCCCGGACTTAACGGACAGGTAAGTCAATTGCTGTAGGCCTCTACTATGACCGGAGGTATACATGATTCCCAATCCGAACTTTGAGACCGCGATACATGCGGATCCGAAACTGAGCGAGCTTGCCGATCACGCAGGGCGGTTGGGTTATGAAATCGTTGATGTTGCGGGCTTTCTGGACGCTGTGGACTCACAATCCGCAAGCCAGATGATGGTGCTCAAACAGGTCGAAAGCTCCGCCTCGGGCGTGCTTGAGGCCAATAGCGCCGTGCGCAATGCCTTGGCAACAGTGACCTCCGTGACCGAAAGCACCCTGACCAAAGTCGAGGGATCGGTGGATTTCGTGCGCGAAAACGGCAAACGTTCCAACACCGTCGCGTCGTGGGTCAAGGCGCTGTCCGAACGGATGCAGCAGGTCGCCGCCTCGCTCACGGCTGTGGAAACCGACAATAAAAACATCGCCGATATTGCCCGGCAGGTGAACATCCTCGCCATCAACGCAAAGATCGAGGCCGCGCGTGCGGGCGATTATGGCCGTGGATTCGGCGTTGTCGCCGAGGCGATCAACGAGTTGAGCCGTAAAACCGCAACCGCCGCCGAAGGGATCGAGGATAATATCCACGCCCTGTCCGGCTGGGTCGACAAATTGCGCACCGAGGCAGCGGGCGTGTCCAATGACGCCGAAGTGGTGCTTGGCGGGTCCGAGCAAACCGACCGCGCCCTGACCGAGATCGCCGATGGTGTGCGCCAGACAAGCGAGGCGACCCGCACCATGGCCACCGAGGCCGAAAAAGTGCGTCAAGCGGTCGAGGAATTCCAACCCGCCTTTGCCTCCATCGGGAAATCCGCCGAGCAAACGGCCTCGGGCATCCATGAGGCGCATAGTCGCGTCAACAGTTTGATCGACACCTCCGAAACCATCTATCGCACCACCGTTGATCTGGGCGGCGCAAGCGAGGATTTGGCATTTATCCAACAGGTCAAGATAGCGGCGGGCCAGATCTCGACCCTGTTCGAAGAGGGCATCGCCTCCGGTCGCATCACCAAACAGGATCTGTTCAATCGCAAATACACCCCGATGGGTGGCACCAATCCACCGCAATTCCGCGCACGGTTCACCGATTTTACCGATGCCGTTTTGCCCGCTATCCAAGAGCCGATGTTGGCCTTTAGCGACAAGGTGGTGTTTTGCGCGGCCATTGATCCAAACGGCTATCTGCCGACCCACAACAAGAGATTTTCGCAACCCCAAGGCGACAATCCCGAATGGAATGCCGCCAACTCCCGCAACCGCCGGATGTTTGACGATCGTGTCGGCCTAAAAGCAGGTCGCAACACCCAACCGTTCCTGTTGCAGGTCTATCGCCGCGATATGGGGGGCGGAAAGTTCGTTATGATGAAAGACCTGTCTGCTCCGATCATCGTGGATGGATCCCATTGGGGCGGATTGCGCGTGGCCTATACATTCTAGGCCCCGCCTGTGGCACCGTCGCGTGACGGTGCGTCGGGCGGCGTAACGGGCGGCGCCCGCGCCCTGCGCTGTTGATCTGAGCGCGTGGCCCGACAGACCGCCCGACAACTCACCGAACAGCTGTTGTCACGGGGATCCGGATCTGTGCCGGCCCTGAGCGAAACCGCACAAAAAAACCGCCGCACTTCGGGGACGAAGGCGGCGGAAGGTATTGATCTGGCGACCGGAAGTGTCGGGATGAGGCACCGACACCTGACGGGACAGGAAAAGGTCAGACATTCAGGGGACGAATGGCGGGTCGCAGGCTCAGATCAAGGGGCAGAAACGAAATATCAGGGTCAGAAAAGATCAAACAAGCGCCGGCAGGGACAAGCCGGCCATCAAGATCACCATCAAAGACACGACACCAATGACGTCTTCGATCATCGTGGTGCGCGAACGGGCAGCGATGGCTTTAATCTCGGTCAACATATCGGCTCTCCTCAGTGTTGGTGATCAGGGTGATCTTCAAGTGTTAATCTTTCGTTGCTCATTTGTTCTCATTTTTACACCTCCGTGTAAAGAACTTTTTAAGAACATTTGTGAACAAAAAAGAACAACGCCCGGAGCGTGCGCCCTAACCCACTGAAATCAAACGGATAGCCTCATCACGCCCCATCAGCCATAAAAGCAACCGAACCGCCGCCCCGCGCGGACTTTGCAATGTCGGGTCGGTCGCCAACACCGCCCGCGCGTCACTTTGGGCCAAGGCCATCAGCGCCGATTGCCGTTCCAGATCCGCCACGCGAAACCGCGGCAGACCCGATTGCGCCGTTCCCAACACATCGCCCGCGCCACGGATTGCGAGATCCTCTTCGGCAATGCGAAACCCGTCATCGGTGTCGCGCATGATATCAAGCCGCCTGCGCCCGCCTTCGGTCAGGGGCGATTGGTACAACAGCAAACAGGTCGAGGCGACATCGCCGCGCCCGACCCGCCCGCGCAGTTGGTGCAGCTGCGCCAGACCGAAATGCTCGGCCCGCTCGATCACCATGATCGACGCATTGGGGACGTTGACGCCGACCTCGATCACCGTTGTGGCGACCAGAACCGCAATCTCGCCCGCCGCGAATTGGCGCATGGTTTCGTCCTTGGCCTCGGGTGGCATCTGCCCGTGCACCAGACCCACGCGCCCCTCACCCAAGGCCGCGCGCAACACCTTGAACCGCTCTTCGGCAGCGATCATATCCACCACTTCGCTTTCACCGACCAAAGGGCAGACCCAATAGGCCTGACGCCCCTCGTCGGTCGCGGATTTGAGATGCGCCACCACGTCGGCCAAACGCTTTGTCGAACTCAGCGCGGTTTTGACGGGCGTACGTCCGGGCGGCTTTTCATCAAGCACCGACACGTCCATATCACCAAATTGTGCTAAAGATAACGAGCGCGGAATCGGCGTGGCCGTCATCACCAAAACATCGACGCCCGTACCTTTTTGGGCCAAGGCCATGCGTTGCGACACGCCAAACCGGTGTTGTTCGTCGACAATGGCCAAGCGCAGATCGTGATAGATCACCTCGTCCTGGAACACCGCGTGGGTGCCAACCAAAATCTGGATATCACCCCGCGCCAAGGCGTCCAGTTTTGCCTTTCGCTCACGCCCCTTGTCGCGCCCCGTGAGCAGCTCAAGCACAACCCCCGCCGCATCGGCCAAGGGGCGCAGACTATCAAGGTGTTGCCGCGCAAGGATCTCGGTGGGCGCCATCATAACGCCCTGCCCGCCCGCCTCGACCGCAATCAATAGCGCATCGAGCGCCACCAATGTCTTGCCCGACCCGACATCGCCCATCAGCAAACGGTTCATGCGTTTTGGACTGGCCATGTCATCGGCGATGGCGGTCATGGCGCGGCCCTGCGCCCCTGTCGGTTTGAACGGCAAGGCCGCCAGAACCCGCCCGCGCAATGCGCCATTTCCGGTGTTTTCACGGCCCTTACCACGCCGCACCTGCGCACGGGCCAAGGCGAGCGTGACCTGATGCGAAAACAATTCGTCATAGGCAAGACGTTGGCGTGCGGGTGAGCTGGCCGCGATCTCATGGCCGGACAGCGGCGCATGTGCCTGCGCCAACGCCGTGGCGAAATCGGGCCATCCCTCGCGCGCACGCAGGTTGGCATCGACCCATTCGTCCACTGCGGGCACCAGGGCGCGTGTTGCCGCGACGGCCTTGGCCATGACTTTTTGCGTCACCCCCGCTGTGAGCGGATAGACGGGTTCGAATTTGGGCAATTCTCCCGCCGCATCGACCTCCAGAATGTGATCGGGATGGGGCATCTGGAACTGGCCGTCATACATTTCGACCTTGCCCGAAATCAGCCGCCGCGCGTTCACGGGCAGTTGTTTTTCGATCCAGTCGGCGGCCCCGCGAAAGAACACGAGCTGAAAGGCAAGCGCGTCATCCTCGACCATCACGCGGTAGGGCAATCCCTTTCGGGCGGGCGGTTGGTGATGCAGCACCGTGACCTCGACGGTCACAACCTCACCCGAATGCGCGCCCTGAACCGTCTCGCGGCGGCGGCGGTCAATCACCGAATGCGGCAGCGTAAACAACAGGTCGCGCGGGCGTTCAACGTTCAACCCCGCCATGGCTTTGGCCGTTTTCGGCCCCACCCCCGCAAGCGTTTCCAATCCCGCAAACAGCGGAAACAGGATGTCGGGGCGCCCGCCGCTCATGCGTCACCGATCAGTGCGAGCCACCCGTCCTCATCGAGGATTTCGATGCCCAGTTCGGTGGCCTTTTTCTCTTTCGATCCCGCCCCGGGTCCGGCCACGAGAAGATCGGTTTTCTTGGACACAGAGCCTGCAACCTTTGCGCCGAGCGATTCTGCGCGGGCCTTGGCCTCGGCACGGGTCATTTTTTCCAAACTGCCCGTAAAGACCACGGTTTTACCGCTTACGGGGCTGTCTGCCGTGGGACGTGCGGCGTCAACGACGGTCAGGTGCGCCACAAGACGGTCGATCGAGGCGCGTTCGCCCTCTTGGTGGAATGCCGCCACGAGCGACCCCGCCATAACCGCCCCCACCCCGTCGATATCCAAGAGCTCGGCCCATGCCGTGCCGCTGCCGATTTCGGCGTGGGTCATGGCGCGTTCAAATATGTCCCACGCGCCATATGACGTGGCCAGAAGCGTGGCGGAATTTTCACCGACATGACGGATTCCGAGGGCAAAAATCAGTTTCGCAAGCGGGATCGTGCGTTTTTCGTCAATGGCATCAAACAGGTTGGTGGCGGATTTTGCGCCCCATCCTTCGCGGTTCTTGAGCTGTTGCAAACCCGAGCCGAACCGGTCGCGCAGGGTGAAGATGTCGGCGGGTTCGCGCACCCATCCGTCCAGATAGAATTGCTCGACCTGTTTGGCGCCAAGCCCCTCGATATCAAAGGCGCCGCGGGAGACGAAGTGCTTCAATTTTTCCACCGCCTGCGCGGGACATATCATCCCGCCGGAACAGCGGCGCACCGCATCGCCCTCTTCGCGGATCGCATCCGATCCACACTCGGGACAGGCGGTCGGAAAGGTGTATGGCAACGTGTCGGACTTGCGTCGGGCAAGATCGACATCGGCGACCTTCGGGATCACATCGCCCGCGCGGTAAACCTGAACCCAGTCGCCCACCCGAACGTCCTTGGGTTGGCCTTCGTCGTCGGGACGAATGACCTCGCCTTTCGAACCGTATCCCGCGATATAATCCTCGTTGTGCAGGGTCGCGTTGGAGACGACAACACCGCCAACGGTCACGGGGGACAGACGGGCCACGGGCGACAAGGCACCGGTGCGGCCGACCTGGATGTCGATCGCCTCAAGGTGTGTCCACGCCAGTTCAGCGGGAAATTTATGGGCGATGGCCCACCGCGGCGTGGTGGACCGGAACCCCAATCGGCGCTGCAAGTCGAGGCGGTCCACCTTGTAGACCACACCGTCGATGTCATAGCCGAGCGTGGCGCGGGCCGCCTCGATGGCGCGGTAATGCGCCAAAAGAGCGTCGATCTCGGTAAAGCGATTGGTCAGCGGATTGGTGGCAAAGCCGAAGGCCGCAAGCCGTTCGATGGCCGCCATTTGCGTCTCCGCCAAAGGATCGGACAGCTCGCCCCACGCATAGGCAAAAAACGCCAAGGGACGCGCGCGGGTGATCCCGGGGTCCAACTGGCGCAGCGATCCGGCGGCGGCATTGCGCGGGTTGGCAAATGTTTTGCCGCCCCGCTCGGTGTGGCGGGCATTCAGGGCGGCGAAATCGGCGTGGGTCATGTAGACTTCGCCGCGCACTTCGAGCACTTCGGGTGCGCCCTCGATATGATGGGGAATGGAGGCGATGGTGCGGGCATTGGCGGTGACGTTTTCACCCACCGTCCCGTCACCGCGGGTGGCCGCATGAACCAGTGTACCGTTTTCATAGCGCAGCGACAGTGACAGCCCGTCAATCTTTGGCTCGGCGGTATAGGCAATCTCGCCGGGCGCGCCGAGATATTTGCGCACCGAGGCGTCGAATTCGTGAATGTCGGCATCGTCAAACCCGTTGGACAGCGACATCATCCGCACCGCATGGGTGATCTTTCCAAACCCGTCCGACGGCTTTGCACCGACCTGTTCGGAGGGGCTGTCGGGGCGTTTGAGATTCGGGAATCGGGATTCAATCTCGGCATTGCGCCGCTTGAGCGCATCATAGCCCGCGTCATCCATCACCGGTGCGTCGGCGGTGTGATAGGCGACGTTGGCATCGGTCAGGAGAACCGCAAGACGGGCCAGTTCGGCCGCCGCCTGATCGCGGGTCAAGGCCGCGACATTCACCTGATCCAAAGACGTATCGGCCGACATGAAAAGACCTCCCCAAATTCGCGCCCCTCTGGTTTAGGAGAGCACGACGGGGAGGTCCAGATGGTGACGAATAGAAAAACGGCCAATCGTAAAATCGAAAGCCGTCAGGTTCGGAGAAACCCGACGGCCACGACAGGAGGAAGCGGACGGAAAATGAACGCGTCAGGCCCCAACCGCGAGCGGATGATCCATTGCGTTGGGTTCCGGATCACGTAGCACATAGCCACGGCCCCAAACCGTTTCGATATAGTTGTCGCCATCGGTCGCGGTGGCGAGTTTTTTGCGCAGTTTACAGATAAACACGTCGATAATTTTCAACTCGGGCTCATCCATACCGCCGTAAAGGTGGTTCAGGAACATTTCCTTGGTCAGGGTCGTTCCCTTGCGCAGGGAAAGAAGTTCCAACATCTGGTATTCTTTGCCCGTGAGATGCACAGGGCGTCCGTCGACAGAGACCGTTTTGGCGTCGAGGTTCACCTCGATTTTGCCCGTCTTGATAATGGATTGGGAATGCCCTTTCGAGCGGCGGATGATGGCATGAATACGCGCCACCAATTCCTCGCGGTGGAACGGCTTGGTCAGATAATCATCGGCGCCAAAGCCAAATCCCTTAATCTTGTTTTCGGTATCATCGGCCCCGGACAGGATCAGGATCGGGGTATCGACGCGGGCCAGACGCAATTGGCGTAACACTTCGTGGCCATTCATATCCGGAAGACCCAGATCCAAAAGGATCAAATCATAATCATACAGTTTAGCAAGATCGATGCCCTCCTCACCCAAGTCCGTTGAATAGACATTCAAGTTTGCATGGGACAGCATCATCTCGATGCTTTTGGACGTGGTTGGATCGTCTTCTACGAGCAAAATACGCATATCTGCGGGTCTCCGATTTATTTCTCTGTCGTTCGCTACCATTCAAAATGGTTCAAAATGGTTAACTGCACGTTACCAGATATATAAATCTTAACGACGCAACCTATGGTTGTCTATATTTTTGAACAGCCGTTGCTTTGAGCGCCGCTTCGCCGTGATCGCGGATGGCGGATTTCCATGACAGGAATTCCTCATCGGACAGCCCGTACATCTTTAGTGCCTCACTTTGAGAAATAAGCCCGAAAACAACGCCTTTGACGACGCAGGCCTTTCGCGAGGCAACCCAACGGCGGGTCTGCGTTGGCGGGAGGTCGGCCCGTGTCATAACCGTCCCGTCCGGAAGGGTTACAGCCCGGGGGCCATCAACTTTTTTCAAATACATCACTTCACCCTCTTGGCTTGCTTGCACAACTTTTGCCGCAAACCTCTTAATGGGTAATGAAACCACCCCTTGAGAGTGCCTCGTATTTTCCTATATTCCGTCTGTATTCCCGAAAGGATTTGTAAATGGCTCATGACGGCGCCCATCCGCTGAACTCTCTTGGCTTTGCCAAGCCCCCCGCCGAGACCCGTGTGGTTGTGGCGATGTCTGGCGGCGTGGACAGCTCCGTTGTGGCCGCACAGCTCGCAGAGGAAGGCTATGACGTTATTGGCGTGACGCTTCAGCTTTATGATCATGGTGCCGCTTTGGCCAAAAAAGGTGCGTGTTGCGCGGGGCGTGATATCCATGATGCACGCCGCGTGGCCGAGGACATGGGATTCCCGCATTATGTTCTCGACTATGAAAACGTGTTCAAAGATGCGGTGATTGACGAATTTGCCGACAGCTATCTGGCCGGTGCGACCCCTGTGCCATGCATCCGGTGCAATGAGCGGGTGAAATTCAAGGACCTGTTGGAGACGGCCAAGGACCTTGATGCCGACTGTATGGCCACGGGTCACTATATACAGCGCTGCGTTGGCGCCCACGGTCCGGAGCTGCATTCGGCGGCTGATTCTAACCGCGACCAGTCCTATTTCCTGTTTTCGACCACGCCCGCGCAGCTTGATTACCTGCGATTCCCGCTTGGTCATTTGCCGTCCAAAGACGCCACCCGCGCGCTCGCGGCCAAATATGGCCTGTCCGTGGCCGATAAACCCGACAGTCAGGACATTTGTTTCGTTCCCAACGGCAATTACGCGGCCGTGATCGAAAAACTGCGCCCCGGTGCGGCGGAGCCCGGCGAGATTATCGACCACGACGGCAATGTGCGCGGCACCCACAACGGCGTGTTACACTATACCATCGGACAGCGGCGCGGCATTGGCATCGGTGGTCTGGCCGATCCGCTCTATGTGGTCAAACTCGACGTCGACAAAAAGCAGGTCATCGTCGGCCCGAAATCGATGTTGGCGACCCGTAAAATTCCTGTTCGTGAAATCAACTGGCTGGGCGACGAACCGTTCATGTCACGCGAGGAATGGCATGTGCTTGTCCGTGTGCGGTCGACCCGTCCACCACGCGAAGCCATCATCCGCCCGATTTCCGATACCGAGGCCGAGGTCGAATTGATCGTCGCCGAGGAAGGCGTCTCTGCCGGTCAGGCCTGTGTGTTTTACGACGACGAGAGCACGCGCATCTTTGGCGGCGGTTGGATCTGGCGCGGGTATTGAGCCTCTTGCGCGGGGCGATGTGAATTCGTTAATACTTCAGGCATGTATCATTGCCGGAGTGTTTTATGTCACAGATCTCCACGACCGCGCGCGCCCCTGTTACGGCACTGTTCGCCGCCGCACCCGCATGGTCACAAAGCGCCGCCGATCGCCTTGCCGTGTCGCAAGAGTATAGTGCCAAAGTCATCGCGGACATGGATATGGACCGCACGATCGAACGAATGTGGCGTCCGGTGTTGGACCAAGTTCAGGCCCGACAAGGGGTCACATTTTCCGGCGATCCGGTGGAACAGGTCCGCACGCTATACCTCGACACAGTTTCGGAACCGCTGCTGTCCCCGATGCGGGGCAACGCCGCAACCATGGCCATGGTCCAATCCAGAACGCCCGCCCCGATGGGGGCGATACACGCCATTCTCGATCACGCATAAAACGCCCGCGCCGCCACAACAGCCGCGCTGTGCAAACGCCGTTTGATACAGACCAAAGCGCCGGAAATCAGATCTGCTATCGTATAGAAACAAGGGGGGACTGACCGATGATCCAATGTCAAAGCTGCGGTATGCCGCTCAACAAAGATCCGATGGGGGGTGGAACGGAGGCTGACGGGAGCCGATCGGCCAAGTTTTGTTCGTATTGTTATGAGGCCGGCGCATTTTTAGGGACGGTTAAAACCTCGAAAGAGATGCAGGCCTTTTGCATGGCGCAAATGCGCAAACAAGGCATGTTGCGGCCGATGGCGTGGCTCTTTACCCGTCAAATTCCGCATCTGGAGCGGTGGCAGGACAAATAAGCGCCCGCTTAGTCGTTCAAACCGTCCAGAATGGCGCGTGCGGCCCGTACACCCGGAGCCTCGCCGCCGCGCCCAAGACGCGCCATCGTCAGGTCAAGCGCACCGGCCTGTGCCGCGGGGGTTTCCAACAGGCGCACCAAAGCAGGGGCAATTTTCTCCGGCGTACAGCGCGACCCCAGAAACTCCGGCACATCACGGGTTTCACTGACCAGATTGACCAAGGTCACCGTGTCGATCTGGAGTTTGCGCGACACGATATACTGTGTGATCAGGTTCATGCGGTAGGCGATGACCATCGGCGTATCGTTCGCCGCCAATTCCAACGACACCGTGCCACTGGCGGCCAGAGCGATGTCGGCCGCTTTGAACGCGGCGCGTCTTTCGCGGGTATTTTCGGCGGGGATCAGGACCGGATCGACCTGCCACTGCGCCACTTGCTCCCGCACGCTGTCCATCACACCAAAAGCCACAGGCAAAGCGAACCGCGCATCGGGATGGGACGCAGAAAATTGATCAAGGGCCGCACCAAAGACCGGCGACAGCCGCGCAATCTCGCCCTCGCGCGATCCCGGCAGGACAAGCACCACAGGGGCCTCGCCGATGCCGTGGTCCTCGCGAAATGCGTGGACATCGGACGCGCTTGCCGTCTGCTCGCTCACCACAGGGTGGCCGACGAAATCACAGCGCAGCCCGTGGGCCTCGAAATACGGCGGCTCGAACGGCAAGAGCGCCAGAACCTGATCGACCCGTGCCGCCATTTTCTCGGCCCGCTTGGGACGCCATGCCCACACCGAGGGCGCAACATAGTGACACACACGGATGTCACTGGCGGCTTTGACACGATCGGCCACCCGCAGGCAAAAATCGGGGCTGTCGATGGTCAGAACCACATCGGGACGCCATGCGAGGATGGCCTCGGCCACCTCGCGGATGCGGCGTTTGAGGTGGAGGTATTTGGGCAGGACCTCCATCAGGCCCATCAGTGACAGCTCCTTCATCGGGAACTGGCTGTCGAGCCCTTCGGCCCCCATCATCGGGCCGCCGACACCGCGAAACTCGACCGCGCCCGCAAGCGTTTTCAGCCCCGCCATCGCCGCCGCCCCGAGGCGGTCGCCCGAGGCCTCGCCCGCGATCACAAAGACCTTTAAACTGCGCGTGTCAGCCGTTCCGCTCATATTGTGTTCAGGAACAGGCCTGCCTCCTCGATCCGCTGTTTGACCGCCGCACGGTCAAGCACGATCACCCCGCCCGCAGGGATGACAATCCCGCCAAGCCCCGCTTTTATCACCGCCTTGACAGTGTCCATTCCGATGGTCGGCAAATCGATGCGCCCGTCCTGTCCCGCCTTTGGCATTTTGACGAACACGCCGCGATCACGGCGCAGATGTGCGGGCGTGGCCGCGACAAATCCGAGCATCGCATCGGTGCCTTGCAGCGTTTCAATCCCGAGCATCTGACCACCGGCGCACACCGCGCCCTGCCCCACATCCAAGGGGGACAGCGCCGCCAGAACCGATCGGGCGCGGGCCGCATCGCTGATGTCCGTGGCGGTGGGTTTGCGGCCCCAAAGCGTCCCCGCAGGCAGGGACAGCTCAGGGCAAATATCCGTGGCGGCGCGCACCGTGAACCCTTGCGCCTCGAACACCGCGATCACCTCGCGCAAGAGCGCGTCGTCGCCCTTGCCCAGTGATGTGGCCAGTCGCAGCGCATGACGGTCAAGCAAGACAGGGTTCACCTTGGGCCGCGCCATCGCCCCCGCAAAGGTCACAGAGGTGACATCACGGGCCTTTAACACCTTGAATAGCTTGCCGAGTTTCTCGACCCGTGCGGACACGTGGTCGAGGCCATCCGGCACGGCCACATCCGAGAGCGTGACATAGACCGGAGCCTCCAGAGCCGCCGCCAGAATCTGTGGCAACCGGCCCGATCCGGCAATGATCGCTGTGCGGCTCATGTCGGGCCTCAGTTCGGGGTCAAAAAGCCGCGGTCGCTGTCGGCCATGACAAAGGCCACCATCGCACGGACATAATCGCTATCAAAATCCTCGCCCAGACGGGCGGCGCGATCCTTGAACGAACCGTCGCCCTGTTTGAGCATCTGGAACGCGGCACGCAGCGCATTGATATCGGCACGATCCACGCCTTTGCGTTTCAGCCCGACAAGGTTCAACCCGTCGAGTTCGGCGCGCGGCCCCTGAACCAAGGCATGGGGCAAGACATCCGCCGTCACCATCGACAGCGCCCCGATGATGGCCCCCTGCCCGATGCGCACCCATTGGTGGATGCCCGACAGGCCGCCGATAATCACGTCGTCCTCGATCTGGCAGTGGCCCGCCACCGCCACGCTGTTCACAAGCACCACGCGGTCACCGATTTGCGCGTCATGGGCCACGTGGCACGAGGCCATGAACAGCCCGTCATCGCCGACACGGGTGACACCGCCGCCGCCCTCGGTCCCGAGGTTCATCGTCACATACTCGCGGATGCGGTTGCGTTTGCCGATCACCAGACGGGTTGTTTCGCCCTTGAATTTCAAATCCTGCGGGATCGCGCCGATGGAGGCGAACTGAAAGATCACCGTATCGTCGCCCACCTGCGTCTCGCCGCTGATGACAACATGGGACTTCAACTCCACACGTTCCCCAAGCGTGACACCGCCGCCGACAAGACAGAACGGCCCGATTTTACACCCTGCACCGATGACGGCTCCGTCTTCGATCACACTGGAGGGGTGAATGTCCGCACTTGAGTGAATGCTCATGGGGTTACTCTTTCGGAAGGTCCATCATCGCCGTAAACGAGGCGGTACAGGCCACTTCGCCATCAACGTCCGCGGAGCCTTCGAATTTCCACACCTTACCGCCACCGCGCTTGGTGGTGATATTGAGGCGCAACACGTCACCCGGCACCACTTTGCGGCGGAATTTACAGCTGTCGATCCCCATGAAATACACGAGAAAATCCTTGTCCGCGAGATCTTGGTCGACGCCAACCATCACGGCGGCGGCCTGTGCCATCGCCTCGACAATCGTCACGCCGGGCATGATCGGCGCACCGGGAAAGTGGCCCGTGAAATGCGGCTCGTTGAAGGTTACGTTCTTGATCCCTGTGCAGCTTTGCGCACCATTGATGTCAATCACCTTGTCCACCAACAAAAACGGGTAGCGGTGCGGAATAATCCGTTGGATCAAATTGATATCGGCGGTTTTTAGGTCAGTGCTCATCGGACGCATCCCTTTTGGTCTTTTTTTCTTTGATCGTCGTGTTTTGGCTCACGTAGGTGCGCCCGTCCCGCCTTCCTAGCAAGGAATACAGGGGGCTGACAAGAAACCCCTGCATTTTGGAACCACACCACAGATATTTACAGCCGGACCGGCACAGACCGGCCTGACCCGCGTGGTTATTCTGTGGCGGGCGTTGTCGCGCCGGAGGGGCTGTCGGTTGTGCCGGCCCCGTTTTGTCCGGTTGTATTGCCCTGTTCGGCGTCCCCGTCCTGTTCGGCGGCCTTTTCAAGGACGAATTGCGCATCAAGGCGCCGGATCACTTCCGAGGAGACGTCAATCGCCCCCGACATCATATAGACCTGTTGGCGCTCGAACACGACCATCGCACGGACCTCGCGGGCGACAGAGGTCAAAGCCGCATTCATCCTTTGCTCGACCACTTCCAACCCCGTGTCATAGAGGGACTGGATATCGGCGGCCTTGCGGTCCTGTGCGGCACGCACAGAGGTCACTTTTTGGTCAAACGCATCGGCTTTTTGCAAAAAAGCCTCTTCGGACAGCGTCGGGCGCAGCGCCGACAGTTCCGCCTCCTCCACTTCAAGAGCGGCGTATATGTCATTGTTTTCCTGAACCAAAGCCGAGCGCTCGCGCTCTATGTCGGCCTCGAAGGCCACGCCGAACTGGCTCTCGGTGACAATGCGGTCGCGGTCGAACACCAAGACGGGTAAAATCTGTGTCGGTGTGTTTGTGGCCTGCGGCACGGACGTTTGCGGCGGGGCGGCCAAGGGGGCGATGCTTGCCCCTGATTGACCCTGTGCCGCGCCTGCGGTGTCTTGCGCCCATGCGCCCTGTACGCCAATCACGCCGCACAGACAGGCGGCGACGATCCGGGTCCGGATCGTGCCGTTATGCCGACGCCACAGGCGCATCATCAGAACTCCGTTGAAATGGTCAGATCGAACGACTGCTCTTCATCGTAGTCCTGTTTGTCCAGGGCTTTGGTGAAGTTGAACCGCAATGGGCCAATGGGCGTGTCCCAGAACAGCGAGGCCCCCGCAACCGTGCGGAAGGTCCGGTCGGCACTGCCGGTTTCGGCAGAGGACGCATCGTCGAGGCCCCAAATCGCACCATGATCAAGGAACACACCGCCCTTGAATCCGTACTCTTCGGGCAGGCCCAGCGGGAATTGCGCCTCAAGACGGGCCACGGCGTAATAGTTCCCGCCCAAGGACGCGCCTGTTGCCGCGTCACGCGGGCCGATACCGCCCGGCTCGAAGCCACGCATCATGTTGGGGCTGTTAAAGAATCGGTCATTGACCATTGTGCCATCATCCGACGAAATGGCGCCGCCTTCGATCACACCGAGCAAGGTGACCTGATCGTTGAACACCGACATCTGGCCGCGCACTTCGGCGGTGGTTTTGAGATAGTTCACATCACCACCAATGCCCGCGTATTCCTGACCAAAGGACAGCAGGATACCCGCATCGGGATTGAGACCGTTGCGGCGGCTGTCAAAGGAGTAGGTGTAGCCAACGGATTGGCTCGCAAGGCGACCAAGGTCGAGATCGGATTGGACCAGAGCGGGCAAGGTCACCGCATCCGGATTGGACATTTCGGACGATTCAAACCGGTAATCGAGGCGCAATTTGGAGCGCTCGGAAACGGGGAAGGTCAGGCTCGGCGAGACAAAGGCCGTGCGTGTGGTGTGCAGCGCATAGGACGCTTGCGTCGATGCCAATCCGACCCCGAACCCAAAGGCAACATCACGGCCAAGGAACGCAGGTTCGACAAAGTTGAACCGCAGGGTGCCGTCATCAAGCTGTGTCGTCAAAACCGCCGAAACGGTTTGACCGCGCCCCAGGAAGTTGCGTTCGGAAAACGACGCGACAAGGTTGGCGCCGTCAGAGACCGAATAGTTGGCCCCGAAGGTGAACGAACCGGTGGGGGCCTCATCGACGTTCACGTCAATCACGACCTGATCGGCGGCGGATCCCTCGCGGGCATTCACATCGGCGTTGGAAAAGAAGTTGAGCGCACGAATGCGGCTTGCGGCTTCGCGAATTTCGCGCGGGTTGAACGGGTCGCCTTCGACGGTGCGGAACTGGCGGCGCACAACACGGTCAAGCGTGGTGGCGTTGCCCTCGATATCGATCCGTTCGACAAAGACCCGTGGGCCTTTGCTCAACACAAACTCGACGTCGAGTGTCAGGGAGCGTTCGTTGCGCGTTACACGCGGTTCGACCCGCATGAAATCAATGCCGTTGTCCTGTGCGATTTTTTCCATCCGCGACACGACGTTTTCGATCGCAACGGGGGAATAGGTCTGACCCGCCCGCAGGTTGAGGGCGCGCTCGTAATCGGCGGCACTCACCCCGTCGATTTCGGAGACGACGGTGGTTTTGGCGAAATCATAGCTTTGGCCCTCGCGGACCGAAAAGGTCACGAAGTGGGCGTTGCGTTCACGCGAAAACTCGGCGGTGGCGTTCAGGACGGAGAAATCGACATAGCCGCGCGAGGTGTAAAAGTCGGTCAGAACACGTTTGTCGAAGGCAATGCGCTCTTCGTTATAGGTATCGCGCCCGACGATGAAGCGCAGCAAACCCGCCTGTTTGGTGTCAAGCACACGGCGCAGACGCGCATCCGAGAACGATCGGTTGCCGACAAAGGACAGGCGCTCGATCTCGATGCCCTTGCCCTCGGTGACGTCAAACACCACGTCGACCCGATTGCCACTGCGGCGGATGATCTGGGGGGTAACCGTTGCGACCAACTGGCCTTTGGCGGCATAGGCTTCGGTAATCGCGGCCGCATCGGCCTCGACCACGGAGGGCGAGAACACGCGGCGCTCGCTCGTGCGCACCAGAGCGGCCAGAGCGGCATCGTTGAGCACGCGGTTGCCCTCGATGTTCACACGCGACACGATCGGGAATTCCGTGACCTTGATCACGAGGCGCCCTCCGTTGGGAATTATTTCCACGGTTTCGAACAAACCGGAGGCAACAACCCGCTGATAGGCGTCATTGAGGGAGGCCGCCGAAATCTGCTCACCGCGGGCGATTCCCGCATAGGACAGGATCGTATCGGATCCGACCCGTGTGTTTCCCTCGACCGAGACCGATGAAAACGCATAACTCTGCGCCACCACAGCATGCGGAATAACCGTGTAAGCTGTTGTAGTTATTGCCAAAGCGGACAAAGAAAGCGCAAGCGCCTTACCTGCACCGCGTTTGACCCGTTTATCGGTGTCACGCATCGTATTTTTCATGGCAGTTCTCGTTATGGCCCCAGTGTTAAGATGGAGTACCGTGAATGCCGTGCCTTGTCAAAACGCGCGGATCAAATCAGATGCAAAAAGGCCCCCGAAACGGGAGCCGGACAGGTTGCGATTTTATATCGGGCGCATCGGGGCCGTGGCCCCCCGTACTGTCGGGGCGTGGCCCGCGTACGGTTCGGGGCGTGGCCCCAACGCGAAAGCTCCGGCTGTCCTACAGGAACAAGGTTCCAAAGAACGATCCGGCCACCAAGGCCACGGCAATGGTGGCGCCATACAAAAGGCGATCCGTGTTCAAAGACGCCAGATAGGCAAGGCCATGATACCCTGAACGAAGTGCGGTCATGTGGAGCCTCCTTTGGTGAAGCAAATCAGATTATGCGCATAAACCGCGGGGCGCTTGCCCGCTGTTCACTCGCGCTCGGAATGACCCTAGGCGAGGAATATGGCAAGATTAGGACCGAACCGTCAAAAGAACGCGCCCCCTACCCTTTAGGGTCGAGAAGTCAGGGTCGCGAGGTCAGGGTCACAAGGTCGCGTTTGCTCGTGCGTAGGGGGGCCTGTCCATGGACCGCGCCCGACCGCCCCCGTCAGGTGCAAAAGAAATCCGACACCAACCCCATCGTCATAAAGAACAACACGAAGACAAGGCCAAAGCCCATCATGATGCCCACGGCACGGTCGGGTAGCGGTTTGCCGCGAATGGCCTCGGCCGCGTAGAACACGAGGTGGCCACCATCCAGCACGGGGATGGGAAACAGGTTGATCAGGCCGATAGCGGTGGACAGGAACGCAATAACGTTGATGTAGCTGTCGATGCCCTGACTTGCCATTGTGCTGACCGCACCGGCCATGCCGACCGCCCCCGTCAGGTTACAGGCGGAGATGTTGCGCACGACCATGTTGTACAGGCCCGACAGGCTGCCGGTGATGACGGACCAAACGCCCTTGACGCCGCCCCATGCCGCCTCGCCTACGCCAACGGGATCAGTGGCGGGGGTGTATAGCGTGGCACCATAGATGCCGATCAGCCAACGGGTTTCAAAGCCGCCCCCATCGGCGGGAATATCGCGGCGCCGCGCCGTCATGGTGCTCTCGAACGTCTCGCCATCGCGCCAGACGGTCAGGGTCATTTCCTTGCCCTGCGCGGCGGCCACGGCATCGCGAAGCTCGTAAAAGCTGTTGAGGGTCACATCATCCACGGTGGTGATGACATCGCCCACTTGCAGCCGCGCATCGCGGGCCGCGGATTTGGGGGTAATGCCGCCGACAATCACCGGAAACGGGTGCGGGCCTGTCACCGTAACCTGCGTGCCATCGCGATCAACGGTGTACTCCATTTGGCCGCTGCGGGGCAGTGTCTCGATAAAGTCGCCCATCTTGGCCAGTTCCGGCACAGGCGTGCCGGCGATGGCCACAATGGTATCGCCGCTTTGCAAACCGACCTCGAAGGGGACGGGCTTCACCTCGTCGATTTCAAGCGTCTCCTTGACCTGCCCCGTGGACAGCAGCAGCCCCGCGAACACAATCGCGGAGAAGATAAAGTTGAACATCGGCCCCGCCGCAACGGTCAGGGTGCGCGCCCAGAGCGGCGCACCGGGCATGGTGTGGCGGGCCTCTTCGGGGGCCATGCCGTCGACCGCATGGGGATCGGGGGCGGAGGCCGCATTGGCGTCGCCCGCAAATTTCACATAGCCACCCAAGGGGATCGCGGCCAGTTGCCAGACCGTTCCGTCCTTTGCCGTGCGCTGTAACAGCGGTTTGCCAAAGCCCAGTGAGAACACATCCGCTTTGATCCCGCACCATTTGCCAACGATGTAATGACCGTATTCGTGGACCGTGACGATGATCGACAGGGCCACAATGAACACCACCACCGTAAAGGCCGAGTTTCCGAAAATGGCGGATAGGTTGGATAAATCCATAGTGAAATCAGTCCCTTGTCTCACATGTCGCGGGCAAAATGGCCCAAACGGTCAATCGTCGTGTCTCCGGTACGCGCGTCACACCGCTCAAGACCGCGCGTGACAGGCCCGCGCACGGGTTCGCGCCTCTTTATCGGCTTCAAGGACCGTATCCAAGGTTAATGCGGCATTTCCAAGGCCTGCGGAGGATGACATTTCGTTGATCACCTCCTCGACGATCCGCGCCATGTCCAGAAACCCGATCTCTTGGGCGATGAACAGGTCCAGTGCCGCCTCTTTCGCGGCATTGAACACCGCCCCCGCCAGGCCGCCGGTCTCCATGACCTCGCGCGCCAGTCGCAGCGCGGGAAAGCGCCCCTCGTCGGGTGGCTCGAAGCGCAGCGTGCCGACCTGTGCCAGGTCAAGCCGCGCCACGGGCAGGTCGCGCCGCTCGGGCCAGTGCAGCGCATAGCCGATGGCGTGGCGCATATCGGGCGCGCCGAGATGCGCCATCAGCGCCCCGTCCTTGAACCCCACAAGCGCATGGACATAAGATCCCGGATGCACAAGCACCTCGATCATGTCGCCCGCAAAGCCGAAATATTCGTGGGTCTCGATGATTTCCAACGCCTTGTTGAACATCGACGCGCTATCAATGGTGATGCGTTGGCCCATGTCCCATGACGGGTGTTTACAGGCCTGCGCCAGTGTCGCCCCCGCCAGTTGTTCAAGGCTCCAGTCGCGAAACGGGCCGCCCGAGGCGGTGATGATGACGCGCTCGACCTCGGAGCGCTCCTCGCCCACCAAGCCCTGAAACACGGCGGAATGTTCGCTGTCAACGGGCAGGATCCGCGTGCCGTGGGCCTGTGCCTCACGCATCAGGAGCGGTCCGGCGGTGACAAGGCTCTCCTTGTTGGCGAGCGCCAGAGTGGTCCCGTGTTTGAGCGCGTGCAGACCCGGCGCCAGACCGGCCGAGCCGACAATCGCGGACATGATCCAGTCGGCGGGACGGTCGGCCGCCTCGATCAGCGCATGTGCGCCCGCGGCGGCATGAACGCCCGAACCGGCAAGCGCATCCTTGAGCGCGGGCAATTTGTCCTCATAGGCGGTCACGGCGACTTTTGCCCCCAAGGCCCGCGCATCTTTGGCCAACAGATCGACATTGGCGCCGCCCGTGAGCGCCACAACCTCATAGGCCTCGCGGTCGCGGTGGATCAGGTCGATGGTGGATTGGCCAATGGACCCCGTGGCGCCGAAAATGGAGATACGTCTCATGCGGGCGCTCCTTACGCTACGACGACAATCAGACCAAGCATGACAAAGCTCGCGGCCAACAGCGCGTCAAAGCGGTCAAGCACACCACCGTGGCCCGGAATGATGTTGGAGCTGTCTTTGACACCCATCCGCCGTTTGAGCGCACTCTCGACAATATCGCCAAGTTGCGAGGCAAAGGACATCGCGACGGAGAACAGCACAAACCACGCAACGGGAACGCCGCGCGCGAGATCGAGCGAGGACGCCAACAGCGCCAAGACGACAACACCGCCCCACCCGCCAAGGATTCCCGCCCATGTCTTTTTGGGGCTAATCGACGGCCAGAATTTTTTGCCGCCGATAATGCGTCCGACGAAATAGCCCAACGTGTCGGTGACAATCACCAGAAAGATGAGATAGCCGACACCGTAAACGCCAATAACGGCGTAGAGCGCCACAAGGCCCAAGGCCGCGAGGCACACGAAAAAGGCATAGCCCGACAGGACAAAGAAATCACCAAAGGTAAAGCCCGCAGTGGCGGATTTGGTGCGGCCCATCCGGACCAGTTCCCAAATGCCGATCAGAACAATCAACAGCACAACCGCGCTGAAAATGATCGTGCCGGACAAAACGGCGGTCAGCCCGATGGCGAGCATCACGAGCGCGGAGACGATGCGCACGCCAAGGTCGCCCCATTTTTGATGGATGCCCTTCACGCCTTGGCCCCGCCAAAGCGCCGGTCGCGCACGCCGTAGCGGCCCAAGACCTCGGCAAACACCTCGGTCGAGAAGTCGGGCCACAGCGTGTCGATAAATTCATATTCCGCATAGGCCGATTGCCAGAGCAAAAAGTTGGAAATGCGCGCCTCGCCGGAGGTCCGGATCACCAGATCGGGGTCAGGCAACACCTTTGTGTCGAGATAGGAGGTCAGGGTCGTCTCATCCACGGATTCGGCGTCCAAGACCCCCGTGGCCACGTCACGCGCCATATCTTTGACAGCGCGGGCCACCTCGTCGCGGCCACCATAGTTGAGCGCGATGGTCAGATGGGTGACATCGTTTTCTTTGGTTTCCTCTTCCAACTCATCCATCAGATTGGCAAGTTTACGGTCGAGGCGCACACGGTCACCGATGAAACGCACGCGCACGCCCTCTTTCTTGAGCGCGCGCATTTCGCCACGGATATAGGTGCGAAACAGGGACATAAGCCCCGCAACTTCGGTCTGGGTGCGTTTCCAGTTTTCGGTCGAAAAGGCAAAAATCGTCAGGTATTTGACGCCCTGCGCCGGACAGGCCCGTACAATTTCCTTGACCCGTTTGGCACCGGCATGGTGGCCGAACAAACGTGGTTTGCCGCGCGATTGCGCCCACCGCCCGTTGCCATCCATAATGATGGCAACATGTTTTGGTCCCGTTTGCGTATCGCCCATTCACGGCCTACCTTTGTTTCGCGTAACGCCATCACGGAGCCTGCCCGTGTCACCGCCAACTCTAACCACAACAGGACGCTGTCGCAAAAAACGCCCTGCACCCACAAAACGCGCGGCCCCGTAAAGGCCGCGCAAGGATGACAGACTTAAACCTGCATAATTTCGCTTTGTTTATGGTCAAGCATCTCGTCGACCCGTTTGATATGGGCGTTGGTCAAGGTCTGGACCTCGTCTTCCCACAACTTCTGGTCGTCTTCGGACATGCCGTCGGCCTTGGCCTTTTTGATTTGCTGCATACCATCCTGACGGACGTTGCGAACCGCCACACGCGCGTGTTCGGCGTAGCCCCCCGCCACCTTGGTCAATTCGCGGCGACGCTCTTCGTTCAGTTCGGGGATCGGCAGCATGATAATCGTGCCATTGAGTTGCGGGTTGATCCCGAGGCCGCTTTCACGGATCGCCTTTTCAACCTTGTTTACCAAACCTTTATCCCAAACATTGACCGTCACCATACGTGGCTCAGGCACGTTCACGGTGCCGACCTGGTTGATCGGGGTCATCTGGCCGTAGGCATCCACCATGATCGGATCAAGCATCGATCCGGACGCCCGCCCCGTGCGCAAGGACGCGAATTCGGTGCGCAGGTTGGCCAAAGCGCCATCCATCCGGCGGTTCAGATCATCAGTATCGAGAATGAAATCTTCGGACATAGTGCGTCCTCCTTGCAGTATTACGCTGTGTTCGTCGCGCCTTGCGGGTTTGGTCGGATCCAATCACATTCCGGCGGCGTTTGGAGTTTTTTACGGTGTCCTGCCCTGATTGTATAGCCGCTTTTGCCCTGCCCCCTGCGCCCATGCGCACCGCACGCCAAACCGCCGTGCCAACCCCGCCCATGCTGCGCCAACGCGCCCTTGTGACTGTGCGATTGCCCACCGCCGCACGTCAAAACACCCCCGTATGATGCGGGGGCGTTGGCATTTGCGGCGCAAGGCGCGGGTCAGCTTACGGTTGTGTAGGTGCCTTTGCCCTCAAGGATCGAACGGAACCCGCCCGGTGCATCAAGCGGGAAGACGATCAGCGGCAAGTTGTTGTCGCGGGCCAGAGCAATGGCGGAGGCATCCATGACCTTGAGGTGCTTGGACAGCACCTCGTCATAGCTCACATGGTCATAGCGCTTGGCATCGGCATTGGTTTTGGGGTCCTTGTCATAGACCCCGTCCACACCGTTTTTCCCCATGAAGATCGCCTCACAGGCCATCTCGTTGGCGCGCAGCGTCGCGGCCGTATCAGTGGTGAAATAGGGGTTGCCTGTACCCGCGGCGAAAATGCAAATCCGCTTTTTCTCAAGGTGGCGCACGGCACGGCGGCGGATATACGGCTCGGCCACCTCGTTCATGGTGATCGCCGAAATCACGCGGGTGTTGATGTTGAGCGCCTCCAGGGCGGCCTGCATCCCGAGCGCGTTCATCACCGTGGCGAGCATGCCCATATAGTCGGCCGTGGTGCGTTCCATCCCCTGTGCCGAGCCTTGCAGCCCGCGAAAGATGTTGCCGCCGCCGATCACCATGCAAATCTCGACGCCCATATCGTGGACCGTCTTGATCTCTTTGGCGATGCGTTCAACGGTGGGTGGATTGAGCCCGAAGCCCTGATCGCCCATCAGCGCCTCACCCGAAATTTTGAGCATCACACGTTTGTATTTCATGGAAGGATGATCCTGTTCCGCGTCGTTCATGGCTTGACCTCGCCTTACATGGTCGTGATTGCGCGCAAAGTGCGCTAAAACCGCTGGAGGTTCAATGCGCTGTGTGAGAAAAATACGACTGATTGCCGCCACGGCGCACTAAATTTGCACAGTTGCGCCTGTTGCGCGATCCCGACCGGCCCGCCGAGAGCGTGCTGACCCGCCTGCCCGACCGCTTGATGAGGAGCCATCGACATGATCCCGCGCGACCTGTCTGCCGATCAACCCGTGCTCATCGCCGGCCCCACGGCGAGCGGGAAATCGGCTTTGGCCTTGGAGATCGCCGAGACGCAGGGCGGCGTGATCGTGAATGCGGATGCGTTACAGGTCTTTGAAAACTGGCGCGTGTTAAGCGCACGCCCGTCCGCCGGGGACGAGGCCCGCGCCCCCCATGCGCTTTACGGCCATGTCGCCTATGATGCGCAATACTCCGTGGGCCACTGGCTGCGCGATGTGACGCCGTATCTCAACGGCTCGGTGCGACCGATCATTGTCGGCGGCACGGGCCTGTATTTTTCCGCCCTCACCGAAGGCCTCGTCGACATCCCCGCCACCCCGCCCGAGGTGCGCGCACAGGCCGATGCGCGACGCGCAGCCGAGGGCGGCCATGCGGGGCTTTTGGCCGAACTGGACACCGAGGATCCGGCAACCGCCCACAAAATCGACCGCGCCAACCCGATGCGGGTGCAGCGGGCATGGGAGGTTTTGCGCACCACAGGGCGGGGTTTGGCCGCATGGCAAGCCGACACCCCGCCGCCGCTGTTGCCGCTCCCGGCCTGCTACCCGATTGTGTTGGACGCCGACCGTGACTGGCTCGGGGCGCGAATCGCGCGGCGGTTCGAGGGTATGGTCCACGGTGGCGCCTTGGCCGAAGCCGAAGCAAACTTGCCCGATTGGAACCCCGCGCACCCCTCGTCCAAGGCCATAGGCGCACCGGAATTGATCGCCTATTTGCACGGAACCCGCGATTTGGAGGCAACAATCGAGGCGGCAACCATCGCAACACGGCAATTTGCGAAACGACAACGCACTTGGTTTAGAGCGCGGATGAAGGCCTACCACAAGATATCGTTGCCATGACTACGGGTCGTATCGCCACACGAAATACCCATTCTATGCCCTTGAAATACAACACTTAATCCTTTGACTTTGCCTGCTCCGCGCGTAAACTTGGACAAAGCGAACATCCCGCCGGGGTGTCGCCAGTTTTCGTGCCAACAGTTTCCGCGCCACACAGACCCGCAAGCAGGACAGATGCCAAACAAGATTTTCCACACCCCGCCGCTCGGCAATCTCAGTGACACAGCACAGGCGCACGCGGACAGCCCACAGACACAGACACAGGCGATCGACGCCGCGCCCGCGGCGGCACCAAAGACACGCAAGGCGGCGGTGCCAAAAATTCCCGACATTCCGATGCCGCCCGCCTATCGCGTCACCCCGCTTGCCCGCTATAACGGCGCCTCGACGCTCAACGGTCAGGCCGACAAATGGCGCACACAGGCGATGCGCTCGCACCGCACCCCCAGTTTGATCTGGTTCACACGCGGTCAGGGCCGGTTCACCGTGTCCGGCATCACGCGCGGCTTTGGCCCGCACAATCTCGTCTACCTGCCGCCGCGCACCATGTACGGGTTCGACCCCATCGGGCAAATCTCGGGCTATAGTGTCCACCTGCCCCAAACCGAACAGAACGACCTCCCCGACGAGCCGCTGCACCTGCGGTTTACCGAAGTTATCCAACAAAACGAAATCACCGGATTGATCGAGGGGCTCGCACGTGAAATCGACAGCACCCAACCGGGCCATGACCGCGCCTTGGCGCTTCAGGCGGGGATGATTTCGGTCTGGTTGGAACGGCAAATGTCGGTGATGCCCGAATACGAACTGACGCCCGATGCGTCACGCCGTCTTGTTGCGGCCTACACGGCCTTGGTCGAGGCCCAATTCCGGGACGGCCATAACGTATCGCATTATGCCGCGGCCCTTGGCGTGACGCCGACCCATTTGACCCGCGCCTGCAACATCGCAAACGGCCACCCCGCCTCGAAAATCCTCGCAGACCGTGTGCATTTCGAAGCCCGCCGGATGCTCAAGGAAACCGACCTTCCGGTCAAAGACATCGCGTCAAAGCTCGGGTTCCATTCCCCCGCCTATTTCTCGCGGGCGTTTCAAAAGACCACCGGCACCTCACCGCGCAAATATCGCCACGCCCGCTAGCGCGATAGAGTTCAAACAAAGACCCCCGCCGATTATCCGTGGCGGGGGATTTGTCTGTGCGAGCTTTCAAAAAAGACCTGTAAACAGCGCCTTAGCTGCCCCAGATGATGCGCACGTAGTTGCGGGTCTCTTTATAGGGCGGCACCCCGCCGTATTTTTCAACGGCCTGCGGACCGGCGTTATAGGCCGCAAGGGCGAGACGCCAATTGCCGAATTTCTCGTACATCATCCGCAGATAACGTGCGCCGCCCGACAGGTTTTGCTCCGGATCGTTGATGTTCACACCGAGCAATTGCGCCGTTCCCGGCATCAGTTGCGCCAACCCCGTGGCACCGGCGTGGCTGCGCGCATTCGGGTTCCAACCGCTTTCCTGCTGCACGAGCCGCAAAAACAGGTCGGACGGCACACCGTGACGGCGTGCGGTGTCACGGGCCACGGCCAGCCACGGACCGGAATAGGTCCCGCTAAAGGCCGGCCCCGTACCGCCGGCGCCGAACCGTTCGGGTTGCAGGCTCACCGAGGCCGAATACTGGTCTGCGGCGCGGCCTTCGAGGACAGAGAGTTGCGAGGCGTAGATAGAAGTGCGGTTTTTGGTGGAAAAAATGTCGCCGGCAATCGCAGGCGACGACAAAGGACCAAAACTGACGAGGGCGCACAGAGCGATCCCGCTCACGGTTTTCAACGGATCTGGCATTGCTATCGGGTCCTCGTCAACTTACAGCGCGAATATAGGCATAGTTACGCTGTTCGCCAAGGGTCGTCCTGCCGCATGACACGCATCACCACGCGATCTGGCGTGCGATCTGCGGATTTTCGCCTTTCAAAACGGCCAACACAATGGTGTAACGGGTCAAAGAGATTCTAACTGGGAGACATGGGCATGGCTGGTTCGGTCAATAAAGTCATCATCGTTGGCAACCTGGGGCGCGACCCTGAAGTGCGCACGTTCCAAAACGGCGGCAAAGTGTGCAACCTGCGCATTGCCACCTCCGAGAACTGGAAAGACCGCACCACGGGCGAGCGCAAAGAGCGCACCGAGTGGCATTCGGTCGCCATTTTCTCCGAGCCGTTGGCCAAAATCGCCGAGCAATATCTGCGCAAAGGCTCCAAGGTCTACATCGAAGGCCAATTGGAAACCCGCAAGTGGCAGGACCAATCGGGTCAGGACCGCTATTCGACCGAGGTCGTGTTGCGCCCGTACCGTGGCGAGTTGACCTTGCTTGATGCGCGTGGTGGTGGCGATGGCGGTCAGGGCGGCTATGGCGGCGGTCAGGGCGGCGGCTACGACCAAGGCCCATCCGGCGGCTATGATGATGGTGGCCAAGGCGGCTATGGCGGCGGATCCCAAGGGGGCGGATCCCAAGGCGGCGGCCGTTCATCCATGGATGATGACGAAATCCCGTTCTGATCTATCGGTCTTTCGCGCGCCACAGGCCGCGTCTGATCCACCATACATCAAGAGATGGAAAAGCCGCGCAAGATGCGCGGCTTTTATTTTCTGTGCAGTAGTATTCAGGTCTGTGCGCGATGCGCGCGGGGGCTGCCCGCCCGCTTACGCCCGCCCGCTTACGCCGCGCCCGCCATCCGTGGCGCATGGGGTGCATGGGGTGTTTCGGCCGCACCGACGATGCGGAACCGTTGCACGATTGCGATAAGGTTTTGCGCCTCGATCGACAGCACCTGACTGGCCGCCGTGGTTTCCTCGGTCATCGCGGCGTTTTGCTGCATCGTCGTTTCAAGTTGGCTCGTGGCCGTGTTGATTTCCTGAAGCCCCGTCGATTGTTCGCGCGACGAAATGGCAATGCCGTCAACGTTTGTGGCGATCTCGGACACCGAAGCGATGATGTCTTTGAGCGTCTGGCCCGCCTCGCCCACCAACCGCACGCCGCGTTCCACCTGTCCGTTGGATGCGGTGATCAACTGGTTGATTTCACGCGCCGCATCCGAGGACCGTTGCGCCAGGGCACGCACTTCGGAGGCCACAACCGCAAATCCGCGCCCCGCCTCGCCCGCACGGGCCGCCTCGACACCGGCGTTGAGCGCCAAGAGGTTGGTTTGGAAAGAAATATCATCGATAACACCAATGATTTTCGAAATTTCGCGGGACGATCCTTCGATCTCGGACATGGCCGAAATGGCCTCTCCGACAACGGCCTGACTAACCCCTGCGCGATCATTGGTTGCCCGCGACACCGCATTCGCCGTATCGGCATTTTCCGCCGCAGAGGCCACCGCGGCGGTCAATTCGTTGATGGCCGACGCGGTATGTTCAAGGGACACAGCCGAGGTTTCGGTCCGTTTCGACAGGTCATTGGTGGCCGATGCGATCTCGGTCGAGGTGTCATCAATACGCGCCGCACTGGTGGCGATTTGGGCAATCATTTCGGACAGTGAGGTCACCGCGCTGTTGAAATCCGCCCGCAAGGCTTCGTAAGCGGGGGGGAAACTTTCGTTGATCTGAACAACCATATCGCCATCGGCCATGCGGGACATCGCTTGGGCCAATGTGCTCACGATCAGGGCTTGTTCTTCGGCCTGTGCGCGGCGCTCTTCATCCGCGGCACGGCCAAGGGCGGCCTTTTCTTCGAGCAATTGTGCCTCTTGTGCGAGGCGTTCGCGTTCTTGCTGTGCGGCATGTTCACGCTCGTCTTGTTCACGGCGATGCTGTTCGGCGGCCTCGCGGGCTTTGCGGGCCGACTCTTCGGCTTCGCGTGCCGCCTCTTCCTCGCGCAGGCGTTCACGTTCGATCATACCGTCACGGAAAACCGCCAGTGCCGCGCCCATGCGGCCAATCTCGTCTCTGCGTGTCTCGAAACCGGTCACCGGGCTCATATCCCCTTTGGACAGTCGCACGGTCACGCGGGTCACATTGGCCAGAGGGCGGATAACACCAAGGAAGGTGACAGCCAAGGCCAACAGGACAGCCACAAAGGACAGGCCCGCCACGATAAACATGATCCGGATATCCTTGTCCGCATCCTCTTCTGTCTGCTGACTGGTCTCGGCAATGCTGTGATGGATATCATTCCCGTGGGATTGCGCCCGCAAGGAGAGCGCCGAAATATAGCTGCTCGCCTCGAAAGCGGCATCATCGGCCACATCACGGGCGTTGATCACAACCCCGCGGGCGGCCAGAATACCCGTCGCGGGATCGACCCATGTCCAGACTGTTTCAAAATGCGCACGGGCATCGTCGGGAAATCCGATCTGGTCGGCACTGGTCTTTATGGTTGCGACCAGATCCGCCACACGGGTTTGCGCCGCCGTCAGGTCTTTGGCGCGATCGGCCGACGCCCCTGTGAGGACAACGGATTGTAACGTACCGAGATCATTTGACAAAACTCGTTTTTGTTCAATGTCGGCAAGGGTTTCGGGCGTCTCGGGGGTGGTCCCCGCCCGCGCCATCATATCGGCCATGGTCGCCGAGATCATCGACGACAAGGAGGCCTGAAGCGCGGCAACGGCCGCACTCAATTCATCCGCTCCCGTCAGCGTGCGCGCGTCAAAGGTCATTTCCTCGAGGCGTGCGGACTGAACGTTGCCCAGTTCGGCTTCGATCTGGGTCGCCGCCTTCAACACGATGTCCTTTTCCTCCTCGGGAAGTTCGGCGGCCAGTCGCGCAATCTGCTGCGTATGGCGCATCACCTCGCCCTTTGCCAAATCCATATCGGCACTGTCAGAGGCCTGAAGCGTTTGCGACAGCCCCTCGGAGGCCAGACCGATCGCCTGCGTCATCCGTGCGCTGCGGGCCAGATTTGGAACGGCCTCGGTGCGAAACGTATTCAACGCCGCTTTGGACTGGTTGGCAAAGGAAAACCCCTCGTAGATTTCAAAGCCCGTCAAGGCCGCCATGATGGTCAACACTGTTACGAGTTTAACAGCCACGCTGCTAAACACTTTGGTCAATCTGCCGAACATAGTAGATGCGCCTTTCCCGAAAACACTCAATTGGCCCGATCGCAATGGCGGCTGGAAACAAGAGATCACAGGCCGCGCACAATCAGGCGTCGCTCGGGTGTAACAAGCAAAGACTTAATTCTGGTTTAAGTTCGACGGGAATTTCGTTTGAAACGGATTTTAGCCGCGGGTGCGTAGCGCATCCTCGAGAACCGAAATCACCACATCACGGGGGACATCGGCGGTCACAAAGCTGTCGCCAATATCACGCGCAAGGATAAAGCGGAGTTGGCCATCGATAACCTTTTTGTCCTGCGCCATCAGATCGACAAGCGCCTCGGCATCGGGCAATTCCCCTGCAATATCAGACAGGTCGCACTTGGTCTTCATGTCCTTGAGATGGGCGCGCACGCGGCTTGGCGCCTCCTGGCTGCACAGTCCCAAACGGGCCGAAAGTTCATAGGCAAGCGCACAGCCTATGGCGACGCCTTCGCCGTGCAGCAGCCGGTCCGAATACCCCGTCGCGGCCTCCAGCGCGTGACAAAATGTATGGCCCAGATTCAACAAGGCCCGGTCGCCCTGTTCGGTTTCGTCGCGCACGACAATGTCGGCCTTCATCTGAATCGCGCGTTTGACGGCGTAAATGCGTTTGGCCACATCCCCCGCCGCAAGCGCGGGTCCGTTGGCCTCGAGCCAGTCGAAAAAGGCCGCATCGCCCAGAAGCCCGTATTTTTGCACTTCGCCGTAACCCGCAAGGAAATCGCGGGGCGTCAATGTGCCAAGGACGCTGACATCGGCCAACACCAAAGACGGTTGGTGGAATGCCCCGATCAGGTTCTTGCCACGCGGCGAATTGATCCCGGTTTTGCCGCCCACGGAGCTATCGACCTGCGCCAGAAGCGAGGTCGGGATTTGCACGAACCGCACGCCACGGCGCAAAATCGCGGCGGCAAAGCCCGCAAGGTCGCCGATCACACCGCCGCCGAATGCCACCACGATATCGCCGCGTTCAACGCGGTTTTCGATCAGCCACTCGACCGCAACTTCGAGTTGCGCCCAACACTTTGTCGCCTCGCCCGCGGGCAGGGTCAGCGCCTCGGTGGCGATCCCTGCGGTTGCGAGGGCGGTTTTCAACGTGTCGAGGTGCAAGCCCGCGACATTGGTGTCGGTCAGGACAAAGACGGATTTCTTGCGGCCCATGAGCGGCGCGATATGAGCGCCGGCAGTGGTAATCAGCCCCTCGCCGATCCGGACATCATAGGCGCGGTCCCCAAGTGGTACATGGACGGTTTCAAACTCTTGAACGGCGTCGGGATCGGTCATTCTTTGGCCTCCACGGCTGTCTTTGCGGCGGTTCCGCCGTCTTGGGGGGCTGTGCGTTGTGGCGGGCTATCCTCGTCGAGAATGCCGCCAAACGCACGCAGCGCCTCGATGACTTTATCGGCCATGCCCTCGATACTCAGGCCCGGCTCCGCCTCGACGATCACGCCCGCTTTCTCGTAAAACGGCGTGCGGGTGCGCATCAATTCGGTCAGGGTTTCATAGGGATTGGCGGTGCGCAGCAAAGGGCGCGTGTTCTTGTGGCGCACACGGTTCCACAAAATATCGACATCGGCCTTGAGCCAGACCGCGACCCCCTTGTCGGAAATCATGTCGCGGTTGGTGCCCGATAAAAACGCACCGCCCCCCGTGCTCAACACCACCTGTTTGGTGGCAAGCAGACGCGAGATGACAAGCGTTTCCTTGTCGCGAAAAAAGGCCTCGCCATAGTCGGAGAAAATCTCGGCTATGGAACAGTTTGCCGCCTTTTCAATCTCGGCATCCGAATCAAGGAAGTCGACGCCGCATTTTTGTGCGAGCGCCTTGCCGACGGCGGTTTTGCCCGCCCCCATCATGCCGACCAAAGCGACCGTTTTTTTCAGTCCAACTGCCATGTCGACCCTTTTGCACTGTGCTACGTCCGGCGGCAACATCCCGCTCACGAAAAATTCGCTCTTTCAATGACGTGATCTCCGCTAAAATACCATATATAAAACAGCGACACACCCGAGCCGGGGCCGAAACCCGCGCCGCACCGCATTGATGGAGGCAGTTTCTTGCGCAAATTTCTATTTAGACTGATCACGATCTTGTTGGCATTGGCCGTTATCGGCCTTGTCGGGTTTGCCTATATCGGCGATCTGACACCCGAGCGCCACGAACAGTCGGTCCCTGTCACGATCACGTTCGACTAAGGCGCGCCGCAAGTGCTGTTCCCACGTCCGTCCTTCGTGTTGCGCACCTCCTGCGCCCTCGCCCTTTTGTGGGCCGCGCCGTTGGGTCTTCAGGCGCAAGAGGCCCCGATGTCGGCGATTGACTGGATTTCGCAAACCCTCGAACAGCCGCGTCCGGCGCCCCGAAAGCCCGCGCAGACGCCGCCCAAACCCTCCGACATTTCGGAAAACGCCCTGCCCGAGGATATCACCGTGCGTCCGCTCGGCGAGATCAACATTGATGCGACAGGGCTTTTGTCGGCGGGGTCGACGGGGCTGCCGCGCGGATTGTGGGGCGCATCGACCGCCACCGATCTGGCGCGGCGCATCACCACGATTGCGGCCCGCTCCGATTTGCTTCCCGCCTCGCGCCGCCTGCTCAACACGCTGATCCTGACCGAATTGGACCCGCCGATGGCCTCGGGGGGCGACGGGCGGTTGTTTCGCGCCCGCATTGATGCGCTGCTCGCACAGGGCCTGTTGGACGAGGCCGATGCGATGATGGCCCGCTCCGGCACCACCGATCCCACGATTTTTCGCCGCTCGTTCGACACCAAACTGTTGCTTGGCACCGAAAACGAGGCCTGCGCCCAGTTGACCTCGACCCCGGGTCTGTCGCCCACGCTTCAGGCCAAGGTGTTCTGCCTTGCCCGCACGGGCGACTGGCATGCGGCGGCGCTGACCCTGGAGACCTCCGACGCGCTCGGGCTGATCGATGCGGATCAATCCGAGTTGCTCGCACGGTTTCTCGATCCCGAACTGTTTGAACAAGAACCGCCGCTCACCGCGCCCAAAGATCCCTCGCCGCTGACCTTTCGCCTGATGGAAGCCATTGGCGAGCCGCTCACCACCGTAACGCTGCCGCTTGCCTTTGCGCAATCCGACCTGCGGTCGACCAACGGGTGGAAAGCCCGCGCCACCGCCGCCGAACGTCTGGCACGGGTGGGCGCGCTGGATCCCAACCGGTGGCTCGGGATCTGGACCGAACACCTGCCCGCAGCGTCGGGCGGCATTTGGGACCGCATCGATGCGCTGCAACGGTTTGAAGTCGCGCTGAACTCCAACAACCCCGTGGCCACCGCCCATGCGCTTGGCCCTGTGTGGGAGGAGATGCGCCGTGCGGGGCTGCAAACGGTGTTCGCCGATCTGTTTGCGACACGGTTGACCGCCATGCCGCTCACGGGGGCCGAGGCCGAAATGGCATTGGAAGTCGCGTTGCTGTCAAAGGACTACGAGTTGCTCGGGGTGGATTACGCCGCCACCGCAAGCGACCGTGTGAGCCTGCTCAAAAGTCTCGCCTCCGGCGAGGTTCCGGCATCGCGTCCGCGCGACGGGTTGGAGCGGGCCATTCTGGACGGGTTCCGCCATGACGGTGTACCGGTGCGCCTCAAGGGACTGGTAGAAAGCCGCCGGTTGGGCGAGGCGATTTTACGCGCGATCGAACTGTTGGAGGGCGGGGCTGCGGGTGATTACGACGAGCTGTCGGATGCGTTGCAGTTTTTCCGCTCCATCGGTCTGGGCGCCACGGCGCGCCGTGCGGCGTTGGAGTTGCTGTTGTTGGAGCGGCGCGGATGAGCCTCAACCACCGCTGGATTTCCGCCTTTGCCGAGGCACAGATGGCCGAACTGGGCGCCGCGGATAACACACGGCTGTCCTATGGCCGTGATCTGGTGGATTTCTCCGATGCCCTGACCGCAAGGGGCAGCGATTTCGAACATGCCACCCGCAAAGATGTCGAGGACTATCTGATCGGCTGCGAAGCACAGGGATTGGCGCAATCCACCCGTGCACGGCGGCTGTCCTCAATCAAACAACTGTTCCGCTTTGCCTTTGAGGAAGGGTGGCGCGAGGACAATCCCGCGATCCTGATCAAGGGGCCGGGGCGGACAAAACACCTGCCCAAAACCCTGACCGAGGATGAAGTGGCGCGGTTGCTTGACGCCGCCCGCACCACGGGGCGCACCCCCGCCGACCAAGCCCGCAATACCGCGTTGATGGAGGTGCTTTACGCGACAGGGATGCGCGTGACCGAATTGGTGTCGCTGCCTGTGGCGGCCGTGCGCGGCGATCCACGGATGGTTCTGGTGCGGGGCAAGGGCGGCAAGGAACGCATGGTGCCGCTCTCGCCCCCGGCCCGTCTTGCCGTGACCGCGTGGCTCGACATCCGTGACGCCGAACAGGAGGTGGCGCGGACCAAAGGCGCGAAACCCTCGCCCTACCTGTTTGCATCACGCGGCAAGGACGGCCACCTGACCCGCGTCAGTTTCTATCAGCTGATCAAAACCTTTGCCGTGGCCGCAGGGGTGTCGCCCGCAAAGGTCACGCCACACACGTTGCGTCACGCCTTTGCCACGCATTTGTTGGCCAATGGCGCGGATCTTCGGGCGATCCAGACGCTTTTGGGCCATGCCGACCTGTCCACGACCGAAATTTACACCCATGTTCTGGATGAACGGCTCAAGGAACTGGTGCTTGACCATCATCCACTTGCCAAGGACGAGGGGCTTTGACCGGACACGAAGGGCGCGATTAGCATCGCCACCTCTTGCACAGCGGCCCGCCCGCCCCCATAACAAAATCCATGACAGACATCACATTCTCCTTTGACCTTGCCTTTTGGGGGACCTGCGCCGCCATTCTTGGCCTTTTGGTCCTTTCGGCCTTCTTTTCGGGGTCCGAAACCGCCCTCACCGCTGCCTCGCGCGGCAAATTGCGCTCCCAGGCCGACAAAGGCTCCAAGGGGGCCGACCGTGCGCTTGACGTGACCGAAGACAGCGAACGCTTGATCGGCTCGGTGCTGTTGGGCAACAACCTTGTCAATATCCTCGCCACCTCTTTGGCCACCGCGCTGTTTACCCGCGTGTTTGGCGACAATGGCGTGGCTCTGGCCACCTTGATTATGACCATGCTCGTTCTGGTCTTTGCCGAGGTGCTGCCGAAAACCTATGCAATCACCAACCCCGAAACCGCCGCCGCACGGGTCGCGCGCCCGATTGCCATTGTGGTCGCCGTATTCTCGCCTGTTGTGTCCTTTGTGCGCGCACTTGTGCGTGGGCTTTTGGGCCTGTTGGGGGTCGAAACCGATCCCGAGGCCGACATTCTGGCGGTCAAGGACGAGATCGCGGGGGCGATTTCACTCGGCCATGTCGAAGGGACAGTCGAAAAGGAAGACCGCGACCGCATCCTTGGCGCGCTTGACCTGTCCGAACGCACGGTCGAAGAGATCATGTTGCACCGCTCCCAGATCGAAATGATCGACATCAGCACCTCACCCGTCGAGGTTCTGGAAACCTGTTTGCGCTCCGCGCACACCCGTCTGCCGCTCTATCGTGACGACCCCGAAAACATCGTCGGCGTGATCCACGCCAAGGACCTGTTGCGGGCGATGTACAAAGACCGCGAGGAACGCACGAGCGGTCAGGACAACGCCGAATTCGACGTGCTGTCGGTGGCGATGAAACCCTACTTTGTGCCTGAAACCACCACGCTCGACGACCAGATGCGCCAGTTTTTGCGCCGCCACACCCATTTTGCCCTCGTGGTCGATGAATACGGCGCCTTGCAGGGGCTGATCACGCTTGAGGATATTCTCGAGGAAATCGTGGGCGAGATCACCGACGAGTTCGACACCACCGAGATCGCCCCCGTGCGCTCCAAAGAAACCGGCGACTGGATCATTGACGCGGCCATGACCATCCGCGATTTCAACCGCTCCACCGAATGCAACCTGCCCGACGAGGAAGCCAACACCATGGCGGGGCTTGTGATCCACGAGGCGCAAACCATCCCGCTCGCGGGTCAGGTCTTTTCCTTTCATGGCTACCGGTTCGAGGTCGCCGCCCGCAAAGACAACCGCATCACCAAGCTGCGCATTCGCCCTCTGACGGACGCCTGAACGCGCACCCTCACCCCAAACGGCACTCGCCCGAAGGACATCCCATGCTTTCCTACCAACACGGCTTTCACGCGGGCAATCTCGCGGATGTGCAAAAACACGCACTTTTGGCCACCATGCTCGACTACATGACGCAAAAAGATAAACCTGTGAGCTATATCGAGACCCACGCGGGGCGCGGCCTTTACGATCTGTCGGGGGAGCAATCGCAAAAGACCGGCGAGGCCGCACAGGGCATCGAAAAGGTCGGACAATGGTTCAAGGGCGACCACCCCTATGCCCGTGCGCGCCGCGCCATCGCCAAGACCCACGGCGCAACGATGTACCCCGGTTCGCCCGCGATTGCACAGGCCTTGCTGCGCCCGACCGATCAGCTGCATCTGGCGGAATTGCACCCGCAAGAGTTCGCCCACCTGACCGAGGCCACCGCCGCCTCGCCCTCGATGGCGGGTCTGCACCTCAAACACCAAGACGGGATGCAGTTCGCGCAATCGATCTGTCCGCCCGATCCGCGCCGCGGGTTGATGCTGATTGATCCGTCTTACGAGGTCAAAACCGAATTCGCGGATTTCCCGTCGCAGATCTACAAGCTGCACCGCAAATGGAACGTCGGCATCATCGCGCTGTGGTATCCCGTGCTCAAAAACGGCACACATTTGCCGCTTGTCGACGGGATGAAACGCGCCAATTTCCCGAAATGCCTGCACCACGAGGTGCGGTTCCGCCCCGCGCAAAAGGGCCACGGAATGCACGGGTCGGGCATGTTCATCATCAACGCCCCGTGGGGTGTCGCCGATGAAGCCGCCCGCCTGACCAAGCTGTTCAACGTGCTGTAAGATACGCGCCTGCTATACGGGATACGGTTAGCCGGATGTCACGCGCAACATGTCACCTTTTGCGACGTCAACACCTGAAGCGTTTCAACCTAACCCACGGTGCCTCAACCAAATATAAACGCGCGCCACGGGATCATGGCGCGCGTTTTATCATTGTGTCAGTCACGCGGATCAACGCCCCTTGAACAAACCGCCCAGAATGCCACGCACAATGCGCCGTCCGGTGGTGCCTTTGAGTTCCTTGAGCACCAGATTGGTCACGGTTGCGGCGACCCCGCTGTCCTTGGTCGTGCGGCGCGAAGTGGAGCGGCCGTAGTCCTTTGTCTCGTAGCGGCGTGCCTTGGAAAATTCGCGCTCCAATTCCTTGCGGCGTTTGTCGTCCTCTTTGGCCTGTTGCGCGGCCAATTCGGCAGCCTCCTCGGCGGCTTCGGCGGCCTCGGCCTCTTTGGCGGCGGCGTCCGCCCGTTTGGTCAACATTTCAAACGCGCTTTCACGGTCGAGTTTGGCCTCATACTTGCCCGCAATCGGCGAGCTGTCGATCAGCGCCTGACGCTCGGCCTTGGTGATCGGCCCCAACTGGCTTGACGGTGGGCGGATCAGGGTTTTCTCGGCAATGCCCGGCGCACCTTTGGCCACGAGAAACGAGGTGACCGCCTCGCCCGTGCCGACCGATTTGATCGCCTCTTCGATGTCGAACCGCGGATTGGCGCGGTAGGTTTCGGCGGCCATGCGCAGCGCCTTTTGATCGCGGGCGGTAAAGGCGCGCAGCGCGTGTTGCACGCGGTTGCCCAACTGACCCAGAATGTCCTCTGGCACGTCATCGGGGTTTTGCGTGACGAAATAGACGCCGACCCCTTTGGAACGGATGAGACGCGCCACTTGCTCGACCTTGTTCACAAGTGCCTTGGGCGCATCGTCGAACAACAGGTGCGCCTCGTCAAAGAAGAACACGAGCTTGGGCTTGTCGGGGTTGCCGACCTCGGGCAGTTCCTCGAACAACTCGGAGAGCAACCACAGCAGGAAGGTGGCGTAGAGTTTCGGCGAGGCCATCAGTTTATCGGAGGCCAGAATGGAAATCCGCCCGCGCCCGTCGGTGTCGGTGCGCATCATATCGGCCAATTCCAACGCGGGCTCCCCGAACAGGTTATAGCCCCCCTGGTTCTCAAGCACCAAAAGCGCGCGCTGGATCGCGCCCACCGAGGTGGAGGACACGTTGCCGTAGCGCAGCGACAGCGTGTCGGCGTTTTCACCGACCCAGACCAACAAGGCTTGCAGGTCTTTGAGGTCCAAAAGCGGCAGACCCTGTTCGTCGGAAACGCGAAACGCGATGTTGAGCACGCCCTCTTGCGCCTCGGTCAGTTGCAACAACTGGCTCAACAGCAGTGGCCCCATTTCGGCAACCGTGGTGCGGATCGGGTGGCCCTGTTCGCCGTAGAGATCCCAAAACGTGACGGGGAACTTGTCGTAGGTATAGCGGTCGGCAAAGCCGATGGTTTCAGCGCGCGACATAAAGGCATCATGCAACTTGAACGCCGCGCTGCCCGCACGGCCCAGACCCGACAGGTCGCCTTTGACGTCCGACAGGAACACAGGCACGCCCGCCGCCGAAAATCCTTCGGCGAGGATTTGCAGCGTCACGGTTTTACCGGTGCCGGTCGCGCCCGCGATCAATCCGTGGCGGTTGCCGTATTTCAACAACAACTCCTGGGCATCGCTATACCCCTCACCGCCGCCGCCTGCAAAAATGCTTTCCGTGATCCCGACCATGCCTACGATTCTCCGCGCTTTCCTGATTCCCCGAAACTTTAGGGGCAATTTCAATACGTTCGTTGCTACAATACAATGTTAACCACTCCCTGCCAGTCTTAGTACATCCAAACACCTCCCTGTTTGGATTGACTTCCTCCCTGTCAGACTGGCCGCGTGATTTATCACGCGGCTTTTTTTTCGTCCCGTCCTGCTATCGCCGCCTCGCGGCGCATCCGGCATTAACAAAAAAACCGTTGACCTGCCTCCGCGATCCTCTTAGCGTTTGCGCATAAGTCGGCCAAGTCCGACGGGGAGAAGAATTGATCACCAGATCAGGAAAGAGCTTCGGCAGTGCCGGAGCTTTTTCTTTTGGCGCCGCCCCGCCTGCCTGTGCGCCCGCCAATCTCTGCGCCCGCCGGTCTGTGCGCCCCGCAACCCCGCCGTTACAGATCACAAACCGTTCACGGATTTGCGTCCGCAATAAACCGCTAGTCGTGTGATTTCACGCCATTTCACGCCTGACAGCCCCCCGAAGCCGTGTTAGAAACCGCGTAACAAAATACAGGAGTTACACATCCAAATGGTACGTATGTCCCAATCGGTTCTTACAGTCGCCCGCTCTGCCGGTCTTGCTGCCCTTCTCGTTGGCACCGCCGCGGCTCCAACCTTTGCACAAGAGGCGACACCCGAGGCCGACCCTGTCGAACAAGTGGCCCCCGCAACCGAAGCGGATGCCGCGGCCCCTGCCACAGACGCCGCCGCACAGCCCGCCGAAACAGCAGAGTCGAATATCGGCAAAACCTACACCGCCGAGGTTCACGGCGATTGGGAAGTCCGCTGTGTCAAAATGCCGGAGGGTCAAAAAGACCCCTGCACCATGTATCAACTGCTGCTCGACGAACAGGGCAATCAGGTCTCCGAACTCACCATGTTCAAACTGCCCGACGGTCAAAAAGCTGTCGCAGGCGGGACAATGGTGGCCCCGCTCGAAACCGCACTTCAGTCCGGGATCACCCTTGCGATTGATAGCGGTCAGGCCAAGCGCTACCCCTTTGCATTTTGTAACCAGATCGGGTGTTTCTCCCGCGTTGGTTTCACCGCCGAAGAAATCGCAGCCTTCAAAGCCGGTTCAAGCGCAAAAGTGACATTGGCCCCCATGGGGGCGCCCGAGGGCAAGATCGTTGAACTGACCGCCTCGCTGACGGGATTTACCGCCGCCTACGAGGCCGTGGCAAAGATCAACGCCGAATAAGCGAACGCGCCGACCCTCGCGCCGACCCTATTGAAAACGCCGCCCTCACAGGGGCGGCGTTTTTCGTTCCATAACATGGCTTTAGGGCGTAAACTTAACTTGCCTTGCGCAGCGCCATCACCGCGTTCAACCCCCCAAAGGCAAAGGCGTTGGACAGCACCACATCGACCGATGCATCGCGCGCCTCGTTGGGCACCACGTCAAGCGCGCATTCGGGATCGGGTTCTTCGTAATTGATGGTCGGGGCAATCACCCCGTCCCTCAGCGCCATGATACAGGCCAGCAATTCCACCGCCCCCGTGCCGCCAATCAGGTGGCCGTGCATGGATTTGGTGGAGGAAATCATAATGTTATCGGCATGATGGCCAAGCGCATCGGCCACCGCGGCGCATTCGGTTTTATCGTTGGCCGCCGTGCCGGTGCCATGGGCATTGATATAGCCGACCTCTTCGGGGTTGACCCTGGCGTCGTGCATCGCACCTGCGATGGCGCGGGCCGCGCCCTGTTTGGAGGGCATCACAATATCGGAGGCGTCCGAGGTCATGGCAAAGCCGATCACCTCGGCAAGGATCACCGCACCACGTTTTTGCGCGTGCTCGTAGTCCTCGAACACAAACACCGCAGCACCCTCGCCCTGTACCATGCCGTTGCGGTTGAGCGAGAACGGCCGACAGGCGTCTTTCGACATGACGCGCAACCCTTCCCATGCTTTCACGCCGCCAAAGCACAGCATGGATTCAGACCCGCCCGTCACCATCGCCGTCGCCATGCCACAGCGGATCATGTTGAACGCTTGACCCATGGCGTGGTTGGACGAGGCACAGGCCGTGGCCACGGTAAAGGACGGGCCTTTGAGATTGTATTCCATGCTGACGTGCGAGCAGCCCGCGTTGTTCATCAGCTTTGGCACGACAAAGGGGTGAACGCGGTTTTTGCCCTCTTCGTAGACCATGCGGTAATTGTCGTCTTGCGTGGTCAGGCCACCGCCCGAGGTGCCCAGAATAACACCGGACCGCGCGGCAAGCTCACCCGCGAATTCCAGACCCGATTGGCCAATCGCCTCTTTGGCGGCCACAAGGGTAAACTGGGTGAACCGGTCGTAAAGGGCCATTTGTTGACGGTTGAACCGTCCCTCGGCGTCCCAATCATGGATTTGACCGCCGATTTTAATCGCCAAACGGTCGACATCACGAAAGTTCAGCTCCGAAATGCCGCATTTACCCTCGCGCATCGCCGCAAGGGTCGCGTCGACATCAAGGCCAAGCGCATTGACCGTCCCCGCCCCCGTGATGGCGACCCGTCTCATGCCGTTTGATCTTTGATCAGATCAGTGACGGCGGCGACGATGGAGGCAACGGAGGAAATATCAAAATCGGATTGCTCGGGTTCGTTGGCATTGAACGGCACCGAGATATCAAACGCTTCCTCAATGGCAAAAATGCTTTCCACAAGGCCGAGGCTGTCAATCCCGAGATCGGCCAGAGATTGATCCATCGACACGTCAGACGGCTCCAGAACGGCCTGTTCCGCGATGATCTCGATGATCTGTGTTTTCACATCTTGCGACATTGACGCCTCCGGTCTTGAAACTTGCGTTTGATTTAGTCTGTCTCGGCCCGTTTTTAAACAGGTTTTTGTAACGCGCGCATGTAACGCTACGGCTTACGCACACGAGGCCGCAGGGTCAGTCTTTGCCCGCAAGCCTGGCCAACAGGCGCGGCAAACGGCGCAGCGCCTTGTACATCTCGACATGGGTTTGCATCGCCACCGCCGGATAGCCCATCATCGAGCGCCCTTTGGGCACGTTGGACAAGACGCCCGAGCCCGCGCCGATAATGGCCCCCGATCCGATCGAGAGGTTATCGGCCGCCCCCGCTTGTCCGCCCATGACGACATAATCACCAACCACGGTCGAGCCCGCAATCCCGACCTGACCACACAGCAAACAGTGGTCGCCAATGACAACGTTATGGCCGATATGCACCTGATTATCGAGCTTACAGCCGTTGCCGATCCGGGTCGCCCGAATAGTCCCCTGATCAATCGTGACATTCGCGCCGATCTCGACGTCATCGCCGATCACCACACCGCCGATCGAGGCGATCCGCTGCCATGCCTGACCCTGTGCCGCCACCGCCGCACCGAGGCTTTCACGCGCCTCTTCGACGTGGCTTTTCTCCACCGTCACAAACGAAAACCCGTCCGCGCCGATCACCGCACCCGCCTGAACAATCACGCGGTCGCCAATGCGGGCCTGTGCGCCGATTTTAACACCGGCATGGATCAGGGCGTTATCGCCGATCGTCACGCCTGCGCCGATGGACACGTGGGGCGCGATTTTGGCCGCGGCCCCCACGGTGGCGCCCGCACCGATCACCACGAGCGGGCCAATGGTGGCCCCTGATCCGATCTGTGCGCTGTCATGGATCACCGCCGTAGGATGAATGCCATCCTCAAGCCCGACACCCGCGTCAAAGGCCGCCGTGATCCCCGCCATCGCCAAACGCCCGCGCCCGACCAGAATAGCGGCCTCAAGCCCGAGCGCCTGCCAATCGGCATCCGCCCAAAGCACCGCCGCCCTGGCCGACCCGTCCTTGAGGCTCTCGCCAAAGCGCGGATCCATCGCAAGGGCCAGATCCCCCGCCCCTGCATCGCGCGGCTCACAGGCCCGCGTCACGCACAGATCGCCATTGCCGCCAAAAGGTGCGCCAAGCTGTTGTGCCAAATCGGCGATGGTGATGGACCGTGTCATAGCGTCTCCAGATCTAGTCTTGCCAAGGACATAAGGGGTTTGGCGGGTTTTGGAAAGATGTGGCGCACGGTGTCATCGCGGCACGGCCACATGCGGGGCCACCCTCACGGTGCTCTTATGCCCCGTTCGCCCCCACCAGACCGCAAATGAAAAGGGCGCCCCGAACGGGACGCCCTCATGCAGTCGTCTCGACGCGGGGTTAGCCGCCAACAGCCCGCAGCTGCACGCCCTCTTTTTGCAGCGCCGCCCAGATTTTACCATCGCGCCCGTATACATCGCGCCGGTATTCCATACCGCCGTTCGGGACCGCGATGGCCGTGCGGTAGTCAATATGCACAGGAACCTGAACCTCCAGTGGCACCACGCTTTCGATACCCGTTTTCAGACGCGCGTGGAACAGGCCCTCGGGGTCGGATGTCTGTTTGGACAGCAACTCATAGGCAAATTCGAACGGTTGGTGCAGACGGATACAGCCGTGGCTGAAGGCACGGGTTTCCCGCCCGAACAGCGACTTTGCGGGCGTGTCATGCAGGTAGATATTGTATTTGTTCGGAAAGATGAATTTCACCAGACCAAGCGCGTTGCCATCCGACGGCGGCTGTTTCAACGCAAACGGGAAGGTGCTCGCCGAATAGGCGTTAAAGTTCACCGACGAGCGCGGCACGGTCCGGCCACGGCTGTCCACCACGCGCAAATGTCCCGCCGCATTGGCGTTCTTTTGCAGAAGCGGCAGATACTCTTTGGTCGCGATCGAGCGCGGCACGTTCCACGTCGGGTTGATCACCAAATGCTCCATCACATCGGAGAATTCGGGGGTGCGGCGGTCGCCTTGGGTTGCGCCGACAACCGAACGGGTGGAAAAGGTCACGCGGTCATTATCGACGATTTTCGCGGTAAAATCCGTGATGTTGACCAGGATGTGGCGCTTGCCGAGCGGCATGTTCATCCACCGCTCACGCTCCAGTGCCACAAGGACCGATGTCAGACGTTCGGCGGGCTCGACGTTGATCTCTGCGATTGTACCGGCACCGGCAACACCATCAGCGGCCAAACCGTGACGCAACTGGAACTGCTGCACGGCTTTTTGCATTGCGCCATCATAGGTCGCCGCCGCAGAACGTGGAAGATACCCCATGGAAATCAAACGATTACGCAAAATGACCACACCGTTTCCAGAGGCCCCGGGTTCATACTTTCCACCGGGAACCTTTTGGCCCCAACCGCCCGCGCCGAGCGTTTTTTCAAGCTTGGCCTTCTCTTTGAGCAGCCGCGCGTATTCAGGCGCCGCAGGGATCAGTTTGCGCAGATAGCCCGCAGGGTTCGATTTGGTAAAGTTGGTCAACAGATCGACGCCATCGCGGTACGGCACCTGACGGACAATGCCGCTATCGATGCGGGACGGGATCAACTGGCCTGTTTGCATGTCGCGGGCATAATCGAGGAACATCTGCGCCATTTGCACTTCGGCACGGCCCAGATCGCGATCCGATTTGATCGAGCGCAGGTTGGCTTCCAACAGCGTGGTGTCATAGGGGGCCAAGCCGTGCGCAGGCGCATCATTGAGCGCCTTGACCAAGGCCACGCGGCGGGTTTTGGCGCGTGATGAATCGTCGGCAAACACAGGTTTGTACCCTGTCGCACGATAGAAGGCCGAGAGATCTTGCGATTTCGACGCCGCTTCGGCGATGGATTGCATCAGCGCCGTGACCTGTTGGGCGGACGCGCCCACGGGGGCAACCGCCGTGGACAGCAGCGTCAGCGCCATGAGCACACGCAGTGCCTTTGCAATTTTACCTGTCCGGTACGCGCCGTGCGCCCCACCAGACCGGATGACCGGAAACAGAACCATTTATGAGCCCCCAAAAAATGTCAGCAGTAACTATAATAGCAGTTCGGGTCAGCCTAGCCGAAAACCCCCACCCGCGTGAAGGGTGATCCGCGCACATTTCCCCAACATCCTCGTGATGCTGTCCCTTTGGACACAGAATGCGTCCCATAGGTGGCCCCGAGGGTGACATGAGGCGGCCCCGGGGGTGGCGTAGCGGCCGCGGGGGCGGACGGCATCAAGGCGACGCCGGCTCGCCCCCTCCCTCGCCACATCGCCTAACACACTGAAAAACCAGTTTTATTTGCCCAATTTCGGCCACAGCATTGCCCGTCCGCGCACACCAAATGCGCAAAATCCTGCCGATTTAGGGCGTTTTAAAGCCGGAAGGGAAACTGGCGCTTGGTTGAAGAATCACTTCGTGCCATAAGGTCCGCACGGTTCGAGACGCAAACGCGCAGCACCGTAAGGGAAACGCTGACACTGCCATGTCGGTTCCCGCCAAGGTCAAAGTTTTTCGCATTTTCTGATGCGGATCAAGGTGGCGGCGGGAAACAAGGTTAAGAATGTCGCAATAAGCGGCGCAGTAGAATGCAACCGCATGAGGCGGGACTAAGGTAAGCGACGGGACGCTATTAGATATGACGAAGACAGGTTCTAACGTGATTTCGCGGCGCGGTGTTTTGCGCGGCTTCGCAGCAGCTACCCTTTCAGCAGCCCCCCTTTACGCCAATGCAGCAGGTTTCCTGCGCGGGTCCGGTGACATCCGGCGCATCCGTATGTATTCCGGCCGCACCGGCGAAAGCATGGACACGATCTACTGGATCGAAGGCGAGTACATTCAGGAAGCGCTCAAGGAAGTGACCTACTTCATGCGCGATTGGCGCAACGACAAGCTCAAATCCATCGACGCACGGACCGTCGACATCATGGCCGCCGCTCATGGGTTGATGGACGTGAACGAGCCCTACATGCTGTTGTCCGGCTACCGGTCCCCCGAAACCAATAACATGCTGCGCTCACGCTCGAGCGGCGTGGCGAAAAATTCGCTCCACCTCAAAGGGCAAGCCGCCGATCTGCGCCTCAAATCGCGCTCGGTCAATCAAATGGCACAAGCCGCACAAAGCTGCTCCGCTGGTGGTGTTGGCAAATACCGCGGTTCAAATTTCGTTCACATGGATTGCGGCGTCGTTCGCACATGGAACGGCTAAGACACATCCACGGTTCACCCCATCCGTATCAAAGACAGAGTTGAGGCGCCCATCGGGTGCCTTTTTCTTTGGGACGGCCTCTCCCGTTCATAACGCGACCCATAAAGGCGCCGTTTTGTCGCCCCGCAATCAGGCACCGTGATCTGCGTCAGCAGCATGAAACGGGCGGCCGGTGTGTCCCCGACCGCCCGTTCTGCAGTGTTTTACGGCCTGACGCGTCTCCGCCTGACGCAGACCCGACCTCGCGCCCTATCGGGCGGGGGCGACGGGTTTGAGGCGGCTTGGCTCATTGGCCTCAAGGTAGGCTTCCTGTGCGGGGGTCAGGTCCACCTCGTCATAGCCCGTCACCATGGGTTTGACATGGGCGCGGAACCCGTGGCCCGTGGTCAACAGGTAGACGTGGACAATGACAAAGGCAAAAATCACATAGGCCGCCATCAGGTGGATATTGCGCACCACCTGTAAAATCAGGGTGGCATCCGATCCGCTATCCCAGAAATTATAGGTCAGATAGAGGATGCCGGAGACCCAGATTGCGGGGAACACAAACCACTTGAGGCCGAAATAGGTCGCGGCCTGAAGCGGGTTATGCTTGCGCCAGAACTCTTTCTTATAGGGCGCCTCCTCGCCCTTGAAGATCCCGTAGGCATAATAGCGTGCGGTTTCCAACAGGCCCTCGATTTTCGGGATGAATTGCCTCCACGCACCGGTTGTGAACAACCAGAACGTCGCGAATATCCAGACCACAAGCAGCACGAGCGCGGCGATGGTATGCAGCATCACGGCGGGACCGAACGGGATCAGATGATGCACCCCGTTGAGACCCAACCCCGTCACCATCAGCACAGCGATCAACAGCGCCTGACCCCAGTGCCACGCCCGCTCAAAGCGCGGATAGACTTTTACAATACGTTTGGTCATAGCTCGATTCCTCCCGAATGGGGTGTGGATTTCCCGCGTGAGATCAGGCGTAAGGCCCCGTGCCCCAAGACGCCCAAGAGCGACAGAAACACGAGCAAACGCCCCAGTTTACCGACAAGGCTGCCCGCATCCGTGCCGGGCATCACAACCCCCGTGATCCCCGCCAAACGTCCGTTTTCACTATGACATTCGGCACAGTCCACGGCCTCCTCCGAAGGGGCGACCATGTGGGTGATCGGCCAGTACATATGGGTGTCGATGAACCCGAACTCGCCCGAGTATTCCGATCCCGCGGCGGTCATGCCCGCCTCGATGGCTTTGCCCCAATCGAAGTTGGTCCAAAATGCGGTGTCCGTGGTGGGCCCCCAGACGTGGCTATAGGCCAGTTTATTGAACCCTGCGTCATAGGCCTGACGTCCGATCATCTGTTTGAACGGCCAGATGCGGCTGTCATCACCATCGGCGGTGCCGAGAACCTTGTTGATCTCGACCACTTGGCTCGGATCAATCGTCTGTTCGGGCAAGGTGTATTCGATCGCGCCATTGAACCATGCGTAATAGGGCGTGACGTTCTCGCCCCACTCGAAATCGCCCTTGGTCGACAGGTAGGTGTGCAATTCAGTGCCGTCGCTTTGGGTGAAATTATGCTCGGCAATCGGGTTGCCTTCGGCATTCAGCCGACCGGCTGTGGACCAGTCCCAAACGGTTTTGGTCGCCACGCCTCCGCGTGCGAACGAGGGGATATGACAGGTCTGGCATGCCACTTTGTCGACGTGATCGTTGAGTTTCACACCTTTGATATTGATCGGGTGCGGTTCAACGCCGTGGCAACTTTCACATGATGCCGCATCGCGCCGCTCCCCCGGTTTGCCGGTGCCGATCTCGTCCTTGGCATCCAGGAGATAGCGCGACCCCGCCCATGCGTGGTCTTCCTCGACGTGGCAATCCGAACAGACCATATTGGCCCCGTCTTTGGACATATGCACATCGGTGTGGATATCGGGATCATACAGGGCCGAGGACAAGTCCCCGTGTTTGACGTTATCGCCACCGCCGCCATAAAAGTGGCACTGGCCACAATTGTCACGGTCCGGCATACCGACGCTTTGCGCCGATTTCATCAGATCCACCGCCCATGCTTTTTCGCCCGTGATGGTCTGGCCTTTGACATCCTCGCCAAGCGGCGGATGCCCCGCGCCCGTGGCAAGTTTGGTGTATTGCCCCGATTGGTCATGACACACCAGACAATCCACCGCAGAGGATTGTTGCGGCGCGGGTTTGCTCATGTCGTCCCACCCGTAGCCTGCGTGACATGAGGTACAGCGGGCCTCGTTGCCCGCGACGTTGCCGCAAAACGCATTGATCACCGTGGATTTTCCGAGCGTTTGCCCCGTGACCTCGTTCTCGAAGCTCCACTCGAAATGGATCGCATGCATGGCCTGATCATCGGCCTCGGTGTGGCAGGTCAGACAGGCCTCGGTGACCGCGGGGCCACTGGCAAAGGGTTTTTGCAAAATGTCGAATTTGGAGTGGTCCGCCGTGGATCCCGCCCATGAGGCCATCGGGGCAGGTGTGGTCGCATCCTGTGCGTGCGCCCCGCCTGTGGTCGCGATCATTGCGGCAAGGCCGACAATGAGAGCCGTTGTTCGCCAGTGTGTGTGCATTTCGCCCTCCTCATCGCACACGACAAGCGCAATCGTGCGCGAAACACATTCACCCTATTGAATGCCTATTCGGAGCGCCCCGCATTGATCTATCTCAAATGCGCATTGGCCCCGAAACCGGATCACGGCGGGGATGGCGTGGCGTTCGAACGGGTCACAACGCGAAAAACGGGGGAATTGGTGCACCCAAGAGGATTCGAACCTCTGGCCTCTGCCTTCGGAGGGCAGCGCTCTATCCAGCTGAGCTATGGGTGCTTACGGGCCTGTCTATAGGACACCGGATGCGGCGGCGCAATCCGTTTTGACGCGCCGCGACATCTCATTTAGGCAAAGAATTCGCGACACAGCTCCAAGGCGTCGATCAGGCGGTCGACCTCCTCGGTGGTATTGTACATCGCGAAAGACGCGCGACAGGTGGCCGAGACGCCGAATTGTTCCATCAACGGCTGTGCGCAGTGGTGTCCCGCACGCACCGCGACGCCCTTTTTGTCGAGCACCGTGGACAGGTCATGGGCATGCGCCCCCTCCATCGTGAAGGAAAAAATAGCCCCTTTCCCGACACTTGTCCCCTGAACGTTGAGCCAGTTCAGCCCTTGGAGGCGCTCGGTGGCATAGGTCGCAAGTGTGGCCTCATAGGCGGCGATGTTATCCATCCCGATGCCCATCAGGTAATCGAGCGCCACGCCCATACCGATGGTTTGCACGATGCCGGGGGTGCCGGCCTCGAACTTCATCGGCGGCTTGTTGTAGGTGATCATGTCCTTGCTCACGACGTCAATCATGTCGCCGCCGCCCATAAAGGGGCGCATCTGGGCCATGCGTTCGGCCCGGATATAGATCGCGCCAGACCCGCTTGGCCCATACAGTTTATGGCCCGTCACCGGATAGAAATCACAGCCCAGATCCTGCACATCCACAGGTCCGTGCACCGAGGCCTGACTGCCATCCACGAGCGAGGCAATGCCACGCTCACGGGCCGCCGCACAGATGGATTTGACGTCAACCCGTGCGCCCGTAACGTTGGACATATGGGTGATGGCAACGAGTTTGGTGGTGGCGCTCATCGCGTCGATCACCTTGCCCGCATCCAAAGAGCCGTCGGCCTCCGCGTCCACCCATTTGAGGGTCACGCCCATCCGTTCGCGCAAGAAATGCCACGGGACAATATTGGCGTGGTGCTCAAGCGTGGAGAGCAAAATCTCGTCGCCCGCGCTCAAGTTTTGCATCGCCCACGCATAGGACACCAGATTGATGCCCTCGGTGGTGCCGGATGTGAACACGATCTCGTCCTCGGACCCTGCGTTCAAGAAGCGTTGTACAATCGCGCGCACGCTCTCGTATTTGTCGGTCGCAAGGTTGGATAAAAAGTGCAACCCACGGTGAACGTTGGAATATTCCTCCGCGTAGGCTTTGGTGATCGCGTCAATCACCACCTGTGGCTTTTGCGCCGAAGCGCCATTGTCGAGATAGGTCAGCGGCTGACCGTTCACTTGGCGGGCAAGGATCGGAAAATCGGCCCTGATGGTTTGAACGTCGAACATATCGGTTATCTTCCTCGTGGAAAGGCGACCTCACGCAGGCCCGCCCCCCAAAATATCAAGAAGGCCACAAGCGCCAACGCGCCGGTGATTGTGGCCGCCGGCCCCTGCCCTATGAACCCTGATGTCAGGCCCCACAACAGCCAAAGCGGTGACGCGGCCAACAGCGGCCAAAAGGTCGCCATGCGGCCCTCATATCCCGTGGCCCTGCCGCCGGCCACCCGCAACAGCGCGGTGATCGCGGTGGCAAGCACGTAGAACACCAACGGCATCATAAAGAGCCACGCCAAAAGCGTGCCGCCGATCAACATCTGCACCTCTTGGCCCGTCTCGAACGCAACCCGCGACAGACGCGGCCACTGCGCCACAAAGATCAGCCCGCAGGCGAGCATGAGCGTGACCAAAGCCCCGCCCTCATTCTCGCCGGGGCCGATACGGTGGCGCACCACCGCCCCCGGGGTGCGGTACGTGCGGATGATATCAGCGGCAACACCCAACGCTTAGCTCCCGTGCCGGGAAAGCCACCCCTGAAGACGGCCAAGGATATCGTCGGCAATGGCCGTATCCTCGATCTCTTCGATGGCTTCGGCCAGAAAGGCGAGCGTCAACAGGTTGGTGGCATCCTTGCGCGAGACCCCGCGCGACTGCATGTAGAACAAAGCCGTCTCGTCAATCGCCCCCACGGTGGAGCCGTGGCTGCAAATCACGTCATCGGCATAGATTTCCAACTCGGGCTTGGCGAGGAACTGACTGTCCTCATCGAGCAAGAGCGCTTGGGAAATCTGGTAGCCATCGGTTTTCTGGGCATCGTCTTTGACAAGGATCTTGCCTTGGAAAATGCCCTTTGCGCCGTTGCGCAGCACCTTTTTGAACACCTGACGGCTTTCACCGCGCTCGGCGTCATGGGTGATGAACACCGTGTCGTCGTGGTGAAACGCGCCATCGCCCATGGCCGCGCCCGCCACATGGGCCATGCTGTCATCGCCGTTGATCTCCAGATAGACCTCGTTGCGCGTCAGCACGCCGTTGGCCGTCATGGTGAAGGATTTAAACAGGCTCTCCTGTCCAAGGGTCGCAAACAGATGCGTCACGGCACGGCGCTCGTGGTCGCGCCCTTGCGTGCGCACATGGTGGAAGGATGCGCCATCCGCCACCTCGACCTCCATCGCCTTGTTGAACCGCGCGGCGGCAGGACCGTTTTCAAGCACGGTCAGTTCGGCGTCTTTGTCGAGTTTGATCACGTGGTGCAAAATCGCATCCGAGGTCTCGGAGCTGTGCAGGTAGATCAGGTTCACAGGGCGCGACACCTTGCCCGTGGCGCGGATCACCACGCCGTCGGTGGCAAAGGCGGTGTTCAGCGTCGCCAGGGGACGCGCGACGGGAACCTGTGACCTGGTCTCGATTTTACCGTAGAGATCCGCAGCCCAGTGGATATCCGTGGCCAAAGCATCGGCCAAGCGCATGATCTCGAGGTTCTCGCCCGTCAAATCATCAGATGCCTCGGCGTCATACACGCCGTCCACAAAGACGATTTGCAACCGGTCGATCGCCCCGAACATCGGCGCCTCATCCGCATCGAAAACCGCAGCGGCCGGGGCCGCTTCGGCGGTCAGCGTATCGGGCCGCGTCCAACGCCAGTATTCGTCACGCCCCTCGGGCAGACCCGTCGACAACAGACGGTTGAGCGCATCCTGACGGGCGTCATTCGCCCATCCCGCGCCCTGCGGCATTGCCATGCCCTGCACTCGCGCGGCGGTGGCGTCGAGTTTGCGTTGCAGTTGCTGTGCGCGTGTCATCAGGCCTCTACCCCCTCGGCTTTGAGAAGGTCGGCGTAGCCGTTGTGTTCAACCTCGAGCGCCAGTTCCGGACCACCCGATTTGATGATGCGGCCGTCCGCCATGATGTGGACCACGTCGGGTTTGATGTAGTCGAGCAAGCGTTGGTAGTGGGTGATCACCACGAACGAGCGTTTGCCATCGCGCAGCGCGTTGACGCCCTCGGACACCAGTTTCATTGCATCGACGTCCAAACCGGAATCCGTTTCGTCGAGGATGCAAACCTTTGGCTCAAGCATGGCCATCTGCAGGATTTCATTACGCTTTTTCTCACCGCCCGAAAAGCCGACGTTGACGGGACGCTTGAGCATTTCGGCGTCTATTTTCAGGCTCTTGGCCTTTTCACGTACGATTTTAAGGAATTCACCGGCGGACAATTCATCCTCGCCACGGGCCTTGCGCTGTGCGTTTACGGCGGTGCGCAGGAACGTCATGTTGCCCACACCGGGGATTTCAACGGGATATTGGAACGCGAGGAAGATGCCCGCGGCGGCCCGCTCTTCGGGCTCCATCTCCAACAGGTCTTCGCCGTCCATCGTGACGGTGCCACCCGTAACCTCATAACCGTCGCGGCCCGACAGGACGTAGGAGGTCGTGGATTTGCCCGAGCCGTTTGGCCCCATGATGGCGTGCACCTCGCCCTCGCCAATGGTCAGGTTGACGCCCTTGAGGATCTGCTTGTCCTCTTCTTCAAGTTTGACGTTCAGGTCTTTGATTTCCAACATGTTTTATCCTTTCAACGAAGAACGACCCGCGCGACCGCTTCGGGTTGCGCAGGCTGTTTTGTGCGTATGCTTTTATGGGTGACGGGGCCGAGGCCACAGGGGCGACCGGCGATGTAGGAGCGGGCGTGCGACGACGTCAGAGGCCGACGTAGCGGACGTAGGCCACAAACAGCGCCGTGAACACGCTGACTTGTGTGAGGCCGGACTGAAGCCCCGCCCGCATTTTTTGCACCGTGGTGATGCGCGGCGCCATGGGCGCCTGTGAACGGGTTTGAACCCCCTCGACCGCTTTGCCTTTGGGGGTGTTGATACTTTGCGGTCCGCAATAGACCGTTGCAAAGGTATTGGGACCGCCCGCCTGAATGCGGGTGATGCGGTCGGTGAACTGCGACTTCTGTTTCATATCCATGAGGCTTCTGCTCTCCCGAACGGGGGGCATCCCCGCATTGGACAGGGTTTTGGCGGCCAAATTGGATCGAAATAGGACGAGAGTGCGGCGATGTTAACACATTGCTAACTAACGTTGCGGAACCCTCTAACGCCCGCCGCGCCGTCAGATGCGATAGCTGTGTCCGCGAAACTGCACCGTGCCGGCCTCGGTTGTGGATTGCACATTGATCACCCACGCGGGCGAGAACAGCCGTGCAAAGGGTTCGGGCATGGCGTGGACCACGTTGTGCATCGTCACAATGGCGAGCAAAATGCCCGCGAATTGCGCGCCCATCCGTTTGACCGCCGACAGCGACAACACTTCGCGCAGCAAGAACGCGATGGCGATGGCAAAGACGATATCGAGCGTCAATTCCATGTCGGCTGACAGCGCCGACCCCGCCTGTCCCGTCAATTGAAACCGCAAGAACAACGCGATCGTGGCCGCCATCCCGCCCATGGCAAAGGCCAGAAGCACCGCGAGATAGGGCGTTAACCCCGCCACGGGATCCTGACGAAACCTGACCGGCCTGGCCTGTGCCATCATCGCCTCGTGACGATCGAGCATCTTTGACAGATGTTGGTTGCGAGCAAAATTCCTGTTTTTCGTTGGTCCGACAAGCGGATTGGCCCCGTCCGACCCATGTCCGGACGCGATCAACCGTTGACTGAAACTCTTTTGCGACGTGCCCATAACCAGACCCTTTGCAATGACAAAACTCGTGACCCCACACCTGTTTGGTTACCAACCGATTACGGCGATATTCAGGCATGGCGTGAGCCGGGTTATGATTTTTGCACGTCAGCATCCGTTTTTAACCAAGAAGTCCTTTGAGAAGGATGGCCACGAACCATGCCGCCATCGAGGCGAGAAACGCCGTGGCATAGACCGATCCCCGAAACAGCCAGTCGGGAGTGCCCCCCGAATTGCGGGTCGAAATGTTGATGCCGATCAGGGCGCCGACAAAAACGCCAACGGCAACCCCCATCGTCGAGAGCGCCAGAGTGGGGAGCATGTCAGGGGTCATTGCGTGTCCCCCTTCGGGTCGCGTCTGGATTTTGCCCGCAGGTACTGGTAGCGCGCAAAGAGCAGTTGGATGATCAAAAACACCGCCGAAAAGGTCAGCGCCGTTTTCAAAAACCCGTCATTGACCCGCATGAGATAGCTCATCGATGCCTCTGCCTCAGACGGCATGAGCGCGGAGAGAAACGGGAACAAAAGCCCCGCAATCACCGATGTCACCCATGCGCTTCGAAAATATGTGCTGCTCCAGAACCCGTTCATGGCTTACCCCACGGAGCCTTCGAGGGAAATCGCGACAAGCTGTTGGGCTTCCATCGCAAATTCCATAGGCAGCGCTTGCAACACGTCCTTGCAGAACCCGTTGACGACCAGAGCCACGGCCTCCTCTTCGTCCATCCCGCGCGAGCGGCAATAGAACAGCTGATCGTCATCCACCTTTGACGTGGTGGCCTCGTGTTCGACACGGGACGAATTGTTTTTGACCTCGATATACGGCACGGTATGCGCCCCGCAATCGGACCCGATCAACAAGCTGTCACACTGGGTGTAGTTGCGCGAATTTTTGGCTTTGGGGTGCATCGACACCTGACCACGGTAGGTGTTTTGCGCCTTGCCCGCCGAGATGCCTTTGGACACGATCCGCGACTTGGTGTTCTTGCCCAAGTGGATCATCTTTGTGCCGGTGTCGGCCTGTTGCATGTTGTTGGTGATGGCGATGGAATAGAACTCGCCCTGACTGTCGTCGCCGCGCAACACGCATGACGGGTATTTCCACGTCACCGCAGAACCGGTTTCGACCTGTGTCCACATCACTTTGGACCGGTCACCACGACAATCGGCGCGTTTGGTCACAAAGTTATAGATGCCGCCCTTGCCCTCTTCGTCGCCCGGGAACCAGTTTTGCACCGTGGAGTATTTCACCTCGGCGTCATCCATGATCACGATCTCGACCACGGCGGCGTGCAATTGGGCCACGTCGCGTTTGGGGGCGGTACAACCCTCAAGGTAGGACACATACGATCCCTTGTCGGCGATGATCAGCGTGCGCTCGAACTGGCCGGTGTTTTCGGCGTTGATGCGGAAATAGGTCGACAACTCCATCGGGCAACGCGTGTTGGGCGGGATGTAGACGAATGAGCCGTCCGAAAAGACCGCCGAGTTCAGCGTGGCATAATAGTTGTCGGAAATCGGCACCACGGAGGCGAGGTATTTTTTGACCAACTCGGGGTGCTCTTTGATCGCTTCCGAGATCGAACAGAAAATCACACCGGCTTTTTGCAGCTCTTTCTTGAACGTCGTCCCGACCGAAACACTGTCGAATACCGCGTCCACGGCAACCTTGCGCTCGGAGTTTGCACCATCCGCAGGCACATCGCCCGCGCCCTCGACGCCTGCCAAAATCATCTGCTCTTTCAAAGAGATGCCGAGCTTTTCGTAGGTCGCCAACAACTTGGGATCGACCTCGTCAAGCGATTTGGGCTTGGTTTCCATCGATTTGGGACGGGCATAATAATACTGGTCCTGAAAGTCGATTTCGGGATAATCGACCATCGCCCAATCGGGCTCTTCCAACGTCACCCAACGCCGATACGCCTCAAGACGCCACTCAAGCATCCATTCGGGTTCTTCGTTCTTGGCCGAAATCAAACGCACAATGTCCTCATTGAGACCCTTGGGCGCGTATTCCATCTCGATATCGGTGTTCCACCCGTACTTATAGGTGCCGGCAAGCGCCTGTACGGCTGCGACTGTTTCTTCTTCAACGCCGTCTTTGACCTGAACGTCATCCATCATTCGGATGTCTCCTTCATGTGCGTGTCTTGAGGCTCTCATTGGCCCCGCCATTTATCTCATGCCGCCCGTGTTTTACGGGCATATGCGGCAAGCCAAGCCTCGGCAAACCGCTCAATTTCATCCATCGTCGTATCGGGGCCGAGCGACACGCGCATGGCGCAGGACGCTTGCATCTCCGAATATCCCATGGCGCGCAAGACGCGGGACGCCTTGACCTTGCCACTGGAACAGGCCGATCCCGCGCTGACCGCGAACCCTGCCAAATCCATCTGCATCACCTGTGTCTCGCCCTTCCACCCGGGCGTGATCAGGCACAGCGTATTGGGCAGACGTGTCTGCCCCTTCCCTACAGATATGGCGCTTTGCACCTCACTCTCAAGGTGCGCCTGCAAATGATCGCGCAGCTGTGCCACACGGTCCCAAACGCCATTCACCAAATCACGGGCCGCCGCTTCGGCCGCCGCGCCAAAACCCGCGATCCCGATCAGGTTTTCGGTGCCAGAGCGACGCCCCATTTCCTGACCGCCACCGCGGATACGCGCCTCGACATCCAGACCCTGTTTGAGGACCAGGGCACCGATGCCCTTGGGGCCACCGACTTTGTGCGCCGAGATCAGCGCCATGTCGCACCCGAGCCAGTTGAAGGCCACGGGCAGTTTTCCGAACCCCTGCGTGGCATCCACCACGGCAAGGCCCTCTTGCATCGCCTGGACAATCCCCGTTTCGGAATTGGCCAGTTGAACCGCATTTTTCCTGACATCCGTGCAACTTACCGCACCAAACTCATCCACACCCAGATCGCGGATCCCCCATGAGGACACCGCCTCGTGTTCGATCTCGGCACAGTGTAGATCCCGACCCGCCATCGCCAAGGCCGCAGCCTCGGTCGCGCCGGAGGTAAACACGATATCCGCACCCGATGCCCCGAACGCCTCGGCCACCTGAGCACGCGCGCGCTCCATCACGCCCTTTGCCGCGCGCCCCTCGCCGTGAACGGAGGACGGATTTCCAAGCACATCCATCGCCGCGATCATGGCCGCACGCGCCACCTGCGCCAGGGGCGCGGTCGCGTTGTAGTCAAGATATGTGCGGCCAGATGTCAAATCACACGCCCCGGATCATAGCGCGTCCTGAACGGGCGGGACCTCGTCCACCACCTCGAACAGGTGCGGCACCGCAGGGCACGGGCGCAATTCGTTCTGGACCACATCGGCCAGACGGGTCTGGTGCAAGAACACGTAGACATGCGCCGACAGGCCCTCCCACAGACGGTTGGTCATGGATTGCGCGCGGCTGCCCGAAATACCGCCCGAGGCACCGGCCCCTGTGTGCATCGCCGATACGGTTTCGTCGACCGCCGACAGGATATCCGAAACACGCACCTCGGAGGCAGGACGCGCCAGTTTATAGCCGCCCCCCGGACCACGGACAGACGCCACCAATTCGGCGCGGCGCAGCTTGACAAACAGTTGCTCCAGATAGGGAAGCGAGATGTCCTGACGTTTTGCAATCTCGGCAAGCGAGAGCAACTGCCCCTCTTTGAGCAGCGCCAGATCCGTAAGCGCCACCATCGCATAGCGGCCTTTTGTTGACAGTTTCATTCCAAACCCACCCTAATTTGCGTCTCGTTCACGCCGAGCTACGCCCGTTTCACCTCTGTGCGCCTTGACCTTATGCAGTCCGGTCGCAATATTTGCGCCCCGACAGGCCAGAAACACGGTGCAATTGCGGCCATTACACCGCCCAAACGCGACCTTTGACCGGTCTTGTGCCGAATCTGCCCGTCTGGCCCGCAAAACGGACGTAAAAACATTGACGTAAGCGGCATGGCCCCTTACCTGAGTGACACCCTGCGCCGGACCATGACGGACCAAAACAGACTATTTAGAACGCTTCTAAGTAACCTGAGCAATTTCGTCAACTATAAAGCGGTTCATCAGCAGACACGAGTGCAAAAGCATATGCCGATACGGCACGTCCCCCCGCATACCACATGCGCCGCACACGGGACGATATGAGGAGACAGGGACCGACATGCCCGAAGTGATTTTTCCCGGCCCAGAAGGCCGCCTGGAAGGCCGTTACCACCCGCAGCGCGAAAAAGATGCGCCGATTGCGATCATTCTTCATCCGCACCCGCAATTTGGCGGCACGATGAACAACCGCGTGGTCTACAACCTGCATTACACGTTCCACAAAATGGGATTTACCGTCTTGCGGTTCAATTTCCGTGGCGTTGGCCGCTCGCAGGGCGAATATGACCAAGGGATCGGTGAGCTGTCCGATGCGGCCTCCGCGCTCGATTACCTGCAATCGCTCAACCCCAATGCCAAACATTGTTGGGTTGCGGGCTTTTCGTTCGGCGCGTGGATCGGCATGCAATTGCTGATGCGCCGCCCCGAAATCTCCGGCTTTATCTCCGTGTCGCCACCCGCGAACATGTATGATTTCTCGTTTCTGGCGCCCTGCCCGTCGAGCGGTCTGATCATCAACGGCACCGCCGACCGCGTGGCCCCGCCCAAGGACACCCATACGCTTGTGGGCAAGTTGCACGAGCAAAAGGGCATCACCATCACCCACACGGAGATCGAGGGGGCCGGCCACTTCTTTGAAGATCCGCACATGGAAGACATGATCGGCCATGTCGACGGCTACGTGCGCCGCCGCCTGACCGAAAACACCCGCTAAGGAGCGACACCGATGGGCATCACCGAAGACCTCGCAGACGCACTCGCGAAAGACACCATTGCCGTCTTGGGTCATTTCGACGACGAGGAAATCATTCAGGACGTCGCACGGGTGATCGGCGCGGGGTCTGTGACCACGCAGGAGGCGTATTTGACCGCCGCCCGCGTGCGCCTGTCGGAAAAACGTGGCCGCGACTATCTCATCCGACGGGTTGAGGAGGCCAAACTGGGCAAAGCGGCCTCCGCACCGCCGCCCTCTCCCGAGGATGACATTGAATACTGACACGCCCCCCACCCGCCTCGAGCAACAGTTCGCGTTTCTGATGGAGGCGGACGACCTCAAATCGGTGCTGCGCGCCAATCAGATCATGGACCGGTCGCGGTTCGAAAACTCCGCCGAACACAGTTGGCACGCCTGTCTGGCCGCGCTGATATTTGCGCCTCTGGCCACGGATGATATCGATCTGGATCGCGTTCTTGCGATGTTGGTCCTGCACGATCTGGTGGAGATCGACGCGGGCGACCACCCTATTCACATCTCCCATGATCCCGCCTCCGTGGCCGCTCTTGAGGCCGCCGCCGCCGATCGCCTGTATGGCCTGTTGCCCGCCGGACAAGGCGCGGCGTTTCGCGCCATTTGGGAAGAATTCGAGGCGATGCAGACGCCCGCGGCACGCTATGCCAAGGCCATCGACTTTCTCGCCCCCGCGCTGCAATGCATCGGCGCACCTGTGCAGCTGGACGAGGAACGCGGCATCGTCGAGCGCAACCTGCGCGAAGGCCGCGCCACCAAGACCAAAGCCATCCTGCCCGATCTTTACGCCTTTACCAAAGCCGCGTTCGAGGGCACGCCGACCGATCCGGTGATGCAGGCGCGGTTTGACTATTGGTGCGAGGCGGATCGCCTCAAATCGGTGCTGCGGGCCACGCCGATACGGGACGGATCACGCCCCGAAAACTCGGGGGAGCATTCATGGCACGTCATGCTTTACGCCCTGACCTTGGTCGATCATGCGCACACCGAAATTGATCCGGGCCGCGCCATCCGGATGATGCTCTTGCACGACATTGTCGAGGTGGACGCCGGCGACACCCCCATTCACGGCGCCATTACCCCCGAGGCCCACCCCGCCCAGGAAGCCGCCGAGATCAAAGCCGCCGACCGCCTGTTCGGCCTGTTGCCCGCGGGCGAAGGGGCGGCACTGCGGGGGCTTTGGGAAGAGTTCGAAGCGGCACAGACCCCGACCGCGCTCTACGCCAAAAGCATAGACCGCGCCCAACCCGTGCTGCACAATCTGGCCAGTGATGGCGGATCATGGCGCACATATGATGTGACATTGGAACAGCTCGAGGAGCGGGTCGGCACCAAAGTGGCGCGGGGCGCCCCTGCCCTTTGGCCCTACATCAGGGCGCGGGTCACACCGTGGTTCGAGGCCAATCGGGGCTGATCACCGTTTGGGCGGAATGGCGTAGGTCAGCGAGGCTTGGGCCAACACATCGTCGCTGCCTGCGTTCTTGATCGCCACCTGACCAACGGCGAGCGATTTTCCCAGTTTCAGGACAGTCGCCTCGCCATAAAGCGCCTGACCCGCTGCAGGTTTGCGCATGAAATCAATGTGGGCATTGGTGGTGACGGCCAGAGCCACAGGACCGATCCGCGACAGAATAGCCAGATACAGCGCCACATCAGCCAACATGAACATCGACGGCCCCGACACCGTCCCACCGGGGCGCAGGTGCGCCTGCGTGGGCATAAGCTTGAGCGTGAGACGGTCCTCACGCACCTCATGCACACTCAACACATCCGCAACCTGTGCGAATTCTTGCGCCACAAATGTCTCAAGTGCGGCTTTATCCATCTGCAACGCCATCGGATTACAGCCCGTAGATCGCGCCGAACTTCTCTTCGAGATAGTCCAGCAGCGGGGCCTCGGAGGGCGCAAAGCCACAGGCGTGTTCAATGGTCTCACGTGGGTCGCGCAAGCCGCCGAACTGTTGCAGGTTCTGACCGAGCCATGCGGTCGCGGCCCCCGTGTTGCCCTGCGCCAGTTGCGCATCCAGATCCGGCACCGCCCCGCGCAACGCGTGGTGCAAACAGCCCGCGTAAACATTGCCGAGCGAATAGGTCGGGAAGTAGCCGAACAGGCCGACGGGCCAGTGGACGTCTTGCAAACAGCCGTTTGAAACCTTGTCGACCTTGACGCCGAAATCGGCCTCGAACCGCGCATCCCATGCCGCGGGAAGATCGGCCACATCGAGATCGCCACCGATGATCCGGCGCTCCAGATCGAACCGCAACAAGACGTGCAAATTGTACTGCACCTCGTCGCTCTCCGTGCGAATGTACCCTTGGGTGACGCGGTTCACAGCGGCGAAAAAGCCCGCCTCGCTGTCGATCCCGAAATCGCCGAACACATCGCGCATCCGCCCGTAGAGGTAGGAGGTGAAGGCCTGAGACCGGCCCAACTGGTTCTCGTAAATCCGCGACTGGCTTTCGTGGACACCCATCGACACACCGGCGCCAAGCGGCGTCAAAAGGTAGTCGTCGGAAATATTTTGCTCGTAACAGGCGTGGCCCACCTCGTGGATGGTGGAATACAGACAGTTGAACGGATCCGTAGCGGAGGTGCGGGTGGTGATGCGCACATCATGGCCCGAACCGCTTGAAAACGGGTGGACCGCCTTGTCAAGGCGACCGAAGTTGAAATCATAGCCAAAGGATTTGGCGATCTCGGTGGACAGCGCCAGTTGCGCCGCCTCGTCAAAGGTGCCGCTGACGCCCTTGGGTTGATCCGCGCCCATGATCCGGTCGCGCAAGGCCACCAGACGCGGACGCAGCGCGCCGAACATCGCATCCAGGTCCGCCCCCGACGAGCCGGGTTCGTAATCCTGATGCAGCGCGTCCCACAGGCCAAGCTCCGTGCCCTGTTGCAAGGCCGCAGCCTCTTCGCGGCGCAGGCGCACCACATGTTCAAAGGTCGGGGCAAAGGCGGCGAAATCCTCCGCCGCGCGGGCCTCGGCCCAGACCCCTTGCGCCATCGACGTCACACGGGCCAGTTCAGAGGCCAGTCGCGCAGGCACTTTGGTGTTGCGCGCATAGGAGCGCGAGATGTGGCGCAGGTTGGCCTGTCCCACGGCATCCAGGTCGCGCACGTCAATCGCGGCGATCCACTCGCCGATGCGCGGGTCGACACGCCGCGCGTGCAACACTCCCTCAAGGGCGGCGAATTCCTCGCCACGCTGCGCAACCGCGCCACGCGGCATCATGGTTTCCTGATCCCATCCAAGGCGCCCCGCGATTTGGCCCAGGGCCTGTGTTTCGCGGTCAAACGCCATCAAATCACTGTATGCGGACATGTTACAGGCCCTCCCGGACGGATTGTTGTGTCGGATAGCGGCTCATGAACCGCGCCCGCAAGATGAGAACAAACAGGGCCACCGCGCCCACCTGATGCGCAAGGCCAAGCGCCAGTGGCGCACCGTAGATCACGGTGATGATGCCCAAAACGACCTGCGCGACCAACGCCACGCCCATCATATTGAACGCCGCCACAGTGGCGCGATGCGCGGATTTGCGCCCCTTGAGCCATGTCACGATGCCGAATGCAAACAGCAGATACCCCGCCATGCGGTGAATGAACTGCACCGTCGCAGGGTTTTCAAAGAAGTTGCGCCAGACCGGTGTCAATTCGAACGGATCCGGCGGCAGGATCTGCCCGCCCATCAGCGGCCAATCGGTATAGCCCCGCCCCGCATCAATGCCCGCCACCAAGGCCCCGAGCAGGATTTGCAGAAAGGCAAAGTGCAGCATCCCCGTGGACATGCTGAACAGTTTGGCATCTCCCGCGCGGCGGGCGTGCAGCATCTGCGCCTCGGTGCGGCCCAACTGGAACACGAACCACGCAATAAACCCGAGGATGACAAAGGCCAACCCGAGGTGCGTGGCCAGGCGGTAGGAGGCCACATCGACCATCTCCCCCTCAAGGCCCGACGAGACCATCCACCACCCGATTGCGCCCTGAAGCCCGCCCAAGGCACCGATCAGGAACAGGCGCGGATACCATCCGGTCGGCACCTTTCGCGCCACGGCAAAGCCGAGGAAGCCAAGCGCCCACACCAGACCAATGGTGCGGCCCAACTGACGGTGGCCCCATTCCCACCAATAGATCTGTTTGAACTCGGACAGGGACATGCCCGCGTTTTGCATCGTGTATTCGGGGATATCTTTGTATTTGGCAAATTCGTCGGCCCATGCGGCCTCTGACATCGGCGGCATCGCCCCTGTGACGGGTTTCCATTCGGTGATGGACAGACCACTGTCGGTGAGGCGCGTCAAACCGCCCACGGCGATCATCGCCATCACCATCGCAAACAGCACGAACAACCAAATGCGGATCGCGCCGCGTGCGCCCTGCCCGCGTTTGTCGATCAACCCGCCGCGCGGGGGCGCCGTTGGTCTTTCAGTGGTGGTGACATCCTCGAAGATCGAGCGTTTTTGCGCCATGGTGCGGCCCCTCATATTGTCTTGTCGTGAACCTAGGCAGCGGCACGGCCAAGGGCAACACCTCACGGGCGTTTTGAGGGGGCGACAGGCGTAGAAAAAGTGTCACAGACCGGCGCGGACCCTAACCGCGCTCTTTCCACCGCTTCATCTGGCGCATCATGCCGTGGAACACCTGCACATCGGCACGGGTCAACGGCATACGGCTCCACATATTGCGCAGCACCGCCTTCATCGAGGCAGCTTTGTCGTCAGGGTAAAACAGACCCGCGGCCTCAAGCGTTTCCTCGTAGTGGTCGGCAAGCTTTTGCACCTCGACCAGACCCGCCCATTCGGTACTGGCCATGATGACCGTTTCGGGGATCACCTCGGTGGTCTGGCGTTGCCACTCATAGGCATTGAGCAACACGGCCTGCGCCAGATTGAGCGAGGGAAATTCGGGGTTCACGGGGATGGAGATCAATGCATTGGCCTGAATCACATCGTCGTTTTCCAGACCTGCCCGTTCGGGGCCGAACAGCACGCCGACCTTGCCACCTTGGGCGCGAATGGCGCGGGCATGTTCCATCGCCCGCTCGGGGCTCATCACCGGCTTGGTGATATCGCGCATCCGCGCCGTCGTGGCAAATACGTAGTCGCAATCGGCAATCGCATCCTGCACGCTGTCGAAATGCCCCGCCTCGTCCAACAGCCGCCCCGCGCCCGAGGCCATCGCCACGGCGCTTTCGCTCGGCCATCCGTCACGCGGCGCCACGACCCGCATCCGGTCGAGGCCGAAATTCCACATCGCACGGGCCGCGCCACCGATATTTTCCCCCATCTGCGGCCGCACAAGAATGAACGCAGGGGTCGGCCCGAGCGGTTTAGGGGTGGGTGTGGCAACAGGGTCGGACATGGAAGCGGGCTCTCGTAGCTGCGTTTGCGGTTGAGGCGTGATAGGGCGATGCGCCCGCGCTTGCAAGCCTTCCCGCCGCCGCATAAAGGCGCTATAGCAATGCAAAATGCCCCAAGAGGATGACCCACATGTCCGATCACCCCGCCGCTGATGCCTCTGTTGATCCCGAGCGCCCACAGCTTTATCTCGTGACCCCCGCCATCTTTGAGGTGGACACCTTCCCCGCGCAACTGGGGGCCGTGCTTGACGCGCATGATGTCGCCTGTGTGCGCCTGTCGCTTGCCACCAAGGACGAAGACGCCCTGGGCCGTGCGGCCGATGCCTGCCGCGAAGTGTGCCATGCCCGCGATGTGGCCATCGTGATCGACACCCATGTCGCCTTGGCCGAGCGCCACGGCCTTGACGGGGTGCATCTGACCGATGGCGCCCGCACGATCCGCAAAGTGCGCAAGACCATGGGCGATGACGCCATCATCGGCACCTATTGCGGGGCCTCGCGCCATGACGGCATGACCGCCGCCGAAATCGGTGCCGACTACATCGCCTTTGGCCCCGTGGGGGACACCGATCTGGGCGACGGCACCAAAGCGGACAAAGAGCTGTTTGCGTGGTGGTCGGCGATGATCGAAGTGCCCGTGGTGGCCGAGGGCGCCCTCACCGTGCAGATCGTCCGCGACCTGACCGCCGTCACCGATTTCTTTGCCATTGGGGATGAAATCTGGGCCACAGACGATCCGGTTGCCGCCCTTGGCACCCTGATTGCGGCGATGTCGTAACCGCCGCTACGCGTCCAGATAGGCCGTTGGAATATCGGGCAGGCCGCCACGCACGGCCTGTTCACACCGCCGCGCCATCTCTTTGCGGTCGGCCACATCGGCCACGGCAATCGGGGCGTGAAAGGTGACGCGCACATGGCCCTGTCGCGGCGCTTTGAGCACTTTGACCAAAGACGGGCCGAAATCCATATCGCCCCACCATCCATAAAACCGCGGCTCTTCGCCATCGGGCGCGACATAGGTGGCGGTGACGGGTTGGATATAGACCTCATCGCGCAGCTCGGGCGTAAAGAACGCAGCAAACAAGGTCGGCTTGAACGGCAACACCCGCAGGCTATCGCTTGACGTGCCTTCGGGGAAAAACAGCAACTTGTGGCCCATATGCAGCCGCTCTTCGAACATCTGCTTTTGCACGGCGGCCTCCTTGCGGTCACGGTTGATGAACACCGTGCCTGTGGCCTTTGCCATCGACCCGATGCCCGGCCAACCGGCCACCTCGGCCTTGGACACGAAAAAGATCCGCTGCACCGCATTGAGCACGAAAATATCGAGCCATGTGGAATGGTTGGCCACCACAGCCCCGTGATGGCGCATGGGGCGTCCGACCACCTCCAACCGCAGCCCCATCAGGCGCAGAGCGGTGCGCGAGACAAACCGCGGAAACACCGATGACCACGGACGGCGCGCGCCCTTGAACACGCGTTCCACCGCGCGGGTCGCAAACATCAGCACCATGCACAGGGCAATCAGGATCAGGATCGGCAAGCCGCGCCGCACCATCCGCCATGTTCCGCCTTTGGCGGGGGTCACGTCCGAGGGCGGGATCCTGCTTTCCCAGACCGGATCGCTCATAGGCCATGCCCTTTGATATACATGTTCTTCTGGCGCTGCGGGATCTGGGTGGTGTCGAGGATCAGACAGACATCGACGGTGTTGAACGCACGGTCGATAAAGGCCCCCTCGCCCACCGTGCCACCCGTGCGCAGATAGGCCTTGATCAGCGGCGGAATCGCCCGCATGGCGCGGGGGCGGTCGATCACATCCTCGGCGATCAGATCCATGCGTTGGTAGTGATCCTCGACCGCACGCACACGCAGGGCCTCGGGCGCGAGGTGACGGTGGTGCAACAGCGACAAAGGTTCGGCCAGTTTGGCAATATCGGTGCCATGAAACGAAGCAACCCCGAACAACACGTCATAGCCGCCCTCGAACACAAACTTGGCCAGCCCCGCCCACATATGAAACAGCGCCGTGCCGCCACGGTACTCGGGGGCCACACAGGAACGCCCCAGTTCGAGCAACCGCTTTCCCGACGCCTTGAGCACCGACAGGTCATATTCCCCCTCGGTGTAAAAACTTCCCAACGTTGCGGCGGTTTCCCCCGTCAACAGCCGGTACACCGCCACGCATTGCTCCAACGGATCATCCGAGCGCGAGTGGTCCAGAAGCATCAGGTGCTCATAGTGCGGATCATATTCGTCGCGCTCCAATTGCAGCGCGTGATCCACCATATCCCCATCCGAGCCCAGCTCCTCCACAAAGACGCGGTAGCGCAGCCGTTGGGCCGCCCGCAAATCCGCGTCGCTCGTGGCAAAGCGCAATTCGAACTGCGGCTGCGGGTCACTCATGGGTCTATTTTTCCGTTAAATGGGTGGACGGGTCTTACGGGCTTCGCCGCACCATTGCAACAAAATGGTAGGTTCTCGGGCCTTTTACTCACCTTGGGGTTGAATTTCATCAAAACTTACAACACCATAGGTGTAGACGCCCGACAACCACAGGCTCAACACACAAACGTCAGTCATACACGGGGAGAAGCGCAACGCGGGAACTGTCGATCACAACTTTTCCTTGCTGCAAAAACATAACAGTTAATTTACCATTTATGTTGGATTGTACCTGTCCAGTCCCCCACTCCATTTGTGTCGGGTGACGGACCAATTGGCCAGGCTCAAGCATCGCGTTCAAATCGTCTTTCATCCGTCTCTAAACTCCATTCGTGCCGTAAAAGGACCCCAAAATGCCCCAAGAGCACGCAACATTGATTGCCGCCCTGCTTGGCTCTCGAATTTGCCACGACCTGATTAGCCCGATCGGTGCCATTTCAAATGGCGTCGAATTGCTTGGCCTGTCCGGACAAACCGATAGCTCAGAACTTAGCCTTATCTCCGATAGCGTGGCGAATGCCAACGCACGGGTGAAATTATTCCGCATCGCCTTTGGTCAGGCCTCCCCCGGCCAGATGACAGGCGCCGCCGAAATGCGCTCGATCTGCAAGGCTCTGGCAACCAACCGCCTGAGCTATGATTGGGGCGTTGAGGGCGACCAGTCGCGCGAAGAGGTCAAACTCGCCTGCCTGATGATGATGTGCATCGAGACCGCCATGCCACGCGGTGGCGTGATCCAGGTGGGCCACCACGACGGCCAGTGGACCGTTCTGGCCCGCGCCGAACGCCTTGAACCCGATCCCACCTTGTGGGCGCGTTTGGGCGCCATCACCGAGGTGGAAACGCTCAAACCGTCACAGGTCCAATTCGTCCTCGCCCCGCTTCAGGCCGATCTGATCCGCCGCCGGATCAAGCATGGCGAACAAGACGGCGTGCTTGTGCTACAGGCCTGAGCCCTTAGCGATAACGACAAAACGCGGCGCCCATCACAGCGCCCGCGTTTTGTGTTGCCCGCCACCCCGAGATCAGATGCGGCGGCGCGATTACCCGCGTGTCGCCCCGTCCGAGGTCACGAGATATTTGAACGATGTGAGTTGCTCGGCCCCGACAGGGCCACGCGCATGCATCTTGCCCGTGGCAATCCCGATCTCCGCGCCCATGCCGAACTCGCCACCATCCGCGAATTGCGTGGACGAGTTGTGCATGACGATGGCACTGTCGATCCGTTCGAAAAACCGTGTAACGACATCCGCCGTCTCGGTGATGACGCAGTCGGTGTGGCTTGACGAATGGGCATGGATATGAGCGATAGCGCCATCCACATCCGCCACCACTTTGGCCGCAATGATGCTGTCGAGATACTCGCATCCCCAATCGGCCTCCGTGGCCGCGACCACGCCCGCGATGCCCTGAAGCGCCGCATCGCCGCGCACCTCGACACCCTTGTCAATCAGCGCCCCGATCACAGCCGCGCCAAGGCCCTGTGCGATGTCCTGATGGATCAGAAGGCATTCCGCCGCGCCACAGATCCCCGTACGCCGCGTCTTGGCGTTCACAACAATGTCGAGCGCCTTTTGCGGGTCGGCATCCTTGTCGATGTAGATATGCACAATGCCCTCAAGGTGGGCAAAAACCGGCACCCGCGCCTCGCGCTGTACCAACCCGACAAGCCCCTTGCCACCACGCGGCACGATCACGTCCACATAGTCGGTCATTGTCAACAGTTCCTTGACCGCCGCGCGATCACGGGTTGGCACGCGCTGGATGGCATCCATCGGCAGGCCCGCATCCTTTAGCCCCTGTTGCAGACATTCGTGGATCACGCCCGAACTGTGAAAGCTCTCGGAGCCGCCGCGCAGGATCACCGCATTGCCCGCCTTGAGACAGAGCGCGCCCGCATCCGCCGTCACGTTGGGACGGCTCTCATAGATCACACCAATGACGCCAAGCGGTGTGCGCACGCGTTTGATATGCAACCCGTTGGGACGATCCCACGCGGCGATTACCTCGCCCACGGGATCTTTTTGCTCTGCGATGGTGCGCAGCGCATCCATAATGGCGCGAATACGATCCTCGTCGAGCATCAACCGGTCCATCATCGCATCCGTCAGACCCTTGTCTCGCCCGAACGCGAGATCCTTGGCGTTGGCGGCAATAATGTCTGCGCGCCGCGCCCACAGCGCATCCGCCGCTGAAATCAACGCCGCATGTTTGCGCTCGGCACTGGCATAGGACAGTTCGGCCGCCGCAGCTTTGGCACGTTTGCCGATCTCGGTCATCATGTCGGATATGTTCATCTCGTCGCTCATAGCACCATATCATCCCTGTGGATCAACGCGGCACGGCCCGTATAGCCGAGGATCGCCTCGATATCTGTTGTCTGTGCGCCCTTGATCGCCGCGGCCTCCTCAGAGGTGTAGCGCGTCAGGCCGATGCCGATGCGCTTGCCACTTGGCCCCATGATCAACACCGGATCACCGCGCCCGAACTGGCCCACGACCCGTTCAACCCCCGCGGGCAGTAACGATTTTCCGCGCCCCAAGGCCGTCACGGCCCCTGCGTCGACGACAAACTCGCCCTTGGGTTTCATCGCCCCGATCCAGTTTTTGCGGGCATGGACGGGGTCGCCCACAGGCACGAATACGGTCGAGCGCCCGCCATCGATCAATGCCTTGAGCGGGCGCATAACCGCGCCTTGGGCGATGGACATGGCACAGCCGCCTGCGATGGCGGTTTTGGCAGCCATGACTTTGGTCTTCATCCCGCCTCTGGACAGGCCCGAAACGGGATCGCCCGCCATCGCCTCGATCGCGGGGGTAATCGCATCGACGCGGGGAATATGCGTGGCCGTGGCGTCCATTGCAGGGTTGGCCGTATACAGCCCGTCAATGTCGGAAAGCAGCACCAGATGGTCCGCGCCGATCATCACCGCGATTTGCGCCGCCAACCGGTCGTTGTCGCCATAGCGGATCTCATCCGTGGCGACCGTATCATTCTCGTTCACAATCGGCACAGCGCCAAGCGTCAAAAGCGCATCCAATGTGGCACGGGCGTTGAGATAACGGCGGCGGTCGGCGGTGTCCTCAAGGGTCAACAGGATTTGCGCCGTGGTGATCCGGCGCGGTTCAAGCACCTCCTGATAGGCACGCGCAAGCCGGATCTGACCCGCCGCAGCCGCCGCTTGTGAGTGCTCCAACGGCAAGGCCCCTGCGGGCAAATGCAACACGCCGCGCCCCAAGGCGATGGAGCCGGACGAGACGATCACAACCCGCGCACCGCCCGCCCGCAGCATCGCCACGTCCTCGGCCAACCCGTCAAGCCATGCCGACCGCAACGTGCCGTTCTCGACCAGAAGCGCCGAGCCGATTTTGACGACAATGGTTCTGGCGTCAGCGACAGATACAGCGGTTAGGGCTTCCACGTCTCTTCTTCCTCACCATCGGTCCCCGATTCGAGCTTTTTGAGGCGCAAACGGTCCATCGAGATTTCGGCCTTGAGCGCACGCAACACGGTGTCCACCCCCGTCTTCGACACGCCCGACATGGTGTAGACGCGCCCGCCACTGGCCTCTTGCAAGGCGGCAGTTTTCTCTTCGATCTCTTCGTCGAGCAAACTGTCACATTTGTTGAGAACGGTGATACGGGGCTTGTCGCCAAGCACGTCATTGTAATTGGAGATTTCGTCAATAATCGTCTGGTAATCGGCCACAACGTCCTCGGAGGTCCCGTCAACAAGGTGCAACAACACCGCACAGCGCTCGACGTGGCCCAGGAACAGATCACCAAGGCCCCGCCCCTCGGACGCGCCCTCGATCAGACCTGGAATGTCCGCCACCACAAATTCGGCGCCATCAATTCCCACAACGCCGAGGTTGGGGTGCAGCGTGGTGAACGGATAGTCCGCAATCTTTGGCCGCGCGTTGGAGGTGGCCGCAAGGAATGTCGATTTGCCCGCATTGGGCAGACCCAAAAGACCCGCATCCGCAATCAGTTTCAGGCGCAGCCAGATGGTGCGCTCCAGCCCCTCAAGACCCGGATTGGCCGAGCGCGGTGCTTGGTTGGTGGAACTTTTGAAGTGCGAGTTGCCCCACCCGCCATTGCCACCCTTGGCAAAGACAACGACCTGTCCCACTTCCGTCATATCGAGCAAAACAGTCTCTTGGTCCTCGTCGAGGATTTCGGTGCCGGCAGGGACCCGCAGCAAAATGTCTTGCCCGTCTTTGCCCGTGCGGTTGTTGCCCATGCCCGACTGGCCGTTTTGCGCGAAAAAGTGTTGCTGATAGCGAAAATCAATCAGGGTGTTGAGACCTTCAACCGCCTCGATAATCACCGAACCGCCCTTGCCGCCGTCACCGCCGTTGGGGCCGCCGTATTCGATGTATTTCTCCCGCCGGAACGACACACAGCCGTTCCCGCCCGAACCTGAGCGGATGTATACCTTGGCGAGATCGAGGAATTTCATGTCTTTTGTCCTTATCTACCCCGAAACGGGGCGTTTGGCGCAGGATTACCCGCTGTGGGCGGCAAACTCAATGCAGGTTGTGTGCGTTGCGGTATCAAAGCACGTGATGTCGCGCCCGACCGGATGTCAAAGCGCCCCGAACGCGCAACAACCGCTGCGCCGAAACGACGACGAGCGCCCGTGTGTCACGTGCGCCCGCCCGAATTTTCGTACTCACTCACACGACGATCACGCGATTACGCGGTCTTACACAAATACGTCCATGTTTTCACGGTCGCCTCACGTGAGACGCAAAACGCCTCCGCATCGCCCAGATATTGGAACCCTGCAAAGGTCACAACACGGGCCGAGGCCTGATTGTCCTGAAAGATGGATGCAAAAATCGTCTTTGATTCGAGCGGGTTGGCGTCCACAATTGCCTTAACGGCCGTACGGGCCAGACCCGTCCCCCAAAACGACGGCGCCACCCAGAAACTGACCTCGCACTGCTCGCGGTCGAGCGGTTTGAGGGAAATCACACCGAGCACCTCGGACAGGCCTTGTGTGGCGCCATCCAGAATCCACGTCTGTTTGGTGCGCGCAGGGTCGCTCGCACGCTTGATAAAGGCCTCGGTCGCACCGGGCGGCAACGGATGCGGGATCGACCGCGTCGCATTGGCCACACGTTTGTCACCGGCATAGAGGGCCAAAAGCCCCTGATCGGAGAGCCGTGGCGGGCGCAGTGTAAAGCGCTCCGTCTCGATCACCGCCTGCGTCTCCGGAACGAATGAGACCGTCTGTTCGGGCAAGTTTGTCATAATCACTGTCATGTCCTTTCCTCCTCGAAAGGGACCTACGCAATCCGTCCCGCCTCCTCGCGGGATGGATCAACACCTTATACTGTCACGCAAAACAACGCTTTGATCAAAGAACGGACAAGAGGGTTAATGCCCGATTGTCACGTTATGATCCGCTGTGACCATTAAATACGAAGAGGACCGGCTTTCGCCGATCCCCCTGATTTTCTCAAACCGTTTCGGGTCGGCTTATTCAGCGGCCTCGGCCACCGGAAGCACGGAAATGAATGTGCGCTTCTTGAGACCTTTGTGGAAGGTCACCTGGCCGTCGGTGGTTGCAAAGATCGTGTGGTCACGACCAAGGCCAACGCCCTCGCCTGGCCAGAACTTTGTGCCGCGCTGACGCACGATGATGTTGCCCGCGATTGCGGCCTGACCACCGAACAACTTGACGCCAAGACGGCGACCTGCTGAGTCGCGACCGTTACGGGATGAACCGCCTGCTTTTTTATGTGCCATGGTAGTATCTCCTAACTTATCGCTTACTGAGCCAGTTCTTTGGCCTGTTCAACCCACTCGGGCTTCACTTTAACGGCGTCGAAGGATGCCGCATCTACGGCAGCGAGCTGCGCGTAGGTGGTGATGCCGGCGTCATTCAACTTCGCAGCTGCTGCGGGACCGACGCCGGTGATGGCGGTCAGATCGTCAGAACCGGAAGCGGCAGGCGCCTGGGCTTTTGCTGCTTTAGGGGCAGCGGCTTTTTTCGGAGCGTCCGCTTTCGCAGCAGCAGGAACAGAGCCTGCGCCTTGAGCCGCTTTCACGCCGGACTTGTCGGCACCTTTTTCAAGGATGTTGGTCACGCGCAGAAGCGTCAGCTGCTGACGGTGGCCTTTGGTGCGTTTGGAGGAGTGCTTGCGGCGACGTTTGACGAAGTGGATAACTTTCTTACCCTTGATCTGGTCGATCACTTCGGCTTGTACGCCTGCGTCCGCCACAAACGGCGCACCGATGGTGGAACCCACCATCAAAATCTCGTTGAACTGGAGTGTTTCACCAGCTTCAGCGGCAAGTTTTTCAACGCGCAAAATGTCACCATTTTGCACTTTGTATTGTTTACCGCCGGTTTTCAGAACCGCAAACATGCAGTCGTCCTTTTCTATATACCCGCGTCCTTTGGCCTTGGGGTCCATGCCCCAACGTTTGTTGCCTCAGACAGCGCGTCCCTCCACGGGGACGAGATTGTCATTAATTTCACTATCTTAGCTATCCCGAACGAGACAAGCGCGATGCACCCGAGGCCAATAGACAATGACTCGATCGACCCGTATGGCTCGTCAAGTGGCGCGTGTATCGTGGAACACCGCCCGCAAGTCAAGCGGATAGTGTCGCCCATCCGCCCCTTTGCCACGCGCCTCACCCGTGTGGCGCATCTTACAACTCCTGACCGCTATAGATGTGCAACAGCTGCCCCGTCCCCGCGCCCAAAGCCCGCGACAGATCGGCGTAAACCGCATCAAAGGCGGCAAAGAGCGCCAAGTTGAGCCGCGCCCCCTCGGGGGATTTGGAAAACGCGATATACCGTGCGAATTCGTCGTCGCTCAACGGCTCATAGGCCAGGGTTGAATAGCCGTAGACCCATTCGGAGACATCGGCACGCACCTCTGGCTCATAGCTCCAGATCTCGCGCAGGATATCCTCGTCCGACATCATCGGCGCTGCATCACCGCTTTGGCCCAATCCGACCATATAGGCATAATCGGCATTCATCGCCCCGACCACGTTCATCTCGACCAGATCATTGGCGTTCACATAATCGTCGATCAGCTTTGCCCGCGCACTCTGGGGGGCAAGTTCCGCCCATGCCTGTGCCGCGACGTCTTCCATCGCCTCGTCGCCCATAGCGATCCGTGCATCCAGTTCGAGCTGTGCGATGGTCTGGCCGAACTCGCCGCGAAAGAACGCCACCATCGGCGCAACATCCGCACCCTCAAGCGCCACACCCATCTCCACGCGGAACGCGTCGAGCATCACATCGGCGCGGTACAAATCGGCCAACATGCGCACCCAGGCCTCGCGCGGAATACCATCGTCGTCGCGCTCCAGCTGGTCGATCATGGCGCGGCCCTCTTTGGCCAGAACCTCGACGATCTCATCCATGCGCAGCGCGTCCATCAGGGCATCCACGTCTTTTGCCCCGCCGTCGGCCTTTGCACCGCGCCCGAGCGCGATCACCAAAAGCCCCGCCATGAGCGCGGATAAAACGATCTTGAGCAGGGAAACATGTTTGGGCATTCGGGGCGTCCTCATGGTCAGAGACAATGGCATCGCACAGCGGGCGGGCCTGTTGTATCCAAATCTAGTTGCCCCCCTGCCCTTTGCCAAGTCACCCTCACACACATCTGCGGCATTATCATCAACGTGCTAAAGGGCGCGTTAAAACCCGGACAAGCGGCAATTAATTGCAAAAAGGGGCTTGCAGTCACCCAAAAGCGCGGCTAAATCGCGCACAACGGAGAGGTGCCGGAGTGGTCGAACGGGCCGGTTTCGAAAGCCGTTGTACCGAAGGGTACCCAGGGTTCGAATCCCTGTCTCTCCGCCATAATTTTCTAAATCAATGACTTAAAGCCCCCGTTTGATATGAGGAACGGGTTGGATGCACCGACAGGCCACGCGGCTATTGTTCGTCTGACGTCATAGCGGATCCAGTGATGTAACCGTTACAGGGGCCTCGAACCCATGATCGATGTCATCAATCAGATATTTGGCCACCGCCTTTTTGACGCGAAAACCACGCGTGCCATGGCTATCGACCCCGTAGTCAAGCTGTACGGATGTCAGGTTTGAAATTGGCGAACCGCCCTGCCTGAATTTGATTTGCAGGCGCGCACTCTCCGACCAAAGCCTGTCCTCTTCCTTGTTGGCATAAGCGGGCTCGGCCCCCACCTGTTCAACGTGAACAATGCGCGACATTACATAGTCAAAATAATCATTCAAACCATGATCGAAGGCCCTGACATGCATCCGCCCCACGACATGCACGATGGAATGCGGCGAGAGGACCTTTGTGCTGTCGTTGTTTTTTGAATGGTATCGCACACAAATCGGGGTCTTTGACTTGATCGCCTTAAAGATCGAGCGCACGATCCAGAGTTCGGGTTCACGTCGTTCCACTTCGACCTCAATGTAGCGCCCACCCCAAAGATTGGCTTTCAACCAGACCTGCAATGACGGCATTTGTTCAAAGACAGGCGCAGATGGCAGTGTGACGTCCCCGACCAGTTCAAGGCGCCCACCAACCGGTCGATCATTTTGATCGCGGACAAGCACCCGACCAACGGCACGCTCGAAATCACGGGCGAACCCCGCCTGATGCCGCGAGGCGCTCGCCTCCGACAGGCCGAAGTTGTTTTGATACACCACTTTCTCGGAGGGACCGAATACACCGCCATAGCGCAAACAGGCCTCGATCCAACCAAAGTGTATTTCCTGACCATTCATAAGATTCTTTCAAAATGAAAGTTTATATTCTTTGAGACACCATGGAAGCCAACTATCGTTTTTTCAATTCATTTGTGAGGCGAACATGGTATCCGATGACACCCTTAAAGATCAAAATGCGAACATGGCCGCGAAAGCTCAGGACCTTCTGACATTCAAGGCGCCGGGCCGGCCTCTTCCGCCGGACCAGATTCACGCCGAATTTACGGCGATGAAGGGCGCGCTCAAAAAGCCGCTGACGGCACAAATCGCCCGCCGGATCTGCGAAAAGAGCGGCAGTCACCTTATTAAACTCGTGAGCCCGCGCGTTGACGGGGACCATGCGACCCTCCGGTTCGATGATCCGGCCTCCAACCGCAGATCGACACTCCTTCCGTCGGTCAACGCCCCCGATATTCCGTTTTGCAAGGTGGTCTACCGGCCACTCGAGGTTATCGGCGGGGCGACAATGTCGGTTGTCGACCATATTTTAAATCCACAAGAAAACTCGGACTTGGTCTTGGGAGCCTTTGGCGAGGTGTTCGGAGCGGACATTTTGGAGGCCCTGAAAGACGGCCTTCTGGCCGATCCTGTTGTGCCGCGGAATTTAGGTGCGGGGGAGTTTCCGATTATCTTTGTACCACGCGCAGATGGTAGCGACCTCCAAATCACGCCTGTATCGCCCGCCACAACATTCATGGGAATGAAGCGCGTCACCGATGCCTATTTCCAAAAGGCACAGCCCGGAGCACCCCGCCCGCCCCGCGGCCGTTGGGCAAAACAGGCCGTCAGCTCCAAACCGCAAAACATCTCCGGTGCCATCGGCGGCCCGCGCGTCCGGTTTCTGGCAACGATGCCCCCCGCCATGCATCAAGCAGAGGCAGAGATGTACCGTTTTGTTCACGGCGGCAGCTTTCCGCGGTGGCGCGACGACGAGGTGGCCCTTTGGGTGATGCGGTATGCCGACATGTTGGACGCACACACAACATACAACAACCACGACACCCGTGCAGCCCTTGACCGAACGGCCGACCGGATGCTGCGCGATGCCGGAAATTTCATTGCGGAAACCCTCGCCGAGGCCCGCAATGTCGCCCTGATCCACGGCATTGATCCGGCCTCCATTGCCAAGCCTCCGTCCCTCCCAACACTTCTGGTGCGACGGCGATGGCCGCAAACCGACGCGTACGACCGCGCCAGAATGGCGCTCACAAGTTCCCATTTCGAGGACCGCCTGCGTAAACTACGTGGTGAAGGGGAGGCCGCACATGAGTGATCTTCGCAACGTATTTGTGGTGAAAAATATCCGCGCAACCAATGTCAATCTGATCATGAACGACTTTGCGGCGGGACTGCCAAGCCCGTTGTCCTTTCTGGGGCTTGCGGACCTTCTGGCTCGAAATCTCGGCCTGACCCCGTGGAGCGCGCGGGTGATCCCGGTCCTGCATCGCGTCACGCTTTGCGAGGGGCGCACGAAACCCGAAATGGAAAACAAATCGGGCGTGTTCACCCCGATCGAAACCATGGAAGACCTGAAAGGATATGTGGAGGTCTCTTTGTTGCTCCACCTTCCCGGATGTGACAGCGAAACCGCGCTCAGACACCACATGGTTGGCCGCCGCATTGCCGGCGGGCTGATCCAGAACGAAACGGTTGAAATACATTCCGCAACCGCCGACGGTTCGGCGTTTCGCGACCTGAGACGCGGGTATGCCATGATCCGGCCCGCGCAGGCCGAACGCCGTTTCATCACCTCCGGCGATCTTGAACCCGACCAGAGCGGTCTGGCCCGGCTTGCAAGCCTCCTGTTCCCCGCGGAACGCCCGCCCGGGTTTGGCTGGATTGTGCCGTCCGCTGTCGGGTATCGCCTGTTGGAGGATCCCGAAACGGTGCCGCAACGCCTTCGCACCCGTAGCAAGGATATCCCGCACGTCTTTGCCGAACCCGTCGTCGGTATTGCCGAGTTGGTGTCTGTACGGCACGCCCGCCTTACCGGCCTTACAATGTCTGGCCTGAACGATCTGTTCTGGTCATGGGACGTGCGCGACGATCTGGTCCTCGGCCACTCTGATTATCATCCCGATTCCCATTCACCTGACCAACACTCCAAGGAAGTTTTGACCCATGGCTAAATCCACATCTCTTTCCCTCGAAACAGGCATGCTCGCCTTTTCCCGCTCCGTTCAAATCACCGAAGGCCTGTTCTTTGCAACCTCCTCCGCCGAAGACGGCAAGCTCACACCGGTCGAAATCCTTGAAAAAGGGGTTCGCGGGCAAACCTCACAGGACAACGCCAAAGACAAGGCGGGATTGAGCAATCCCCAATCTGTGGAATATGCGGTTGTGCCACAGGGCCATGACGGGGTGCGCCTGTCGTTCTCGGTCCGGTTCATGCCGCTGTCGCTTCAGCCGCACGCCTGCAACAACACCGATGTTGGCGCCGCCTATGAACGCATGGCCCGCGCCTATCGCACGGCGGGCGGGTTTCACACCCTCGCCGCGCTGTACGTCTGGAACATCGCAAACGCCCGCTTTGCGTGGCGCAACCGGTTCCAATCCGATCACATGACCGTGACGGTCAATACGCCGGATGCAGGCACATTGGTTTTTGATCCGTTCAAACTCGGTCTTGACGCTCCGGCCTCTCGCGATAGCCTCGCTGACAGCCTCGTGAGCGGGACGGCACAGGCGCTTGATAATCTGATCGAGAGCGTGGCGGATGGCCTGTCGAACCCCGACCTTACCGCCTACTCGATCAAGGTGGCATGGGACGCCACGATGGACCCGGGTCAGGAGGTGTTCCCGTCACAGGAATATATCCGCGACGAAAAAGTGGACAAACAACTGAGCCGCGTCTTTGCCAAGCTTCCGACGTTCCACGGCGGACGCAATCTGATGCAAGCCTCCATGCACTCGCAAAAAATCGGCGCGGCATTGCGCCATATCGATATCTGGCACGGCAGCGACGAGCATGACGCGCCAATCGCTGTGAACCCCTATGGTGGCGTTCAGGACACCAGCGCCGTGTTGCGCAACCCCAAATCCAAGCGCAGTTTTTATGATCTGCGGGCCAAGGCCGAAGATCTGATTGGCGCGATCGAGGCCGCACAAAGTCCCGACGATATCTCCGGCGATGCCCATTTCGTCATGGCAAACCTGATACGTGGCGGGGTGTTTGGCTCCAGCAGCAAAAAGGCGGAGGCAAACGGATGACGGATTTGAATGCCGGCCAAGGGCGGTGTCAGGCCACCGCCCGCCTTTTGATTAAACCCGTGCGTGCCGCCATCGAACTGGGGGCTGCACAGGATGTGCTCGTATCGGCGCTACGCGCGGTTCATCATGCCAACCGGCACGGCAGTGTCGAGGATTTTATCGCGGTTGCCTTTCCCTCAATGCGCCTTGGCCGCGACACCATGTTGCCCGGTCACGAGCTTGAACTCATCGGGTCCCCGGCCTCCCTCAGCGCGCTCGTCACCCTTGACGGCCTGATGAAACTGTCGCGCCGCGGGATGATCGAAACGGCCGACATCGGGGAGATTTTCGTTGATGTCGGCACAACGGCCTGCGCCTACGTCCGCGACCGGTCCAGTGAGAAACACACGCCGGGATGGATCCGCCGCAACAAAGCCCGCGCAGAACGGCGGGGAAAACCATTGGGCAAAGACGTCGCTGTGAAAAAACACGATCCGACGCTTTTAACACTGCGCCACGGCGAGGCTGTTTTGCATATCCGCGAAGTCCGCGGCGTCTATGGCGGCGGCCCTCTTACGGTATCAACCTACGGCTTGTCATCCGCATCCGCGCCGGCCATTCTGCCCGTGCTGTCCGATGCCGCCGGCGAGGCGGACGATGCAGCATAAAGGTGGCCCACGGTTACTGGTGACAGATCGCGAGGGGGCGCTTTACCTTGAACGCGCCCGCATTCACGTCGAGGGTGACAGGGTTGTCTATCATATAACCGATGATGAATATCGGCGGGAGTACAACATCCCCCATGTCAACCTTGCGGTTCTGTTCATCGGCCAAGGCACGTCTATTTCCCAAGATGCCATGCGGCTGTTGGGCGAAGAGGGGGTTCATCTGGCCGTCACGGGAAGCGGCGGCAGCCCGATGCATATGGGGGCGCTGACCACCTATACGGCAACGCGCCATTTCCGCGAGATGCTGCCGGTGTATCTCGATCCTGAAAAATCCCTTCTTGCGGCCAAGGCCGTGATGCGGGATCGCACCGCGCGTATGAAACAGACCGGCGCAGCCCAGACGCAAAAGCGGCTCAAGCAGCGAGACACGTCAGGATTGTCAAAGATTTGCACCCGCTTCGAGACCGCACTGGACAGCTGTGCCGACATCCAACAGATGTTGGGATTCGAGGGCAATTTTTCCAAGGCTTGCTACGCTGAATTTGCCAAAATGTCGGGCCTGTCCAAAGGTCACACTTTCCGGCGCGCGGCGGGATCGGGCGCTCGGGACCGGCGCGAAAGCGATCCCGTGTGGCAAGTGAACCGCCTGATCGATCATGGGAACTACCTGTGTTACGGGATGGCCGGCGCTGCCCTTTGGGCCTTGGGCATCCCTCCCCATATGTCGGTGTTTCACGGAAAAACACGCGCGGGCGGCTTGGTCTTTGATCTTGCCGACAGTTTCAAAGACGCTCTGGTGCTGCCCCTTGCCTTCTCGCTCGCCCATGAAAAAGAGACCAAAGATGCAGAACGCACATTCCGCGGTCACCTGATCAACGCGTTTGATGACACGGAAATCCTCAAAAAGGCGATTGCAACAGTCGAACATATGCTCGCGGCGGCCTCATCGGGAAAAGACCACGAAAATGCGTGAAATAATTGCAGTTTGCCGATCCGAAAAGGCGTCCAGAGACAGGGTTGCGCGGGTTCTTGACCGATATTTCTGGAGGATCGGTGATCGGACATGGCGCGGGAAGGCCACCAATGCCTGTCTGGACCGTGTTGCCAAAGAACTGCGCAAACGCGCAACCCGCAACACCGCCGTGGTCATCCATGAAATCCGCCAAACTGCGCAAAGCCGAAAACCGATTATCCGCATCGGGGCGCGTCATGCATTCTCCGATGACGGCGTTGTCCCCGTGTCCTCCCACCCTTCGCAGTTCCGGCGCGGGGCGGCGATACAGGCCGGAGACGACGCCGGATTGGCGGCGGTTGCACTGGCGGCCCTGTTCCACGACCTTGGCAAAGCCACAACTCTGTTCCAGTCCAAACTGCGCCGCGCCCTTGACGGTGGTGCGCCCGAAGCCGATGCGGTGCGTCACGAGCTGTTTTCCGCCGCCGTCTGGGATGCGTTGTTTGGCGAGAGCGAAGATGCAGACCTCTCAACCCACCTTGCAACCCTGACGCCCGAGCGGATTGACCAAGCCTGCGTTGCGGTACGCAAGCCGCTCCAAGCCATTCACAGTGCGCCACAAAGTGCCCTCGGGTTCCGGTTTGTCGCACGTCCGGGCAGCCTGTCGCATCTGATCGGGATGCTGATCCTCACCCACCACCGCCTTCCCGAGGGCGAGAATGATCATGTCACCATGTTGGGCGCACGGCATGTACGTACCGAAAGCCCGCTGGATCGGGATACCGACCTTGCGATTGCAGCCGGAACACCGTTCTGGCACGAACACTGGTGGCTTGCAGCACTTGGCAGCCAGGCACGCGCTCTGACAGCCCCCCATGCACGCGCCCACGCAAGTGCCGACATCGCCCTGCGGGCGTCCCTGATGTTTGCAGACCACCTTGGCTCGGCCAAAAAAGCCGTACAAACGTCCCTGCCCGACCATTTGGCCAATACCAAAAAGCCCGATGCACATTCGGCATACGCCCCCGCAGATAGCGTATCGCGCCACGTCAAGCGGGTCTTTCGCTATGCACGTTTTGCACATGATATGACCCACCGGCTGCGCGATAGATATCCCGCCCTCAACGAGCCCGAGCTCCCCACAGATATTGCCTGTCCCGATGTGTCCACCAATCCCCGTTTTGCATGGCAAGGCGAGGCAGCACACGCCGCGCGGGCCATGTGCGAGCGCCACGAAGGCGGGTTCTTTGCGGCGATCCTCGCCGGCACCGGCACAGGCAAAACCCGGGGCGCCCCCACCATCCTCGCAGGGGCGGCCCTCGGCGATACACGCCCCGAACGGCGTTATTTCCGCATGAGTCTGGGATTGGGGCTGCGGGTTCTGGCAACCCAGTCGGCAGCCGAATATGTTGAGGACCTCGGATTTTCAAGCACAGATGTGTCGGTCCTGATCGGAGATCCTCCACTGGATTTCGACACCGGTACGGACGCGACCTCTCCCCCTCCTGACGACGGATCGGAGAGCCTCATACACCTGCCGCCATGGCTTCGGGTTGAAAGCCCGAACACCCGTATTCCCGAGTTCGCCTCTGACGGCGAGGCGCAGTGGCTTCGGGGACTGTCCCTTGATACGGGGCGCCGCCTGCCCGCCTTTCTCGACGAGGTTCTGGAACACGCCGGAAAGCATCAGGCCTCCGCAAAGCGACTGATACAGGCCCCGATCATGGTCGGGACCATTGACCACCTGATGGGGATCGCCGCCCCGACAAACGCGCGCTACCTGATTCAATCCTTGCGCGTGATGACCTCCGACCTGATCCTTGACGAAATCGATCAATATGACGCCGAAGATCTGGCCGCGATAGCCCGTCTGGTTTTTCAGGTCGGGGCCTTGGGCCGTCGGGTTGTCTTGATGTCCGCAACCCTGCCCGCCGATATCGCCGAAACGTTTCACACGGCCTATTGCCGCGGATGGTCCGAATACGCCCGGGCACATAACAGAGCGGACCATGTGAACCTGTTGATCTGCGGGGATGCCCCGGGCAGCGTGTTCACCAATGTCGACGGCGGCACCCTGCCCGATATCCTCGGCCGGTGTCAGGACACCATCCGCAATGCCCTGCGATCCGCGCCCCCCCTCAGGCCTGCGGAGATCCTTGCCCCTTGTGACACATGGCGGGATCTGGTCGGTCAAATTGATGCGGGGTGCTCCCGCCTCCATGACCGGAACGCCATAGAAATAGACGGCCACCGCGTCTCCGTTGGCATGATCCGCATGACACGGATTTCCCACACCACGGCACTAGCCGTACAACTTCCCTCCGGCCCCGTTGGAAACCGCCTGCGGCTCATCGTCTGTCTACACGCCCAGATGCCCCGCTTGCACCGTGGCTATATCGAGAGCCGGCTCAAACGCGCCCTCACGCGCAAGGCCCCCCATGACCCGAATATAGGTGTCAGAACCCTATGCGCCGACACCGGCGTGTTCGCACGCGCTGCCGCGATCGGGACCCGTGATGTGGAAATTGTCATTGTCACCACACCCGTCATAGAAACCGGCAACGATCTTGATTTTGACTGGGCGATCCTTGATCCCGTCTCGACCCGTTCGGTTATTCAATCCGCAGGCCGCGTTTGCCGTCACCGCCCCGCATCGGGCAAGGCCCCGAATACACTCGTTCTGGGCCGCAGCCCGATCGCGATGCAACAAGGCGAACTGGCGATGCCCGGCGTCGAAACCACGCCCGCCAAACCGACCGGTGTGCCAAAGGTCGAAACCCTTTTGCCCTTTGTCGGGCGCCATTTCAGCGACTTGGCGGGAAAGGCCGATTTCACCGCCATCACCGCGATGCCCTTGCTTTGTACCGATGTGCCGTTCCCCTTGCGCGATGCCGAAACATGGCTGCGGGGAAAGATGATTTCACTCGATCAAAGAGACCCCCTCGGGCGATACATCTATTGCCCGAACGCGCGGTGGACCCTTGCCATGACGCGCAGCCGCAAGTTCCGGCGCTCGGACACCCGTGACATCGAGCTTCGTTTCATTGGCGCCACCCTCGGCGCGGCCAAATGGTTTATCAACCTTGCACCGGGGACAAAATCGAGCCGCTTTACCGAAATGGGGGAGGATCTGTCGTTCGGGCCAGAAACACCGCCCGGCGCCCTGTTCGAGACCCTGACCGAAAGCGGTTGGCACGCCCTACAGGGGGGACATCGCGAGATGGCCGCAGCCGACATCAGCAGCCTTTTGCGGGTGGGATTTTCCACCTATGGCGATGACTTGTGCTGTGCATTGACCTATAGTGACTTTACCGGATTCACACGCGGCACGCCCGATGATCTTTTGCAAGACTTCGGAAAAAGCGCTAAAGTTCAGTAACTTAAAATGCTCTTTGAAAATATGGTATAAATTAGGGTTAGCCCCTAAGTCTCTGACATCCCTTTTCTTTACAAAGAAAAGGGAGCCCTCCCCGCCGGACAGGCGGCTGAGAGAACCTATTTGCTCATGCGCTAACACTTCAAAAGCCTCCCCGCCGGACAGGCGGCTGAGAGACAATGAGACTGGCCGCGCCGGAAAGAATAGTTCCTCCCCGCCGGACAGGCGGCTGAGAGATTTGAGAATTTATTGAGCCCAAGAGCCCATAGCCTCCCCGCCGGACAGGCGGCTGAGAGAATCGACGAGGTTCTCGCTATTGCGCGGGAACACCTCCCCGCCGGACAGGCGGCTGAGAGAACAGTTTCAACAGGCAACGGACCAAAGACGGTCCTCCCCGCCGGACAGGCGGCTGAGAGATGTATCTCTGCGAAGCCATGAGGCCAGAGCGACCTCCCCGCCGGACAGGCGGCTGAGAGATCTCGACGAGAGTGAAGGCTTGGATTTCTTCGCCTCCCCGCCGGACAGGCGGCTGAGAGAAATTCTACGAGGCCATCGACCTCGTTCACAAACCTCCCCGCCGGACAGGCGGCTGAGAGACAACGGCGTTGTTACGGCATCCACGCTCGGCACCTCCCCGCCGGACAGGCGGCTGAGAGACTTTTCTAAACTGATGGAGAGATAGCTATGCACCTCCCCGCCGGACAGGCGGCTGAGAGAATAATGGAATCGTCTGCAAGTTCTTTCGAGACCCTCCCCGCCGGACAGGCGGCTGAGAGATGCGGTCTGGCGCTCTGTCGCGCTCTATCACCCCTCCCCGCCGGACAGGCGGCTGAGAGATGCGGGCGTCTCAAACGCGGAGCCGTGGGAAACCTCCCCGCCGGACAGGCGGCTGAGAGATCGATGACTTCGTCAGGCTTCACATAAGTGAACCTCCCCGCCGGACAGGCGGCTGAGAGACTAAAGGGGTGGAAACCGTTATTCTGCTTTACCCTCCCCGCCGGACAGGCGGCTGAGAGAATTTCATCGCCGCCAAGCGCCTCGAAGTCCTCCCTCCCCGCCGGACAGGCGGCTGAGAGATCAGCGAACCGCTCGATGCGCTCAAAGTCATCCCTCCCCGCCGGACAGGCGGCTGAGAGAGCTGATCCAAGCCGAAATCGAAAGGGCGAAGACCTCCCCGCCGGACAGGCGGCTGAGAGAGAAGATCCTGTACCCGTGGTCAATTGCAGGTTCCTCCCCGCCGGACAGGCGGCTGAGAGATGTGCGCCGTTTGCGCTGTGGGTGGTGCCGCTCCTCCCCGCCGGACAGGCGGCTGAGAGAAACTGCAAGCAGAACGTTGGTGGCGACATTATCCTCCCCGCCGGACAGGCGGCTGAGAGATTGCGCCGAGCGTCACGGCCTATGCCCGTTTCCCTCCCCGCCGGACAGGCGGCTGAGAGACTCAAAAGGAAGCCCGCGCAGTGGAATGCTTTCCTCCCCGCCGGACAGGCGGCTGAGAGACAAGCCTGTGCAACCTGTGACCCGTCGAAGTCCCTCCCCGCCGGACAGGCGGCTGAGAGATTGCACCTTGACACCATTCATTGCGATATGATCCTCCCCGCCGGACAGGCGGCTGAGAGATAAATGGCAAAGACCTCTGGTTTGGTCTGTGTCCTCCCCGCCGGACAGGCGGCTGAGAGACGCATTGAAGCAGATCAAGCCAACCGTGCTTTCCTCCCCGCCGGACAGGCGGCTGAGAGATTATATATTTTGGTATCATTTGACGGCATGTACCTCCCCGCCGGACAGGCGGCTGAGAGAATCTGGCAATACGAACGGGGTTTCCATGCCTTCCTCCCCGCCGGACAGGCGGCTGAGAGAAATCAATAATTGCAGTGTATCCACCCGACACTCCTCCCCGCCGGACAGGCGGCTGAGAGACACGCTTGGGGCCAATAGATCGGCAATTATACCCTCCCCGCCGGACAGGCGGCTGAGAGATTCAGGAGTGACGCCACCCGTCCAATCAATAACCTCCCCGCCGGACAGGCGGCTGAGAGAACCGCGTCGATTGCGCCAAAGATAATCTACTTCCTCCCCGCCGGACAGGCGGCTGAGAGACTCAAACAGAGTTCGGCGGCATCATCATCACGCCTCCCCGCCGGACAGGCGGCTGAGAGAGATATATGGGCGGACGCTATCAAAGCGCAGATCCTCCCCGCCGGACAGGCGGCTGAGAGACACGTATCATTGCTCGATACATCGTCCGTTGACCTCCCCGCCGGACAGGCGGCTGAGAGACTTGAAGGCCCGCGTCAGACAGCACGCCAACCCCTCCCCGCCGGACAGGCGGCTGAGAGAGCAAGTGTGACTGCGGATTTGGTGACGTAAATCCTCCCCGCCGGACAGGCGGCTGAGAGATTTTCCTATTCGCGGTCCTTCCCAAAGGCGATCCTCCCCGCCGGACAGGCGGCTGAGAGATTGTGGGCAATTTGGGACGCGATCCTGAAACCCCTCCCCGCCGGACAGGCGGCTGAGAGATCTAAGTGAGGTGGGTACCATACATCGACATCCCTCCCCGCCGGACAGGCGGCTGAGAGACTTACGTGGACGACAACGGGGACAGCGTTTGCCCTCCCCGCCGGACAGGCGGCTGAGAGATGAACAGCGTCAGGCAACGCACTGCGAAGATCCCTCCCCGCCGGACAGGCGGCTGAGAGAGTTCCACGAACCCTGCACGGGGCGGCGCTCCCCCTCCCCGCCGGACAGGCGGCTGAGAGATTTGTTTGACGCGCACATTGGCCTAGCAATGCCCTCCCCGCCGGACAGGCGGCTGAGAGAATGCTGCGCTCAACCACGGACTGGAAATAGCTCCTCCCCGCCGGACAGGCGGCTGAGAGACGCGCCCGATGTTTGCAGCGTGAGAGATTGCACCTCCCCGCCGGACAGGCGGCTGAGAGAACATAACAGCGGCGGCAAAATCGACGTTTTGCCCTCCCCGCCGGACAGGCGGCTGAGAGATATGCTCGGAATTCGAGGATAGCGCATTAACCCCTCCCCGCCGGACAGGCGGCTGAGAGATCTAGCGGCGTCGGGTAGAAGTCACGCTCTACCCTCCCCGCCGGACAGGCGGCTGAGAGACGTATCAATCGGCAGCAATCCGCCCTCACGCACCTCCCCGCCGGACAGGCGGCTGAGAGATCGACAAGAACAGTATACCCGTCCGACAGACCCCTCCCCGCCGGACAGGCGGCTGAGAGAGATCTGCTCGAAACCATTCACGCCCCCGAACTCCTCCCCGCCGGACAGGCGGCTGAGAGAACGAGGCAGAAGCCGAATAATCAAGATTATTCCCTCCCCGCCGGACAGGCGGCTGAGAGAAGAGACGCCTAATAAGTTCGCGCAATATGAAACCTCCCCGCCGGACAGGCGGCTGAGAGAACATGCGTGGCGGCAAGCTTACACCCGTAAATCCTCCCCGCCGGACAGGCGGCTGAGAGAGCAAATGGCGCGTTGGCTGTAATTGAGGTAGACCTCCCCGCCGGACAGGCGGCTGAGAGATGATAGCCGCTTCGCCCTGAGGATCGCCAAGTCCTCCCCGCCGGACAGGCGGCTGAGAGATCATGGTCCGGCGGCGCACGCGCAATGCGGACCCTCCCCGCCGGACAGGCGGCTGAGAGATCTTTGTTGAGGCGTTCGGCTTCGCGTTTGGACCTCCCCGCCGGACAGGCGGCTGGTGGGCCATGCCCGGCGCTGCACGCGGCGCGGTTATGGCCGTGTCCAGTTCTCCGCGCCAAGCGAGCCGACAAAGATACGGTAGACCGATGTCGTCGCGGTGATGAACATGCGATGGCCGTCCGCACCGCCAAAACACAGGTTGGCCACGGTTTCAGGCACAAGGATCTTGCCAAGAAGCGTGCCATCGGGCGCAAAGCAATGCACCCCGTCGGCGGCCGAGGACCACAGGTTGCCAAGCGTATCCACCCGCATCCCGTCGGGCAGCCCGCAATCAATCGTCGCAAAGATCCCGCGATCGGTCAGGGTTGCCCCGTCCACATCGAACTGACGGATCACGGCAGGCACGCTGTCGTCGTGGCTCGATCCGCTTTCGGCAATGTACAGACGGCGCTCGTCGGGCGAGAACACAAGGCCGTTGGGTTGGGTGAAATCGGACACCACCGCGCGGATCTCCCCCGTGGCGGGGTCGACACGAAACACATGGCGGGCGGCTTGTTCGGGGGGGGCCTGATAGCCCTCGAAATTGCCAAGAATGCCGTAGGTCGGATCGGTGAACCACACCGCGCCATCCCGCGACACGACCACGTCATTGGGCGAATTCAACCGCTTGCCCTCATACCGGTCGGCAATCACGGTCCCGGCGCCGTTGGTCTCTGTGCGCACCACATCGCGCGCCCCGTGGCGACAACTGATCAGGCGGCCTTGGGCGTCGCGGGTGTGTCCGTTATGAAATCCGGATGCGGCGCTATAGGTCGACAGGCCTTCGGCCTCGCTCCACCGCATGACCCGTTGATTGGGAATGTCGGAGAACAGCACACATTGATGATCGCCGAACCACACCGGACCTTCGGCCCATGTGAAGCCTGTGGCGATCCGTTCGAGTTGCGACATCGGGTGGACGAGATCGAGAAACCGCGGATCACGGACCTCGAGATGGGGGGGAAGGGTGATCATGCGCGTGTCCTTCGCGTGCTGGCGGCAATCACAATGCCGATGATAATAGCGCCCGTGAGCATCATACGAACCCCTGCACCAAAGCCGTAGGAATTGAGCATGGAGACCACGAGGAACATGAAAAGCGAGGCGCCCCACACTCCGGGGACATTGGACATGCCACCGGCGATCGAGGTGCCGCCGATGACGACCACGGCGATGGAGGTGAGCAGGTATTCCTGTCCCATGTTAAGTGCCGCACCGCCTGAAAAACTGGCAAGCAGGTAGCCCGCGATGGCGGCAAAAACGGCGACGGAGACATAGGTGGTCGCCCGCACAAGCTCGACAGGGATGCCCGCAAGTCGCGCCGCGCGCAGGTTCTGACCCGCCGCCAACAGCCACCGCCCGAAAATGGCACGCTCCAACACGATCCAGACCACCACCGACAGCAGCACCCCCACGAGTGCCACATTCGGCACGCCAAAGCTGCGCCCTGTGGCAAACCCGGCCAGTTCGGCGGGCGGTTTGATCCGCAGGCCACGGTTCGACCAGATCGCAATGGATTGAAACACAAGCGAGGCCGCGAGGGTGGCAATGATAGGAGGCAACCGCAGCAGGTAGATCAGCGCGAAATTGGCCAGACCGGCCGCAATCCCCACGCCCACGGCCACGCAAAGCCCCACGAGTGCTGTCCCCGACTGGCTGCCCATGACCTTGAGCGCGAGGGTGGCCGCGAGGGTCATGGTGGCGGGGATCGACAGATCCACATTGCCGGGTCCCAAGGTGATCACGAGCATTTGGCCAAGGCCGACGATGGCCGCAAAGGCCCCGAATGACAGGGCGGCATAGGCCAGCTCCCCTGCCCCGCGCCCCTGCGTCAACGCCATGACGGCGAGGAACGCGGCGGCGGCGGCCAACCATGACCAGATCCACGGACGGGCGAGCGCCATTTTAAAAACCGGCATCATCCCTGCTCCTTATCGTTGCGGGTGAACATCAAACGCGCCGTCAGCACGAGGATCAGGATCGCCCCTTGCGCCCCGATCTGCCAATCGGGAGACAGGCGCATAAAGGACAGAAACGACGCGGCAAGTGCGAGGGTGAGCGCGCCAATGACAGCGCCCACGGCGGAGACCCGCCCGCCGACGAACTCGCCGCCGCCCAAAATCACACCCGCAATCGACAAAAGCGTGTACCGCATCGCGATATTGGCATCCGCCGAGGTGGCCAGACCCACAAGCGCCATGCCCGCAAGCACACCGAACAAACCCGCAAGCCCGTAGGCGAGCGCCTTGAGGCGGATCAACGACCACCCTGCGCGTTGCACGGATTTGGCGTTGCCGCCGACCCCGCGCAGGATTGTCCCGATGCCCGAGCGCATGATCACCAAATGGGTCACCCCCGCGATCAGGATCGCCGCGACCACGGCCATTGGCGCGAGCGGCGGCTTGACCGTCATCACCGAACGGATCCACCCCGGGGCGGCCCCGCCCGGTGACGGGAGGATCATGATGGCAAGGCCACCCCACACGAATGACATGCCCAAGGTCACAACAATGGCAGGCAAGTCAAAGGCATGGATCAACGCACCGATCCCTGCGTAGGCGAGGATCAGCGCGATCAGCACAAGCACCCCAACCAAAGGCGTATCGTTGAGCAGCGTTGCGGTCACACAGGCGGTCAAGGACACGAACGCGCCGAGCGACAGGTCGATATCGTTGACCATAATCACCATCATCTGCGCCACAGTGGCCAGGGCGATGGGTACCGCGAGATTGAACAACAGGTTGACCCCGAAATAGCTCATCGCACGGGGCTGAAGGTAAAACGTTGCCACCAACAGCACCGTCAGGGACAGCACCGGCAGCAAAATGCGGTAGCGGGCAAAGAGCGCGATCATGCCGTTTCCTCCTGCATCTCGAACGAGGCTTCGAGAATGCGGTCTTCGGTGATGTCATCGCCGCAAAGCTCGGCGGAAATCGCGCCGTTGCGGAACACGAACACGCGGTCGCATTGGCACACCTCATCCGTTTCGGTGGAATACCACAAGAATGTGCGGCCCTGTGCGGCCTCGGCCCTGATCATCTCGTATACATCCTGTTTGGTTCCGACATCTACGCCACGCATCGGGTCATCCATGACCACAACCGGCGCTTTGGTGGCCAGAGCGCGGGCGAAAAGTGCCTTTTGCTGATTGCCGCCCGAAAGCGACAAAACGGGGTTGGACATATCATCGGTGCGAATGCCGATCCGCGCTTTCCAGTTGGCACCGATGGTGCGCTCGCCGTCCCGGTCCACCATGCCGCGCCGTCCCTCTTGTGACAGCGTGGCCACGGTGATGTTGCGCAGGATCGACCACAGCGGGAACACGCCATCGCGCCCGCGATCGCCCGCCACAAACACCATTGGTGCGTCCTTGCCACCGCGCCACGAGGAGGTCGCAGCGAAATACAGCCGCGCCAAGGCCTCGGCCTGACCATGTCCGGCCAGACCCGCAAGACCGACGATCTCGCCGCGCCGTGCCGACAACCCGCCCGCATCGGACAGCATCTCGTCACCGAACACGCGGCTCTGTTTGTCTGCCTGTGCAGCCGTTTCGTCGGCCGCCACATGGCCCATTGCGTCCACAAGCGTGGCCCGCGAAAACTCTGTCGTGGGGCGCGACGCCACCACTTTGCCGTCCTTCATGACAATGATGGAGGAGGCCACATCGAAAATTTCCCCCAACATGTGAGAGATCAGAACCACCGCACCGCCACCGGCGCAAAACGCGCGGATATATGCCAAAAGCTGTCGCGCGATCCCTGCATCCAGCGACGAGGTTGGTTCATCGAGAATGACCAGACGGGCGTCCGATCCGCGCGGGGCGAACCCGATGGCAATCTCGACCATCTGGCGCTCGGCAATAGACAGGCGGTCCACCGTCATATCCGCATCGATTCCGTGGTCGGGAAACACGCGATCAAGGCTCTCGGTGATCTGCGCACGCGCCGCTTTGCGCCACCCGATGCCTTTGAGAGTGCTGTGCGAAATGCGCAGGTTCTCGGCCACCGTCAGGTTGGGACACAACGACAACTCCTGAAAGACCGAGCGCACGCCTGCGTCGAGCGCCCGTGCGGCCCCCGAAGCGGGAAAGGCCACCTGCCCCCCTGTGGGCGCAAGCCCGCCGTTGATCAGATTGACGAGGGTGGATTTGCCCGCGCCGTTATGGCCCACGAGGCCGATACACTCGCCCGCGTGGATGGACAGGCTCACCCCGTCGAGCGCCCTGACCGCACCGAAATGTTTTTCGGCATCGGTCAAGGCGACAATCGGGGTGCCGGATGTCATGGCCCCAGTCATCAACAGTCCTTACTGTGCGGCTGCGATGACGGCTTTGGCGTCGTCGAGGCTATAATCCACCGTTGCAACCGAGCCTGTGGGCGTGGCGGCGAGCGTTTCGTCAAGCGTGTCTTGCGTCACTTTCAGGAACGGCACGGACAGGTCTTTGGGAACGTCGGCCCCGTCAAGGATCTGTTGTGCGACCCAGAACGCCAAAGAGGCAACCCCGGGAGCGATAGAGAGCGACATGGTTTCATAGCCGTTGGCATCACGCTGTTCGGCCCACCATGCCATCTCGTCCTGACGGTTGCCCAGAACGATCAGCGGCGTGTCACGACCTGCGGCCTTGAACGCCTGTGCTGCGCCATAGCCATCGCCCCCTTGGGTCACAACACCGACCACCTCGGGCAGAGACGGCAAGATACCGGCCACGGCTTTTTGTGCCACGTCCTGCGCCCAATCGCCATGCACGGCGCCGACGATTTCGAACTGTGGAAATTCTTCGACACCCTGATGGATCCCTGCGGAAATTTCGTCATCGACGAACACACCCGCAAGGCCGCGAATTTCAAGCAGGTTGCCGCCATCGGGGTGACGACCCGCAAGGTATTCCACCTGCAAACGCCCCATTTCCTTAAAGTCCACGGCGATGCGCCATGCGCAAGGCTCGGTGACGATGCCGTCAAAGGATACGACCGTCAGACCCGCGTCACAGGCTTCCTTGATCGCGCCGTTGATGGCGGTCGGGGATGCGGCATTGACGACGATGGCGTCATACCCTTGCAAGATCATGTTCTGGATCTGCGCGGCCTGCTCCGTGGCCTGATTTTCGGATGTGGTAAAGGCATCGGCCTGTGCGACCGCGCCATCGGACACGGCGCTCGTTGCAACATCCTCAAAGGATTGCAACATCGCCTGACGCCACGAGTTGCCCGCGTAGTTGTTAGACAGGGCAATGCGTTTATCGGATGTGTCGGCAGTCGCACCGGACGCCATGATGGCGGCCGCCGCTGCACTCAGAAAAAGTGATTTCATATCGGGTCTCCTCCCAGTTCGGCGCAGGGTTGTCGCTGCGCCCCTATCGCGGATCTCGCCCTCCTCAAGGCGGATCACGAACCCGGATGCTTAACAATCGGCCCTTCCCTGTAAAGCGCACAAGCCGCAAACCTGTTGCGGGTTCCCGCACAATAGATGCGGGGTTTGCTGTTCTCGTCCGCTCCGAACCGCGCTACACCTGACCCTGACACACGAACACGCCCGTGCTGCGTGAGGGAGAGGCCATGGATCAGGCGACAACACAACATGCCGCCCCCGCGTCGGCGGCGGCGGGGCGCAACAGGGATATTTTCCTGCGCATCTCCAACCACCTTGCCCGGGTCACACAGATCCAGTCGGCTCTGGCGGCCGTTGCCAAAGAGGTGGCGCAGGTCCTTCCGTTTACCCATTTCGATATCTGTTTGCTCGATGGTCCCGACTGGACCGTGAGCTACGAGGTCGGCATCCAGACCCGTTGGTCGCGCAAACGTGCGCGGTTGGAGAATTCGCCCGTACGGTCCATCCTGTGTGGCGATCTGGACTACATGATTTGCACCAATGCGATGGAGGACCCGCGCCAGACCTTTGCGGGGGCGACGAGCGAGCCGATCTTTAACCACAACCTGCGCTCGCGGGTGCATGTCAGCATGAACGTCATGGGCCAACGCGTTGGAACATTGAACATTTCGCACAGCGATCAAAACCGGTTCGATCACGACACCCTGGCCTTGGCACAGCCCCTTGCCGATCTGCTTGCGCCCTATTTCCACGCCCTGCGCGCAATCGAGAAAGCCCGACAAGACGCACAGGCGCGCACCGAATTGCAATCGCGCGAAGAAGGGCTGCGCCGTGGCGCCTCCTCGCTGACCCTCGCGCTCGAACAGGAACGCCAACGCATCGGGATGGACCTGCACGACCAGACGCTCGCGGATCTCACGCGGCTGATGCGCATCCTCACCGACGAGACGCATCCCCTTGACCGGAGCTATCTGGCCGAGGCCATGGCCACCAGCATCCGCGACCTGCGCCAGATCATCGAGGAGGCGATGCCCGCGCAACTGGATCTGTTCGGGTTGAGCCACGCGCTGTCTGCGCACCTGCAAAAAGTGGCACAGACCCGCGCCCCCCGTGCCTGTGATCTGCGCACCTCTTTGGTCGACAATGTGGATTTCGAAATGGACGAGATGTTGCCCAAAGACGTGCGTACCGCCATCTACCGCATTGGTCAGGAGGCGGTGAACAACGCGGTCAACCATGCCGGAGCCTCCTCCATTGTCATCACGCTCGACACCGACCGCGCGGGGGATCTGGTGATGTGCGTGCGCGACGACGGTATCGGGTTCGACACGCACGGGCGCACGCGCCGCTCGGGGCTCGCCCATATGGAAACCCGTGCGCGGCTCGTGCGCGGCCATCTCGATATCACAAGCGAACATGGCACCTGCGTGACGTTTCGCTTGCCGCTGTCGGCACAGGAGGCCCCCCAATGAAGCTCTTGATCGTCGAGGATGACCAGTTTCACGCCAATTTCATGCTTGAAACAGTGTCCAGAACCATGCCCGAGGTGAGCGAGATCACCTGTGTCGCCGATGGCAAGAAAGGCGTCGACGAGGCCGCCACGGGGATGTACCCCGGTGTGGTCCTCGATCTGCAAATGCCCGGCCGCAACGGCGTCGAGGCCGCCCGCGCCATCTGGTCGACCCGTCCCGATACCCGTATCCTGTTCTGGTCGAACTACGCCGACGAGGCCTATCTGCGCGGTATCACCAATATCGTCCCCGAAGCCAGCGCCTATGGCTATGTCCTTAAAACCGCATCGGAAAACCGGCTTGGTCTTGCGCTTCGTGCGGTGTTGATCGAGGGACAGATCATGGTGGACCGCGAGATCAACGGCTATCAGCAACGCGCCACCACAACACACACGGCCCTATCGGAAAGCGAGTTCAACGTGCTGATCGATGTGGCGCTTGGCCTCACCGACAAACTGATCGCCGACCGGCGGGCCATGTCACTGCGCTCGGTGCAAAACCGTCTTTTGTCGCTCTATCAAAAACTCGGCGTCGAGGATGAGACCGGCGCGTTCAACAAACGCACCCGTGCGGTCAATCGCGCCATGAGCGGGCGGATGCTCAATGTCGAAACCCTGATCGCCGCCGAACGCGAACTTGAGCCATGGTTGGCGGCGAATACGGCGCCATAACCATAGGACGGGCATCTACACGCCGCCACCGGGCAGGTCGCAAAAAACCCGCGCCAAACGGTGCGGGTTTTTGTGTGGATCAGCGGGAGGAGGTGCCGACCACGAGGGATTGAATGTCCGCTTAGACAGCGGCGGCAGCCTGTTGGGCGATATCGCGGATCTGGCCGCGCGAAATGCCGATGTCTGTCAGGTCACGGTCTGTCATCTGGGCCAGTTCGTTGTAGATTTTTTCGAACTCGGCACGTTGTGCACGCCAGTGACGCAGACCCTCGACGGCACGTTCGAAACGCACGGCAAGAGGATCGTGGGAAAAGAGGATTTGAGTTGCATAGGCCATATCGGTCTCCAGTATGCGGGCCTGTCAGTCAGGCCCTTTTGAGTGATTGGGCCTTCGTTCTGCGGCCCGTTTCGGATAGGCTTAAGATGGACCTTAAAGCGCTTTGGGACAATCGCCAAGACGGTCAACCCATTATGCGCCACACGCATAGCCACCACAGTTAACGCATAATTAAGATCCCCCCGTTCATTCAGGCCCGCGCTGATCCTGTCCCGCTCTCTTGCCCATCCACGCCCATCCGTGGTTTATGTGCGGCAACCAAAGGGGCTTTGACATGACACGCGCAACACCCGTCTCCATCGGCACCGTTACCCTGTCCAATGATTTGCCGTTCGGATTGATCGCGGGGCCGTGCCAGTTGGAAAGCCTTGATCATGCGCGGATGCTGGCCGACAAAATCGCCGCCGCCTGTGCCGCGACAGGCACCCCGTTCATCTTTAAAGGCTCCTATGACAAGGCCAACCGTTCGTCCTTGGGCGGCATGCGTGGATTGGGCGCCGACGAGGGCCTGGGCATCCTGTCGAAAATCCGCGCCGAGTTCGGCTGTCCGGTGCTCACCGACGTGCATGAAACCACCCAATGTGCCGCCGCGGCCGAGGCCGTGGACATGCTGCAAATCCCCGCCTTTTTGTGCCGCCAAACCGATTTGTTGGTGGCCGCGGGCGAAACGGGCAAGGCGATCAATATCAAAAAGGGGCAATTCCTTGCCCCGTGGGACATGGACAATGTTGCGCAAAAAGTCGCCTCGACCGGAAACACCAACATTATGCTGTGCGAGCGCGGCACCTCGTTTGGCTACAACACCCTTGTGAGTGACTTTCGCGGTCTGCCCCGCATGGCGCAAACGGGCTATCCGGTCTGCTTTGACGCCACCCATTCGGTGCAGCACCCCGGCGGGCAAGGCACCGCATCGGGCGGGGACCGCACCATGGTGCCGCATCTGGCGCGGGCCGCGATTGCCGTGGGGGCCGCGTGCCTGTTTATCGAGACACACCAGGATCCGGACACGGCACCCTCGGACGGGCCGAACATGATCCGCATCGACGATCTGGCGGGATTATTGGGAACGCTGCACGCGATTGATAGCGTGGTCAAAGGGCGCTAGCCGCCCGAAAACGGTAAACAGACCCTTACCCGAACACCCCCGCCCTCAAACCAAATTTGTCGCAATTTACCCCAGTATGGCACGCAATGGTCAAGATTGGGTCGCGCCACCGGCATAGTGTTTTGACCAAATGAACGCACTTTTGGTTTAAAACGTATGAGGTCTATCATGGCTACGGCAACACAACCACTTCCCCGTCAACCCGTCAAAACCGCCCCCGCGGGTCCACGCAAACCACCAAGCAGCGCCCCTGTGAATTTTCAGGATTGGGCCGACATCTAAGGTTTGCGCATTGCGTTTGCGTTTTGGCGTTTCGCGATTAGACTGACGGCCCGTCACCACATGAGGGCCGCGCATGTCATCTCCCGTCTCAAGCATTCGAAACCTTGGTCCGGCCTCTGATGCAAGCTTTGCGCGGGCGGGGATCACAAGCGCCGAACACTTGCGCGAGATGGGCGCAGATACCGCCTATGGCCGCCTTTTGGCCCATGGCACACAGCCGCATTTCATCGGGTATTACGCGCTTGTCATGGGGCTTCAGGGGCGTCCGTGGAATGACTGCAAGGGCGACGAGAAAAAGGCGCTGCGCGTGCGGTTCGACGCGATCAAGGCCGCCGCCCTCACCGACACAAACGCACCCCCCACGGGGATCGAGCGGATTCTGGATGCGATCGGCACAGGCGCAAAGCGCTGACCCCGAAACAGGCACGAAGCATCCGTCTTCGTTTTCGTTTTCTGGAACAAAACCGCCACGGGCCACGTTTCTTTCTCAACGCACCATTGAAAAGGAGCCCCCGCCATGGACCTCATTCGCATTCTTCTCGCCGTCATCCTGCCGCCGCTCGGGGTGTTTTTCCAAGTGGGCCTCGGCAAACAGTTCTGGCTCAATATCCTTTTGACGCTTCTGGGGTATATTCCGGGGATCATACACGCCGTCTGGATCATCGCACGCACGCCTGACACACGGTCGATCTGATCCGCACCCCAATCTGTCGTGTGACCCTCATGCGGCCACACCCCTATCCGCCACAAAAAGGCCGCCCGTTTCGGGGCGGCCTCTCTTACATCATGTTCGCGGTTTCGCGGGGCGCGGCTTAGCCGACCAGTTCAAGACCGGAAAAGAAGTACGCGATTTCGACAGCAGCCGTTTCGGGCGCATCGGAGCCGTGAACGGAGTTTTCACCGATGGAGAGTGCGAACTCTTTGCGGATTGTGCCCTCTGCGGCGTCGGCGGGGTTGGTGGCGCCCATCACTTCGCGGTTTTTCGCGATGGCGTTTTCACCTTCGAGAACCTGAACAACGATTGGCTCGGAGATCATGAACTCACACAGTTCACCAAAGAAGGGGCGCTCTTTGTGTACACCGTAGAATTCCTGGGCTTGCGCAAGGCTCAACTGGATCCGCTTGGATGCGACAACGCGCAGGCCTGCTTCTTCGAATTTGGCGACGATGGCGCCGGTCAGGTTGCGTTTGGTGGCGTCGGGTTTGATGATGGAGAATGTGCGCTGAATAGCCATGATGGACCTCATTGAATTGCGTTGATAACGGGAACGGGCGCGACGATTGCCGCCGCACCCGTTGATTGCGCGCCGATTACCATGAGGATGCGTGTTTGAAAAGCCATGATTGCGAAAGCGGCGATTGACGCGGGACGCAAACACAGGCAATGGAAGCCCCATGCTTAAAATCCACGATATCACATATTCCGTCGAAGGCCGCACTCTGATCGAGAACGCGTCTGTCACTGTCCCCACCGGCCACAAGGTTGGTATTGTCGGCCGTAATGGCGCCGGCAAAACCACGCTGTTCCGCATCATCCGCGGCGAGCTTGGCCTCGAGGGCGGGTCGATTGAAATCCCGCGCGGGGCGCGCATCGGCGGGGTCGCACAGGAGGTGCCGGGCAACGAGGTGTCGCTGATCAACACCGTGCTTGCCTCCGACGAGGAACGCGCGTCCTTGATGGCCGAGGCGGAGACCGCCACGGACCCGCATCGCATTGCCGACATCCAGACCCGTCTGGCCGATATCGACGCGTGGAGCGCCGAAGGGCGTGCCTCAAGCATTCTCAAAGGGTTGGGTTTCACCGAGGCCGAAATCCACATGCCCTGTTCCGCCTTTTCGGGCGGGTGGCGGATGCGTGTGGCGCTGGCCGGTGTGCTGTTCTCGCAGCCCGACTTTCTGCTGCTCGACGAACCGACCAACTACCTCGACCTCGAGGGCGCATTGTGGCTTGAGACCTACCTTGGCAAATACCCGCACACGGTGCTGTTGATCTCGCACGACCGGGCGCTGTTGAACCGTGCCGTGGGGGCGATTTTGCACCTGGAGAGCAAGAAACTGACGCTTTATACGGGCGGCTACGACGATTTCGCCAAGGCCCGCGCCGCCAAACGTGCCGTCCTTGCGGCGGCGGCCAAGAAACAGGACCTGCAACGCGAGCACCTGCAAAGCTTTGTGGACCGGTTCAAAGCCAAAGCCTCGAAAGCGAAACAGGCGCAGTCCCGCGTCAAGATGCTTGAAAAGATGGAAAAAATCACCGCGCCCGAAGATGCGGCGCGGGTTGTGTTCACCTTCCCCGAACCCGAAGAGCTGTCGCCGCCCATCATCAGCATGGAAAGCGCGGCCGTGGGCTATGACGGCAAACAAATCCTCGGCAAGCTTGACCTGCGCATTGATCAGGACGACCGCATTGCCTTGCTCGGGCGCAACGGCGAGGGCAAATCGACGCTCTCCAAATTGCTGTCCGACCGTCTGGATCCGATGGGCGGCCGCGTGACGCGCCACAACAAATTGCGCATCGGTTTCTTTGCGCAGCACCAAGTGGACGAATTGCACCTCAACGAGACGCCCATTCAGCACCTTCAATCCGCGATGCCGGGTGTGTTGCCGCCCAAACTGCGGGCGAAACTGGCGACCTTCGGCCTTGGGGCCGATCAGGCCGACACCGAGGTCGGACGTCTGTCCGGGGGCCAAAAGGCCCGCCTGTCGCTGTTGCTTGCCACGCTTGATGCGCCGCACCTGCTCATCCTCGACGAACCGACCAACCACCTCGATATCGAGAGCCGCGAGGCGCTTGTCGAGGCGCTGACCGCCTACACGGGCGCTGTGGTTCTGGTGTCGCACGACATGCACCTGCTCTCGCTTGTGGCCGACCGTTTGTGGCTCGTCAAAGATGGCCGTGTCGCGCCCTACACGGACGATCTGGAGGCCTACCGCAACCTGTTGTTGCAAGGCGACGAGAAACCCAAAGCCGAGAAAAAAGCCAAACCCGTGGCCAAACCCGTGCGCAAAGCCACCCGTGAGGACATTCAGGCCCTCAAAGTGGAGGCGAAAAAGTGCGAGGCACGCATGAGCAAGCTTGAGGACATGTCCAAAAAGCTACAGGTCAAACTGGCGGATCCGGCGCTGTACGAGGACAAAGAGGCGGCTGTGATCTGGCAAAAGAAATACGCCGAGGTCTGTGATGCTCAGGAGCGCGCCGAAGAGTTGTGGATGATTGCGCTTGAAAAACTGGAGGCGGCGCAGGGATGATCCCTGCCCGCTTGGCCAAGGCCACGCCCCACCCGTGAGCGCGACGAACAACCCCGCGCCCCCATCACAAAGATTGCGTTAGAGCGCCGCCCATGTTTGGGTGCGGGTCTAACCGCGCTAGACACAGGACCGCCCATGCCCCACACCGAGATCATCACCGCCTTTGTGACGCTCTTTGTGATCATTGATCCCATCGGGCTTGCGCCGCTGTTCGTCGGCCTGACGCCAAGTTTGAACGCAAAACAACGCCGCGCCATCGCGTTTCGCGCCGTGTTCATCGCCTTTTGCATTTTGACGCTGTTTGGCGTTCTGGGCGATCAGGTGTTGACCTTTGCAGGGATTTCCATGCCCGCGTTCCGCATCGCGGGGGGATTGTTGTTGTTCCTCACCGCGCTCGAGATGCTGTTCGAGAAACGCACAAAGCGGCGCGAAGAGCACGCACAACACCCCGAACACCAACCCGTCGAAGACCCCTCCGTGTTCCCCTTGGCCACGCCGCTTCTCGCCGGTCCGGGTGCGATTACATCGATGATTTTGTTGATAGATCAAAGCAATGGCGTGGTCGGCGCCCTCATCATCGAGGCGGTTCTGGTGTCGGTGCTCCTGATCGTGTTGCTGTTCTTTATCGTCTCGGGATTTATGGAGAAAATCCTCGGGGCCACGGGCATCAATGTGGTGACGCGCATTTTCGGGATGCTGCTTGCCGCGCTGTCTGTCCAGTTTGTGATCGACGGTGTGCGCGATGTGGTCGCTTTGTCCTACTGACATTCGGGTCGCGCCCCCCTATCTATAGCTTATGACAGCCGATGACACCGCCCGCATTTTGTATCTTTCGCTCCTGCTTGGCGCAGTGGGCTTTTACTATCTGATCGCCAACCGCAAACGGATGGGACAAATGGTGCGCCATGCTGTGCTTTGGGCGCTGATCTTTATCGGGATCCTTGCGGGCGTTGGTCTGTGGACCGACGTCAAACCCCGCCTTGCACCCGCGCAGATCAACCACGGCAATGGCGTTGTTGAAATTCCGCGCGACCGTGGCGGGCATTACGTTGTCACCGCAAGCGTCAATGGCGCAAATGTCGAATTTCTGGTCGATACCGGCGCATCCAACGTGGTGCTATCGGCACAGGATGCCGCACGGGTCGGGATCAATGTCGATGATCTGGCCTTTGTGGGTCAGGCCCAAACCGCCAATGGCACCGTGCGCACCGCCCCCGTGCGCATCGACACCCTTGAAATCAGCGGGATTCAGGACGACCGCGTCAAGGCCTATGTGACCGACGGGGAGCTGTTCGGGTCGCTGTTGGGCATGGAATACCTGCAGCGGTTTGACAAGATCGAGATCACCCGCGACAAGATGATCCTCACGCGCTAGGCTCTTGGCCCTTGGCCCTTGGCTCTTGACGACAAGGCTCAGGCTCCGGGTGTCTTTTTGTCGTCTGTGTCGGCCTTTTTCTCCCATCGTCCCGAGTCCTCGGACCAATATTGCGCCGCACATCCCGCATCGGTGAGCGCTTTCCATTGCGTGCGGGCATGGGCCACCGCCGCCCCGTCATGCCCGTCGAACAAGATGCACACACGCTCCGCCGCCGCGATGTCGTCCGCGCTCACTTCCGCGCCCTCGATTGCCAGAATACAACGCGCGCCATTGCCGCCCGCCGCCGTGGTCAGCAACACGGGCTGATCGGCATCGTGGTCCCCGCCCGCAATGCCGTGAGGCAAAAATCCCTCGCGTTGCCACAGACTTGCGTCCAGACGTTGAAGCGTTTGATCCACACGCCCGCGCACCTCGACACGCCACCCCGCCCCGAGCGACTTTTCCACCAAAGTGGCCAAAGTCACGTCGAGCGGGTTGCGCGTGAGGTGGTAAAAATAGGCGGCGCCCATCGGGATTTATTCCACGACCAGATCGTCGATCAGACGGTTGAGCGCCAAAACGCCCCATCCGGTCGCGCCCTTTGGCGCCATCGCGGTGGGCGCTTTGACCTCCGCCACGCCCGCAATGTCGAGGTGGATCCACGGGGTCCCCTCCTTGACGAAACGCTGCAAATACTGCGCCGCCGTAATCGACCCTGCCGGACGGCCACCAACGTTTTTCATATCGGCCACGTCGGATTTGAGTTGCTTGTCGTAGGACGCGCCAAGCGGCAGACGCCATGCGCCCTCGCCCTCGATTTCCGCGGCCTTGAGGAAGGATTTGCAAAACGCATCATCATTGGAAAACACACCCGCGTTGTCATGGCCCAACCCGATGATCACCGCGCCCGTGAGGGTCGCCAGATCGATCATGCCGCGCGGGGCAAAACGCTCTTGTGTGTACCACATCACGTCGCACAGAACCATGCGGCCCTCGGCGTCGGTGTTGATGATTTCCACCGTGTCCCCCTTCATCGATTTGATCACATCACCGGGACGGATCGCATTGCCGTCGGGCATGTTTTCGACCAACCCGACAAGGCCCACAACGTTGGCTTTGACGCCGCGCAGGGCGATGGATTTCATCACACCGGCCACAACGCCCGCGCCGCCCATGTCCATGGTCATGTCTTCCATCCCGGCGGCGGGTTTGATGGAAATGCCGCCCGTATCGAACACCACACCTTTGCCCACGAGCGCCAATGGCGCGTCGCCTTTGACACCCTTGTTCCACTGCATCACCACGACCTTGGACGGGCTGCGCGAGCCCTGCCCCACGGCCAGAAGCGTGCGCATCCCAAGCGCCTCAAGGGCGGGTTCGTCAAGCACTTCGACCTCGACCCCCAAGGCGGTGAGCGCCTCGAGACGGGTGGCGAATTCGGTGGTGGTCAGAATGTTCGCAGGCTCGGTGACGAGATCACGGGTAAAGAACACCCCCTCGGCCAAGGCACTCACGGAGGCGGCATCGACCTCCTCGGGTTTGGTCACGGCCAGGGTCACATGTGGCACCTCTTTGGCGGGACCGGCGGAGGTGTGATCGGTGAATTTATAGGCTTTGAGCAAAGCCCCCAGAGCCATATCGCCGCCACGTTTGGGGTTGGTCGCCAAAATCAACGCGCCGGTCTTGCCCATTGCGGCGCCGATGCTTGCGCCGGCCTTGCGGGCCAGATCGGGCGCGGTGTTGCGGGCCAGTTTCACGACCAGAAGCGTCTCGGTGGCCATGCCCGTGGGAAACGCCAATGGGATTGCGTCGCCCTCATCGAGTTTGGCAAACCCGTCACTGTCGGTCACGCGTTTCACCGCGCCTTTGGTGAGGCGGTTCACGCGGCGGGCGGCCTTGCCCAGAGTGCCATCCGGCCCCACCATAACGGCCACAGTTGCGGTGCAGGCCTCAATGGTATCAAGGTCGGTTTCGGTCACGGTCAGGGCGGCGGGTGATGTCATGGTCAACTCCTAAAGTGTCACATTGGGGTGGCGCGTGCAGCGCGCGGATGGCATTTGCCCTATTGGTAGCGGGCGCGCGCCACCGTGACCAGAGCACTTTCCCGCTTTCAGACCCACGCGCATGGCGCTAAGGTCATGCAAATGCTGCGTCATGTCCTTGGGGGGACAGGTTTTTGGGTAGATTCGATAGATACCTGCTTCAACAATTGTTGATGCTGTTCGGGTTTTTCTCGCTCGTTCTCATCCTCGTGTTCTGGGTCAACTCGGCCGTGTCGCTGCTTGATAAACTGTTGGGCGATGGTCAATCGGCACGGGCATTTTTCTATCTGACCTTGTTGTCCCTGCCCTCCGTGATGTCCAAAGTCCTTGCTATTGCGGGGTTTGCGGCGACGGTGTTTGTCACCAACCGCCTGTCCTCGGAGTCGGAATTGGTGGTGGTGCAGGCCTCCGGCTATTCGCCCTACCGCCTGTCGCGGGCGGTGTTTGTCTTTGCCCTGATCGTGACAATGATGATCGGGGTTTTGTCACATGTCCTTGTGCCGATGTCGGTGCGTGAGACGGCCCTGCGCCGCGCCGAACTGGCGCAGGATATGACCGCGCAATTTCTCACCGAAGGCAGTTTTGTCCATCCGGGCGACGGCGTGACCTTTTATGTGCGCGAAATTACGCCTGCGGGGGAACTGTTGGACATTTACCTGTCGCGCAAGGATGACAACGGCGACCGCCAGAGCTTTAACGCCACCCGCGCCTTACTGGTGCGCGAAGACAGCGGTCCGATGCTTTTGATGTTCAACGGCATGGCCCAGGATTACGACAGCGCGGATCGCCGCCTCGCCGTGACGCGGTTTGAAAGCTTCGCCTACGCATTGGGGTCGTTTCTCGACACAGGTGTGGCGCCAAGTCCGACAGTGACGGCAACAGACAGCCTGACATTGCTGTTGGCCTCACCGGCGCAACGCGCCGCGCTCGGGACCACACCGGAGGTCATTCGCGCGGTGCTCCATGATCGCAATGGCGGGCCGCTTTTGGCCTTGGCGGCGGCCATGATCGGATTTGCGGCACTGTTGGCGGGCGGGTTTTCACGCTTTGGCCTGTGGCGTCAGATCCTGTTTGCCATCGTGCTGTTGATTGTGGTCAAAATGCTCGACACCTCTGCCACGCGGGCATTCCGGCGTGATAACACCCTGTGGATTGCGGTCTATCTGCCGACACTGGCCGGATTGGGCATGGCCTATGCGCTGTTGTGGCGTGCCGCCCATCCGCGACTGCGCCCGATGAAACCCGCCCCCGCGACACAACGGGTGGATGCGCCATGATACTGGATGCCTATCTTGCACGGCGGTTTGCGCGGGCCTTGCTTATCGTTGGTGGCGCGTTTTCGGGCCTCACGGTGATGATTGAAATGATCGAACAGCTCCGGCGGTTCGCCGCGGCCGATCTGGGGATCGGGACGCTGTTTTCGCTGTCGCTGTTGCGGTTGCCTGCCGCCATGTACGATCTGTTGCCGATCGTCGTGGCTCTGGCGACCCTCGTCATGTTTCTGGGCCTCGCACGGTCGTCCGAACTGGTGGTCACACGGGCCGCAGGCCGCTCGGCGCTTCGGGCCTTGGTGCCGCCCGTGGTGGTGGCCTTTGTCTTTGGCCTGTTGACCGTGGCGGTGCTCAACCCGCTCTCGGCGGCGGCATCGCGCGAATACGATCAACGCGAAGCCGAGATCGCGGGCGGTGGGACACAGGCATTTTCCGTCTCCGACGAGGGGCTGTGGCTGCGCGAGGGCGATGGAAACGGTCAGACCGTCATTCGCGCCTCACGGTCCAATTTCGACGCCACAACCCTGCGCGACGTCACCTTTCTCGGGTTCGAGACCGATGGCAACCTGACCTACAGGATCGAGGCCGACGAGGCCCGGATCGGGCCGGAAAACTGGGAGCTCAAGGGCGCGAAATACTGGCCTTTGGCCGACACCCTGAACCCCGAGGCCGAGGCCACGCTGCACGAGACGATGACGCTCCCGACACAGCTTTCGCCCGACGAGATCCGCAACCGGTTCGGCAAGCCCAAAGAGATCAGCATCTGGGATCTGACCGCCTTTATCGACAAACTCGAAGCCGCAGGATTTTCCGCCCGCGCCTACAAGATGTGGTTTCAAAGCGAATTGGCCTTGCCACTAACGTTTGTTGCGATGGTGCTGATCGGGGCGGGACTGACCATGCGCCACACCCGTCTGGGCGGAACCGCCCCGCGCGTTCTCATTGCCATTCTGCTCGCCTTCCTGTTTTTCTTTCTGCGCAACTTTGCTAATATTCTGGGACAGAACGGCGAGGTGCCGATATCACTCGCCGCATGGGGCGCGCCTTTGGCGGTCATTCTTGCCGCAACGGCGTTGTTATTGCATTTGGAGGACGGTTGATGGTGTCGCGCATGTTTCTTCGCGCAGCCTGTCTGTCGCTTGCGGGAATCACGGGCGCGGTGCCGTTTTCCGGCGTGCAATCGTGGTCCACGGCCATGGCACAAGAGCGCCCGGCAGCGACACTTCTGGCCGATCAGGTGCGCTTTGACGGGGCGCGCCTCACGGCGCAGGGCAATGTCGAGGTGTTCTACGGCGATGTGCGCCTGACCTCGGGCCAGATCGTGTACGATCGCGCAGACGGATCGCTCGGCATCACCGGCCCCATTCGCCTCATTGATGCCGATGGGACAATGGTCATTCTGGCGGATGCCGCGCAACTTGACGCCGATCTGCGCAACGGCATCCTCACATCCGCGCGTCTGGTGATCGACCAACAACTGCAACTGGCAAGCACACAGATCAACCGTGTCGACGGGCGCTACACCCGACTGTCCAATACCGTGACATCAGCGTGTAAGGTCTGCGCGGGCAATCCTGTGCCGCTTTGGGAAATCCGGGCCGGCGAAGTGATCCACGATGCGCAAACACGGCAACTGTATTTTACGAACGCACAGTTTCGACTGGCGGGCGTGCCGGTGATGTATTTGCCGCACCTGCGCCTGCCCGACCCCACGTTGGAACGGGCAACGGGGTTTATGATCCCGAGCCTGTACAGCTCGACCACATTGGGTTGGGGCATCAAGGTGCCCTATTTCATCAAACTGGGCGACCACCGCGACCTCACCGTGACCCCGTTCGTGTCAACCGCGACGCGGACCCTCAACCTGTCCTACCGACAGGCCTATGTGAACGGCGACATCGCGGCACAGGGCGCAGTGACATCCGATGATTTGTCCGACGGGCTGCGCGGCTATGGCTTTGTGGAGGGGGCATGGGATGTCGGACAGGGGTATTCGCTCGGGATCGACCTGCGGGCGGCCTCCGACATCTCCTATCTGGTCGACTACGGCATCTACTCCGGTGACCGTCTGAATTCGGACATCACCCTGTCGCGCTTTGGCGCCGATGCCGCGTTTGACGCCACGCTGATGACCTCGAAGACGCTGCGCGAATCCGAACAAACCATCAAGGACACGATCCCGTTTGTGTTGGGCGAGGCCAATTTCGAGAAAAGCACCGAATTGGCCCGCCTTCCCGGAACCTTGACCTACGGGCTGTCTGCCTCGGGGTTTATCCGCAAATCCGATGCGGATTCTGCCTTGTCGACGGATGCGGGGGGGCTGGATGTCTTGCGGGTCGGCGGATCGGTGGATTGGGCGCATAGCCATATCATCGGGCCGGGGCTGCGCTTTGGTGCCGATGCGGGGGTGGGCGTAAACCTCTACGCCATTCACCAGAACAGCGACTATGACAGCACGGTGGCACGGACCACACCCTATGGCGCGGTACAGCTCAGCTACCCGTTGGTGCGCACCTCGACACGCGGCGCCCGACAGGTGCTTGAACCCTTTGCCCAACTCGGATGGGCGCAGACCTACGGCGGCGATGTTCCGAACTCGGACAGTACGGTCGTGGAGTTTGACGAGGGCAACCTCATGGATCTGACGCGGTTTGCCGGATATGACCGCGCCGGATCGGGCGCCAGTTCCGCCCTCGGCCTGCGGTTCACCTCCGTCAGCGATCACATGGGGTACGGGGTCACATTGGGGCGCGTCGATGAAATCTCCCCCGCGACCGAGACCTCCCTGTTCGGGACGGGGGCCAACTGGATTATCGGCGGCTATGTCACCCTGTCCAACGGGCTGAACCTGACCACGCGCGGCGTGTTTGACGATGATTTGAGCGTTGCGGCGTGGGAAACACGGTTCGATCTGTCGCGTGAGACATACGCGGTGTCGGGGACACATGCCTATGTCGTGGCCGATGCCAACGCGGGGCGCGACACGGATATCAACGAGCTGCAACTGGATGGGTCGTTCGATCTGGGCCGCTACTGGACCGCCAGTGCCGATATCCGTCACGACCTGAACGACGACCTGACCAATTCGGCGGGGCTTGGCCTGTCTTTCGAAAACGAATGCACCAAAGTAACATTGGGGGCAACGCGGCGCTACGCCGATACAACCGCCCTTGACCCCGACACGTCCTATTCGCTGACCATCGGGTTCGGGGCCTTCGGGGCCAAATCGAACCGCACCACAGGGTCGTGCGGATTGGCCACGCCCTAAGGGACCGCGCAATCCGCTTGGCCCGAAAGCCGAAACCAACTAAGAAGATAACACCTGACGACGAGAGAATAAAATGAGGGCGAGCATGAGACGCACAACGCAAGACGTCGAGACCGGTCACCGCAGTGGCCGCACGCACCGCTTTATGCGGATTATGGCCTGTGCCGCGCTGGCCTTGACCATGATGTCGACCGCGATTGCCCCCCGCGCCGCCGTGGCGCAAAACCTCTTTGCCCCCGTGGTTCAGGTCAACGATCAGATCATCACCCGCTATGAGGTCAATCAACGTGTCATGTTGATGAGCGCCATCGGTGGCGGGGCGACGGAAAAGGTGGCCCTTGAGGCCCTGATCAACGAACGCCTGCAGATCGCGGCGGCAAAACGCGTTGGGCTTGTCGCCACCGAAGACGGGATCAAAGCAGGGATCGAAGAGTTCGCGGCCCGCGGGAACCTGTCGGGTGACGAACTTTTGGACTTTTTGGCAAAACGCGGCGTTGCCTATGAAAGCTTTCGCGACTTCGTGACGGTCGGCATTGTGTGGCGCGATTACGCCCGTAGCCGTTTTGGCGCCAAAATCACCATTTCCGAGGCGGAAATCGACCGGGCCTTGCAACAGAACGGGCCTTCGGGTGGCTTGCGCGTCTTGCTGTCCGAGATTTTCCTCCCCGCCCGCACCCCCGCCGAGCGCGCCGCCTCCGAGCGCCGCGCCGCAAGCATCGCCGCCAACCCGACCATTGCCGCCTTTGCCGCCGCCGCACGCACCTATTCGGTTGCACCGAGCAAAGGCAAAAGCGGGCGCCTTGACTGGGTGTCGGTTGGCAATCTGCCTGCCCCGCTGCAATCGGCTGTCACCTCACTGCCCACGGGCGGGGTCACGGCACCGCTGTCAACGGGCAATGCCATCGGCATTTTCCAACTGCGCGCAATCGAGGAAACCGATGCACCGACACCGACCCCCGCCTCCATCAAATACGCCGCCTATTACATCGGGGGGGGACGCAGCGAGGCCGGACTGGCCCGCGCCGCAAAAATTGCCGCACAGGTCGATACCTGCGATGATCTCTACGGCATTGCCAAGGGCGAGCCCGAAAGCACGCTCGAAATCGACACGCTCCCCTTTGCCGACATTCCCGATGATGTCGCCGTCGAATTGGCGCAACTGGACACGGGCGAGGTGTCCACGGCACTGACCCGCACGAACGGCCAGACGCTTGTGTTCTTGATGATGTGTGGACGCAACTACGCCGAAACGGGCGACGCCAACCGCGACGCCGTGCGCAACAGTCTGCAGGGCAAACGCCTCACCGCACTTGCCGATAGCTACCTGTCCGAGTTGAAAGCCGACGCGGTTATCACCTACAAATAAGGAGCGCGAGCCATGACAGGCGTGCCTGCACCGATCGCGCTGACCTGTGGCGAGCCTGCGGGCGTTGGTCCCGAACTGGCGGTAAAAGCCGCCACCCTGCTTGAGGGGCGCGTGCCGTTCTTCTGGATCGGGGATCCGCGCCACCTGCCCCATGGTGCGCAGGTGGTGGAAATCACCGCACCCGCCGGGGCGCTGCACATCCCCACCGGCCATCTGGCCGTGTTGCGTCACGACTTTGCCAAGCCCGCGCAATGTGGCACACCCGATTTTGCCAATGCACAGGGCGTGGTGGACGTGATCAGCCGCGCCGTGTCGCTCACCCGTTCGGGGGAGGCCTCCGCCGTGTGTACAGCCCCCATCAACAAAAAAGTTCTTCAGGACGGCGCGGGCTTTGCCTATCCGGGTCACACCGAATTTCTGGCCCATTTGGGCGGGATCGATCGCGTGGTGATGATGCTCGCCTGTCCCGAGTTACGCGTGGTGCCGACGACGATCCATATCGCGCTCAAAGATGTGCCCGAGGCCTTTACGCCCGATCTTTTGGACGAGACGATCCGCATCACCGCCGCGGATCTCAAACGGTTCTGGGGGATCTCCAATCCGCGTATTGCCATCGCGGGGCTGAACCCGCACGCCGGCGAAGGTGGCGCCATGGGCCACGAGGAAGGCGACTGGATGATCCCGTTGATCGCGGGTCTGCGCGCCGAAGGCTACGCGATCAAAGGGCCGATGCCCCCCGACACCATGTTCCACGCCGCCGCCCGCGCGGGCTACGACGTGGCCATTTGCGCCTACCACGATCAGGCACTGATCCCGATCAAGACCATTGATTTTGCGGGCGGCGTCAACGTGACGCTCGGCCTGCCCTTTATCCGCACCTCTCCCGACCACGGCACCGCCTTTGACATCGCGGGCAAAGGCGTGGCCGATCCCACTTCCCTCATCGCGGCGCTCGACATGGCGTGGCACATGGCGCATGCAAGCGCGAAAGGCCCATCCCAATGACCGCTCTCGACGGACTGCCGCCCCTGCGCGATGTGATCGAACACCACGACCTTGTGGCCAAAAAATCCATGGGTCAGAACTTTTTGCTCGACCTCAACCTGACCGCCAAAATCGCCCGTCAAGCGGGGGATCTGAGCCAGTGTGATGTGCTTGAAATCGGTCCCGGTCCGGGTGGATTGACCCGTGGCCTGTTGGCCGAGGGCGCGCGCAAGGTGCTTGCCGTGGAAAAAGACCGCCGCGTGATGGGCGCCCTTGGCGAAATCGCCGCGCATTACCCCGGCCGCCTTGAGGTGATCAACGCAGACGCGCTGACGCTGAACCCGCTTGAGCGCCTCACGCCGCCTGTGCGGGTGGTGTCAAACCTGCCCTATAACATCGGCACCGAATTGCTCGTGCGGTGGCTGACCCCCAAAGAGTGGCCGCCCTATTGGAGCTCACTCACGCTGATGTTCCAAAAGGAAGTGGCCGAGCGCATCGTCGCCCAACCGGGAACCAAGAAATACGGCCGTCTCGCGATTTTGAGCCAATGGCGGGCCACCCCGCACATCGTGATGGAATTACCGCCCGAGGCCTTTAGCCCGCCGCCCAAAGTCCACTCTGCCGTGGTCCATCTCGAGGCCCTTGCTGCGCCACGGTTCGAGGCCGATCCGAAAGTGTTGGAACGCATCGTCGCCGCAGGGTTCAACCAACGCCGCAAAATGCTGCGCGCCTCGCTCAAAGGGGTGGCAAGCGATATTCAGGACCGCCTTGAGAGCGCAGGAATCAAACCCACCGACCGCGCCGAACAGGTGCCGATCGAGGGATGGTGCGCCCTGGCCCGCGAGGTCGCCAAGGGGTAGACCCAAGGCGCATTTGCCTCAACCGGAGTCATAATCGGCACCACTCCAACTCCGGTTCAATCGTCAAACAGGGCCTGATCCGTCATGTCGGGATCAGCAACGGGATGCACTGGCACCCGTTTGCCCCACCCTATCTCTCACATCAGGATCCCCGACATGAAACACACCCTTCTCTACGCCACGCTTGTCGCAGCGGCCTTCACCGCTTCGGCCTTTGCCGCAAACACGGTTGAACTGACCGATGCCAACAAGGCAACAATCACCAAACTGCTGACCGATCAGGGCTACGATGTTGGCAAAATCAAACTCGAACATGGTCTGTATGAAGCCTATGCCAAAAAAGATGGCAGCAAGTTCGAAGTGATGCTCGACGGTGATTTCCAGATTGTCGAAATCAAGGACTGATCCCGTTTGCACCCTCATGTCCGGCGCGGCCGTGTCCCTGCGTCGCGCCGGACATTCGCCCCACATATTTGCGCAAAAAGGGTTTTCCCATGTCCGCACACCGAACCGCCGACCCCACATCGCCTGCCGGCAAGGCCGTTAAAATATGGGACCCGTTTGTGCGCCTGTTCCACTGGTCTCTGGTCGGGTGCTTTGCCGCCAACGCCCTGTTTGTGGATGACGAAAGCGACCTGCACCTGATCATCGGCTATGTGATCATGTCACTGGTCGCCGCGCGGGTGGTTTGGGGGTTTGTCGGGACGCAATACGCCCGCTTTTTCTCCTTTGCACCCTCGGTATCCGGCGCCCTTGAGCAGGCCGCCGATATGGTGTCGGGCCGCACCCATATTCACAAAGGCCACACGCCGCTCGGGGCCTTGATGATCTACAACCTGATCGCAACCCTTGCCATCATCGGCCTGTCGGGATGGATGATGACCACGGATCTGTTTTGGGGCGTTGAATGGCCCGAAGAGCTGCATGAAATCGCCGTTACATGGGCCGAGATTTCCGTTGTCGCCCATATCGTCGCTGTCATCTATGAAAGCCGCCGCACATCCGTGAACTTGCCCCGTGCCATGGTGACAGGGTACAAACACCTGCCCTGACCGGCCACGCAAAAGAGGTCCGAAATGTCAAAGACGTTCCCCTATAAAACCCCGCTCGTCCTGGTCATCCTGATTTTGGTACAGGCCTTTTGCACGGTGTTCTTTGCCTCCGACCTCATCACGGATATCATCGCAAACGGCGCGGCGTGGGGGCGTCACATCACCATCGAGGCCATCGCCGCCGCGGCCCTCGTGGTGGCGATGATCGTCGAAACCCGCGTCCTGTTGACCCTCGCGCGGCGCAAAGCACGGTTGGAACAAAGCCTTCAGGTCGCACAAAGCGCCGTGTTCGACATCATTGAAACCTGCTTTGCCGATTGGAAGCTGTCGCCCGCGGAATGGGATGTGGCAACGTTTATGGTCAAAGGTCTGTCCATCGATGAAATCGCAGAGATACGCGGCAATAAGCCCGGCACGATCAAGGCGCATCTCAACACCATCTACCGCAAATCCAACAGTCGCAACCGCGCCGAATTGATGTCCAACCTGATCGACACGCTGATGATGGAACAGCCCCGAAAACAGGGGTGAATATCCATCGCAGGGGGTTGAACAAACCGCCATGGGACGTAAAATCGCACCATAATCTGACACGTATTTTAGGCGGCTATCATTTCCAGTTTCGCGACCCTCGTCACAACAGCAAAAAACGAAGCCCCCTATATCTGGGAATGGGTTGCCTATCACCGCGCCCTCGGGTTCGACAACATTATCATGTTCCAGAACGATTCCGATGATGGCACGGGCAAGATCATGCAGACCCTCGCAAAGGCGGGTGTGGTGCAATATCTCTACAACTCTGCGCCGCGCGGCACCCATCAGGTCCGCGCCTATAAACGCGCCACCCGTCAAGCCGGATATCTCTCTGCCGACTGGATCATGGCCCTCGATCTGGACGAATTTCTGGTGATAAACACCGATGACGGCACGCTTGGATCTTTGATCTCGGCCCTGCCCGCAAAGACCGATTGCGCCTTTCTCAACTGGAAACGGTTCGGGACAGGCCATCAACGTAAAATCGACCACGGGTTGGTCACGGACCGGTTCACCCTATGCGAATACGACAGATGGGTTGCGAACCGCACAATTCCGTTCAAATCCCTGTTTCGAAATGAAAAGTTCCTGCGGCCCGGGGTCCACCGCCCGCGCCTGAAAAAGGGCGACACCGCTCCGCGCACCTATGTGAACGGATCGGGCCTTCGCGAGGGCGCGTTCGAGCTGCGCAACTATCAATGCTCCGACCCCGAGATGCGCAAACTGGCTCAAATCAACCATTACATCACCCGCGACGCACAAAGCTTTACACTCAAGGCCTATAAGGGCAGTGCGCATCAGGCCAATCGCAGCATCGATCACAGCTATTGGACCAAGCGCAACAAAAACCAGATGGAAGATCTGCGGGTGCAGAGGTTCCGGGACCGTTTGATCGCGGAAATGGACCGGATCAATGCGGCCACGGATGGGGTCATCGGCCAGTTGACGCGCTTGGCCGTCGACGCTCACAAAGACCGTTTTCGCCAGATTGTGGCGGACCCCGCGATGGCAAAGCTCCACCGGTTTTGCGCCTCGCGGCCACAGGTGCCAGACGCCTTGCGCGTAGAGCCCGCCGAAACGCTCACGCCCTAACCGCAACCGGAGCAGACCCGAAGAAAAACCCGCGCCTCGGATGAGGGCGGGTTTTTGGGATCACCTGTCGTCCATTTGGCGCCGGTCCGCCTGCGCGGGACCGCTCGCCTTCACGCCCTTCGGCGTGGTTTATTCCGCGGCAGTGGATGTGTCGGTTTTGCCGTCGCCTTTGCCCGTGTCCGATGATGTCTCGGTGGCGGCTTTATCACCGCGTGGGGCGCGGGGTTTGCGCGGCGCGCGGGCGCGCTTTGGCTTGGGGTCTGGCTTGGGCGCCTGCTCGGGCGTCTCCACAAGACCGCTGTCGTTTGCATCCTCCGATGACGCATCGCGGGCCGGCTCGTTAAAGGCCAGATCAGGCTGTGCGCCCTCACCCGCCACAGGGGCGGCGGCGGCCTGACGTTCGTCATGCTTGCGCTGACGCTCAGCCCGTTCTTCGTCGTGGCGTTTTTGACGCTCTTCGCGCTCGGCGCGTTCCTCGTCCTGACGCTTCTGGCGCTCTTCACGTTCGCGTTCTTGTTGCTCGCGTTGCGCGTCCAGCTCTTTTTGAGCTTCGCCCAACATCCGCACATAGTGCTCTGCGTGCTGTTGGAAATTCTCTGCGGCCACGCGGTCATTGCTCAGCTGTGCATCACCGGCCAACTGATTGTATTTATCAATAATTTGCTGCGGCGTGCCGCGCACGCGGCCCTCTGGCCCAGAGCTATCGAACACCCGGTTTACAACGTTTCCGACAGTATTTGAACGGTTACGGTTGTTCTTTGACCGCGAGCGATTTTTCGTAGATCTCATGTATTTGCCTTTTGAGCCTAAATGCGCCGATTATAATCGGTGGCGCGTGCCATACTCTTGGTGCGTCTCAAGCGCTCGGGAATGAGCGATGCGAGGCCTGCACTATTCGGGTAGGTGTGATCGGGGCCAAACGGCCCACTGAACACGGGTTTAATCACCACATTCCGCCTTACTTTACAAGGCGTTTTTCCAACAAACCCTTAACTTTTGTTCAAATACGCGGGTTTTTGCGAGGTTGGCCGCGATCTGAGGCTATTTACCGGCGTTACGCGGATGCGGGTTGGGCGCCTGTGCGCGCACCACACGGTCGCGCCCGTCTAGATCGCACAAAACACGCACGGCTTTGAACCCTTGGGCAAGCAACATGTCGGACACAGCCGCCCCTTGGGTCGGGCCGATTTCCATCACGATCCGCCCGCGCGGCACCAAATGCGCCCGCGCCGCCGCCGCAATGGCACGGTAGGCCGACAGCCCGTCCGCCTCGTCGGTCAGCGCCATGCGCGGCTCATGGTCCAGTTCGGGCGCCAGTCCCGCCATCTCGTCGGCGGCAATATAGGGCGGGTTGGACACGATCAATTCAAACACACCCTCAACACCCGCGAACCAGTCGGCGCGTTGAAACCGCGCTTTACCGCCAAGCCCGAGCGCCTGCGCATTGCGCGCCGCCACGTCCAACGCCGCCTGTGAGGCATCGGTGCCAAGCCCCTTGGCCAAGGGATTTTCCGCAAGCAAGGTCAGCAAAATCGCACCCGATCCAACGCCCAGATCCAACACGGAACTGAACGGGCGCGACAGGGCTTCGTCGATCAGGGTTTCGGTCTCGGGGCGCGGGTCAAGGACATCGGCGCTCACGATAAAGTCACGGCCGTAAAACTGGCGCCGCCCGAGAATATGCGAGACAGGTTCGCGCAACAGACGCCGGTCGATGGCCGCCTCGAAGGCCAGAAAACAGGTCTCGGACAGATCGTCGGGCATGACAAGCGTCAACCGGTCGGGCGCAAGGTCAAGCACATGGGCCATCAGCAACCGCGCATCACGCGCAGCCCCGTCCAGTCCCGAGGCCGCAAGCCGTTTCGTGCCGGCGATCAACGCCATCTGCACGGTTCGGCTCATCCCTCCATCTCCGCCAACAGGCTTGCTTGGTGGTCGGAGGTCAGGGCCTCGATGATCTCGTCGAGATCGCCGTTCATCACCGCGTCGAGTTTGTAGAGCGTCAGGTTGATGCGGTGGTCCGTCATACGTCCTTGCGGGAAGTTGTAGGTGCGGATGCGCTCGGAGCGATCCCCCGACCCGACCTGGCTTTTACGCGCCGCAGAGCGTTCGTCATGGAGTTTTTGCCGCTCCAGATCATAGAGCCGCGCCTTGAGCACGTTCATGGCGATCTCGCGGTTGCGGTGTTGCGATTTTTCCGCCGAGACCACGATGATGCCCGTGGGCAAGTGGGTGATGCGCACCGCCGAATCCGTGGTGTTGACGTGTTGGCCGCCCGCACCGGAGGCCCGCATGGTGTCGATACGGATGTCATTGGCCTGAATGTCGATATCGACGTCTTTGGCCTCGGGCAGAACCGCGACCGTGGCCGCCGATGTGTGCACGCGCCCCTGACTTTCGGTTTCCGGCACGCGCTGTACACGGTGGACGCCGCTTTCAAACTTCAGCCGCGCAAACACGCCCGCGCCTTGCACGTTGGCGGTCACGGATTTCACGCCGCCAAGCTCGCCCTCTTGCAGCTCGATAATCTCGAAGGTCCACCGCTGCACTTCGCAATAGCGTTGGTACATCCGGAGCAAATCCCCCGCGAACAAGGCGGCCTCATCGCCCCCCGTTCCGGGACGGATTTCCAGAATGGCCGAGCCGTTGTCGGCGGCATCTTTGGGCAAAAGCGCCAGTTGCAGCGCCTCTTCGGCGGCGGGGATCTGGTGTTTCAGCGCCGGAATTTCTTCTTCGGCCAAAGCCTTCATATCGGGATCGGACAACATGGCCTGCGCCTCGTCCAGATCGGCCAAAAGCCCCTGATAGGCACGGACCTGTTCGACCACAGGACGCAATTCGGCGTATTCACGGCCCAAAGCGGCAATATCGCCCTCGCCTTGGGACATTGCGGCCTCAAGGTATTCGAAACGCTGGATGATCTGATAAAGGCGGTCTTGTGGTATCATGGCGTGATCTGATGCCCATGAACGCCCGCGCGGTCAAGCGGTTTCACGCGGGCGGCCCCCCGGGTCATGCCGGCACGCCCCCTCACAGACCCGCCGCCGCACGCCATGTGGCCACGCGGGTGGCATTCACGTCAAGGTCGCTTTTGCCGAACCGCAGACGGGCCAGAATGGCGACCTGTGCGCCCGTCGGCACGGCGCGGGCCTCGATGGTGGTGAAATCGGGAAAGCCCCAGAGCTTCGAACGGGTCATATAGGTCATACGGCCCGCCTCCACCGATCCCGCGACCAAGCGCGTGCGGGCGGTGGCCTGTGCCACCTGCGCCAAGCGGCCCAGAGCCTCTTGCGGTGTCATAGCGGTGTCGATCAGGCATTTGTCACCGCCCTCGCCCGGATCGGGGGCGGCAAAAGGATCGACATCCCACCGCGCCGCATCAACGGGCGCGAGGCGGATATAGGCCTGAAGGGCGACAAAGATCGCAACAAGGGACAGGACGAGCAAAAGAACGGGTGGTTTCATTGAGGGGCGCCTTGGTCAAAAACAATCTCCCCACTGCTACCTTAAGTTACGCAAAAAGCCACCCCCCGCAGGAACGGCGAGGGGTGGCGGCGTGCGCGACCGGTTTAGCCATAGCAGTGAGACAATGGGGAAAGGCCGCGCAACAGGGGGATCTTAGAAGCGGAAGCTTGCGCGTGCGCCAACCGTGACGGCCGACAGATCAGAGCCGCTGTTGTCGAACTCGCTAAAGTCGTTTTGCAGCACTTCGAACCCTGCGGTCCATTGATCGGTCACGGCATAATCCATGCCCAGACCGTAGGTCACGCCGGTGTCCGAGTAATCCGTCCCGCCGATTGTGGCGTTGGCGTAGTTGGCGCCGACCACACCGTAGACAAGCGCTTTGCCAAGGTCATAGCCCGCACGCAGTTTCAACCGCGTCATGTCGTCCACGGCGACCGTGCCATTGTCCAGATCGGATTTGAGGTAATCAAGTTCACCACCGAGGACAAAGTTGCCAAAGTCGTAGTTGTAGCCACCAAACAGGCCATAGGTCATGTCATCGGCATCCGCCGCGGCGTCAGAGCCCCATCCGTACCCGACGGTCCCACCGACATAGCCACCCGTCCATTCGCCCGACGGGGCAACGTAGACAGGGGCGGCGGCGGGAACAACGGGTTCAACCACGGGCTCGGCCAGTGATCCTGCGAATGCGGGGGCGCTCAACGCGGCCGAAAGGGCTGCTGCGGATGCCAGAAGTGTCGTTTTGTGAGTGAAGGAAGTCATAAGTCTCTCCATTGTCTGCCTCAAATTTCAGAGGGCGTATCTGTCGTCCGCCTCATGCGGTCCGTTAGATCAATGAACAAATGCGCAATTGGTTCCGAACTTTCACCCCCACAGGCCCTCACGCCTTGGTGAGCGGCGCGTGATCGGAAAAGAGCCGCGCATGGGGGGCGCGGGTCTGGCAGGTTTTGGCTCACTTTGGAGCGGTATCGACGGAAAATTGCGGTGGCGCGTTTAAGATTCCGCCGCTTTTTCTTCGAGGGTCAACCATTCCTCTTCGGCGTCCGACAGGGCGTTGTGACGCTCGATCAGCATGTCGGAGGCTTTGGCGAACTTGACCGGCTCACGGGTGAACAAATCGGGGTCCGACAGCAACACGCCAAGCTTGGCAATTTCGGCCTCGATCCGCGCGATCTCGGCGGGCAAGACCTCAAGGCGGTGTTTCTCGGTGAACGACAGCCCCGATGCGCCTTTGGAGGATGCGGCAGGGGATGTGTTGTCCTTGCCGCCCGGTTTGCCCGCGGGTTTCACCTCGACCCTGGCCGCGCTGCGGTCGCCGCGTTGGCGGATATAGTCGGACCACCCGCCGGGATAAACGGTGGCCTCGCCATCGCCCTCCATCGCCACGGTTTGCGTGGCCACACGGTCGATAAAGTCACGGTCGTGCGAGACCAACAACACCGTTCCCTCGAAATCGGTCAGCAGTTCTTGCAACAGATCGAGCGTTTCGATGTCCAGATCGTTGGTCGGCTCGTCGAGCACCAAAAGGTTCGACGGCGCGGCCATGATTTTGGCGAGCAAAAGGCGGGCTTTCTCCCCCCCCGACAGTGACGCGACGGGTGCGCGCGCCTGAGCATCGGTGAACAGGAATTCCTTGAGATAGCCCACAACGTGTTTGGGCGTGCCGCGCACCATGATCTGATCGGCCTTGCCAGAGACCCGCATCCCCTTGTCAGAGGTCATCGCCTCCCACAAAGACAGGTCCTCGCGCAGGTTTGAACGGGTCTGGTCGAACACCGCCATGTCCAACTTGGTCCCGCGTTTGACGTGGCCCGCGTCCGGTTCCAATTCACCTGTCAGCATCTTGAGCAAGGTGGTTTTGCCGATGCCGTTCGGCCCGACAAAGGCAATCCGGTCGCCCCGCCCCACCTTGATCGAAAAATTGCGCAGCAACGTGCGATCGCCAAAGGATTTCGAAATCCCTTCGGCCTCGATCACGCGCTTGCCCGAGGTCTCCGAGACCTCCAGATCCATCGCGGCGGTGCCTTGGCGTTTGATCTGGCCCGCCTTGGTTTCACGCAATTCAGCGAGCGCGCGCACGCGGCCCTGATTGCGTTTGCGGCGGGCGGAAATGCCCTCGACCGCCCAACGGGCCTCGGCTTTGATCTTGCGGTTGAGCTTATGGCGCTCCTGATCCTCTTCGTCCCAGATCTTGTCGCGCCATTCCTCGAATTTCTCGAACCCCTGCTCCTGTCTACGCACCGCCCCACGGTCGATCCACAGCGTGGCACGGGTCAACGCGTTGAGAAAGGCACGGTCGTGCGAGATGATCACATAAGCGGTTTTCGTGGTCTTCAGCTCGTTTTCAAGCCACGCAATCGCCTCGATATCGAGGTGGTTGGTTGGCTCGTCGAGCAACATCAACTCCGGCGCTTCGGCCAGAAGTTTGGCCAAGGCCGCACGGCGGCGTTCTCCACCGGATGCGGTCGCGATCAAGCCATCAGGATTGAATTTCAACCCTTCGGCGACCATATCGACCTTATATGTCTCGCTAGGGTCCAACCCCGACGAGGCAAATTCGCCCAAGGTTTCGAACCCGTCCATTTTGGGATCCTGATCCATGTAACCCACGGAGGTCGCAGGACCGAGGACGCGCGATCCGTGATCGGCCTCGACCAGACCCGCCATCACCTTCATCAAGGTGGACTTGCCCGATCCGTTCCGGCCAACAAGCGCGACACGGTCGCCCTCCTGGACAACGAGGCTAAGCCCCGCAAATACGGGATCGCCGCCAAAGGTGAGCGAGATATCGGAGAGCTGGAGAAGGGGTGCGCGTGCCATGCGCAAACCGCTAGCCGCGCCCGCGCGAAAGGTCAACCTGCCACACGCGGCTTAACGCCGATGAGGCGCAAAAACTTACAATGCGACGGCGCGCAACAGCTTTTTGCGGGCGGGCGGGATCAACGCGATTTCCACGCCTGTGAACACATGCATGGTGCCAAGGTGTGGATCGACCACGGCGTGATCGGACACCCACCCGCCCATCATCAGGTAGGTTTTGAGCAAGGGCGGCATCGCAAGGGCGGCACGTTTGGCATCGGGCTTGCGGCGCAAGCGGGCGGCGAATTTGAACACATTGGGTGCTTTGACCCGTGGCAGCCAGTGTTGGGGACCGATGTGGCGGTGTTTGAGCATGGCCAGAGCATCGGCATGGGCCAACCAGTCGGTGCCATCGAAACTGGAACAGCCGAACAGCAACTCGACGCCGTTTTCATCGACGTAGGCCGTCATCGCGCCCCATGCCACGCGTAAAATATCGCCGTCGTGCCATTCGGGATGGACGCAAAACCGCCCCATCTCCAACATACGCCCTGTGTAGGTTTCCAAGGCCTCAAGCCCGTAGTATTGCGCCGAATAGCTGCGCGAGACCTCTGCGCCGCCGTGAAAGTCCTGAATGCGAAAGGTGCAGACAAGCTGCCCCGATTTGCGGTCCTCGATCAGGACATGACGGCACAGCGCGTCGAAATCGTCCCCGTCAAGGCCACTTGCGTCCGGTTTCGGGTCAACCGCGCCCGGCCCGCGTCGTGCGACAAAGGCGAGATAGCGCAGGCGTTGTGCCGCCTCGACATCCGCAGGCGTGGCCGCAAAACGCACGTCATAGCGGCCCTTTCGCCCCGTTAGCCCGCTCATCATGGCTGCAAACATGGCCGCCCTCGCCCTTTGTTGGTTGGTCGCAATATGTGCGCCCGCACCGTCGCACGCAAGTGTCACGTTGATGTGACAGGGGCCACCCCCCGCCTCTGGGGCCTTGTCTCTTTGGGGCTGTGCCATATCTTACCACAGAACACACAAAAGGGATGCAAGCATGACAAAAGTCACCAAAACCGACGACCAATGGCGCGCGGATCTGGATGCGGAAACCTACCGCGTCACCCGCGAGCACGGCACCGAACGGGCCTATTCACATGCGGGCTTTCCCAAAGAGGCCGGGACATTTACCTGTGCGTGTTGTGGTGCGGCGCTGTTTACCCAAGAGACGAAATACGAAAGCCACTGCGGGTGGCCCGCGTTCTATGCGCCCAAAAGCGACGCGCCGATTGGCGAGACCCGCGACACCTCTCACGGGATGGTGCGCACCGAGGTGCATTGCGACGATTGCGGCGCCCATCTGGGCCATGTGTTCGATGACGGGCCACAGCCCACGGGCCAACGCTATTGCATCAACGGTGTTTCGCTGCGCTTTCACCCGAGTGAGAACGCCGCCAAATCGTAGGCCGCGCGAGCATAGGCGAATTGCGCCGTCACAGGCGGCGCAATCGCTCTGTCATGCGTTATTGTAGCAATGCGCTCGTGTCGATGCGACCCAGGTTGCCGAACAGCTGCTGCAGGAACGTAACGCCACGGGTGTTGGACGTCGTCACGCGACGCGACAGCGCCACAACGCGCCCGTCCTCAAGGCCGAAGCGCTCGATATTGCTGACCACGCCATTGCCGTCAAACGAGATGGCGACCACTTGGCGGTCGATCTCCTTGGGTGCGAATGCCCCGAGCGTTTCAAACTGCGAGCGGACATAATACCACCCCGTGGCGTCCAACAGGCCTTCGGCACTCGGGCGCCCCACCACGGTGCTCACGGTTTGCATCGTGTCGGTGCCAACGGTAATTTGACCAAGCTCGTTATCCGACGGCACATAGCCGTGGTTGCGGGTTTGAGCCACACAGGCGCTCAACACGGCAATCGCCGCAACCGCAACGCATGCGCGGATCATACGTGTCATGGAAATGTGATCTGGACGCTTATACATATGCCCTCGTGCCTCTTCGCTCTTGTAATGCGCGAACGCGCCTCATATTCGGCTTATAGAAACACAGCGAGACGATCAAGGAGGGTTCACATGTCCAAAACTGGCTTGACCGAATGGGGCGCATCCTTGCGCTTGAGCGATTTGAGTGCATCACGGACGCATAAATTCAATATCGAGCCTGCCGCCGGGCAATTGCAGGCCCTGGCCGATGACCTTGGAATCGAGGCCATTCGAAAGGTGCGCTTTAGCGGCGAACTGCGCCCGTTGGGGCAATCCGACTGGCGGCTCGTGGGGGAAATCGGCGCAACCGTCACACAGCCGTGCGTGGCGACACTGCAACCCGTTGTGACGCGGATCGACGAACCTGTGGAGCGGAACTACCTCGCCAATTTCAAAGAACTGGACGCGGAACTGACCGAAGATGGCGAGACAGAAATCGAAATGCCCGAGGACGACTCAAGCGAGGCCCTGCCCGCCGCGTTGATCCTGTCGGATGTGGCGCATGAGGCCTTGCTGTTGGCCCTGCCCCCTTATCCGCGTGCAAAAGATGCCGAACTGGAACGCACACAGTTCACCGAAGGCGGCAAAGAGGCGCTTACGGACGATGATGTAAAACCCTTTGCGGGACTGAAAGCACTGCGTGACAAGCTTGAAAAAGGCAACTAGAAGGGCCTCAGAAAGTCGCGCAAACATAGGGGTTGCAACATACACGATTCCGAGTATGTTCCCGGCCTCGTTTACGTGAACGTTTTTTGCTTGCGGCGCAGCCACTGCGCAGCGCCCGCAAAAATCGCAAACAGGACCGTCTGGTTCGAAAACACCGGGCCAACTGGTTCGAAAACACTGGGCCGTCTGGTTCGAAAACACTGGGCCATCCGGCCCGCAAACTGGGTCTTTATGACCCGCTAATAGGGGCCGATTGGTCCGCAAATCGGGGCAATCGCCCCCATCTACCGAGGTTGTGACATGGCTGTCCCCAAAAGTAAGATTACTGGTTCCCGTCGCGGCATGCGCCGTTCGCATGATGCACTGGTTGCAAGTAACCCCACCGAATGTCCGTCGTGCGGCGAGCTCAAGCGTCCCCACCACGTGTGTGGCGCCTGTGGCACCTACGCTGACCGCGAAGTGATTGCACAAGCCGACGAGATCGATCTCGACGACGACGCAGCATAAGCACCTTTTGGTGCCGACCCGATGAGCGATCAGCCCACAGCGCAACAGGCCTCTCCATCCACCGCCCCTTTGGCGGGCGATGTCGATGTTTCAGGGCGTTTGGGCGTTCGCAACGGGACAAAAGTGACCCTCTCCATCGATGCGATGGGAGGGGATCGTGGACCGGCGGCAATTGTCGCCGGTATTTCACGTTCTGCGGCCAAAAACCCCGCCCTGAACTTTATCGTTCACGGCGATGAGGCCGACCTGACCAAGCTCGTCAACAAACGCAAGAACCTCAAGGGCCGCGTCGAGATTCGCGGCACCCAAGGGGTTGTAACGATGAGCGAAAAACCGTCACAAGCCATGCGCCGCACTGATACCTCCATGCGCTCCGCCATTGATGCCGTGCGGGACGGCGAGGCACAGGCCGTTGTCTCGTGTGGCAACACCGGCGCGCTTATGGCCACTTCGATGATCCGTCTGCGCAAGCTTGAGGGCGTCAACCGCCCCGCCATCGCCTGTCTTTGGCCCTCGCGCAACGCGGGCGGGTTCAACGTCATGCTTGATGTCGGCGCCGATATTCGTGCCGATCAACAAGACCTGTTGCAATACGCCATGATGGGCGCCTCTTACGCCCGCAACGGTCTTGGCCTTGCGCGTCCGCGCGTTGGCCTGTTGAACGTCGGCACCGAAGAACACAAAGGCCGCGCCGAGCTTAAGGTCGCGCATGAGATGATCGAAAAAGCCGCCGAAATCGGATCCTACGAATATGTGGGATTCGTCGAGGGCGGCGATATTCCATCCGATAAAGTCGATGTGATCGTCACGGACGGGTTCACCGGCAACGTGGCGCTCAAAACGGGCGAAGGCACCGCCAAATTCGTCGGCGACTCGCTAAAAAACGCGTTCAAGGCCACGCCATTGTCGCGCATTGCCGCCCTGCTCGCGCTGACTTCGCTGCGCCGGTTGCAAAAACGAATCGATCCGCGCCGCGTCAACGGCGGTGTGTTTCTCGGCCTCAAAGGGGCTGTGGTGAAATCCCACGGGTCCGCCGATGCCACCGGCGTCTCCGCCGCAATCAAACTGGCCTATGAACTGGCCGCGAGCGGGTTTACCGACCGCCTTGCCGCGCGGGTTGCATCTGCCGCCGCATCGACGCAAACTGACGATTAACGATAAAAAACAAAACGAGAGTTGCGCACCATGACCGTTCGGGCAGTTGTAAAAGGCGTTGGCCACTATCTACCGGAGCGCGTTGTGGAAAACGCCGAGTTCGAAGCCACTCTGGACACCACAGACGAATGGATTCGCACCCGCAGCGGCATCGAGCGCCGCCATTTCGCCGCCGAGGGTGAAACCACATCGATGATGGGCGCCCATGCGGCCAAGGCCGCTCTGGCCGATGCGGGGCTGACCGCGGCCGACATCGACGCGGTGATTGTCGCCACTTCGACCCCCGACCTCACCTTCCCCTCCGTGGCCACCATGATCCAGAACGAACTGGGAATGCGCCAAGGATTCGGATTTGATGTTCAGGCAGTCTGTGCAGGCTTTATTTTCGCGCTGTCCAACGCCAACGCCCAAATCGTTTCGGGTCAGGCCAAGCGCATTCTGGTGATCGGCGCGGAAACCTTTTCGCGCATCATGGATTGGGACGATCGCGCCACCTGCGTGCTGTTTGGCGATGGCGCGGGCGCGTTGGTCCTTGAGGCCCAAGAGGGCACAGGCACCGCCGCCGATCGCGGCATTCTGTCGACCGACCTCAATTCCGACGGCACCTACAAAGAGATGCTTTATGTCGACGGTGGCGTGTCGACCACCGGCACATCGGGAAAGTTGCGGATGCAGGGCAACGCGCTGTTCCGTCAAGCGGTGCAAAAACTCGCCGCCACCGCCGAAACCGCCCTTGAGCGTGCGGGCATTGCCCCCGAGGCGGTCGATTGGGTGGTGCCACATCAGGCGAACATCCGCATTATCGAAGGCACGGCCAAAAAGCTTGGCCTGTCGATGGATAAGGTCGTCGTCACGGTTCAGGACCACGGCAATACCTCCGCCGCCTCGATCCCGCTCGCCATGTCGGTGGGCAAGGCCCGCGGCCAGATCAAGCAGGGTGACATATGTGTGGCCGAAGCCATCGGTGGCGGCCTCGCGTGGGGTGCGGTTGTGCTGCGTTGGTAAGCGCCCCGCCGCCCGCAAAATCACCACTTTCGCAAAAAACGGCCTGAACTGCGCGGTCCAAGTCATTGATATTGACGGACGCTTCGCGACCTGCCAGTGTCGGGAAAACAACCTCGGGGGAGAGTTATGAGCAAAACATTGACACGTATGGATCTTAGCGAAGCTGTGTTTCGTGAGGTCGGCCTGAGCCGCAATGAATCGGCGCAACTGGTCGAAAGCGTCCTACAACACATGTCCGATGCCCTGGTCAAAGGTCAGTCGGTCAAAATTTCGTCCTTCGGGACATTCTCGGTGCGGGAAAAATCCGCCCGTGTTGGCCGCAATCCGAAAACCGGCGACGAGGCTCCGATTCCGGCACGCCGCGTTTTGACCTTTCGCCCCTCGCATCTGATGAAAGATCGCGTCGCCGCAGGCAACAAGCGCTAAGGCTCGGAATTCTCATGCAAAAGTCGCCCGACGCTTTTCGTACGATCAGCGAAGTCGCCGATTGGCTTGACACGCCCGCCCATGTGTTGCGGTTCTGGGAGAGCCGTTTTACACAGATCAAACCGATCAAACGGGCCGGTGGGCGGCGGTATTACCGTCCTGCCGATATGGCCCTGCTTGGCGGGATCAAACAGCTGTTGCATGATGACGGAATGACCATTCGCGGGGTGCAAAAGCTGCTGCGCGAACAGGGCGTCAAACACGTCGCCCAAATGTCGCCCGAGGTCGAAGGCTACGAACCGGAGGCACCGACCGCCCCCGAATCCGAATCCGGAGCCGTTCCCCCCGCGCCTATGGCGCTCGATGTGCCACAAGCACCCGATAGCGCCACCGACGACGCGCCCAAAGTTCTGCCCTTTGCCCGCACCGAGGTCCGCGCCGAGCCGCTATCCCCGCCAGTCGCCGCACCGGTTGCGCCGCCCTTGGAGGAGACGGGTGCGCTATCTGTTGAAACAGATGACGTGACCTTTGTCGCCGGAACGACGCCCGACCATCCCACCCACACAGGTCATGACGATACAGCCGCACCGCTTGCCCCACCTGTGGGGGGGCTCCACGATGAGCCACGGGGGGGTGCCCCTCATGGCCTTGATGACACTTCGACCTTTGTCCCGAACACGCCCGACATTGAGGCCGCACACCGCGACAGGCCGGAACCAACCGTAACGGATACGCCGGCCGGTCAGCCAAGCCTGTTCGATTTCGAAACGCCGCCGCTCCCTCCCGTCGAGCTCCGTTCGGATGATGCTGACACCGCCCCGGATTTCGCCACCCTTGATGCGGATGCCGTCACGGAGGCCACATCGGACTGGACACCGGACGAGCCTGAGGCGGATACGGCCCCTGTCGCGCCCAATCCGACACCTGCGCCGGACGCAAACACCGATGCGCCCGACATCGATGCGCCACATGACGCCGCACCGGTGCGCGAACCACTGTCGGCAATTTCGGCTGTGTTGGAAAAGGCGGATCCCTATCACACCGACCGCCCCGAGGGGCTTGTGGCCTCCACATCCGGCCCCGAACCATCGATCGAAGACGCGATGGGCGCATTGGCACCTCACGACGCCACCACCGAGGCCGGCACTCCGGTCATGGAGGACAGCGCTCAAACCACCGCGTCCTTTCCCCCGAACGTTCCGGACCTTTCGGACGCGCCTGACGACGCGCCTGAAACCGCGGGTGAAACGGATCAGGCCGACACGGAATTTCAGGACGCCCCCCCGCCACTGGCGCACACCCTGCCCCGCATTGTCGCCCCCGATTTGCCCGACGATCCCGCCGACGGCACGGGCATGACGAGCGGCGCCGTGCTGCGGTCAAAATCCGCCCTGAACGCTGTAGACCCCACCACATTGGCCGCATTTTTGAGCCGCGCCGAAGCCTTGCGCGCACGCCTTGATCCCGCAGGCTAAGACCGCAGCGAGAAATCTTGGCCTTGGTCGATTATTTGGGCATTTCACGCTTGCCCCTGTCGCCAAAATCCTTATGAAAGGCCCAGTTCGGGCTATAGCGCAGCCTGGTAGCGCGTCCGTCTGGGGGACGGAAGGTCGCAGGTTCGAGTCCTGCTAGCCCGACCATTATACCCTCAAAACCGCTCGTAAGCCTTTGCTTGCGGGCGGTTTTGCGTTAAGCGGGGTAAAACCGCAATAGGGGACGGATGATGGGTGTTCTGGCTGATAGCGCGATCCGCGAGATGATTGAAACGGGTGCAATTCGTGCCACGGTTCCGGTAATCGACGCACAGGTACAACCTGCGTCGCTTGATCTGCGCTTGGGCACCCGCGCATGGCGGGTACGGGCCTCGTTCCTGACGGGCGAGCATCGCACCGTGTCGGAACGGCTCGCCGAGTTCGAAATGCATCAGATTGACCTCACCGATGGTGCGGTGCTCGAAAAGGGCTGCGTCTATGTCGTGCCTTTGATGGAATCCCTCGATCTGGGCGATGATGTACAGGCGGTGGCAAATGCCAAAAGCTCCACGGGGCGGCTCGATCTTTTGACGCGCACCATCACCGATGGCGGCACCGAATTCGACCGCATCGCATCCGGTTACACCGGACCGCTTTATGCCGAAATCTGTCCGCGATCCTTTTCCGTTCTGGTCCGCCCCGGAATGCGGCTGAACCAGATCCGGTTCCGCCGTGGACAGGCCGTTTTAAGCGATGCCGAATTGAGCGCCCTGCACGCCGAGAGCCCGCTTGTCGACGGGCCTGCGGTGATTGATCAAGGCCTCGGATTTTCGGTTGATTTGATCCCTGCCACCGGAGATCTGGTCGGTTACCGCGCCAAACCACATACCGGCGTGATCGATCTGGACCGCATCGGCGCATATGACCCCGCCGAATATTGGGAACCGATCCACACGCGCGAGGGGCGCATCATCCTTGATCCGGGTGCGTTCTACATTCTGGTCAGCCGCGAGGCGGTGCATATCCCGCCCGATTTCGCCGCCGAAATGGCACCGTATCTGGCCATGGTCGGCGAGTTTCGTGTGCATTACGCGGGCTTTTTCGATCCGGGGTTCGGCCATGCCAATGCCGGCGGCGAAGGGTCGCGTGGGGTCCTGGAAGTGCGCTGTCACGAGGCGCCGTTCGTGTTGGAACATGGTCAGGTCGTCGGGCGGTTGGTCTATGAGCGGATGGACACACAACCCGACCGCATGTATGGCGCTGACCTGAAATCCAATTACCAAGGTCAGGGCCTGAAATTGTCAAAGCATTTCAAGGCGCAATAGGCCAATTCTCCCCGACGGCGCGGCGGTTGTCCGCTCAATGCAAAAGCGGCGCCGGTCGGTCGAACGGCTGGGTCGGAGGGGCCACAACGGGGCGGTCTTTGGCCTGAACAACCCGATTGCGTCCGCCCGTTTTCGCGAGATAAAGCGCCGTGTCGGCATCATAGATGGAAGCCTCAAGATTGTACGGACCGGTCTCGTCATAGGACGACACACCAAAGGAAAGCGTGACCGGTTTGGCTGTACCGCGATGCGTCCATGCCACCGTTGAGGACACCGCTTTGCGGAGCTTTTCAGCCACGATCATAGCCCCCGCGACATCGGCGCTGGGGAGAATGATGACAAATTCCTCCCCGCCCCAACGGGCCACCAGATCACTGGAACGGACATGACCGCGCAAACACTGCGCCACCTCATATAACACCGCATCACCGACCTCATGGCCCGCCGTATCATTGACCGATTTAAAGTGATCAATGTCACATAGGATCACCCCGAATGTGGGTGCGGGCGTGGTGCGCCGCTCGGCATCGGATCGGACTTGGATCGATTGAACTGCGCGGCGGTTCAACAGGCCCGTCAGCGGGTCAATGGTCGCCGCCCGCATCGCCTCGCGTTCCAGTTGGCGGCGCGCATGATCGGAGCGCTCGAACACCGGTCCCGAAAGCAAAAATGTCCCGACAAACAACCAGATCACTCCGCCGACAAGAATTTCAACCGCACCAACATGGGCAAATATCTCGATAAAATAGCCCATCGACCAGACACCGACGACAAAGAACGCAACCTGGCGGCGTGCAATCACCGCCCAGTGCGATGTAGTCATAAAGGGCCGCAAAAACGGCGAACGCACGAATACCAAAAGCTTGGACGTGCCGACCATCAACAGCATCGCGGTCGTGAACGGGCTCATCATGTCATAGAGGTCGGCATGGCGATACGAATAGCCCAAGGCCGCAACACTGGGCAAAATCAGTCCGAAAATCACAACCACGAATGCCACGCTTGAGTGCCACCGGCGCAACAAGGCCCCGAGGCTCAACAGCGCCAGAGAGATCGCCGTATTCCCCCCCATGCGCACGTGGGTCAGCCCGTTGTTGGAAAATACCAGATCAAAGGCATGCGTGACAGGTTCATGTAAAAACACGACAAATTCCATCAATCGCGCCACGCACAGCAACAACACAAGCGCATAAAGCGCAGTTGGAACGGGCGCGGGCCGGTGAAAAACACCGCCCAGAAACAAGGCAATTGAAAACCCGAGCAACGCCGTTGCGGTCATCGTATGCGTGCCGTTCACCTCGGTATAAAGGAACGGGTTGGTGCGGTGGTCCAGATGGGTCCAGATCATAAAGGCCGCGATCAAAAGCGTGATGACCGCCAGAACGCGATGGATTTTCAGCGCGGTAATTGCGGGGTGAAAGCCGACGGTGCCAACGTTTTCAAGCGACCTCGATCGCAGGATATCTTCGAACTTGTTATACATTCACATCGCCATTTTGCCGAGCGCGCACATCCGTCTTGGAAACGAGCAAGACCGCGCCATTGGCCAAATGTCTAATGCGACATGGTTAAAGCCCCGTTTAAAGAGGTTCGAAAATGTGACGGCGAGAGGAACGGCCGGTTTCAGCGTAAAAACAGGGGATGACCCGGTGCCTTAAAACCGTCCCATGCGCCGCGCCATGCGGGCCGCTTTTTTGGCGCGTTGGGCCGTTTGTCTGGCCTCGGCGGTCATCTGCGGCGCACCGTCCTGACCGGCGTCCCCCGCCCCTGTGCGGCGTTTGGAGACGGCGTTGATCCCTGCGTTCATCCCCTTGTTCACAACACGGTTCATCACGCGGCGCAGGATCATATTTATCAGACGATCGAGGTTCATGTCAGGCTTCCTTTTAAACGCAAAGCTGTCGGGGCCGCGTATGGTTCGCATCGTATATAGCATGAAAACGCGGTGATTTCATGGCACGGGGATCACATCCGCGCGAGAGGCACAAAAGGCGCGAAAACGGGATCAACTTTCGTCCTCGAACATATCCTCCTGCCCGTCCTCGTCCTCCTCCTCGCCCTCTCCCATTCCCGGCACGGGGCGGCTTTCCAACAGACCCGCCGCCCGCAGTTCCTTGACACCCGGCAAATCGCGCGCGCTCTCGAGACCGAAGTGATCGAGGAAACCCGGGGTTACGACATAGGTCACGGGCCGCCCCGGTGACATGCGCCGCCGCCCGAACCGGATCCATTCCATTTCGAGCAGTTGGTCGATGGTGCCGCGTGACACCGACACGCCACGGATCTCTTCGATCTCGGCGCGGGTACAGGGTTGGTGATAGGCGATGATCGCCAGTGTTTCGATCGCCGCCCGGCTCAACTTGCGGGTCTCGACCGTTTCCTTTTGCATCAGGTAGCCGAGGTCGGGGGCGGTGCGCAGGGCCCATGCTTCGCCCACTTTGACCACCCGCACACCGCGTCCCTCGTAGCGGCGCTGTAACAGCTCCAATGCGGCCTTGGCGTTGCAGCCGTGGGGCATACGCGATGTCAGATCGGCCAGTGTCACAGGGTCGGCGGAGGCAAATAGAACCGCCTCGACCATGCGCTCTTGTTCGGCCAGAGGGGGGGCGTCGAACAGGCTCTCGGTCCGGGCCTCCCCGGATATGCCGGTGGCGTCAGGGGTATCATCACTGTTGGTCATCGCGGATCTCTCGCCTTCATCTCGATCGGGGCAAACAGGGCGCTTTGGCGCAACTCCACCTTACCCAGTTTTGCAAGCTCGAGCGAGGCGGCAAAACAGGCGGCGGTGGCGGAGCGGCGGCGTTTGGGATCCAGTTGCCACCCTTCGGGCAAATAGGACGTCAGATCCGCCCATTCCCCCGCAAACCCCAACAATCCGCGCAGCCGCTCAAGCGCTTGCTCCATCGTGTAGACACTGTCGCGGTCCATGACAAAGGGGCGGAACTCGTCCTTGGTTCTGATCCGCGCGTAGCCCTGCATCAGGTCCAGAAGCGTTGCGGTATAGGTGACATTGCGCACCCGTTCGACGGCCTCGGGGATGCCACGGGTGAAAAAATCGCGGCCCTTCTGATCGCGGGCCATGAGCCGCGCCGCCGCATTGCGCATCGCCTCAAGGCGGGCCAACTGGAACGCGAGGTGGGCGGCGAGTTCCTCGCCCGAGGGGCCGTCATCCGTCGGATCGGGCGGCAGGAGCAGACGCGATTTGAGAAAGGCGAGCCATGCGGCCATCACCAGATAATCGGCGGCCAGTTCAATGCGCAGCGCAGAGGCCTTTTCGACAAAAGCGAGGTATTGCAGCGACAGTTGCAGGATCGACACCTGACGTAGATCGACCTTTTGCGTGCGCGACAGTTGCAACAACAGATCAAGTGGCCCCTCGAAGCCATCGACATCGACGATGAGCGCCTCGGCGACAAGACGTTCCTCGACGCTGAGCGGGTCGCCGCCGTCACGATCACGTGCAAACCCGTCCTCGAATTCGATCTGTTCACTGTCCGCCATGTCGGTGACGTTTCCTCCCCGGCCCCGTGGGCGCGGCGCACGGGCGCTCACGCTTTCAGGGCGTCAAGTTCGGCCTGTGCCTCGCGGATGTCAATGCCCACGGCCTCTTTGCGCGCGGCAATGGCGCGGTCTGCGCGGGTCTGTGCGGCGGTATTCATGGCCCCGAGTTTGGCCAGGCTGTCCATCTGCGCCAGATCGCCATTGCAATGCAGCACCAGATCACAGCCCGCGCCAAGCGACCGTGTGGCACGCTCGAACACCGTGCCGCTCAGGGCTTCCATCGAAATATCGTCGGTCATCAACAGCCCGTCAAAGCCGATCTGGGTGCGAATGAGGTCGATCACCGCACCACTTTGCGTGGCGGGTGTTTCGGGGTCTACCGCGTCCAGAACGATATGCGCGGTCATGCCCATCGGCAGGTCGTTGAGCGCCTTGAACGGGGCGAAATCATCCACCAGTTCTTCGAGGTCAACCTCGATGCGCGGCAGGCCAAGGTGGCTGTCCACCGTCCCGCGCCCATGTCCGGGCATGTGTTTCATCACGCTTTGCACGCCGCCCCCGGCCAGACCATCCGCCATCGCGCGGCCCATCAGGGCGACAATTTCGGCGTCGGAGCCATAGCAGCGGTTGCGCAAGAACGGGTGGGTCTCGTCGCGGGCCACGTCCAAGGTCGGGGCGCAGTTCACGTCGATGCCAACAGAGGTCAGATCATCGGCAATCAGCCGACCGCGCAGCCACATGGAGCGCGCCGCACCGTCCTCGTCACCGTGGCGCAAGGCGGCCTCGATCTGATCGAGCGGCGGGAGAAAGTCACGCCATGTCGGCGCGCGCATCCGTTGGACCCGTCCGCCCTCCTGATCGATCAGGATCGGCGCATCACGGCCCACGGCCTCGCGTAACTCATTGGTCAACCGGTATAATTGTTCGGGCGCATCGACGTTGCGCGCAAACAGGATATAGCCCCACGGATCGCTTTCGCGAAAAAACGCCGCCTCGCGTTTATCAAGGATCAGCCCCTCACAGCCGAAAATATACGCGCCCTGCCCCATGGATCTGCCCCGCGCGTGTTAGTTGCGCGCGACAGGCACACAGCCCGTGTTCATCGCGTTCAGGGCGGCACAGAACCGCTTGCTGTCTTCGGTGTTTTCAAATCCCACAGCCCGCAGACGGTAGAACGGTTTGCCGCCCGATGTGGCCTCGACCACCACGCGCTGTTTGCCCGCCATGAAGTCCTCGAATTTGGCCGACAGGCGATCCCATTCGATCAAGGCACTTTCGCGCTTGGGAAAGGCACCCAGTTGCACAATCGCGGCGTCTGCACTCAGGTCCGCGGCGGCCACTTCGCCGGAGGCACCGACCGCGGCCAGAATGTCGCCCGCAACCCCGTCGAGGCTCGGGGCGGCATCGGTCCGTGTCGCGGCCTGTGCGGTTGCCTGTGCTGCGGCCAAACGCACGGGGCGCGGTTGCGGCATGGGCGAAATATTGATCTCCGGCCCCACGTTGACGGCCTCCGCCAAAGCTTCGCCAACCGCATCCTCAAGCGGGGCGGCGACCTCCTCGACGGCATCCAGTTCAAGCGGATCGGCCTCGACCTCGATCCGGGTCAAATCCTCTTCGACAGAGGTGGCATAGGCGTTGGTTTCGGGCGTGTAGGACACCAATGTCGCCTCGGGCTCGATCTCGCCCATCGGCTGGTCCTCATCGGTCAGCGCAATCGGTTTGGGCGCAAGTGTCAGACGATCGGCGGGGGCGGCGGCGGATCCGTCGGCGGTGACGGAATTGACCGCCAAGCCCTGATGCATGGCCAGTTGCCCACCGGGATCTTCGGGAACCGAGCGCGCACTTTCCGTCATCGCGCGAATAACCGGCACGCCCGAGACGTCGCGCACCATCTGTTTGTAGCCCCAGACCCCGAGGGTCAGCACGAGGACAAGCGACACCGCCGCCCCTGCCCATTGCGTCAGGCCAAGGCGCGGCATTTCAGGCACCGAGCCATCGTCATAACCCGCATCCGGCGCCGCGTACCCATGGTGGGCGTGGGGCGCCTGCATGTGGGACTGTGCATGGAATTGCGCGTCATTGACGGGCTGTTGTGTGGAGGCGTGCGGCGCAACATACGGGGCCGCGTGCGGCGCGGCATAGGGTGCCGACTGTTGCGCGGAATGCACACTCGAAGCGCCGTGTTGGGCCCCATGCGGGGCGTGACCATAGCCCTGCGCCCGCGGTTGCGGCTGTTCGGCCCCGAACCGTGGCTGTGCATAACCGTGGTTCGGTTGCATCGGTTGCCGACCCAATTGAGGGGCATTCACGCCCTGTCGGGATTGAAAATCCTGCGTCATATTCGCCTCTTTACCTCATAGGATCGACGTTGCGACCCGTCCCGCCTTGTTTGTTATCAGCGGGTTACAAACTGCTCTTGATGTGATGCGTGAGGCCGATCTCTGTCAGCCGTCACACGGGGATGCACATCCACCCTTCTTCACCTGTGGCCGGAAGTTGCGCGGTTAACGCATCTCCTCGGCAGGTGTGACACCGAGAATACCAAGACCCGACGAAATAACAACGGCGACGGCACGCGGCAGGGCGATTTTTGCCGCCGAGGCCGCAGCATCGTCCTGCAGGAACCGCAGGCTTTCGTTGTCGTTGCCCTTGTTCCACAGCGCGTGGAAATCGGACGCGAGGTCATACAGGTAGAACGCGATGCGGTGCGGTTCATGGCTTTTCGCGGCAATCTCGACCTGACGCGGCCAATCGGCCAGTTTCTTGGCCACGGCCAATTCGGCGGGATCGGTCAGGCTCGGCGTATCGGTCAGCGTGATCCCCTGCTCGGCGGCTTTACGCAGAACCGAACGGACCCGCGCATGGGCGTATTGGACGTAGAACACGGGGTTGTCTTTGGATTGCTCCAACACCTTGGCGAAATCGAAATCGAGCGGCGCGTCGTTCTTGCGCGTCAGCATCACAAAGCGGGTCACATCCGCGCCCACCTGTTCGACCACATCGCGCAGCGTGACAAAGGTGCCAGAGCGTTTGGACATTTTGAGCGGCTCGCCGTTTTTGAACAGTTTCACGAGCTGAACAAGCTTGATATCACAGGCCACTTTGCCCTCGGAAAGCGCCGACACGGCGGCCTTCATCCGTTTGACATAGCCACCGTGATCGGCGCCGAAAATGTCGATGATCTCGTCATAGCCGCGCTTGACCTTGTCATAGTGATAGGCAATGTCGGGCGCAAAATAGGTCCATGCGCCATCGGATTTCTGGATCGGACGGTCGACATCATCGCCATGCGCGGTGGAGCGGAACAGCGTTTGTTCGCGGGGCTCCCAATCCTCGGGCATCTGGCCTTTGGGCGGCTCGAGCGTGCCGCGATAGATCAGACCCTTGTCTTTCAACTCGCCAATCGCGGCCTCGATCAGGCCCGTGTCATAGAGCGACTTTTCGGAATAGAAATGGTCCATCTCGACGCCGAGCGCCTTGAGATCACCACGGATCATATCCATCATCGCGTCGGTGGCAAAGACACGGATCTCGGCGAGCCAGTCCTCTTCGGGCTTGTCCACAAGGCTGTCGCCGTATTTTGCCTTGAGCGCCTCGCCCACGGGGACGAGGTAGTCACCGGGGTATGTGCCGTCGGGAAACTCGACTTCTTTGCCCCAGGCCTCGAGGTAGCGCAGGTAGGCAGAACGGGCGAGCACATCGACCTGTGCGCCACCGTCATTAATGTAATATTCGCGCGTCACATCGTAGCCCGCGTAATCCAACAGCGCCGCCAAAGCATCCCCGAACACCGCGCCACGGGTGTGGCCGACATGCATCGGGCCCGTGGGATTGGCGGAGACAAATTCGACGTTGACCTTTGTACCTGCCCCCTTGTCGGAGGTGCCATAGGCGGGCGTGGCCAGAATGCCCTCGACCAGACCGCTCCAGAGGCTTGGCGCCAGACGCAGGTTGATGAACCCCGGCCCTGCCACATCGACGCTTTCAATACGCGGATCAGCGCCCAGTTTGGCGGCCAGTGCATCGGCAATCGCACGCGGGTTCGATTTGGCAGGTTTGGCCAGAACCATTGCGGCGTTGGTGGCCATGTCACCGTGCAGCGGATCGCGTGGCGGCTCGACGGCCACGTTTGCAAAATCGAGACCCTCGGGAAGCGCCCCCTCCGATACCAGTGTATCAAGGCTGCTTGTGACCAAAGCGCGGATATCGGCGAATAGGTTCATGTCGTGTGATCTCTCTTTTACGTCTCTCGGGCGGTTTAACATGATAGGCGCAATCGTCAACGGTATTGGATGGGCGGGCGCGTGTTTCGCCCGCCCTGTTCGCCACCCTGTTCGCGCCCCCTACCCTGCCCCGCGGCGTTACGGCAGCTTGCCCTGCGGCTTGGGGCTGTCGGTTGCCTGATCGGCGTTGGCCCTGGCTTCGGCCTCGCTGCGCGGCGGCACGAGCGCGATCAGGCGCACGCCTTCGGAAATCTTGGCGCGCGCCGCACTCCGGCGGGCCTCCGTCAGGCGGCGTTTGAGCGCCTCACGCGCACTTTCGCGTTGCTCCTCGGGCAGATCGTCAATGCGGGCCTCGGCGCGGTTCGGGAACAGCACCTCGATCTCGTCGGGCGTCACCCGTTTAACGTCCCCGTCGGTCGAGATATAGCCCAACAGATGCGCGCCGGTGCGCCCCTCTTTCCAATCCTCAAAGGTGAATTCCGCCGTAAGCGCCGTGGCCGAAATCCGCCACCCGCCAATGTGCAGGTCTTCCAACTCGCGAAAGGTTTTGCCCGCGCCGAACGGACGCCCGCCCAGTTGGGTCGGGAGCGCGTGACGGGCCTGTTCACCACGGTGGCGCGCGATTTGCCACGTCTGGTCACGGCCGAATTCGGGCGCAAGGTCGGTGGCGACAAGCGTGTTATAGGCGTCGTTTTCGGTGGCGGCCACGACCGTTTGATAGCTGAGGATTTCAAGCGAATGTTCAGCGGCCTCCGACAGCACATCGCCGTAAAACACCGGAATGCCCGTGGCGCGGGGGCGGACAAGCCGCGCGTGGTTGGGGTCGGCGATCAACACCGGCACATCGGCCTTTTTGAGCGCCTCAGCCAGAGCGGTGGTAAACCGCGACCCACCGATGAGCAACACCCCCGGCGTACCGCTTTGTGCCAAGCCCAGAAACCGTGCAAACGGGGCAAGGGTAAACCCGTGCAGCACCACCGTGGCCATGACCAGAATAAAGGCGAGCGGGCCGATCACGGCACCGTCCTCGACCCCCGCAGCCGCAAGGCGTTCGCCGAACAGACCCGCCACAGCGACCAGAACCACACCGCGCGGCCCCGTAAAGGCGATCAGCAGCTTTTCCTTGGTCGGCAGCCCCGAAAACATCAACGCAATCAACACGGTCAGCGGACGTGCGACCAAAATCACAAGCGCCACAAACAGACCCGCACGCCATGTCAGGCTGTTCAGAGAGGCGAAATCAAGCGAGGCCGCGAGCAGGATAAACACCCCCGACACCAACAGGATTGTCGCGTGTTCCTTGAACCGGCGCAGCTCGACAAAGGACGGCAGATCGGCGTTGGCAATCACCAGCCCCATGACGGTCACGGCCAACAGCCCGCTTTCGTGCAGCAACATATCGGGCAGCGCAAAGGCCGCGAGCATGGTGACGAACAGCACCGGCACCTTCATATATTCCGGCACCCATGCGCCGCGAAACGCCCGCGCAATCCCGACACCGGCGACCAGACCGACGATCAACGCCACGACAATGCCCAAAGCCAGTACGGAAATCGCCCCGCCAAGGCTTTCGGCCTCACGTCCGACGAGGACGAATTCGAACGCCAGAACCGCCGCCAAAGCCCCCACGGGGTCGTTCACAATCGCCTCCCAGTTCAACAGGTTAGCGGGTCGGCGCGACAGTTTCGCGGTGCGCAGCAACGGCGCAATCACCGTGGGCCCCGTCACCACCAGAATGCCACCGAACACGGTCGAGGCTTCCCACCCGAGGCCCGCCCCGAAATGCAGCGCACAGGAGGACAAAAACCACCCCAATGGGGCGCCGATGAACACAAGCCGCATAACACCTTTGCGGGCGTCCCCCAGTTTGTGCAGATCAAGCGTCAGTCCGCCCTCGAACAGGATCACCGCCACGGCCATCGAAATCAGCGGCTGTACCATGTCACCGATGTCGCGGGCCGGGTTGAACAGGCCAAACACCGGACCGACCAACAGGCCGACCGCGAGCATCACCACAATGGCGGGCATCCGCAGACGCCACGCCACCCATTGCGCGCCCACACCGAGCACCCCGACGAGAGCAAAGGCTTCGACAGGTGCGAGGCCCGTTACAGTTTCTACTGCCATGTTTGTTCAATCCCTGGAGCGGCTGTTCAGCCTGGTTTGTAATCGCGGTTGGCTTCGGGGTCGGCGGTCTCATAGGTGAAATCCGCCAGTTCCTCCCAAAGCGCGGCGGGAATGTCGGCCCCGGCCCACCCGAGCGCCTGCGCCACACGTTCGGGTTTTGACACCCCGAGCAAGGTGGTGCTCACACGCGGATCACGCATGGAAAATTGCAAGGCCACTGCGCCCATAGCGACGCCGTGACGCGCACAAAGCGCTTCGATGCGGCGCACAGGGGCGAGGGTTTCCTCGGTCGCCTCCTGATAGGTGACGCGCGGCATCTCGTCGGCCCCTTTGGCCAGAACCCCGCCCGCAAAAGGCGCAGCATTAATCACGGCAATCCCCGCCTCTGCGGCATAATCGAACATCGCGGAGGCCGACCGGTTCAACAGCGTAAAGCGGTTATGGGAAATCAGCGCGTCAAACGCCCGCGATTTGAGCATCGGCTCCATAATATCGAGCCGCCCCATGGCCAAACCCACCGCCTTTGCACGTCCCGCCTCTTTCATCGCGAACAACGCATCCAATGCGCCTTCGACCTCGGCCAGATCGCGGGCATGTTCGGGGTCGTGCAAGAACAACAGCGGGATTTCAGTCAGCCCGAGCCGCGCACAGCTTTCCTCCAACGAGGCCCACGCGCGCTCACCGTCAAACCGGCCGGTTTCGGGATCGCGGTCCAGTTTGGTGGAAAGCGTCATCCCCTCCGGTAGGCCTTCCGCCTTTATCACCGCACCAACCCGCGCCTCGGATCGCCCCGCGCCGTAGTTGTTCGAGGTGTCAATCAGCCGTGCAGGCCCGTCAAAAATCGCCCGCACCGTGGCGGCGGCACGATCCGCATCGACGCTATAGCCATAGGTGTCGGGCATATCGCCCAATCCGGACGTGCCAAAACCCAATGGCGTCAGCATCACTCCGGTTGTTCCGATCTCGCGCGCAGTCATATTGTCCCTTTCGTTATCCCGTACCGTCCCAAACGTTTAAACCTCGCGTGGCGTTCCGCACAGGCGCTCATATTCCTGAATGGCGAAACGGTCTGTCATCCCCGCAACGTAATCAAGCACTATTCGCGCCAGTTCGGTATCGCTTGTCGCCGCCGCGCCCTCATGGACCCACTCGGCGGGCAAAAGCGCGGGCTTGGACATGAACAACGGGAACAGCGCATTGACCATAACCGTGACGCGCTTGCGCTCTTCCACCACGGACGGAGCGCGATACATCTCTTTGAACAGGAACGATTTAATCACTTTGAGGTTTTGGAAAAACGGTTTGGAAAACCGGATAATCGTCCGGTCCATTTCGCGAATATCCTGTGCCGTTTCGGGCTTCGCGCTGTCAAGGCGGTTGGTGGCGATGGCAATCACATCCTCCACCATATAGCCGAACACGCGGCGCAGCGCCTCGTGATCGCGGCGCGACCGCTCCAAGGCGGGATAAAGCGCATCGACGTCCGCATAGGCGCGATCGGTGAGTGGCAATTCCATCAGATCCTCGGCCGCAAACAGCCCCGCGCGCAACCCGTCATGCAGGTCGTGGTGATTGTAGGCGACATCATCGGCAATCGCGGCCACTTGCGCCTCGGCACTGGCAAAGGTGTGCAATTCCAGATCGAACTGGTCATTGACCTCTTTGAGCGCATAGGACAACGGCGCGCCCTCGGGATGGCGTTTGGGGTCGGCATAGGGGCCCGTAATCGGCCCGTTGTGTTTCGCAATCCCCTCAAGGCTCTCCCACGTCAGGTTCAGCCCGTCGAAATCGGCGTAATGTTTTTCCAGTTTGGTGACGATGCGCAAAGCCTGCGCATTGTGATCAAACCCGCCATAGGGCGCCATCAGCTCCTCAAGCGCATCCTCGCCCGTATGCCCGAACGGCGAATGACCCAGATCATGGGCCAGTGCAATCGCCTCGGCCAGACCTTCGTTCAGGCCCAAAGCCCCCGCAATGGTCCGCGCCACCTGTGCCACCTCGATGGAATGGGTCAGGCGGGTGCGGTAATAATCGCCCTCGTGCTCGACGAACACCTGGGTTTTATGTTTCAGCCTGCGAAAGGCCGACGAGTGGATAATCCGGTCGCGGTCGCGTTGAAAGGGCGAGCGAAAGGTTGATAGTTTCTCATCGAACAACCGCCCGCGCGTCTCGAACGGTTGGCTCGCATAGGATTTCAACATCTGCGCAATTCCCCTTTGAAGTGACGCGCCGTTGGCCGCCATCACAGTCCCGTTTGGCCACCTTGCCGGCGGTCCTTTGCCCCACTATATTGGATGCAAGACGGCGCGACAAACAGATGCCGCGCAAAACCGCACTTAAATCACCGTACTTCAACGAAAAAGAGACGTTTTATGGCCCTTACGCTTCCGCCCACCGTCACGCCCCGCGCCTTTGCCCGCATCGCCGAAATCAACGCGGCCTCGGGAGAGGAGAAAGCGTTGCGTGTTGCGGTCGAGGGCGGCGGCTGTTCGGGGTTCCAATACGAGATCACGCTGGACGCGCCTGCGGGCGACGATCTGCGCCTTGAGGGCGATGGCGCGGTGGTTGTGGTTGACCCCGTGTCCTTGCCGTTTCTGGAAAACGCGGTGATCGATTTTAGCGAGGAACTCATCGGCGCGCGGTTTGTGATCGAAAACCCGAATGCCACGGCCTCATGCGGCTGTGGCACGTCCTTTTCGATGTAAAGACACCGCACGGCATCTTGCCATTTGCGCGGCCATGCGCCACGAGAGCCTATGACCAGACCAATCGCCTCCCACTACGACACCATCATACTCGGCGCGGGGGCGGCGGGGCTGTTCTGTGCCAAATTCGCGACGCAAACCGGCGCAAAGGTGTTGGTGGTCGATCACGCCAAACGCGCCGCCGAAAAGGTGCGTATCTCCGGCGGCGGGCGGTGTAATTTCACCAACATCTACGCCGGACCGGATAATTTCATCAGCGCGAACAGACACTTCGCCAAATCCGCCCTCGCACGCTACACCCAGTGGGATTTCGTCGATCTGGCCGTGTCACACGGGATCACCTATCACGAAAAGACCCTTGGCCAGTTGTTTTGCGATGGTAAATCCCAAGCCATCATCGACATGCTTCTGGCCGAGGCGCGGGGCGCGGATATTGCACTGGGCACCACCATTGACGCGGTGTCCCATGATGGCACGCAGTTTCGCGTGACCCTGTCGGGCCGCACGGTGACAGCCCACAACGTCGTGGTCGCCACGGGTGGCAAATCCATCCCGAAAATGGGGGCCACGGGCATCGGATACCAGATCGCGGAACACTTCGGGTTGGCCCTGACCGACACCCGCCCTGCCCTCGTGCCGCTGACCTTTGCGCCGCAGGAACTCGACTGGATCGCGCCGCTGTCGGGCACCGCCCTTGACGCGCGTGTGACGGCCAATGGCACCGCGTTCGACGAGGCGCTGTTGTTCACGCATCGCGGCCTGTCGGGGCCGTCGATTTTGCAGGTGTCGAGCTATTGGCGCGAGGGCGATCCGGTCACCGTGAACCTGTCGCCCACCCGTGATATATTCGGCGCACTCAAAGCGGCCCGCGCCGAGAACGGCCGCCGCCAGATGCACACGGCGCTTGGCACGATCTTTCCCGCCAAACTGGCCACCACACTGGCCGGACGTCTGGGCCTGTCGGGCAATCTGGCGGACCACTCCGACAAGGCGCTCCACGCCATCGCCGATGCGCTGCACGCGATGGCGTTGCGCCCCGTTGGGTCCGAGGGCTACCGCACGGCGGAAGTCACGCTTGGCGGCGTGGACACCGATGCGCTGTCCTCCACCACGATGGAGGCCAAGGCGGTCAAGGGGCTGTATTTCATCGGCGAGGTGGTCGATGTCACGGGGTGGCTTGGCGGCTACAACTTCCAATGGGCATGGTCATCCGCCGCCGCCTGTGGTCGCGCCATTGCAGCATCCCGTTAAGCCCCCTACAAAGGCACAAACCAACGGGAGCCTCACATGAAAATCGCCAGTTTCAACATCAACGGGATCAAAGCCCGCATTGACGCGCTCACCGATTGGCTGCGCGAGGCCGAACCCGATGTGGTGGTCCTCCAAGAGATCAAGTCGGTCGACGAAAACTTTCCGCGCGAGCACTTTGAGGACATGGGCTATATCGTTGAAACCCATGGGCAAAAATCGTTCAACGGCGTGGCGATCCTGTCCAGACTGCCGCTTGAGGATGTCACCCGTGGCTTGCCAGATGGCAAAGGGATGGGGCGCGATGGCGAAGACGACATAGAGGCCCGCTATATCGAGGCCACGGTGATGGGCGCGCGCGATGCGGTGCGCATTTGCGGGCTGTATCTGCCCAACGGCAACCCCGTCGATCTCAACGCCGATGGCAGCCCCGTTGCCGGATCGAAATACGATTTCAAACTGAAATGGTTCGCCCGCCTGCACGCCCGTGCCACCGAACTTATGGCCCTTGAACAGCCGTTCTTGATGGCGGGGGATTTCAACCTCATTCCACAGGCCGAGGACGCCAAGCGGCCCGAGGCATGGCGCGAGGATGCGCTGTTTCGCCCTGAAAGCCGCGCCGCGTTTCGTCGGCTGATGGATCTCGGATTTACCGATGCGCTGCGCGTGACCACATCGGCACCCGAAACCTACACGTTCTGGGACTACCAAGCGGGCGCGTATAACAAGAACGACGGCATTCGGATCGACCACGTTTTGCTGTCACCGCAAGCCGCCGATTGCCTCACCGATTGCCAGATCGATACGGCAACCCGTGGCAAGGCCAAACCCTCCGATCACGTCCCGATCTGGGTTGACCTCGACATTTAAACCGCCCCCACCGGACAGACAAAAACGGCGCGTTGGATCAAACCCACGCGCCGTTTTGCTGTGTCGATGTGGACCCGCCCGGGCGGCTTACCACTTTTTCTTTTCGTCCGCGCGCCCTTTGCCAAGGTGCTTGCGCAGGCGCGACGGCACTGATTTTGTCTTGTTTTTGAACGGGTTCTTATCCGCTTGGCTGCGGAAAAACAGACGGATCGGTGTCCCCGGCATGTCGAAATCGGCACGCAGACCGTTGACCAGATACCGCTTGTACGAGGCGTTCAATTCATCGGGGTGGCTACACATCACCACGAACTGTGGCGGGCGGGCTTTTACCTGTGTCATGTAGCGCAATTTGATGCGCCGGCCACCCGGTGCGGGGGGCGGGTGCGCCTCGGTCATGGCCGACAGCCATGTGTTGAGCTTGGCCGTAGGTACGCGGCGGTTCCACACTTGGTGCGCATAGAGGATCGCCTCTTGCAACTTATCAAGGTTTTTGCCGGTTTTGGCCGACACCGTCACCAATTGTGCGCCGCGCAACTGTGGCAAAAGGCGCGTGAACTCTTCGCGCAACTCTTTGGCTTTGTTGGACTTATCGGTCTCTTCGTCCCATTTGTTCACGGCGATGACCACGGCGCGGCCTTCGCGTTCGGCCAGATCGGCGATGCGCAGATCCTGTTGCTCGAACGGAATGGACACGTCGAGCAGCACCACCACAACTTCGGCGAATTTCACCGCACGCAGACCATCGGCAACGGAAAGCTTTTCGAGCTTTTCCTGCACCTTGGCCTTTTTGCGCATGCCCGCGGTGTCGAACACGCGCACGGGCGTGTTGTTCCAGTTCATCGTGACGGAGATACTGTCGCGGGTGATGCCCGCCTCCGGCCCCGTCAACAGGCGCTCTTCGCCCAACAGCTTGTTAATCAACGTGGATTTGCCCGCGTTCGGACGGCCCACCACACAGATTTGCAGCGGCTTTTCGGCGGTGAAATCACGCGACACACCGGCGTCTTCGCCCAGTTCCTGCTCTTCTTCGGTCAGCTCGACGTCGACCTCGGGCGCCTCGGCCTGAGCGCGCTCGTCATAGCCGTCAGCAAGCGGACGCAAGATGTCATACAGCTCGCCCATGCCCTCGCCATGCTCGGCGGAGATGCGCATCGGTTCGCCAAGGCCAAGCGAATAGGCCTCAAGGAACCCGCCCTCGCCCGCGTGCCCTTCGGCCTTGTTGGCGGCGAGGATCACGTGTTTGGCGCGTTTGCGCAGAATTTCGGCAAACACCTCGTCGGCGGGCAGGATCCCCGCACGCGCGTCGATCATAAACAGGCACACATCGGCCATGTCCACGGCGCGTTCGGTCAGCTTGCGCATCCGGCCCTGAAGGCTCTCGTCGGTCGCCTCCTCAAGCCCCGCCGTGTCGATCACGGTAAAGCGCAGATCGATCAGCTTGGCCTCGCCTTCGCGCAGATCGCGCGTCACACCGGGTTGATCATCGACCAAGGCAAGACGGCGCCCCACGAGGCGGTTGAAAAGGGTCGATTTGCCCACATTGGGACGTCCGACGATAGCGAGCGAAAAACTCATGGGATAACTCCCGTTAAATCCAGCGGCCACACATATGCGCGGCGTTCAAGCGGCTGCGATACACCGAGACGCGGGGGGCCGTAAAGCCCTATCGCGCCTCAGGGCCAAAGCACGCGGCGTTGGCCCCTGTTTTGCGTCACCTTTGCTGCAATCACACGGGACCGCGCGGGGTTAGCGGATCGCGGCCAATGTGCCGTTATCGAGCAACAGATACATGACGCCGCCCACAACGATCGGATCGGAGGCCGCCCCGTCCGGCAGGGCAAGTTGCGACACCAAGGCGCCGCTCTCGGGAGAGAAGCCGCGCAGCACGCCATCAGAGGAGGCAACCCAAAGACGCCCCCCCGCGGCGACAGGGCCGTAGTGGGAAAAGACGCCTTTGCGTTTGCGTTCTTTTTCAACGGTATAAAGCGGCAATTGCACGCCCCACACCCGTTCGCCCGTTGTCGCGTTCAGGCGGACAATCTCGTTGCGGTCGGTCACGATGAACACGGCACCGCCAACGACCGTCGCGGGGCTGTACGCCCCTTCGGTCGCGGTCCACAGGCGCTCGCCGCCCTCGATGTTAAACGCGGCGAACCGGCCCGCCTGATTGCCGACATAGACGGTGTTGCCCACAACGACCGGATCGGCGGTGATGTCGGACACGTTGGCGTAGACAAACCCTTTGCGCTGCCCCGCGAGGCTTGCCGACCACTGGCGCAGGCCACCCTTGCGGAACGAGCCGAACAGGTCGCCCGTGGCGAAGGGCACAATGGCCAGAGTGTCGGTCACGGCGGGGGACGCGGCCCCCACGCGCGAGGTCACGGCCTCGGGGCCGGACATTTCCCATTTCACGCGCCCGTTTGCGGTCTCGACCGCCCAGGCGCGGCTATCGGCCCCGACGACATAGGCCAGACCGTCATAGACGGTGAGACCGGCGGCCCCTGCGGCATCAATGCGTTGGCGCCATTTGACGCCGCCCGACACGAGGTCAAGGGCAACCAGTTCACCGTAGCCCGTGGTGGCAAAAACGGTCGTGCCGTCAATGGCAAGCGTGCCACCCGTGGCATCGCCGGCCTTTTCGCCCGCAGGGGTCAGATCGCGCGTCCACGCGGGCGCACCGCTGACGGCAGAAACGGCGGTGAGTTGGGCCTTGGCGTCCATCGCAATCACGAGGCCTTGGGCGGCGACAGGATCGGTGGTGAGACGGTATTTGCGCGAATTGCCGTCGCCAACCGGCGTGGTCCATGCCACGGCCGGCGTCGCGGCGGTAAAGGCGTTGTGGCCTGCGTCATGCAAACGGCCCGCTCCCGTATGGGTCCATGCCGAACGCGAAACCTGTTTGCCGAGCGCGATTTTGGCCGATGTATTGGCAACCGCGCCCGCAAGGGCCACAGGGGTGCCGCTGCGCGGATCAAGGCGCTCCCCTGTCAAGATGACTTCGCGCCCTGCCCCACATGCCGATAGTGTCACCGCCAACCCAAATAGTCCGGCTTTGACGGCGCGTTTACCCAATACGGTCATGTGCGAGCACTCCCCTCGTCTTTCTCGGTGTATGCGCCACGGTCATCGACCGCGCGCGTTCGGGCCACTGTGGACCCAAAGAATTCAATCGGCCTTAGCCATCGGTTGCGGCGGTCAAATCACCACCCAAAGCTACAATCATCTGAACCGCACGACGGCGCAAGGCCTGACTTGCCTCGCCATCTTCGGCAATCGCACGCAGACCTTCGATCGCCGCGTCCAGTTGGCCCGCTTCGATCTGGGCCACCGCGATTTGCTCTTCGGCCAAGAGGCGGTAGGGCGCACCGGGTGACGCGATGGAGGCCAACATGGCAATGCGGGCCTGGGCGTCGATATTGGCCGCACCAAGCATGGCAGTCTTGAGCACGGCGAGATCGCGGTACACAGGGGCCAGTGTCGCATCGGCGACATAGGGCGCAAGCGCCGCCACAGCGCCATCGGCATTGCCAACCGCGTGCAATTCGCCCGCACGGATCATATCGGACAGGATGCGCGGCTGACCCGCGAGGTCAAGCGCGCCGAGCGCATCGGCGCGGGCCTGTGCGTCCTCGACCGCCAAAGCCGCCGAAATGGCATCGCCTGCGGCCTCGGCGGCAACGCGGGCCTTGGATTTGGCGTATTCGTTGTAAGATGCCCCGCCAACCAGAACGATCACACCCAAAACGGCGATCCATCCGTATTTCCGGAATATCGCGAACAGTTTGTCGCGTTTGACCTCTTCGGTCACCTCTTCGATGAAGCTATCAGTATCGCTCAAAGCCGCCCCGCTACGTTATCTATTACGTTTGGCCAAACTCTTACCCCGAACAACGCGGGAATGCCAAGGGGGGACAGCCATCCGTGTGCCGGTGACCCGCACGGGGTCGGGTGTTGCACGGCACAACGGCGCGGCAACAGGCGCGGCAAACACAGGCGGGGGTGGCAACCTGAACAGAACGGTTTACTTTTGTCGCCCGATCCCTCACAACACCCCTCAACGCATGCAACAAACGACATGCACAGATTGCACATTTTCACCCGCCGGCCTTTACGCACCGTAATATTTTTTCGTATTTCGGGCGCAAAAAGGTTAAACCAACGCCGCACACCGGCCGTAGTTCAGATATAATTCGGTCAAAACCTTGTGATCACGCCGTAATCGCCCCATCTTGACTGCAATGTTAATCGGATTAACAGAGATCCGGTACCACCAAACCAAATGCCCGCGCCCCGCGCACCGCCACCCCGACGCCCTTTGGCCAAAGACAGTAAAGAGACATAAATGCGCATCGTTCCCATCCTCATCGCCATCGTCGTGACCATGGCCCTCTACTTTTTTGTATTCCAACGCGACACACTTGGTGACATCGCCGGCGCCGAGGCCCCCGCAGAGGTCGCCGTTGACGCCGGACAAGAGACCGCCGCGATGGCCCCGCCCGCCAACCGCAGCACGGACGAGAAAGCCGCGATGAAGGTCGTCGCCGAACATTCCACCGCCGAAGTGCTTGATAGCGCGGTGATCTTGCGCGGGGAAACACAGGCGGCCCGCTCGGTGAGTGTCTCCGCCGAAACATCGGGCCGCGTTGTCTCCGCCCCCCTGCGCAAAGGATCCTACGTCGAAGAGGGACAGGTGATGTGCCAACTCGACCTCGGCACCCGCGAGGCGACATTGGCACAGGTGAAAGCCGCCGTGGCCGAGGCCGAAGTGGGCCTGAGCAATGCGCAAAAACTGGCCGAAGGGGGCTACGCCGCCGAAACCAATGTGCTCAGCGCCGAGGCCGCCCTCGAAGCCGCCCGCGCCGCCATTGCCCAAACGGAACAGGATATCGAAAACCTGACCATCGAGGCACCATTTGCGGGACTGTTGGAAAGCGACACGGCGGAACTGGGGACCCTGATGCAGTCCGGATCCCTGTGCGCCACCATCATTCAGCTCGACCCGATGAAACTCGTGGCCTACGCGCCCGAGGCCGAAGTGGATCGCATCGAGGTCGGCACCCTCGCCGCCGCACGCCTGTTGACAGGCACCGAGATCACCGGCCGCGTGACCTTCCTGTCACGCTCCGCCGATCCCACCACACGCACCTTCCGCGTCGAAATCGAAGTGCCGAACAGCGATTTTGCCATCCGCGACGGTCAAACCGTTGAAATGGCCATCCGCTCGGACGGGAAATCGGCGCATCTGCTCAAACAGTCGTCCCTGACGCTCAACGACGAGGGCTTGCTCGGTGTGCGCATCGTCGATGCCGACAGCACCGTGGCCTTTGTCCCTGTTCAGGTGATCCGCGACAGCGTTGACGGCGTCTGGGTCTCGGGCCTGCCCGAGGAGGCCGACATCATCACCGTCGGACAGGAGTACGTGCGCGCAGGCGTCGCTGTCGAGCCACATTTCGAGGAGATCAACTGATGACGGGTATCGTCGACTGGGCCGGTGAACGCGCCCGTATGATCCTTGCCTTTATCGCGCTCACCTTGATCGCGGGCACGGCGGCCTACATCGGCCTGCCCAAAGAGGGCGAACCGGACATCGAAATTCCGGCACTGTTTGTCTCCGTCCCCTTCCCCGGCATTTCCGCCGAGGACGCCGAACGGTTGATCGTTGAACCGATGGAAACCGAAATGGCCGATCTCGACGGCCTTGATAAAATGTCAGGCACCGCCGCCGAGGGCTATGGCGGTCTGGCGATGGAGTTCGAATTCGGTTGGGACAAGACCAAGGTGATCGCGGATGTGCGCGACCGCATGGGCCGCGTCGAGGCCGAGTTTCCCGCAGGCGCGGACAGCTATTCGATCAACGAGATCAACTTTTCCGAGTTTCCGATCCTGATTGTCAACCTGACAGGCCCCGTGCCCGAACGCACGCTTGTGCGCTACGCCAAGCAGATGCAGGACCGCCTCGAGGGGCTCGAGCCCATTCTGGAGGCGCAACTGACGGGTCAGCGCGACGAGATGGTCGAGGTGACAATCGATCCTCTGCGCCTTGAGGCCTATAACGTCACGGCGCAGGAACTGATTTCCGTTGTGGCCAACAACAACCAGTTGGTCGCCGCAGGTGAGGTGCAAACCGAACAGGGCAATTTCGCGATCAAGATCCCCGCCAGTTTCAACGACCAAAGCGATGTGATGGCCCTACCGGTCAAGGTCAATGGCGACCGCGTGATCACCCTTGGCGATCTGGCCGACATCCGCCTCACGTTCGAGGACCGCGCCGGAACCGCCCGTTTTAACGGCGAGACCACCGTGGCGTTGCAAGTGGTCAAGCGCAAAGGCTTCCCGATCATCGACACCGTGGAGTTGATCAAAACCGAAGTGGCCGCCGAGGTCGACACATGGCCAAAGGAATTGCGTCAGGTGATCGAAGTCGGCACCTCCAACGACCAGTCGCGTCAGGTGGCGTCGATGGTGAGCCAACTCGAGGGCGCGGTGATGACCGCAATTGCGCTTGTGATGATCGTGGTTCTGGCCTCGCTCGGCATCCGCTCCGCCCTGCTTGTGGGATTTGCCATTCCGACCTCGTTCCTGCTGTGCTTTATCTTGCTCGGGATCATGGGCATCACCATTTCCAACATCGTCATGTTCGGCCTGATCCTCGCCGTGGGGATGTTGGTGGATGGCGCCATTGTGGTGGTCGAATATGCCGACCGCAAAATGGATGAGGGCGAAGGCCCGATGGCCGCTTTCGTCGAGGCCGCGAAACGCATGTTCTGGCCGATCGTGTCCTCCACCGCCACCACGCTATGCGCCTTTTTGCCGATGCTGTTCTGGCCCGGTGTTGCGGGACAATTCATGGGCATGTTGCCCGTCACCATCATTTTCGTGCTCTCCGCCTCGCTGATTGTGGCGCTTGTGTACCTGCCTGTTATGGGCGGGGTGTCGGGCCGCATCGCGCGGGTATTTGATCGCATGTCGGCGGGTCTGCGCCGCACAACGCCCTATTGGGTGCGTTTCGTGTTGGTGATCCCCGCCGCCTATCTGGTGTTCATCTCCATGATGCAGACCATCAACAAAGGTTACCTGTTCGGCAACGCGGCACCCGACGCCGCGTGGGCCGCCTACCTTGGCCCCGTGTTGTTCCTGATCGGATCGTCGCTTTTCGGGATCACGCTGTCTGCGGCACGTATTGAACGCAAAAAGAAAAAGGTCGATAGCGGTTATAAACGCACCGCCTTCGGGTGGTTCACATGGGCGATTGCCGGCAACCCGATCATGCCCGTTGTCACCATCGTTGTGGTCGTGGCCTCGGTCGCGAGTGTCTTTGGCTACTATGGCAAAAACAACGCCGGTATGGAGTTCTTTTCGGACTCCGAACCCGAACAGGCCATCGTCTATGTCCGCGCCCGTGGCAACCTGTCGCTTGCGGAGAAAGACGCGCTCGTGGCTCGGGCCGAACAGATCGTCTTGACCCAACGCGGCGTCGACAATGCCTTTGCCTTTGCCGGCGAGGGCGGGTTGAACGCCAACACCGGCGGGGCTGCGGGTCCATCGGACACCATCGGACAAATTCAGGTGGAATTGATCCCGTGGGAAGACCGCCCCGACGAGACAATATCAACCAGGCTGCTCGGCTTTATCCCGTGGGAAAACACCCATGTCGCGCCCGATTATGACGGCGATGTGGTGATTGCCGAGTTGCAGGAACGCCTAAACACCATCCCCGGTATTTTCACCGAGATTCAAAACCTTGGCATGGGTCCGGCCTCGGCAAAACCCGTTCACCTGCGTCTGAAAAGCGACGACTGGGAGGCATTGGCCTCGGCCACCGACATTGTGCGCGCCAAGTATGAAACCATGGCGGGCCTCACCGATATCGAGGACACCCGCCCCCTGCCCGGCATTGACTGGCAAATCGATGTGGATGTGCAAAAGGCAGGGCGGTTTGGCGCCGATGTCGCCACCGTTGGCGGTATGATCCAGTTGATCACCCGTGGCATCATGCTTGATACCATGCGCGTCGACAGTTCCGACGAAGAGGTCGAAATCCGCGTGCGTTTCCCCGAAGAGTACCGCGTGCTCTCGACCCTTGATACGCTCAAGGTACGCACGCAGGACGGGCTTGTCCCGCTTGCCAACTTCATCACCCGCGAGCCTGTGAAAAAGCTGGCGCAAATCGACCGCGCCGACCAAAAACGCTACTACGATGTAAAAGCGGGCGTGGCACCTGATCTCAAGACCGAAGACGGTATTTCGATCACACCGACCGAGCGCATCGATACGCTGACCGAATGGCTCACCACCGACACCCCCCTGCCCTCGGGCGTCTCATGGGAGTGGACGGGCGATGATGAGGAGCAACGCGAAACGGGGGCCTTCCTCGGCAAGGCCTTTGGCGCGGCACTTGCCCTGATGTTCATCATCCTGCTTGCGCAGTTCAACAGTTTCTACAACTCCGTTCTGGTGTTGCTCGCTGTCATTATGTCCACCGCGGGCGTGCTGATCGGCCTGCTCGTACGCGACATGGCGTTCGGCATGATCATGACCGGGACAGGGATCGTGGCGCTTGCGGGGATCGTGGTGAACAACAACATTGTTCTGATCGACACCTATCAGGAATACTCGCGCTACATGCCGAAAATCGAGGCGATCATCCGCACCGCCGAGGATCGTATCCGGCCTGTGCTTTTGACCACCATCACCACGATGGCGGGTCTGGCGCCGATGATGTTCGCGCTCTCGCTCGACTTCATCAACGGCGGCTATTCGATCAACTCGCCCACCGCCGAGTTCTGGACCAACCTCGCCACGGCTGTGGTGTTCGGCCTCGGGATCGCGACGGTTCTGACCCTGATCTTTACCCCTGCCATGCTCGCCTTGCGGGTCTGGGCGCGGGTTATCGCCCACCGGATTGTGATGATCGTGACCAACCTCGTGGGCGCACGGTCGCGCACCGCAACCGATTACCGTTTGCACCGCGAAGCCCGACGCACGCTGAACCCCGAATTCGTCTGGACCACGGGAGCGAATGCATGGGGTAGCCCCGATTACACGCCCGAAATGCCGACCGAACCACAGGTCGAAATGGCCAGTGCCGAGGTCAAGGCCACGTCGACGGCGGAGCTGCGCAAACGCGCCAAAGCCAAAGAGGCCGCAAAGCGCGATGAGGACGACGACACACCGCCCTCCGACATCAGGGCCGCCGAATAGGCCCAAGGGATCACCCCCCACAAAAGACAAAACGCCCCCGACATTCGGGGGCGTTTTCGTTTAGCACGATCGCGTGCGTTACACATCGCGTGGCGGCAAGGCCTCTCGGACGAGCGCGAAATCCGCCCCCTCGTGATGGCCGCGCTCCGACAATATCCGTTTCCATCGCCGCGCACCGGGTTGCCCCGCAAACAGCCCCAACATGTGGCGCGTCACCTGTGCAATCTTGCCGCCCGCCGCGATGTGCCGCCCGATGTGGTCCTCCATCGCAAGCGCCACCTCTTCGCGCGACAGGGGCGTGCGCGGGTCGCCAAACACCGCCCGATCCGCATCCCCCAGAATGTCGTACGGGGTATGATAGGCCGCTCGCCCGACCATCACCCCGTCCATATGATCCAACGCGCCGCCCACCTGCGCCAGTGTGGTGATGCCGCCGTTGATCGACAGGTGCATATCGCCAAACCGCGCCTTCATCGCGTGCACCAGATCATAGTCCAACGGCGGAATATCGCGGTTCTGTTTCGGCGACAGCCCGTCGAGCCATGCCTTGCGCGCGTGGATTTGCATCCGCGTGATCCCTGCGGCGCGCATGGTGTCGATAAAGGCGGGCAAAACCGCATGGGCGTCCTGATCATCCACACCGATGCGGCATTTGACGGTCACAGACACATCGCCCGCCGCCGCCTGCATCGCGGTGACACACTGCGCCACCAGATCGGGGGATTTCATCAACACCGCACCAAAGGCCCCCGATTGCACACGGTCGGACGGGCAGCCGACGTTGAGGTTCACCTCGTCATAGCCCTCGTCAACGCACATCTTGGTCGCCTCGGCCAACTCGCGCGGATCAGAGCCGCCAAGTTGCACCGCAACGGGATGCTCGACGGCGTTGAACGCAATCAAATGCCGCGCCCCGCCACGCACCAACGCAGGGGCTGTCACCATCTCGGTATACAACAGCGCATGGCGCGACATCACACGGTGAAACACCCGGCAATTGCGGTCGGTCCAATCCATCATCGGTGCGACGGACAGTTTTGCGCTTTTGCAAATATCTGTTTTGGTTGAATTATCCATTATCATACGCACGTGTTCGACTGTGTCAGTTGTTATGTGTCCGGCCTGTTTTGCCTGTCTCGCACAGATAAGCATTAAAAGAAAAGACAAATGGGATCACGGTGGCGCTGACAGGACATCTGCACTCACCGTCCCTTATCGCAGATAACAAACACCCGTTCGCCCCATATCCCCCGTTTTGACACAAAATTTGGCGGGCCGCATCTTGGCGAGCGGCAGAGAGGGTCCCGAATTTTGGCTCGCACATGTAGACCCCGCCGGAAAGTGGGCCTATGCCACATTTTTGTTCGCTTGGGCGCATATGAATCGCCGCCGTGCTCCAAATTGGTTAATACGGTGCACACAAGGCGAGAGTGAGGTCCGGAATTGATTTCTACAACTGCGATAAAAGACGTTCTAATGCTGACGCCCCGCCGGTTCGGCGACCATCGCGGATTCTTTTGCGAGAGTTGGAACGCCGCCACGTTAGAGGCACAGGGCGTGCATTTGCCCGCCTTTGTGCAGGACAATCATTCCCTCTCACATGAGGCCGGCACCGTGCGTGGCCTGCATTTCCAAAGCCCCCCCCACGCACAGGGCAAACTGGTGCGGTGCGGTCGCGGCGCGATTTTCGACGTTGCGGTCGATGTGCGCAAAGGCTCGCCGGACTATGGCAAATGGGTCGGCGAGACCCTGTCGTTCGAGAACGGCAAACAGCTCTGGATCCCCGCGGGGTTCCTGCACGGCTTTATGACACTCGAACCCGATAGCGAAATCATCTACAAATGCACCGACCACTACGCACCCGACTGTGATGGCGCGGTGCGGTGGGACACATGCGGCATCGCGTGGCCGCTCGGCAACGTCACGCCTTGCCTGTCCGACAAAGACGCAACAGCACAACGCTTTAACGCGTTCGACAGCCCCTTTACCTACGAGGCTCCAGAATGAAACTGATGATCACAGGCGGCGCGGGATTTATCGGCTCCGCCGTTGTGCGTTTGGCCATTGCGCGCGGCCATGATGTCGTCAATCTCGACGCGCTGACCTATGCCGCATGCCTCGACAATGTGGCCGGTGTCGCGGACAGTGCGCAGTATACCTTCGAACAGATCGACATCCGCAACCGTGCCGCCCTCGACGCCTGTTTTGCCAGACACGCCCCCGACGCGGTGATGCATCTGGCCGCCGAAAGCCACGTGGACCGCTCGATCGACGGGCCGGCGGATTTTATCGAAACCAACATCACCGGCACGTTCAACATGTTGGAGGCGGCGCGCAGCTATTGGCTTGGCGCGGGGAAACCTGACGCGTTTCGCTTCCACCACATCTCGACGGACGAGGTGTTCGGCTCGCTTCCTGCGGATCCTTGCGTGCAGTTCACCGAAAGCACACCCTACGATCCGCGCTCGCCCTACTCCGCGTCCAAAGCGGCCTCCGACCACCTCGTGCGCGCATGGCACGAGACCTACGGCCTGCCCGTGGTTCTGACCAATTGCTCCAACAACTACGGCCCCTACCATTTTCCCGAAAAACTCGTCCCCGTGGTGATCCTGAACGCGCTTGCGGGCAAACCGCTACCGATCTACGGCGACGGGTCAAACATCCGCGACTGGCTCTATGTCGAGGACCACGCCGACGCGCTTTTGCTCGTGGTCGAAAAAGGCGCGGTCGGGCGCAGCTACAACATCGGCGGCGGGAACGAGCGCTCGAACCTCGACCTCGTCAAAAGCATCTGCACCATCCTCGACCAAACCCGCCCCAAGGCCACCGGCGCCTACGCCGACCAGATCACCTTTGTTGCGGATCGCCCCGGCCATGACGCCCGCTACGCCATCGATGCGCGCCGTATTCGCGACGAATTGGGGTGGCGCCCGTCCGTGACCCTCGACGAAGGTCTCGCGCGCACCGTGGCATGGTATCTCGCCAACACGGACTGGTGGCGCGCCCTCCAGTCACGAAGCGGGGTCGGGGAACGTCTGGGGGTGAACACATGATCCTCGTCTTTGGCAAGACCGGTCAGGTGGCCACCGCATTGCGCACCGTCTTGCCGGAGGCCTATTTTGCGGGGCGCGATGACGCCGACCTGTCCACCCCTGCCGCCTGTGCCGATCTGATCGTGCGCCTTGCCCCCGACGCAGTGATCAACGCCGCCGCCTATACGGCGGTGGATGCTGCCGAAGAGGACGAGGCCACGGCGACCGTGGTCAATGGGGCGGCCCCTGCGGCCATGGCGCGGGCCTGTGCCGGTTTGGATCTCCCGTTTGTGCATATCTCGACCGACTACGTGTTCGACGGTCACGGCGATGCGCCCTTTGCCCCCGCCATGGCGACCGGACCGCTGAACGCCTACGGGCGGAGCAAACTGGCGGGCGAAGAGGCCGTGCGTGCCGCCGGCGGGCCGCATGTGATCTTGCGCACATCGTGGGTCTTTTCGGCGCAGGGCGCAAATTTCGTCAAAACCATGCTCCGGCTCGGGGCACAGCGCGACACGCTTGGCATCGTCGCCGATCAATACGGCGGCCCCACATCGGCCCGACACATAGCCGACGCATGCCAGACAATTGTCCGACAGCTTAAAGCGGCCCCTGAAAAGAGCGGCACCTACCATTTCTCGGGGGCGCCCGACACGACATGGGCGCAGTTCGCCCGCACCATTTTCGAGAGCGCCGGCCTGAGCTGCACGGTTACGGATATCGCCACAGCCGACTATCCCACGCCCGCAGCACGCCCGCGCAATAGCCGCCTTGATTGCACCTCGACACAGGCGGCATTCGGCATAGAGCGCCCCGATTGGCGTGCCGCACTCTTCGATACAATAGCGACCCTGAAAGGCTCCGCATGACACAGCGCAAAGGCATTATTCTCGCAGGCGGTTCCGGTACGCGGCTCTACCCGCTCACCATGGCCGTTTCCAAACAACTCATGCCGATCTATGACAAACCGATGATCTATTATCCGATCTCGGTGCTCATGTTGGCGGGCATCCGCGAGATTGCGGTCATCACCACCCCACAGGATCAGGACCAATTCAAACGGCTCTTGGGCGACGGTCGGCAATGGGGGCTATCGTTCACCTATATCGAACAGCCCTCCCCCGACGGCCTCGCACAAGCCTATGTATTGGCTGAGGATTTTCTTGATGGCGCACCGTCTGCCATGGTGTTGGGCGACAATATCTTCTTTGGTCATGGCCTGCCTGAAATGCTCGCGGCCGCCGACGCACGCGACATCGGCGGCACGGTGTTCGGCTATCATGTCGCCGACCCCGGACGGTATGGCGTGGTGCGTTTCGATGCACAGGGTACGGTGAAAGAGATCATCGAAAAGCCTGCGGTCCCGCCGTCGAACTACGCCGTCACCGGCCTGTATTTTCTCGATGGCGACGCGCCACGCCGCGCCAGACAGATCGCCCCCTCGGCACGCGGCGAAGTCGAAATCGTGTCGCTTCTGGAGACCTATCTGCACGACGGCACGCTGACCGTGGAACGCATGGGCCGCGGCTACGCCTGGCTCGACACAGGCACCCATGGCTCGCTGCTCGATGCGGGAAACTTCGTGCGCACCCTGTCGGAACGCCAAGGGATGCAAACAGGCTGCCCCGAAGAAATCGCGTATAACAAAGGCTGGATCGACGAGACAAGACTGTTGGAACATGCCGATCAGCTCGGAAAAACCGACTATGGAACCTACCTGAAAAGCCTGCCCCGGCAATCGCCATAAAATTAGGGGGATGCTTTCAGACGATCTCTCCTCAGCAGGAGGTTACCCATTTTCTTGTACTGACGGATTTGTTTTCATACGTTTTCGTCCGTCAAACGTATAAAGAAAAAACACCATAAGCAGTATGGTCACGAGGTGATTATAGTTAAAAAACAGGAACATGGTCGTGGATGCAAAAACGCAGAGCAACAAAATTTGTACAACTTGTCTATCGGGATAATCGTTAAACTTCAGACATTCCGTATAATGCGTATCGATTGCTCGCACTAGCATCCAACACAATCCCAATACCCCAAGCCCCCCGAAGTCGACCATGGTTTGTATGAATGACTGATGGAAATGTGGCACATCGTAATTCCGGAAAACCATATAAGTCTGGCCAACCTCAAACGCACTATTGGTTGTGAAATAGTTGCCAAACCCCCATCCAAAAATAGGTTTTTGCGCAGCCACGTCTATGCCCCACCTCCACAACAAGGTTCGACCTGTTAGCGTCGGGTCACGGTTCAGCCATTCGAGAACAGTTGGCCCCAAACGTATTGCAGCACTCACCGTCGTTAGCGCGGCAAATGCTAACATACCCAAAAATAGTTTAGATGAAATCTTGAGACCCAAGGCTAGGTTCACAACAAAGCGGATAGCAAATAGAACGGCTGACAAGATCAATCCTGTCGTTGATCCTGTCAGAAGGATGAAAAGTAGCATCAATACTAAAATTGTTTTTTTGAAAGGAATTCCTTTCGTGTCCAAAACCAATAGCATGCCGATGCCACAAAAAAGAGAAGCCATAACTTTGTGGGCAAAGAACCCTCTTATCGGATCCAGACCCAAAACGTTTAGGCGTTGGTGAGCGTCGATGTAATTCACTTTGTCAACGTTGAGAACGAACGCAATCAAACTGGCGACCACCAAAACAACGATGGTGCGACGCAAAACATCCATGAACTCTGCGAGCGTGAGGCGTTTCACACATATATACGCGAAGAGCATGTTTCCCGACAACATGATCGCGTAGGGTAAACTACTTTTGAAATTCGGTCCCGCAACAGTGGTTAATAGTACGTAAAAGATAAACGTCAGGAGTACGAGAAACGTTGAAAGCTTCATGCGGAAAGATGAGAGAAAAACTCCGCCGGTAATGGCATGCATTAGTAGCCATGATGCAATAAAGATCGCAGAGGTTGATAGGCGATCGTTGCTATTCAAGACAACAGCATTGAGGCCCATCGAAAACGCTAGATAGAGAGCAACAAAGCTTTTGAATGGTCGAATGGAAAATTTGTAGCCCATATAGCTGTGCTCGCTCCGAATTTTATTCAAACTGACTATCACGGTTAATTCTTGTCAGAAAAGGGATTTTATCTTTCTGGCAAAGGCGATCGCTTTGTCTTGATTGATCGGGCTTGCTTCTATGATTTTGGCAAAAACAGCTGCGGCATTCCATTTGAGAGATGTACCAAATTCTGCATCAATGAGTTTGCCAAGCTCTTCGCCAGCCTCTTTACGTCCCATAAAGATCAGTTTTATCTGCCGTGCGCGCAGGTCTCTGGCTATGTCTACCCAACATCCGCTTAACGCTTCTTTTAAGCCTTGGTTGGCGACGCGGGTTTTTAACGCCTCACGGTCATCATTCGACAAGCCAGCCAAGCACAGCACCAGATGCTTACTCTTGATTTGCTCCACCGATTTTTGGGGGGCGAAACTTACCCCATCCATGCGGGCATATCGAAAATAAAGGTCTTCAGGAATATAACAGGCATGACCTGTGTTGAGTAAGCGAAAGAACAGGTCCCAATCGGCACACCATTTAAATATTGGATCATACCCGCCAACAGCTAAAATCGCTTTTTTCCGATACATGACAGATCCGTGGGTGAACGGGCAAACCTCCGCGACGTTTTCCTTTTCAATGCGAACGTTTTGAAAATGCTCGTCTGAAAACTGACGCCCTGAAACCTCATCAATAGTCACAGAGCGACAGGCACAAAATCGCGCTTCTTGATCCGCTTCTAGCGCCGCAACCTGTTTCTCCAAACGATCAGGAGCGCAAGTATCGCCTGATCCCACAACGGCAATATAGTCACCTTTTGCCCGCTGGATAGCATCGTTCAACCCATTGGTTAGGCCAATGTTCGGCATGTGTTGGTAGACCGTGATACGAGGGTCTCCCAGCTCCGCTTGAACCTTTTGCAACTCCTCAAAGGTGCCGTCCGTTGAACCATCATCCCAAATCAAAGCCTCGAAATCTTCAAAGGTCTGGGAGGATATTGAAGTCAGGGTCATTCGAACGGATGATTTGCGGTTATGATATGGGCTAATCACGGTGACCTTCGTCATTTCGATTTCCTTTTGACTGGGAGGCTTGGCAAGAGGCTATCTTTGAACGCGATGTTGAAGCTTCGTCGCAGAATAATAGCGTAGCCAATAAGCAAGACATATTGTGATGACACCAGTGCGAAAGCGGCGCCGCTGAGGCCGTAGCTTGGTATAAGCGCCCAACAGAATAGAATATTTGTCACTATGGCGGCCAGGATCGCAGGGCTCCCGAGTATGGGTTTTCCCATTGCGGCAATCGCGGGATAGATCATTTTGGTTGCGGACGCAGGTGCGATCATCCAAGCGGTAATGGTCAGAACATGTCCGGCGGCACCGTACTCGTCTGATAGCAACAGGGCGGTGATTTGGGGCGCAAAAATGCTAAACAGCAGACCCGCGAGAGAGAAAATCCAAAGCACTGTACCCGCAATTCGTGCATTGCGGCGCAGGGTTGCTTGCGGATCCTTCGAGCGCACGCCATCCGAAAACAGCACAAGCCCAACGGCGGTTGCCGCTTCAATAAGCAAGTCGCCAATCCGCTGTCCGGCAAAAAACTGACCGACGGCATCTTGGGATATCATGGTTTGGATGAAGTAGAGCGAGATGCGCGCAGACAGGGTAATCAGAAACAGGTTCACCGAATAGGCCAAGCCGTGTTTTACCAAGTGGATCACCTGACGCGATGACTGAAGCGCTATTTTGTCACTGCCGCGCCATGCAAGAACGAACGTAAGGAGGCCAGCAATGGTCTGGGCAATCGCGACACTTGCAACCACGGGAAGCAATTCGATGTGCGGGGTGAGCACCCGCAAGAGTAGCACGAGGCCAAGGAGCGAAAACGGATACAGGCTGTCGCTTAACGAAAAGGCCGTAGTACGGCCAAGCCCCAATAGGATGCCTTGGAACATCATGGTTGCCATCGACCCCGCCACGGCCACGAACACAATCAGTCCGCCCGGTGTCACGCCATGCGCCGAGATTTGAGACCCGACGACACACCAAACGGCGAAAGCGGATATGACACCCAAAACGGGCAATAAAGCCAACAATGTCCCAAGCGCGTGGGCGTGGGTGATTTTGTTGACCCCGATCCACTGGGCACTGGCTTGTCGTAATCCAATGCTGCCCAACAAAGAGGCCAGAAGAACCGATGTGATCAGCAGTCCATAGGCACCAAATTGTGATGGTGACAATTCGTGCGCCAACGCGAGGAAAGTAAAGAATTGTGCACCACGCGCTGCCATACGCCCGGTAAAGACCGTTGCTATTTTTATAATAAAACTAGTCATTTACACGGCTAATCAGGGCATCCAACAGGGAGGCATCAAAACGATCCGCATCCGTAAATTCATGTGCAGGACGCTCTTCGCCTGTTTCCGTCAAAAAACGGGCTTCGCAGTCCATTTTATAACCTGTTCGCTCGAACACAGTTTGACGGGTATAGGCAATCAGGGCCAACACGTCATCTGACGTCGCATTGCCTCGATTCACGATGAAATTTGCATGTAGTGGCGAGATTTGAGCCCCCCCCAATGCGACCCCCTTAAGGCCCGCGTCTTCAATCGCTTTACCAGGGGGACCAACGGTCTCATACATCGCCGGGTTTGATAAAAAAGTTGATCCGCAGTTGGGTAAGTTCTTGGGAAATTTCTTACGGCGCGAGGCCATGATGTCAATTTGGTCCCTGCGGATTTGCGAAACATCGCCATTGGCAAGCACAAGCTCTACCTCGGTTATGACAACACCAGCACCTTGAAGAGCCGAATGTCTGTAGGAGTAACCGAGTTCTTCTTGCGTGTAGTCACGGATGCTGCTGTCAGGCAGCACACAGGTCACCCGACGAACATGGCTACCAACACCTTTACGCTGACTTCCGCCATTCATCAAAACAAGACCACCAAGCGTGCCCGGGATGCCTACGACATGTTCGAGGCCGGTCAACCCTGCGTTCGCCAGACACTTGGCCATATATGGGACCCAGATACCCGCCCCGCATGTAACTCTCGTGCCGCTGATCTCTATCTTCGACATCGGCGCCCCGATTTTCATGACGACGCCGCGAAAGCCCTTGCTGTCAATCAGCATATTAGATCCGTCGCCCATGACGAACAACGCAACATCGTGCGCTTTGCATAGCTGCACAACCTGCGCCACCTCTGTGGTGGAGTGAGGGCAGACAACGATGTCTGCATCTCCGCCAATTTTCCACCGCGATATCGGCGCAAGAGGTACGTCAAAGCCGACATCCTTGAGGCCAAGAGACCGGATCTCGTTCATAAAGAGCGGGGAGAAAGGTGACACTACTGCGCGGCCTTTCTGCCTTCGTGAATCTCGATGCGTCCCCCGATAGAGGCAAGCTTGTCAGCAAGGCCATTGTATCCGCGTAAAGCCATATGAACATTCTCAATCACAGAGCGCCCATCAGCACAAAGTGCGGCCATCACCGCCGCCATAGAGCCGCGTAGATCCGTTGAATCCGCAACACCCGGTTTGAATTGTGCCGGACCACGCACGACAATTTTACCGGTTTCCGCGTCCAAATGGTCGCCGGAGACGAGTTTGGCCAATTCGTGCACGAATGCGATACGATCAGGGTAGCGATAGTCGAAAATCCGTGACGTCCCCTCGGCTTTGAGTGCGAGCATCACAAAAAAGGACTGCATATCCGAGATGACACCAGGGTGCGCACCACATGCCAGTTCAAAAGGTTGAACGGAGCCGGACGTGAGACAATCAGGGGTGACGTGAATCGAGTTCTGGTTTTGAAAGAAATCAATCCCCGCGTGACGCATATGCAAAAGAGGCACCTCCATACTGCTGAAAGGTACGTTCTCGATCGTAAGTTCGCCGCCCGAAATAGCGGCGTACACCAACCAGGTCAAAGCCTCGATCCGGTCGCTCATCACGGACATGTGGGTCCCCCCCAATGCGCCCCCGCGCCCATCAACGACGATATGGCTAGCCCCGGAGACCTCGATTTCAGCACCCATACGACGCAAGAATTTGATAAGGTCTTCGATCTCGGGCGTTATGTAGGCATTATAAATACGCGTTTGCCCTTTGGCGATTGCCGCAGACATCAGCGCATTTTCTGTGCCGCCCACTGTGGACTTCGTAAAATGGACGTCACCGCCTACAAACCCTTGTTGCGCACTAATCTCGATATGATCGTCTTTCTCGACAACAGTTGCGCCGAGCGCCTCCCAGACGAGAATGTGTTGATCATAGCCGCGCCCCCCTCCGGAGCCACCACCGATCGGGCACCCGCCAGGATAGGGAATTCGGGCCATTCCGGATCGAAGGATCTGCGCAGCAGTCAGAAGGTACGTTGTTCTGATAGGAACATCATAATCGTCGCGCGTGAGGAGCCGGGTCTTGAGCGACGTCGCATCAATTTGCGCGGTTTCAGTAGCATGATTGATGCTGATCTGCGCCCCTAGCTTTTCACAAAACCCGATTTTGTGCCCTACATCAACAAGTCGGGTCGGGAAATTGCGTAGAACGACAGCCTCATCACTCAAAAGAGAGGCCGCCAAAAGCCTTGTCGCAGAATTTTTAGCCCCGCTTACACGAACTTTTCCGCGCGGCACAACGCCACCATCAATAACAGCATACATTGTCTTCTCTCCTAATTCCGTCTAAGTGGTCAAACTTGAATTTAATGTGAAAAATCAACACCCTGATAGAAAATCGCATCTAGATTTCCGTATTTTCGCGTACGTGACGCAATCCAGAGCACGTGCCGACTGGTAACAAAATACCGCCTGAACAATTGTTCGGGGTTGGCCAACAATCGCTGAAGCCGCTCGATGTCTACATCCTGCATCCATGTCGTGGCACGTTTAGAATGCCCCGTAATGTAATCAAAACAGACACCGCAAGTGATCCCCCATGTGGCGCCTAGCCGATCGCTCCATCGCATCGCAAAGTCTTGTTTAAAAGGCTTCCCCAAGGCACCCCGGACAAAATTTGCCCTGAATTTATTGATGTCAGAAATAATTTTGGCCTCCTCTGGCGGTTTGGAGTATCCGTTACGGCATCCCGCAATGTCGAGTTTGGGATAGAGACACGACAGTTCCGCAGCACATCGTTCCGTCACCTCGTCACTGGCCCCCAGTAAGTAAAAGGAATATCCTTCAACATCAAAGTCCTGCGGAAAATCATGTGCCATGCCTGTGGTTGCAAACCGCGCGAAGATTTGTGGCGCCTTAAGCTTTCGCGACCGCGCGGCGATGGAACCGCTTTCCGCGAGAAGAACGGCTGCGTGTTCATTTCCAAACAATTATGCTTGTCCAAAGCCCATTCCCAACTGTCCTTTAGTATCGTTCTTGATCAAATACATTTTCGCATAACGTCTTTCGTTTTCATAACGCCTTTCAACCGATAGAGCCACGTCAAACTGAGCTACACCCAATAGATGGGCAGGATCTGTCATAAATCAGGCAAATCTGTACACCCGTTGATCGGGGCTGGCTGCTTCGTGGCCACCCGTAAATCACAGCGGAAGGTTGGCCACAAAGCGCGGAATGCGGTAGACGAGTGATGTAGACCCCGATCCATTTCTGATCCCTGCCTGGCCCCCTGATCCGGTCTTCCGGACATCTCCCCCTTCGCGCCCATCCCAAATCGGCCCGCCAACGTACGGACCGTTTCCTCGCGCTTCAGCGCCTCTAACACGACACTGGTCTTAAACTCTGGGGGAACATTGCTTCCGTTTGAACACACCGGATCTCCTTCGTCGTGAAGATCAGCAGGTTACAAGTCACGGCTTACGTTAGTACTCTATTTTCAGGGGGGAGTTCAGTGCGAAGCCTGACGCTTACTGACACCTGTTTTAATAGCATTTTGTATGCAACTTGTGCATTTGTACGCCTCCGGGCAGTCGGTCGAGGCCGTTGCGTTCAAGAGTTCAAGCCCCCCTCATCCGAGACCTTGATGCCATGCAAGTTTCTCCACCCAAGGCGGATAATTTGCCGGAAGTCTCCAAAATCCCTGCATTCCTCCATAGCGAAAGAGACGGAGCCGTTCAAGGCGGCTCCATCTCTATCACGTTTGCGGTTCGGTTGTGCGGCATATTTAGGCGTATTTACAGGGTGGCCTACTCGAATTCCAGCTTTGTAATCTTACCAGACAGGCCGGCGGGCCAATATCCGTCCACAACAGATTGTGCGGAATAGACGGTCTGTGCGCCACTGTCGAACGTCGCGGTCACATCATATGTCCCGCTGATGCCGTTGACCGTTGGCACGTCCGCCGCACGCGTCTGGGCGCTCGCGCCCGTATCGACAAAGCTTGTCGCTGTACTGCCCGCCTCGATCTGCACACCGAGCACATGCACATTCCTGCCCGAAACGGCGCTATCCGGCCCGACACCCAGTTGCACCGATCCGCTGAAGTTCGGCACGAATGTCGCCTCGATCAATCGCGTTTGACCATCGGCCAGAACGGTTTCGGAAATGTTCGCCACGCTGCCCGCCGCAGACGTGGAGGTCGCAAGCGCGCCAAACGCGCCGATAATGCGTGTTTCGGCCCCGCTCATCGTATCGCGAAACACAAGACGCATTCGACCCGAGCTACCCGATTGCGCAAAGACCGACACCCTGTAGCTCACCCCTGATGTGATCGACAACAGTTGGAGCGCGCGATGCCAGTCCGCCCCTCCCGACGCAACAGTAATGCCCGAGAAATAACCCAACGCGGGCGCACTCCGGTTGGTCACGACGGTTGGCGACAGAGCACTCCACGTTGCCGCGGTCGGACGCGCATACGGCACCAGATTGACCGCCTCGGGTTCGACCAACAGGTATGTGCCGGCGACACCCGTCTCGAGGCGCGCGATATCCACACCAACCGTCGCAAGTGTGGCGGGCGTGGCATAGTGCGTCGCTCCAGATGCACGCGTCAAAGCAAGCCGCGCGGGGACCACCCCACCGGCGAAGGACAAACTGCGCCCGCTTGGCCGCTGCCGCAGAGCAAGAGCAGGGAGACTAAAGCTTGCACCAATCATGGCTTACAACACCAACGCATGAATGCCGGTCGCGGTCGTGCCGGTCGCATCCACGCGGCGCACGCCAACGGGAAGGATAGCGTTGTCGGGAAGTGTTACGCTTCGGCTCCCGCCGCCGGCACTCACGAACGCAACTGTACCACCGCCCTCGACATAAAGAGCAACAGCCACGTCCACCAGGTCGATGCTGTCGGAGGGTGTGACCGCAATAAGATCACGCGCCGGACCTGAAAGCGGAAGGGAACGGTTTTGGAAGGGATCGGACATGTTTGTCTCCTGTGAGAATGCGCTCTACCCGAAGGCACAACAGCTTTAAAATCAGGAGGACTGTCTCATAGAGAATTTTATCGCACCCTAGCAGGGCGTACCGTGGGGTTTCCCGGACCTGAAGGCAGCGTGCGTTGCGCACTCATGCGCGATCGGTCAGAGCGATCCACAAGGCATGGGGGCTACTGGTGAGGTAGCGCACAAACAGCTGACGGGGATTGGTGACAAGACGGTACACCCACTCCAGATGGGTCTTCTGCATCCACATTGGCGCACGCGAATAATGCCCCGTAATGTAGTTGAAACACCCGCCACAGGTGACAATCCACGCTGTCGCGTCAAGCCGGTCACGCCACCGAAGTGCCACTTCCTGCTCTTTCGGTTTTCCAAGGCCGAGCCATATCACATCAGGTTGGACACGATTGATGTCGGCGATAATTTCGTCCTCGTCCGACATGTCAAAGTACCCATTGCGCCGCCCGACGATATTGAGGCCGGGGTACAGCTCGAGAAGCTTCTCCGCGCACTGTTGGTTCACCTCTTCGGTCGCCCCCAGAAGGTAGAAGCTCTTGCCAGAGTGCATGAAACTGGCCGCGAAATCGTGAATCATATCGGTGGTGGCAGAGCGTTCGGGGATCGTGTTTTCACAAAAATATCTGGACACCGGCAGAAGAAAACCGCCATCGGCATGGATAATATCCGCTTGTGCCACAACGTCACGGAAATGCCGGTCCCGTCGCGCCAACGAAAGACCGTGGCCGTTTACATCCATCACAAGCTTGGGACGCGTCACGCCATGCTCGATATCGTCGAGACAAAGCTCGAGCAGCTCTTGACGCGTTGCACATTGAATCGAGAAATCCCCAATTCGGCACGATGACGGAGGCTTGGCACGATGTGTCACTGAATACCTGAACTCTTAATTGCTTCAAATACGGGCTGATTAGCTCAAAACGCCACGTAACAAAAGGAATTTTAGCGGATGTCGCACAATCGCGTTCGCCGGAGCCGGTGTGGAAACGGGTGAAACGCACAAGAGATCACGGCCACGGGTAAACGCCGATCACCGGACCGTGCAGCGCGATAAGTACGACGTAGATCACAGCCCCGATGATCAGACGGCGGATCATTGCGCGGCGTGCGTGCGGCGCGGGACGCCATGTCGCCGCGCGGGTCTGTGCCAACAGCGGCGCGTAGGCCGCGCCCATCTGACGCCGTTTGCGCCGGTTGATAATCGCCATGCCCAAAACGGCAAACCCCGCAAAGGTGCCGAACAGGATCACATGCGCCAGATCGCCATTTGGCACCATATGCGCGGCGGCCCAGGCCGCGAGACCGACGAGCAAGGGATGGCGGGTAAAGCGCACCAGTTCGGGATGCGCGGCGTCAAAGGTCTCGTTGCGCGCCCCGCCAAAGGAAAACGGATTGGGGCGCCCGATGGTCAGCGCCAACACCATCACAACGTCGAACATCACAAACAAAGTGAACACAGCCGCCCACGCCGGCGCATCCCACACCACCACAAAGGGCGCACGCCCCGCCGCCCCGATCAGCCAGACAAGGATGGCCGTGGACAGGACCGAATAGCCGATCGTGAACCCCCGCGCCCCGATCCGTGCCACAACCCACCCTTTGACGGCGGGGCGCACGGGGATCGCGTGGCTTAGCAAAAACACCGCAAAGGCGCTGATAAATTCACCCCATCCTGACATCGTGGTCACTCCTTGTGGTCCCGGTGTGGTCCCGGTCTGATTTTGGCATGGTTCGGTTCAGGCGTAGTTCGGTTCAGGCGTGGTCTATGGCAACGGTTTGCCCCGTAGCCGCCGAGTGTTTCACCGCTTCGATCACGGCAAGAGCGGCCAACCCGTCCGCGCCACTGACAAGCGGGGCGGCCTCGCCCCTGATCACATCGCCGAAATGCGCGGCTTGCCGGATCAGCGGGTCGTCAAATTCGAAAACCGGCTTGGTCATGGAGATGGGATCCCACCACCCGTTGGCACCGTCATGTGCCCAAACAGCAAGATTGGGCAGCGCCAAAGACCCGTCGGTGCCGCCGATCCAGTAACAGTTTTCCGAGGTGGCCGCGTACTGGTCATTCTCGCGGGCGGTCAATTCCCATGACCATGGCGCGGCGGCGGCGTCCGACACATTCACCGTCCCGAGCAATCCAGAACGAAATTTGAGCAAAATGACAGCCGTTTCCTCGACCGCATAGCCGCGCACGAAATTGCTCTCCATCGCATGCACGCTCTCGATTGGACCACACAGCGCATGGAGCAAATCGATATCGTGGATCAGGTTGAGATACACAGGGCCTGCGCCCTTTTCACGCCGCCATGCCACGTCGAAATAGGGCTCGGGTTTGAGAAACCATGTCTGGGCCTGCACCGCGGTCAACTGGCCAAGCTTACCGGATTTAACCACATCTATCGCCTTTGCAATCAACGGGTTGTGCCGGCGGTGATGGCCTGTGAGCAAAGCGACCCCTGCGGCTTCGGCCGCCGCCAGAACCACGCGGCCTTCGGCCAGATCGGTGGTGAACGGCTTTTCGACCAACGCCGGAAGGCCCGCCGCGATACAGGCCTGTGCAGTCGCCGCATGGGCCACATTCGGCACGGCAAGGATCACCCCGTCGGCGCATTTCGCCGCGAACATCGCCTCAAGTGTTTCGTACCACGGCACATCCATCTCGCCGGCAAAGGCTCGGCCCGCCGCGGTGGGGTCCACAATCGCCGCGAGGCACACCCCCGCCGCCGCCCTCACCGCCGTGGCGTGGCGTTTTCCGATCAGGCCCGCACCCGCAATTGCAATCCGTGTGGTCATGCCACTCTCCCTCAGCTGTCCGTTCGGTCACGCGTCCGGCGTTAAATCAACGATCCCATGTGCTGCGTGGCAAGCGCATAGCCGTTCACGCCAAACCCCGCCATGACGGCATCCGCACGCATGGAAATATAGGAGTGATGGCGAAAGGATTCACGTTTGTGAACCTGACTGATGTGCAGCTCGATCACCGGCCCCTCAAAGGTGTTGAGCGCGTCCAGAACAGCCACGGACGTATGCGTGTAAGCACCCGCATTCAGGATAATCCCCGCCGCGTGTTCACGCGCCTCATGGATGAAATCGACCAAACCGCCCTCGTAATTGGATTGCATCATCTTGATCGCGAACCCGCCCGTTCCGGCGACAGCGGCACACATGCGCTCGACATCCTCAAGCGTATCATGGCCGTAAATATCCGGTTGGCGCTTGCCGAGCAAATTCAGGTTCGGGCCATTCATAATGTAGACAGTTTTGGTCATCTCGGTGTCCTTTTTCTATCACGCGGGTGCCATGTGATTTTGGCAATCGTCCACGCCGGTGCGCCCTGTAATGCGCCCCTATTCGATATGCCCGATTAGGCTGCGTGACGCTAGGCCCGTGCGCACAGATTTTGGTGACGGATGGCGAATTCGCGGGAAAGCGCCCGACGCATCACCGCAGGCGTGCTGCCGGCATGTTGTTGGCGCCTTAGCTGATGATCTCGAACTTATGCACATCGACCATGCCGCGGTCGGTGATTTTAAGCGCGGGGATCACCGGCAAGGCCAGAAAGGCCAGTTGCAAAAACGGCTCCTCGAGTGTGACGCCCAAGGACCGCGCGGCGGCCCGCAATTCAATCAGTTGCGCATGGACTGCCTCGAACGGCTCAAGGCTCATCAACCCTGCCACGGGCAAGGCCAATTCGGCCAACACCTTGCCCTGATGCACCACGACAAAGCCGCCCTCGATCTCGCCCAGACGGGTCGCAGCCACGGCCATATCGTCGTAATCAACACCGACACAGGCAATGTTGTGATGGTCGTGACAGACGGTCGAGGCAATCGCTCCCGCCTTCATCCCGAACCCTTTGACAAAGCCGCTTGCGATATTGCCGTTTTTGCCATGGCGCTCGATCACGGTGATCCGCGTCAGGTCACGCGCGGGATCAGGCCGTTTGTCACCGTCCACAATCGGCACCGTCTCAGACAGGTGCGCGGTGATGATCTTGCCCTCGATAATGCCGATCACATCGGTCTGTTCGCGGTTGCCGCCGGTGCGAAAACTCTGCGCTGTGACACGCGGCGCCCGAACCGAATTGCGGGCCACGGGCGCAAGGATGTCACGCGCGGCAAAGGCCGCATCCGTGACCTCGACCCCGCCCGCAAAGACCATCGACGCGTGACAGCCCTCCAAACTGTCGATCACCACAATATCGGCCCGTTTCGAGGGCGCGATCATGCCGCGATCCTTGAGGCCAAAGGCCTCCGCCCCCGACAGTGTGGCCGCGCGGTAAACGGCAACCGGCGAACAGCCAAACGCGATCAATTCGCGGATCATATGGTCCAGATGCCCCGCCTCGGCGATGTCGAGCGGATTGCGGTCATCGGTACACAGGCACATGTAGGCCGAGGTCAGATCGGTCAATAACGGATGCAACGCGTGCAGGTCTTTGGACACCGACCCCTCGCGGATCAGGACCCGCATCCCCTTGCGCAGTTTTTCGCGGGCCTCCTCGACCGTAGTGGCCTCGTGTTCGGTGCGGATGCCTGCGGCGATATAGGCGTTCAGGTCGCGGCCCGACAGCTGCGGACAATGCCCGTCGATATGGGCGTCCTCGAACAGGCGCAGTTTTTTCATCGCCTCCGGATCGCGGTGGATCACACCGGGGTAATTCATGAATTCGGCCAGACCGATGGCCGACGGATGGCCCGTCACCTGTGCCAGATCATCGGCCAGAAGCGTAGCCCCCGAGGTCTCCATATGGGTGGACGGCACACAGGACGACAGCTGCACACGGATATCCATCAAGGTGCGCTCGGAGGCCGACTGGAAATAGCGGATACCATCGAGGCCGATCACATTGGCGATTTCATGGGGGTCGCAAATTGCCGTCGTGACCCCGCGCGGCGTCACGCAGCGGTCAAATTCAAACGGGGTGACAAGCGAGCTTTCGATATGCAAATGCGTATCGATGAACCCCGGCACAAGGATCTTGCCCGACACGTCGATCTCGCGTTTGCCCGTGTAGCTGTCAAACACGCCCGCGATGCGGTCACCGCAAATGGCCACATCCCCCTGCAACAACGCCCCCGTCATCAGATCGAAAATGCGCCCGCCCTTGAGAACGATATCGGCGGGCATATCCCCGCGGGCTTGGGCAATTCGGGTGTCCAGATCGCTCATCTCGGGCCTCTTTTCAGGTTCGGTGCGGGTTTAGCTGCTGCTTGGCATGTCCACATGCGGCACAACTTCGTGCGCACACGATAACAGGTTCACCGCCGCTGCCAATTCCTGATGTGGCAAAAGCCAGACCACCCGCGCCCCCTCGCCCACGTCAAACATGGCCCGTTTGGCGGCATTCATGGCGTCCGCCATCTCGAACCGTTCGGCATCGCGCCGCGCCAGTTCCAACAGCGCCGTGTCGCCACGCCGATGGATCACCACATCCGCCTCTTGCAACCGTTGCACCGCCCGCAGCGTCATCAGATCGGCCATGCGCGATGTGTACGGCACCACGCTCAACAGCCCCTCGTCATCCCCATCGGGCGAGCCGTGTTGGCCAATTGCCTTGCCAATCATTTCGGCGGCTTGGGTCTCATGGCCCGTGGCAAACATGTGGCGCGGCGGTCCGGCAAAAACCCACCGCCAGAATGCGCGCCGCTGTTCCTTTGGCACCAAACGCGCCACCGTGGGGCGCAATCCGCCCGCAACACGCACGAGCCGTCCCAAATCCGGTTCCAGAATTTGCTCGATCCGCGTTTTGATTTGACGGCCCAAAATGGGTGCGGCCCCTTCGGTTCCGATCGCCACCACAAGCGGGCTGCGGTCCACGATGGAGGGCGTATTGGCCTCGCACAAATGCGGCTGATCCACCACATTGACCAAGGCACGGGCCGTGCGCACGAGCGGATGCAGGCTCGCATCAATCCCGGGACATCCGGTGGCGAGAAAAACCAGGGCCGCCCCCTCGAACGTCACCACGCCAAGCGGCCCGTCTGCGTGGATCACATCGCCCAAGGCAACCAACTGACGCAATTCGTGGCACAACTCGGGGGCGTGAACCGTAATCCGCGCACCGGATTTGCGCAGCAGGCGCACTTTCTGCGCCGCTGTTTCGCCACCGCCCACAACGATCACGTCACGGTCGGCCATTCGTAAAAACATCGGGAAAAAGTTCATTGTGCGCCTTGGTCAAAGTGGCGCGATCACGGGCGTCGCGCTGTGGCCTAAAGTTGACCGTGTGGTCCATCTTTACAAGAGCACCGTCACCAAAAAGTCAACGTTTTCGCGAAATCCGCACACAAACGCACAGAGTTTTATCATGTGGCCCGAACGTGGAACATCGACCCCCGCACATGTCGGCGGCTCAGCCGGTCGTTTTGGCCACCATCGCGCGGGCGCCATGCGCGACCAACCCCTCATAGGCCTGTGTCAACGCGTCGACAAAGGCGGCGTTGGAGGCCAGAGCGACGGGAAAGACCTGCTCTACCGACAAAAGGTTTGTGACGGCCTCAGCGGGGGTTTTGGCGGCGTCCGACAGTGCCTTGAGACGCGCGGCCAACGGGGCGCGCACATCAATCGCGCCGCCCGTCTCGTCCACCCCGCCCACGTAGCGCATCCATGCCGCCACCGCGAGCACAAGCCCCGTCATCGGCCGCCCGGCGGACAGGCCTTCGCCCAGTTGGGTCAGGATGCGTTGCGGCAGTTTTTGCGACCCGTCCATCGCAATCTGCCATGTCAAATGACGGATCGCGGGGTTTTGATACCGCGCCAGAAGCGCAGCGGCGTAGGCGGTCAGATCGACGCCCTCGGGTGGGGTCAGGCCGGGAACAATCTCATCGCGCCACAGTCCCGTGACATAGGCGGCATAGGCGGGTTCGGCCACGGTGTCGCAAATCGTCTCGAACCCGCCGAGATAACCCAGATAGGCCAGAGACGAGTGCGTGCCATTGAGACAGCGCAGTTTCATATCCTCAAAAGGCGTCACGTTTTCAACGAGTTCAACACCAACGGCCGCAAAATCAGGGCGCACACCATCGACAAAATCATCCTCGACCACCCATTGGCGAAACGGTTCCATCATCACGGGAGAGGCATCGTATTTGCCAATGTCCGCGCCCAATGCCGCGATGTCCTCGGGTTTGGTCGCAGGCACAATACGGTCCACCATCGTGGCGGGGAAACGGCATTCGGCGGCGATCCAGTCGCGCAGGCTCTCGTCAATCAACCCCGCGAGTTCCAACACAACGCCACGCACAACACGGCCATTCTCGGGCAGGTTATCACAGGTCAAAACGGTGAACGGGCGCAGCCCCGCCGCACGTCGAATTTCGAGCGCCCGGACCAGAAACCCGAGCGCCGAAGCGGGATTGGCGATGTCGGCCAAATCTTGTTTAATGTCAGGATGCGCCTGATTGAGACGCCCTGTCGAGGGTTCGTGGCAATAGCCTTTTTCGGTGACGGTCAGCGTGACGATTTTCACCGCCTCATCCGCCATCGCCGTGAGCACGGCAGCAGGATCATGGGGGGCCACAAGCACGTTCTGAACAACCTCGACATGATGGGGAATACGGCCCGTGGGCGCCAGTTCAAGCGCGGTATAGGCGCAGCCTTGCGGCATGAGGCGCTGTGCCTGTGTCGGGCTTTTGAGCGACACGCCGACAATGCCCCAATCGCCCCCTGATTTGGCCATTGCCTCGGCGATATAGATCGCCCCATGCGCACGGTAAAACGCGCCAAGGCCAAGATGCACCACACCCACAGCGGGTTTGGCGGCATCGGAACGGGTGAGACGCGGGAGGGCGGTGACATCGGTCATGGGATCAGCCTTTTGGAAACGGGACGCCCCCGCGCACGGCACGGAGGCGTCAAAGTCATTGTATCCGGATTAACGGGCGAGCCACCCGCCATCCACATTGAGGACAGCGCCGGTGACGTATTTGGCGGCCTTGGAGCACAGGTAAGCGGCGGTGCCGCCAATGTCCTCGGCCTCGCCCCAACGGCCCGCCGGAATACGCGCCAAAATCGCCGTGTTGCGCTCTTCGTCGGCGCGCAGCGCTTCGGTGTTGCTGGTGGCGATATAGCCCGGTGCGATGGCGTTGACGGTGATGCCACTGGCCGCCCATTCGTTGGCAAGGATTTTCGTGATCCCCGCCACGGCATGTTTGGAGGCCGTATAGGCAGGCACACGAATGCCGCCTTGGAACGACAGAAGCGAAGCAATGTTGACCACTGCGCCGCCCTGCCCCTGTGCGATCAATTCACGCCCGAAGGCCTGACAGGTAAAGAACAGCGCCTTTTGGTTCACGTCGATCACCGCGTCCCAATCTTCCTCGCTATAGTCCACACTATCGGCGCGGCGGATGATGCCGGCGTTGTTGACCAGAATGTCGATCCCCGCCCCTTTGAACACGTCCTTGGCCGCCATGGGATCGGCGAAATCAAGCAACAGGCTCTCACCGCTACCGCCCGCAGATTCAATCGTTGCAACAGTCTCGTCACAGGCACGCCGTCCCGCACAGATCACATGCGCGCCTTGGCCCGCGAGGGCAACGGCGATGGCCTGACCGATGCCCGTGTTGGCACCGGTCACAAGGGCGCGGCGGCCGTTCAATGAAAACAGATCAGACATCATAGCCCCCTTAACGCATCTCGGACGGTTGCACGAAATCCATGTCGGTGTAATCGACATTGTCCCCTGCCATCGCCCAGATAAAGGTGTATTTGCCGATGCCCGCGCCCGAGTGGATCGACCATGTCGGCGACACGATCGCTTCCTCGTTGGCGACGAACATGTGGCGGGTTTCTTGGGGTTCACCCATCAGGTGCAACACGCGGCTCGCCTCGTCCATCCCCCAATAGAGATAGGCCTCCATGCGGCGGTCGTGGACGTGCGCGGGCATGGTGTTCCAGACGGAACCTTCGTCAAGGGCGGTATAGCCCAAAACCAACTGACAGCTTTTCATCACGAGCGGGTGGATGAACTGGTTGATCGTGCGTTTGTTGGAGGTTGCCGCATCGCCCAATTCCATTTTGACCGCATCGGCGACCGTGACAAGCCGCGAGGGATAGGTGTGGTGCGCGGGACAGGAGGTGATGTAGAACCGCCCCTGCCCTTTGAACGTCACAGCGCCCGACCCCATACCGAGATACAGCACATCGCCCTCGTCCATGGCGTAGCTTTCGCCATCGGCCTCGACCGTGCCGGCGCCACCGATATTGACGATGCCCATTTCGCGGCGCTCGAGGAAGGTCGCGGTGCGGGTCTCTTCGACCTTATCCAGAGTCAGCGCCCCGCCCGCAGGCACAGCACCGCCCACCGTAAAGCGGTCGTAGTGGGTGTAGACGAGATTGATCTCGCCGTCTTTGAACAGACTCTCGCACAGGAAATTGTCACGCAGGGCCTGGGTATCCATACCTTTGGCGTGTTCGGGGTGGATGGCGTGGCGGGTTTCGACATTGAGGATCGTCATAGGATCATCCTTTTGAACGTAAATTAGAGGAAGTCGTCACGGCGCGGCGTGAATGAGTCTACTAGTATGCCAGATTCAAGGCAGACACAACCATGCTTCGCCCCCGAGGGAATGACAAAACTGTCCCCCGCCTTGACCTCGAACGGGTCGCCATCAATGGTGAACACAAACCGCCCGCTTTGCACATAGGTGGACTGGACATGCGGGTGGGCATGGACACGGCCCTCGCCTTCGCGCGCAAACCCAAAGGCGACAACCATCAGGTCCTCACTGTCCGCCAGAACCTGACGGGTAACGTGGTCGTTCACCTGAACACAGGGGAAAGATTTTACATGGCTCACGTAACGGTCTCCTTAGTGGAATTGCGCAGGCAGCCACAGTGACAGCGCAGGGATGTAAGTGACAAAGAGCAGCGTGACGATAGCGGCGATATAAAACGGCCAGATCGTACGAATGGCGTTCCAGACAGGAATATTGCCCACCGCACAGCCCACGAACAACACCGCCCCCACCGGCGGCGTACACAGGCCGATCCCGAGGTTGAGGATCATCACAATCCCGAACTGGACCGGATCAATGCCAAAGGCCGTGGCCACGGGCAGGAAAATCGGCGTGGTGATAACGATCAGCGGCGACATGTCCATAAATGTGCCCAAGAACAACAACATAACGTTGATGAGCAACAAGATCACAATAGGGTTGTCGGACACCGATTGCATGAAGGCCACAAGCGCAGTCGGAACTTTGAGATAGGCCAGAAGCCACCCGAAGGCCGCCGCACAACCGATCACCAAAAGCACCATCGCGGTGGTGCGTACCGCACCTTTGACGGCGAGAACGAACTCGGAAAACGACAAAGAGCGGTAGACAAAAAAGGTGACAAGCATCGCATAAACCACCGCGATACAGGAACTTTCCGAGGCGGTGAAAATGCCCGAGCGCACACCGCCAAAGATGATTGCAACCAGAATCAAACCCGGCAAGGCGGAGACCAACATCGCAAGGATCATGCGCCCGCCCGGAAAGGCTTCAAGCGGGTAACCGCGCTTTTTGGCGACGAACCACGCCGCAAACATCAACGACAGCGCGAGGATCAAACCGGGGATAATACCGGCGGTAAACAGATCCGCGATGGAGATTTTGCCCCCCGCCGAGATCGAATAGATAATCAGGTTGTGCGAGGGCGGCAGCATCAGCGCGATGATCGATGAGACAACCGTAATATTCACAGCGTAATCAGCGTCATACCCGCGCTCCTTCATCTGTGGAACCATCAGGCCACCAATGGCCGATGCATCGGCGGCGGCGGATCCGGAGATGCCGCCGAACAGGACGGAGGCCATGATGTTGACCTGCCCCAATCCACCACGGAAGTGACCGACAGCGGCCCCCGCAAGCGCCACAAGCCGGCGTGCGATGTCGCCCCGCACCATCAATTCGCCCGCAAAGATAAAGAACGGAATGGCCATAAGGGCAAAGACGGAAACGCCCGAATTGAGACGTTGGAACACCACCACAGGCGGCAAGCCCAGATAGGCAACAGTGGCAAAGGACGACACACCGAGGCAGAACGCCACGGGCGTGCCGATCAACAGCAAAAAGGTAAAGGAGCCAAACAGCACCCAAAGCGCATGATCGGGGCCGATGAGGGCGGCGATATCAAACATTAGCGATCTTCCTCAGGCAATTCGGTTTCGCCAAAACGCGCGGTCACCAGACCCGCTGCGCGGCGCGCAATACGTTCGATCGAGAACAGGACCATCAAAATCCCGCCTGTAATCAAAGAGAAAAAGGAGGCCGCCCCTGTGATCCCGAGATTGGGAATGGTGGAGGGCCATGTTTTTTCGGCCAGTTGCCACCCGTAGGAAATCATACCGAGACCAAAGGCCACGATGACCAAATCGGAAATCGTATGCAGCACGGATTTGACCCGGTCGGGCAGAACATAAAGCAAGACATCAAACGACAGGTGGTACCCCTCGCGGATGCCGACGGCGGCCCCCAAAAAGATGAACCACCCCATGATGAGCACGGCCCAGCTTTCGGTCCATGTCGGCGTGTTATTGAGCACAAAGCGTCCAAACACCTGATAGGCGATAAAGGCGGTCATCAAGACCAGACCTATGCCCGAAATCCAAAGCGCAGCGCGGGCGACAACCGCCATCACACGGGCAACTTTTTTCATAAATATCTGCATCTTAACCCCGTTTATCCCTGCATGAGGGAGGACGGGACGCCCCATGTGTGGCGCATCCCGTATCTATGTGGTGGAGCCTCGCAGGAATGGAGGATGCGAGGCCCCGTACCCGAAGGGATCGGGCAACTTTCGCGTGCTATTCGCGCGCTTATTCTGTCGCCTGGATACGCGTTACGAGGTCTTTGAGTTTGTCAGTGGTGACATATTTCTCATAGACCGGCACCATGGCTTCGATGAACGGCGTTTTGTCGATATCGGTGATGATTTCAACGCCCGCGGCGCGTACTTTTTCCTCGGAGACTTTCTCGCGCTCGGCCCACAACTCACGCATCACAGGAACGGAGGCTTTGGCGGCAGCACGCACGGCCATTTGTTCGTCAGCCGACAGTTTGTCATAGGAGGCTTTCGACATCACGAGCACTTCCGGCACGATCAGGTGCTGATCGAGGGTGTAATAGCCCGCGACCTCATAGTGGCCCGACGATTCAAAAGAGGGCCAGTTGTTTTCCGCACCATCAATCACGCCCGTCTGGATCGACGAATACACTTCGCCATAGGGCATCGGCGTGGCGTTCGCGCCAACGGCGGACACCATGTCCACAAAGAGATCCGACTGCATCACGCGGAATTTCAGACCCGCGAGATCGGACATTTGGGTGATCGGCTTTTCTTTATTGTAGAAAGAGCGCGAACCGCCATCGTAGAACGCCAGACCGACGAGATCGTGGGCCTCGAATGCCGCAAGGATTTCCGCGCCAATCGGGCCGTCCATCACGGTGTGCATGTGCTCGACCGACCGGAAGATGTAAGGAAGCGAGGGGACTTTCGTCTCTTCGATGATGTTGTTGAACGGGCCAAGCGAAACGCGGTTGAGGTCGATCACGCCGAACTGTGTCTGCTCGATGGTGTCTTTCTCTTCGCCAAGTTGGGCCGAGTGGAACACTTCGATGCACAGCTTGTCACCCGTGGCCTTGGCAAGCTCTTCGCCCATGTATTGTACGGCCGTGACGGTCGGGTAGCCATCGGGGTGGGTGTCGCTCGAGCGCAATGTGACCTCACATGCGGACGCGGACAAAACAGAGCCTGCGAGGATCGCGGCGGCTGCGGTATAGGTTTTCAAGTTCGTCATAGTAGTCTCCTCCCTGAGACGGAATTTGGTCAAAGTTTGTAAGCCTCTTTGACCAATCGGTAGGTGAGATCATGTGCGACCTCATGGGCCTCGCTTTCCCCGAGACGGCCCGTGGCCACCAGTTCGGCGAGGTATCCCGCATCCACGCGTCGCGCCACATCGTGACGGGCGGGGATGGAACAGAATGCGCGGGTGTCGTCGTTGAACCCCACGGTGTTGTAAAAGCCTGCGGTCTCGGTCGCGTTTTCACGGAACCGGCGCATGCCCTCGTAGCTGTCAAAGAACCACCATGGCGGCCCGAGGCGCAGCGCGGGGTACACCCCCGCAAGCGGCGCCAGTTCGCGGCTTTGCGTGGTCTCGTCCAACATGAACAAAATCACCCGCAGGTCTTTTTCCATGCCAACGGCACCAAGCAACGGCTTGAGGTTGTTGACGAATTCGGTTTGGGACGGGACATCAAACCCCTTGTCGCGGCCAAACATATCCAACATCGGCCCGGAGTGGTTGCGGTGCGCACCGGCGTGGATTTGCATCGTCAGCCCGTCGTCGAGCGACATCTTCGCCATCTCGGTGAGCATCTGTCCGCGGAACGCATCGCGCTCGTCTGCACTGCCCCTGCCCGACAGAACGGTCTGGAACAATTCGGCGGCCTGCGCGGGGTCAAGGTTCTCGGTGCGCGCACTCGGGTGGCCGTGGTCGGAGGCGGTGATGCGACCATGCTCTTTGAAATAGGCGCGGCGCACACGGTGGGCGTTGAGATAGCCCGTCCATGACGCGGTATCCTCGCCGGTCAGCTCGCCCAGTTTGAGCACATTGTCGGTAAAGCCCGCGAAATCGGGATCAACCACGTCGTCGGGGCGGTAAGCCGAAATCACCGTGCCGTCCCAATCGCTGTCGGCAATCATACGGTGGTATTTCAGGTCGTCGAGCGCCATTTCCGTGGTTGAAATCGCCTCGATATTGAACCGCTCGAACAGGGCGCGGGGGCGGAAATCATCCCCCTTGAGGCAGGCCTCGATGTGGTCGTAATAAGTTTGTGCCGTATCGGGACCAAAGGGGATGTCGAACCCGAACACCTCCTGAAACGCATGGGTGAGCCACATGTTCGACGGCGTGCCGCGCAACAGGTAGAAATTGTCGGCAAAGACCTGCCAGATTTTGCGCGGATCCTGTTCGGTTTGCCCGCCATCGGCACGTGGCACACCAAGCGTGGCCAGATCGATGCCCTGTGAGCAAAACATGCGGAACACATAATGGTCGGGCGTCACGAACAGACGGGCGGGATCGGGGAACGGCTCGTTGAGGGCAAACCAACGCGGATCGGTGTGACCATGCGGCGAAACAATCGGGAGATCCTTGATCCCCGCGTAGAGATCGCGGGCAAGGCCCCGCACCTTTGCATCCACTGGAAACAGGCGGTCCTCATCAAGTAGAGCCATTGGTATCCCCCCTTTGCTGTCGTCATTACAGCGCCGCGATCACATCTGATGTGCGATTCTTGTTGCGACACTTACATCTAGACTTCTAATATGCTAGTTGTGATTTACAGTCAACGCAGCAGTAACATCGTTCACATGACATTGCCTTTCACCTGCGAAACCGCGCATATAGAGACAAAGACACGGACGGGAGACGCACATATGGCCAATGACGCCACGCAAAGCACATCACGCGGCACGCAACCGGCCGCCAAGGTTCAATTGACCGCAATTGATCAAGCCCGCGTGCCGTCCGTAACCGATATGGTCTATGACGCGCTCTATCACCGCATTGTGGAATTGCAATTGCGCCCCGGCACAAAAATGTCGGAGGCCGAAGTGGCCAGCCAGTTAGGCGTGTCGCGCCAACCCGTGCGCGACGCCTTTTACCGCCTGTCGCAACAGGGGTTTTTGTTGATCCGCCCGCAACGCGCCACCACCGTCACCCCGATCTCGGTGAGCGCCGTGCTTGAGGCCCGCTTTATCCGCACCGCCCTCGAGATGGAAACCCTGCGCGCCGCAATGCTCAATATGACCGATGCGGGCGTGGCACGCCTTGAGGCCAATATCGCCGCGCAAAAAAACGCGATGGCCAACGATGACCGCACGGGGTTTCACGAGTTGGACGATGCGCTACACGAAATTTTATGTGACATCGCAGGCCGCCCGAAAGTCTGGACCATCATCAAAGACAACAAAGCCCACATGGACCGCGTACGCTACCTGTCCTTGGGCAAGGGATCGCAACTGGCCTATGACGACCACTGCGCCCTGTTGGTGACGATCAAGGCCCGCGACACCGAGGCCGCCTCCACACTCATGCGCGCCCACCTGGAGCGCATCGGGCATATTATTGACGATATCCGTGCCGAACATGGCGAATTTTTTGAAAATGAGGACGAACGTGGCGCATAAAAAGCTTTTAACCATTGGCGAATGCATGGTGGAAATGGCTCCCGACGGAGCCGGAAAATACGACATGAACTTTGCGGGCGATACGCTTAACACCGCATGGTATGCACGTCGGTGCCTTGCGGGGGACCTCGACTATCACGTGGGCTATATGACCTGCGCGGGGGCGGATGCCGTGTCCGACCGCATGGTCACATTTCTACAGTCCTCCGGGATCGAAACAGATCACATTGCCCGCATTCCCGACCGCACTGTCGGTCTTTACATGATCCAGCTCGACAATGGCGAGCGCAGCTTTGCCTATTGGCGCGACACCTCGGCGGCAAAACTTCTGGCCGCGGACCCTGCCCGTCTGGATGCGGCCTTTGATGGCGAAAGCATCCTGCTGTTTTCGGGGATCACGCTTGCGATCCTGTCGCCCGAACACCGTCAGAACCTGATCGACGCACTATCGCGCGCCCGCGCCAAAGGGGCCGAGGTGGTGTTTGACACCAACATCCGTCCGCGCCTGTGGGAAACCCCCGAAGCCACCAAAGACTGGCTGTCCAAAGCGGCGGCGATTGCCGACATCATGTTGCCGTCCTTTGACGAGGAAGAGATCATGTTCGGCGACACAAAGCCCGCCGACACCGCGCTGCGCTACCGCAAGCTTGGCGCCCATACGGTGATCGTCAAAAACGGCGCCGACGAGCTATACGCATGGTCCGAAGGCGAAGGCGGGTTCACATTGCACCCCGATCCGGTCCAACCCGTGGACAGCACGGCGGCAGGCGACAGTTTCAACGCAGGGTTCCTGACCGCACGCATGAAAGGCGCGGACCTCACCGATGCGCTTCGGGCCGGTATGGCGCTTTCGGCGCAGGTGGTGTTGCACCGCGGGGCCTTGGTCAAACTCTGAGCCACCGATCATTCACAGACACAAAAGGGCGGGGTTCATCCCCGCCCTTTCCAGTTTCAAAACGTTTTGAACGTCTTACATGTAAGAGTTCACAAGGTTTTCCAGACGCTCCTGACGACCCGAGCGTGGTTCCGGATTGATATCCTCGGCCAGAACGCGGGCCTGAATGCTTTCCAGATCACTTTCGAGCATCGCCTTGGATGTCTCGCTGTCCCAATCGGCATAACGGGCATCACGTGCCGCTTCCAGCTTGCCATCCTCAAGCATCGCCGCTGCCGCTTTGAAGCCACGCGCACAGATGTCCATGCCGCCCACGTGGGACAGGATGAGGTCTTCGGCGTCGAGGGATTGACGGCGAATGCGGGCATCAAAGTTGGTGCCGCCCTTGGTAAACCCGCCCGCGCTCAGGACTTCGTAATAGGCCAAAGCCACTTCGGGGACGTTGTTCGGGAACTGGTCGGTGTCCCATCCGGATTGGTAATCGTTGCGGTTCATGTCGATCGAGCCGAGCATGCCCAAGGACCGCGCCACAGCCAGTTCGTGCTCGAACGAGTGACCCGCCAGGATCGCGTGCCCCTGTTCAAGGTTGAGTTTGACCTCGTTCTCAAGGCCGTAGCGCTTGAGGAACCCATAGACCGTTGCAACGTCAAAATCGTACTGGTGCTTGGAGGGTTCTTGTGGTTTCGGCTCGATCAAGATCTGACCGTCCCACCCCATCTTGTGCTTGTAGTTCACAACCATTTCCAACATCCGCGCGGCGTGATCGGCCTCTTTGGTCAGGTCGGTGTTGAGCAGTGTCTCGTAGCCCTCGCGACCGCCCCACAAGACGTAGTTCGCCCCGCCGAGTTTGATCGTCGCATCCATGCAGGATTTGATCGTCGCCGCAGAATAAGCAAACACATCGGGATCAGGGTTGGTGGCCGCCCCCGCCATGAAACGGCGGTGCGTAAACAGGTTGGCCGTCCCCCAGAGCAGCTTTGTCTTGGAGCTTTCCATTTTCAGCGCGAAATAGTCCACGACCTCTTCGAGGTTGCGGGTGCTTTCGGCAAAATTGGCGCCCTCGGGACGCACATCGAGATCGTGAAAGGCAAAGAACGGCGCTTGCAAGATGTCGTACATCTCGAACGCAACGTCGGCTTTCAGTTTGGCGTTTTCCATGCCACCATCGAACCACGGACGCTCGAACGTGCGCCCGCCGAACGGGTCGCCGCCCTCATAGGCGAACGAGTGCCAATAGGCGATGGAGAACCGCAGGTGGTCTTCCATCCGCTTGCCCATGACCACTTCGTCAGGGTTGTAATGTTTGAATGCAAACTCGTTGTCGCTGTCTGCGCCTTCGAATTTTACTTGGCTGATACCTTTGAAAAAGTCTGTCATGTCAGTCCCTTGATCGCAATTTGTGCTGATTTGTAGCGTTCAAACCCGTCCGCAAACGCCTGTGTCAGCGCCGCATCGGGGTCAATGGTTTTCTCGATTGTGGGTGCCGTGGCCAATTCGGCCCCGCCCCCTGTGGCCGCCATCAGGCCAAGTCGCGCCGCGCCGAACGCGCCGCCGAAATCGCCCGAAACGGGCAAATGAACAGGGCAATCCAGAGCCGTGGCAATCGCCTTGACCCAGTAGTCGGAATTGGACCCGCCGCCGACCGCCAAAAGGTGGTCGATCTTGGTGCCTGTTGCCGCCAGAGCATCGGCGCAATCCTTGATCGCGAAGGTCACACCCTCAAGCACGGCACGGGTTCCCGCCGCCGTATCGGTGGCGTGTTCCAGACCGACAAAGGCGCCGCGAATACCCGCATCGTTGAGCGGCGTGCGCTCGCCGCCCAAGTAGGGCAGGAAGCGTGTTTTGCCGGGCGATTGCAACGCGCCGAGGTTCGAGGTCAGCGCGGCCGCGCCCTGCCCCACGAAGCGCCCGTACCAGTTGAGCGCATCGGTCGCCGCGAGGATCACGCCCATCTGGTGCCATGTCTCGGGCAACGCGTGGCAAAAGGTGTGAACCCCGCGCCCCGCATCGGGCTGATAGCCGTCATTGGCCGCGAACAGCACGCCCGAGGTGCCGAGCGAGACAAAGGCCTGACCCGCCTTGACCACGCCCACGCCAATGGCCGAGGCCGCGTTGTCGCCCCCCCCGCCCGCGATGACGCAGCTCGCCGGCACGCCCCATTTGGCCGCCAGTTCGGCGCGCAAGGTTCCCGACACCTGCGCCCCCTCGACAAGGCGCGGCATGAACGAGCGGTCCATATCGGTGGCCGCCAACAGATCATCGGACCAATCGCGTTTTGCGGTGTCGAACCACGCGGTGCCCGCACTATCGGACATGTCGCCCACGTAGTCGCCCGTCAGGAACAGACGCAAATAATCTTTCGGCAACAAGACCTTGGCGACCTTTGCAAAGATCTCGGGTTCGTTGTTTTTCACCCACGCCAGTTTTGGTGCGGTAAATCCGGGAAACACAATGTTGCCGGTGAGATCGCGGAACTTCGGATCTGCATCAAGGCTTGCAGCCTCGGCATGCGACCGCGTGTCATTCCACAAGATACACGGACGCAACACCGCATCGGAGGCGTCCAGAAGCGTCGCACCGTGCATCTGGCCGGACAGGCCAATACCCGCAACGCCCGACAGATCGGCCTTGGCGCCAAGGGCCGCCATCACCGCGTCGCAGGCATCGAGCCAACTTTGCGGGCTTTGCTCGGACCATCCGTCATGGGGGCGCTCGTTGGTCAACGGCGCATTGGCCTCTGCCACGATTGCCTGATCCTCAGACATCAAAATTCCCTTGAGACCCGACGTGCCGAGGTCCAATCCGATATACATCCTGCGTCCTTTTCTCTTTACCCGTACGGACCCTGCATCAACGTCTGTATCGATTACGGAGTCCGTGAAAAAATATGTCCCGCACCCGCCACACCCCTGTGGCGGATACGGGAAGGTCAGTGCGCCTAGTAGGCGGCGTCGGGCTTTTTGCCCATGATGATCATCCCCAGAATGTCGTCATCTGTGACCTCGTTCACGTTGACGGTGCCGACCGATTGGCCGTTTTTCATCACCATCGCGCGGTCACACAGTTTCATCACGTTGTGGATGTCGTGCTCGATCAGGAAAATCCCGAGGCCCTGACGTTTCAGCTCCTCGATCAGCTCGGCCACCATCTGTGTCTCATGGGGACCAAGCGCCGCGGTGGGCTCGTCCATGATGAGGATCCGCGCGTTGAAATAGACCGCACGGGCGATGGCCACCGATTGACGTTGCCCGCCCGACAGGGCCGACACCGGATCGGAGAACTTTTTGAAGTTGGGGTTGAGGCGGGCCATGATCGCACGTGTTTCGGCCTCCATTGCCCCCTCGTCGACGAACCCCAACGGGGACACCAGTTCACGGCCCAGAAACAGGTTCGATGCCGCATCCAGATTGTCCGCCAACGCCAGCGTTTGGTAGATGGTTTCGACGTTGTATTTACGCGCGTCACGGGTGTTGCGGATTTCGGCCTTTTCACCGTCGATGAAAATCTCGCCGGAATCCATGTGATAGGCGCCCGACAGGCACTTGATCAACGTGGATTTGCCCGCGCCGTTGTGGCCCAAAAGGCCCACAACTTCGCCCGCGTGCAGCGAGATCGAGACGTTATCCACCGCCTTGATGCCGCCAAAGGAGATGGAAATATCACGCATATCCACCAAGGGAGTTCCGGTGTTCGGGTTGCCACTCATGTTTTGATCCCCAGACGTTTACGGTAAATGATGTCGATCCAGACCGCGATTACGAGAACGCCGCCGACGACAATGTTCTGGAACGGTGCATCGACACCGACCATCGCCATGCCCGACTGCAAGGACTGCATGATAAGCGCCCCGAGGATAGCCCCGTGGATGGTGCCGATTCCGCCGGACAAGGCCGTGCCGCCGATCACCGCCGCCGCAATCACCCGCAGCTCGTCGAGCGTACCGATGTCATTGGCGTGGCTTTGCAAACGCGCTTGGGCGATGATGGCCGACAGACCACACAAGAACCCCATGAGCGCAAAGACCTTGACCGTCAAAAGGCGGGTGTTGATGCCCGAAAGCTCCGCCGCATCAGGGTTGCCGCCGGTGGCAAAGATATAGCGCCCGAGGCGGGTTTTCTTGGCCACGATGGTCATGATGATGGCCGTGGCGATCAGGATCAACACCGAAATCGGAAGCCCGTAGCCCTCGGTATAGCCCGCAGGCAAGTCCAGACCGTCCGCCTCGAACATCCGGCGCAATTTGCCTTTTGGAATGTCATAGGCGTTGAGCGTGGCGATAAAGCCCATGATGGTGCCGACGGCCGCAACGGCGATGGTCACTTCGGCCCAGACGGGTTTGACGGGGAACTCGTGACGCACCTTGGCGCGGCGCGAATTCCACAGCGCATAGATGGTAAAGAGCGAGGCGAGACCGCCCACGACCCATGACCATGTGACGCCCAATGTCCCCTCTGCGCCGCCAAACACCAGAAAGGTCTGGTCAAGCGGAGCAATGGTTTGGCCATCGGTGAGATACCAACCCACGTTGCGCCAGACGAGCAAACCGCCCAGGGTGACGATAAAGGCGGGAATGTTGTGATAGCCCACGAGCCACCCGTTCACCGCCCCGATCAGGGTGCCGAACAACAGGCCCGACAACATCGCCAGAGGCGCAATCATCGGATGGCCGATTTCAAGACCAAAGGTCGATGGCAACCAACGGGCCTGAACCATCGCCATAATGGCCGAACACAATGCCAAAAGCGCGCCCACGCTCAGGTCGATGTGGCGCATGACAATCACAAACACCATGCCCGTGGCCATAATCGCCACCGACACTGTTTGAATTGTCAGGTTGAAAATATTGCGAGGGGTCAAAAACCGCCCCTCCGTGACAAAGTTGAAGGCCAGACAGAGCACCACAAATGCCCCGATCATCCCTAGCAACCGCATGTCCAATTCGAGCTGCGCAAAGAGACCCTTCGAGCCCTTTACCGCAGTGTTGTCCTGCGCGGAATCCGCCATGTTTGTTCCCCATCGGGCGTGCTTTGCGCCCGTCAATTCTATTGGCTCACCAACTCGGGTGATCCATGCCCGCGCAACCCCCCATACCCTGACGGGTACGGGAGGCCACGTTCGGTCCTTGCACCCCGGACGAGGTGCAAAAAGGCTTAGTTACAAGGTGCGGGACCGGCTTCGACGCCTTGGCACAGAGCCTCGACGGTGATCCAGCCTGCGTCTGTCACAGCCGTCAGGTTGGCCGCGGTGATCGGCATTGGCGCGAGGAACATGGCGTTCATCTCGGTGCCACCGGGTGTGGTGAATTTAACCGCACCCTCAACGGCGTCCATTGCTGTGCCGCCGGCAAGCGCCACTGCGATTTCTGCGGCATTCTTGCCAAGCTCACGCGCGTCTTTCCATACGGAAACCGTCTGTGTGCCTGCTGCGACGCGGTTCAATGCGGCGTGATCGCCGTCCTGACCGGAGACGGGGATGCCCTGCATGCCCTGTGCGGTCAACGCCGCCACAACGCCACCGGCGGTGCCGTCGTTCGAGGCGATAACAGCGTCAACCTTGTTGTCGTTCTCGGTCAGGATCTGCTCCATGTTGCGCTGTGCGTTCGCAGGCAACCAACCGTCGGTGTAAGCTTCGCCAACGATGGTGATGTCGCCTGCGTCAACGGCAGCCTGAATGATCTCTTGCTGACCACCGCGCAGGAAGTCTGCGTTTGGATCGGTGGGCGAGCCTTTGATCATGACGTAGTTGCCGGAGGGCTGTGCTTCGAGAACCGCACGGGCCTGCATACGGCCAACTTCGACGTTGTCGAAGGTGAGGTAGAAGGCACGGTTGTCTTCGATCAGACGGTCATAGGCGACGACGGGGATGTCCTCGTCCACAGCGGCCTGAACAGCGGGAATAACGGCCTGGGTGTCTTGACCCAGAACGATCAGGGCATCGACGCCTTGCGCGATGAGGCTCTCGATGTCGGCAAGTTGTTTTGCGGAAGACGACTGCGCGTCTGCGGACACGTAGTTGGCGCCTGCAGCGTCAAGAGCCGCCTTGATGGCGCCCTCGTCTGTTTTCCAACGCTCTTCTTGAAAGTTGGACCAGCTCACGCCGACGGTGAGGTCGGCGGCATAGGCAGTGGATACGAGGCCAGAGGCCACGATGGTGGCTGCCATAAGCATGGATTTACGCATTATTTTCCTCCCAAAAAATATATATAGCTGTCCGAACACACGGCGTGCAGTATGCAACGCTCGACTCGCTATCGGACAAGGGCAGGATACACATTTAAATTTAGCTTCCAAATAAAATAACGCGCTGATCGCAACTTTTTTGCTAGATTTGCCGCCACACCCGTGACTTAAATACCCGAAGGGAGGGTTGATCGCGTTTTTCGGTCAACATTTAATTATCTGCATGAATTTTAAAACATGAACACTCCGGACTTCAAATCCACCCTTTCCGAGGGGGAGGCCCAAGGGTGCGGGCCGCTGTTTCGTGCCCAGAACGCAACGCCAAAACCGCTGCGCCGTCAGCTGTTCGAGGCCATTCGCGCCGCAGGAACCATTGCGCGGGTCGATATTGCCAAACACCTCGACATCAGCCCCGCCACCGTCACCACGCTGACCACCGATCTCATCGACATGGGGCTGATCGCACAAACCGAAATCGCCCGCCCCACCTCGGACACCACGCGCGGGCGTCCGCGTGTCGGCCTTGAGGTCAACGGGGCGGCCAGTGCGGTCATCGGCATCAAAATCTCGGATCGCGGCAACTCCGCGGTTCTGCTTGATCTCGCGGGAAAGCGCATTGGCGCGGCCACCCTGCCCGCTCCACCAGAGCGGCGCGGCACGAACGACATCGTGGACGAGATCGAAAACCTCGTTGCCGCCGCCCTCGCCTCCGCCGATCTGGACCGCTCCGCCCTTGCCACCGTTGCGCTTGGCGTCCCCGGCATGGTGGATTTCGACGCGGGCCACGTCATCTGGTGCCCGTTCCTGAGCGAGCCTGACATTGCGCTGCGCGACCTGCTTCAAACCCGTCTGGGCATTCCCGTGCGCATCGACAATGACGCCAACCTGTTGGCCATGGCCGAGCTGTGGTTCGGCGCCGGCCGTGCGCTTGACAACTTTGCCGTCGTGTCGATCGAGCACGGCGTTGGCATCGGCTATGTACAGGGTCACACCCTGCAACGGGGCGGCGCGGGTCATGGCATGGAGCTTGGCCACATGACCATCCAGATCAACGGCGCGCTGTGCCGCTGTGGCAAACGCGGGTGCCTTGAGGCCTATGTGGCCGACTATGCGCTCGTGCGCGAAGCCCACACCGCCCTTGCCCATCCGTTCGGCACCACCGCCACGCCCTCCGAAATGCTCGAGGATCTGTTCCGGCAGGCCAAAGACGGCAATGAGGCCGCACAGGCGATCTTTTCACGCGCGGGGCGCTATCTCGCCGTGGGTCTGGCCAATGTTGTGACACTCTTTGACCCCGCTCTGATCTTGCTGTCGGGGGACCGGTTGCGCTACGACTACCTTTATGCAGAAGAGGTGCTCAGCGAGTTCCGCGACCTCACGCAAAAACCGGGTCGCCCGCCCACCCCTGTGGACATCCATGCATGGGGCGATCTGATTTGGGCGCAAGGCGCAGGTGCTTTGGCGCTCGACCATGCAACGGAGAGACTTCTGGGATGAGCCGAGCCCCCTTTTTGACCACCTTGACCGCCCTCGGGTGCCTACTCACCACGACCACCGCACAGGCCGACACCGCGATCACCTACGCAGATCGCTCCGACGCGCTGCCCCGCCACGCCTATACGGGCGGATGGGAGCATTTCGTCGGCGGAGGCGTGGCCGTGTTCGATTGCAACGCCGACGGCTTGGCCGATCTGTTTGCCGCAGGGGGGGACAGTCCCGCACGCCTGATGATCAACAGCTCCGAGCGCGGCGGTGCGCTTTCATTCCGGTCGGGCCAGATATCCGACATCACGGGCGTCACGGGGGCCTACCCCATCGACATCGACAGCGACGGCCACCTTGATCTGGCCGTTCTGCGCGTTGGCGCGAACATGTTGCTCAAAGGCGGACCGGACTGCACCTTCGAGGACGCCGGTGCGGCATGGGGATTTGACGGCGGCGACAGGTGGACCACGGCCTTTAGCGCCACATGGGAGGCCGGGGCCGACCGCCCGACGCTGTTCTTTGGCAACTACGTCGACCGCGACAATCCCGACGGGCCGTTCGAAGCCTGTGACAGCAACGAATTACACCGTCCCACTGTGGACGGGTGGGACAAAGCCGTGTTGGAGCCGGGGTTTTGCACCCTCTCCGCGCTGATGTCCAAAGGCGCGCGGGGCGCCACCATGCTGCGCCTGTCCAACGATCGCCATTACTATGTCAAAGGCGGCTATGAACAGCTTTACGATCTCGCTCTGGACCGGTTTCTGACCGAAGAGGACGGGTGGGACAAGGTCTCGCTCTGGGGCATGGGCATTGCCGAGCGCGATGTCGACGGGGATGCCATTGCGGATGTGATGCTGACCTCAATGGGGGACCAGTTGTTACAATTCGGCATGGCCGACGGGTCCTATACGGCCGCGCCATACGACATCGGCACCTATGCGCAGCGCCCCCATGTGGGCGAGGACGGACGCGCCTCGACGGGGTGGCATGCGGCATGGGGGGACGTGGACAATGACGCCGACACCGACCTGTTCATCGCCAAGGGCAACGTGGAACAAATGCCATCCAACGCAGCGCGGGACCCCAACAACCTGTTGATCCAAGGCGAGGACGGGCGGTTTACGGAACGATCGGTCGAAGCGGGCGTGGCCTCACTGGAAAAGTCCCGCGGGGCGGGCTTGGCCGACCTCAACGGCGACGGCAAACTGGACCTCGTTGTGGTCAATCGCGGCGCGCCGATGCAGCTGTATCAAAACACCACAACCGACACGGGTAGCTATCTGGATGTGTCGCTCTATCAAGCGGGCGCAAACAGTTCGGCGGTGGGCAGCGTGATCGAGGTATTGACCAATCGCGGCTTGCAGACCCAGGAAATCACCATTGGCGGTGGCCACGTATCGGGGCAATCGGTGCCGCTCCATTTCGGACTTGGCAAGGCGGAGAAGGTTCAGGTGCGCGTGGTCTGGCCCGATGGCGAGGACAGCGACTGGGTCGAGATTACGCCCCTCAACCGCTGGATCGAACTGGCGCGGTAAAGTCCACGGGTCAAACACCACGGGTTCCGGCGATTGGCTCCGGCTATTTCTCGAACGGCAGACCCGAGGGGACGACATCCGGCACACCAAGGTGCGGCGTGTCATCCGTAAGTATACCCAAAAAGGCCACAAGCGCGTCGATATCATCGGCCGAAAGCCGCAAATCATCCACCGCGATGGCATCGGTAATCGCCGCCCCTTCGCGGGCGTCATTCCACGTTTCCCAATCCTCCACATCCATCGCGGGAAGCACCGCCATCTCGGGCGACCATGCGCCAAAAGCCGCACGCGGCAGACTATGCGCGGTCACGAATTCCCACAGATCGGCATAGGCGCCGGTATGGCCATAGGGGGCGGTGAGCGTCACATTGCGCAAGGACGGCGTGCGAAAGGCGTACAGATCGCGTGCCTTGCCGGTCACGCGGAACCGGCCCTCGTCACGCACGCCCTGTTCGAACGGCAACGTCTTTCCCGGGCCGAACTGCGGTTGTCCCATAGCGTGGAATTTATGGTCGGTTTGGAACGTGCCGCTGTGGCATTCCACACAGCCCGCATCGCCATAAAACAACGCCATGCCCGCGGCGGCAAGGGGATCAAGGGGCGTGTCATCCCCGCGCAGCACCGCATCGAACGGGCTATTATCGGCGCGGAATTCGACGGCGATGAAACTGGCAATCGCGTTGGAAATGTCGGCGAACCGGATCTCACGCGTGGCGATGTCGGGATAGGCGGCGACAAACAGGGTTTGGTATTCGGGAAGTGCCGCCACTTTCGAGGCAATCAAATCCCACGCGCCACCCTCACCCGAGAACCGCCCCTTGCGCACCGCCTTGGAGATCGGGTTTTCATTGACATGTCCCGCCATCTCGTCAGGGGACAGCACGGGAAAGGCCGCCTGAGTGGCCAGAATGCCGTTCACCTGTTCGAAAAACGGGTCTTCGATCGGGACGTGCAATTGCCCGTCCACCATTTCAACCCGCCCGTCATGGAACATCGTGGTGTATTCAAGCGCTCCGAGATTGTAGAGCGCAGGCGCGTTGCGCGGCACACGGTCCTCGGGCACATTCGCCGGATCAAACACCCGCGCCGGACCAAGGCCGACACCGCCCTCCCCCATGCCAAGGCTCAGCCCGTCCGAGGTGCCGAATTTGGGGTGGTGACAGGTGGAACAGGAAATATTGTCGTTGCCCGACAGGACCGGATCATAGAACAACAACTGCCCGAGGGCGACTTCCGCGGGGGTCGTGGCCAGAAAATCCGCATCCGTAGCGGGCGCAGGGAGATCGAGCGCCGATATATCGAGCGCCCAAGCAAAACTTGCACAAATCGAACCTAAGGTAACGATTGCAGCGGCTAAGGCGGGCTTATTTCCGTGCATATTCAACATATGCAAAGGCTACTCCATCGGGGGACCATGAGGGAACATTTATTGTGCCTTGCCCGCCAAAGAGCGCCATCAAGGTCACAGGGTCGCCCCCGTCAGGGGCAATCATGCGCAGTTCAACGTCAAGATCGGCGGGGTGGCCGGTCGTGCCTGCCGGATAGGCAAGATAGACAATGCGGCGGCCATCGGGGCTTGGATGCGGAAACCAATTGACGCGATCATCATTGGTCATTTGCTCGGCGTCCGTGCCGTCCACCCGCACGCGCCACAGATCGGACGAACCATTGCCAGAGCGCTCGGAGTTGAACCAGACCCATGCCCCGTCGGGGGTATAGTCAGGCCCGTCATAATGGTGATCGCTCTGGATCAAACAGCGTTCTTCACCGCCCTCAATCGGACAGGTCCAGATGCCGAACACCCCATCACGCACCGCCGTATAGGCCACGGTTTTACCATCGGGCGACACGCCGTGCCACCAACTGGGCGCTTCGGGCGTGATTTGAACGGGGTCCTCGTCGGTCTCGAGATCGAGCGTCCAGATCAGCGACCCCGCACCAAGAGTATGATCCGACAGGATCAGTTTGGACCCGTCAGGTGTGATGCCGTGATCGTTGTTGAGCGTGATCAAAAGCCCCGTGTCGATCTCGGCCAATTCAGGTTCGGCCAGATCCACCTCGAACAGCCGCCCGTCCCCGTTGACGATCAGGGCCGACCCGTCGGGCGTCCAGTTTGGCGCCTCGATATGCATGTCGGTTTCGAGCACAGGGAACGCGCCGCCCTCGTCAAAATCGTAGATCATAATACGCGAGGTCCAGTCGGACATGAGGCTCTCCGTCACTGCACATATTTACTGTGCGAAAGGGGCAAAGGGGTCGGGCGGGCAAGGATGCCCACCCGGTTCGCTGTGACTTTACGCGCCTTCGGGGCGGTAAGCAAAGCGGGAAAACAACGCCTCTTTGCCCCGCCCCGTGATGTCCATCGCGTACATGCCGATAAAGCCGCCCGTGAACGAGCCATGTTCGCCAAACCCCGCCTCATCCGAGATCAGCGTGGCGTCCAACAGCCCGCCGATGGGCGTCCAGTCGCCATCCGCCATACGCCACGAAAACCGCAAATCGGCGTGATCCACATCGGCCCGCATTTCAACGGCGCCATCAGGGATCGCCACAGGCGCACCATGCCACGTCAACTCGTTGTCGGTGAAATCGCCCAGACAGGACACGACACGCAGGCACCGCCCGATGTCAGGTTCAAAGCAAATCAACAGCTTGTGGAATTTGTGGCGGTTATAGTAATGCGCCAGTCCCGCCGCCTGTTGATAGGTGTCAGGGGTGAAATCGACCGTGGTTTCGGCAGTGTAGGTGAAATGCTCCTGACGACGGGCGACAAGCGCGTTTTCATACCACGAGCCAAAGCTTTCGCGACCCGTGATGCGCAGGCCATCGTCCACACGGAACAAGCGTTCGGGATGCGGGTGGCGCAGCCATTGAAAATCACTCGGAAGCGCGTTGCCCTCGAACGCGGTCTCGCACACCTGCGGCGGGCGCGGCGCGACATCGGCCAGTCCGTCCAACTCACCGCGCGGCACCATTCCACCCTGTTCCAGATAGAGCCAGTCATCTTTCCAGACACAACGCTCAATCCCCGTTTCGCGGCCCATCGGACAGTAAAACGTGTTCGAGCCGCGTTTCTGGATCGGCCGCCCCATGAGGAAGGTGTGATAGACCTGACCGTCCGGTGTCTCCACATATTGGCCGTGGCCCGTGCGTTGGATCGGGCTGTCGATGAGCGGTGTGTCTTTGGTCGAAATGACGTGCAAATCGGGGTGATCCTCGAACGGACCCCAGATCGATTTGGACCGCGCAAGGGTCACAGCATGACCATAGCCCGTCCCGCCCTCGGCGGTGGTCAGGTAGTAATAGCCATTGCGCTTGAACACATGCGGCGCCTCGGTCAGGCCGTGCGGCGAGCCGGGGTAGACGTATTTGACATCTCCCGTCAGCCCCGCCTCGGGTGACCATTCCTGCATCAAAATCCCGTCGAAAGACGAATGCTTCGGATTGCCGCCCGTACCTGCGCCGCGGTGGTTCCACTGCATATTCATAAAGTACTTTTTGCCGTCATCATCGTGGAACAGCGACGGATCAAATCCCGACGAATTGACGTACCACGGATCACACCACTCCCCGTCGATGGTCTCGCAGGCGGTGATGTAGTTGTGGGCGTCTTTGAATTTGCCGACAAAGCGTTTGACGTCCGTGTAGACGAGATAGAATTTCTCGCCGTCATGGCTCAAACACGGCGCCCAGACGCCGCAGCTATCGGGATTGCCGCGCATATCCAACAGCGCCGCACGGTTGAGCGGACGCGCCACCAGATCCCAATTGACCAGATCGCGGGAATGGAAAATCTGCACCCCCGGATACCACTCAAAGGTCGAGGTCGCGATGTAGTAATCGTCCCCGACCCGCACAAACGACGGGTCGGGGTTAAAGCCGGGGAGGATCGGATTGCGGATCACGAAGGCTCTCCAACATCCTCGGACGACTTGGCCCACAGGTTGATTTTTTCCTCGTCGGCGTAGTCGTCGATGAGTTTCAGTTCCTCTTCTGTAAACTCCAGATTGTCGATGGCACCAACACAATCTGTCACTTGGGACGGTTTGGACGCCCCGATCAGGGCGGTGGTGATCCCGCCATTGCGCAACACCCACGCAATAGCCATCTGCGCAAGCGTCTGGCCGCGTTTGGCGGCAATGTCATTGAGTTTGTTGAGGTTTTCAACGGCACGGTCCGAAATGAACTCGGGCTTGAGCGATTTGCCCTGGGTCGCGCGCGAACCTTCTGGCACCCCGTTGAGGTACTTGTTGGTCAACATGCCTTGCGCCAATGGCGTAAAGGCGATGGAGCCGACACCCAACTCTTGCAACGTGTCTTTGAGACCATCGTGTTCTACCCAACGGTTGAGCATATTGTAGCTCGGCTGATGGATCACGCAGGGCGTTCCAAGCTCGTTCAGAATGCGAACCGCCTCACGGGTGCGGTCGGAGTTGTAGCTCGAAATCCCGACGTAAAGCGCCTTGCCCTGACGCACGATACTATCGAGCGCACCCATGGTTTCCTCAAGCGGCGTATCGGGATCAAAGCGGTGCGAATAGAAAATATCGACGTAATCCAACCCCATACGCGTCAGCGATTGGTCGATGGACGACATCAGATACTTGCGACTGCCCCACTCGCCATAGGGGCCATCCCACATGTAATAGCCGGCCTTGGAGGAAATAATCATCTCGTCGCGCAGACCGGCGAAATCTTCCTTCAGGATCGAGCCGAATGCGAATTCGGCGGAACCGGGGGGCGGGCCGTAGTTGTTGGCGAGATCGAAATGGGTGATGCCGTGGTCAAACGCCGTGCGCAGGATCTCGCGCTTGGTGGTATGGGGCGTATCGCCACCAAAGTTATGCCACAGGCCGAGCGAAATCGCGGGCAGTTTCAGCCCCGAATTGCCACAGCGGCGGTAGACCATTTTGTCATAGCGGGTGTCTGACGGAACATAAGGTTTCATCGCGGATCCTCCAAAAGTGTCGCGGACGCCCCGATCGCAGGGGCGCCCATTGATATATCGCATAGAGTTTGGCGCACAGATATGACCGCGACCACTGCTCTTTGCGCACAGGTGGTGGGCTTAGCCCATCAGTGCCTTGGCCTCATCGGGTGTCACGGCCGCGGGGCGTTCACAGGTCGTGGAAATATCCACAAATGCGCCCGTCTCGCCCGATTTCATAATCGAGGTCAACACGTCAATGGCATGGGTGGCCAACTCCAGCGAACACCGGTGCGGGCGCCCCTCGACGATGGCTTGGGCCATGTCGGCCACACCGGCGGTGCGGTAGTTCGCACGGGGACGCCCCTCGCCGTCCTCCATATTGGTGACCGCGAACGGGTGATCCCACTGCGCCACCTCTTTGACCTCGCGGTCGGTCCCCGCCATGCGGATCGTGCCGCCAAAGAAGTTCGGGTCAGGCACGAAAATCGCACCCTCTGTGCCGTAGAGTTCCATGTTCTGATGCTCGTGGGCAAAGACGTCCCATGACAGGCTCACGGTGATTGCCGCACCGTTTGCGAACTGCAACAGCGCATGGAAATTGGTGTCCACAACCACGTCGAGCACCTCGCCCTTGCGCGGGCAATCGGTGGTGATGGTGCGCTGTGCGCGGCCCTTGTTCGACAGGGCGGCAACGCGGGTCACCGGCCCCAAAAGCTGTACGAGGTTGGTGACGTAATACGGCCCCATATCGAGCACGGGACCCCCGCCGGGTTGGAAAAAGAAGTCCGGGTTCGGGTGCCACATTTCCATGCCCGCGCCCATAAAGTGACAGGTGCCGGAGGTGATCGTGCCGACCTTGCCGCTGTCGATCAGGTCACGCACCATCTGGTGGGCGCCACCCATGAACGTATCAGGCGCAGAGCCGACCCGCAGGCCCGTCTTTTCACAGATCGCGCGCAGCTCTTCGCCCTCTTCCAACGTCAACACATACGGCTTTTCGGAATAGGCATGTTTGCCGGCCTCCAGAATCCGTTTGGTGACCTCGAAGTGGGCCGCAGGAATGGTCAGGTTGATGATCAGGTCCAGATCATCCGCCGCCAGAAGGGCATCGACCGTTTCGGCCCGCACGCCCTCATATTCAGAGGCGCGCCCCTGTGCGGCCTCCATGTTGATATCGGCCACAGCCCGCACTTCGATGGCTTTGAAGTTTGGTGCAAGATCCAGATATGCCTTGGAAATATTGCCGCATCCGATGATGCCGACGCCGAGTTTTCTCATGTGGTGTCCTCCCTGACGCCGCGCTTAAAAGGCAGCTGCGTTGGTGATTGCGGTCTGTGCGAAGCGGCTGTGGTCGGAGGGGTTGTCATGCTCCATCACGAAAATCTCCGCACTTGTGAAGTTCTGGATCGCGGCCCAGATCGCGGGCCAGTCCATTGTGCCTGTGCCGACATCGGCCCACCCGCCCTCGTCTTCTTTTTCGCCCTCGGGCGCGAGGTCCTTGACGTGCACGGCGGTGATGCGTTTGCCGTATTTTTTGATCGTCGCAACGGGGTCCGCGCCACCGCGCACAACCCATGCAATGTCGAGTTCCAAGTTGATGTGATCGCCCCCCTCAAGGATCAGATCCTCCGGCAATTCACCCGTGGGCAGGGCCACAAATTCGAAATCGTGGTTGTGCCAACCAAAGGTCAGGCCCGCCGCCTTGATCGGTTCACCGACCTTGGCCAAACGCACGCCAAAGGCCCGCCATCCGTTCGCATCCGTGGGGCGTTCCTCCGGCGTAAGATAGGGCACATAGACATGTTCGATGTTCAACTCGTCACAGATTTGCAGCACACGCGCGGGGTCGTTTTCAACCATATCGAGCGCAAAATGGCCCGATTTCATGTGCAGGCCGTTTTTGGCCAACCGCGCTTTGAGCGCGTCGAGTTGATCCAGCTCGTTGTAAAACGCGCCGTAGCCCTCGCATTGCGCATAGCCAAGCGCGCCGATCATATCGAGCGTCTCGTCATTGCCCCAGTTGCGCGACGAAAAAAGTTGGTATGAAAAATCAGTCATGGTTTGTCTCCTCTTCGCGATTTACGCGAGCCATTTGTCATAATCGGACACGAGCAGATGCACGGGGTCCGTATCTTCTTCGATTGTTCCGAACCGCCCGATGGGCTCACGGAAAATATTGTCGGTGCGATCGTCGTTGACGTTGCTCACCTCGCCGATCAGAACGCGGCCGCCCTCGCCCCAAAAGGCGTGCCAATGCCACGGCTCGAGCGTCACGCTTTCCCCCGGTTCGAGACGCAGGCACTCCCCCGCCTTGAGGGTGCGCATCCGCCCGTCCGTCATCACCTCGACGGGAGCGTTCGGGTCGCATGACCCATCGGGCGCACGGGTGAACAATTCAATCACCAATGTCGCCCCGCCACGGTTGATGATGTCCTCGGTCTTTTTGATGTGGTGGTGCATCGGGCTGATCTGGTTTTCGTTGGAAATCAACATCTTTTCGGCATAAAGCATCCCCATGCCGCGTGTCACATTGGCGTCTGATCCGTTGCGCACGGTGAACAGGAACAGCCCCAGATCCTCGTAGTTGCCCTGACCATAATCGGTGATATCCCACCCGAGCATATGGTCGCGCACCATGGCGCCACCATCGGTGACATAGGATTTCAGGCCCGTCGGGTTGAGGTAGGCAAAGGGCGGCATCACAAACCCGAAAGAGCGCATGAATTTGTCGCTCTCCGCGATGATCTCGTTGACGATTGAACGCTTCATGTGTCGGCTCCATAGGTGGCGGAATAGAGATCGCGTATGGTGAAATCAGGTGTCTCGCCTGCGACTTTAGGCGTGAAGGTGATTGTCACCGTTTGGTCGGGCAGCATGGTAATGGCATTGTTGGAGAACCGCCCTTGCGTGGTGGATTCGAGCGAGACAAACAGGCCAAGCGCCTGTGCAGTCAGCGTGATCTCGTAGACACCATCGACCTCGGCAATGTCGTGGGTGATTTCGGGGTTGATCAGGTCATAGGTTTTCCACGCTTTGGGCGCATAGAAATCGCCGCCCGTGGTGGCCTCATCGCCCTCGCCCGCCTGCCATGTGAACACGTAAATCTCGTCATCGTTGAGCGTGCCATGATCCAGTGACACCAGATCAAGCGCCTTTGACGCCCATGCCGACAGCGTTGCATCGGCCAGCGGACGCGCCACGCCGTGCATATTCACAGCCGCAATTTGCACAGTGACATCAACAGTTTCGCCCGTGTCGTTGACCACCTTAAAGTGGTCTTTGCCATTCCCGGGGTTCACCACAACCGTCACAGGGGCGTAGAATTTCTGCGTCATATGGTGCAGCAATTTCCACCCGCCGCCATAATCGAGCGACGACCATGAGCACACGGGCCATGTGTCGTTGAGTTGCCACACAAGCGTGCCCATGCAATGCGGTTTAAGCGAGCGCCAATAGGTCACGGCCGTCTTGATCGCGAGCCCCTGTTGCACCTGTGACAGATAGACAAAGTTCGCAAAATCGACGGGGAAGCGGAAATAGCGGAACATCGTCGCCGCGATCCGTTCATTGCCGCCGTCGTTCTTTTGATGGCTCTCGAATACGGGCGCCGCGATATTGCGGTCCTCAGGGTTTGTGAACATCTCGATGATGTTGTTGGACGGGTAGGATTGGAACCCGAACTCGGAACAAAAGCGCGGTTTGACATCGCGGTAGTGTTCGAAATCCCTGTTTTCATGCCAAACCGACCAGAAATGCATGTCACCCGAGGTGTCGTCATGCCAGGCATCGCCATAGTTGAAATAGCCCGGAGATGGGGACGACGGCCACCAGATTGCGTGCGGATCTTCCTCTTTGAGGGTCTTTTCCAAGGTGCGGTTGAGGCGGTCATACATGACCAGATAGCGGTCGCGGTTGGCCTTGCTTTCGTCAAACCAGTTGAGCGCCCCGAGCAATTCGTTGTCGCCACACCACAGCGCCAGTGAGGCGTGATGATGCATCCGGCGCACGTTTTCGCGCACCTCCGCCTCGACATTGGCCAAAAATGCCGCGTCGGCGGGATAGAGGTTGCACGCAAACATGAAGTCCTGCCAGACCATCAGACCCATCTCGTCGCACATGTCATAGAACCACGTCGGCTCATAGCGGCCACCGCCCCAAATGCGGATCATGTTCATATTGGCGTCCACGGCGGATTGCAGCAGATCACGGACCTCCGCGCGGTCGATCCGGCCCGACAAGGCATCGGCGGGGATCCAGTTGGCGCCCTTGGCAAAAACTTCGCGCCCGTTCACCTTGAACTTGAACGAGGTGCCAACGTCATCATCCTGAACAACCAACGCGATGTGGCGCAACCCGATGCGGCGTTCCAGAACATCCGCGTTCATACGGACCTCAAGGTCGTATAGCGGCTGCATCCCCTGACCCGCAGGCCACCAGAACTCGGGCGCCTCGATAAAGAATTTCGCCTGCGCCACGCGGCCCTTGACCTGAGCCGTGCGGGTGCGCCCGCCAAAGGACATCTCCACGGTATCGCCCTCGGCATCGCCCGCCACATGGGCGGTCACGATCACCGTCACACTGTCGCTCTCAATGTCGTGGTGCTCTTGCGCGATGTGCAGATAATCCAGACGGGCTTTGGCCTTGGTCACGATATCCACCGACCCCGTAACACCAAAGGGGGCAAGCGCAATGTTCCAGTCCCACCCGAAATCACACTGCGGCTTGCGCAGCATGTTGCCGTGGGCAATCGGGTTGTTCCACTTGACATAGGGGATTACAAAATCCTGTGCATCGTGGCGGGCCTTGCCCTCGTCCACCACAGAGCGGAACCGCAATTCGATCTCGTTGGCGCCGGTTTTGGCCACCCCGGCCAGATCGACGCGAAAGGTGCGAAAGCTGTTGTCGGCATTGAGAACGGTTGTGCCATTGACGCGCACGTCGACCACACCGTCCAGACCCTCGGCCACCAATTCCACATTGGTCTCGGTCAGGTCAAAGCTGCGCTTGGCCACCCAGGTGCGTTCGGAAATCCATCGCAAATCATATTCGTTGCGACCCCAATAGGGATCGTCGATTTTGCCCGCCGTGCGCAACGCAGACACGCTGTCAAAAGGCAATGTGACGGGGACGCTATATGCGCCAGTGTCGTCGGAGAAGGTCCAGTTATCTTTAAGTGTCAATGACATAGCCATTGTTTGATCCCTTGTAGAGCGCAGCTCGCATGTCGAGTGACTTCGGGATCCGAAATCGTCAAAACTCGGCACACGTACCTTGAGCTTGATCTGCACGCAGCAGGATCAATCACGCGGTAAGTCGTCGTGACGTCTCGCCCCCCTTTGACGTGGGTGACGGGACCTCGGGTTAAATGTGGTGGCGCGGCGCATATGTCAGATGCCTTGCGCGTCTCGCCCGTGTGTTTGTGGATGGACCGGAGTACGAGCGTCGCGCCGTGCTCCGGTCCGTGGTCTGCAGGCGCCCCTTACAGGCGCTCTTCGGTCGCTTTGTCGAACATCGAGGCCCGCGCGGGGTCAAACCCGACCCGAAGCATATCGCCGGTTCTCACCTTGGCCTGACCGTCGAGACGGATACGGAACGGCTCCCCCGCCACATGGGTCCAGACAAGCGTATCTGCGCCCATCGGCTCGACAATCTCCGCTTTCACATCGATCATCACGGGCAGCTCTTTGTCGATGTAGACGTGCTCGGGACGAATGCCGAACCACGCCGGACCACCGGTTTTGCCCGCAGGGGTGAACTCGTAGCCTTTGAGGTCAATCTTGAGATCGCCTGCGGTAAACAGGCCGCTGTCCACATTGCCCTCAAAGAAGTTCATCGCGGGAGAGCCAATGAAATCAGCCACATACTTGTTCACGGGCTTGTCGTAGATCCCGTGGGGGGTATCGAGCTGTTGGATCAAACCGTCTTTCATAATGGCGATGCGGTCGGCCAGTGTCATGGCCTCGATCTGATCGTGGGTCACGTAGATCATCGTGTTTTCGAGCCGTTGGTGCAGTTGTTTCAACTCCACCCGCAACTCGGTGCGCAATTTGGCATCCAGATTCGACAAAGGTTCATCGAACAAGAACACATCCACATCGCGCACGAGCGCACGGCCAATGGCCACACGTTGGCGCTGACCGCCCGACAAGGCGCCGGGTTTACGGTCAAGGAGCGCTTCCATCTGAAGGATTTCAGCGGCCCGTGCGACGCGCTTTTCGATCTCGTCCTTGGGCATTTTTGCGTTCTTGAGACCAAAGGAGAGGTTCCCGCGCACCGTCATCTGCGGATAGAGCGCGTAGGATTGGAACACCATACCGATCCCGCGCTCGGACGGTTCGGCCCATGTGACGTTCTCGCCACCGATGTGGATCTGGCCGCCCGACACTTCGAGCAGACCCGCTATACAGTTCAACAGCGTGGATTTCCCACAGCCCGAGGAGCCAAGCAGAACCAGAAACTCGCCTTTGGCAATGTCGAGGTCGAGGTTTTTGAGAACCTTCACCGAGCCAAAGCTCAGATCGAGGTTCTTGATGGAAACGGAGACGTTGTCGTTGTCGATTTCAAGTGTCATGAGCTTAGCCTTTCACGGCGCCGGCGGCGATGCCGCGAACGAACAGTTTGCCGGAAACAAAGTAGATGATGAGCGGCACGAGGCCCGTGAGAAGAGTGGCCGCCATGTTGACGTTGTACTCTTTCACCCCCTGCACCGAGTTCACGATGTTGTTGAGTTGCACGGTCATCGGGTAGATTGCGGGCTTGGTATAGACCACGCCGAACAGGAAATCGTTCCAGATGCCCGTGACCTGAATGATCATCGACACCACAAAGATCGGCAGCGACATCGGCAACATGATCTGGAAGAAAATCTGCCAGAATCCCGCCCCGTCAACCCGCGCCGCCTTGAACAGTTCCATCGGAACGGAGGCGAAATAGTTGCGGAATAACAAGGTATTGATAGGCATACCAAAGATCGTGTGAACCATAACGAGGCCACCGAGCGTGCCGTAGATCCCCATTTCGCGCAGGATGATCACAATCGGATACAGCATGATCTGATAGGGGATAAACGCACCGATGATGAGGACGTTGAAAAACACCTCGGAGCCTTTAAACCGCCAGAACGACAGTGCGTAACCCGACACGGATGCCACGGCGATCGAGATGATCAGCGACGGGATCAGGATGCGCACGGAGTTGCCAAAGCCACGGCTCAAACCGTCACAGTTGATCCCTGTACAGGCCTCTGACCATGCCTTGATCCAGGGTTGGAAGGTGATGTTTTCGGGCGGGGAAAAGATATTGCCCACGCGCACTTCGGCCATGTCCTTGAGCGAGGTCATCAACATCACATAAAGCGGCAAGAGGTAGTAGATCGAGAACACGATCAGCGTGCCGTAGACCATGAGGTTGGACAGGGTCAAGGCGCGTTTGGGTTTGGGGCCAGAGGGGCCATCCACCATGCGGTTGGGGGCATTATTGGACATATCAGCCATCTTTCTTGCCCCCGTATTGTAGGTAGACATAAGGAATGAGGATCACGACAACCATCGCCAACATCATGGTCGAGGCGGCAAAGCCCTGTGCGAGGTTCTGACGCAGGAACAGCGTGTCGTAGACGTATTTTGCAGGCACTTCGGACGAAATCCCGGGCCCGCCGGAGGTCTGGGCGACCACGAGGTCATAGACCTTGATGATGCCTGCGGAGACGAGCACCAACGAGGTGACAAACACCGGTTTCATCATCGGAATAATAATGAGCAAATAGGTTTTGATCGTGGAAATCCCGTCGACTTTCGCAGCCTTCCAGATGTCTTCGTCAATGCCGCGCAAACCGGCGAGCATGATGCACATGATCAGGCCCGTGCCCTGCCACAGTGCGGCGATGAGCACGCCGAAAATCACGATGTCGGGGTTGTAGAGCGGGTCAAAATTGAAGCTCTCCCACCCCAGACCGCGCACGATAGATTGCAACCCGAACTCGGGGTTCAAAATCCACTGCCAGACAAGGCCCGTCACGATGAACGACAGCGCAAAAGGGTAGAGAAAAATGGTGCGAAACCCGTCTTCGAACCGGATTTTACGGTCAAGGAGCGCCGCGAGGATAAAGGCGATGAAGAAGGTTGCAATCAGGCTGCACACACCGAAAATCACGAGGTTTTGCACGGAGACGAGCCAACGCGCAGAGCCCCAGAGGCGCTCGTACTGGTCGAACCCGACAAAATCGAGTTTTGGCAAAAGTTTGGAGTTGGTGAACGAGTGGACGATGGTCCAGATCGAACATCCGATAAAAATCACGGACGCGGTGAGGATCATCGGCAAGGCCGCGATCTTGGCGTTGATATTCTTGAACAGACGGTTTGGGCGCTTGGCATAATTGCGCCCTGCCCTGATCTGTCCGGTGTCGGTTACAGCCATTTTGAGTTCTCCCCCTCATGCCGCGCGCGCCGTTTTCAGCGTCTTCACGGGCATAAAAAACCAAACCCGACCGGAGGCTATTCCGGTCGGGTTCAATTGCTACACCTTAGTCAGCTTTCGCGATGATCGAAGCGTAGGTCGCCTGAGCATCTTCGGCGGACATGTCGGATGACCAGAACTGTGTCATCAGGTCTTCGATCTGACCGGAGGTGTCAGGCGAAAGAAGCATGTCGCCGGAGGGCATGGTTTTGCCGTCTGCGAGAATTTTCAGACCTTTTTTCATGCAATCGTTGGCGGCGGAGAGATCCACGTCACCACGCACGGGAAGCGAGCCTTTGTTGAGGTTGAACGCAACCTGAACTTCTTTGGACAGCATCAAAGCTGCCAGTTCTTTTTGCGCGGCCTCGATTTCGGCATCGTCGTTCTTGGGGAAATAGAACGCATCACCGGCGGTGTCGATCAGCTCGTTCACACCCAGACCCGGAAGACAGGTGTAGTCCTCGCCGGCAACCTTTTTGGCCACAGCAAACTCGCCCTGCGCCCAGTCACCCATGATCTGACCGCCGGCCTTGCCTTCGATCACCATGGCCGTTGCAAGGTTCCAGTCCTGAACGTTGGTGTTTTTGGAATATTCACGCGCAGCGGCAGCCGCCGCGAACACTTTTGCGTAGGCTTCGCCACCGGCGACGTCCGCATCCTTGTCTTTGTTCACAGCAAGCCATGCCTCGGGGCCGGCCAACGCGATGGCCAACACGCCGAACGCACCGGAGGACTGCCATGCCTGACCACCCAATGCGAGCGGAACGATACCGGCCTCTTCGAGCGCGGGCATTGCGGCGACATATTCGTCCCAGTTGGCCGGAACAGCCATGCCGTTGTCGGTAAAGGCGGCATTGTTGAGCCAGAGCCACTGCCACGAGTGAATGTTCACAGGCACACAGTAAATGCGACCGTCAAGCGTACAGCTATCGAGCAAGGACGCGGGATGAATGACATCTTTCCACCCTTCGGCTTCGGCCACATCCGTGAGATCGAGCATAAGGCCCGCTTCGATCAGTTCCTGTGCCTGACGACCGTGGTTGAACTGTGTGGCGCCCATCGGATCACCGCCGAGGATGCGCGAAATCATGATCGGACGCGCGGTAGAGCCGCCGCCCGCGATGGCGCCATCGACCCAGTTGTGATCTGTTTTCTCGTTGAATGCTTTTGCGAATTCAGCAACGGCAGCAGCTTCGCCACCCGATGTCCACCAGTGCGTGACCTCAAGGTCGGTCGCATAGGCAGCAGATGCAGCAGCGGTGATCGCCGTGGCACTCAAAAGCGCTTTGACAAGTTTCATGTAGGTAGTCCTCCCTAGATTACGTAAACGTTACAGATCCAACTGAAACGTTATAGTTTTCGCAAACACGCTAGATATGTGATCAATGCGAACCTATAGTCGAAGTATGTCAGCCAATTCCGGCGAAACAAGAAAAATTATCAAAAAACGTCCCCGGACCACATATTATTACTGTTAGCGGTAACTTGAGGGGGCGAAATATAGGGACTTACAGGGTGATTTGTGGGAATCACTTTGGGGCAAAAGAGATCAAAAACGATCCGAATCGCTCGAATCAGGGAGGACGCAAATGACCGATACGCCAGATCACGGCGACGATCTTATGCCGGGTGAGCGCCCGACACTGAAAACAATTTCGCGCATCACGGGACTTGCCGTGGCCACGGTCAGCCGTGCGCTCAATGATGCGCCCGACATTTCCGCCGACACCAAAAAACGGGTGCGCGAATGTGCCGACCGCATCGGCTATCTGCCCAACCGCGCCGGTGTGCGTCTGCGCACAGGTAAAACCAATGTCATCTCGCTGATCGTCTCGACCGAACATGACATCATGAACCACACCGCGCGTCTGTTGTCCTCGATTGCGGGCGGGTTGCGCCACACGCCCTATCACCTCGTCGTCACCCCGTTTTTCCCCGACGAAGACCCCATGCGCCCCGTGCGCTATGTGGTTGAAACCGGATCGGCGGATGCGATCATCCTCAACCAGACCGAGCCCGACGATCCGCGTGTGGCCTACCTCATGCAAAAGGGATTTCCCTTTGTCACCCACGGGCGCACCAATTGGTCCGACACCCATCCCTATTGCGATTTCGACAACCGTCGCTTTGGCGAGTTGGGCATCGAGGCTCTGGCCCGTCGAGGTCGCAAATGCGTGCTTGTCGTTGCCCCGCCCGCCTACCATTTTTATGGCAAGGACATTCTGGATGGCACCAAAGAGACCTGTGCGCGCACGGGTATGACCCGCCTTGTGTTGCAAGATGTCACCACGGACAGCTGCATCAAAGATGTGGAAACGTCGGTGCGTGCCGCGCTCAAGGCCCACCCCGAAGTCGACGCGATCCTTTGCGGATCGACCAACGCCACCGTGGCCGCAATCGGCGGCGCCGAGGCGGTCGGCCGGGTGTTGGGGGAGGATTTCGACGCCTTTTCCAAAGAGGCCACCTCGTTTCTCAACCTGTTTCGCCCGAAAATCCTTGTGGTTTCCGAGGATGTGGGCGCGACGGGGGCGTCGCTTGCGCGTGCCGCCCTACAGGCCATCGACCACCCGAGCCGCCCACCGGTTCAGGAGTTGGCCATTCCGACCTTTGCGGACCCCCTGCGCGCAAAACAAACACCCGAAAACGCGACATAACCTATAGTTTTAAAACACCTAAACCAAGCACTGGAGTGACCTATGGCATCTACTATGAAAGGCCCCGCCCTTTTCCTCGCACAGTTCGCAGGCGACGAGGCCCCGTTCAACTCACTGGAAAACATCACCAAATGGGCCGCAGGCCTCGGGTATAAGGGCGTGCAAATCCCGACCTTTGATGGCCGCCTGTTCGATGTGGACAAGGCCTATGAGAGCGACACATATTGCGACGAGATCAAGGGCATCTGCGCCGATGCGGGTGTCGAGATCACCGAATTGTCCACCCACTTGCAGGGCCAGTTGGTCGCGGTGAACCCCGTCTATGACGAAGCCTTCGACGCCTTTGCCCCCGCTCACCTGCACGGCAACCCCAAAGCCCGCCAAGCGTGGGCCGTCGATCAGGTGACAAAAGTGGCGGCGATTTCGCGCAAACTTGGCCTTGATAACTCCGTGTCCTTCACCGGCTCGCTCGCCTTCCCGTACCTCTACCCGTGGCCACAGCGCCCCGCAGGTCTGGTCGAGGAAGCCTTTGCCGAACTGGCGCGGCGTTGGAAACCGATCCTTGATGTCTACGACACGCACGGCGTCAACGTTGGCTACGAAATCCACCCGGGCGAAGACGTGTTCGACGGCGCGACATTCGAGATGTTTGTGGATGCTCTGGGCGGCCACGAGCGGGCACAGATCAACTACGACCCGTCTCACTTCTTGCTGCAACAGCTTGATTATCTTCAGTTTATCGACATATACCACGACCGCATCTGCGCCTATCACGTCAAGGACGCCGAATTTAACCCCGACGGGCGCCAAGGCGTTTACTCGGGTTATCAAAGCTGGACCAACCGCGCGGGGCGCTTTCGCAGCCTTGGCGATGGTCAGGTCGATTTCTCCGGCATTTTCTCCAAACTGGCGCAATACGGCTACGATTCATGGGCGGTTCTGGAATGGGAATGCTGCCTGAAATCACCCGAGCAAGGGGCCGCAGAGGGCGCGCCGTTCATCGCAAGCCACATCATCGAGCTGACCGACAAAACCTTTGACGATTTCGCGGGTGGCGCGGCGGACAAGGAACAAATCAACCGTATGCTCGGTCTATAAGGGAGCTTTACACATGCACAAGAAACTCAAACTCGGCATGGTCGGCGGTGGGCGTGGTGCGTTCATCGGCGGCGTTCACCGCATCGCAAGCCGCATCGACGGCGAATGGGATCTGGTCGCAGGCGCACTGTCCTCGGACCCCGAACGTGCGGCACTTTCTGCGGCCGATCTCGGGATCGAGGCGGATCGCTCCTACGGCTCCTACGCCGAAATGGCCACCGCCGAGGCCGCCCGCGCGGACGGGATCGACGCCGTGGCCATCGTCACGCCCAACCACATGCACGCCGGTCCTGCCGTTGCGTTTCTGGAGGCGGGGATCAACGTAATCTGCGACAAACCCTTGGCGCATTCCCTTGAAGACGCCGAGAAAATCGCCGCCGCCGTGGCCAAATCGGGCAAGCAGTTTATCCTGACGCACAACTACACCGGCTATCCGCTCATGCGTCAGGCCCGCGAGATGGTGCAAAGTGGCGCCCTTGGCACGTTGCGGTTTGTCGCGGTGGAATATCTGCAGGACTGGCTGACCGAACCCGCCGATCCCGACAACAAACAGGCCGCATGGCGCACCGATCCCAAACGCTCGGGCGCGGGCGGCTGCGTGGGCGATATCGGCACACATGCCTTTAACCTCGCGAGTTTTGTCACAGGGCTTGAGGTCGACACGATGTCGGCCGATCTCACGGCCTTTGTGGCGGGGCGCGAAGTCGATGATAACGTTGAATGCCGGTTCCGTTTCAAAGGCGGCGCCAAGGGGACGCTTTGGGCGTCTCAGGTGGCCGTCGGCAATGAAAACGGGCTATCGTTGCGGGTTTACGGCGACAAGGGCGGCATCGAGTGGTGTCAGGAAAACCCCAACGTGATGACCTTCACCCCGTTTGGCGAGCCGAAACAAATCCTCACCCGTGGTGGAGCGCAAAAGATCGGCTCCGCCCAGGCGTTGCGCATCCCGCCGGGTCACCCCGAGGGCTACCTCGAAGGCTTTGCCTCGATCTACAAGGACGCCGCCGACATGATCCGCACGGGTGATGCGGGCGCGGGTCTGACACCCGGCATCGAGGACGGGCTCACAGGTATGCGCTTTATCAAGGCGTGCATCGACAGCTCGGCCAAAGACGGGGCGTGGGTCTCGTTGTAACCGCGTTTGCCACCTGCAACACCGATCAGGACCGCATGGCCGCCGCCGTGCGGTCTTTTTCATTGAGCGCGGCCATACCATTGGCGTAAAGGGGAGCAACAAAGGGGAGCGGCATGTATTGGGTGGTTGAAAAATCGGTAGGCGGATTGGCACGGGCCGTGGCCGTGGCGGGTGGCGTTGCCCTCTTCACGGTGATCCTTTTGACCTGCGTCTCCGTCATCGGGCGGGCGCTTGATGTCGTCGGGCTACAGGCCATTCCCGGAGATATCGAACTGGTCGAGTTCGGTATCGGGTTTGCGGTGTTTTGCGCCCTGCCCTATGCGCAATTCGCCCGCGCCCATGCACGGGTCGATATGTTGCAGCGCGTCTTTGGAAATCGCATCAACCGTGTGCTCGATCTGGTTGGCGATCTGTTCATGGCGGTGTTCACGGGGTTGGTCGCATGGCGGCTCTATCTGGGAATGCTTGAAAAAGGCGCCTATGGCGAGACCAGTTTTATCCTGCAAATTCCGGTGGTTTGGGGCTACCGTGCCGCGATGCTTGCCTGCACCGCCGGCGTGATCGTGGCGCTTTTTTGCGTGTTGCGCGCCACCCGCGCCCTCATCGGCAAGGAGGCCTGACATGAGCCGGTTCGAAATTGGCCTCTGGTCCTTTCCCGTCCTTCTGATCCTGATCTTTTTGCGCGTGCCGATCGGGGTCGCCATGTTCGCGGTCGGATTTGGCGGCGCCTATGTGCTCAACGGCAACACGATCATGGTGATGAGCCAACTCAAACACCTCGTCTATGGCGAGTTTTCGTCCTATTCGTTTTCCATCATCCCGCTGTTCTTGCTCATGGGGCATTTCGCGACCTTGGGCGGCATGTCGGCGGCGCTGTTCAAGGCCTCGGAAACATGGCTCGGCCACCGCAAAGGCGGCGTGGCGATGGCCGCCATTGGCGCCTGTGCGGGCTTTGGTGCCATCTGCGGATCGTCCTTGGCCACAGCGGCAACCATGGGCAAAGTGGCCCTGCCGGAATTGCGCAAATACGGCTACACGGGGCGCTTGGCCACGGGCGCATTGGCGGCGGGCGGCACGCTTGGCATCCTGATACCGCCGTCGGTGATTTTGGTCATCTATGCGATGCTCGCCGAGGAAAACATCGCCAAACTGTTTGTCGCGGCCTTTGTCCCCGGTCTTTTGGCGGCCCTCGGTTATGTCATCTGCATCGCGATCTATGTCCGCGTGCGCCCGCACAGCAGCGGCGTGCGTGACAAAGCCTCGTTGGGCGAACGGCTTCGGGCGTTTTGGGATGTGGCACCTGTGTTGGCAATCTTTACCATGGTCGTCGGCGGAATTTACCTCGGGGTTTTCACCCCGACCGAAGCCGCCGCCGTGGGCGCGGCCGGCACGGGCATTCTGGCGCTCACCTCGGGCGGGCTGACATGGGGAAAAACCGTCGAGGCGACACTGGAAACCGCAGGATCCACGGGGATGATTTTCCTGATCCTGATCGGCGCAAAGGTGTTCAACAACTTTCTGGCGCTCTCTGGCGTGCCGCAATCAGCGGCGGCATGGGCGGGCGCATTGGAGGTCTCCCCCTGGCTGATCCTTGCCACCGTGTTGCTGCTCTATCTGGCCTTCGGGTGCATCATGGACAGCCTGTCGATGATCTTTCTCACCGTGCCGATCATCTTTCCGATCATGGCGGCCCTCGATTTCGGTGTGGCGCCGTCCGAGTTCGGATTGTGGTTCGGCATTCTGGTCCTGATCGTGGTGGAGGTCGGGTTGATCACCCCGCCTGTCGGGATGAACCTGTTTATTATCAACGCGATGGCCAAAGACATTCCCATCTCCGAGACGTTCAAAGGCACCCTGCCCTTTGTTGTCACCGATCTGGTGCGTGTGGCCCTTCTGGTGGCGTTTCCCGCGCTCACACTCGGCCTTGTGCGGTGGATGTACTAGCGACATGAAACGCCCGCCACACCGGAAGGGCGTTTCATATCATCGGACGTTCAGGCGGTGGCCGTTGCCGGCGTCGCGGGTTTGGTCACATCGCCCAAGGCCTTCATCGCGGCGTATTGGCTCAGGAACACCTGCCCCGTCAGATCATGCAGCAGATGCGATTTTTGCAACCGGTCCATCACCGGCCCCTTGACCTCCGACAGGTGCAACTTGATCCCGCCGTCCTGCAAGCGCTTGTTGATTTCCTCAAGGCTTTCCAAAGCGGAGCTGTCAATCTCGTTGACCGCAGGACACATCAACACCACGTGTTTGACGTCGCAATCCTCCGCGATGCGATCAAGGATATAGTCCTCCAGAAACCGCGCATTGGCGAAATACAGGCTCTCGTCCACACGGATCGTCACCAGTTCGGGCGTGGTCAGCACTTCGTGGCGCTTGATATTGCGGAAATGCTCTGTGCCCGGCACCAGACCCACCTCGGCCACATGCGGCCGCGAGGTTTTGTACAGATGCAGACCGACCGAGAGCATGACCCCTGCGGACACGCCCGTTTCGACACCAAAGCCCAAGGTGAGCAAAATCGTGGCGAGCACGGCGGCAAAATCCCCCTTTGAATAGCCCCATGTTGTTTTCAAAATCGAGAAATCAACAAGCGACAACACGGCCACAATGATGGTCGCGGCCAGCGTGGCAACGGGGAGGAAATATAACAGTGGCGTCAAAAAGAGTGCGGCAAAGGCGATGCCAATGGCGGTAAACGCCCCCGCGGCCGGCGTCTCTGCCCCTGCATCGAAATTGACCACCGAGCGGGCGAAACCGCCCGTGACGGGATAGCCGCCCGAAATGGCGGCGGCCACGTTGGATGCACCAAGGCCAATCAGCTCCTGATCGGGCACGATGCGTTGGCGTTTTTTGGCGGCAAGCGTTTGCGCCACGGAGACGGACTCGACAAAGCCGATAATGGAGATGAGGATCGCCGCGCCAAACAATTGCGCCCACACCTCGCCCGAGAAGGCGGGCAGCGTCAACGGCGGCAATCCGCGCGGCACATCGCCCACGATTTTCACGCCGTGGTTTTGCAACTGGAACAGCGCGGAGGCAAGTGTCGTCACCACAACGGCGGCCACAGGCCCCGCTTTGGCGGCGATATCGGCCATGCGCGGCGTGAAGCCCTTGGCGATGAGGAACGGCTTTAACCCCTTGCGCACCCAGAACAAAAACGCCGTGGCCGCAACACCGATGACGAGCGTTATGACATTCACGTCACCGATATTCTCGATGATACCGCCGATCCGCTCGGGCAAGGTATGCCCGCCCGCCGAAATGCCCAACAGGTGTTTGACCTGCGAGGCGGCGATCAGGATGCCCGAGGCGGTGATAAAGCCCGCAATCACCGGATGGCTCAGGAAGTTGGCGAAAAAACCAAGCCGGAACAGACCCATAGCAAGCAGAATTAAACCAGACAAAAAGGCCAGAGTGATCGCGGCGGCGGCATATTCCGCCGTGCCTTGCAATGCCATATTGCCCACAACCGAGGCGGTCATCAGCGACACAACGGCCACAGGCCCCACGGCCAAGGCCCGCGATGTGCCGAAAATGGCGTAGGCCACGAGCGGCAGGATAGACGCGTAAAGCCCCATCTCGGCGGGCAGCCCCGCGAGCAGCGCATAGGCAAGCGATTGCGGGATCAACATGATGGTCACAATCAATGCGGCGATGCCGTCATTGGTAAAGGTGTCCATATTGTATTTCGATCCCCAATCCAGAATGGGGAGATAACGGCGCATTTTGCGTGGATCAAACGACACGGGCGGGCTGACCTTTTCTAAGGGGGGCGGACAACAGGCCCCCGAAAGGCGGCCTGTTAAAGGGATGGGAGGAACCGGTTATTTCGCGGTGACTTTTTCCGGCTTGATCAGCCATTCCTTACCGCGCAGCATGGCTTTCCAATAGACAGGTGGCAGGATTTGCTCTTTCAAAATCCACGCCCGCCGTGTCGCCTTGGTGCCATCCAGTGCCCATTTGGGGAAGGACGGCAACAACACTCCGCCATAGCCGAATTCGGCCAGAACGATCTTGCCCTTTTCGACGGTGAGGGGACAGGATCCGTAGCCGTTATAGGCGGCTTGCGGGCCTTTTCCGTCGATGTCGGCGGCGATATTGGCGGCCACAACGGGCGCCTGCATCCGTGCGGCGGCGGCGGTTTTGGCGTTTGGCGCGTTCATCACATCCCCAAGCGACCAGATGTTTTCAAAGGTTTTGTGGCGCAGCGTGACCTGATCCACATCGACCCAACCACCGGCATCAACCAGGGGCGAGACGCGGATAAAATCGGGGGCGGTTTGCGGCGGACAGACGTGCAGCATGTCGAACTCGACCGTTACGGTTTCGGGCGCGGCATCAGGTTTATTGACCTCGAACGTGGCGGTTTTGTTGGGTCCATCCACGGCAATGAGGTTGTGAAAGAAATTGAGCTTGGCGTCATAGCGTTTGACGTATTCCTCAAGGGCAGGCACGTAATCTTTCACCCCGAACAACACACCACCGGCGTTCATGAACTGGATGTCCATCTTGGCAAGCTTGCCCTGTTTTTCCCATTCGGACGCCGACAGGTACATGGCCTTTTGCGGCGCACCGGCACATTTGATCGGCATCGGCGGTTGGGTGAAAATTGCGCGGCCACCGGTTTGCTTTTGCACGAGCTTCCACGTGTAAGGGGCCAAATCGTAACGGTAATTCGACGTCACGCCATTCTTGCCAAGCGTCTCTTCGAGGCCTTTGATCTTGCCCCAATCCAGTTTGAGACCCGGACAGACGATGAGGCGGTTGTATTTCACCACGCGGCAGCCATCCAGAATGATCGCATCATTCTCGGGCTCGAACGCGGCGACCGCCGATTTGATCCAATGCACCCCGCGCGGGATGAGAGACCCCATGGTTTTGGCTGTGGTTTGCGCATCAAACACACCCGCGCCGACCATCGTCCAACCGGGTTGATAGTAATGGATGTCGGCGGGGTCGATGATTGCGATCTCAAGGTTGGGTTTGCGCGATCTGAGAGACGAGGCCACGGCGACCCCTGCGGCCCCCGCCCCAATGATCACAACGTCATATCGTGCGTCCTCGACGCTATCGGTGGGCGTCACGCCACCATTGGCGATGCGGCGTGCCACACCCGTCATGTCGTAGCCCGCCGCCTTGGTCGCGGCGAGAATATCGACGACGGATTTTTCATTGGCCATCGCCAGCGACCACAGCGTCGCGGTGCGCGTGCCTGTGCGGCAATAGCCGAACACCGGACCGGGCAATTCAGTGAGTGCAGCACGGAACTCGGCGGCGGTCTCTTCGGTCACAATACCGGGGGTGACGGGCAGATAGCGGAATTCGAGCCCTGCGTCTTTGGCGGCCTTTTCGATCTCGCCGTGGCTCGGTTGATCGGCGGCCTCGCCATCGGGGCGGTTGCACACCACGGAACGAAACCCGCGGCGCGCCAGTTTGGTCAGATCATCGAGTTGAATTTGGCCGGAAACGGTCAGGCCATCCGAAATTTTCTTAAGATCCATATGTGCGTCTCCTCGCAAAAAGCCGCTGACCATCTCCAACTGTGGTCATAAGCCAAACGTTTTCCCCAAGTGAAAGGGGCATGATCGTCAGCGGCGGCGGGGAGACGCGCGGGCGGCGCGTGGACCCTAACGTCCCGACAGGTATCCGGCGATCGCGCTCAGGTCGTAACCTGCGCCCGCCGCCTGTTTCATAATGTCCCCGGCCGGTTGCTCGCCTGCTTGGGACAGCGCCCATGCCGTGACCGAGCGCGTGCCGGAGCGACAGTAAGCGTAAATCGGCCCATCCAGTTCCGCGAAGGCCTTTTTCGTCTCGTCGATCAGATCACCCGTGAATTGCCCCGGATAGATCGGCAGATAGAGGAAATTCAAACCCGCCGCTTTCACCGCCTGTGCCATCGCCTCCGATTGCAACGCGCCCTCGACTTCTTCGTCGGGACGATTGTCGATCACGGTGCGAAACCCTTTGTCCGCGAGAATCTGAACCTCTTCCAATGTGATTTGTCCGCTAACGGTAAGCCCGTCATTGACCGTATTAAAATCCATATCCGCCTCTCCTGATGTGTATGGGACCAACCCGCCCTGCCATGGCAAACCGGTGGCGCGGGCAGTCCCGTTCACACATCGGGTGAGACGTGTTCACAGACCGTTGACCGGCACCTTCAGAAAGGTTTTGCCATCTTGATCGGCGGGCGGCAACTCACCTGCGCGCATATTCACCTGCAAAGAGGGAATAATCAGCCGGGGCATGTCGAGTTGTGCATCGCGCTCTTCGCGAAACTTGACGAAATCGGCCTTTGTCTTGTCCCCACCGACATGGATATTGTGGGCTTTTTCATCGCCAACCGTGGTTTCCCACGCGATGGCGCGCCCGTTGGGGCCGTAGTCGTGGCACATGAACAGACGCATATCGTCAGGCAGCGACAGCACTTTCTGGATGCTGTCATAAAGTGTCGCGGCGTCTCCGCCCGGAAAATCGGCCCGCGCCGAACCGCCATCGGGCATAAACAGCGTGTCGCCGGTAAAGGTTGCGTTGCCCATTGTGTGCGTCATACAGGCGGGCGTGTGACCCGGTGTGTGCATGGTAAAGCAGGTCATTTCGCCAACAGTGTAGGTATCGCCGTCCTTGAACAAACGGTCGAACTGTGACCCGTCGCGTTGGAATTCCGTCCCCTCGTTGAACACCTTGCCGAACACGTCCTGCACGATGGTGATGTTTTCCCCGATGCCGATTTTGCCGCCCAGTTTGTCCTGAAGATAAGGCGCCGCCGACAGGTGATCGGCGTGGACATGCGTCTCGAGCAACCATTCGACCGACAGGTTGTTGTCGCGCACATAGGCAATGATCTCGTCCGCACTTTCATACGAAATGCGCCCCGCCGCGTAGTCGATGTCCATGACACTATCAACCACCGCACAGGCGTTCGAGGCGGGATCCTTGACCACATAGGAAATGGTCCATGTCGCAGGATCAAAGAAGGCTTTGACGTCAGGGGTCAGGGCCATATCAACGGGATAAGTCGCAGTCATATCTTTCTCCTCAAGTGTTTCAAGTGCGCGGATCACGCGCGGATTACCGGCTGCGGCGCATAGGGCGCTGCATCATAAATTTGGCCATGAAGATGCCGACAACCAGTGCGGCGAAAAAGATCAACACAGCCGGATCAAGTGTCCCGATCGCGGGAAGCGCGCCGCCCGGGCAAAAGCCCGCAATGCCCCACCCGATCCCGAATACCGCCGAACCGCCAATCAGTCTGGCGTCGATCACGCGGCTTGTCGGGACGTTGAACACGGGCTCGAACGCAGGGGTCTCAAAGCGTTTGAACACGGCGCGGTAGCCAAAGAACGTCACGACAACAGCACCGCCCATCACAAAGGCCAAGGACGGGTCCCAAGTGCCGAAGACGTCGAAAAAGTTGATCACTTTTGCGGGGTTGGCCATGCCGGACATGGAAATCCCGACGCCAAACACAAGGCCCGTGAGGTAGGTCAAAAGGTTTTTCATCCTCAGATCCCTCCCACCACATGGCGCACCACAAACACGGTGATCGCGGTGAAAATCATAAACGTAACGGTCGCGGTGATCGAGCGTGGCGACAGGCGCGCCATACCACAGACCCCGTGGCCGGAGGTACATCCCGATCCGAAGGTGACGCCAAGACCCACAATGATCCCGCCGATGACAAGCGCCACATTGGACACAGGCACGTCGATCGCGGGCATGTCCCCCGTAAAGATCCGGAAAACGAGCGGCCCCGAGACCATCCCCGCCAAAAGCAAGGCCCGCCATGTCCAGTCGGACGAACTTTGTGGCGTCATAAATCCCGCCAGAATACCTGTCGCGCCAAACACACGGCCCTGAAAGGCCATCAACATCACAGCGGACAGGCCGATAAGAATGCCGCCAATCAGCGAGGCCCAAGGTGTAAATTCGGTGATCATAGCGCCGCCCTCACAGTCGGGGCGGGCGTGGTCGTTGCCAGTTCAGTCATGTGCGTTTCCTTCGTCGTTGCGCTTTTCGCGCTTTGTTACAGCGTATTTACCCAATCCGGTGCCTGTCGTCGGTGAGTTTGTCACATAAGATGCAATAATTAAGATGTGTCGCATAGTTACGAGGCCCGATGGGCCGCCCCCCCTGTTGTAAAACGAAAAAGGCGCCAACGGTGTTTTCCGCGGCGCCTTTTTTACGTTGATAATCGTGTCGTCATCCGGACGGTCAGGTTACTCGCCCTGCGCATCCGCACGCGATTTCCCCGCAACGTTCTGCGCCAGAGTGGCCGCCATAAACCCGTCGAGATCACCGTCGAGAACACCCTTTGTATCGGAGGTCTCGTGGTTGGTGCGAAGGTCTTTGACCATCTGGTACGGCTGCAACACATAGGAGCGGATCTGGTTCCCCCACCCCGCATCGCCCGCGTTTTCGTGCGCCTCGTTGACCAGAGCCGAACGTTTGTCGAGTTCGATCTGGTACAGGCGCGATTTGAGCGCCTTCATCGCGATGTCGCGGTTCTGGTGTTGGGATTTTTCGGAGCTTGTCACCACGATCCCCGTGGGGTGGTGGGTGATGCGCACGGCGGAATCGGTGGTATTGACGTGCTGACCACCCGCCCCCGACGAGCGATAGGTGTCGATGCGGATATCGGACGGGTTCACCTCGATCTCGATATTGTCGTCGACCACAGGGTAGACTTTGACGGATGTAAACGAGGTATGGCGCTTGGCGGCGCTATCAAAGGGCGAGATCCGCACGAGGCGATGCACGCCGCTCTCCGATTTCAGCCACCCATAGGCATTGTGACCCGATATTTTGTAAGCGGCGGATTTGATCCCCGCCTCTTCGCCGGCACTCTCGGATTGCAACTCGACCTTATAGCCTTTCTTCTCGGCCCACCGGACATACATCCGCGCGAGCATCGATGCCCAGTCGCAGCTCTCGGTGCCGCCCGCGCCCGAGTTGATCTCAAGGAACGTATCGTTGCTATCGGCCTCGCCATCGAGAAGCGCCTCGAGCTCTTTCTCGGCGGCGGTAATTTCGAGCGCCTTGAGCGCCTCCTCGGCGTCGGTGATGACCTCTTGGTCCTCTTCCATCTCGCCCATCTCGATGAGTTCGATGTTGTCGTTCATATCCGTTTCGATACGCGTGGCCGTGTCCAGAGCATCCATCAACATCTGACGTTCACGCATCAGGGTTTGCGCCCGCTCGGGATCATCCCACAGGGTCGGATCCTCGATCATCGCATTGAATTCCTCCAAGCGATGCGGCGCGGTTTCCCAATCCAGACGCTGTTTCAACAACGCGACTGATTTGCGGATTTTCTCGACGGCGTTTTCGATCTCTGCGCGCACAGGGGCACCTTTCGGGAACTGGAATTTGTTCGTGCACAGATACGCGGGGACGCGCCCCGATACAAGCCCCGCGCCGCATCGCACCACGTGCAATCGGCGCGCAACCGGCGCATACGATCACTGCGGCCTTAGTATAGCCCGCCCGAAGACAGCGAATTGAAGGTCGCTTTTTTGGGGATTTTGATGGTCTGCCCGGAGGTGGTTTCCACCGCGCGTTCGCCGCTCTCGACCTCGCCGGCATCAAACATCGGCAAATCGGCACCCATCGCAAAGCCACCGTCGAACATCAGCCCGAACACCGGCTCTTCGCCATCGCGGAAATACTCGGCCACAACGTTGGCACCCGAGGCGTCGTCGGACAGGCGTGCGCCGGTAAAACGGTCGATCTTGATAAAGTGGCCGCCGGGGGGGACGCGGAATTTTCCGCCGCCGAATTTGGCCACGGCCTCTTGCATGAACTCGTTGAACACCGGACCACAAAAGCCGCCACCCGAGGCCCCCGGCATGGACCGCGGCGTGTCAAACCCGATGTAACAACCGGCCACGATGTTCGAGGTAAAGCCCACGAACCATGCATCCTTGCCATCGTTGGTCGTTCCGGTTTTGCCCGCCACAGGCACAGGCAGATCGATGCGGCCGCGGGCAGTACCACGCGAGACAACGCCCTGCATCATCGAGGTCAGCTGATAGGCGGTGATCGCATCCATCACGCGCTCGCGGTTCGACACGATTGTGGGCGCAACCCCCGGATCAAGCGCGGCGACATCGCATTCGCTACAGTCACGTTGATCGTGTTTGTAAACGGTGCGGCCAAACCGGTCCTGAACGCGGTCAACGAGGGTCGGCTCCACCCGCTCGCCGCCATTGGCAAACATCGCATAGGCCGACACCATTTTGTACAATGTGGTCTCTTCGGCCCCGAGCGAGGAGGCGAGGAATTGCCCCATCCGGTCATAAACACCAAAGCGTTCGGCATAGCCCGCGACCACATCCATGCCGACCTCTTGGGCCAGACGGATGGTCATCAGGTTGCGCGATTGCTCGATGCCTGTGCGCAGCGGCGTCGGGCCGTAGAATTGCCGCGAGGCGTTCTGGGGGCGCCAGACCCCTTGGGGTGTGTTGATCTCGATCGGCGCATCCACGACGATGGTGGCGGGCGTGAACCCGCTGTCGAGGGCCGCCGCATAGACAAAGGGTTTGAACGACGAGCCCGGTTGGCGCGTGGCCTGTGTGGCGCGGTTGAATACGGAATGCTGATAGGAAAACCCGCCCTGCATGGCGATCACGCGGCCCGTGTTCACGTCCATCGCGACAAAGCCGCCCTGCACCCCCGGCACCTGACGCAGGCTCCACCGGATCAGATCGCCGTCGCCATTATCGCCCGTTGTCATGCGGCGGATATGGACCACATCGCCGCGTTCGAAGTTGTCGGAGAACCCGCCGCGCATCCATTTGATGTCCTCGCGCGGCACCGTGACCTCGCCGGTGTCCTCGACCAGAACCGTCATGGATTGATCGGCAATCTGGTCGACCACCCCGACGGACCATCCGCCATCGAGCGTGATGTCGCGTGCCACGCGGGTCTCGCCAAGCGCCTGCTGCCATGTCCCCGCATCAATGGTGGCCGGATCAATGGCTTTGCCCGTCCCGCGCCAGACACCGCGCTCACGGTCAAGGGTTTCCAGACGCCCCTCAAGTGCGCGTGCGGCCACCGATTGCAATTCGGGATCAATGGTGGCGCGGATCGACAGTCCGCCCTCGAAAAACTCTTCCTCGCCAAAGTTCTGGGACAGTTGGCGGCGGATTTCATCCGTAAAATAATCGCGCGGCGGCAGCTGTTCGCGAAAGCCTTCGTAATCGCCGTTTTGCACCGACAGGATCGGCGTCAGGCGGGCGCGTTCATAGTCCTCTTGCGTCAGATAGCCGTTCTCGTACATCTCGCGCAGCACGAAATTACGGCGGGTCAGCGCGGCATCGTAGTTTTTGACGGGGTGATAGGAATAGGGCGCTTTGGGGTGGATCGCGAGGAATGCCGCCTCTTCGGGGGTAAGTTCGCTCAGCGTCTTGTTGAAATAGGTCTGTGCCGCAGCCGTCACCCCGAAGGAGCGCGCACCAAGGTCGATCTCGTTGAGATACAGCCCCAGAATTTCGTCTTTTGACAGGGTTTGTTCCAGACGCGAGGCAAGGATGATTTCCTTGATTTTCCGTTCGGCGGAGCGGTCGGAGGAGAGCAAAAAGTTCTTCATCACCTGTTGGGTAATGGTGGACGCTCCGCGCAACCGCCCCCCCTGCGCCGCCGAGATTGCGGCGGCCAACATGCCGCGAATGTCATAACCGGGGTGGTTATAAAAGTTCTTATCCTCGGCGGAAATAAAGGCGAATTTCACCAGATCGGGGATTTCGGTGGGCGGCGTATACAGACGGCGTTCACGGGCGAACTCGTCGATGATTTTACCCTCTCCGCTATAGACGCGCGAAATGGTGGGCGGTTGATATTGCGCCAGAGTTTCGTGATTGGGCAAATCGCGGCTGTACATCCAGAGCACGCCGCCGATCACCACCGCGAGCAAAATCAGCCCCGTTGTTACGAGTGAGAAAATCGTCCCGAAAAAAGAGAGTATAAACCGAAGCACGCAAATAGCCTTTCCCACCGTTGGAGCACACGCCAAGTGACTCGCCGCCCCAACTATTGGCCCTACTTATACACCCCATGGCCCATGGTCAAAACGAACCCGCGAAAATGTGACCGGTTGTGCGCGGGGCTTCGCCTGTCGCAAGGCCCCGCGAAAGGTCCATCGCACAACCGTCGCTTTACTTGCGCAGATTACGCGCCGCGGCACGATCGGCCTGTTGCCACGCGACCAGGGCATCACGCACCGCCCATGCCGCCTTGGCCCGCCACGCCGCATCGCCAAGTTTGGCGCGGTCCTTTTGCGACGATAAAAACCCGAGCTCCAACAAAACAGACGGAATATCCGCCGATTTGAGCACCGAAAACCCCGCCTCAAGGCGCGGACGCTTGTGCATCCCCACGCTTTGCTCAAGCGCCGCCACCAAAGCATCGGCCAAGGCCTCCGTGCGCGGTCGCGTCTCGGTGCGGGCCATGTCCAACAACACCCCCGCAATCACGTCATCCTGATCGCTCAGATCCACACCCGACAAGATGTCGGAGCGGTCATGGCGTTCGGCCAGTTTGCGCGACGCCTCGTCAGAGGCACGGTCCGCCAGAGTATAGACGGTCGCCCCCTCGGCGCGGCCCTCGGAAATCGCATCCGCGTGCAGCGATAGAAATACATCCGCCCCCGCCTCGCGGGCGCGGGTGATACGCGTCTCAAGCGGGACAAAGCTGTCATCCTCGCGGGTCAATGACACCTCGAACCCACCGGCACGGACCAAGGTGTCGCGCAACTCGCGGGCAAAGGTCAGCATCAGGTCGGCCTCCTTGACGCCATCACGCTCCGCGCCCGGATCAATGCCGCCATGCCCCGGATCGAGCACCACGACCAACGGCCCGCCCACGGGTCTGGACTGTGTGGGCAAGGAAACGGCCGCATTGGCCCGCTCGACCTGCGCCGCGGCGGGCGCCCCCGCACCGGCAACAAAGTGTTCGACATCCGTGGCTTCCATCGCCAAGCGCAAGACGGCACCGCTCGCATCGCGCGACATTTCCGCCATTTCGATTTTCAACGGGCGGTCAAGGTCGATCACCATGCGCGACCATCCGGGGCGAAACAACCCGACCCGCAGCCCCAAAACGGCCTGCGATTGCTCGAACGCACGGGCATCGAACCCCGTCCAATCCACCTCGGACAGGTCAATCACAAGGCGCATCGGGTCGCTCAGGGTGAAAATACGGAACGGCACGGGTTGCCCCATGCGCAGGTGCAGCCATGTGGTGGCGCCCTCATCGCGCAGATACGACCCCGCGTTCGACGCAGGGGTCAGCGCGGTAAACCCGTCCTGTGCCGATGCGGCAAACGGGGCGGCGGCCAACGCCAACGCCACACCTGCCGCCCTCAAAAATCGCAGCCCTACCCCGATCACACCCACACCCTATCCATTCGCCTCATCGCATACTTTGGTTTCGCCGCACTCTAACGGCGCATCCCCCGCGATCCTAGCCCTTGGTGCGGTTGCTCATAAACTCGTGAAGCCGCGACAGCCCCTCGCGGATGTCCGCCGTCGAACGGGCATAGGAAAACCGCAGGGTTCGCGCCCCGCGCACAGGGTCGAAATCCAACCCCGGCGTGACGGCCACCCCCGCCTGATCGAGGATCTCGGCGCAAAAGGCACGGCTGTCACCGGTCAACTCCGATACATCGGCATAGATATAGAACGCCCCGTCAGGCGGCGCGATCTTGTCAAAGCCGATCTTTGGCAACGCCTCCATCATCAGGCGCCGGTTTTCGGCGTAGACCCCGACATGGGCGTCGCATTCATCGCGCCCTTGCAAGGCGCCAAGGGCCGCAATCTGTGCGGCGTGGGGCGGACAGATGAACAGGTTTTGCGCCAAACGTTCGATCACCCGCACATGATCCTGTGGCACCACCATCCACCCGATGCGCCACCCCGTCATGGAGAAATATTTGGAAAACGAATTGATGACATAGACATCATCGCTGACCTCCAACGCCGTCACGGCGCGTTTGTCGTACTGCACACCGTGGTAAATCTCGTCGGAGATGAACGAAATGCCTTTGGCCGCACAGGTCTCGATCAGGGCCGCCATCGCCGCACGGTCCAACATCGTGCCGGAGGGGTTGCCCGGACTGGCGACAATCAACCCGTCCACATCGTCGGGAATTTGTGTCGGCACCGGTTGCAGCCGGTTTTCGGGGGTGGATTGAATGCCCACGGGTGTGATGTCCAATGCACTCAGGATCTGGCGATAGGACGGATACCCCGGTTCGCCCAAGGCCACTTTGGCCCCGGCGTCAAACAGCGCGGTAAAGGCAAGGATGAAGGCGCCCGAGGACCCTGACGTGACCACGACACGGGACGGATCGACGGTGACACCATACCAGTCGGCATAAAGCCCCGCGATGGCGTGGCGCAATTCGGGCAGCCCAAGCGCCACGGTGTAGCCCAATGGGCCGTCTTCCATCGCGGCGGCCAGTTTGGCGCGGGCTTTGGCGGGGGCGCCGGTTGACGGCTGGCCCACTTCCATATGGATCACGTGACGGCCCGCGTCCTCGGCGGCGCGGGCGGCCTCCATCACATCCATGACAATAAACGGATCAACGTTGCTACGGCGGGAAGTTTTCATCAGCAGGCCTTTTGGTTCGGGTGTTGCCCAACCGATGCCAGTTGGGGGGCGAAATTGCAACGGCTCGCCGGCACCGGCCCGTCCCAAATCGCACCAAACCGCACCGGATGCGACCACCGGTCACGCAACTGTTGGGTGGACCCGCGCGGGCGATGTGGTAGACGCGTTGGGAACAGTTTTGAACGGAGAGATATCTCATGGCCCAACACCGCTTTTTGGCCCGCCTTCCGGCCCACTTTTTGCCCCGCGCTCTGACCCGCTTTGGCACCGCCACCCTTTTGGCGGCCACCACGGTATCGGGGGCTTATGCCCTTGACCTCAACGCGATGACCGATGCCGAACGCACCGCCTTCGGGGCCGAAATCCGGGCCTATCTGTTGGAAAATCCCGAAGTCTTGATGGAGGCGGTCGACGTCTACAACCAGCGCCAACAAGCCGCACAAGAGGCCGGCGAAGCGGATCTCATTGCCGCCCATGCCGCCGATCTGTTCGAGGCCGAGGGCGATCTGGTCTATGGCAACCCAGACGCCGATCTGGTGTTCGTCGAGTTCTCCGATTACCGCTGTGGCTACTGCAAAAAAGCCTATCCCGATGTGAAGGCGCTGTTGGAAAAAGACGGCAATATCAAACTCATCGTCAAAGAATTCCCGATCCTTGGCGAAGAGAGCGTTCTGGCAGCCCGCTTTGCCCTGGCGGTGCGCACCGTGGGCGGTGTCGAGGCCTATGACGCGATCCACCATGAATTGATGACCGCCCGTGGCAACGTCACCGAGGGCAGTTTGAAACGGATGGCCAAGGATCTTGATCTGGATACGGATGCGGTCATGGCCGCGCTCGACAGTGACGAGGTGAACACCATTTTGGGTCGCAACCAACAGCTTGGCCAGATTTTCCAGATTTCCGGCACACCGACCTTTGTGATGGGTCAAGAGCTTGTGCGTGGCTATGTGCCGTTTGACGCCATGACCGAGATTGTCGCGGAGCTGCGCGAAAAGGGCTAAACCCGCCTGACGCGCCCCTCCGGCCCCGAAAAAAGCCCCGCTCATTGGCGGGGCTTTTATGTCTGGACCGATGCGCGCGGTGTCGCATTGAGGCGGACTATCCGGCGGCGTCGTCAGCGGCAGCGAGGCTCGCGGCCAGTTCGGCGGCTTTGGCCTCGACCTGTTCGACGATGTGTTCCACCATGCGCTCGTTGTCCATCTTGTGGCTTTGCTTGCCGCCCAGATAGACCATGCCGTGGCCCGCGCCGCCGCCCGTCCACCCGACGTCGGTCATCAACGCCTCACCGGGACCGTTGACGACACAGCCGATAATCGACAGCGACATCGGCGTTTTGATATGTTCGAGACGCTGCTCCAACGCTTCAACCGTTTTGATCACGTCAAACCCCTGACGCGCACAGGACGGACAGGAAATAATGTTCACACCACGGTGGCGCAGGCCGAGCGATTTCAGGATTTCATAGCCAACCTTGACCTCCTCGACCGGATCCGCCGACAGGCTCACACGGATGGTATCGCCGATGCCCATCCACAACAATTGCCCCATGCCGATGGCCGATTTGATCGTGCCGGACATCAAACCGCCCGCCTCGGTGATGCCAAGGTGGATCGGCGCGTCGGTGGCCTCGGCCAATTGTTGATAGGCGGCGGACGCGAGGAACACGTCGGAGGCCTTGACCGAGATTTTGAAGTTGTGGAAATCGTTATCCTCGAGAATTTTGATGTGGTCGAGACCACTTTCCACCATCGCCTCGGGACAGGGTTCGCCATATTTCTCAAGCAGATGACGTTCCAACGAGCCGCCATTGACGCCAATGCGGATCGAACAGTTGTGATCCTTGGCCGCTTTGATCACCTCTTTGACGCGGCTCTCGTCACCGATATTGCCGGGGTTGATGCGCAAACACGCCGCTCCCGCCTCGGCCGCCTCGATCGCGCGTTTGTAGTGAAAATGGATATCGGCCACGATCGGCACGGGGCTTTCGCGGCAAATTTCCTTGAGCGCTTTGGTCGCGGCCACATCGGGGGCGGAGATGCGGACAATGTCGGCACCGGCTTCGGCGGCACGGATCACCTGACCCAAGGTCGCTTTGACATCACCGCTGTCGGTGTTGGTCATGGTTTGCACGGTGATCGGTGCGTCGCCCCCCACAGGCACATCGCCCACCCAGATTTTACGGCTGACGCGGCGCTCGATATTGCGCCAGGGGCGGATCGGATTGTGGGACATGGGGTGCGGTCCTTGCGGCAGGGAGTTTGTCACGCCCTTGATACGGCGCGCGGTGCGGGCGTGCAAGCACCCGACACCCTTGATCGCGCACAGGTGAGGTGCCGGACAGGCCCGATAAGACAGATGAAAGCGGCGGTGTTACTGTGACGCGGGTGTCGCGGTCACGTCGTTTTGTGCCACGCGGAACATCTCCGCCACGCCTTCGTTCGCGGCGAGATCAACCGGCTGAAACGACTCGGAAACAGCCGCCACGGACAGCGCGATGTTTTTCACCACAGAGCCGGATCCGCCGGCGGGGCCATAGGCCTGACCGTTGACGGCGAAATAGACGCCCCCCGCGTTACCGGTGCGCAAAAACGGCGCGTCCTCGGTGGCGGGTAGAACGTAGCGTTCTCCGGCGTTGAGGATTTTCTCGAACAGGATAGAGCCATCAGCGGAGCTGACGCGCACCCATGTGGCATTGACCGCAACGACAGCCAATTCGGGGGCATCGGCCTCGACCACCTGAATTGGCGCATTTGCAAAACCATCGTTCAACGCCGCATCGGCAATCTGGCCGGACATGGCATTCAAACGATCCTCGGCGCTTTCGGCCCCCAGAGAGCCGACAGAGCGCGGATCAAGGGTCGCAATCGGGCCATCGCGCGGCACGAGCACAGGCACATCGAGGGCTTGCGGACGGTACAGGCGATTGAACGCATCGGCGGAGGGGGCCGCGATGCCCACGCCTTCGTCGAGGGCGGCCACAACCGTTTGCTGTGTGGATTGAACGGGTGCGGTTTCGGCCACCAGACCGGGGGTTTGGTCGACGGGGGCCAATTGCACCTTTTGAATTTCTTTGAGGACGGACCAACCACCGAACCCGATCACACCGACGAGCAACAACAATACGGCGGTGGAGCCAATCGCCCCGGGTTCGACTTTCGCCAGAAAGCTTTCGCCACGCGGCACAAAGCTTGCGTTGGGATCAGAGAACGGGTCGCGTTTGACATTCGGCTTTGTCGCAACTGCGGCGGCGCGCTTGCTCGAGGCCTCGGGTGCCATGCCATGCGCAACGGCAAAGCCGCTTTCGGCGCAAAAGCGCACAAAGGCCCAGTCGGGATCAAGACCGAGATAGCGGGCATAAGACCGCACATAGCCCGCGATGAACCCTTGGGTTTCAAATACGCTCGGGTCCGCGTTTTCAATGGCGGCAATATAGGTGGCTTTGATTTTGAGTTCGCGTTGGACATCCAAAAGAGATTTGGACTGAGTCGCACGTTCCCCACGCATGACGTCCCCGAGCTTAAGCTCGAAATCGTCAAAGCCGCGAGGTTCACTTACCTCTTCGACGGGTGGTTTGCTCCACCGTCCTATCATGCGAACTGCCCCTGTCTTTTGTCCCCTACACCGTTCGAATCGCTCCGAACGGTGTTAAATACTTACCACAGCATAAATAGGGTCGCACAGGGAGAAACTATGGTTAACCCGCCAACTCGGCACGATTCAGCGCACAATGGCTCCAAAGCGCGTCGAGACCGTGAATGAGTGCATCCATTTCGCGCGGTCCGTGAACGGGCGACGGGGTAAACCGCAACCGCTCTGTGCCACGCGGCACAGTCGGGAAGTTCACCGGCTGAACGTAGATGCCGTATTGCTCAAGCAACATGTCGGACATCAGCTTGGTATGTTTGGGATCGCCCACGATCAGCGGCACAATATGCGAGCCATGATCGGTGATCGGCAGGCCGAGACCTTTGAGACGCGTTTTCAGGATCACCGCCTGGGTTTGGTGGTGTTCGCGCAAAGCGACACCGCCCTCGCCCTTGAGGTGGGTAATCGAGGCTGCGGCCCCTGCGGCCACGGCGGGCGGAAGCGAGGTGGTGAAAATGAAGCCGGGCGCATAGGAGCGCACCGCATCACACATTTTCGCGGAGGCGGCGATATAGCCCCCGAACACGCCGACCGCCTTGCCAAGTGTGCCGTTGACGATATCGATCCGGTCCATCAGGCCATCGCGCTCGGCCACACCGGCGCCACGCGCACCATACAGGCCAACCGCGTGAACCTCGTCGATGTAGGTCAGTGCGCCGAATTCGTCCGCAAGATCAAGCATTTCCTCGATCGGGCCGAAATCGCCGTCCATCGAGTAGACGGATTCGAATGCGATCAGCTTGGGCGCGTCCTTGTCGGAGGCCTCAAGCAATGCACGCAGATGCGCCATGTCGTTGTGGCGGAAAATGCATTTCGCACCGCCATTGCGGCGAATGCCTTCGATCATCGAGGCGTGGTTCAATTCATCGGAATAGGTGATGAGACCGGGAAACAATTTCGGCAGCGTCGACAGTGTTGCGTCATTGGCGATATAGGCCGACGAGAACACCAGAGCGGCTTCTTTGTTGTGCCAATCGGCAAGCTCGGCCTCAAGGCGTTTGTGGTAGACGGTGGTGCCGGAAATATTGCGCGTGCCACCAGAGCCCGCACCCGTTGCATCCACGGCGTCCTTCATGGCGGTCAACACATCGGGGTGCTGACCCATGCCGAGGTAATCGTTGCCACACCAGACAGTCACCGGCTTTTCGGTGCCATCGGGTTTCTTCCACGTTGCGTGGGGGAAATTACCGCGCTTGCGCTCAATGTCGATAAAGGTGCGGTACCGCCCCTCGTCATGGAGCCGCTGCAACGCCTCGTCAAGCTTCGCCGTATAATCCACTGGTAGTCCTTTCGCGCGTCTTTCGTTCGACCCTTTTAGCAAGCCCGGATCCAAAAAGCGACCTCGTATTCACAAATCGCTACCTATTGTCACCGAGGGGTCAAATCCATCCTGTTCGTCGCTTGTAGTCTTAGCTGATCTAAAATTCGTTTAAGAATGATCTATGTCAACCCGTGCCCAATCTCTGGACACTGCAAATCCGCCCGTTACTGTGCGGCAAAAGCGCCCGCATATCCCGAAAGGTTTCCGATCATGGCCAAACGCCTCTCCCCCGTCCTCGACCGCATTGATACAGACCTCGACGCCGCCGTGGCGCGACTGCTTGATTTGCTTGCGATTCCCTCGATTTCAACCGACCCCGCATACAAGGCCGATTGCGCCCGCGCCGCCGATTGGCTCGTGGCCGATCTGGCGACACTGGGCGTCAAAGCCGAAACCATCGCCACCCCCGGACATCCGATGGTGATGGGGCATGTGGACGGTCCTGCGGGCAAAGACACACCACATCTTGTGTTTTACGGCCACTATGACGTGCAGCCGGTCGACCCGCTCACCCTTTGGGCCAAGGACCCGTTTGCCCCCGCCGTCGAGGCCACCGCGAAAGGCGATGTCATCCGTGGACGCGGTTCGTCGGACGACAAGGGACAGTTGATGACCTTTGTCGAGGCCTGTCGCGCATGGGTGGCCGAGCATGGGCAATTGCCGTGCGAAATCACCTTTTTCTTCGAAGGCGAGGAAGAAAGCGGATCGCCCTCGCTCGTCCCGTTTATGAAAGAGTACAAAGACCGCCTCAAAGGCGACGTGGCGCTGATTTGTGACACCGGCCTGTTCGGCCATGACACCCCCGCGATTGTGACCATGCTGCGCGGATTGATGGGCGAGGAAATCACCATCAAGGCCGCCGACAAGGACCTGCACTCGGGCATGTATGGCGGACCGGCGCAAAACCCGATCCGCGTCCTCACCCGCATCCTCGCGGGGCTGCACGACGATCAGGGCCGCGTGACACTCGACGGGTTTTATGACGGCGTGCCGGAGCTGCCCGCCGATGTCGCGGCCCAGTGGCAGGCCTTGGGATTTGAACACGAGGCCTTTCTGGGCGAGGTCGGGTTGAACCTGCCCGCGGGCGAACACGACCGCACCGCACTGGAAATGATCTGGTCTCGCCCGACGATGGAATTTAACGGCATTACAGGTGGTTACACAGGTGACGGGTTCAAAACCGTGCTGCCTGCGCAAGCCTCGGCCAAGGTCTCCGCCCGTCTTGTCGGCACGCAAGATCCGCATAAAATCCGCGAGAGCCTACGCGCCTATGTCGAGGCCCGCCTGCCCGCCGATTGCACCGTTGAATTCCACCCGCACGGCGCCTCGCCCGCCTCGGTGATGGAAACCGCGCACCCTGCGTTCGAGGCCACGCGCCGCGCCCTGTCCGATGAATGGCCCAACGAGGCCGCCTTTATCGGCTGTGGCGGGTCGATCCCGATTGCGGGGTATTTCAAAAAGATCGTCGGCGTTGACGCCCTGCTCACCGGATTTGGTCGCGACGATGACGCAATCCATAGCCCCAACGAGAAATACGACCTCGAATGCTTTCACAAAGGCATCCGTTCGTGGGCGCGTATACTCGACGCCGTCAGCACAAAGGCGAAAGGCTAATCCGCGTGACCCTGTCAGACATGATCGTGCGCGTGCTACGCCTTATCGGGGCCGCACTTGTCGTGACGGGGCTTGCCCTCGGGGCGCTGTGGTGGTCGGGCAAGCCGCCCAAAGACCTGCAAGGCATCTGGATCACCAATGGCTACGGCCTCGTGGTCCAGATCACGCCCTTCACCATCGCCCTGCACGAAATCACGCCGGTGTCGTGTTTGCCAAGTCTCAGCCTGCCCGCGCATCTGGGCATGGCGCGGCGTCTGGCGGGGTATTCCTTTGACGTCCAAGGCGACGATCTGACCATCGGGGTGGCCGATGTGCTCGACGATGTGCGGGCCTACCGCGTGGATGCGCTCCCCGATCAATGTCTGCACGGCAAAATGGCGGGGCCGCTTGAAACCTTTGACGTCTTTTGGCGCACCTTTGACACCCATTACCCCAACTTTGCGCTATTCGGCGTCGATTGGGAGGCGCGGCGCACCGAAGCGTTGGAGGCGCTCGCCGGGAGTTTCGACCCCCAACACCTGTCGGATGTGATGGCCCGTTCCGTGCGCGGCCTTGAGGATGCCCACGTCAACCTGTTGACGCCCTCGGGGGATTTTTCGCCTCTGGCTCCGGCCCCGTGGGACCGCGATCAACGCGCCTTTTGGCAGGTCACCGACAGCTATCTGCTGGCCGAACGCCAGTTTATCGAGACAAGCGGCGTGCGCCACGGGTGGCTTGCCGGCGAGATCGCCTATATCGGCCTCCACCACATGGAAACCGAACCGCCACTGGGCCAACCGATGGCCGATGAGGCCGTGCGGGTGGTCGCTCAATTGTCCGAGATTTACGCGAGCGCCAAGGGCGTGATCGTCGACCTGCGCACCAATTCCGGCGGCTCCGATCCCGTCGCATTGACCTACGCAGGTCTGTTTTCCGCCACCGACTGGCCCGCAGGGTCCAAACGCACGCAAATCCTGAAGGGCTATATGACGGCCCCGACCCCCGTGACGGGGCGCGGATCACCCGCGCCTATTGTGGCCCCCGTGGTGGTGTTGACCAGTTCCGAAACGGCCTCCTCGGCGGAGATATTCGTCATGGCGGCGCGCGAACTGGATCAGGTAACGGTGATGGGCGAAAACACCACGGGATCACTGTCGGATGTGATGGTGCGGACCCTGCCCAACAAATGGCAATTCACCCTGTCCCATCAGGTCTACACCTCTGTGCGCGGCGAAAATTTCGAGGGCGCGGGCATCCCGCCCGATCTACCCTATGCCGTTGACGCAACAGGGTTTTCACAGGGAAAAGACACGATGTTGGAGGCCGCACTGGCGCATCTGTCGAACCGATAACCTGCGCCGTCAACCGGCGTTGCGCCGTGATCCGCGCAACAGTTTAAGCGCCAACAACACCCACGGCAGGCCGTGAAACAACAGATCAAAGATGTCGACGGGGCGCACAAGCCCGCCGGCCACAAGCATCCTGAGCTTTTCCCAGACATGCGGCGCAGGCACGAAGGGCGCAAGCCCAAGCGTGAGACAGATCAAAATCAGGGAGGAAAGCGGGAGGGCGTCTATATATTTCATCGCCCCACTATGGTGGCGGATGGAAGGCGCGTCTGTGAGTTTGTCACGTACCCGCCCCCGCAGCCACACATGCAAAAGAGCGCCCGCCAAGGCGCTCGTTCAACGGCGACACCCGTGACACCCGATCAATCACGTGGTCCATCATGAAAAGTGGAAAATGGTGGGTGATAAGAGATTTGAACTCCTGACATCTTCGATGTGAACGAAGCGCTCTACCACTGAGCTAATCACCCGCCGTGGCGCGGTATTTAACGCCACGGGTTTACTGATGCAAGGGTGAAAACCCGAAAAATCAATCGTGCTTTTCGTCGGTAAATTCGGCCGGCTCATCCGGTGCTTTGGCGGCCTCGACCATCGATTTGGAGCGACGGATCTTGGTAATCATGATATGGGCGTTTGGCGCCTCTTTCATACGGTTGACCGACAGTTTGCCAAGCGGCGGCAAGTTGACGTTTTCACCGCGCTGCAAGGTGTCGCCCAATTCCATCAACACGGCATCCACGATCTTTTTCGCGGTGCCCCGTTTGACGCCTGCGGCCTCGCTCACACGGTCCAGAAAATCCTTCTTGCCCAGTTCCGTCACCACAGCGGCCACAGGCACGTCCAGATTGTTCGAGGATACAAGCGTTGGCTTGGCGGCTTTGGCGGCCGCGGATTTCGCAACGGAGGCTTTGGCCGCCGCAACTTTGGACGCCGGTTTAGGCGCGGATGTGTCGGTGGGGGTGTTTTTTGGGCTCTTGGCCATGATCCATATCTCACTAGAGAAAAACGATGCCGCACCATAACGCGCATCGTCACGAAACTAAAGTTCCAAGACGGGGCGGCGGCGGTTCGGACCCAAAGGGGGGCAAATCGAACACAAGTGAGACAAAATCGCCCGCTTTGAACAAAGGTTGCACAATATTCACACGAAAAAGGGCGCCCCGAAGGGCGCCCGTTCCCGTTTCGAACAGTCACATTTCGAACATTCAGGCCGGTTTGCGTGGTGGCCCGTTGTGGTGGCCCGTTAATGCGCCACCGCAGCTTGGGCCGGATCGTTTCCGGCGGTGATTTTAGCCAGTCGCGCGGCCTCCTCGGCTTTGTCGTCCCACTCCACCGCCTCGGGTTGACGCACAAGGGCGTGTTTGAGCACTTCGGACACGTGGCTCACGGGGATGATTTCGAGACCCGCTTTGACGTTATCGGGAATGTCCGCGAGGTCCTTGACGTTTTCCTCGGGGATCAGAACCGTGGTGATACCGCCACGCAGAGCGGCGAGCAGTTTCTCCTTGAGGCCGCCAATCGCCGTGGCATTGCCCCGCAGACTGACCTCACCCGTCATCGCGATATCCTTGCGCACGGGAATTTGCGTGAGCACCGACACAATGGTTGTGACCATCGCCAACCCCGCCGATGGGCCGTCTTTGGGCGTCGCGCCATCAGGCACGTGGACGTGAATGTCCATCGTGTCGAACAGCGGCGGTTTCACCCCGATGGAGGGCGCGATCGAGCGCACATAGGAGCTTGCCGCCTCGATGCTCTCTTTCATCACATCACCGAGCTTGCCGGTGGTTTTCATGCGCCCCTTACCCGGCAGTTTGAGGGCTTCGATCTGCAACAGATCCCCGCCCACGGAGGTATAGGCCAGACCGGTGACAACACCGATTTGATCGTCTTTCTCGGCCAACCCGTGGCGGAACCGCTGCACGCCGAGATACTCCTCCAGATTGTCGGAGGTGATCGTAACGCTTTCGACCTGTTTCTTGACCAGTTTGGTCACAGCTTTGCGCGCCACTTTGGCGAATTCGCGCTCGAGGTTCCGAACGCCCGCTTCGCGGGTGTAATAACGGATCACATCAATCAACCCGTCATCGGTGATCGAAAATTCCTTGGCTTTGAGGCCGTGGTTCTTGATCTGCTTGGGGATCAGGTGCTGTTTGGCGATCTCGAACTTCTCGTCCTCGGTGTAGCCCGACAGCGGGATGATCTCCATGCGGTCAAGCAGCGGTCCGGGCATGTTGTAGCTGTTGGAGGTGGTCAGGAACATCACGTTGGAGAGGTCATACTCGACCTCCATATAGTGATCCACAAAGGTGGAGTTCTGTTCCGGATCAAGCACTTCGAGCATCGCGGACGCGGGATCGCCACGCATGTCCTGACCCATCTTGTCGATCTCGTCGAGCAAGATAAGCGGGTTGGTGGTTTTGGCCTTTTTGAGCGCCTGGATAATCTTTCCGGGCATGGAGCCGATGTAGGTGCGGCGGTGGCCGCGGATCTCGGACTCGTCACGCACGCCGCCCAAAGAGATGCGAATGAACTCGCGCCCCGTGGCCTTGGCGACCGATTTGCCCAAGCTCGTTTTCCCCACACCGGGAGGGCCCACAAGGCACATGATCGGGCCTTTGAGTTTCTGGCTGCGCTGTTGCACGGCGAGATATTCAACGATGCGCTCTTTGACCTTTTCCAAACCGTAGTGATCGGTATCAAGGATCTCCTCGGCGCGGTTCAAATCCTTTTTGACGCGCGATTTGGTCCCCCACGGGATCGACAACATCCAGTCAAGGTAGTTGCGCACGACCGTGGCTTCCGCCGACATCGGGCTCATGTTCTTGAGCTTTTTCAGCTCGGCCTCGGCCTTTTCCTTGGCCTCTTTGGAAAACTTGGTCGCGGCGATTTTGGCCTCTAGTTCGGCCACTTCGCCCGCGCCCTCCTCGCCATCACCGAGTTCCTTTTGAATGGCCTTCATTTGCTCATTCAAATAGTACTCGCGCTGTGTGCGCTCCATCTGCGATTTGACGCGGGTTTTGATTTTTTTCTCGACGTGCAGCACGGACATTTCGCCCTGCATCATGCCGTAGACCGCCTCAAGACGCGCCTCGACCGAGAGCGTTTCAAGCAGCTTTTGCTTTTGCTCGACATCCACGCCCAAGTGACCCGATACAAGATCGGCCAGTTTGGCGCTGTCGCGCGCTTCCGAGACGGCCACCATAGCCTCCTCGGGAATGTTCTTTTTGATCTTGGCGTAGCGCTCAAACTCCTCGGCCACGGCCCGCACCAACGCGGTCACGGTGGCGGCGTCCCCCTGTGTTTCCTCAAGCGGTTCGATTTTGGCGAGGAAAAACGGCTCATGCGCCTCGAAGCTCGCGATTTTGACGCGGGTTTGCCCCTCGACCAACACTTTGACCGTGCCGTCGGGCAGTTTGAGCAATTGCAGCACATTGGCCAACACGCCCGTGCGGTAAATCGCGTCCGCTTCGGGATCATCCAGTGCAGGGTCCATCTGGGCCGACAGCAAAATCTGTTGGTCGTTCGCCATCACCTCTTCGAGGGCTTTCACGGATTTGTCGCGGCCAACAAACAGCGGCACAACCATATGCGGGAACACCACAATGTCGCGAAGGGGCAGAACGGGGTAGCTTTGGGTTTGCTCGTGCATTTTTTATCCTTATCTTGGCAAAAAGACCCAATCCCGCTTGGGCGGCAATTCGTGGTCTTTTCCGTCTTGGTCTTTACATTTGGGGGACGCGCCCGAAATTTCAACCACAACGACAGGTCGTTTTGCACGGAAGTGTGCCTGTCCGCGCACGGTGCCGCAAGCGCATAATTCCGACCCTTTCGGGAAACATTCGCGCATCCGCAGGCCATCTATGCCCACAGATGCGATCAATCTTACCATTTGCTTGACGCCATCGGGTTTTTAAGGGAAAAAAGAGACGTAAGGTTAACCAAAGGTTTTTTTATGCCCGAAGCTTTCACCATCCTCCTGCTCCTTTTGCTCGGTGGGACCGCCATGTTCACGGGCTCGGATGATCTGGACGATGACGGGCCGTCCGGTGGCGATGGCGACCCAGACGTCGAGAGCCTTTAAATCTTTCCCTATAGTCCGATATGATCCCGCTCACCGTCATCGTTCCGTTTTACAACGAAACGGCATTTTTGCATGCGGCGCTCACCTCGATCCAGTCTCAACGCATTGAAGGCGTTGAAATCATTGTCGTAAATGATAATCCCGAGGCGTTTTCCCCCGCCGATCTCGCCCGCCTCACCGCGGGGTTTAACGTCACCGTTTTACACCACGATCAAAACAGCGGCCTGTCTGCGGCGCGCAACACCGGTCTGGCCGTGGCACGCGGCACCTATATCGGCTTTCTCGACGCCGACGATTATTACACCACACGTGGATTAGAGCGCCAGTTTGCCTATGCGATGCAGACCCGCGCCGATATGGTCCATGCCTGTTGCTATCTGGGAACCGCAGGCAGCGCCGAGACACAGATTTTGCCGCGAGACAAACTGTTGCACCTCAAACAGCGCGTCACCCGTGGCCTCAAGGGCGGCGAAGAGGCACAGTTTATCGTCTCCTCATGGTCGAGCCTGTACAGCCGCGCGTTTCTGGCTGAGTTCGATCTGGCATTTGACACCGAACAGCGCAAATTCGAGGACCGTCTGTTTGTGCTCGACTGCGTCACCCGCGCCCGCTCCATCGCCTATCTGGGCGAACCCGTGCGGGTCTGGCGGCGGCGGGCGGGATCGATTTCGGTCACCTCGGAAGGGTTTGAAACCCATAGGCTACAGGTCCAGTTGATCGAGAAATGCATGGGCCTCGTTCGGGCGCGGGTTGCCGATCGCTCCTTGCCCAAGCGCTATCAAAAACGCGAGTTGTTCAACACCGTCTCGCGGCTGATCTGGGATATGGATGTGATCCGCGCACTCGTCGAGAACCGCTATGACGTGGCCTACGCCGAACTGGGGCAACGCATCGCGGCCCTTTTGGGCGACGACCGGTTCGGCAACGCGGTGTTCGACGATGCAATGGTGCGCAAAACCTCGCGGATCGGGATGCGCACAAAACGCGGGCTGATCCGCCGCGTCGACTTTTTCGAGTTGCACCGCGCCCTGCGCACGGGTGATTTCAAGGCGGCACACAAGGTCCTGTTACGCCGCGCCCCCGCGCCCGCGGACCTGCCGCCTGCCCCGCCAAAGTTTAACGCCAAACGGCTTGTGCTGCACATCGGCCAACACAAAACCGGATCGACCTATCTACAACACCAATTGATCGCCCACCGCGAGGCGCTCAAATCGCGCGGCATTCTGGTCCCGCTCACGGGCTTTGCCCAAGAGGACCAGTTCGACACCCGCACAGGGGGGACACCGGGGCATCAGGGATTGCTTTTTGCCCTGCGGGCCGCTGACGAAGCCGTATGGGACGCGCTTTGGCGCGAGGTGCGCAAAAGCGGGGCGCACACCGTGGTGATCTCGTGCGAAAACATGGGGTTGCCCACGGCGTCTGACCGCGAGGCGGCGATTGCCGCCCTCATGCACAGGTTTAGCGGATTTGGGACCGTGGATGTGGTGGCCTTTCACCGCAACCCGATGCGCTATGCGGAATCCTTTTACCGTGAATGGGTGGCCTGTGGCCGCGCTATGGGCGCGCGCAGTTACGACGAATTTCTGGTCGACTTCGGCGCGGCGCTTTTGAACCTGCCGACACAGGTTGCGCCGTTCGAGGCCGCAACCGGCCATCCCGTCAAACTGGCCGATTTCGACACGGCCCGTCAGGGTGCGGGGATCTGGCCCGCGTTTTGCGCCTTGGCCGGTCTGGACCTTGACGGGCACAGCGGTCTGCCTGCGGCCCCCGCGCCCCACTACAAAAGCTATAGCCGTGAAACCACGGATTTCTTGCGCCTTGTCAACATGTTACAGCCGTACTTGCACATTCGACAACGGATTTTACGCGGCTATTTTGCCACCGCCCCCGATGGTGATCCCGTGCAAAGTGCGCTGCCCCCTGCGGCGCGTTTGGCGCTTTTGGATCAATGGGAAGATCAATCCGCCGACTGTGCTGCCGCCCGTGGATACGCCCCCGACACGGGCGCATGGCGCACCGCCTTGGCCCAAGAGGACTGGAGCCCGTCCACGGGGGCAAGCCACGCCCAGATCACCGCGCTATTGGCAGCAACGGCCAGTGCCTTGCCACAGGGACCACCGACCGAGACGGCCCCCACACCCCGGCCCGCAGCCCCCCGCAAAAGCGGGCGCAAACGGCGCAAACGCCGCATTCATCCACGTCCGTGGGTCTATAATACCTATGACTGGATCACACAGCGCCTCCCGTTTTCGCGGCGCTAGTGTTCGGGGTGCGGGTGTTCAGGGCGCGGGTGTTCAGGGCGCGGGTGTCAAAAGAGCGGTGCCTGTGATCTCCGACAGCCCCCAATCGCCACTGTAATCCACCTCGAAAACCATCACGACCTTATCGGTGAAATAGGGGATCAACGTGACCTGCCCCGCAAAGCCCTCGCCCCCCACAAAGGAGCCGGAAAGTTGTGGCAAATCTTCGGGACCGCAGGGCGTCAGGGACACGGCATCCGCGATCCATTCGGCCTCGGCCGTCCACAACAGATCATCCACGGCGTCCACATCGTAAACCGGTGCGCCAAGTGTCAACGCAACCGGATCACGGACCAGATTGCCAAGGAAGGCATCGGACAGATCCCCATCGGGAGACAGCGTGGCACGGTCATCGGCAAAGGTCTTGGTGGTCGACACGGTTTCGGCCTCGACCTGAACCGACAGATCGCCCGCGAACGCCCCCGCAAGGGCCGCCAGAACACGGTCGGCATCGCTCCACCCGCACAGGCTTTCGCCCGCCATTACCGGTGTCGCGAAGAGCGTGAGGGCAAGCGCCGTGGCGGTCCGTGCGGTCATTGTCATACCCTCACACAGGCTCGATATCGCCAAGCGCACGGGTGTCGTGGAACTCTTTTTCCCACGCGGCAAACCGCCCCGCCGCGATGGCGTCCCGCATCCCCTGCATGATCTCCTGATAATAATGCAGGTTGTGCCAGGTCAGCAGCATCCCCGAAATCATCTCGCCGGCGCGGAACACATGGTGCAGGTAGGCGCGGGAATATTTCGAGCACGCCGGACAGGTGCAAGCCTCGTCCAGAGGGCGCGGATCGTCGGCGTGACGGGCGTTTTTGATGTTGACCACACCGCGCCGCGTGAACGCCTGACCTGTGCGGCCGGAGCGCGATGGCAACACGCAATCCATCATATCGACGCCACGTTTGACCGCGCCCACAATGTCGTCGGGCTTGCCCACGCCCATCAGATAGCGCGGCTTGTCTTGGGGCAGTTGATCGGGCGCGTAGTCCAGACAGTCGAACATCGCCTCTTGTCCCTCGCCCACGGCCAGACCGCCAATGGCGTAGCCCTCGAACCCGATTTTGGTCAGCGCCTCGGCGCTCTCGCCGCGCAAGTCCTCTTCCAAACCGCCTTGTTGAATACCGAACAGCGCATGCCCCGGACGATCGCCAAAGGCCTCGCGCGACCGCGCGGCCCACCGCATCGACAGGCGCATGCTTTCGGTGATGCGCGCACGGTCGGCAGGAAGCGCGGGGCATTCGTCGAACGCCATCACAATGTCCGACCCCAACAAACGCTGGATTTCCATCGACCGCTCGGGCGTCAATTCGTGTTTGGAGCCGTCGATATGGGAGCGAAACGTCACGCCCTTTTCGGTCAGCTTGCGCAGCTCGGCGAGGCTCATCACCTGAAACCCGCCGCTGTCGGTGAGGATCGGCTTGTCCCAGTTCATAAACTTGTGCAGCCCGCCCAACCGGTCAATGCGTTCCGCCGTGGGGCGCAGCATCAAATGGTAGGTATTGCCGAGCAAAATATCCGCCCCCGTGGCCGCGACGCTTTCGGGCATCATCGCCTTGACCGTTGCGGCGGTGCCGACGGGCATAAAGGCGGGCGTGCGAATGTCACCGCGCGGGGTGGAAATAACGCCCGTGCGGGCTTTGCCATCTGTGGCGGCGAGGGAAAACGAGAATCTTTGTGTCATGGGCGCTGCAATACCGCCAAATCGCGCCGCGGACCAGAGGGCTGTGCGCGGGTCTGTCCCCATCTTCATCGATGGTTCACAAATCTCTTGTCAAAATAGACCAAAGATGAAACTGGGGCGGCTTGGTTTCTCGCAACTGGAAAGAGACGGATATGACGGACAAAGCGCCCTTTGCCTTGGGTTGGGAAGAATGGGCCTCCCTGCCCGATCTCGGCCTGCCCGCCCTCAAGGTCAAAGTGGACACAGGGGCACGGACCTCGGCGCTGCATGCCTTTGACATCGAACCGTTCGGCCATGATGATGCGCCCAAGGTCCGCTTTAACGTCCATCCCGTCCCCGGACGCGAGGACATCACCATTTCGTGCTCCGCCGATGTGGTGGACCGCCGCGAGGTGACCTCATCCAATGGCGAAACCGAACTGCGCTATGTCATCGCCTCCGACATCAAAATGGGCGACCACATTTGGCCGATCGAGATCACCCTGACCAACCGCAACACCATGGCCTACCGCATGTTGCTCGGGCGTCAGGCGATCAGCGAAAACATGGTCATCACCCCGTCCGAGAGCTTTTGTCAGCCGCGTCTGGACAGCAGCGTCTATTTTTCATCGGCGATCCGTGCCTCCGGTCCCGCACGGGCCCTGCGCATCGCGGTCCTGTCGCGTGAACCCGACAGCTATTCCACACGGCGCCTCGTCGAAGAGGGCGAAAGGCGCGGCCACGTGGTCGAGGTGATCGACACCACGCGGTGCTACATGGCGATCAACGCAATGGCGCCCGAGATCTACTACGACGGGATGCGTCTGCCGCGCTATGACGCCGTCATTCCGCGGATCGGCGCGTCGATCACCTCCTATGGCACCGCCGTCATTCGCCAGTTCGAAACCATCGGCACCTTTTGCGTCAACGGATCGAGCGGCATCACCCAGTCGCGCGATAAATTGCAGGCCCATCAGGTGCTTGCCCGTTACCGTATCGGTATGCCCACCACCGCCTTTGCCGCCTCGCCCAAGGATACCGACAACCTGATCGCTCTGGCGGGTCAGGCACCACTGATCGTCAAACTGTTGGAAAGCACCCAAGGGCGCGGCGTGGTTCTGGCCGAAACCAAAAAAGCCGCACAATCGGTGATCTCCGCCTTTCGCGGGCTCAAAGCCAACTTCCTCGTACAGCATTTCGTAAAGGAAGCCTCGGGCGAGGATATCCGCTGTGTCGTGATCGACGGCAAGGTGGCGGTGGCGATCAAACGCACCTCCTCGGGCGGGGATTTCCGCTCCAACCTGCATCTGGGCGGCACCGCCACACCCGTGCGCATTTCCAAAGCCGAACGCGAGGCGGCCCTGCGCTCGGCCAAGGCGTTTGGCCTGCGCATTGCGGGGGTGGATTTGCTCCGTGCCGAGGATGGCCCAAAGGTGTTGGAGGTCAATTCCTCGCCGGGTTTCGAGGGGGCCGAAACCGCCACGGGCAAGAACATCGCGGGGTTGGTTTACGACATGATCGAGAAACGGATGCGCCCCGTTCCGGCACGAAAATCGCGCAAAGCGTCCTGATCATTTTTGAAAACTATTTTAAAACAAGGGCGTGGGGGTGAAATCTTCCCGCGTCCAAATGTGTCACACGAATGCACGAGACCCCTCTGGACCTCCGCCGTCTAAAAACCTATATCTTTGCTCAGGAATAACGTGAAAGCAGTAGATATGACCGACAGTGACAACCCCGTCGAAGGCACGCCCCTGATCAAACCCTCAAGCACGGATCACCCGTTGCATGAGGCCATCGTCGAGGCTTGTCGCACGGTGTATGACCCTGAGATTCCCGTGAATATTTATGACCTTGGCCTCGTCTATACGATTGAGATCAATGCCGAAAACGAAGTCAGTGTGATTATGACGCTGACCGCTGCGGGCTGTCCCGTTGCCGGTGAAATGCCCGGTTGGCTCGTGGATGCGATTGAACCCGTGGCCGGCGTGAAACACGTCGAGGTCGATCTGACGTGGGAGCCACCGTGGGGCATGGAAATGATGTCCGACGAGGCCCGTCTCGAACTGGGCTTTATGTAAACCGCCCAAGATCTGAGATGAACCATGAAAGCGCAGCCTAAAACGGCTGCGTTTTTCGTTTCGCAATCATTTTAGGATGCACCTTTACGCGCAACCTAAAAAGGTTGCATTCTGCGACACGCAACCTATATTGGATGCACCATGGTCACGCACACACGCAAGATAGCCGTCCTTACGGGCGATCTCGTCGGCTCCACCGCGTTGGGGCCGCAAAAAATCGAACAGGCGTTCGAGGCGCTCAAAGACTGCGCCGAGATGCAAGCCGCGTGGATGGGCGACAGCCTCCACTTCACCCGCCACCGCGGCGACGGGTGGCAAGTGGCCCTCACCGCGCCGAAATACGCGCTCAGGTCGGCATTGGCGTTTCGGGCCGCTCTGCGCAGTTTGGGCCGTGAGTTCGACAGCTACATCGGGATTGCGGAGGGGGAGATCGGGGCCACGATTTCAATGGATTTGAACGATGCCACGGGATCCGCATTTGTCGCATCCGGCCATTTACTGGACAAGGTATCACAACTGAGCACTACCGAAAAAATGGCCTATGGCCAAAACAAGGCCCTGAACGCAGTCGTTGTCCTTGCGGATCACATTTCCCAAGGGTGGACACCCGCCCAAGCCAGCGCAATTTTGCCCTACCTGAAGACTTTGGATGACCCATCATTCACAGATGTTGCAAAAGCACTCGGAAAATCACGGCAATCCATTACGAAATCCCTGGAAGCGGCGGCCCTCTCGCCCCTACGCATGGCACTGACAAGCCTTGAGAAAGGTCCCTATTTTGACTAGCCTCCTCGCCGCGCTGTTTCTCGCCCATGTCCTAGCCGATTACGTGTTTCAATCGGCGTGGATGGTGGCGCAGAAATCCAAATCCGAGACCTTGTTCCTGCACTTCCTGATCGTGCTTGGGGCGGCGATGGTTGCGACGGGGCAGCTCGCGGACCCGTGGATTTACCTGCTCGCGCTCGCGCACGTCATCATTGACTGGGTCAAAGCCAGATTTGCGGACGACGGCATTGCCGCCTATTTGGCCGATCAGGGCGCACATCTGGCCACGATCGGCGCCCTCGCCCTCATCGCACCCGATCTCTATGCAACGGGCCTGTGGGGAACGGCGCCCGCGTGGGTGGCGCACGCCATGCTCCTTGCGGCGGGGCTGATTTACACCACCCGCGCGGGCGGGTTTGCCGTGGGCAAGCTGATGCAACGGTTTGGCGACAGCCCGTTCACAACAACGCCCACCGGAACCGCGCAGGACGGCGAAAGCCTGCAAAACGGCGGCTTCTGGATCGGGGTGTTAGAGCGGGGCCTTATTTTCCTGATGCTCATCGGCCATATGCCCGCCGGCATCGGTTTTCTCGTCGCAGCGAAATCCGTGTTGCGGTTCGAGGCCACACAAGACACCAAAAAGGCCGAATGGGTGATTATAGGCACGCTTGCCTCGTTTGGATGGGCGATTGCGATCACAATCGGCGTGATTGCCCTACGCGATGCGCTTCCACCGCTTGAGATCATGCGCCCCACACCTTAGGTTAAAGGCGAAGGAGACATATATGTTTGGCATTCCCGGAAAGCAGGCGGTCGCGATGACCGACAAAGCAGCGGCGCAAATCGCAAAACTGATGGAGAAAGACGGCTCCAAAGGCTTGCGCATTGGCATCAAAAAAGGCGGCTGTGCGGGCATGGAATACACGATGGACTATGTCGACGAGATCGACCCGCTTGACGAGATCGTCGAGCAGGGCGGCGCACGGGTGATGATCGCACCCATGGCACAGATGTTCCTGTTCGGCACCGAAATCGACTACGAGGTCTCATTGCTCGAAAGCGGGTTCAAGTTCCGCAACCCCAACGTTGTGGATGCCTGCGGCTGTGGCGAGAGCATCAAGTTCGACGAAACCCTCGGACAGGCTGCGAAATAATGGCGATCACCGACGAAGAGCTCGCCTTTGCGCTTGAGCTGTTCGCGCCGCTTGGCGGTATCACCAAACGTAAAATGATGGGCGGCGCGTCAATCTATTGTGACGGGCAAATCTTTGCGATCCTGTCCGCCGATGGCCGTGTGTACATCAAGGCCAAAAACGCCTTGGCCGCCGAGATGGCCGCGGAAGGTGCGGAAAAATTCACCATGGAAGACGGGCGCGGGATGCATTACTGGACCCTGCCCGACAGCGCGTTGGACGACCCCGAGGCCGCCTGTGTCTGGGGCCGCAAGGCGCTCGCCGCAATCGAATAGCGCTACGGCTTATCCTTGAGGTGCAGGTAGGTTTGTTCAAACCGCCGCGTCAGATGCGCCCCTGCCGACATGGGCGGCGCTCCTGCGGGCGCGATATTGGTGTCGTAATTGGGATTGAAAAACAACGGCACGGAAATGCGTTCCTGCGCGGTGCCGCGCACACGGTGCAAGGTCGCTTTGACGCGGCCTTCGGTCCACATCTCCAACATCTCGCCGAAGTTGATCACAAAACGCCCCGGTGCTGCCGCGACCGCGTGCCATGCGCCATCACGCCCCAACACTTCCAACCCCGCCACACCGTCCGTGGCCAAGAGCGTCACGCAGCCATAGTCCGTATGCGCCGCGATGCCGAAATCCCTATCCCCCGCCCAATCGGGGCGCGCGGGATAGAAATTGCCACGCAACAGCGCCATCGGTTGGTCGAATTTGTCGTCGAAATACTGGACTGTCGAAGACTGCGCATCCTCCCCCATGACCGTGGCAATCGCGCGCAGAACCTGCATCGCCACATCCAAAGCCTGCGCATAATAGGTTTGCACCGCCGCGCGAAACCCCTCGGGGATCTCGGGCCACAGGTTGGGCGCATAGACCGCCAAATCGCTGCCCGCGATCTCATAGCCGCAATCAAACACCTCTTTGTAGTCGGGGTTGGCATCGGGATCGACCTGTTCGGACCGGGGCGCACCCCATCCACGGTTCGCCCCCGTGGCGGCCATGTCCACGGCGGCCTTCACCGCATAAGGTTGCGCGAAAAAGGCGCGGTAGGCGGCAATCACCGCCTCCACATCCGCCGCCGTAACACCCGTATTGTACACGGTCAGAAACCCCACATCACGCGCCCCGACGCGCAACGCCTCAAGCGCCTGTGCGTCCCCCGCCGTAACAGCGGCAAGGTCGATATCGGGGATCATTCGCGCATTCATGGGGGTCTCCTGTTGGTTGGCCCTTTGTGCGGGGTCGACCCGCGCAGGTCAAGGCAACGCTTGACTGTGCGGCCCGTGCTGCAATGATGCGCGCAACCAATCAGAAGGAACGCGACATGGCAGACTCACAGGCACGTAAACTCGCTGCGGGAAACTGGAAAATGAACGGGGTAAAGGCGTCACTGGCCGAGGCCACCGCCCTTGCACAGATGTTCCCAACCCCGACCGTGGGCGTTTTGCTCTGCCCTCCCGCCACATTGATCGCCCCTATGGCGGCGGCCCTATCGGGCACCAAGATCCGTGTCGGCGGTCAGGATTGCCACGCCAAACCCTCAGGCGCACATACGGGTGACATTTCGGCGGCGGCACTGGTGGATGCGGGCGCGGATTACGTGATCCTCGGCCACTCCGAACGCCGCGCCGATCACGGCGAAACCGACCACATGGTTGCCGGGAAAACACTGGCCGCATTCATGGCCGGACTGGCCCCCGTGGTCTGTGTCGGCGAAACATTGGCGCAACGCGAGGCGGGCGAGACGCTTGACGTGATCCGCCACCAATTGGCGGGGTCCCTGCCCGATGCCTCCGACCTCGACAAACTTGTGGTGGCCTATGAACCCGTCTGGGCCATCGGCACGGGCAAAGTTCCAACCCTCGCGCAGATTGCCGAAGTCCACGACGATATGCGGGCCACGTTGATCGCACGGTTCGGTGACGGCGCGGCGGCTATTCCATTGCTCTACGGTGGTTCGGTCAAGCCCTCGAACGCGGCGGAAATTTTCGCCACCTCCAACGTCGACGGCGCCCTTGTCGGTGGTGCCTCCTTGAAGGCGGCGGATTTCGCGGGCATCGTTTCGGCGTTGCAAGACGCATAAGCATCGCGCCGCATCCCTTTGAAACAAAAGAAAAGAGGGCCACGCGGCCCTCTTTTTCGTGGCCCCCAACGGTTAGTCGGCGGTCACATCGTGATCGTAAAGCCATGCGAATTTGTCCACCATCCGCTTGCCCGCCACGCGTCCCGCAAGGCGCAACCCCGCGTGCCCGACCAGACGGGTCGCCCCCTTGATGTGGTAGTTGCGGGCGTTGGTGTTGGCGGCTTCGATCACCTTGACCACCCGCGCACGGCGGCGCGCCTGATAGGCGGACAGGGCCTGCTCCAGTGGCAATTTGCCCAAACAATCGGCCAGAACCCACGCATCCTCAAGCGCCATATTGGCCCCCTGCGCCAGAAACGGCAGGGTCGGGTGCGCCGCATCCCCGACAAGGGCCGTGCGGTCCGAATGCCACCGCGCCGCCACAGGATGGCGAAACAACCCCCATCGCGACACGGTTTCAACCCGCGACAACAGCGCCTTGATCCCGGGACAGAAGTTGGCGAAATGGGTCATCATCTCGGCGGGATCACCGGTGTGGTGCCATCCCTCTTCGGTCCAGTCATCACGCTCCTCGACGGCCACGATGTTGATCATCGTCCCCCCGCGCAACGGATAGCTCACGACGTGGCGCCCCGCGGCGACATGCACCATTGCTGCGGCATCCTCGCCGCCCAGCGCGGGAACCGTCGCCCGCCACGCGGTCTGGCCGGTGAAAAACGGTTTGGCGGGGCCATTGAGCATCGGGCGCAGTTTGGAATGCAGCCCGTCCGCACCGATCACGATGTCATGGCGGGCCGTGGTCCCATCCGCAAAATGGATCGTCACCCCATCGCCATCGCCGTGGATATCCGCGACCGTATGCGACAGTGCGATGCGCACATCAATGTCGCGCGCGCCCTCGTGGAGCATGTCGATCAGGTCGGCGCGGTGAAACAGCAAAAACGCCGCATCCGGTTTGTGTTTGGCAAAATCGAGATGGAGGATTTGCGCCCCCATGTAACCGTCGATCAGGCGCACACCGCTTGAGCGCATCGCGTGAGCCGCGGGATCAAGCCCGAGACCGCGCAGCACCGCCACACCGTTGGGCGTGATCTGTAGCCCCGCGCCCACTTCGGTGATGGCGGGCGATTGTTCGTAGACGGTGACCAGGGCGCCGCGCAACGCCAGGGCCCGCGCTGTGGCCAATCCGGCAACACCCGCGCCCAAGACGGCGATATTCTGACCGATCAACATCCCAAGTCTCCTTACAATTGCGGGCGCAGATGCACGTCCCGTCGCACAAACGAAAAACACCGAAGCCCTGCTCCGGTGTTTGCCATACTCTCACGCCAATGTCAGCCGGACGAATTGCCGCGAACGGCACGGACCGGCATTACGTGTCGCGGTGAACTTTTTCGCGGCGCTCGTGGCGTTCTTGCGCCTCAAGCGTCATCGTCGCAATGGGGCGTGCATCCAGACGTTTGAGCGAAATCGGCTCGCCGGTCTTTTCGCAATAGCCGAACTCACCCTCGTCGATGCGGCGCAAAGCGGCTTCGATTTTGGTCACGAGTTTGCGTTGACGGTCACGGGTGCGCAGCTCCAGTGCGCGGTCGGTTTCCTCGGACGCGCGGTCAGCCACGTCGGGAATATTGCGCGTGCTGTCTTGCAATCCCTCGATGGTGTGACGGCCATCGTCTAACAGATCCATACGCCATGCTTCGAGTTTACGACGGAAATATTCAAGTTGGCGATCATTCATAAACGGCTCGTCCTCGGCGGGACGATAATCATCAGGCAGGAAATTTTCAGCCTTCATTTTGCTCACCTCTTTAACGCCAGCGACAGCCTCATCGTGTTGATTTGTCATCTAGCCACCTCCTAATCGCCGCCCGTTTACCCGCTTTTCCGGGGGATGTCACTACACGAAGTCAGCACGATTGTACCTTTGGCCCGCACTGGTATGATCGGTCGGGAATTGTTATCGCAAACCAACCCCTAAGGCGCATTTTATCCATGAAGTTCACCTCGACCGACCGCTATGTCGCCCCCCCTGATCTCTCCGTTGCCGTCAACGCCGCCATCGCGTTACAGCGCCCTTTGCTTGTCAAAGGCGAGCCCGGGACGGGCAAGACCGAACTGGCGCGTCAGGTGGCCGATGCGCTTGGTCTCGAGATGGTGGAGTGGTCGATCAAATCCACCACACGGGCGCAACAGGGCCTCTACGACTATGATGCCGTGTCGCGTCTGCGCGACAGCCAGTTGGGCGATCCACGGGTGGCAGATGTGTCCAACTATATCCGCAAGGGCAAGCTGTGGCAGGCCTTCGAGAGCGACAAACGTGTGGTCCTGCTCATCGACGAAATCGACAAGGCCGACATCGAGTTTCCCAACGATCTGTTGCAGGAACTCGACAAGATGGAGTTTCACGTCTACGAGACGGGCGAGATGGTGCGGGCCAGACATCGCCCCGTGATCATCATCACCTCCAATAACGAAAAAGAACTGCCGGATGCGTTTTTGCGCCGCTGTTTCTTTCACTACATCCGCTTTCCCGACGAGGCCGTGATGCGTCAGATCGTTGGCGTGCATTTCCCACAGATCAAGGAACGGCTTTTGGCGACCGCCCTCACCCGGTTCTACGAGATTCGCGACACCCAAGGGCTCAAGAAAAAGCCATCGACCTCCGAAGTGCTCGACTGGCTCAAGCTGTTGTTGGCCGAGGACCTCACCCCCGAGGATCTCAAACGCGACGGGGTAAACGCGCTGCCCAAACTGCACGGCGCGCTGCTCAAGAACGAACAGGACGTCGCTTTGTTTGAACGCCTCGCCTTTATGGCACGGGGGCAACGCTGATGCTCTCGATCCGTCCCCTCGCCCCCTCTGATCGTGCGGCATGGGCGCCCTTGTGGGCGGGGTATCTGGCCTTTTACGAAAGCTCCGTGGCCCGCGCCGTTACCGATGCCACCTTTGCACGGCTCACCGATCCGCACGCCACCGAGCGCGGGGCCTTTGTGGCCGAGTTGGACGGCACGGTCGCGGGCTTTGTCCATTACATTTACCACGCGCACAACTGGCACGCAGGGGACGTGTGTTACCTGCAAGACCTCTATGTCTCCGATACCGCCCGCGGCAACGGGGCCGCCCGCGCCCTGATCGAGGCCGTATATGCGGCGGCGGATGCCAATGGCACCCCGAGCGTCTATTGGATGACCCAGAAATTCAACCACACCGCCCGCGCCCTTTATGACCGCATCGGCACCAAGACCCCCTTTATCAAATATGCACGGACCACCTGATGCTACACGTCCTGACCCATGACATTCTGCCCGTCTTTTCGATGTTGGCCCTCGGTTTTGTGTTGGGGCGCATGGGCAAGGTCAGCTTTGACGAGGCCCGCGCCGTCAACCGCATTGCCTTTATCGTGCTGCAACCTGCGTTGATCTTTCCGCTGATCGCAGCCCTGTCCGTTGCCGCGTTCGATTTCCGGACCATGGCGCTCTACGGCCTGTGTCAGGCGGTGCTGTTTGTCATCGGCTATCTTGTGGCCCGTCATGTGTTCAAACGGGACCACCTTGAGGCATGGTTGTTGGGGATGACGGTCATTTTCGTCAATTCGCTGCTGTATATCCTGCCGATTTCGATCCTGATCTATGGCGAGGGCGGAGGCTCGTTGCCGATCAAGGCCCTTGTGGCGTGGGACACGGCGTTCTTATTCGCCTTTTTCATCATCACCACCGATGTCATGGCGGGCGGCACCTCGGCTATGGTCTCGCTCAAACGGATTTCGCTTAATCCTGTCCTTCTGGCGATTGTGATCGGCGTTGCGGTCAATGTCTCGGGACTTGGGGTCCCTGCACCGCTGCTCACGGCCATGCACTTTGCCGGTCCTGCGGCGGCCCCGCTGACGCTGTTTGCGCTCGGGGTGATCCTGTCGGGGCATGCGATCATGCCGTCCCCCACCGTGGCGGGGCTCAGCGCGCTGAAACTGTTCGGCTTTCCCCTTGCCGTGTTTGCCGCCCTTACGGTGTTTCCCGCCGTCACCGATCAATGGCACACGCTCTATATCCTCGGCGCCGCAGGCCCGTCGGGTGCCATGGCGTTTTCCCTCGCCATGTTGCACGGCATTCGCACCGATGCGATTGCGCCCGTGGTGATCTGGACCTCGATCCTGTCGCTCGTCTCATTGGCGGTTCTGGCCTAAGGTCACACGCCGACGTGACCACATTGGTGCAATCGCACTGGTGTTTGGCCCTACGGCTTTGCTACAGTTAGAAAAACCGACCCAAAGAGGCCGAGCATGTCAGCGACCCTACCCCTCACGCGCCGCACCGCGCGTCGCCCGCGCCGCGTCCGTCTGGCCGCACTCGGCCTGGGTCTGATGACCCTTGTCGCCTGCGGGGCGCCCGAGATGCGCGAACCGCGTGGCCGGACCGGCCCTGCGCCAGTCGAAGTCAGCGCGCTGCGCATGGATCTGCCACCGATGAAGCGGTTCACATCCGCGCCCGAGACCACGCCGCGCCGCTCCAACGCCCAAATGGCACAGGATTTCATGGACCTGTCGTTCCGTCTGGAAACGGGCGCGACCCTACCTGTGTTCTCGCGCTTCGAGGGACCGATATCGGTCCGCGTGGTGGGGGCGCGGGTGCCGCCCTCGCTCAACGCCGATCTGGGCGACCTGCTCGGGCGGCTCAAGCGCGAGGCGGGTCTGGACATCACGCTTGTGTCGCGCAGCGCCCCCGCCGCCATTACCATCGAACTGGTTCCCGCCGCGGCATTCCGCAAACGTGCGCCCAACACCGCGTGCATCGCCGCCGCGGATGTGTCGGGGTGGTCCGAGTTCCGCACCGCCCGCGCCGCCTCATGGACCACCGTACGCACCCGCACCCGTGCCGCGATCTTTATCCCCACGGGCGGCACACCACAGGATATGCGCGACTGCCTGCACGAGGAACTGGCCCAGGCGCTCGGACCGCTCAACGACCTGTTCCGCCTGCCCGACAGCGTGTTCAACGATGACAATTTCCATTCCGTCCTCACAGGGTTCGACATGTTGATGCTGCGTGCGACCTACGCGCCCGAATTGCGCTCCGGTCTGACCGCCGAACAGGTCGCCGCCCTCATCGGACCGCTGCTTGACCGTCTCAACCCCGCAGGGCGCGGCGGCGGGGTGGCTCCGGTCGACACCACCCCGGCCGACTGGATTGCCAATGTGACGCGCGCCATGGAGGGCGGTGCGCTCTCCGCACGGCGCACCGCCGCCGCCCGCGCCGTGTCCATCGCCCGAAGCCGGGGATGGACCGACACCCGTGCGGGACTGTCGTTCTTTTTGCTTGGGCGCTTGCAACAGGGTCAGGACACCAACGCCGCGCGCACCAACCTTGATCAGGCCCGCCGCCTGTTTGCAGGCTCATCGCTAACAGACATCGCCGCCGCCCATACCACGCTGCAACTGGCCGCCGTCGATCTGGTACGGGGCGATTACGCCACCGCCCTTGACCGCCTCGACCCCGCCATTGCCGCCGCCACCCGCGCCCAGAACGCCGCCCTGTTGTCATCACTGATGCTCACCAAGGCCGAAATTCTGGTACGGACGGGACGGGCGGGCGAAGCACAGCCTGTGCGCCTCGACAGTTTGGGGTGGGCGCGGTATGGGTTTGGATCGGACCGCGATGTGTTTGCGCATATTGCCGAAATTCAGGCCCTCGCCCGCTGACGATCCCGCTGCGGACACAGGCCAAGACACGCTCAACCAAGACACGCTCAACAAGGAGCCAGACATGATCGTAATCCTTCTCTTCGTGATCGGTGCCACACTCGGGTGGCGCACCGCCGCCAAACGTCAGGGCGACCGCTTGGACAAGCTGCAATATGCCACCGCCTACAGCATTGCCTTTTCCATTGCGGGCCTGATCATCACCGTGTTGCTCGAACGGGTCCTGTAAGGGCCACGCGCGATGTTCCTGCCGTTCTTCGAGCGCCTCCGGCGCGAAGCCATCCCCGTCAGCTTGCGCGAATACCTCGCGTTTCTGGAGGGGATGCAGGCGGGGCTTGTGACCTATGACATTGACGGATTTTACTATTTCGCCCGCGCCGCGATGGTCAAGGACGAACGCCACCTAGACAAATTCGACCGCGCTTTTTCCGCGTCTTTCGAAGGACTTGAGAGCCTAAGTTCAGACGACGTATTAAATGCGGTTGATCTGCCCGACGCGTGGCTGCGCCGCGAGGCCGAAAAATTCCTGTCCCCGCAAGAGCTCGACGAGATCGAGCGTCTGGGCGGGTTCGACAAATTGATGGAGACGCTCAAACAACGCCTCGCCGAGCAAAAGGGTCGCCATCAGGGCGGCAACAAATGGATCGGCACAGGCGGCACCTCACCGTTCGGGGCCTACGGGTCCAATCCCGAGGGCGTGCGCATCGGCCAGGACCGCTCGCGCCATGGTCGCGCCGTCAAGGTCTGGGACAAACGCGATTTCAGGAACCTCGACGACAGTGTGGAACTTGGCACCCGCAACATAAAAGTGGCGATGAAACGTCTGCGCAAATGGGCGCGTGACGGCGCACATGAGGAACTTGACCTCGACGGCACCATTCGCGCCACCGCCGAACACGGCTACCTCGATGTGAAAACCCGCCCCGAGCGGCGCAACGCGGTCAAGGTGTTGATGTTCTTTGATGTCGGCGGCTCGATGGACGGCCATATCAAAGTGGTGGAGGAGTTGTTTTCGGCCGCCCGCACCGAGTTCAAACACCTCGAATATTTCTACTTTCACAACTGCCTGTATGAGGGCGTGTGGCGCGACAATGCGCGGCGGTGGTCGGCGCAGATCCCCACGCGCGAGGTGTTCAATACCTTCGGGCGCGATTACAAGGTGATCTTTGTCGGTGATGCCTCAATGAGCCCCTACGAGATCGCCATGCGCGGCGGTGCGAACGAGCACTGGAACGAAGAGGCCGGTGCGCTGTGGCTCGCCCGCGCCCGCGAAACATGGCCCGATCACCTGTGGCTCAACCCCGTCCCCGAACACCATTGGGACTACACCCAATCCATCGGCATGATCCGCGACATCTTCGAGGACCGCATGGTGCCGATGACCCTCGATGGTTTGGAGCGCGGATTTAAGACACTGGGCAAATAGAACTCCGGGCAAATAGTGCCGAAAACAATCCCCGTTGCGACGGAACTGCGTTAATCTCGCGTTCAACCCTGATATGAGACACCCGACACCATGATACATCACATCAAACGCCTCTGGGCCGCTGCCCCGCTCGCCACCGCCGCTCTCATCGGCGCATCGGTCTTTGCGCTGTTCTTTGTCATCCGCCTCTCGGTGGCGATGCTGCTGTGGCACAATAGCGATCACCGCGAAAAGGATATCGAGGCATGGATGACACCCGGGTTCATCTCACATGCGTTCAACGTCCCCCACGAAATCATTCTGGAGGCCGTCGACGCGCCCGTGCCGCCCCCCGCAGGGCGCATGAGTCTGGACGAGATCGCCGGGTACCGCAACGTTGAGGTCTCCACACTGATCACGGCGGCGCAAACGGCCGTGGCGACCTTTCACGCCAACCGCAAAGCGGGCAGCGACAGGGGGCCTGATGACCGATAGCATTTTTGCCGCCGTCACGGCCTACGGCGTGTGGGGCGTCATGCTCGCGTCCTTTTTGTCGTGCCTGCTGATCCCGATCCCGACCTCGTTGATGATGCTCGCCGCGGGTGCCTTGGCCGCGTCGGGGGACATCGATATCGCCCCATTGATCATGGCCACCTTTGCCGGTGCGGTCATGGGCGATCAAACGGGGTTCTTTATCGGTCGCACAGGTGGCGCACGGGTTCTGGCGCGCCTTGGCGCACGCTCCCCCGCCCGCCGGTCGGTGATTGCCCGCGCAGAGGCCCTCGTTGACCGGCGCGGCGGCGTTGGCGTGTTCTTTTCGACATGGGCCGTGGCGCCACTCGGCCCATACGTGAACATCGCCTCGGGGGCTGCGCGCCTGCCGTGGGTGCGGTTCACCGTGGCCGACATTCTGGGCGAAATGATTTGGGTCAACGCCTATGTCTGGACCGGCTACGTCTTTGCCAACAACATCTCCGAGGTCAGCACACTGATGTCCGATGTGATCGGCCTGTTGGTGGCAACGGTTGTCGCCGCCGTGGCACTCTATTGGGCCAAAGGGGTCCTGAAGGCACAAAAACTCAAACGCGGTTGAAACGCCCCTTTTCTCTGCGCGGCCTTACCCCCATATTCAAACCATGTTGAAATTTACCCCGATCCTTCTGGCCATTGCCTATGCGCTTGTCATGTACCGGTTTTCGGTCTGGCGCACGACGCGCGAGTTGAACGAGAAATCCGCCGAACTGGCCGATGCGCAATTGCGTCCCGTGTTTGCCCGTCTGGCCGAGGCGCTCGACATCCCGAAGGTCAAGGTCCACCTCTACGACATCGAGCCCGTCAACGGGTTGGCGGCTCCGGACGGGCGCGTGTTCATCACCCGCGGGTTCTACCAGAAATTCCGTCAGGGCGAGATCTCGGCCGAGGAAATGGCATCTGTCATTGCCCATGAGTTGGGTCACGTGGCTTTGGGCCATTCGCGCCGCCGGATGATTGATTTCTCGGGCCAAAACGCCATCCGCACCGCGTTGGCCATGGTCCTTGGGCGGTTCTTGCCCGGCATCGGCACCTATATCGCCAACGCCGTGGCCTCGCTTCTGGCCGCACGGCTGTCACGTCAGGACGAATACGAGGCGGACGCCTATGCCTCGGCGTTGATGGTCAAGGCGGGGTTTGGCACCGCACCGCAAAAGTCGCTGTTTGTGAAACTGAACACCCTGACGGGGGCCGGCGGCGCGAAAACGCCCGCATGGTTCACGAGCCACCCCAAATCCGACGACCGGATCAAGGCGATCGAAGCCAATGAGGCAAAGTGGGGCGTGTGAGGCGTGTGAGACGGGCCTAGGAACAAAGCGCCTTGCCAAGCTTGGGCAACCGCGCCTTTTTGAGCAAGGCACGCATCTCCCATGGTTGTCCCGACAGACGTTCCGCCGTTTGGCGCACCTGCGCGACCGCGTGGGACACATCCTCGGGATGGTGGCTCCATATTTCCCACAAGAACCCGTCGGGGTCGCGCCGCGTTAGCCCCTCTTCGGCGAGAACATGACGCGGAAAATCCTTGGCGTTCATGGTGACGATCACGTCTGCGTTGCCTTTAACGGCGGCCGCGAGCACGTGAATGTCGTTCTCGTCACTCAGGTACAACCGCCGCTCTATGCCCTGATAATCAACCACGGCGGCCTTGGGCCATGCCGCCCGCACGAGGGCCACCTCGGCGCGGGCCTGTGCCTCGCCCGTGGGACCGATTTTGCGGGCGGCACGCGCCCATTCTTCCAGAATGCGGTCCGACCAAAGGGGGGTAAAATGCCCTTTGGCCGCGACCGATAACAACACTTCGCGCATCACCGTCGGGTAAAGCACGCAAGCGTCAAGCAGCACTTTCACGGCATCAGCCGGTAGAACAGTGCCTTGAGATAACCGCTTTCGGCCAGTTGTGGCATCAACGGGTGATCGGCACCGGCGAAACCGGTGTGGATCAGTTGCGCGGAGCGGGCAGCGCGGCCAATGCCACGGTTGCACGCGGAACGGAATTTCTCCAGATCGGCGGCGTGCGAACACGAACACAGACCCAGATACCCGCCCTCTTTGACCAGAGGTGCGGCCATGCGCGCCACGCGCTCATAGGCGCGAAGCCCCTTTTCAAGCGTGTTTTTGGACGGTGCAAACGCGGGCGGATCACAGATCACCACGTCGAACAACTCGCCCTCCTCACGCAGGGCGGCCATCATGTCAAAGGCGTCGCCCTTGCGGATGATCAGGCGATCAGAGGCGCCCATTGCGGCGGCGCCCGCTTCGGCCAAGGCCAGTGCGGAGGCAGAACTGTCGACCGCCACCGCCTGTGTCGCGCCACCCGAAAGCGACGCCAAAGCGAACCCACCGACATGGGAAAACACGTCGAGGACGCGCTTGCCCTTGGCGAGGCGTTGGGTAAAGGCGTGGTTGGGGCGTTGATCGTAGAACAGGCCGGTTTTCTGGCCGCCCATGATATCGGCCATATAGGTGGCCCCGTTCATCGACACGGCGATGGGTTCGGGGGCCTCACCCATAATGATGTCGGTTTTTTCGTCGAGCCCTTCGAGGGAGCGCGCGCGCCCTGTGCCGTTCATCACCACCGTGCTCAGGCCCGCCACTTTGGCGAGGGCGGCACACAGCGGCGCAATCATCACATCGGCCCACGCGGCGTTGGGTTGCACCACCGCCGTGTCGCCAAACCGGTCGATCACCACACCCGGCAGGCCATCGGCCTCGGCGTGAACCAAACGGTAGAACGGCTGATCGAACAGGGTTTCGCGATGCGCAAGCGCCGCCGTCAGACGGGCCTCGAACCACGCCTGATCAATCTGCGCGTCAGGATCACGGTCAAGAACCCGCGCCACAATGCGCGAATTCGGGTTTACGGCCACAAGGGCAAGAAACCGGCGCTCTTCATCCTCGAGGCGCGCAATGCTGCCTGCGGGGATTGATTTGGTGCGGCGGTCCATCACCAGTTCGTTGTCATAGACCCAAGGCGCCCCGTGCCGGATGGCACGCGCGTTTGATTTGGGTTTGAGACGAATGGTGGAAAAAGAAGAAGAGGGATGCGTCATACATCCCTCTTATCTTTGTCTATTGACCTGCGAAAGGGGCCAGTCGCCCATTGCGCTATGATTTTAGCGATAAAACGCGTAGACTGTCCCGAAAGACTTAGGCCAGTTTGCCGTTCACGGTTGCTTTGGTTGCGAAACGGGCGCGGAACCATGCCGCAATAGATTTGCCCATGTCGCGGGCGGCTTCGGCACGCAACTGGTGTGCGCGGGCTTCGATGTCGGCGAAAGAAACGTATGTGCGATTGTCCATTTGGAGTATCCTCTTTGGTCTTCGGTTTCATTTTGGACCGGGGCGGGAGCATCGTGTGGCGTCTCGCCCTGTCCGTTGAATACAACATAGGTCACACAATCTGACATAACCACTGACCGTTCCGAATGCCCGTTATGCACCTGCAGCATCGCTCCCTAACAAAGTGCAAACCTCGCGATCCGCTCCCCCGCGACCGCCACAGAACGCCCTGCGCACCTGTCGATCTGAAACGGGTGGACATTTCCACACGACCGCGCTAGTTAGCGCTAACACGTGACAGTTTAGCGCTAACGAACAGTATATATCCTGTCTGTAGGGGCAATCGAGGACACCTGCGCACCGCCTCGCCTCGCCCTCCCCCACATCGGGTGCGCACCCGAATGACCCGACCCGCGTTCAAACCGCTTTGTACATAAAGGCTCCCCCATGTCGCTCAACGCCACAATCGCCGCCGTCACCCAACGCATCATCGACCGCTCCCGTCCGACCCGCGAGGTCTACCTCGCGCGGATGACAAAAGCGGCGGAGGACGGCCCCGTGCGTGCGCACCTCACCTGCGGCAACCAGGCCCACGCCTATGCGGCCATGGGCGAGGACAAGGCAGCACTGGCGGGCGGTCGCGCCCCCAACCTCGGGATTATCACCGCCTACAACGACATGCTGTCGGCGCATAAACCCTATGAGCGCTTCCCCGACCTGATCCGCGCCGCCGCACGCGAGGCCGGAGGCACCGCACAGGTCGCGGGCGGTGTGCCCGCCATGTGTGATGGCGTCACCCAGGGCCAACCCGGCATGGAGTTGTCGCTGTTCTCGCGCGACACCATCGCCCTGGCCGCAAGCGTTGGCCTGTCGCACAACTGTTTTGATAGCGCGCTGTACCTCGGGGTCTGCGATAAAATCGTCCCCGGTCTGGTGATGGCCGCCGCCACCTTCGGCCATATCCCATCCGTATTCGTGCCTGCGGGGCCGATGGCCTCGGGCCTGCCCAACGATGAAAAAGCCAAGGTACGCCAACAGTTTGCCACGGGCGAAGTGGGCCGCGACAAGTTGATGGAGGCCGAAATGGCCTCCTATCACGGCATCGGCACCTGTACCTTTTACGGCACCGCCAACACCAACCAGATGCTGATGGAAATCATGGGGCTGCACCTGCCGGGCGCGTCCTTTGTGAACCCTGAAACCGACCTGCGCGATGCGCTGACCAAAGCGGCGGCGAAACGTGCGATGGAGATCACCGCCCTTGGCAACGATTTCCGCCCTGCGGGTCACATCCTTGACGAGAAAGCCTTTGTAAACGGTCTTGTCGGCCTGATGGCCACGGGCGGCTCCACCAACCTTGTGCTGCACCTGCCGGCAATGGCGCGTGCCGCAGGGATCATCCTCGACCTACAGGATTTCTCCGACATTTCCGAGGTCACCCCGCTGATGGCAAAGGTCTATCCCAACGGGTTGGCCGATGTGAACCATTTCCACGCAGCGGGCGGTCTGGGCTATATGATCGGTGAGCTACTGGGCGCGGGTCTGTTGCACGAGGATGTGAAAACCATCGCCGGAGACGGGCTTGGCCTTTATACCAAAGAGCCGAAACTGCTCAACGACGAGGTGGTGTTTGTCGACGGGACCAAAGAGAGCCTGAATGACAAGATCCTGCGCCCCGTTGCCGATGCGTTCCAGAAAACGGGCGGCCTGAAAGAGTTGAAAGGCAATATCGGGCGCGGCGTGATGAAGGTCTCCGCCGTGGCACCCGAGCGGCGCATCGTCGAGGCGAAAGCCCGCGTGTTCCACGATCAGCGCGATGTCAAACCGGCGTTTCAGGCGGGCGAGTTTACCGAGGACACCGTGGTCGTGGTCCGGTTTCAGGGGCCGCGTGCCAACGGGATGCCCGAACTGCACTCGCTCACGCCCACCCTCGCCGTTTTGCAAGACCGCGGGTTGAAAGTGGCGCTTGTCACCGACGGGCGCATGTCGGGCGCATCGGGCAAAGTGCCTGCGTGCATCCATGTCTCGCCCGAGGCCCTCACAGGCGGCGCGATTGCCAAAATCCGTGACGGCGACATGGTGCGCGTCGATGCCGTGGCCGGCACGCTCGAAGTGCTCGAAGAGGGGTTTGACGCCCGCGAACCCGCCACCGCCGATTTGTCCGCCAACGCATTCGGCATCGGCCGCGAATTGTTCGACATTTTCCGCCAGAACGCGGGCAACGCCACCGAAGGCGCCGCCTCCATCCTGTGAGGCCCGCGCCCCGCGGGGCGCCCGATACGCCGTTGAGGGGCATCGGGCGCGCTTGGCCCTTGACCCGCGCGGCCCTTTGGGGTTGTTAGGGCTAACAGTTCCCCATACGCGCGAAAGGATCCCCCATGACGCCGCAGGAAGCCAGCCAGAAAACCGCAGACGTCTGCGCCCTCGCCCCCGTTGTTCCCGTTCTCGTGGTCAACGATGTGGCCCATGCCCGCCCCCTCGCCGAGGCGTTGATCGCCGGTGGCCTGCCCGCCCTTGAGGTGACATTGCGCACACCCTGTGCGCTCGACGTGATCCGCGAGATGGCAAAGGTCGAGGGCGGCGTGGTCGGTGCCGGTACGCTTTTGACCCCTGCGGATGTCAAGGCGGCCGTGGCCGCAGGCGCAACATTCGGCGTCTCCCCCGGGGCGACCGATACGCTTCTGGATGCCTGCGAGGCCGAGGGTCTGCCGCTTTTGGCGGGGACCTCCACGGCGTCCGACGTCATGCGTTTGCTTGAGCGCGGCTATACCGTGGCCAAGTTTTTCCCCGCCGAGGCCAATGGCGGCGCACCTGCGCTCAAAGGCATCGGTGGGCCGCTGCCACAGATGAAGTTCTGCCCGACGGGGGGGATTTCGCTCAAAAATGCCAATGACTATCTGAGCCTGTCCAACACGCTGTGTGTCGGCGGCTCATGGGTTGCGCCAAACGATCTGGTCGCAAAAGGCGATTGGAAAGCGATTGAGGAATTGGCCCGCGAGGCCGCAAGCCTGTCGCGCTAATCTATCCCCATTCAACCGATACAAAACGGGCGCTCATGGCAGCGCCCGTTTTCATATAAAGAGTTCAGGAACCGCGCCGCGCGCGTGAGCCGCCGCGCCGCCCCTGTGGGCCGCGCAGCTTTCCCAGGCCATCGGTGAGCACGAGGGTCATCGGGTGATCGGCCATGCCGCGCCCGCCGTAGACCGCCAACAGGCGCCGGATGGCGATGGACGGATCCAGTTTGGCGTCCAGTTTTATCGCCCAATCGAGAAAGATCGAGCGCGCCTCGGCAAGGCCCAACCCCTCGATCCGGTAGGATTCGCGGATCAGCCCGCCCGGATCAAGGTTCGCATCGATCACAAGATCGGCCGAGGATGGATCGGACATGTTATCAGGCTCGTTATCGGACATGGGCACAGCTTTCTCTTTGTCCATCCGACATAGAACGGCGGGCGCGACCGGGCAAGGACGACAGCGACATCACGGCACGGGCCGCGCAAGGATCGCGTCCAACATCTGCGCCGCCGCATGGGTGGTCACGTCAATCGCCGCCGCAAGGTCGTCCATCGTGTCGACCTCATTGGAGCGGCACAAAAACGCCCGCCCGCCCTCGCCCACGGCCTCCATATCAAGCGTCTCTCCCGTCAACAGCCGCGCCGCAGATTGCAGTCGCCATGTCATGCGGTAGGCATCGCTCAATGTCTCTGCCTCGGCGTCCGTCAACCATCCGTGCGCCGCACCCGCCTTGAGTTGCGCATAGATGTTTTGATCGGGCGCGCCCGACAAAAGCGCCGCCGCTTCGGCGACCAGTTCGATATCCATCATGCGGCCACGGCCGTTCTTGGGATCCCATGTTGATCCCGGTTTGGCCTCGGCCAAGCGGCGGCGCATATCTTGGGTTTCGCCACGAATGTTGGCCTCGTTCTTGGCGGCGGCAAGCAGGCCCGTGCGAAAGGCCTCGACATCCACCATCAGTCCGGCCTCGCCCGCGACGGGTGTGGCACGGGTCATGGCGAGGTGTTCCCACACCCAGGCCTGGGTGTCCTGATAGCTTTTGAAGGCATCCAGCGAGGTGGCCACGGGGCCTTGTTTGCCCGAGGGGCGCAGACGCATATCCACCTCGTAGAGCCGCCCCTCGGCCGTTTGCGCGGTGATCGCGGTGATAAGGGCCTGCGTGAAGCGGGCGTAATAAGTCCTTGATTGCAAAGGACGCCGCCCCTCAGAGGCCTCCACGCCATCCGCATCGTAAATCACGATCATATCCAGATCCGAGGCCGCCGTCAGACGCCCCGCACCAAGCGAGCCCATGCCCAGAACCATTGCGCCACGCCCCGGTGCGGCCCCGTGTTTGCGGCTGAATTCCGCCACCACACAGGGGTACAGGGCGGCCACAGAGGCGCGGGCCAAAGCGGCGTATTGACCGCCCGCCTCATCGGCGGAAATCAGGCCGCGCAACTGATGCACCCCGATCCGGAAATGCCATTCCTTGGCCCAACGGCGCGAGGTATCAAGCTGTGCTTCGTAGTCGTCAAGCCGTGTCAATTGCCGTGCAAGATCCGCCACCAACACGTCCTGTTCGGGCCATGGCGCAAAGAAATCACCACCGATCACCGCGTCCAACACCGACGCATTGCGCGACAGGTACTGCGCCAGATGCGGCGCGACAGAGACAATATCGAGCAACAGGTCAATCAAGGACGGATTGGCCTCGAACAGGGAAAACACCTGTACCCCTGCGGGCAGTTGTTTCAAGAACCCGTCGAAGTGCGTGAGGGCCTCGGCGGGGCGGTCCAGTTTTTGCACCCGCGCCAAAAGGTCGGGTTTCAACCGCCCGAAAATGGTTTGGGCGCGCTCGGAGCGCAAGGACGGATAGGTCGACCACCGCGCGGTGATCTCGCGCAGCTCTTGCGACAATTCGGGGGCCTTGGCCACACCGGCGGGGGCAAAGAACTCTTCGGTCAATCCATGCACCCGCTCGCACCGCGCGGTGATACCGGCCCGCATTGCGGCGGTCTCCGTCCCCATCAGAGCGGCGAGACGGTCAAATTCCGCGGCTGTCGTCGGCAAGCTGTGGGTTTGTTGGTCGCGCAGCATTTGCAGACGGTGCTCGACCTCGCGGTGGGCGGTGTAATCGTCGATCAGGGTGCGCGCCACGCCCGCCTCGACCCATCCTTTGTCCGAAAGCGCGGTGAGGGCCTCGACCGTGCCGCGCATCCGCAGCGCGTGATCGCGCCCGCCCGCGATCAACTGGCGGGTCTGGGCAAAGAACTCGATCTCGCGAATGCCGCCGAGCCCCAGTTTCATGTTGTGTCCCTCAAGGGTAAAAGCGCCCCCGAGCCCTTTGTGTTGGCGGATTTTCAGCCGCATGTCATGGGTCTCTTGGATCGCGTGGAAATCAAGGTGCCGACGCCACACGAACGGGGCCAGACCGGACAAGAACCGCTGCCCCGCCGCCACATCGCCCGCCGCCGCGCGGGCCTTGATATAGGCGGCGCGTTCCCATGTGCGGCCGACGCTTTCATAATAGCGCTCGGCGGCGTCCATCGCGAAACACACAGGCGTCACGGAAGGATCGGGGCGCAGGCGTAGGTCGGTGCGAAACACATAGCCCTCGCCCGTCAGGTCCGACAAGGACGCCATGGCGCGGCGCGTGGCGCGGATATAGGCGGCGCGGGCCTCCATTTGGTCGGAGCCGTCAAACCGCGTCTCGTCGAACAGGCAAATCAGGTCGATGTCGGAGGAATAGTTCAGCTCCCCCGCCCCGTGTTTGCCCATAGCCAGGGCCACAACCCCGCCACAGGTCTCGATGTCGTCCTCGCCCTGCCCCGGGACCTTGCCACGGGTGATCTCGCGGGCCACATGAGCGCGCAGGGCCACGTGGGTGGCGGTATCGGCCAGATCGGACAGTGCGCCCGTGACCTCGTGCAGCGCCCAGATCCCGCCAAGATCACACAGCGCCGCCATCAGCGCGATGCGCCGCTTGCCCTGACGCAACCCGTCGTCGATCTGGTCAAAGGGCAGCGCCGACATGCGGGCCAACTCGCCCTTGAGCGCCCGTTCGGGATCGTCCAACGCCTCCGGTAGCCATGCCGCCTCGCGTGTGACAAGCCCGTGCAAATAGGGCGCGGACCCCGAAGCCCCCGCAACAAGAGCGGCCAAATCGCCCGTCAGCGCAGGCACCGCGGCACGGGCATCGGCGCCACGATCGGCCTCATAGGCACGGGGAAGACGGGTGATACGTGTTTCGGTCGACATGGGGCCTCACTTGTTTTGCTCAGTGTAGTCAAACGATGCGCTGTCGTCTTGTGCAAGATCAAATCGGGTGGCAGGTTGAGCCTCCTGATCCACCAGAAAGACCTGCCGATGTCCAAAAGCCTCAAACGCGTTACCCAAGCCCTCACCGACGCGGGTCTGACCGCCCCCGTTATCGAAATGGATGGCGAGACCCGTACCGCCGCACAAGCCGCCGCGCAAGCAGGCTGTGCCCTCGACCAGATTGCCAAATCCATCATATTCCAGGGCGCGGACAGTGGTACGGTCTATCTGTTTGTCACCGCAGGCGGCAATATGGTGGACGCGGACAAGGCCGCCCGCCTTGTGGGGGAACCTTTGGGACGGGCAGACGGGAAAACCGTGCGCGCCGTAACGGGGTTTGCCATCGGGGGCGTCTCCCCCGTCGGGCATCTGTCGTCACCGCACAGCTTTTTCGATCCGCGGTTGATGGCGTTTGAGACGGTTTGGGCCGCCGCAGGCACCCCGCGCCATATATTCGAGATCGCCCCCGCCGATTTGATGCGGATTTCGCAGGCCAAAGCGGGCGAGTTTACCCAATAGGCACATTTCCCGCCCGCCCATCGGGCAGGTTTGAAAAATTATACCCACATAAATATTTGAAAAATAACAAAAATAAAAGTTAATGTAAAAAACATTCACATAAGGGCTTGTTGCAGATCACCCTCTCCCCCATATCGGTAATGTGAAAGACATTAACTTCAACAACACACGATAAAGGAAAGAGACCAGACATGACCTACGTTGCATCCACACACACCGCCGCTCCCGCGCCCAACATGCTGCGCCGCGCCGAAATGTGGCTTGACGAAAAAGGCAAAGGCGCCTGGATCGCAGCCACGGTTATCGGCTTCATCTTCGTCTGGCCCGTGGGCCTCGCACTTCTCGCATACACAATCTGGGGTAAAAAAATGTTCGCCTGTAAATCCAAATCCGACCGTCACAATTTCCGCCGTCACGCAGGTTACGCCATGAAATCGTCGGGCAACTCCGCCTTTGACGCCTACAAGACCGAAACCCTGCGCCGCCTCGAAGAGGAACAAGGCAGCTTTGAAGACTTCCTTGACCGTCTGCGCGCCGCAAAGGACAAGGCCGAGTTCGACCAGTTCATGAAAGACCGCGCCAAAACCGCTGATGCCGACACGGACACGAACGTGACCGACAAGGAAGACGCATAACACGCCACCGATGACCGAACCGGGCCGCCGCGCTCTCCTCCCTGCGCGGCGGCCCGCGCGTCCCCCCGCCCCGCCTCCCGTCGGCCATAAAGGGATTGCGGGCGGACAGTTGAAAACCATGTTACATAATTCACCTCAAGAGTGAGACAGAGAGACAGACCCATGACCTACCCCCATAGCGACACAGATATCTGGGGCCTTCCCGACCCCGAGACCCAAGCCGCCTTTTACGACAGCGTCCCGACCAAGCGCCTCGTGGCCTTTGTCCTTGATATGATCGCGATTGTGATCCTGTCCGCTTTGATCGTGCCGCTGACGGCGTTTACGGGCATCTTCTTTTTCCCGTTCATTGTGACCGTGGTCAGCTATGCCTACCGCGTTGTGACCCTTGCCAATGGCTCCGCGACGCTCGGAATGCGCCTGATGGGGATCGAGTTTCGCACCGCAAAGGGCGAGATGTTCGATCTGAAATATGCGCTGATGCACACCACGCTGTTTACCATTTGGGGCGTGATTTTCATCGCTCAGGTGGCCTCTGTGGTGATGATGCTGACCACCGCGCGCAAACAAGGGCTGTCGGACCTGTTGCTTGGAACCGCGGCGATCAACAAGCCCTCGCGCTACTAGGCCCCGCGCCCCCGACGTCCCGCGCCCCGACATCCCGCGCGAAGACCCGACACCCCGTAGCCCGATGCCACCCTGCGCATCGGGCCACTTTGCGGTTTGGACACGCTGTCGCGCAGGTCACTCGGATTTGAGCAAGTGTAGGCTTGGCGTAGCGCACAGATTTGGGTACGATCCGGTCACGACCCCGCTTTTCTCGTTCCTTAGTTCAGATATATACGTTCGTTCATGCGTCATTCCCTGCCACTTGCGCCGCAATTCTATGTGACGGCCCCACAGCCCTGTCCCTATCTGGACGGGCGGATGGAGCGTAAGCTGTTCACAGCCTTGCAAGGGGACTCCGCCGAAAAGCTCAACGATGCGCTGTCCAAACAGGGCTTTCGCCGCTCCCAGAACGTGCTTTACCGTCCGACCTGTATCGATTGTGCCGCCTGTATGTCGGCACGGATCCGCGTGGCCGATTTCAAACCGTCCAAAAGCCAACGCCGTGCGAGCAACAAAAACGCCTACCTCAAACGCGCCTCGACCGCGCCGTGGGCCACCGAGGCACAGTTCGACCTGTTTCGTCATTACCTCGAGACCCGTCACGCCGATGGTGGCATGGCCGATATGGATGTGTTCGAATTTGCCGCGATGATCGAGGAAACGCCGATCCGCACCCGCGTGATCGAGTACTACGTGCCGTCACAGGGCGGTCAGCCGCGCAAACTGGTGGCGACCTGTCTGACCGATCTGCTCGATGACGGGGTGTCGATGGTCTATTCGTTTTATGATCCCGATTTTGTCAAAGACAGCATTGGCACCTATATCATTCTCGACCATATCGAGATCGCCCGCGAGGCGGGATTCCCCTTTGTCTACTTGGGGTACTGGGTGCCCGGATCGGCAAAAATGGGCTATAAGGCGCGGTTTTCGGGGTTGGAAATCCACCGCGCGGGGGCGTGGGAACCGCTTGAGCCCGACGCGGATTATTCGGCGGAGTTCCACCCGCTTGCCAATGAACCGATCGCCAGTCAGGTGGCACAAATCAACCTGCCCGAGGCGTTTCGCGCCCCCTCGTCGCTCAGCACGCCCGACGACACGGACGTTTAGGCGCCGCGCCGCCATCGCACCGCCGCGGTCCCGTTAATGATACGGTACGGCCAGAGCATCGACCCGCGCCAACATCCGCACCAACAGCCCCAATTGCTCCGCCAGTGACACCGCCAGTGGCGCCACATGTGCGCGGATCATCAACAGGGCCATCAGCGTGGCATCTTCGCGTTGGCCATCCGCGGCGAGGCGCACGAATTGCACGAACACCGCCTCATCCGCCCCCACGCAGTTGCACGTTTTCGAATGCGACAGCATTGGCCTGCGCCCGTGGGATTGCATCATGCTCAACAGCTGTCCCGCGACACGGGCAATGTCGCTGTCGCGCCGCGCGGCGGGATCGCCGCGAAACAGCGAGACGAGAAAGCGGTCTTCGGCGGGGAGCGTATCGAACGCACCGACCGTGGCGGCCCCGGTGGACAGGCTGTGTTGAAATGACATGGGACCTCTTTGAGTTATGCGCGATTATGGGCGTTATGGCGCCCCTCTTCTTTTCTTATTGTTTTTGTCGGGTATAAAATCAAGTCAAAAAGAAACGGCCCCGCAATTTAGGCGGGGCCGTTCGTGTACCGTGTGTCCGTATCCGTATCCGAGGCCGTCTAGTGACCGATCAGATTGGGGACAATCGTCACAATCGAGGGGAACAGCCACAGCGTTCCGATGCCCACCACCTGGATCAGCACAAACGGAATGATGCCGCGATAGATATGGCCCGTCGTGACCTCCTTGGGCGCCACACCGCGCAGATAGAACAACGCAAAGCCGAACGGCGGTGTGAGGAAGGAGGTCTGGAGGTTGACCGCGATCATGATCGTCACCCATTTCGGGTCCATCGTGCCACCGTAGATCACGGGGCCAACGATAGGCACCACGATGTAGATGATCTCGAGGAAATCGAGCACAAAGCCCAGAATAAAGAGCACGGCCATCACCAACAAGAACACCGTGAACTCATTGTCGAACGAGCGCAGGAAGCTTTGGATATAGTGCTCGCCACCAAAGGAGATGACCACGAGGTTGAGCAATTGCGACCCGATCAGGATGGTAAACACCATCGAGGTCACTTTCGCCGTTTCGCGCACCACGATGCCCAGAGTGCCGTCTTTGAACAGCACGTAACAGGCGTAGAGGATGCCGAACATGGCAAAGTAGTACGCGCCCAGAGCGACAAAGTAGGCCACCCAATCCTCGAACGGCACATCGCCGCGCCCCATGCGCAGGTCAAAGTTGGAACCGACGAGGATCATGATCATCACCGCGAACGCGCCACCAAGAATGATTTTGCTCGTTTTGTGGTGATCCGCCAACTTGCGATAGGCCGCCAACAGCAATGCGCCGCCTGCCCCCAAACCGGCCGCAGGGGTCGGGTTGGTCACGCCACCCAGGATCGAGCCGAGCACGGCAACGATCAGGATCAGCGGTGGGAAAACCACGCGGAACAATTCGTTTTTGCTCAGGTTCGCCGCGGCCTGTTTCATGCCATAGGCAATTGCGGCGAACGGAATGAGATAGAGCACAAAAGAGGTGCCGTGGCTCATCAACGGGCCAACCATCACAGCGTCGACGAGCAAGACCGCAAGGATACCGCCCGCACCGATCAACAGCGCTTTGGGGTCGCCCATCGGCGCCACACCACGTCCGAGAGACATGATAACGCCGAGCAACGCCATAACAACCAACAAGCCCGTGCCAAGTTTCGGTGCGGTTTGGACCGCCTCGATCGTCAGGGCTTCGATTTGTTCGGGGGTGCGCTCGACCGAAAGCTGTGCGCCACCGGAATCTTCGATCGCTTGTTGCTCTGCAAGGGCCGTGGTCCATGCCTCTTCGCCGTGCAATTCGATCATCGCCGCTTCGCAGCTTTCGGACACATTCGTGCGCAAAGACGCCTGTGGGGTGCCATCCGTGAACTGGTTGACATGGATGGTTTGCGAGCCCGCAAGACCCACCTGCGACGCCATGATGACACTGCCGATGATCAGCACAGGCATCGCGAGGAACCACAACAGGGCATCACGGCGCGGGATGACCTCATGCGAGGTATGCTCAAGGTGAACAGGCGGTGCCTTGTGCGGGTTGAACATCGCGTAGCCAAAGGCATAGGCCGCATAGAGGAACGCGAGCATGATCCCGGGCAACATCGCCGCCTGGAACAGGGTACCGACGGAGACAACGGCAGGTTCGCCAAGATAGGTCAGCGCGTCCGAACACCCGACCGACAGCGCACGGGCCTCTTGGGCAGCGGAATACAGATCCCCCGCAAGTGTGCCGAGCAAAACAATCACGATGGAGGGCGGAATGATCTGGCCCAATGTGCCAGAGGCCGCGATCACACCCGTCGCCAGTTCGGGCGAATAGTTGTGGCGCAACATGGTAGGCAGCGACAACAGACCCATGGTGACAACGGTCGCCCCCACGATGCCCGTGGAGGCCGCAAGGAAGGCCCCCACGATGACAACCGACACGGCCAAACCGCCGGGCAACGGGCCGAACACGCGGGCCATTGTGGTCAAAAGGTCGTTGGCGATTTTGGAGCGTTCCAGAATGATCCCCATCATCACGAACATCAACACCGCCAGAAGCGTCTCGATAGACGCGCCGGCAAAGACGCGCTCGTTCATACGGTTGACGATAAATGACAGGTTGCGATCGACCGCTTGTTCCCAACCACCGGGGAACAACGGTTCGGCGTATTGCGGCAAATCAGGGAACCTGAAGTGCGAAATATTGACGGGGTTGACGCCACTGTTCACCAGATCGCGGTAGGCCTGTGATCCGGTATCGATCGCCTGATGGACGAGGATACCCGCGCCATCCAGCGCCGCAATGATCGCAAAGGACAAAAGCCCCGCCCCGCCGATGGCAAAGGCCACCGGAAAGCCCGTGAGAATTCCGCTGAACAGGCAGAGGAATACAATGATGAGGCCGATTTCTACGCCATCAAATCCAAAAATCATGTCGTTATTCCTTCGCCGCGCGTTCGGTGTCTGTAGGGGTGAGCCGGACTGCCGGCAGTACCGTTTCCTGAACCTGAGCCATCATTAGTGCGTCCCCTCATAGGCTTCTTCGCCTTCACCAAGCGTGTCGCGGTCGAGGTATTTTCCCTCGCTGTCCTCGCCTTCGATCATCTCCAGATAGGAGCGGTAGAAGAAGGCGAGCGCTTGTAGAATAACGAGGCACAGAAAGGACAGAATGAGAATTTTAAAGAGGAAATAGCCGTTAAAGCCGTTGGCCGAGAAGGACACGGTTTCGACGTTCCATTTCACGATCCGTGATTTCATCAGCATCCGGTCAAGCGCGTCGGAGGCCGAAACCTTTGGCGTGATCAGGTGACGCCACAGGAAGAACCATGCGTACATCCACGTCAGCATCGCCACGGGCAGCATAAAGAACAACGCCCCGAACATGTCGATCATGCGTTTCACACGGTAGCTGACACCGGCGTAGACGAGGTCCACCCGCACATGGCTGCCCTGAATAAAGGCATAAGAGACGCACAAGGACACCACGAGGGCGTTCTCGAACTTGAGGCTCTCGGAAAACCACCCGACGGATTGGGTAAAGCCCGTGCCGAACGGCGCGATGGAGATCTCGCCAAGACGAAAGATGGATTGCAAGAACACCACCATGATCTGTTGCAAGACCATCAACAGGCCCGCCCATGCCGCAACGCGGCCCACGGTGTTGTTGATTTTTTCAAGGCCGCGCACCAACGCCCACAACAGGGGCCGGTGGAAAAACCCGATCACGGTCAGCACGATCACCAGATCGAGGAACACGAACAGCAATTCCTTCGAGCCGCCATAATAGACAAAGCGCAGCAGGCTTTCCTTGTTCGACCAATCGAGCCATGCCGACGGGTGAATGAGGGCTTGAAAGATATGCCAGAACCCGAGGCCAAGATTGACGAACAACGCAAGGATAGCGTCAAAAATGATCCCGAAAAAGCTAAGTGTTTCTTGCTCTTCCATGTCTGAGGTGTCCCCTTCCCAAACCGTTTTGGCGATATAGACAGGCGCATCATATGGCGGCGCCTACACGGCAAAAACGGTATCTTTTCAATGTATTATTGTTGGTTTTTGAATGTCGAGATGCGCACGAACCCGTGCGCATCTCTGAGTTTTGTAACAGGCGGAGCCTTATTTCAGGTTTGCAAGAACGCGGTCGCGCTGTGCGGTGTACGCGCTGTCGGAGCGAGCAGCCCAACCGGATGTGGTCGACATGGCGGCCTCTGCGGAGTTGCGGATTTCCGCAAACAGCTCGTCGCCCATGTACCCGTCGAGAACCTCTTTGGAGGCCGCACCATAGGCATCCCAGATATCGTTCGAGAATTCCTTGATCTGAACGCCGCCGGAGATGAGGCGCTGCAATGCCGGACCGTTGTTCGCCATGAACAGCGAGTAGTTGTGCTGATGCGCATCGCCCGCAGCCACTTCGATGGTTTTTTGCTGCGCAGGTGTGAGGCTTTCGAACACTTCGAGGTTGGTCGCAACGGTGAGCGCGGCACCTGGCTCGTGGAACCCTGCGGGGTAGTAGTAGTCGCAAACTTCCTGCAGGCCGAGCTTCTCATCGGACCATGGGCCGATCCACTCGGTGCCGTCGAGTGCGCCGGAGGACAGGGCCTGATAGATTTCGCCGCCGGCGATGGTCTGAACGGATGCGCCCAGTTTGGACAGCGCTTCGCCACCAAGACCCGGCATACGGAATTTGAGACCCTGGAAGTCGGCAGGCGACATCATTTCCTTGCGGAACCAACCGCCACCTTGAGCCGCTGTCTGGCCCGCGATGAAAGATTTGAGACCGAAGATCTCACCGAGGTTGTGGTGCAGCTCCATGCCGCCCATACCGTAGTACCACACCATCATTTCGGGCGCGGTCATGCCGAATGGCACGGTGGTGAAATAGGCCATCGCGGGGTGCTGACCGGTGAAGTAGTAGTCGGCACCGTGGTACATGTCGGCCTGACCGGCAGTCACGGCGTCGAACACTTCGAGACCACCAACAAGCTCGCCTGCGGCTTTGGCATCAATGGTCAAAGCGCCATCGGACATTTCGGTAACGGATGTTGCGAAACGCTCGACGCTATCCCAAACACCGGCGAGGCCGCGTGGCCATGTTGTCACCATGGTCAATGTGCGTTTGCCTTGGGCAAATGCGGGGGCTGCGAGTGTGGATGCAGCAGCGGCAGAGGCGCCACCGAGTGCTGTAGTTTTCAAAAATGAACGGCGATCCATAGAGATTGTTCCTCCCAGAGTGGTCTATGGCCAGTATTAGGACCCTGTGCCGCACGATTAGGGGGACCCGTTTTCGCCGCGTTTCGAATGCGAAACGCAGAGTGATGAAAACGCAAACTCCTCCCATACGCGCAGATCAGGGACCGGCTCGTGTCTGGAGCCTAACGAGCCGGTTGGGGTGAATAAATACCCAAGACTACGCAGAGAGCATTTATTTTCGCGCCACGTGCGGTAAAAACCGGGAAAACACCACCGTTACACAAGAATGTACGACGGATGATTGACGCCCCCGCCCCTGTCCCTATCGTGCGATTCGATCACCGCCGCCCCACGCGCCCGTTGTTAAGGGGCCACACCGAAAGAGAATGCCCGCACGGATGAAACGCCTCCTGCCCCAATTCAGCTATGCACAAAAACTTTTTGTGCTGGCCACCGTGCCGCTGTTGTTGGCCGTGGCCGCGATTTCGGTCTTGGTGGCGCATCAATCGCGGGCCATGGCCGAACGCGAGATCGCCGATCTGGAGGCGCAACTCATTTCCGCCAAGCAAGAAGAGTTGCGCAACTATGTGCAACTGGCCCGCGCCTCTGTCTCGGCCACCTACAACCCCGCCCCGCCCGATGACGAAACCGCCAAACGCCTTGTCACACAACGCTTGTCGGCGATGACCTATGGCACGGACGGCTACTTCTTTGTCTATGATTATGGCGGCACCAACCTTGTCGCGCCGCGCCAGACCGATCTCATCACACGCAACTGGTCGGGGCTGACCGACAGTGCCAACACCCCCGTGGTGGACCGCCTGATCGAGTTGGCCAAACAGGGGGGCGGCTATCACGAGTACCTGTGGGTCAAACCGTCCACCGGCCAAGAGGCACAGATGGTGTCCTATGTGGTGGGTCTGCAAGACTGGCAATGGGTCATCGGGACGGGGGTGTTTCTGGATGATGTGCTCACGTCCGTCGCGGATGCCCGCGCCCAGGTGGAAAACCGCGTGCGCCAGACATTCCTGTATATCGGCGCGATTGCCTTGGCCGCTGTGTTGTTGGTGTTCATGTCCGGTGTGAGCATCACGATCCGCGAACGCCGCCTTGCCGATGCCAAACTCAAGGAACTCACCCAACGCATTTTCGACACTCAGGAAGAAGAGCGCGGACGGGTGGCGCGTGAGTTGCACGACGGGATTTCACAGATGCTTGTCGGCGTGCGCTATGCGCTTGATCTGGCGCGGCGGCGCCTTGTCACGGGGGATGACCGCGCACCCGAAAGCCTCGATAAAAGCGTCGACATGCTCGGCAGTGCGATTTCCGAAGTGCGCCGTATTTCGCGCGACCTGCGCCCGGGCATTCTGGATGACCTCGGCCTTGGCCCCGCGCTTCAGGCCCTCACCGAGGAATTCCAGAAACGCACCGGCATCGCGACCGAACTGGAGACCGTGGTGTTTCGCAACCGCCTCGACGAAGAGGCCAAGATCGCGCTGTTCCGTATCGCCCAAGAGGCGCTGACCAATATCGAGCGTCACGCCGATGCCACCGAAGTGAAAGTCCACCTGTCCGGCCACCGGTCCGGCGCCTCCCTGCAGATAAAGGACAACGGGCGCGGCATTGCCGAGCTGCGCGGATCCGCGCCACGCGGTCAGGGGCTTGGCCTGCGCAATATGGCCGAACGCATGGAACAGCTTGACGGCACATTCACGATCAGCCACCGCAATCCCGGCACCGTCATCGACGCGACCGTGCCGCTCAAACACCTGTTGCCGCCCGCTTCGCCCAATCGCCCCGCCGCTTCAAAAAGGCAGATCAATGACCGATAAAATCACACGCGTCCTCATCGTGGACGACCATCCGATGGTGGCCGAGGGCATTCGCGCCCTGTTGGAAACCTTTGACGATATCGAGGTGGTGAAATGCCTGACCAACGGCCAGGAGGCCGTGGACCAACTGCCGGATCTCGCTCCCGATGTGATCCTGCTTGATTTGAACATGCCGCAGATGGGCGGGCTGACCGCGACCGAGATCATATTGGAACGCGCCCCCGAGACCCGCATTCTCATCCTGTCGATGCACGACAGTCCCGAATATATCTCCGCCGCCCTCAGCCATGGCGCTATGGGATATGTTCTCAAGGACGTGCCGACTGACGATGTCAAAGACGCCATCGACACGGTGATGCGTGGCGAGCGGTACCTGTGCAACGGCGCGCAAGCCGCGATGAGCCCCAAAACCCGCGACGGGCGCGAGGCCCTCACGGGGCGCGAACAGACGATCCTGTTGGAACTGGCACAGGGCAAATCCAATCGCGACGTGGCCGAGGCCCTCGATATTTCCGTGCGCACGGTCGAAACCCACCGCAAGAACATCAAACGCAAACTGGGCATTTCCTCGACAGCGGGGCTGACCCGCTACGCGATGGAGCATGGCGTACTGCAAGGCACGGGACGGTTTTAGGCCTGTTCCGCGCGGCCGTTACAGACCGGATCCGATCATATCGCGGATTTTGACGGCCTTTTCGAAATGGTCGAGTTTATGGGTTTTGATCCACCATTCGGCGGCCTCCATCAACAGCTCGGGATTGTCATTGCGATTGGCAAAAAACGCATAGAACGACAGGCCGACCCCCTCGCCCTTTTTGGCGATTTTCGCCTCGCAAACCGCAATGGCCTTGGCTCTTAAACTTGCACGCATCTCAGACCTCTACCGACCGGAAAGGGACACGGCTAACAGACCGGAGGGGCCGTGGGAATACGTTACGGCATCGCCCTGAGCATTGCGCGCAGCGTCTTGGCGGCGGAGCGGAAATGGCTTGCCCCTCGGCCTCGGCCCACCGTCCGGGCGTCCACGCATTGTTGGCCCCCGCCATCGGCCCGCCGTAAAGCTCCGCCCCGGATGTGGCGTCGATAAAGGCCATCAGCAAATCGTAGTTCGTGCGCAGCAATGCGGTGGCCGCCGCCCAATCCAGACCCGATTGCCGTTGCCGCAGGTCGCGATTGTAGCGCTTGAGATCATTCCACTTGTAGCCCTGTGCGGGGAAAAACACGGGGATCCCCGCCTGACCATCGGCGTACCATCCCAAAAACAGACCGATCCAATGGGCGCGGTGGGCGATCACATCCTTGATCGAGGTATCGTCCTCGCCCTTTTTGAGAGCTGTGGCCGCGTCAATCGTTGCGATCAGCCTTGTCAGCTTTTCAAATTCGAACTGTGTAGCGGCGCGTAAATCCGTTTTACAGGTTGCGGCCATGACGCATCTCCTTTGCACACAGACCTGCACCCGTACGGGGCAAGCGGCCTTGTGATACATCAAATACCACAGTCCCGCCCGTCAATTTCCTGTTCTTTCCGCGCCATCTGCGTGCTTAACTGCGTCACACTGATCCCGCACGAAAGGACCCACATATGTTGCGCCCCCTCACCCGCACCGCCATGCTCGCCGCGACCTTGGCGCTTGGCCTTGCCACAGCCCCCCACGCGGCACAGGCCCAAGCCCTCATCACCTTTGATGATCTCGACGCCTTTGAATACATTCTGGACAACTACGGATCGGTCACGCGCGACATCGACAGCGAAGGCGACCCGATGTTTTCCGGCACCATCGACGGGCTACGGTATATGATGCACTTTTACGGCTGCGACGGGGCATCGGAGTGCAACAACGCGACCTTTACGGCGTTCTTTGACGGGGCCGACTACAAAACCGACCTGCGCACGGTCAACGCCTTTAACGAAGAGCACCGGTTCGGCAAAGCATCGGTCGACGAGGATGGCGACCTCAAGGTCAATTACTCGTTCACGTTTCTGGGTGGCCTGACTTATGACACGCTCGACGATACCGTGGATTGGTGGCGCGTGATTTTGGAGCAAGTCGACGAATTCTTTGGCTAATGGCCCGCGCCTCGCCCTGCGTGCGATCGCATGCGGGGCGGCACAGAATCCGGCCTCCCGCACGCACAGCGGCCGAAATGCGGCGTTTAAAACGGAACCAAAACCGCATAACTTTCCAAAAGCGCCGAAAGACACCCGGATTTTGTAACTTAATTTCAAAAATACCCGCCACCTGCGACACTTTATTCAATTCGGAGGGCGTTTTTACGGTTGACGCCCCCGCGCCGCAGTCCTAAGTTCTCACCAACTCAGTCAAAGGAGCGAACGCCATGCTTGGCATTCTTGTGGTACTTATTGGAACAACGCGCATGGGCCTGTAATCAGGTTGACCATATCGGTTCCCATGCGCCCCCGAAATTCGGGGGCTTTTTTATTGCCTGAACACGCGGTTCGCCGCAAAACCTACCCGACGGGTCACCGTCAAAACCTATCCGGCGGGTCACCGTCAAAACCTACCCGACGGGTCACCGTCAAACACCATGACACGAGACGCATAGAGGAAAAAGAGATGACACGTCAGATGACCGGCGCTCAAATGATCGTCCAAGCCCTGAAAGATCAAGGCGTCGACACGATATTCGGCTACCCCGGCGGGGCTGTGCTGCCGATTTACGATGCTATTTTCCAGCAAAACGATATCAAGCACGTCCTCGTGCGCCACGAGCAAGCCGCCGTACATGCCGCCGAAGGCTACGCAAGGTCAACAGGCCGCCCCGGTGTGGCGCTTGTCACCTCCGGCCCCGGTGCGACAAACGCCGTGACGGGCCTGACGGATGCCTTGCTCGACAGTATTCCGATTGTGGTTCTCTCGGGTCAGGTTCCCACATTCATGATCGGCACAGACGGGTTCCAGGAGGCCGACACCGTTGGCATCACCCGCCCGTGCACCAAACACAACTGGCTCGTCAAAGACACCGAGAAACTGGCCGAAACACTGCATCAGGCGTTCCATGTCGCCACAACCGGTCGCCCCGGTCCGGTGTTGGTCGATCTGCCCAAAGACGTGCAGTTCGCCGAAGGTGAATACACCGGCCCCGCAAAGGTCAACATCAGCCACTACCAACCCACGGTCAAAGCCTCGATCGAGGATATCACCGATGTTGTGGCGATGATCGAAAAGGCCGAGCGCCCCGTGTTCTACACCGGTGGCGGCGTGATCAACTCCGGCCCCGCCGCATCACAATTGCTGCGCGAACTGGTGGCGGCCACCGGTTTCCCGATCACATCGACGCTCATGGGCCTCGGGGCCTACCCCGCCTCTGGCGAACACTGGCTCGGGATGCTTGGCATGCACGGTCTTTACGAGGCCAACATGGCGATGCACGGCTGTGACCTGATGATCAACATCGGTGCGCGCTTTGACGACCGAATCACCGGCCGCATTCAGGACTTTTCGCCCAACTCCAAGAAGATCCACATCGACATTGATCCCTCGTCCATCAACAAGGTGATCCGCGTCGACAAACCGGTCATCGGTGATGTCGCCCATGTTCTTGAGGATATTCTCAAGGTCTGGAAATCGCGTGGACGCAAGACCGCCAATATCGACGCGTGGGTCGACCAGATCGCCCAGTGGCGTGCCGTTGAGTGCCTGAGCTACAAAAACTCGGCAACGGTTATCAAGCCGCAGTACGCGCTGCAACGCTTTGAGGCGCTGACCAAAGGGATGGATCGCTACGTGACCACCGAAGTGGGCCAACACCAGATGTGGGCCGCACAATTCCTCGGGTTCGAGGACCCGAACCGTTGGATGACCTCGGGCGGTCTTGGCACCATGGGGTACGGCTTTCCGGCGTCGATCGGCGTGCAGATGGCGCATCCGGACGCGCTTGTCGTCAATGTCGCGGGGGAGGCAAGTTGGCTGATGAACATGCAAGAAATGGGCACGGCGATGCAATACGGCGCCCCCGTCAAGCAGTTCATCCTCAACAACGAACGTCTTGGCATGGTGCGCCAGTGGCAGCAATTGTTGCACGGCGAGCGCTATAGCTCCTCGTGGTCCGAAAGCCTGCCCGATTTCGTAAAACTCGCCGAAGCCTTTGGCGCAAAGGGCATTCGCTGCTCCGATCCTGCCGATCTGGATGATGCGATTATGGAAATGATCAACTACGATGGTCCGGTGATCTTTGATTGCCTGGTCGAAAAGCACGAAAACTGTTTCCCGATGATCCCGTCAGGCAAGCCGCACAATGAAATGTTGCTCGGAGAGGCGTCCACCGATGGTGCCATCAAATCCGACGGCGCGGTTCTGGTGTAAGGAGAGAAAACATGTCAGCTCTAAATATCAAACAAGGCACGTCCAGCCACTCCGCCTATGATCTGCGCGACTACCATGCGGAGGTGATCGAGAAACACACCCTCGCCGTGTTGGTCGACAACGAAAGCGGCGTTCTGGCCCGCGTGATCGGCCTGTTTTCGGGTCGGGGATACAACATCGAGAGCCTCACCGTGGCCGAGGTGAACCACGACACCCACCTGTCGCGCATCACCATCGTCACCACAGGCACCCGTGACGTGATCGAACAGATCAAGGCACAGCTTGGCCGCATCGTCCCCGTTCACGACGTCCACGACCTCACCGTCGAAGGCCCGTCGATCGAGCGCGAACTGGCGCTGTTCAAGGTCGAAGGCACAGGCAACAATCGCATCGAGGCCTTGCGCCTTGCGGAAATTTTCCGCGCCAATGTGGTCGACAGCACGTTGAAAAGCTTTGTGTTCGAAATGACCGGCCCGTCCGAGAAAATCGACGCCTTTGCCGACCTGATGCGCCCTCTCGGCCTGATCGAAACGGCCCGCACCGGCGTTGCGGCCCTCGGGCGTGGCGCGGACTAACCCCGCACGCACATCGAACACTGGACCAAAAGACAAAGCGGGCTTCACAATGAGGCCCGCTTTCGTATTCGCACCTTCGCCGCCCACTGGCACGGCCTTCACCTAGGGGGCGCGTTCACTTTGTGCGAACACCTTCTGAACGGGTTGCGACATTTTGCTGATATGGGTGTAGCCAACCAGACGGCGTGCCGCCATCATCTCGGCCATCGTTGATCCGATCCGCTTCAGGGCAACAGGCTCCATAAGCGTCCCCCCTGTTACAAACCGTTGTGTCACAATGGAATAGCCGTAGAACAAATTCGGGTTGCCCATAAAGGCGTTCTCGAGAAACCCCATATCCCAAATCGGCATGTTCCGCACAATCGAGAGATAGGAAATACCGCCAGGGTGTTGAAAGAAAACCCCGGTCATACGCCGCTCATAAAGCGCCTTGGGTAGTCCGACACGCTCCGCGAGATTGCGGGTTAACACAGCGAACATCTGCATAGACCCGTCCGGTTCAAGACGCACCGACACCAGATTGACCACCAAATGCTCTGTGTCTGTTGAGGACCTGCGCATCATCAAATAGGCGCCAGGGACCAGATTTTTGCTGTCCACCTGTAAAATGCCGGCCTCCTCGATGGCCGACCGGATGCGGGTGCCACCGCCGGCATAGATGACTTCACCGTTGGAAATTTCTGACAAAGGCTCGAGCAATATGCGCGCATCGACCTGAAAGAACGTGCAGATCTGATGCAAAACATCCGGCCGGGGAAAGGCTTCGCCCGACAAGTACCGGTTGTACTGTGTGCGGTTGATGCGCAAATCCCGACACAGTTGGGCGATGGACGGTGCGGATTTACTCAGCTCGCGCAGGTTCGCACCGAATACAGAGCGCAGATATGCAGGCTCCGGCTTGGCAGAGGGGGGGGGACGACCTTGACCAAATTTTTGCACGACACCAAGCCTCCTGAACGCAGAGCAATGGATCTGACAACGGACCTGACGCTAACTAGCAACAGATCAAAAACTCTAGACACGACTAACACCCCGACATTCTTAGAACTTACTGTGTAAAATGCAAGTTTACAGATGAAACCCCTTTTTCGTGACGCCATTTAACGTCACATTACCTAAGGGAAAGATACATAATCACATATTTTGTGCCCCACGCGGTCATGCGATAAATTTAATTTCAATTTGAAAGAAATCAGGACGTATTATGTTTGGTATTGTGCTTTGGTCGAACCCGCAAAAGCGAAAGGCTGTTGTTTGGTGCAGTGACCACGGCGATTTGGCCTATGTCGAATCCCGCGATTGCATGAGCGGTGCCGGGGACCTGCCTTTGGCGGGAACGTCCTGTGTGATCGAATTCCATCATAAAAACGGGCGGCGGGTCTGCAACAAACTTGTCCCGATGGGCGGCCACCCCCTACACGACCTTCCTGACATATTGAAAGATATGGCGGAGACGGACGCCGGCGCCACGTCCGGCGGATCGCCACTGGCCCGGACACAACGCAAAAGCGCCCACCCCGCGTCCCTGTCGCGGCGCACGGACACGCGCTCCATGCCCATGCGGGCGGCCAATTGCGACAAGGAGATCATCCCCAAAATCGGGTAACACCCCGCCCTCCCGATCTGGTGACGGGGCAATGGCCGGCGTGTCGGTGAACACGATCTGCCTGCTTTCGCGGGCAGACCGGATTTGCCGCAAACGGTCTATTTGCCCCCCGACAACCGCGCCGTAGCGGACGCCGTCACAACAGGCTTGCGGCCTCGACCGTTGCAATCCCGAGCGCCTCGCCGACAGCGGCGTAGGTCAACTGGCCATCGTGAACATTCAGGCCGTTGAGCAGGTGCGGATCCGCGCGACATGCCTCTTTCCATCCCTTATCCGCAAGCGCCACCATAAACGGCATCGTGGCATTGCCGAGCGCAAGCGTTGAGCTGCGGGCCACCGCGCCGGGCATATTGGCGACGCAATAGTGCATCACACCGTCGATCTCGTAAACCGGATCCTTGTGGGTTGTGGCCCGCGAGGTTTCGAAACACCCGCCCTGGTCAATCGCCACATCCACCAACACCGCGCCTGTTTTGAGGTCTTTGAGCTGATCACGCGAGATGAGTTTGGGGGCGGCGGCCCCGGGAACAAGCACCGCACCGATGATCATATCCGCCTCACGCGCCAACTCCGCCGTGGCCGATTTCGATGCATAGCCGGTTTTGAACAGACCGCCGAACTGGTCGTCGAGCTGACGCAAGCGCGGCAAGGAGCGGTCCAGTACGGTCACATCCGCCCCCATCCCCGCCGCGATCCGCGCCGCGTGGGTACCGACAACCCCGCCGCCAATCACCAAGACCCGCGCAGGCGCCACGCCCGGAACACCGCCCATCAACACGCCGCGCCCGCCGTTGGCCTTTTGCAAGGTCCACGCGCCGACCTGTGGCGCAAGCCGTCCCGCGACCTCCGACATCGGGGCCAAGAGCGGCAAACCACCACGGGCATCGGTCACGGTTTCATAGGCGATGCAGGTCGCCCCGGAGGCCAAAAGCGCCTGTGTCTGCGCCGGATCGGGCGCAAGGTGCAGATAGGTAAACAGAATTTGACCCTTGCGCAGCATGGCGCATTCAACGGGCTGTGGCTCTTTGACCTTGACGATCATGTCGGTGGCCGCAAAGACCGCTGCGGCATCAGGGGCGATGTGCGCACCGACGGCGGTGTAATCCGCATCCGAAAACCCCGCGCCAAGTCCCGCATCGGTTTCGATCAGGACACTATGGCCGTGGGCGATGGCCTCGGCGGCGGCATCGGGCGTTATGCCGACACGAAACTCTTGGGGTTTGATCTCTTTCGGGCATCCGATATGCATGCATCTCTCCTGTACGTGCGGGCCAAGTTATAAAAACAAGTTTTCTCCACATCCGATGGGAAAACCTGCGTAAAATTGACCGTCAGGTGTTAGCTTTGGGATTAAATCCCGAAACGCCGGCCGTATTTGGTGAAATCTTGCAAAAATTGACGCACCGCCGGTCCCACCCTCAACCACAGGGCAGGCACGCCCCCTGTCACCCGTCAAAGGCAGACCCCACCACTGAACCGCCCACGGACATACCGTGGCGGCCCGATTTGGGCCGTCCTCCCACCCAGTTTGGACAGCCTGTGCCTGACCTGTGCGCGACCTGTCTTACGAGCCTTTTGTCGGGCGCTTCATCGCCTCGGCCAGAGCCGCGCCAAATCCGCCCTGACTTTGCGCGGGTTTGGGCGGTGCAGCGGTGGTTTTGGCTTTGTACGGTGTTTTGGATTTGTACGGTGTTTTGGATTTCGAGGCACCGCGCTCTGTGGCGGGCGGTGGCGCACCGCCGTCTTTGCGCATACTCAACCCGATGCGTTTGCGGGCCACGTCGACTTCGGTGACGCGCACCCGCACCACATCGCCGGTTTTCACGATCTCGTGGGGGTCTTTGACAAACCGGTCGGCCAATTGGCTGACATGAACCAACCCGTCCTGATGGACGCCGATATCAACAAATGCGCCAAAGGCCGCGACATTGGTCACGGTGCCTTCCAACGACATCCCCGCCTTGAGGTCCGCCATGGTTTCGACCCCCTCGGCAAAGGTAGCGGTTTTAAAGGTCGGGCGCGGATCGCGGCCCGGTTTTTCAAGCTCGGACAGGATGTCGCGCACCGTGGGCAGGCCAAAGCTGTCATCGACAAACTGTTCGGCCCGCAGCCCCGACAAGGCGGCGCTATCGCCCATGATTGCACGGATATCACGCCCGCAGGCCTTGACGATTTTTCGCGCCACACCGTAGGCTTCGGGGTGGACGGAGGAGGCATCGAGTGGCTCGGTGCCATCCGTGATCCGCAAGAACCCCGCACATTGCACAAAGGCCTTTGGCCCCAACCCCGCCACCTTGAGCAAGGCTTTGCGGGTCGCAAACGGGCCATTGGCATCGCGATGCGCGACGATGGACTGCGCCAGTGACGGCCCGAGCCCCGCGACATAGGACAACAGCGGCGCGGAGGCCATATTGAGGTTGACGCCCACCGCATTCACCGCGTCCTCCACCACCGCGCCAAGCGATGTATGCAGGTGACGCTGATCAACGTCATGCTGATACTGACCAACACCAATGGCCTGTGGTTCGATCTTGACCAACTCGGCCAAGGGGTCTTGCAAACGCCGCGCGATAGACACCGCGCCACGCAGCGACACATCGATGTCGGGAAATTCCCGGGAGGCCAGTTCGGAGGCCGAATAGACCGAGGCCCCCGCCTCCGACACGATGACGGGCGTGGGGCGCGGGGTGCCGGTTGGCAGCGCCTTGATCACCTCGGCCACAAGCCGCTCGGACTCGCGACTGGCCGTGCCATTGCCGATCGCGACAAGAGCGATGCCGTGCCGCGCGATCATCTGTGTCAGGGTCGCTTTCGCCCCGTTCACATCATTGCGCGGCTGAAACGGATAGATCGTTGCGGTCTCGAGCAACTTGCCCGTCTCGTCGACCACGGCAATTTTACACCCCGTGCGAATACCGGGATCAAGGCCCAAGGTGGCGCGCGCCCCCGCAGGAGCGGCGAGCAACAGGTCGCGCAGGTTGCGGGCGAACACGTCGATGGCATCGGCATGGGCGCGGCGGCGCAGGTCGGTCAACAGGTCCATGAACATCGCCGTACCCAATTTGACGTTCCACGCCCAACCGGCCACCTCGCGCAGCCACACATCGCCCTTGCCCGTCCCCGAAATCCCGATCTCGGCAGCAATGATGTCAATCACCCGCGCCAACCCCGCCTCGGGGTCGGGCGCAATATTGATCGTCACGATCTCTTCTTTGGCGGCGCGTAAAATGGCCAAGGCACGGTGCGACGCGATGGTGGACCACTTTTCACTGTGATCGAAATAATCGGAAAATTTTGCCCCCGCGTCCTCTTTGCCTTTGGACACTTTCGCGGTGATCAACGCCTCTTTTTGCATCACATCGCGCAAGCGGCCCAACAGGGCGGCGTTCTCGCCCAACTGCTCGACCAGAATGTCACGCGCCCCCGTCAACGCATCCTTGGGCGTTTCGACCGCCTCGCTCACATAGCCCTGTGCCAAAACCGCCGGATCGGCGGCGCGGTCGGCCAGAATGCCCTGCAACAGCGGCTCCAACCCGTTTTCACGCGCAATCATCGCTTTGGTGCGGCGTTTGGGTTTGAACGGCAGGTAGAGGTCTTCGAGAACGGATTTGGTGTCGGCCTTGGCAATGTCGCGGGCCAGAGCGTCGGTCAGTTTGCCCTGTGATGTGATCTCGCCCAGAATACTCGCGCGGCGCTTTTCCAGATCGCGCAGATAGTCCAGCCGTTCGGCCAGACGGCGCAGTTGCGTGTCATCCAACCCGCCGGTGGCCTCCTTGCGATAACGGGCCACAAACGGCACCGTGTCGCCGCCATCCAACAGCGCGACCGTGGCCGTGACCTGATCGGGGCGTGCGCCAATATCGGCGGCAATCGTGCGGGCAATACGGTGAGCGGTGGCGTCGGTCATGGCGGGCTCCAATACGGTCTCGGGAGATCCGTGATACCGCCACAGACAGACCGCGCCAAGCCCTTGTCCGCGATAAAATGCACATGGTCCGGTCAGGGCCGCCACGGCCCCTGCGCCCCGCCCTATCGTTGGGTGTGCTGCCAGTCGGGGGCCATCCACGGGGTCGCCTCATCACGGGGCAACGGCGCTTTGCCAAGGATGTGATCCGCCGCCTTTTCACCCGTCATGATCGACGGCGCATTCAGGTTGCCGTTGGTGATTTGCGGGAAAATAGAGCTGTCCGCCACCCGCAGCCCCGCCACACCAATGACGCGGCATTCGGGGTCGACCACGGCCATCGGATCGTCCGCCGCGCCCATGCGACAGGTGCCACAGGGGTGATAGGCGCTTTCAACATGTGCGCGGATAAAGGCGTCGAGATCCGCATCCGATTGCACATCTGCGCCCGGTTGGATTTCGTGGCCGCGAAACGGTGCAAAGGCCGCTTGGCCGAAAATCTCGCGGGTCAGGCGGATACAGGTGCGAAAATCACTCCAGTCCTCCGGATGCGACATGTAATTGAACACGATATTGGGTGCGTCATCGGGATCCGCCGAAACGAGCGAGACCGCACCACGAGATTTGGACCGCATCGGGCCGACATGGGCCTGATAGCCGTGGCCCTCGGCGGCGGCCTTGCCATCATAGCGCACGGCAATGGGCAGGAAATGGTATTGAATATCGGGATACTCGACCCCCGCTTTCGAGCGGATAAAGGCCGTGCTTTCGAACTGGTTCGACGCGCCGATGCCCGACCGGGTGAACAGCCATCGCGCCCCCACCCATGCCTTGCCCAACAGGTTCCAGTATTTGAACAGGGACACGGGTTTGGTCGCCGCCTGCTGGATATAGAGTTCCAAGTGATCTTGCAGGTTTTGCCCGACCCCCTGACGGTCCGCGACGACCGCGATTCCGTGTTCGGCGAGGTGGTCAGCGGGGCCGATCCCCGACAGCATCAACAGTTTGGGCGAGTTGATCGACGAGGCCGACACGATCACTTCCGTGTCCGCGTGGATCACCTCGATCTTACCTTTGCGCTGCACCTCGACCCCTGTGGCGCGACCGTTTTCAATCACAACCTTTCGCGCCAAAGCCCGCACAATGGTGGCCTTGCCCGTGGCGAGGGCGGGTTTGAGATAGGCCTTGTACGCCGACCACCGCTCGCCCTTGTGGATGGTGGCGTCAAAGGGGCCAAAGCCCTCTTGCTGTGCGCCGTTATAATCGTCGGTGTGCGGGTAACCCGCCTCGACGCCCGCCTCGACAAAGGCGGTGACAAGCGGGTTATCACGTGGCCCGCGCGAAACGTGCAGCGGGCCATCGTGACCACGCCACGCCGCATCGCCGCCGTGGCCGCCATCGTCCCAGTTTTCCATGCGTTTATAATAGGGCAGCACATCGGCATAGGCCCATCCATCTGCGCCCATCTCGGCCCATGTGTCGAAATCACGGGCGTGGCCGCGCACATAGACCATGCCATTGATCGACGACGACCCGCCCAACACCTTGCCACGCGGGGTGGCCATCCGCCGCCCGCCCAGATGCGGCTCGGGCGCGGTTTCAAAGCCCCAGTTATAGCGCGACATGCCCATCGGATAGGACAAGGCCCCCGGCATCTGGATGAACGGCCCCGCATCGGTGCCGCCATGTTCAATGACGATGACGGTTTTACCGGCCTGAGCCAAACGGTAGGCGATGGCGCAGCCCGCAGAGCCTGCGCCGATAATGATGTAATCAGCGTGCATGATCGCTCCTTCAGAACGCGGCTTCGGTATCGTTCATCCCGACATAGACCGTCTTGATCTGGCTATAGTGCTCAATCGCCGCCTTGGAGTTTTCACGCCCCACACCCGAGGCCTTGACGCCCCCGAACGGTGCCTCGACGGGCGTGAGATTATAGGCGTTGATGTAACAGGTCCCTGCCTCGAACGCGGCGGCAACACGGTGTCCGCGGGTGAGATCATTGGTGAACACCCCGGCGGCAAGCCCGAATTCGGTGGCATTGGCCCGCGCGATGGCCTCGGCCTCGTCCGTGAACCGCAGCACCGACATGACCGGTCCGAAGATCTCCTCGCGGGCGATGCTCATCCCGTCGGTGACATCGGCAAAGAGCGCAGGTTCGATGTAGAACCCGTCGCCGTCCAATACAGCCCCGCCCTTGACCAGACGCGCCCCCTCGGCACGACCCGCCGCGATATAACCCGCGACGATCTCGCGTTGCCGCGCCGACACCATCGGGCCGACGGTGGTGGCCTCATCCATCGGGTCGCCAATGACAGCGCCGTCCATGCGCTCGGCCACACGGGCGACAAAGGCGTCATAAATCGCGTCCTGAACAAAAACCCGCGTGCCGTTGGAACAGATCTGGCCCGTGGAATAGAAATTGCCGTTGATCGCGGCAGAGACCGCGTTTTCAAGGTGCGCATCCTCAAACACCACGATGGGGGATTTGCCGCCAAGCTCCATAGTGACGTGGCGCATCCCCTCGGCGGCGGCCGCGTAGACCTTGCGCCCTGTCGGCACCGAGCCTGTGAGCGAGACCTTATTCACGCGCGGATCGGTGACAAGCGCACCCCCCACCGCACCGTAGCCCTGCACCACGTTGAACAGACCGGCGGGGGCGCCTGCCTCGATCAGGATTTCGGCCAGTTCGAGCGCCGAGAGCGGCGTCATCTCGGAGGGTTTGAACACCATCGCATTGCCGCAAGCCAACGCAGGCGCGGCTTTCCAACTGGCGATCTGGATCGGGTAGTTCCACGCGCCGATACCGACGCAAACGCCCAAGGCCTCGCGCCGTGTGTAGACGAAATCACCGCCCGCAATCGGGATGTGCTCCCCCGTCAGCGTCCCTGCGAGGCCGCCGAAATACTCAAGCGCATCGGCCCCCGAAGCCGCATCGGCCACGAGCGTTTCCGACAGGGGCTTTCCCGTGTCATGTGTTTCGATCTCGGACAGGGCGCGATTGCGGTCACGCATGATATCCGCCGCTTTGCGCAACACCCGCCCGCGCTCAGAGCCCGACAGCGCCGCCCACCCCGCTTGCGCCGCTCTGGCACTGTCCAGAGCGGCGTCGATGATGGCGGGTGTGGCGGCGTGCAGCGTGGCGATCACTGCGCCGGTGTGCGGGTACACCACCTCGATCACCTCGCCTGCGCTGTCCTCGACGTAGCGGCCATTGATGAAATGGCTCGCGGTGGGTTGATAGCTCTGTGTCATATTTACTCCTGCGGTCCCGCGAGGGGGGCCATGGGGTCGGGGTCGACGCTTTCGATGGAAAGGTCGTCGTTTTCATGGATTTCGGTGCATTCGGCGGCGATGGCGCGCAGCACATGGTCGGAGCCCTCGGTGCCATCGGGTTCGCGCAGGGTGGCATCGGGATGGCGGATGGATTGCGTGTCGAGCGCGTAGCGCAGGTACAACCCGTCAATCAGCCCCGCAATGCGCCGCGCCACATCGGGGGCGCGCTCGCCCACCTTGGGGCGCAGCGCATCGACGAGGTTGGAATGCAGGCGGCGTTGGTAGACGTAGAGCAACCGCCGCGCAGGTTCGGAGCGCAATGACAGCGCGTAGAAATTCACCCACGCCGAGATCGCCGCCCGCCGGAAACTGGTCATGCCGAAACTGGCCCGTGCGATGGCCGCAAGCCGGTCATCCGGTGTCTGCGCATCCTTGAGGGCCGCGCGGACATCGGCGCTGTATTCGCTCAGGATGGACCGCATCGCCGCGAGCAACAGCCCCTCTTTGTCGCGAAAATAGTGAAACGCCAACCCCGGAGAGACCCCCGCGCTTTTGGCGATCTGGCTCGTCGTCACATTAAGCGTGCCTGTCGTGCCGATTTCGCGGATAGTGGCTGCGATAAGTTCGGCCCTGCGTTCTTCTTCGGGTTTGCGTAACATGGCGTGCTCGCGTTTGGCTGTTGCTTTTCTCAAATATGGCATTATTAATTGACTCGTCAATCAATAAGATTTTGCACCATCATACTCACCTCAAAAGGGGACCCTATGAAACTTGCTCTTACGACATCCGCCCTCGCCCTTTGCGCCGCGTCCGCCATGGCAGATTGCTCCACCGTCTCTTTTTCCGACGTCGGTTGGACCGATATCACCGCCACAACGGCCGTTGCCACAACCGTGATCGAGGCCCTGGGCTACGAGACCGAAACGCGCCTGTTGTCCGTGCCGGTGACCTATGTGTCGCTGTCCGAGGGCGATATCGACGTGTTTCTGGGCAACTGGATGCCCACGATGGAAGCCGACATCGCACCCTATCTCGAAAACGGCACCGTAGAATCCCTGCGCGCCAACCTTGAGGGCGCCAAATACACGCTTGCCACCAACGCGGCGGGCGCAGCCCTCGGCATCACCGATTTCGCCTCCATCGCGGCGCACGCCGATGCGCTTGACGGGACAATTTTTGGCATCGAGCCGGGCAATGACGGCAACCGTCTGATCCTGGATATGATCGCGGCAAACGCCTTTGACCTCAAAGAGTTCGACGTCAAGGAAAGCTCCGAGCAAGGGATGCTGTCACAAGTGGCCCGCCTGTCGAAAAAGGACGAACCGATTGTCTTCCTCGGTTGGGCGCCCCACCCGATGAACGCCAATTTCGACCTCACCTACCTGTCGGGTGGCGATGAGTGGTTTGGCCCGAATTACGGCGGCGCGAATGTCCACACCAACACCCGCGCCGGCTATGTCACCGAATGCGCAAACGTTGGCACCTTGCTCACCAACCTCGCATTCTCGCTCGAGATGGAGAACGAGATCATGGGCGCGATCCTCAACGATGGCATTGACGCATCGGACGCCGCCAAAACATGGCTTGCGGCCAACCCCGCCGTGCTTGACGCATGGCTCGACGGCGTAACAACCATGGATGGCGGCGCGGCATTGCCCGCTGTTAAATCCGCCCTCGGCCTCTAAACTGGCCATATAAAACCGGGCTCTGCGATTCTCGCGGAGCCCCGCCTGTTTTCCAAACATTTTGCGCCCACAAAGGAGCCCGCCCGTGGACTGGCTGACGTCTCATAAGATCCCCGTTGGTGCGGTCGCAAGCTCGGTCTTCGACTGGATCAGCGATCACGCAGAGGGCGGCCTTGACCTGTTGTCCGTGGCTTTGGAGGCGATGATCAACGCCTTTTTGTGGGTACTGCAAACGCCCCACCCGCTGTTCGTCATCGCCGCTTTCGTCGCCCTCACATGGGTGGTGCAGCGCAGCTGGAAAACCTGTGCCTTGGTCGCCTTGGGCTTTTTGTTCATCCTCAACCAGGACTATTGGGAAGAGACCACCGAAAGCCTCACCCTCGTGATCTCGGCCTGTGTCGTGTGCATGTCCGTGGGTGTTCCCATCGGCATTGCCGCGGCGCACCGGCCGCGCCTTTATGCGCTGATGCGTCCCGTGCTTGACCTGATGCAAACGCTGCCGACCTTTGTCTATCTGATCCCCGCGATTGTGTTCTTTGGCATCGGCATGGTGCCGGGTTTGATCGCCACGGTGATCTTTGTTCTGCCCGCCCCCATTCGCCTCACACAGCTTGGCGTGGCCTCCACCCCCGAGCGCCTCACCGAAGCTGTCCGTGCCTTTGGCGGCACCAACCGCGATGTGTTGATCAAAGCCGAATTGCCCTATGCCCTGCCCCAGATCATGGCAGGCCTCAACCAGACGATCATGCTCGCCCTGTCGATGGTCGTGATCGCCGCCCTTGTCGGCGCGGACGGCCTTGGCGTGCCTGTGGTGCGCGCCCTGAACCAGGTCAACACCGCGCTTGGATTTGAAAGCGGTATGGTGATTGTTGTGGTCGCCATCGTCCTTGACCGCATGTTGAACTGGGGGAAAGACACATGAGCGTTGCCGTCAAAATCGACAATGTTTCCATCGTGTTCGGCGATGCGCCAAACACCGCCCTGCCCTATATGGACCGCGGGTTGGATCGTACCGAGGTGCAGGAAAAATGCGGTCAGGTTCTGGGCGTCCACGATTGTTCGCTCGAGGTCCGCGAGGGCGAAATCCTCGTGTTGATGGGCCTGTCGGGATCGGGAAAATCGACCCTGTTGCGGGCCGTGAACGGCCTCACCCCCGTGGTACGCGGTGCGGTGCATGTGCGCGAGGGCGACACGCTTGTGAACGTCACCGACGCCGCCCCCGCCGATCTGCGCCGCATCCGCCGCGAACGCGTGGCGATGGTGTTTCAACAGTTCGGCCTGTTGCCGTGGCGCAGCGTGGCCGAGAATGTCGGCCTCGGGCTTGAACTTGGCGGTATGGGAAAAGCGCAGCGGCGCAAGGTTGTGCTCGAACAGCTTGATCTCGTGGGCCTGTCCGAATGGGCCGACAACAAGGTCAGCGAGCTGTCAGGCGGGATGCAACAGCGTGTCGGCCTTGCCCGCGCCTTTGCCACCGAAGCGCCGATCCTGTTGATGGACGAGCCGTTTTCCGCCCTTGACCCACTCATCCGCACCAAACTCCAAGACGAGCTTCTGGAACTGCAAGAGCGCCTCAAACGCACGATTGTCTTCGTCAGTCACGATCTCGACGAGGCCTTTAAACTGGGCAACCGCATTGCGATTATGGACGGGGGGCGCATCGTGCAATGCGACACGCCCAACGGGATCGCCAACAATCCCGTTGACGCCTATGTCGCTGAATTTGTGGCCCATTCCAACCCGTTGACGTTCTTGCGGGCGGGGGATGTGATGACCCCTTCGACGCTTTCGGGCGACATCCGCGTCGACGAAAACACCCCCGTTCTGGAGTTCGCCGCACAGCTCACCACCAACACCGCGCCAATTGTCGTCACGCGCGACGGCACCCCCATAGGCGTAGTCACATCGGAAAGCCTGCTGCGCAAACTGGTTCATCACTAAGCCAAAGACGGGACTGGCCACACGCATGCGGGCCTATAGGCCCTCAGAGAGCCCCGAAACCGGGGCGCCATCGCGGCAACTCAGACTAAATGTCAATGAAATCAAAGTGGTGCGGGTGAAGGGACTCGAACCCCCACGCCATAGGCGCCAGAACCTAAATCTGGTGCGTCTACCAATTCCGCCACACCCGCATCCGATTGGGGCGACAAATACCGTGTGATGCGGCGGGGTACAAGATCAATTGCGCAGCTTTCCCGAATGGACAGGGCCGCACTGTGTCATATCGCACCTCTGGCGCGTATTTCCCCTTTGAAATCAATGCCCGCCACCCTAAGGTTTCACCAGTACCGGCGCAAACCCCATGTGCCGCCCGCCGGATCGGAGACCGCCGCATCATGCCACCTGCGAAGCCCCTGTTCATTCTTGGCATTGGCGCCCAAAAATGCGGCACGACGTGGCTGCACAGCTACCTGTCAAAAGCACCGCATGTCGACATGGGCTGCGCCAAGGAATACCACGTCTGGGACGCCCTTTACGGCCCCGAACCGCTGCATTGGTACCGGCAGGACCGGGTGGATGACGCCACCGCGCGCACGGCACTCCGGTGGGCGATGCAGACCGTCGAGGGCGCCTATGAGGCCTATTTCAAGTCGCTCGTCACGGGCCGGACCACGACCACCGGCGACATCACGCCAACCTACTGTGCCCTTGATAACAATGCCTTTTTACGGATCAAGGCGCGGTTGGAGGCGGCGGGATTTGACGTCAAGGTGGTGTTTTTGATGCGTGATCCTGTGGAGCGCTGTTGGAGCGTGCTGCGCAAGCGTGCCGTGACCAAACGCGCCAACGGCATCCCGTTTAGCGATGCGCATCTGATCGACGAATTTGCACGGCTTTACGCCTCACCGAACTTTGACATCCGCACGCGCTATGACCGCACCCTCACGGCGCTCGACGCGGCGTTTGACCCGAAGGACGTCTATGTCGGCCTGTACGAAGAGATGTTCGACGCGGAGCCTCTCACCGCGCTGTCGGAGTTTCTCGCCGTGCCGGTGATCCCCGATCTGGCACAGGTGCGCATACATGCCTCGCCCACCGCGCCCCTTCCCGCCGCGTTGCGGGACGCCTGCGTGGCACATTACGCGCCGACCTATGCCTATTGCCATGAGCGTTTTGCGAAAACGCGCACCCTGTGGTCTGCGCCGGTGGCGGATTGATGCTGCAACAACGCCGTGCAGCCCTTTGAAATGGCGTTGCATTTTCGCCAGTCCCACACAGCAAAAAACAGATCGCCCCAAAAAGGTCTTAGGCATTAACCGCTTATTACCCTAGATTTGAGAAAAAAACCGAGGCAGCAAAAAACAACGAGCGAGGACGACATGTCTAAAAAAGACACGCGTCGTGACCACGGGCAGAGTCCGTCCGTAAGGTTGCGAATTTCCGACTTTCTACCTGATTTCACGACAGGAATCCCCAAAGGCACCGCGATCATGACCGCTGACGGGGCGCTCCCTGTGGAGTTTCTCGAACCCGGGGACCGCATCATTACGCGCTCGGGCATGAAGGTGCTGCGCGGCATTGATACGCCCTCACCGAACCACTTCCAGCTCTCGTTTGACCGCACGGAAGTGATCTATGCCGACGGCATCCAGATCAAAACCGACACGGGAAAGGCCATCGCGGCCTAAGCGCTCGTGGCGGATTGTTTAACGTCTTTGCGGGTTTTGTGGCACGGGGGTTAAACAGGTTAACATCTTTGCGGCGCGGGGTTTAACGATCCTGCGCCCTGAAGTTGCGCCGATTTGGCATGGCAAGGCCTGCGCATTGCGCCGCACACAGCGGACCGACGCCTCGGCCCGCACGCCAAGCGCGCCCGACCTAGACCCCCAGTTTTCGAAACACCTTCGGCAGCTCGTCAGGCAGGTCTTCGGCAATCAGCCCGGGTCCAAAACTGCGCGCGGCCTCGACGTGCAGACAGGCGGCACTCTGTGCCGCATGATGCGGTGAAAACCCGCGCGCCATGAGGCCCGTGATCATGCCCGCAAGCACATCCCCCGATCCCGCCGTGGCGAGCCAAGGGGCGGCACGGTCGTATGCGGCGGCGTTGAGGCTGACCTGTCCGCTTGGTGAGGCGATGACGGTATCCGGCCCCTTGAAGACCACGGTGCAGCCCGCGCGGTTGGCGGCGTCACGGGTGGCCTCGACTTTGGAATAGGCGGGGCCTGAGGAGGCAGGGGCGTCGAGACGCGCGGCGATATCGGGAAAGAGGCGTTTGAACTCACCCGCGTGGGGCGTGAGGATGCAGGCCTCATGCAGGCTCTCAAAGAGAACCGGATCGTTGGCGAGGGCCGTGAGGGCATCGGCATCGAGCACCGTGGCGCGATTGGCGTTTAGGATGGCGGGCAAAAACGCCCCTGCCCGCGCGATGCCAAACGCCGGCCCAATGCACAGCGCGGTGATGCGGGGATCGTTCAGGATTTGCATAAGCGCATCGGGGGTGTCGGCCTGTGCCAACATGATGGCCGTGAGATGGGCCGCGTTTTCCGCCAGCGCGTCGTGGGGCGTGGCAACGGTGACGAGGCCCGCGCCAATGCGCAGGGCGGATCGGGCCGCCAGACGCGCGGCGCCCGTTTTGCCTGCGGGGCCAGAGAGGATGAGCGCGTGACCGTGGGAGAATTTATGGGCCGAGGGAGATTTACGCAATGCGCGGGACCAACAGGCGTCAGTGGCGCTTTGCCCCGCTCCGGCCTCGTCGAGAATGCCCCCCAGATCGGCCTCATCCCAATCGGGCAAGCCGATGTCCTTGACCACGCATTTGCCTGAATAGAATGGGCCGTCGTGCAGGACATGCCCCAACTTCGAGCGGTGGAATGTCACTGTTAGGTCCGCGCCAAGTGCCTGCGGGATGCAGCTTCCCGCCGTTTTGGGTGGAAAGGTTCGACCGCTATCGGCACATAGGCCGGAAGCAATATCCACTGCGACCCATCGCGCCCCGCCCGAATAGATGTGTGGGGTGCAACCGGACCTCAGATCAAAGAGACCTGCGATCCCGTGGGCAGGACGCGCGAGACCCGTTCCGAATACGGCATCAATGACCACCGCGGCAGGCGTTTCAGCGCCCCCGAAACCATGCCCCTTTATCGCGGCCCACATGCGCTCGAATGAAACGGCAGGCACCTCGGGGAAACCCGCGTCACGGACCGCCCCCATTTCACACCACCGCGCGTAATTCGTCCGCGCATCCGGTGGCAGTTTGTCTGCGTCTCCATAGAGAAAAACCTCCACCTCCCAACCGCGTTGTTTAAGCAGACGCGCCACCACAAACCCGTCACCGCCGTTGTTGCCGGGGCCGCACAGGACGACGGCTTTGTCGGTGGTTTTGGCGAGGTCAGGCCATTCGGCCATAACGGCCTCGACCACGCCCTGCCCTGCGCGTTCCATGAGCTGTAGCCCCGTGACCGAACCGGAGGCAATCGCGGCCTGTTCAATGGCGCGCATTTGGGCAGAGGTCAGTAATTCCATTGTGCGCATGCCTCAAAAGTTTTCAAACTGCCTATTGTGAATCCACTTTGCATAAATAATAAGCAAATAGGGGAAATCCTACGGATGGTCCCGCGTCCTGAAAGCCTAGCCGATTGTGGCGGCATTTGAGAAGTGGTCTGACGGTCCGCGAACAGTATTTAGGGAGTCGAAGGTCATGAAAAAGATCGAAGCGATCATCAAGCCTTTCAAACTCGACGAAGTGAAAGAAGCGCTCCAGGAGATTGGCGTACAGGGTCTTTCCGTTGTCGAGGTTAAAGGGTTCGGACGCCAGAAAGGCCACACGGAACTTTACCGCGGTGCGGAATACGTCGTGGATTTCCTGCCAAAGGTTAAAATCGAGGTCGTCCTGTCGGATGACCAAGTGGATGGCGCCTGTGAGGCGATCATCGCGGCCGCGAAAACCGACAAGATCGGTGACGGCAAAATTTTCGTATCGCCCGTCGAACAGGCGATCCGCATCCGCACAGGCGAGTCTGGCGAAGACGCGCTTTAAGAGTGGCACGCGGCGGGTCGCCCCGCCGGATCGCCATGTCACATCTACCGTATACGAAACATTCATAACTAAAGGGACAAGGTCACCATGGGCATCAAAGACGTTCTCAAGACCATCAAAGACGAAGACGTACAATACGTCGACGTCCGTTTCACCGACCCACGCGGCAAGCTGCAGCACGTGACGCTGCGCCACACCGAAGTGGACGAAGATTTCTTCGAAGACGGCTTTATGTTTGATGGCTCGTCCATCGCAGGTTGGAAATCCATCGATCAATCAGACATGAAACTGATCCTCGATCCGGATTCGGCCTACATCGATCCGTTCTATGCCGAAAAGACTTTGTGCATTCACTGTTCCGTGGTTGAGCCCGACACCGGCGAAGCCTATGACCGCGACCCGCGTGGCACCGCCGAAAAGGCCGAGAGCTACCTCAAATCGACCGGTATCGGCGACACATTCTACTGTGGTCCGGAAGCCGAGTTCTTCCTCTTTGACGACGTGCGTTTCTCCGTTGAGATGAACAAAGTGTCCTTCTCCGTGGATGCGCTTGACGCGGCCTGGAATTCCGACACCGAGTACGAAATGGGCAACACCGGCCATCGTCCGGGCATCAAAGGCGGCTATTTCCCCGTCAACCCGATCGATGACGGTCAGGACATCCGTGGCGAAATGCTCACCACCATGGCCAACATGGGCATGAAGGTCGACAAGCACCACCACGAGGTGGCGTCCTGTCAGCACGAGCTTGGTCTCATTTTCGGCACGCTGACAAAGCAGGCCGACGAGCTTCAGAAATACAAATACGTTGTCCACAACGTGGCACATGCCTACGGCAAAACCGCAACCTTCATGCCCAAGCCGATCGCAGGCGACAACGGCACCGGCATGCACGTGAACATGTCGATCTGGAAAGACGGCAAGCCATTGTTTGCAGGCGACAAATACGCCGACCTGTCTGACGAGGCCCTGTGGTTCATTGGCGGCATCCTCAAGCACGCCAAGGCGCTCAACGCGTTCACCAACCCGTCCACCAACTCCTACAAACGTCTGATCCCGGGGTTCGAGGCCCCTGTTCTGCGTGCCTATTCCGCATCGAACCGGTCCGGTTGCGTGCGTATTCCATGGTCGGAATCGCCCAAGGCAAAACGCGTCGAGGCCCGTTTCCCCGACCCATCCGCCAACCCCTACCTGTGCTTTGCGGCGCTGCTCATGGCCGGCCTCGACGGCATCAAGAACAAGATCGATCCAGGCCCCGCCTCCGACAAGGACCTCTACGATCTGCCACCCGAAGAGCTGGCCGGCATCCCGACCGTATGTGCCTCGCTGCGCGAAGCCCTCGACGAGCTTGCAAAAGACATGGACTTCCTGCTTGCAGGCGACGTGTTCACCAAAGGCCAGATCGAAGGTTACATGAACCTCAAATGGGACGAAGTGTACGCCTACGAGCACACACCCCACCCCATCGAGTACAAAATGTACTACTCCTGCTAATCATCAGCAGTCAGACAATTCAGAAAGGGCCGCGCAATTGCGTGGCCCTTTTTTGATGCACCGTGTTGTCTGTGCGGCGGGGACGGCCCTGTGACATGCGCGGACATCACGCCGCCCCACCAAAACAGGCCCACAGCAAAACAGGCCCACAGCAACGAATAAAAATTGAATCGAATCTTAGTTGACGCTTAGGTAAAGCTATCACTCTTAACCTAAGTGGAAACAGCATGCCGTTCAGAGTCACGCACATCGTCAAAATCTACAATCACAGCAAAGAAACCGCGCTCGTGGTGAATATGCAAAGTGGCAAAGGCCGTGAAATCCCCGCGGGGAAAACCGTCGATCTTGGCATGCCGGTCCCGTGGATGGTGTTGGATTGGGACGCATCGGGAAGCAACCCGCACCTGATCGAAATCACCCTGCAACACAGCGGGCGCAAGGCCTACATCTGGCAAAAAGACGAAACCATCTTTGCAAGCCCCATCCCCGTCAATGGCGCTCCGGTACGCCCCGACCCCGATGTAGATGGCGACAAGGATCTCGTGCTGCGTGACAGTGACTTCCAAATCCATCGGGCGGGAAAAACCCATTACAAAGTCGGCCCCGCCATGAGCGCCGCAACCGGCGAAAGCGCCCCCGACAACGGTCAGGCCTACGGGGACGCCACGGGGTGAAACGCCCGCGCACCGGCGATGCCCCCCTTGCGAGACACATTCAAAACCGATTGCAGACGAAAGGAATACCCATGACCACTTCCGGATTTTCCGCCTTTACCGACACCAACGAAAAAGAGGCCCCCGAGGCCCCGATCGTCAACGCGAGCATTCCCGTCCTGGCCCAACAAGGCTATGCCGAAACCTACGAAGGCGCCGGTGAAATCGGCACCGCAAGTCCGCGACACCCCAACGGGACGATCATCATTATGCACGGGTATGACCCGTTTTGCGGCCCCGAACCGCGCGCACGTCTTGGCCAACTCATCGCCTCGCTCTATGATTATTACGACCGGCGCGGCTATGCGATTTTTGCACCGACCTACAATTCATGGAAAACCTTCGTCGATTGCGCGACCGACATGGGCAACGCCCTTGTCAAAGGCGGGTGGCCGATCCACCGCACGCATATGATCGGATATTCGATGGGCGGTTTGGTTTGTCGCAAAATGGTCGCCGAAAAATTCGTACAGCCCCTGTCGCTCTCCACACTGTGCACGCCGCATACGGGCACTGCCCCGTGGGTGCCGACGCCAACCCCCGGCGCGATGTCCCTCTCCCCCGGGTCCGCCGACATCGCGTGGCTGAACCATAACGAAGATGCCGACCGCGCCATCCGAGATCGCTATCAGGCCATCGGCGTGTGTTATGACGACAAGAGTGGCAAGACCCACCACGATGACCAGTTGATCAACGGCAATTCGCAACTCGCCCAGAACCTCGGGTTTGGCAAAACGCCCTATTTCAAGTTCTACGAACAGCGCGATGCCAATTTGCTCACAATCGGGGGCGTGCATGGGGATTGCCAGAACTGGCCGTTCGCCGGACAACTCATGCGCCCGCTCATCGAGCACATCGCCGCCGCCGATGCGCGGTTTGGTTAAATCATAGCGCTGTTGCGCGTGGACACAGAAAAAGGCGCCCTCGTGGGGGTGCCTTTTGGGGCGGCGGCAACGGTATTGGTCGTCAGATCCGCTTTTCAAAGAACACGCGTTTGAATCCGTCTTGGGTTGCCCGCCCTGTCTCGCGATATCCCAGATGCGGATAGATCGACAGATTTTCTGTCATCTTTTCATTGGTGTAGAGTTGAACGGAGGTGGCACCGGATCGTTTTGCCGCGGCCTCGCACAGCGCGATAAGACGCTTGCCAATGCCGCGCCCCGCCGCATTCCGGCGCACCGCAACGGTTTCAAGCAAGACATGATCGCCCGCTTGGAAGAACACGATAAAGCCGGCCACATCGCCCTGCCCGTTGATGGCAACATGCACATATCCCGACCGGATCAAGGCGGCAAAATCCGCCGTCATTGGCGCGGGAACCTGACCGATCGCCGCCACATAGCGCTCGAAAGCCTCTTTGGCACAGCTGCGCACCGCAGGCTCGTCTGCGGCCTGTGCCAATCTGATCCCGCCGCCCCTGTCCATCACGCCGATCCCCTTTGCCAATACGGCAAAGCTACGGCGGCGGTGTCGCGCGGACAAGCCGAATGCCCGCATCACGGTCGGGCGTGCGGGCAAAAACATCTTGATCACCTCTATATTTCCAATATACATGAATTATGGAATCACTATTGATAAACCGACTCACAACCCTGAGCCACCCGCAACGGATGGCTGTGTTCCGCTTGCTCATGCGGCGCTGTCCCGACGAACTTCCGGCGGGTGAGATTGTCGAGGTGCTACAGATCAAGGCAAGCACGGCCTCGGTCTATCTCGCGGCCCTGACACAGGCGCAACTGATCTCGCAGCGCCGTGACGGCACGCGTCTTTTGTACACGATCAATCTGGATGCGGCGCGTGAGGTCGTGATGGGGCTGTTCGTGGATTGTTGTCGCGGTCGGGCCGACCTTTGCCCGCCGCCGTTTTCCGACCTTCTCAGGGGGCTCTCGCCCATCGCGGACCGGACATTCAACGTCCTGTTCGTGTGCACGGGCAACTCGGCGCGATCCATTTTCGCGGAGACCATTTTGCGCGATCTGGCGGGCGACAGGTTCACCGCCTATTCGGCCGGCACCGCGCATCGCTCAAGCCTCAACCCGCTCGCGGTCGATCTATTGCGCTCAAAGGGGCATGACGTCTCGCCCCTGCGCTCAAAGAATATCGAAGAATTTCACGGGGCTGACGCGCCACAAATGGATTTCGTGTTCACCGTGTGCGACCACGCCGCCAACGAGGACTGCCCCGCGTGGCCCGGCCAACCTGTCTCGGGCCACTGGGGGATGCCCGACCCCGTGAAAGCCACCGGCACGGACGCGCAAAAGCGGCTCGCGTTCCATCAAACCTACGGTGCGCTGCGCAACCGGATCACCGCCTTTACCGCGCTGTCGTTTGAGAATTTAAGCCACGCCGCATTGCAAAAACATGTCGACGACATCAGCAAAATCACCGCCACATAGGACGAATATGATATGACCACATACGCGCTCAACGGCCTTGGCCGCATCGGGAAACTTGCGCTGCGCCCCCTTCTGGAACAGGGTGCAAAAATCGCGTTCATCAACGATGCGGCGGGTGATCCGGCGATGCACGCCCATCTGTTGGAATTCGATTCCATCCACGGGCGGTGGCCGGCGGCGTTCTCGGCGGATGAGGACGCCATTACCATCGACGGCACCCGTATCCCCGTGACCCGCAGCCGCGATCCGGGCGCTTTGCCGCTTGCCGGTGTGGATGTGGTGATTGACTGTACGGGCGCGTTCAAAACCGCGGCCAAACTGGCACCGTATTTTGCGGCAGGTGTGAAAAAGGTCGTCGTCTCCGCCCCCGTCAAAGACGGCCCGACCGCCAACATCGTCTACGGCGTCAATGACGACAGCTATGACGCCGGCAGCCACGATATTATCACGGCGGCGAGCTGTACCACCAACTGTCTGGCCCCCGTGGTCAAGGTGTTGATGGACGGGATCGGCATCAAACACGGATCGATCACGACGATCCACGATGTGACCAACACACAGACCATTGTGGACCGCCCCGCCAAAGATTTGCGCCGCGCACGGTCGGCCCTGACCAACCTGATCCCCACCACCACAGGGTCCGCCACCGCCATCACGCTGATCTATCCCGAACTGGCCGGAAAGCTGAACGGCCACGCCGTGCGCGTGCCGCTGCTCAATGCCTCCATCACCGATTGCGTGTTCGAAATGGCCCGCGAGACGACCGTGGAGGAGGTCAACGCCCTGTTCGAGGCCGCCGCCAACGGGCCGCTGAACGGCATCCTTGGCTATGAGACGCGCCCCCTCGTCTCGTCGGATTATACCAACGACACCCGCAGCAGCATCATCGACGCGCCCTCTACCATGGTGGTGAACGGCACACAGCTCAAGGTCTATGCGTGGTATGACAACGAATACGGCTATGCCCACCGGTTGGTCGATGTGGCCCTGATGGTGGGCGGTGCGCTATGACGCAGCCCCCCCGGCGCACGGGCGGATTTGCCGCCTATATTGCCGTCACCGCCGCCTACTGGGCCTTTATGCTCACGGACGGGGCCTTGCGAATGCTTGTGCTGCTGCACTTTCACACGCTCGGCTTTTCGCCCGTGCAACTGGCCTATCTGTTTGTGCTCTACGAGATCGCGGGCGTTGTGACCAACCTGTCGGCGGGGTGGATCGCGGCGCGGTTCGGCCTGACCTCGACGCTCTATGTCGGGCTATCGTTGCAAGTTGTGGCGCTTCTGGCGCTGGCCCGGCTTGATCCCTCATGGGGCGTCACGGCCTCGGTTGTCTTTGTGATGTTGGTGCAAGGCCTGTCGGGCGTGGCCAAGGATCTGGCCAAGATGAGTTCCAAAAGCGCCGTCAAAATCCTTGCGCCATCTGACGCGGCGGGTCTGTTCCGGTGGGTGGCTGTGTTGACGGGGTCCAAAAACGCCATCAAGGGCAGCGGCTTTTTATTGGGCGCCGTTCTATTGGCGGTGTTCGGGTTTGTCCCGTCGGTGCTGATCATGGCCGCGATCCTGTTTGTGATCCTGATCGGAGTTATGATCGGGATGCCACGCGGCCTCCCCGTCGGGCGCAAGGACGCGAAATTTTCCGAAGTTCTGTCAAAGAACCGCAATATCAACTGGTTGAGTGCCGCGCGATTGTTCCTGTTCGGGGCGCGGGATGTGTGGTTCGTGGTCGGCATCCCGATCTATTTCTACGCGGTTCTGTCGGACGGCAGCCACGACGGCAACCGCGCGGCGTTCTTTATGATCGGCACGTTCATGGCCGTGTGGACCATCCTGTACGGCGCAGTCCAAGGCATGGCCCCGCGCATTCTCAAGGCGGCATCGCGCACACCGGCGCAGATGTTGGCACAAGCCAGACATTGGGTGGCGTTGTTGTTTGTCGTCCCCGCCGCATTGGCCGCGCTGCTCTGGATAACCCCCGAGCCATCGACGGCCCTCACACTCACCATCCTTGCGGGGCTGTTGGTGTTCGGCGGCATCTTTGCCGTGAACTCGGCGCTGCACTCGTTCTTGATCCTCAGCTTCACCGATGCAAAACGGGTCACGATGGATGTGGGGTTCTACTATATGTCCAATGCGGCGGGGCGCCTTGTCGGCACGGTGCTGTCCGGCGCCACCTACCAGACCGGCGGGCTGCCGCTGTGCCTCGCCACCGCCGCCACGATGATCGCCCTGAGTTGGGCCGGCACCGCACAGCTCAAAGCCCCCACCCATGACAAAGGCATCACATGACCGTTTTCGAAAAATACCTTTCCCTCTGGATCGCCTTGGCGATGGCGGCGGGGATCCTTTTGGGCAATCTCGCGCCAAGCGTGATCCGCACAATCGCGGCGGCCGAGGTGGCCCGTGTCAATCTGGTTGTGGCCGTGCTGATCTGGGCCATGGTCTATCCGATGATGGTCGGGGTTGATCCGCGGTCCTTGCGCGATGTGGCGAAACAACCGCGCGGCCTGATGATCACCCTCGTGGTGAACTGGGCCATCAAGCCGTTCACCATGGCCGCCCTGGCGGTGGTGTTTTTCAACACCCTGTTCGCGCCGTGGATCGCGCCCGAGGATGCATCGCAATATATCGCGGGGCTGATCCTGTTGGGGGCTGCGCCCTGTACCGCGATGGTGTTCGTCTGGTCACACCTGACGCGGGGCGACGGGACCTATACCCTGTTACAGGTGTCGGTGAACGATCTGATCATGGTTGTCGCCTTTGCGCCGATTGTGGCGTTTCTATTGGGCGTGACCGACATCGTGGTCCCGTGGTCGACACTGGTCCTGTCGGTGGTGCTGTTCATCGCGCTGCCGCTTGTCGCGGGGCTGATCACCCGTGCGCGCCTTGGCTCACCGGCGGCGATCGACCGGTTTCAGGCCCGTGTGAAGCCCTATTCCGTGGTGGGGTTGATTGTCACCGTGATGATCCTTTTCGGTCTACAAGGTCAGGTGATCGTGTCCAGGCCGTTTGTAATCGTGCTGATCGCCGTTCCGATTGTTGTGCAAAGCTACGGGATTTTTGCCCTCGCCTATGCGGCGGCCTTTGTCCTCAAGGTTCCCCACCGTATCGCGGCGCCTTGCGCCCTGATCGGCACCTCGAATTTCTTTGAACTGGCGGTCGCCGTGGCCATCAGCCTGTTCGGGCTCAACTCCGGCGCGGCTCTGGCCACGGTCGTGGGCGTTCTGGTCGAGGTGCCTGTTATGCTGACACTGGTTGCCATCGCCAACCGCACACGGGACCGCTTTGCACCGTGAGGTAAGGGCGCGGGGAGGGCCTCAGGACTTGCGCCTGATTGTTCCGGAAAGCTCGAGGGCGGCGTCCAACGTATTGGAGATCGTCCCGTATTTGCGGATATTCTTGTGCAGCAGAGCAATGCGCTCGTCGGTTTCAGGCGTGTCGACAACCAGTTCGTAGCTGATCGCCACCATTTTAGGGGGGCTGTCCTGTCTGTGGCCGGAAAGCGAGACCTCAAGGCCGCGCAGGTCGAACTTGATCATTGGCGTCACCCGTTCGGCGCCCTTGATCATGCACGCAGCCAAAGATGCCAGTAACAGCTCGGCAGGGTTGAACGCATCGGGCCGTCCGGCCAGTGCGGTATCCAGACGGATACGCGCCTGCCCCGCCGTGGCCTCTGAGCCTGTGTCATCCAGTCGTTTGGCAGAAACGGAATAGCGCAGCATCATTCCCACTCCATCTGTTCATAGGTTGTCTGTGCGTTGCGTCCCGCAAGGCTGTCGAACTGTTCGAGATATTCGAAAGCGGACTGGTCGATATCCGGCGCGTCCATGATGTCGCCGCCCGCCTCGATCACCGCGCCGATTTGGGTGCGCAGATTGACGAGGTAGTCATAGGTGTCGGCGGTGGCGGTCGCCAAGGTGGTGACATGCCCGTGTCCGGGAACAACATAGCGCGGTTCCAACGCCGCCATCGTCTCGAACACCTCGATCCAGCTTTTGGCGTTCGATTGCCCGCCATTGCCCAGAATGCGCTCCACATACACAATATCGCCGGTGAACACCGTGTCCTTTTCGTCGAGCCAGACAAAGCTGTCCCCCGGCGTGTGCGCCTGTCCGGCATGGGTAATCTCGAACGTCAGCCCGCCAAGGTCGAGGGTATAGGCATCGGCAAAGGTCACGTCGGCATAGGCGGGATCTGTCCCCGCAAGACCGTCCCCCAAGAACTGCGACAGGGCGCCCATCTGTTGTGATCCACGGTCCTTTTGGTCGTCAACCGCCGCTTGGGCGGCAATGATGGTTGCCCCTTGGGTCCGCCAATAGCCATTGCCAAGCCAACGGTGATCCTGACCGCCCGTGTTGATCACAAACGTGACGGGTTGGTCGGTGATCTCGCGGATGCGGGCATGAATGGCACCGGCGCCGTTCCAACTTCCGCCCGGATCTATCAGCACAGCCCCCTCATCGGTCACAACGAGGCCAAAGGTTGCGTTATTGGCGAGGTTTTCGGCGGAGCGCTGTTCCTTGGGGCCGACCAGAGCGTAGACGCCATCCGTCACGTTTTGCACCTCGAACATATCCGCCTGTGCCGGTACCGCCATGAAAGCCATAACAAATGCGGTTGCGGTTGCGCGTTGAATTACGGTCATGGTCCATCCTCCGAATAAAAAGCAGGCCCCTTGGCCACGCGGCGCCCCCGATCAAACCCGATCAAAGGGGCCGTGCGCAAACCTTGCATCAGTATCACCCGAATTGATATGCATAAATTTGCATACCTCCCCCGCCCCCCGAACGAAAAAGGGCGCCCCGTTCGGGACGCCCTTTCAAATCTGTGTCGCTCGGGCTTAGCCGCGGGCTTTGCCTACGAACTTCCATGCGGCGGGCAGGACCATCGCTGCCAGTGCAAGTTTCAGCGCGTCCCCGATAAGGAACGGTGTCAGACCCCATGCGAGGATGGGCTTGTCCACACCGTAGAGAACGGCGAGCCAGATCAGGCCGGGGACGTAGATCAATGCATTACCGATGAGCATGGCGCCTGCCATTTTCACGGGGCTGCGATCCCAACCGGCGCGTGCGGCCATGCCGAGAGCAACAGTGGCCAGAACGTACCCGACGAGGTAGCCGCCGGTGCCACCCATCATATAGGCAATCCCGTGTGTTTCAGCGGAGGAGCCTGCGAAAACGTCAAAGCCAAGCGCCCCGACGAGCATGTAGAGCGCGATGGTGGCAAGACCGAGGCGTGGACCGTAGGCCGCACCGAGCGAGAGCACAGCGAATGTCCCCATGGTGATTGGCACGGGCCACATCGGCACCGCAATTTTTGCCGAGATCGCAAGGATCATCACGCCCGCGACGACCAGCGCCACTTGTTTCGCCCGCAGCGCGGTGCCTTCGGTTGCGCCGAAAGCCTCGGCCAGTACTTTATCGGTCATCGCAATCGCCATAGGATCGTTCCTTTCCCGCGTTGTTAATCGTGTTGCGTTGTTTTTGCCCCAAGCGTGCCTCAAGGGCAAGCGCATTGCGGCGGTCGGTGGTGACTTTCGGGCAAATTCGCAAATTATGTGCAAAGCGATAGCTGCAATTTGCAAATCCGCGCGAAGCCTGCGTGGAGGATGCCACCGGTTACAGCACCGGCTACAGCACCGGCACGGGGCCGCGTGAAAACTGTGTCAGCGACAGGTAATCCTTGCGCGGGCCACGCACCCGCCACTCGACCGTCCACGACAACAGCGCCCCCGTGCCAAATCCGTAGCGCACCTCATAGCGGTCGGGCGGGCAATCATGTTCGGCCTGCGCCGTCCCGCCGCGCGGATCAAAGGCATGGAAAAACCGCGTATCATCAAAAAATACCGCGATCTCATTGCCTTGGGCCGTCCAGAAATACCGCCGCTCGGCCTTGAGCGCCACAGAACTGCCCGCGAATTGCAATGTGCCGACCTCGGCCTGCGTCAACCCTGCGCCCTCGGGCGCAAAGGTGCATTGCCCCGTCAGACGCGCATCGGGACCACCCGTAAAGTCGGTGATCTCGCGGGTGATCGCCCACGCGCCCTCAAAGTCGGATAGCCCTCGCATGATGCGCCCCTTTGGATCAGTGGCGCGAAATTAGCCGCACCACCCCGTGGCAGCAAGGCCCACTCTTGCCCTTTGCCCTCCCCCCGCGTAAAGACGCGGGCGAAATCCCTGCTCAAACGGAAAGGTCCGCCGATGATCCCCCGCTATGCCCGCAAAGAGATGGTCGACATCTGGGAACCCGCCACCAAGTTCAAAATCTGGTACGAAATCGAGGCCCACGCCTGTGACGCGATGGCCGATCTTGGCGTGATCCCGCGCGAAAACGCCGATGCCGTGTGGAAGGCCAAAGACGTCGAATTCGACGTGGCCCGCATTGACGAAATCGAAGCTGTCACCAAACACGATGTGATCGCGTTTCTGACCCACCTCGCCGAGCATGTCGGCTCCGACGAGGCGCGGTTTGTGCATCAGGGCATGACATCCTCGGACGTTCTGGACACCTGTTTCAACGTGCAACTCGTGCGTGCCTCCGACATTCTGGTCAAAGACCTCGAGGCGCTTCTGGCCGCGCTCAAAAAACGCGCCATGGAGCACAAAATGACCGTCCGCGTGGGCCGCTCGCACGGGATCCACGCCGAACCCACCACCATGGGCCTGACCTTTGCGCGGTTCTACGCCGAAATGGACCGCAACCTTGCGCGTCTCAAACAGGCCCGCGAAGAGATCGCCACCGGCGCCATTTCCGGCGCGGTCGGCACATTTGCCAACATCGACCCGCGCGTCGAGGACCATGTGTGCGAGAAACTCGGCCTCACCCCCGAACCGATCTCGACCCAGGTTATCCCGCGCGACCGTCACGCGATGTTCTTTGCCGTGCTCGGTGTGATTGCCTCGTCGATCGAGAACGTCGCCATCGAGATCCGTCACATGCAGCGCACCGAAGTCCTTGAGGGGGCGGAGTTCTTTTCCATGGGCCAGAAAGGCTCCTCGGCCATGCCGCACAAAAAGAACCCCGTGTTGACCGAAAACCTCACGGGTCTGGCCCGTCTGGTCCGCATGTCCGTGATCCCCGCGATGGAAAACGTGGCACTGTGGCACGAGCGTGATATCTCGCACTCCTCCGTCGAGCGCGCCATCGGTCCAGACGCCACCGTGACGCTGGATTTCGCCCTCAACCGTTTGACGGGTGTGGTCGACAAGATGTTGATCTTCCCCGAAAACATGCTCGACAACATGAACAAGTTCCCCGGCCTCGTGATGTCCCAACGCGTGCTGTTGGCCCTGACACAGGCGGGTGTCTCGCGTGAGGCCGCCTATTCCATGGTACAGCGCAATGCGCTTCAGGTCTGGGAAAAGCGTCTCGATTTCCGCGAGCTTTTGTTGGCCGATGCCGAGGTCGTCGAGGCGCTCGGCGAAGACGGGATCAACGAAAAATTCGACATGGGCTATCACACCAAACACGTCGATACGATTTTCAAGCGCGTGTTCGGCGCCTGAACCACGCACAAACCGGAACGTTTCAGCCCCCGCCCCCGTCACGGTGCGGGGGCTTTTTTATGCGCGTCACACGATGAATTTCGCCACAGGTAGCGAAGCGTTAAGGGTCTGACGCTACACCTGACCCCAACGGCAGGCAAAGGTGAGAGCGACGCGTGGACGGGCTACCGCAAATTTCCGACGACATGGGCGATCTGCCCGCACTTGGCGACCTGCCCGACATGGGCGGCGGTGGCTTTGGCGGGATGGACTTTCCCGCGACCGTGTCGCGCATGCCGACACCAATGTCGAAAAAGGCAAAAGCGGCAGTCATCGTGCGTATTCTCGCCTCCGAGGAGGTGAAACTGTCGCTCGCGCATTTCCCCGAAAAAACCCAGGTCGAACTGGCTCGCCAGATGACCGACCTGCGCAATATCGACCGTGAAACGATGATTGCCGTGGTCGAGGAATTCCTTGAGGAACTGGAGGCCATTGGCGTCAGCTTTCCCGGCGGGCTTGAGGGGGCGTTGAACATGCTCGACGGCACGATTTCGCCCGACACCGCCGCGAAACTGCGCAAACAGGCGGGCTTTTCCCTGACGGGAGATCCGTGGGAGCGCATCGCCGATATTGACGCCGAACGCCTCTTGCCCATTCTGGAGACCGAAAGCGTCGAGGTCTGCGCCGTGATCCTGTCGAAACTCAAAGTGGCGAAAGCCGCCGCGTTGCTGTCGATGATCCCCGGCGATCGCGCCCGCCGCGTGGCCTATGCCATTTCCAAAACCGCCTCTGTCTCCCCCGGCGTGGTGCAACGCATCGGGATTTCCGTGGCGGGGCAACTCGACAGCCAACCGCCCAAAGCCTTTGCCGATGCGCCCACCGAACGCATCGGGGCCATTCTCAACTTTTCCAATTCCGCCACCCGTGACGGGGTCCTTGAGGGTCTGGACGAGCGCGACAAAGAGTTCGCCGAGGAAGTGCGCAAGAACATCTTTACCTTCGCCAATATCGCCACCCGCGTCGATGCGCGCGACATTTCCAAAGTCACCCGCGAAGTGGATCAGGAGGCGCTGATCAAAGCCCTCGCAGCGGCCAAAGGCCCCGCCGAGGCCTCACGCGATTTCATCCTCAACAATATGTCCAAACGCATGGCCGATGGTCTACGCGAGGAAATCGCCAACCTTGGCGGCGTCAAGGAGGCGGACGGCGAAGAGGCCATGACGGCCGTGGTCGGTGCCATTCGCGAACTGGAATCCGCAGGCGAGATTTTCCTTTTGACCGGTGACGATTGAGGCCACGCCCGCGCTGTGGCGCGCCCCTGATCAAGGGCTGTGGATTTGCGCGGACTGTGCGGTGCGAAAATGTGCCACTTTGACCATATGGACAAAGGCGGGCCACCCGCCTACCGTCCCGCGATGATCTGGTTTTCCCGTCTTCCCGATGCCACCAAAGGCATCCTGTTTATGCTCGTCTCCGTGACGAGTTTTTCGCTTATGGATGCGGTTGCCAAATTGCTCGGCCAACGGGTCGATGTCAGTCAGGTTCTGTTTGCCCGCTATGGCGGCCAGTTGCTGATCGTGCTTGTGCTGTTCCGCCATAAAATTCCACGTCTGCTAAAGACGGATTATCCGTGGCTGCAATGGCTGCGGGCCATGTTCCAACTGGCCGCCGCCGCGTGTTTCTTTATCGCCCTCAAAAGTGTCGGACTGGCGGAAGCCACCGCCGTGGCGGATCTGGCCCCCGTGATGATCACCCTTGGCGCGGCCTTGGTGCTCAAGGAGCGCGTTGGCCCCCGCCGTGCCTTTGGCATCGCCGCCGCGATGATCGGCGCATTGATCGTGATCCGCCCGACGGGAGAGGTATTTACCCCCGCCGCCCTATGGCCGCTCGGCACCGCCGTGTGTATTTCGGGTTACGCCCTCGCCACGCGCTACATCGGAAAATCGGAACCGGCGCAAACCGCACTGCTCTATTCGGGCCTTTTCGGCGCGGGCGTCATGGCGGTGATCGTACCGTTCCGGTGGGTCACTCCCGACGGTTCGGCATGGGCGTTGATGACGCTGATCGGCGTGATCGGCACCTTTGCCCAATTGATGATGATTCAGGCCTATTCAAGCACCGAAGCCTCTGCCGTTGCCCCGTTTTCCTATGCGGGCCTCATCACCGCGTCGCTGTGGAGCGTGTTGATTTTTGGCGTCTGGCCCGACGCCTATACCGTCCTTGGCGCTCTTGTGATCGTGTCGGCGGGGCTTTATGTCTGGCACCGCGAAACACGGGCCCTACGGCGGGCGCCCGACCTCTAACCCCATAACGTCAGGCCCATTCCCGATGAAGATCAAGCGCGGTGATTTGGACGGCTCGTTGAGCCACTACCTGCAAAACCTCGTCCTGCGTGCAATCTTCGGAGCGGCACGGTTGTTGCCCTACGCGCCGCGGGTCCGCATGGTCGGATGGATCACATCGCGGGTGATCGGCCCACTTGCGGGCTATAACCGGCGCGTCAAAAACAACCTTGCGCATGTGATGCCGGATCTGCCCCCCCGAGAGGTCAAACGGCTGATGCGGGGCGTGACCGACAATGCGGGACGCACCTTGATGGAGATCTATTCGGGTGCCGAATTTGTCGAGCGGATGAAAACCACGCCCTTTGAGGGCGACGGTGTCGAGGCACTTTATGCCGCGCGGGACAGCCGGAGACCGGTGATCCTCGTCACGGGCCATTTTGGCAATTACGATGTGCCACGCGGCGCGTTGATTGCACAGGGGTTTGACCTTGGTGCCTTGTACAACCCCATGCGGAACCCGTTTTTCAACGCCCATTACGAACAGGCCATTGGCACGGTGGGGCGTCCGATTTTCCCGCGCGGGCGGCGCGGTCTGGGCCGGTTGTTGCGGCACCTGTCGGACGGCGGCATGATCGGGTTTCTGGTCGATATATTTGTGTCGAACGGCGCGGAATTGTCGTTTTTTGGCAAACCTGCGCTGACCGCACTGTCGGCGGCGGAACTGGCGATCAAATACGACGCTCTCGTCATCCCGATTTACGGCATTCGCCAAGCGGACGGGATATCGTTTCGGGTGCGGATCGAGGCCCCGATTGCCCACACCACGCCCGAACAGATGACCCAGGCGCTCAATGACAGCCTTGAGGCGATCACGCGCGATCACATGGAACAATGGTTCTGGGTTCATCGCCGTTGGAAACCCGAACGCCTCGCGGCAATACGGGCGGCCCGCGCAGCAGCACAGGCGCAAACCGCACAGACACGCGCCGCGACCGGGGACTAACGCCCGGCCGCGCAGCGGTTCAGTTGACGGCAACCGCGGCCACAATCGCACCGGCGCCGCGGGTTTGCACGATCACGGCGGACCGGTCCTGTCCCGCCGCAGGCACCGCGATGGAGAGGGCCTCTTTGCCATCCCACTCGGCCACGGGGGTCCATTCGGTCACGATATTGGTGTAATCGACCACGCGGCCCGCATTCTCGCCACGCCGGATCTCGATCCGCTCGTGGGGGTCAAAGCGCACGAGCTGCACCACCATTTGCGGTGGCAACGGCCCAGTTGCCCGGGCCATGATGTCGATCATTCCGTCACGCGCCACGGCAGTCAAAGCCATCGGCACCCTGGACATCTGGGCCTGTCGCCGCTTGATCTGGTCGGCCAGTTTCATCGGCTTGAACCCGACCACATGGTCGGTCCCCTGAACGATCATTTGCGGCGTGTAGATCGAACGCTGTCCCGCCGCACGGGCATAGGCACGTTGACGGTCGGTGAACTTGGCTTGGGCAAAGGCGTCTTTCCACCCGATGTAGTCCCAGTAATCAACGTGCAACGACAACGGCAACAGACCCTCAAGGTCGGACAGCTCGGTCATCAGCGCGTCGGCGGGCGGACAGGACGAACAGCCCTGAGAGGTGAACAGCTCGATCACGACAAGGGGCGCGGACGCCTTTGCCGTTTCTTGTGCCACGGCCCCGCCCGTCATGAGGGTTGCCAAAGCCAGTCCAGTCAGAATCTGTCGCATCCACGTCTCCCGTTTCCCGACCTCTTTTAGCCAAGCTTGGTCACACACGCCAATCAAGCATTTGCGAGAAGCTGTTACAATCGGGCGCGGCGCGATAACACCGTGTGGGGACAGGCGGTCGAACGCAAAACGCGCGCCGTGAGGGAAACCCGGCGCGCGTGTCGAGGCCAGACAGGCCTGGTGGACAGGATCGAGATCCTAGAACATATCAGGGAGCAACCCCACGGTGATCGAGCCGATCGGGGCGCCGGTGTCGGGGTCGGTGACGGTCATCGAGGCCTGGCCCTGATACGCCCCCGTGGAGGTATCGACTTCCATGTCGCCGATGTGGATCACGTCCACACCAACACTGAAGGTTTCGGAAAATTTGGCTTCGTCGCCCTGCCAATAGTCGGAGGTGGCCACGGAGGCCGCGACATTGAGCCCGAGCGCGTCGGTTACAAAGACTTCGGTGACCATGCCATCGGCACCCGCAACCATCGTACGCAGATAATCGCTTGCTGCATTCCCGAGGACCGAACTGCGCAGCGCAGCGGTGTCGTCGGAGCCGCGCCATTCGTCGTCAAGTGCGAGGATCTCGGCCTCGGACAACCCCGCTGTCGCGGCGTTCTGGGCGCGGATCGCGTCGAGCAACACAGGGTCGGTCAGCCATTCCGAAACGGTCAGCTGCATGTAAAGCGTCATGTGCGGCGCGTATTCGTTGTTGAAATTGTCTTCGGCGGCCACCGCAGGCATCGCGGAAAAAGAGGTCGCGGACGCCACGCAAAGGCCAAGAGCAAGACAACGTGGAGATGGGAAAATCGTAAACATGTGCGTATCCTGTGTGGGGGAGGCCGTGGCCATGATCCCTTTGTGTATTTCCTTGCGTCGATGGCGTGGCGTCGATGGCTGTGTTGGACGCCGGTTAGGAGGCGCGTTGCCACGGGGTGCCACAGGGCCATGCGCCGCAAGGTGTAGGATCAATCTGCCCGAAAAATCTTACCCGCCGGTTAAACCGGCTAAAATTTTCTTCAAATCGGGCAAGGGCCGCGATACAGGGCGAGCATCACGCGCCACGGGCGCGAAGCCGGACACTTTGGACGGACACCGTGAACGGACGTCCTGCACCGGTGTGCGCGCAGTTACAGCACGCGTGATCCCGCGTTCGGCGACCCGGATTTACCGGTTCTTAACACGTCCGCAGCACTGTTAGCGCAAACCCGCCCGGGTTTTTCCCGTATCGCCCGCCTTTTTGTGTGCAATAGTATACAAAAGCGCAATCGCCCCCTTGATTGGACTCACAAAACCCGTCAAAAGCACGCTAGCGAAACCCCTCATCCAGCCAGGGAGGCCAAGCCCCATGACAGTTGTAGTCGGTAATGACACCGCCAAGACACGCCGTACGCTCGACGTAAACGGCAAGACACTCGCATATTATTCGATCCCCGCCGCACAAGAGGCCGGATTCGGTGATTTCTCCAAACTCCCCGCATCGCTCAAAGTGGTGCTCGAGAACATCCTGCGGTTCGAGGACGGGGGATTTTCCGTCTCCACCGACGACATCAAGGCGTTTGCCGAATGGGCCGACAAGGGCGGGAAGAACCCCCGCGAGATCGCCTACCGCCCTGCCCGCGTTCTGATGCAGGACTTCACCGGCGTTCCCGCCGTGGTCGACCTTGCCGCCATGCGCGACGGCATCAAATCGCTCGGTGGCGACGCCAAAAAGATCAACCCCCTCGTGCCTGTGGACCTCGTGATCGACCACTCGGTGATGATCGACGAGTTCGGCAACCCGCGCGCGTTCCAGATGAACGTGGACCGCGAATACGAGCGCAACATGGAGCGCTACCAGTTCCTCAAATGGGGTCAGACCGCGTTTGAAAACTTCCGCGTTGTGCCACCGGGCACCGGCATCTGTCACCAGGTGAACGTGGAATACCTCGCTCAGACCGTCTGGACCGACAAGGACCAGAACGGCGAAGAGATCGCCTATCCCGATACGCTTGTCGGCACCGACAGCCACACCACCATGGTCAACGGCATGGCCGTTCTTGGTTGGGGCGTGGGCGGCATCGAGGCCGAGGCCGCAATGCTCGGTCAGCCGATCTCCATGCTCATCCCCGAAGTTGTGGGCTTCAAACTTACCGGCGAGATGGTCGAAGGCACCACAGGCACCGACCTCGTGCTCAAAGTCGTCGAAATGCTGCGCCAACACGGTGTTGTCGGCAAATTCGTCGAATTCTACGGCGAAGGCCTCGACTCGCTGCCCATCGCGCAGCGCTCCACCATCGCCAACATGGCGCCCGAATATGGTGCGACCTGTGGCTTCTTCCCGATCGACAACGAGACCCTGCGCTACCTCACCCAGACCGGCCGCGACGAAGATCGCGTGGCCCTCGTCGAAGCCTACGCCAAAGAGAACGGCTTCTGGCGTGATGCGGATTACAATCCGGTCTACACCTCGACGCTCGAACTCGACATGGCCACGATCGTCCCTGCGATCTCCGGCCCGAAACGCCCGCAGGACTACGTGGCGCTCGATGTCGCGGCAAAGACGTTTAACGACTACATCACCGGTCAGCGTCCCGAATGGTCCGCCGATCAGGAAGACAAAGCGGAATGGACCGACGAGGGCGGCGCAATCGCACCCCGCACCATTCCGGGCGATGTCGGCAAGCACAAGCGCGCCCGCGTCGAAGGCGAAAACTACACCATCCACGACGGGACGATCGTCATCGCGTCGATCACCTCATGCACCAACACGTCCAACCCCTATGTGATGATCGGTGCGGGTCTTGTCGCACGCAAAGCACGCGCTCTGGGTCTGAACCGCAAACCGTGGGTCAAAACCTCCCTCGCGCCCGGTTCACAGGTTGTGACCGAGTATCTGGAGGCCGCCGGCCTGCAAGAGGACCTCGACGCGATCGGCTTCAACCTTGTCGGCTACGGCTGTACAACCTGTATCGGCAACTCCGGTCCGATCCAGAAGGAACTGTCCGACGCGATCAACAAGGACGACATCATCGCGACGTCCGTTCTGTCTGGCAACCGCAACTTCGAGGGGCGTATTTCCCCCGATGTGCGCGCCAACTACCTCGCCTCGCCGCCCCTCGTTGTGGCCTATGCCCTTGCCGGTGACATGAACATCGACATCACGACCGAGCCCCTTGGTCAGGACAAAGATGGCAATGACGTCTACCTCAAGGACATCTGGCCAACGAATGCGGAAATTGCGGAACTGGTCGAAAAGACCGTGACCCGCGAGGCCTTCCTCAAAAAGTACGCCGATGTGTTCAAAGGCGACGAAAAGTGGCAGGCGGTCGAAGTTTCCGGTGGCGAAACCTACGATTGGCCCGTCAACTCGACCTACATTCAGAACCCGCCCTATTTCCAGGGCATGGCTGCGGAAAAAGGCACGATCCAGAATGTCGTCGACGCGAAAACCCTGCTTGTTCTGGGCGACATGGTCACAACCGACCACATCTCCCCCGCCGGCGGATTTGCGCAATCGACCCCCGCGGGCCAGTATCTGACCGAGCGTCAGGTCTCGCCGCGTGAGTTCAACTCCTACGGCTCGCGTCGTGGCAACCACCAGATCATGATGCGCGGCACCTTTGCCAACATCCGCATCAAGAACGAGATGCTCGATGGCGTCGAGGGCGGTTACACCACCGGTCCAGACGGGCAACAGACCTCTGTCTATGACGCCTCCATGGCGTATCAGGAGGCCGGTACACCACTGGTCATCTTCGGTGGCGAACAGTACGGCGCGGGCTCCTCGCGCGACTGGGCGGCCAAAGGCACGGCCCTGTTGGGTGTCAAAGCGGTCATCACCGAGAGCTTCGAGCGTATTCACCGCTCCAACCTCGTTGGCATGGGCGTTGTTCCCTTTGAGTTCACGGGCGGTGACACCCGCAAATCCCTTGGCATCACAGGCAAGGAAACCGTGACCATCATGGGTCTGGACAGCGTGACTCCGTTGCAGGACTTGACCGCAACCATCACCTATGAAGATGGCAGCACCAAAGACATCACCGTCAAGTGCCGCATCGATACCGCGCCCGAAATCGAGTACATCGAAAACGGTGGCGTGCTGCACTACGTGTTGCGCAACCTCGCCAAGGCGTAAGGCGACACACATCCGGTATTGGAAAGGCCCCGCTGATTTGGCGGGGCCTTTTCGTTTGTGCATGTCAGGCGCCGAAGACCCGCCGTGGCGCGGGGATTAACGGGCGGTCTGTTTGGCCATTTGTGCCTCGTCAAAGGCCACCGAGGCCTTCACACACTCAAGCGCGGCACAGCGCGCCACCCATGCCGCAACCACCGGTACATCCGGTGCGCCGAACCAGAAATAGGTCGAACAGATCAACAGATCGGCCGCCGTCATATCCTCGCCCATCAAAAACGGGCGCCCGTCCGAGAGGGCCGTCTCCAGAACGGCGAGCGCATCAGGGATGGTACGCCACGTGGTGGTGAAAACGGGGTTTTCGGGCGGTGCCTCACCCGACATTTCCGCGGCCATCTTGTGCGCCACACCGATCACATAGACGGGTTCGAACACGTTGCCGTACCATGTCATCCACGACAGATACGCACCGCGCCCCGCCGCCCCCACGCCGCGCCCGCAAGACCCGAAACGGTCGGTCAGATACAGCATGATGGCGTTGCTCTCGCGGATCTGTTCGCCGTCTTCGGTGACCAGAAGCGGCACTTTGCCCTCGGGATGCGGATTGGCGGGATCATGGTGGCCCGACCCGTCCTGACGCTTGATCACGACCGTGACGATCTCGATCTCGTCGCGCAGGTTCAAGGCGTTGATGAGGGCGAGCACGCGGGTGGAGCGGGACATGGGGGAGTGATAGAGGGTGAGCATTCGGCGGTTTCCTTCGGGATTGATGTGACAGATCGTTTGACGTCAGAGCCGTAGATTGCCACAGTTCTCCTGACAAATTCCGTCAGCATGTCACGCGTATCCTCCCCTTATGTCCAAATCCGACCGCCTCTTTCGTCTGCTCCATTTGATCCGTGGCCTGACCCCGCCCGTCACGGCGGCGCGGCTGTCGGCGGCGATGGAGGTGTCCGAGCGCACGATCTACCGCGACATCGAAACCCTGCGGGTCGCGGGCGCACGGATCGAGGGGGCTGCGGGCGTGGGATACACGATGACCGAGGATCCCGCCCTGCCGCCGCAAACCTTTTCGCAGATCGAGATCGAAGCCCTCGTCCTTGGCCTGTCCGAGGTGCAAAGTCGCGGGGATGCCACTCTGGCCGATGCGGCGGCCGATGCTCTGGTCAAAATCACCGCCACCCTCACACAGCGCCAACAGCGCCAGGCCGCCCATGCCATCAACCTTGTCCACCGGTTCTATGTTCCCGAGACACCCGACGTTGATATGTCGGTGGTGCGCGAGGCGGCATGGGCCGAGGAGGCAATCGATATCGTGTATATCGACCTCAACGACCGTGAGACCACGCGGCGCATCTACCCGTTGGGGCTGGCCTATCTCGATTACGCGGTGGTGCTTTTGGCGTGGTGTACAAAGCGCCGCGATTTTCGTCAGTTCAACGCCACCCGCATTTGTGCCGTGACCCGCACGACCGAGAGCTTTCGCCCCCGCCGCGTGCCGCTCTTGCGCGAATATGTCGCCGTATTGCGCACCCGCGTGCGCCCGTCAGATGCGACCTCTGCGGGCTGAATTTCATGGTTAATTCATTGTTAAGGCACAATCACGCCACAATCCTTGAGCATATGTTAACCACGAAAAACACCCGAACTCCGCAAACCGGAAAGCCATTGTTATGAACCGTAAAGTCATTGCCCCTTGTTTGATCGCACTCGCCGCGTCTTTGATTGCCGAGGACGTGCAGGCCTTGACAGTCTCGACAACCTTCGAGGGCTCGGTGGCGACGATGACCGAGACCCGCCGGCGCGGGTTTTTCACGGAAACAGACACCTACAGCCAAATGTCCGCCGTTTCGTTTAGCGTCACCGCCGGCACATTCTCCTTTGGCGTCAATGCCGAGGCCGGATCATTCGACCCGTTCATCTACCTGTTCGAAGATGACGGAAACCTGAGCCGGAACGACCTGATCTCCTATAACGACGACATCAGCTATCCCAATATTCTGGATTCCTACCTTTCCACCACTCTGGCCACGGGCAATTATATCGCCATCGTCGGCCAATGGATGTGGGGCGAGAACAATGGCTCCGGCGGGTTGGACTATGGCACCGGCATTGTAAACGGCAACGTCTATGCGATGAATTCCAACTGGAACAACCTGCCGCAAAACGGGACGGTCGAGGCGACCTATAATTACCAGATTACAATGACGGGCGAGAATATGATTGTGGATGGCGTCCCTGCCGTGCCGCTGCCCGCCTCGTTGCCCCTCTTGCTTGGCGCATTTGCGGTGCCGATGCTCCTGCGCCGCCGCAAAAAGGGGGACGGCCACGCGCCCGCGCCCTATGCGGCCCTGCCCGCCTGACGCGACAGCGGACGACCGGCCTGACGCGATAGCGGACGACTGGCCTGACGCGGCAGCGGACTATCAACCTGACGCGACAGCCTCACAGATCACCACAAAGCCGTCCCTCGGGACGGCTTTTTCCTGTCAGGGGCAAAACCGGGGGAGACGGACGAAATCCAAGTTTATATCAATCCCTTACAGAATACCGGTCACGGATTCGGGCGGGCGGCCCAGAGCCACGCCCTTGGCCGTGACCACCACAGGGCGCTCCATCAATTTGGGGTGGGCCGCGATGGCGTCAAGGATCGCATCGGCGTCGGATGTTGCGGTGATCCCGAGGGCCTTGGCCTGTGGCTCTTTGGGACGCAAAAACGCCGAGGCGGGCAACCCCGAGCGCGTGACCCAGTCGGCAAGCACGGCACGCGACACCGGCGTGTCCAGATAGGCGACCACCGTGGGTGTGATCCCCGCAGCCTCGATCAGGGCAAGGGTTTCACGGGATTTCGAGCAGCGCGGGTTGTGATAGATCGTGACCATGGATGGACCTGTTGTGAGGGGCATATATTGGCGGCAAGTGTGGCGGTTGCAGGCCGCGGGCGCAACGCCAAAGCGGGGTCAGCATAGGCGAGAACAGCAGGCGGTGACGATTTGTTAACCACTGCGCCCTAGGGTTCGGGCCATGACAGAACACAGCCACATGCACAGCCACATGACAGACCGCCGCCAACAGACGCCCACGCCGCACACATCAAAGGCGCGCGCACGGCGCGTGGCCGGATCGGCGTTGGCCTCGCGCGGGATGTGGATGCTCATGCCGGTGTTGGTCCTGATCCTGTTGTAACGCACCGCGCCACTTCCGTGCGCCGCTCCCGTCCGACCGCGCTGCATCACCCGATAATATCCCGCCATAACCCCATATCGCACCGCCAGAGAACCGTTTGCGGCCCAAGACCCACCTGCAATATTGCGCCGCCCCGTGCGAGCGCGTAGTCTCCGCGCGAAACCATACCCCGGGAGACAAAAATGTCTGACAGAACTCTGAGCTTTGATACGTTGCAAGTCCATGCAGGCGCCGAACCTGACCCCACCACAGGCGCACGTCAGGTGCCGATTTATCAAACCACGGCCTATGCGTTCAAAGACGCCGAACATGCCGCACGCCTGTTCGGTCTCAAAGAGGTCGGCTACATCTATTCGCGTCTGACCAACCCGACCGTGATGGCCCTTGCCAACCGCATCGTCGCCCTTGAGGGCGGCGTCGGTGGCATCGCGTGTTCCTCCGGCCACGCGGCACAGATCATGGCGCTCTTTCCGCTGATGCAGCCCGGGTGCAATATCGTGGCCTCCACACGCCTCTATGGCGGCACGCTCACCCAGTTCTCGCAAACGTTCAAACGGTTTGGCTGGTCCGCGAAATTCGTCGATTTTGACGATCTCGACGCGGTGCGCGATGCAATCGACGACGACACCCGCGCGATTTTCTGTGAAACCATCGCCAACCCCGGTGGCGTGATCACCGACCTCGACGCCATCGGCAAAATCTCCGCCAAGGCGGGCATTCCGTTGATCGTCGACAACACCACCGCGACGCCCTACCTGTGCAACCCGATCAAACACGGGGCCACATTGGTCGTCCATTCCACCACGAAATACCTCACCGGCAATGGCACCGTCACCGGCGGCGCCGTGGTCGACAGCGGCACGTTCGATTGGGCCGCCTCGGGCAAATTCCCGTCGCTCGCCGCCCCCGAACCCGCCTACCACGGCCTGACCTTCACCGAGACGTTCGGCCCGATGGCCTTTACGTTCCACTCCATCGCCGTGGGTCTGCGCGATCTGGGCATGACCATGAACCCGCAGGCCGCGCACTACACGTTGATGGGGATCGAAACCCTGTCACTGCGGATGCAAAAGCACGTCCAGAACGCCCGCGAGATCGCAACCTGGCTTGAAGGGGACGACCGGATCGAGGCCGTCACCTACGCGGGTCTGCCCTCCTCGCCCTACTACGACCGCATGACGCATATCTGTCCACGCGGCGCGGGCGCCTTGTTCACCATCGCACTCAAAAGCGGCTATGACGCCTGTGTCGAGACGGTGAGCAAACTGACCCTGTTCAGCCACGTGGCCAACCTTGGCGACACGCGCTCGCTCGTGATCCACCCCGCGTCCACCACCCACAGCCAGTTGACGCCGGACGAGCAACAACGCGCAGGCGTGGCCCGCAACGTGTTGCGCCTGTCGATCGGCATCGAAGACGTCGAAGACCTGATTTGGGATTTGAACCAGGCGCTGAGCTAACCGCGCCCCCCCGAACATCGCAAAGGCCGCCCACATCGGGCGGCCTTTTGTGTGGCATGGGGCGGTTTGGGATGCGCCTTACTGTGTTGCGGCCTTTTGTGTTGCGGCCTTCTCGATCTCGGGGCGGATGTATTTTTCCAACACGTCCACGGTGATCGGTCCGGCAAAGCGGTAGGTGATGCGCCCCTCGCCGTCGATCACGTAGGTTTCCGGCACGCCGTACACGCCCCATTCAAGCGCGGTACGCCCCGGCGCGTCCTGACCAATCGCCGCATAGGGATTGCCAAGCTCCGCGAGAAAACCGAGCGCTTTGGGGGCTTCGTCTTTGTAGTTGATGCCGTAAATGGTGATGCCCTCGGCGGACATGGCCTCCAGTTGCGGATGCTCGGCACGGCACGGCGCACACCATGACGCCCAGTAGTTCACCAGTTTCACACCCGCCTCGTCAAGCATGGCATCCGTCAGCGGCGGCAGATCCCCAAGCGGCGTGATCGCGGCAATCGAGGGCGCATCCTTGCCCGCCTGTGCGGTGGGCAAGCGGCGCGAATCCTCGCGTCCCATGCCAAAGATGAACAGGCCCGCAAGCACCGCGAACAACACCGGCGGGATCGTCATAAGGGGAGAGATTCTGGCCATTTTATAGTCCTTGTGCGCGGGCGGCTTTGCGCGCTTCCGCATCTTTGAGACGGGTTTTAACAGCCCGTGACCGCGCCAGAGAGCGCCAGATCAACAGAGCCAACAAAAGCAGCGACACACCGTAAGCGGCATAGACATCGCCTGCGTATTTTCCGAGATCTGGCATCATCAGCCCTGGACCCTTTCGCGCATTTCAATGGCTTGCAGGCGACGTTGGCGGATTTCGGTCCGTGTGCGCAGCAAGACAAGCGTGATGAATAACAGAACAAATCCCGCAATGGCCATGAGCGCGGGGTACCAGAACACGTCGGCCACGTTTTCCTCCGCGTCCATCGACAGCGAGGCCCCTTGGTGCAGGCCCTGATTCCAGAACAGCACCGCATAGCGCGACAGGAGCGCAAAGACCGAGCCCACGAGACATAGCACAGCCGTCAGATCGGCGGCCGTATCGGGATTTTCAATGGCCTCCCACAGCGCCATATAGCCAATGTAGAACAGCAACAGGATCAGAAACGAGGTCAGGCGCGGATCCCATTCCCAATAGGTCCCCCACATCGGTTTGCCCCAAATCGCACCGGTAAACAGCGCGATCAGCGTCATCACCGCACCAATCGGAGCGGCGGCTTTGGCGGCCAACGCCGAGACGTGGTGACGGCGCACGATCCAGATCAGCGAGGTGACGAGCATCATCACCCAGATGTTGATTGCCATCATCGCGGATGGCACATGGATGTAGAAAATCTTGATCGTGGCCCCTTGGCGGTAATCGTCAGGCGTAAAGAAAAAGCCCCAGACCAGTCCGCCCACAAAGACAATCGCGGCCAGAACGGCCACAAGTGGCAGTGCCTTATCCGTCCACCCCATAAACTTGCGGGGGTTCGCCCATTCCCAGATCGCGTTCCAACCAGATGCCATCTTATTCTCCCTTTATCGCCCGCCACAGTAGGGCAGACGCACCTAAGCCTCAACTCACCTCAACGCGATCCGGATGGCCGCCGCTGCGGCAAAGGGCAGCAAGGCCACCGAGCCCGCCGAAATCCCCGCCTGCATCATCAAAGGTGTCGTAACCAGAAACCCCTCCGCGCCGCGCCGCACCACTTCGGCGCCAAAAATCAGCGTCGGGATATACAGCGGCAGCACCAGAAGGCTCATCAACAACCCGCCGCGTTTCAGACCGACCGTGATCGCCGCGCCGAATGCACCGATAAAGGACAGCGCGGGCGTGCCGATCAACAGCGTGATGATCAGCCATCTGTAGGCCGTGTCCTCAAGGTGCAACAAAAATCCGAGCGCAGGGGCGGCAATCACAAGCGGCAGCCCCGTGGTGATCCAGTGCGCGAGGGCCTTCATCGCGACGACCCCCTCAAGCGGGATCGGCGCAGTGGCCAACAGATCGAGCGAGCCATCCTCGAAATCGAGCGCGAAAATCCGGTCGAGCGACAACAGGCACGCAAGCAGCGCCCCGATCCACAAAATCCCCGGCGCAATCACCGCGAGGCGTTCGGAATTGGGCCCGACCCCAAAGGGGATCAGCGTCACGAGGATCAAAAAGAACCCGAGGCCAAGGCCGAACCCGCCCCCTGCCCGCACGCCAAGCGTCAAATCGCGCCACAACAGCCGGATCATAGAAAGGCCTCGTCAAAATCATTGTGTACGGTATCCGGTCGCGCCTTGAACGGGGTCACGTCGAACACGGTTTCAGCGACCCCGAGGTCGATATGCGTGGCAATCACCGCAGCTCCCCCCGCGGCGACATGCGACTGCACGGCCGCACCGAACAATGCCACCGACGCCGCATCAAGCGACACGGTCGGCTCGTCAAGCACCCACACCGGACGCCCCGTCACGAGCAGGCGCGCCAGGCCCAGGCGGCGTTTTTGTCCCGCCGACAGGTTCCCCGCAAGGCGGCCGCGCAACCCGTCGAGATCGAATGCCATAATCGCGGGTTCAATGTCATGCCCGCCGTAAACCCCCGCCCAGAAGGCAAGGTTTTCGGTCACGCTCAGGGTGGTTTTCAACCCGTCCGCATGGGCCGCATAGGCCACGGTTTCGGGGTCGGAGACGACCTCGCCGGCGTAGGCGGGCTGTAGGCGCGCAAGGGTGCGCAGCAGCGTGGTTTTGCCTGACCCGTTCGGGCCGCGCAGCACCAGAATATCACCCGCCGAGACAGCAAAGGACAGCCCCTCAAGCACAGGCATCCCGCCACGCGACACAGTCAGGTTGTGAACAGAAATCAAACTCATAGCGCCCACTCTATAGAGCAAATCGCGTCAGGTGAACTGACACGGATCAAACGGGCAAAAGCGCCACAGCAATACGGCGCCCCTCGGAGGCGAGAATATTGTAGCTGCGACATGCGGTGGGTGTGGCCATCACCTCGGCTCCGATCCCCGCCGCGTCGAGCGCCACGCGCAAGGCGGTCGGGATATGCGCCATCTCCGGCCCCGTCCCGAACAGGATGAAATCGACCCGCCCCGACAGCGCCAAAAGCGGCGCGGTGTCATCATAGCCGCCCCAGGCCGACGGGGTCGCCCCCATCAGCAGCATCGCCCCCTCATGCACGGCCTTTTTGACGCGAAAGAAGTTCGGGCCGTAGCCCTCAATCGGCACCGCATCCTCAAATGGCATATCGTTGATCTGCATCTGCGCTCCTTTTTGATGGGGGCTACGGCCCGCTTTGCCTTAGACCGAACTGCCGTCGGCCTGAATGCCCGGGGTGGGATCTTTCTTGTCCCAGTCACGTTTGACGCCAAGCCACAACAGGATGTTGGAGGCGACAAAGACCGAGGACCACGTCCCGACCACAATGCCGAGCGTCATGGCAAAGACAAAGCCACGGATCACATCACCGCCCAGAACCAACAGCGCGATCAGCGCCACAAGCGTGGTGCCGGAGGTCATAACGGTGCGCGCCAGAGTTTCGTTGATCGACATGTTCAACACACCCGCCAGTTCAAGCTTTTTATACTTGCGCAGGTTCTCGCGGACACGGTCGAACACCACCACCGTATCGTTGAGCGAGTAGCCCACAATGGTCAGCAATGCCGCAATTATCGTGAGGTCGAACTGGATTTTGAAAATCGCGAAAATCCCGATCGTGATGGCAATATCGTGGACCAAGGCAACCACCGCACCAAGGGCGAATTGCCACTCGAACCGCAGCCAGATGTAGAACAGCACGGCGGCAATCGCGGCGACCACGGCGTAAACGGCGGTCTTGATCAACTCGCCCGACACCTTTGGTCCGACCGATTCAACCGACGGGAAGGAAATGGTGTCATCCACCACCTTGAGCGCGTCCTCGACCATCTGGATCGTCTCGGGGGAGACCGATGACACATCGTCCTGTGCCTCGATCCGGATCATCGAAACATGCTGGTTTTCGGCAAAATTGGGATCGAACACCTCGGTGATCGACACATCGCCAAAGCCCAAAGGCGCAAGTGCGGCGCGGTAGTCCGCCACATCCACCGCCGTCTCCGATTGGGTCCGGATGGTGGTGCCGCCACGGAAATCGATGCCGAAGTTAAGCCCCAACAACAAGAAAGACACCAAGGACACAACAACCAGAATGCCGGAGAACCCGAAGGTCAGCTTGGCCCGTTTAAAGAAATCGACCGTGGTATCGTCGCGCACCAGTTTCAGACCGCTCAGGGTCCATCCCTTGCGGTTTTTGCGGCCATACCACGTGACCACCATGACGCGGGTGACAAAGATGGCGGTGAAAACGGAGGTCAAAATCCCCAGTGCGAGGGTCACGGCAAATCCCTTGACCGGTCCCGAGCCCATGATGAACAGGATTGCCGCCGTGATAAAGGTGGTGATGTTGGCGTCGATAATCGCCGAAAGCGCCTTTTCATAGCCAAGCTCGATCGCGCGGCCGACGCCCTTGGCGGTTTTCAATTCTTCGCGGATGCGTTCAAACACCAACACGTTCGCATCGACGGCCATACCCACGGTCAACACGATCCCCGCGATCCCGGGCAAGGTGAGCGTGGCACCGATCATCGACAACAGCCCGAACAACAACCCGACGTTGATGATCAGGGCGACGTTGGCAAAGATGCCGAACAACCCGTAGGACACCGCCATAAAGATCAGTACAGCGGCAAAGGCGACCATCGTGGCCAGTTTCCCCGCCTCGATACTGTCGGCGCCAAGCTCCGGTCCGATGGTGCGCTCTTCGAGGAAGTTGATTTTGGCGGGCAGCGCCCCTGCACGCAGCAACACGGACAGTTCGGTGCTTTCCTCAACCGAAAAGCTCCCCGTGATCTGGCCGGAACCGCCACGGATCGCCTCGTTGATGCGCGGGGCGGAGATCACTTCGTTATCGAGGACAATGGCAAAGGGTGCGCCAACGTTGGCGGCGGTGTAGTCGCCGAATTTACGCGCCCCCGAGGGGTTGAAACGGAAGGTCACAGCGGGCCGCCCGTTCTGGTCAAACGCGGGTTGGCTGTCGGTCAACTCGTCGCCGGACACCACGGGGGTTTCCTCGAGGATATAATACAGGCCCGCCTGATCAAGCGACGGCGCGATGAAATTGCGCGCACCGGGGGCCTGGTCCGGGTTGGAGGTCTGGCCGACAACGGGGTTGAACGTCAGTTTCGCGGTGGTCCCGATCAGCGATTTCAACTCGGAGGCCGAGCCGATGCCCGGCACCTGAATGAGAATACGATCCTCGCCCTGACGTTGGATGGTCGGTTCGCGGGTGCCCACCTCATCCACACGACGGCGGATGATTTCGAGCGACTGCTGCATGGTGCGCACATCGGTGGCGGCCTTTTCGGCCTCCGACAATTCGATCGTAATCACATCATTATTGGCCGCGACCACGTAGTCCTTTTGGCCCGCGGCGGTCAATGACACCACGGGAGAGGCCAAGGCCCGCACCGCGGTCAGGGCCGTTTCCATGCCCTCCGCTTGGGAAATGCGCACGCGCAGCAATCCGTCCGGCGCATCAAGGCGGCGAATGGTGCCGACCGTGTCGCGCTCGTCACGCAGCGCATCACGCACATCCGGCCAGAGCGTGTCGATGCGGGCGGCGTAGACCTCGTCCACCTCGACCTCGCCAAGCAAATGCGCCCCGCCCCGCAAATCAAGGCCAAGGTTCACAAGGCCCGTTGGCATGAACGACGGCCATGCATCGCGACTGGCCGCCCGCTCGGGCGTCTCGCCCGCGCTTTCGATCGCGGCCACAGCATCATTATGCCCCTCGACCCGTGCGTAAAACGCATTGGGTAGCGCGGCATAAAGCCCGAGGGCGACAAGCCCCCAGATCACGATCTTTTTCCAAAGCGAGATTTGCAGCATAATGTCTTTGCCTGTCGGTTTGGGCGGAGGCCCGTTTTAGGGAGCGCCCGGGATCAGGGCGCGGCAGTGCGGCGTAGCCATATGTGGCGCAGCCGTCTCAATCGAAAAAGGCCCGCACACGATCGGGCGGGCCTTGTCACGAACGCGGCGGCCCTTAGGACGCAGGTTCGGTTTTGGAGATCACGTTGTGCAGCGTGGACCCCAGAATGCGCACTTTGACGCCCTCGGACACTTCGACGTCGAGCGTGCCATCTTCGCGCACTTTGGTCACTTTGCCGTACATGCCGCCCGCGGTCACAACTTCGTCGCCGCGACGCACAGCTGCGATCATCGCCTGATGCGCTTTCGCTTTCTTTTGCTGTGGGCGGATCATGAGGAAATACATGATCGCAAAGATCAAGATCAGCGGCGCGAATTGCATGATCGGGTTAGCAGCAGCGCCACCGGCGGCTTGTGCATATGCGGGGGTTACGAACATCTGGTCGTCCTTTTTGATTGAAGTCGCAGGAGGACAAGCCCCCTAAGGTCGCCGCGCACCCTATAAGGCGTCTTAACGGATGGCAAGACAGGCACGCCCCACATCACACAGTTGCGCCCTTGCCTCAAATCCCCGCCCAAACGGCCCCAAACTCACGTGACAACCAAAGGGATGTGGTGTTTGTTAATGACGATTTCGAGACCTGTGGGGTAATTATTGTGATGCCCACCGCCACTCGAACACCCTCTTTACCTCTGCGCCCCTTTTGGGGTCATATGTTCACACGCCCCACAAAGACCAACAGATAATTAGTCGAGACCAGTATGAGTAATTTAGACCACCTTATTGCCACCGCCACCTCCCACCCGATTGTGCCATGGCTCGGATGGATCGTCCTCGGTGTCATTGCTGTCTGGGCCACATTGAACCAAATTCAAAAAACGATTCCCGAAGATCCCATAGACCGACTAAAAGAAACATTCGGCGCACCGACTTTGCCCCATGTCATTGCCTTGGGCGCGGTCGTGCTTTGGCTGACACTCGCCCTCGTTCTAAGTGTGGGCCTCATCACACTTTTGATCGAAATTGTGTGGAATACGGTCCAACCCGAGGGACGCGAAGCCAAAGGTGATTTCAGATTTCTTTTGACCAAGACCACTGCCCTCACGGCTGTTCTAGGTGCTCTAATTGCCCTGCCGTTTACAATGCTGAAGTTGAAACATACCGCCGCACAAACCCGTCACGCCGCCAATGTCCTATTTAACGAAAAACTCAACGACGCGACCGCCGACCTGTATGCGCGATATCAAAAAAGTGAGACCAAGGATGATCAACATGTCGACGTTTGGCATGATGATATTATACGCCGTAATGGAGCCATCGATCGCTTGGGCGCTCTGGTAGCTGACGAACCAAGAATGGCACCTAGAGTAGCAAGGATACTCAGTATTTACTTGAAAGAGATGTCTGATGCACATCCTGCGGAAGAAGACCCTGGCTCCATAACTATGGGCACCGCGCCGGGCACCGTATTTCATGCGGTTCATAAGCGCTCCGATATGCGTAGCGCATTTTTGGAACTTAGTCGGATTAGACGCGACGCCGCGGCATATTTGAAAAACGCGCCGATTGATCTTTCGCATATAAACCTACAATGCGCGCACAGCAGTAATCTAAACTTAAGCGGAGTAGATCTTAGTTTTTCAAGACTAGACTCCTCTTTCATTAGAGCCGCAGATTTCCAATCAACATACTTACTTGGTGTAACGTTGAACGGGGCACTACTCTTAAACGTAAAACTAAACAAAAAAACGAACTTGGCCGTCGAAAGCGCGGTCGGTCTTGCCCTTAATAGTACCGATCTTTCAAGTTGCGGCGACGTTTCAAAACTAATTGAGAACGCCTTTGGGGACAAATCCGTGATTTTGCCAAGCGGTGTCGAAAAACCAAACTGGCCGGACGCGGAACTCGACACAGATGAATTTATGGAGGAATGGGACCTCTTCAAACAAGACCCCGACGCCTACGTTCCACCGCAGTTGCGCGGCGACGGGTCCTAACTGCCAGTTGATCCCCCTTGCCTGCTCAGGCATAACCCCCAAAACACACCACCTAAGGACTTCCACAGATGCACGACATCAAGGCCATCCGCGAAAACCCTGACGCTTTTGACGCCGCTTTGGCACGCCGTGGGCTGTCTGGCCTCTCTGCACAGGTGCTTGCCATCGACGAGTCGCGCCGTGCCAAAATCGGGGCCGCCGAAGAGGCGAAAGCCGAACAGAACCGCGCCTCCAAAGAGGTCGGGGCCGCCAAGGCACGCGGCGACGAGGTCGAGTTCGAGCGTCTGCGCGCCCTTGTGGCCGAGAAAAAAGCCGAAGTGGCCCGCCTGAACGACGAGGCCAAAGCCGAGGACGACAAGCTCACCGACATGTTGGCCCGCATCCCCAATATCCCCGCCGACGATGTGCCCGAGGGCGCGGACGAGGCCGATAACGTCGAGGTCAAACGGTGGGGCGATGTGCCGGCGTTCGATTTCACGCCCAAAGAGCATTTCGAACTGGCAAGCGTCGCGGCGGCGATGGATTTCGCCACGGGGGCCAAAATCTCGGGCGCCCGCTTTGTCGTGCTCAAGGGGGCCGTGGCCCGCATCCACCGCGCATTGTCGCAATTCATGATCGACACCCATGTCGACGAAAACGGCCTCACCGAGATCAACACCCCCGTGTTGGTGCGCGACGAGGCGATGTATGGCACTGATAAACTGCCCAAATTCGGCGAGGACAGCTATCAGACCACCAACGGCTGGTGGTTGATCCCGACCTCCGAAGTGCCGCTGACCTACTCGGTGGCGGGCGAGACGCTTGACGAGGCTACATTGCCGATCCGCATGACCGCACACTCGCTGTGTTTCCGCTCAGAGGCGGGATCGGCGGGGCGCGACACCTCCGGCATGTTGCGCCAACACCAGTTCGAAAAGGTCGAAATGGTGTCGATCACCCATCCCGATGCCTCCGAGGACGAACAAAAACGGATGCTTGGCTGCGCCGAGGGCCTGCTTGAAAAACTCGGCGTGCCGTATCGCACGGTCGAGCTGTGCACAGGCGACATGGGGTTTGGCGCGCGGCGCACCTTTGACATCGAGGCATGGTTGCCCGGTCAGGACGCCTACCGCGAAATCTCGTCTGTCTCGACCACGGGTGACTTTCAGGCCCGCCGCATGAACGCGCGGTTCAAACCCGCCGATGGGGGCAAGCCGCAGTTTGTCCACACGCTCAACGGGTCGGGTCTGGCCGTGGGGCGGACATTGATTGCAGTGTTGGAAAACGGCCAGAACGCCGATGGGTCGGTGACCTTGCCCGCCGCGCTCGCGCCGTATCTGGGCGGCAAACTGACCTTGGGCGTGGATGGCACCCTCGCGTAATAGCGACCGCCACATGACCCACTCCACATGACATGAACGGCGCCCTTTGCGGGCGTCGTTTTACATTTAAGTGAACCAAATAGCCCGCTCGTGCGTTTCCTCCCCATGACACGTACGAAATCGACACGATCGACACGCATGAAATCCATCCTCACACTGGTCGCCACGCTCGCCTTCGTGCTTGGCCCTGTTTTCACGCCCGACTTTGGCGGGTTTGACCCCGACCTCTACCCTATTGCGCAAATCGACCCGCCCGTTCAGCCCGCCGGCTACGCCTTTGCGATCTGGGGCGTGATTTACCTCTGGCTGTTGCTGTCGGCAGGGTTCGGTGCGCTCAAACGCGCACAGGCCACGGATTGGGACGCCATGCGCACGCCGCTGACCGTCTCGCTCGTCATTGGCGCCGCATGGCTGCCCGTTGCCATGGTGTCGCCTTTGTGGGCGGTGATCCTGATTTTTGCCATGCTTGTGAGCGCCCTGATGGCCCTCGAACGCGCCCCCAAACTGGATCCGTGGCTCGCCCGCGGCCCTGTCGCGCTCTACGCGGGATGGCTCACCGCCGCGTCCTTTGCCGGGCTCGGTCTGCTTGGCGCAGGATACGGCGTTGTGTTTGGCGGCGTGGGATGGGCCTATGCGGGCCTTGCGGGGGCCTTTGCCGTCACGCTTTACGGCAGCACGGTCGTGCGCCCCGATGCGCCGCTTTATCCGCTCGGCGCGGCTTGGGCGCTGATCGCCATAACGTTGCAAAACTGGGGTAGCCAATGGGGCGTGGCCGGTGTCGCCGCCCTTGGGGCTGCGGCCCTGATCGCGCTTGCCTATCCGGCCTTTGGACGGCATGCGAAAACCGCCCGCACACGCTCGGGCGAGTTGGAAATGTTGCGCCCGTCCAAGTACTAATTCCGGCACATCGCACCACACCAAAAAGGCCACCCGCACGGATGGCCCTTTTGTCGTGCCGGCCCTAAATCACCTGGCTGCGGCTTTATGCTTTGCCAACATCATTTTAAGGTACCGCCCCGTGTGGGAGGCCGCGATTTCGGACACCTGTTCGGGGGTGCCCGTGGCCACGATTTCACCGCCGCCATCGCCGCCCTCGGGGCCGATATCAATGATGTGATCGGCGGTTTTGATCACGTCGAGATTGTGCTCGATCACGATCATCGAATTGCCCTGATCGACCAACTCGTGCAGCACCTCCAACAGCTTTTTGACGTCCTCGAAATGCAGACCCGTGGTCGGCTCGTCGAGGATGTAAAGCGTGCGTCCGGTTGAGCGTTTGGCCAACTCCTTGGACAACTTCACCCGCTGCGCCTCACCGCCCGAAAGGGTCGTCGCCTGTTGTCCCACCTTGATATAACCAAGGCCCACACGCATCAGCGCGTCCATCTTTTCACGGATGCTCGGCACGGCGGCAAAAAACGTCTGCGCATCTTCGACCGTCATATCAAGAACGTCGGCTATGCTCTTGCCTTTAAAGTGGACTTCGAGCGTTTCGCGGTTGTAACGCTTGCCCCGACAGGTTTCGCATTCGACGTAGACATCGGGCAAAAAGTGCATCTCGATCTTGATCACACCATCGCCTTTACAGGCCTCGCACCGCCCGCCCTTGACGTTGAACGAGAACCGTCCGGGTTTGTATCCGCGGGCCTTGGATTCAGGCAGTCCCGCGAACCAGTCGCGGATCGGCGTGAACGCCCCCGTATAGGTCGCAGGGTTCGAACGCGGAGTGCGCCCGATGGGGCGTTGGTCGATGTCGATCACCTTGTCGAGGTGCTCAAGTCCCTTGATCGTTTCGCACGGCGCAGGGGTTTGACGCGCGCCGTTGAGACGCATGGATGCAGTCTTGAACAGGGTTTCGATGGTCAGCGTGGATTTGCCCCCGCCCGACACGCCCGAGACGCACACGAACTGTCCCAACGGGAACTCGGCGGTGACCTCTTTGAGGTTGTTGCCCGTGGCTTTCACCACCTTGATTTTCTTTTTATTGCCTTTACGCCGTTTGGCGGGGATGGCAATTTCTCGCGCGCCCGTGAGGTACTGACCGGTCAGAGATGTGGGGTTGGCCTCGACCTCCTTGGGTGTGCCTTCGGCAACCACCTGACCGCCGTGAACACCGGCACCCGGACCCAGATCAAACACGTAATCGGCCTCGCGGATCATGTCCTCGTCATGTTCGACCACGATCACCGTATTGCCCTGATCACGCAGGTTTTTGAGCGTCCCGATCAGGCGGTCATTGTCGCGTTGGTGCAAGCCGATCGACGGCTCGTCGAGCACGTAAAGCACCCCCTGTAGCCCCGACCCGATCTGGCTCGCCAGTCGGATCCGCTGGCTTTCGCCGCCCGACAAGGTTCCCGCATTGCGGCTCATCGTCAGGTAATCGAGACCGACATTGTTAAGAAACCCGAGGCGTTCGCGGATCTCTTTGACGATGGCCCGCGCGATGTCCTGTTTTTGGCGGGTCATCTGATCCATCACCCCGTCAATCCACGCATGGGCCTCGCGGATCGACATGTTCACCACTTGGCCAACATGCAGCAATTCCTCGGGTTTGCCGCCGAGCGGACCGATTTTGACGGCCAGAGCCTCCTCGCGCAAACGGTACCCACCGCAGGCGCCACAGGGGCGGTTGTTTTGGTAGCGCTCGAACTCTTCGCGTACCCAATTGCTATCCGTTTCGCGGTAGCGGCGTTCCATGTTCGGCACCACGCCCTCAAAGCTGCGCGTGACCTCGTAGACACGGCCGCCCTCGTCATAGCGGAACGGGATTTCCTCGGAACCGGAGCCGTAGAGGAACACCTGTTGGACATGCTCCGGCAGGTCTTTCCACGGCGTTTTGGCGTCAAATTCGTAATGTTTTGCAAGGGCTTCGATGGTTTGCAGGAAAAACGGCGTCTTGCCTTTGCGCCACGGCGCAATCGCCCCGTCGGCCACCTTCAGCGCCGCATCCGGCACCACAAGCCGCTCGTCGAAAAACAGCTCCATCCCGAGGCCGTCACAGGTCGGACAGGCTCCGAACGGCGCGTTGAACGAGAACAGCCGCGGCTCGATTTCGGGAATGGTAAAGCCGCTGACCGGACAGGCGAAGTTCTCGGAAAAGGTGATGCGCTCGGGCTCTTCGTCCCCTTTGGGTGCGGTTTCGAGAATGGCGATGCCGTCCGCCAGATCAAGCGCGGTGCGCAGACTATCGGCCAGTCGCGTTTCCAACCCGTCGCGGACCACCAAACGGTCGACCACAACGTCGATGTTGTGGCGGAATTTCTTGTCCAATGTGGGCGGCTCATCCAATTCGTAGAATTCGCCGTTGATCTTGACCCGTTGAAAGCCTTGTTTGCGTAACTCCAGGAATTCCTTGCGGTATTCGCCTTTGCGATCGCGCACAATCGGAGCGAGAAGATAGCCGCGCGTGCCCTCCTCCATCGCCATGATGATGTCGACCATATCCTGCACCTGCTGCGCCTCGATGGGCGCGCCCGTGGCGGGGGAATAGGGCGTGCCTGCGCGGGCAAACAACAGGCGCATATAGTCGTAAATCTCGGTGACCGTCCCCACGGTCGAACGCGGGTTTTTCGACGTGGTTTTTTGCTCGATCGAAATCGCGGGCGACAGGCCGGAGATATGATCAACGTCAGGTTTCCCCATCATATCAAGGAATTGACGGGCATAGGCGCTCAGGCTTTCGACATAGCGGCGCTGCCCCTCGGCGTAGATGGTATCGAAGGCAAGCGAGGATTTACCCGACCCTGACAGCCCCGTGATCACCACAAGTTGGTCGCGCGGAATATCCACATCGATGTTTTTGAGATTGTGCTCGCGCGCACCGCGCACTTCGATTGATTTAAGATCGGCCATCTGCCCCACACCCTTAGAATTTCTGCGCCACGACGGCCCTTCATATCTAGTCGGTTGGCGCGGGGCTTCCAATACAAAAGTGAGAACAAAGTATGAACAATCGCGCATAGCGCCACTTTTTTGCACGTTCTGCGTGCAATTCCCCCCCATTCACCGCCTTGCCACCGGATTTGGTGATTTCATCACAGACCCCCCACCGTATGCGCCCTATTGAGGCTCCGACACAGGCACAAGATTGCAAAGGAATCATCGATGTTCGGACTGTTCAACTCTGGGCCAAAACTCTCCATCGACGAGGTCAAAGCGGGCATGGCCTCCGGTGAAATCGTCCTTGTCGATGTGCGCGACGCGATGGAATTGCGCGGCTCGGGCAAGGCAAAGGGCGCGATCAATGTGCCGTTGATGGCGCTGCAAATGAAAACCAACCCCTCCTCGCCCGAATGCCTGCCCGAGTTCAAACAGGGCAAGCGGATCGTGCTGTATTGCGCTTCGGGGGCGCGCTCCTCGGGGGCGGCGCGGATGCTGCGCCAGTTTGGCCACGAGAGCGTCGACAATTTGGGCGGATTGCGCGATTGGGCCAATGGCGGCGGCGAAATCGTACGCGTCTGACCTCCGCATTAGACAGAAAAAAGGCGCGGTCTCATGGTGGGGAACGCGCCTTTTCGATGCGGGTGCCGTTATTCGGCGGGTTCGGTCACTTCGGTAAACGTGCCTTCGAACTTGGCCCCGTCGGGGCGCATGGTATTGCCCGTGCTGTCGTTTTCCGGCCCCATATACAGGCGGCGCCGTGCCGAAAACCGCGCCGCGATAAAGCGCATGAATTCGGTAACGCGCGGGACGTGACGCAGGTCGGGATGGGTGAGCACCCAGATCGGCATATGGTCGGTGAGCGCCACATTCGGCACCCGCACCAGTCCCGGATCGGGGTCGCCCAGAAAATGCGAACAGCGCACAATCCCCACGCCCTGACGCGCCAGCGACAGCGCCGACACCATGTCATCGGTGTGGATCGCCACACGGCACGACGGCAGGTCGGCAAAGAGTGTCGAGGGGCAAATCTGGGCGCTTGGCGTGAACGAAATGAACGGCAAACGCGTCTCGGTATCGCGCCCGTCGAGCACATCGGCGTAGCGCTCGACATAGGCGGGTGAGGCAAACCACCCTGCGCGTTGCGCCGTCATCATCCGCCCCCACAGGCTTTCCTCGGGGGTGCGGGTCACGCGAATGGCCACATCGGCCTCGCGGCGGTGCAGGTTCAACACTTCGGTCGCGCCCAGAATGGAGATCTCGATTCCGGGGTGCAAGGCTTTGAATTCCTTGAGGTCCGAGGCGAAATGGTCATCCGCGAGCAAGGGCGGAATGGTGATTTTCAACTCACCCTGCTCATTTTCGTCGCGCGAGGCCAAGGCCATATCGAGCGCCACCATACGCGCCTCGACTTCCTCGGCGTGGGCGATGGCCACCTGACCCGCCTCGGTCGGCTGCAGGCCCGAGGCAAGGCGGGTGAAAAAGCGCACACCGGCAACATCCTCGGCCTTGGCCAATTGCCGCGACACGGTGGCATGGTTGACGCCGAGCACACGCGCAGCACCGGACAGGCCACCCTCACGGGCGACGGCGAGTATATATCTAAGAGAATCCCAATCAGTCATACGGGCAAGCTAGCATATGAGCGCAAACGCACAAGGGGCCGCGCCCCCCTTTGCATTTTCTCGCACGCAACGCCGCCAAAATAGCAAAAAGCCCCGCCAAAGGCAGGGCTTTCACATGGGTCGATGGTGTCACGCCATTAGATGTGGATGGCACGCCCGTAGGCGGCCAACACAGATTCGTGCATCATTTCCGACATGGTCGGGTGCGGGAACACGGTGTGCATCAGGTCTTCCTCGGTGGTTTCCAAGGTTTTGCCGATCACGTAGCCCTGAATCATCTCGGTGACTTCCGCGCCGATCATATGCGCGCCCAACAGCTCGCCGGTTTTCGCGTCGAAAACGGTTTTGACCAGACCCTCGGCCTCGCCCATCGCCACCGCTTTGCCGTTGCCGATAAAGGGGAATTTGCCGACCTTGACGGTGTAACCCGCCTCTTTGGCTTTGTCCTCGGTCAGGCCGACGGAGGCCACTTGTGGATGGCAATAGGTGCAGCCCGCAATCGTGCCCGGCTTGATCGGATGGGGTTTTTCGCCCGCGATCAACTCGGCCACCATGACGCCCTCGTGGGAGGCCTTGTGCGCAAGCCATGGCGCGCCTGCGATGTCGCCAATGGCGAACACGCCCTCGACGCCGGTGCGGCAATATTCGTCCGTCACAACGTGGGTGCGGTCGATGGTGACGCCCAACTCCTCAAGGCCGAGCCCCTCACAGTTGCCCACGATGCCAACGGCGGAAATCACGGTGTCGAACTCTTGTGTGGTGGTGCCGTTCGCATCCTCGAAATGGGCGACGACTTTACCGGGGGAGCGGTCCAGTTTCTTGACCGTGGTTTTCTCCAGAATGGTCAGCCCCTGTTTGACGAACTGTTTTTTCGCAAAGGCGGAGATGTCTTTGTCCTCGACCGGCAACACGCGGTCCATCACCTCGACCACGGTGGTGTCCGCGCCGAATGTGTTGAAGAAGCTTGCAAATTCGATGCCGATGGCCCCCGACCCGATCACCAGCAATTTCTTTGGCATCCGCTTGGGGACAAGCGCGTGGCGGTAGGTCCACACCAGATCGCCATCGGCCTCAAGGCCGGGCAATTCGCGGGCGCGCGCACCGGTGGCGACGATGATGTTCTTGGCCAGAAGCGTCTCTTCGCCCTTCTCGGTCTTGACGACAACCTTACCCTTGGCGGCGATTTTGGCTTCGCCCATGATCGAGGTGATTTTGTTCTTTTTGAACAGGGTCTTGATGCCGCCGTTCATCTGTTTGGCCACGCCGCGCGACCGTTTCACGATGGCGTCGAGGTCAAAGGAGAATTTGTCAGCGGACAGACCGAACTCTTTGGCCCGTTCCATGTTGTGATAAACCTCGGCCGAACGCAGCAACGCCTTGGTCGGGATACAGCCCCAGTTCAGGCAGATGCCCCCGAGGTTCTCACGCTCGACACAGGCCACGTTCAGGCCGAGTTGAGCGGCACGAATTGCAGCCACGTAGCCGCCGGGACCGGCACCGATTACAACGATGTCGAAGGTTTGGTCTGCCATGAGATCCTCCAGAATTTCAAATTAGTTTGATGCTAAACTATTTTGAAATTCGGAGCAACGATGCTGACGTAAGTGCCGTTGAAATCCTGCTACCCGCCACGCGCATAGCTACTTCACCCCGCGCAACGATCGCACAGCCCGGCCACAGCCCCGTCACAACCGCAACCGCAACCGCAACCGCGCGATTCAGGCGGCGACCTGATCCAACTCTTTGAGCAGCGCCCCGTATCCGCCCTCGGCCATGAACCGCGCCTCGGCCTCGGTGGTGCGCCGGCCAAGCGCCTCATTGCGATAGGGAAAGCGGCCGAACATGCGGATGATTTCGCGGTGGACACGGGCGTGGAGCAGGTTGCTATCCTGTCCTTTCAGGCGCTCGCACATCAACCGGACGCAGCGGTCCTGATCGGTTTGGCATTCCGAATGCATCAACGGCAGGTAGAAAAACTGTCGTGCAGGCCCGTCGACGCGCATGTCCCACCCTTTTTCAATCGCGGCTTTCGCGGCGGCCAGGGCGGTACGGTCGGAGGCAAAGGATTTGCCCGAGCCACGAAACATGTTGCGCGGCATTTGATCGTTCAACAGGATATAGGCGAGTGCGCCATTGGGATAGGTCAGCCACAGCGAATAGGCGCCCTCTTGTGCGCGTTGCCACGTGGACCCGAACCCGTCACGGATACGGGCATCGAGCGCATCCGTGCTGTTGTACCAGTCTTTCGGCTGCAATTCGTCGAGCCAAAAGGCCAGAACCTCGTCGGGGGTCTTTTCGGTCTGCTGTGCGTTCTTGGGGGCCATTGTCTCTCTCCATCGCTGGCTCCTGATTGCAAAAACTGTGGCAAACACATCAAATGCGCGCAAGGAAATTAAACATGCCCCCGCGTCAGTTGTAATTATGTTGCGCAATTGAAACATTTCGACAGCGCAGCCAGTTACCGGAACGGTCCGGCGGCCTGTCGTGCTGCGGCCTGTCTGGGCAGCCTGTCTGGGTGGCGTCGCGCTGCGGCCTGTCGGGGCGGCTTCGGGGCGGCGTCGTGGGGGCCGAACGGGCGGGCCGTGGCCTGCGGGCGCGGTGAAAGACCTCGCGCATGCGCATGGAAACGGCGCGTCTCAATCGTGACGTCACCGCATCACGACGATGGCGTGATGGACCCTGTCTCGACCGGATTGAGTGCTGCGTCATCGGCCTCGGCCAATTCAATCGCCACCTCTTGTGCCACCTCGGAGGCCACGGGCGAGGCCGATGGCATAACGGTCACATAGTGCGTGGTTTCCTCGACAGGGATCGCGGCACGGCGTGTGGTGCGATAGGCGGCGTAGCCCGCGACCGACAGCATCAGGACGGCTTGCAACGCCCAATAGCCGTTCGGTCCCATCATGCCCATCAGATACCCCGCAATCACCGGCCCCCCCACGGCCCCCACACCGTTGATAAAGATCAGCCCCCCCGAGGAGGCCGCCATATCATCGGGTTCGAGGTAGTCATTGGTATGCGCGATCAGGAGCGAGTAGAGCGGATTGGCCATGCCGCCCGTCATAAACGCCGCCCCCAACGCCACGGTCAGGGTATCCCCGAACGCGGCCCCCGTGAGAGCAGACAGGCCGCCGATGAAAGCGACGACAAGGATCACCACGCGGCGATCCATCCGGTCGGAAATCCACCCGATCGGCAGTTGCAGGACCACCGCGCCGATGTAAATCACCGCGATAAAGGTCGAGATTTCGCCAAGGGTAAAGCCCGCCTGCGTTGCATAGACCGCCGCCATGCCCATTTGCGCCGCAAACACACCGCCCATGAGGAACATGCCGACACAGCCGAGCGGGGACACCTCGAACAGGCGCTTGAGCGTCATCGGTTTGGACGTCTCGAACGGCGGGGTCGGGGTCACGGACAGCAAAATCGGCGCGAAAGAGATCGAGACGAGAACAGAGGGGATGATAAACAACACCCATCCCGACGGATCGCCCTGAGACAAGATCACCTGCGCCAACACAATGCCGACCATCTGCACGAGCATATAGGCCGAAAGCGCCTTGCCACGCACCTCGTTGGTCGAGGCATTGTTGAGCCAGCTTTCCGCCGTGACGTACACGCCCGAGAAACAAAAGCCCAACACAACGCGCAACAACGTCCACGCCACGGGGTTGGTGACGACGGGAAAGAGGATCAATGCGGCGGAGATGAACGAGGCGAGCGCGGCAAAGACCCGCACATGGCCCACGCGGCGGATCATCCACGGCGCGGTGCGTGACCCGCCCAGGAATCCCGCGAAATAGCCCGACATGATGATCGAGATGTGAAAGGTCGAAAACCCCTCTAGCCCGGCACGCACGCCCAACAACGAGCCTTGCAGGCCGTTGCCGACCATCAAGAGCATAACACCAATAAGAAGCGCGGAGGAGGAGGCGAGGACTTGTTTCATCCAACAACCCTGACAGATTCGCCACGCGGGGGAAAGGCAATGCGCACCCTTTGGGCGACTGTTTTAACTCTCTTTATGCCCCATTCAGGCGCCATGCGGCAAAAGGAGCGAGGCATCCCCGTAGGAAAAGAAGCGGTAGCCCTGCGTGACGGCATGGTCATAGACCGCCCGCATCGGCTCAACCCCCATCAGGGCAGAGACCAACATCAGCAGCGTTGATTTGGGCAAATGGAAATTGGTCATCAGCGCATCGGTGACGGCAAACTCGAAACCGGGTTTGATGAAAATATCCGTCTCGCCCAGAAAGGCGGCAATCGCCCCGGTCTCGCGGGCGGCACTCTCGATCAGGCGCAGTGCGGTGGTGCCGACGGGGATCACGCGCCCCCCGGCCGCCTTGGTCGCGGCGATCTCGGCGGCGGCTGCGGGCGTCACCTCGCCCCATTCCGCGTGCATTTTGTGCTCGTCCACATTGTCCACTTTGACCGGCAAAAACGTCCCCGCCCCGACATGCAGCGTCACATGGGTGATCTCGACGCCCTTGGCCGTCAGCGCCGCAAGCAGCGCCTCATCGAAATGCAACGAGGCGGTTGGCGCGGCGACCGCCCCCGGCGTACGCGCCCAGACGGTTTGATAGTCGTCCTTGTCTTGCGCGTCCGCCTTGCGCTTGGCCTCGATATAGGGCGGCAGGGGCATGGAGCCTGCGGCGTTGAGGGCGTGGTCAAAATCCGCGCCCGTCAGGTTGAACGCCACATAGGCCGCCCCGTCCTCTTTGGCGGTGAGTGTGGCCGACAGGTCATCGGAAAAGCGGATCACCTCGCCCTCCTTGACCTTTTTGAGCGGCTTGATCAGGGCGCGCCAGACGCCGCCTTCGGCCTGTGGCTCCAACAGCGTGACCTCGATTTTCGCCTCTTGGTAGCCCTGTGCGGTGTCGCGCCCGCGCTTGCCCGTCAGGCGCGCAGGCAGCACCTTTGTGTCATTGAGGACAAGACGGTCCCCCGCTTGAAACCAGTCCACCAGATCCGTCACAACCCCATCGGTAATCGCATCGGGCGTGGCCACCAACAGCCGCGCCGAGGAGCGCGGTTTGGCGGGGCGCGTGGCGATCAAAGCCTCGGGAAGATCAAAATCGAAGTCTGACAGTTTCATGGTCGTCCCTTTGGTTTACGCGCCCTGTGCGCCATATGAGTCGCGCCGCTCATAGCGCGATCGGCGCTCTGCGTTCAATCATCTACCGTGGGCGCATCGCGTTTACGGAAAATTCCGCGCAAGGCTCCGGGTGTCAGGATCGACAGCGGGTTCACCGCGATTTTAGGGGCATCCGATGCCCCCGTGAGGTTGAAAGTGAACCCGAACAGCCCCTCGCCCTTTTTGGCCACGACCTGACCGATGCCGTTGAGGAAATAGACCGGAGAAATGACCCCCTGCAGGTCCATGGTAGAGGCCGCGGTGTCAAAGATACCATCAAGCGAAATGCCAAGGGACGGACCCTCGGCCGAGGCGCTATGGATCAACACCCGCCCCGGCTTGATGGTAAATCGGGCTTCGGTGCTCGTGAACAAAATCCCCTGCCCGCCCGCCAGTTGGTCCAAAAGACCCACGACCGAGATCAACGACAACAATTCGGCCAGTTCCGGCGCGGATTGCGCACGGATATTGGTGATGGTGACCGCCCCCGCATAGCTGTCATCCTCAGGCAGGCTTGTCAGCGTCATGGCCAGAGTGCCCCCCGCACCCTTGTCCAACAGCCCTGCGGCTTCGACTGCGCGGCCGGCATTTCTGGACGTCAGCGTCACAGTCGGACCATAGCGCCCGGGCGCAAGCGTGCCGGACACCGCCGCCTTACCGTTGAGTTGCCCCGCGAATGTGCCACGCAATCCACCCGATTGCGTCAGGTTGGCCGACACCCCTGTCAGGCTCTGGCTGTCGGTGACCTG